>MEUD01000001.1 GCA_001771575.1 candidate division WOR-1 bacterium RIFOXYB2_FULL_45_9 | reverse complement strand
GTCATTATTTTAGCATACCCAACCTTTTTGAGTTATCCCTCTTTGCATTGGAGCATTTTAACCGCGCAATTCTTGCCCGCCGCAGGAGGGAATTGCGCGGTAAAATTAATCTAAAAACGCTGATCAATCGCCAGATTGACGAAATCTCGTCACTACTATATCATTATATATACCCCTTAACCGAGAATAAAGGAGCCCTCAATGAAAACATATGCAATTTTGGCGATAGATGATGAAAAAGATATGCTCACGACCTACGAATCGATCTTGAAAAAAAAGTACCAGCTCTCTCTGGCGGAAAACGCCTCTGAAGCGCTAACGGCGATCGAGAATAACGAGCCCGACCTCCTCCTCCTTGATTTGCGGATGCCGGAAACCGATGGGCTTGAACTGCTGAAAAAGATCCGCCCGCTCTACCCGGAAATTGACATAATCGTCGTCTCCGCTTCCAAAGATATTGCCGACGCGGTGGAAGCGATGAAGCTTGGGGCGATAGACTATATCTCCAAACCGTTTGAGGTCAGCGAGCTTTTGATCACCATAGAAAAAGCGCTGGAAAAGCACGCCCTGATCAAAGAAAATTATTATTTAAAAGAGATGCTCAAGGAAACAACTTCCTACTGCAACCTGATCGGCCAAAGCCAGGTAATGAGACGGGTCTTCTCCACCATCGAAAAAGTCGCTCCGACCGAAAGCACCATTTTGATCCACGGCGAATCCGGGACCGGCAAAGAGCTGGTCGCCCGGGCGATCCACCAAAAAAGCCGGCGTTCCGACAAACCTTTTGTCGCGGTCAACTGCGCCGCCATTCCGGAAAACCTTCTGGAATCCGAACTTTTCGGCCACGAGAGGGGATCATTTACCGGAGCGCATGACCGCAAGCTCGGCAAGTTTGAACTGGCTGACGAAGGGACCCTCTTCCTGGACGAGATCGGCTGTATGTCGGCCGCCATGCAGTCCAAGCTCCTTAGGGTCCTGGAGCATAAGATCATTGAACGGCTTGGCGGTGAAAAAGGGGTCAAGGTAGACGTCAGGATAATCTCCGCGACCAACATCGATTTCCAAAAAAGCATCGACGAAGGGAAGTTCCGCGCCGACCTGTTTTACCGACTCAATGTCATCCCGATCGAGCTCCCCCCCCTTAGGGAACGAAAAGATGACACCAGGCTTTTGGCCGAATATTTCGTCAAGAAGTTCAATAAAGAGCTAAATAAAAATATTACCTCGATAGCCGATGCCACGCTTGACGACCTTGTCGGTTACGATTGGCCGGGGAACGTCAGGGAACTGCAAAACATCATTGAACGGGCTGTCGTCCTCTCGTCAGGGGAAACGCTCGAGGGGCTGGACCTGCCAATTGCCAAAGAGAAGAAACGGAGCGCATCAAGCGACGCCAATCTCAATTCGACCCTGGCGGAATACGAAAAAGAGTTGATCCTGGAAGCCTTGCGCGCCAGTAAAAGTAATCATTCAAAAGCGGCCAGGCGGCTTGGGATCCCCCGCTCCACCCTAAACTCCCGAATGGAATCGCTTGGACTGGATTAGATCTTAACCTGCGTCGCGCCAAAGATGCCGTCGATTTTGGTCATGTCGGCCAAAACTTTGTCGCCGACCGGACCGTCAACGTTCAAGACCATGACCGCTTTTTCCCCGACTTTGACCCGGCCAACGTCCATTGCCGCGATGTTGATCGATTGCCCTCCCAGGAAGGTCCCAACCTTGCCGATCATCCCCGGCTTATCGATATTTGAAAGGATCAAGAGATATCCTTCCGGGACCGCGTCGACCCGGAAACCGTCGATCTCCACCAGCCGGTCGCCGGCCCCGGCAAAGATCGTTCCGCTGACGGAGCGTTCGCCCCGCGGAGTCGTCACTCTGACCCGGATCAGGCTGGCAAAATCCTTGGCCTCTTTGCTTTTGCTCTCAACAACCTCAATGCCGCGCTCCTTGGCGACCAGCGGAGCGTTGACAAAATTAACCACCATCTCCATGACCGGGGAAAGAAGCCCTTTGAGGACGACCGTCGTAAGCGGCGAGACCTCGTTCTCCGCCACCTCACCGGAATATTGGACGTAAACTTTAGCGATCGGTCCATCGGCCAGCTGTGCCGCCAGGTTCCCCAGCTTCTCCGCCAGCCCCATGAATGGTTTGACCGGAGCGATCAGCTCCGGCTTCATTGAGGGAATATTGACCGCCGACCGGGCCGCTCCCCCCTTTAAGACCTCGATGATCTGCTCCACCACGTCGACTGAAACGTTGACCTGCGCTTCAACGGTAGAAGCTCCCAGGTGAGGGGTCACAACAACATTGTCCAATTCAAATAGCGGGCTCGATTCGCACGGCTCCTTCTCAAAGACGTCCAGGGCGGCGGCGGCGACCCGCCCGCTCTTGAGAGCGTCATAAAGATCTTTTTCGTTAATTATCCCACCGCGGGCGACGTTGACCAGCCGGACCCCTTTTTTCATTTTGGCGATCATGGCGGCGTTAACCATCCCGGCGGTCTCTTTGTTCTTGGGAATGTGAAAAGTAATGAAGTCGGCTTCTTTAATGACGTCGTCAAAACTTTTTAGTTCGACCCCCAGGTTTTTGGCGTACGCTTCGGTCACGAAAGGATCGGAGGCGATCACCTTCATCCCCATGCCGAGAGCGTAAGAAGCGACCCGACGGCCGATCTTCCCCAAACCGACCACCCCAAGCGTCTTGTTCAGTACCTCTACCCCTTTGAATGATTTTTTATCCCAGACGCAAGTTTTGAGCTTGCCATGGGCCTGCGGGATCATCCTAGCCATGGAAAGGAGCATCGCGAAAGTATGTTCGGCGGCGGCAACGGTGTTCCCTTCAGGAGAATTGACCACGATCACCCCGTTTTTGGTCGCGGTCGGCAGATCAATGTTATCAACCCCGACTCCGGCCCGGCCGATGATCTTGAGCTTTTTACCGGCTTCAATGATCTTTGGCGTGACTTTGGTCTCGGAACGTACCACCAGGGCATCGTATTCCGGAATGATCTTGATCAATTCTTCTTCCGGGAGGCCGGTCTTCATCTCTGCTTCGATCCCGGCATCGCGAAACATCTTTAAACCGATCTCTTCAAGTTTATCGGACGCTAACACTTTCATAAAAACTCCTCATTTCTATTGGAAACTTAGGATAATTATAACATAACTTTAACCGCGCAATTAATTGCGCGGTTAAATCACTGTTGTTTCCGGCGGTCAAAGACTACCAGATAGGTCTTCCCCAGTTCCCGCCCTTCGCCGATCACCTTGATCACGTAAATGCCGTTGGCCAGCGGCTGGCTGGAAATATCGGATACCCCGCTAAACTCGACCTGGTTGTAACCGGCCCGGGCGAGCATTTTAAAGTTCCAGTCCGGGCCGCGGCCGGCCGGGTTTAAAACAATAATATTAACATCGGTATCTTTGGAGACGCTGAAGGCGACCGCCACCCCTTTCCCGGGGACCGGCGGATAGGTCGGCGAAAAGGTCGCCGGTGAAACGGCCAGGGAACCAACTTTAGCCGGACCGGTATCGACCGTCAGCTCATAATTTTTTGAAAGACGGCGGTCCTGGGTATCTCTGGCTTCAATGAGCAGTGCGTAGCTCCCCGCCGCCAGTTCCGTTGGGTCATACAAAAGGGTTGAGAGTCTGGTCGTCTCCGGCGAGGCGGGATCAATAAATGAGGATCGATTGTTGCTATTGATAACGATCTTGTTATTAAAGGAGACCGTGATCGACGAAAGGTCGATCCCCAGCTGGTCGGAGACCACTATCTTGAACTTTGGCAGGTAATTAATATTGTCGGTCGTGTTCAGGGCCATCCCGCTCTCCCGGTTAAAAGCTGCAATCCGGAGGGTAAACTCCCCTGTCCTGACAAACGCCGGGGGGAGAGAAAAGATGGCGGGAAAGAAAAACCCGGGATAAAATATTGTCGACTCCCTGGCAAGAGCCGATTGGCTGTCGATCGCGACTTTCGGCTCCACGACATAATTGGCTGAACCAACCTTTTTTCCTCCAGAATCAAGAATGCTCTGGGGGAGCTTGTAGTTAGCGCTCTGGGCGGCAAGCATTAATGCCGCTCCAACTAAAACAAATGTTATGTAGGCAAGCTTTCTCACTCAATCTCCGGCGATGGAAGAGGATCCACCTCGGTCTTTATGTACTCAACGCCTTTAGAGTCAAACCAATCTTTGACCAGTTTATCCTTTCTGGTCGCGACCGCCAGAACATTGTATTCTCCATCGGCGTTTGCCCTGATCCCGATCTCGGTCAGAGCTTCATTGGCTTCTCCATACGCCTGGCCAAAATGTTTTTTGGGGGAGACCCAGACCTGGACATTTTCGTTCAAATATTTGAAGTAATCGGGAAGAACGATTTTCGCGCCTCCTCCCTCAACCGTCGCTACCCAACGGTAAAGATTGTCACCTCGGGTTGGACTTTCAACAAAGGAGTGGCGGAGACGATACCCTTGGCTGGCTTTAGCTGGATCGGGGTGGACTATATCGAAAGAACCTCCACCTTTGGATAGAGTTCCGTCAACAATACAATCACCCGCAACATGAAGGAGCGCCTGCGGATTATCGGTCCCAATCCCGGTATTTCCCCATAAACAATTCATCCCACCCTGCGAGTATAACGCGTAACCGGCCGCGCTATTGGTTTCTCCAAATAAAGCATAATTAACTCCAGCCGCGTGTTGCGCGACGGCATGAACAGCATATCCCGTATCGGAAGCGGCAATAAAATATCCACCCTTAGTCATCCCCGTTGCTGAGGTCGCGACCCCGTAAACCCCTCTGCCGGAATCAGAGCGCGCATCCCCCCTTACCCCAACACTATCCCCGTTCCCATAAACACCGCTCCCACTATCTGAAGTATACCCGTAAACCCCGGTCTTAGTCGTGCCGCTGTCCATAATACTAATATAATGAACTAATTCCCCATAAGTAGTCCCTCCGGGGATTTCGCCTCTAACCCCAACCGCTAAACTCCCATCCGATATTTGGCCGCTCCGGAAATATCCACCCATCCCTCCGGTTGAGTAGCTGTTGATCCCGGAAATGGCTCTGCCGGTCGCGGCATTGACCTCCGCGGAGATCCCCACGCCGCTGGCATGGGTGCTTTTCACGTTTATCGCGTAAGCGGCGGTCGTTGACTGCTGGGTTGTCGGGCCGAATTGAACATAGCCCGATAAGTCCGGGGTGCTCCCGCCAGTCGCCGCCGTCGTCTGAATCGTTCCATCTGGAAATTTAAGGCCGCCGCTACTTCCACTGGTTATCTCGATCGTTCCGGCCACACTTAGTTTCTCACCTGGATTATCGGTCCCAATCCCGGTCTTCCCCTGAAAGTAATTTCGCCCTCCAGTCGCGTGGACGGAATAACCGCTCGCGTTTTGCTGGTATCCCCTCAAGGCATAGCCAGCCGCGTTGTTGCTAATCCCATAAACCCCTGTACCATTTGGACTATATCCGTATACGCCAGTCCCCCCATTGCTATTCCCATACACAGCGTAGGTTGCCCCTTCCCCATATACACCGGTCCCGTTGCCGCCGATATACCCGGAATTAGTCGCGTCATACGCTCCGCTAACTCCATAATTGTTCGTCCCAAGGCTCCCGCTGGGACCAATAACTGACTTCCCGGATACCCCCACCCCTTGATTCCCGGTAGCAAATCCGTAAACGCCGACATTGTCGGATCCATCTCCAGCATAAGCTATCCCATGGACACCATGTCCACCATAACTATTTGCCACCCCCACAACGCCATAACCAAGATTACCAGCTCCACCAGCATTGTATGACGATAAGCCGTAAATCCCGACCCCACCATTCACCGTCGCTTCCCCTGATATTCCCACTCCGCTCACGTTCGTCGTCTTAACTCGTATCGCGTAAGCGGCGGTCGTTGACTGCTGGGTTGTCGGGCCCAGTTGGACATAACCGGAGAGATCGGCCCCACCACTCGGCTCCCAGGAAAGAAAACCGGACCCATCATTGGTCAAGACAGTTGACGATCCAGGATTAGCGCTCGGCCACGTGTAGTGCACATTATTAATATCAAGCGAAGCTGTTTCGAACGAAACCGCCCCATTTCTGGTCACCAAAGCGTAGCCATCCGGTCCGCTAGTTTCACCGCATAACGCGATACTGGTCATCGACATGGCATTAACATAACCATATACGCCGTAACCCTCACTGGCGCCATAGCCAAAGACCCCATAACCATTGGCGCTGTCGGTCCGTCCATATACCCCAAAGTTTTTTCCCGCGGCTGCACTTTTACCATAACCGTAAACGCCGGTGCCGGTATCGCCATCCGCTTCAAAATAGCCGCCGGTCCCGCCGGTGGCAGAGCTATTTGCTCCATACACTCCGGATCCGGAGCTGGCAGTTGTTTCACCAGAAATACCAACCCCGCTGGCATGGGTGGTTTTAACCTGGATAGCATAAGCCGCTGTCGTGGTCTGGCCGATAGTCGGGCCAAGCTGAACATAACCGGAAAGATCGGCTGAATCGAGCTTATTATTAAATGTAGTCCAATCGCCGCTGGTCAGATACCCGTCGGCTGCGCCGCTCGCCGCCGGCATGGAGATCGTTCCAGTTGTCGTGATCGGTCCGCCAAGCACAGGAGCTTGCGTATTAACTTGGGTTACCGTCCCCCCGGCGGTCGAAACCGCAGTGATCTGAATGTTCTGGCCGACTTGATTTAGGGAAATTCCCGTTCCGGAAGAGAAGGTCACGTCGTCTTTTAACTGGGCCGCCCCGCTTGAAGCGATGCTGGTGACAACCTGCCCGCTCCCGATCTTAGCCGCCGTAACCGCACCGTCCGAAATACCGGCGGTTATCACCGCGCTGCCGGCAATCGCCCCTGCCGTCACTGCCCCGGTCCCCAAGTGCGTCGCGTTGATCCCGCCCGCCGCGATCGAGACCGTCCCGGTCGTATTGATCGGCCCGCCGGTCAATCCGGAGCCGGTATCTACCTGCGTCACCGTTCCGGTACCGCCGGCCGGCGACCAGGCCAGCCCGGTCGCTGTATAGGTCAACAGATAACTATTGACCGGGTCGTTCATGGCCTGGATCTTTGGTTCAGTAATTGTGTTATTGGCGATCGCACCATCTGTCACCACTCCGGTCCCCAAGTGAGTCGCGTTGATCCCACCCGCCGCGATCGAAATCGTCCCGGTAGTATTGATCGGCCCGCCGGTCAAACCAGAGCCGGTATCAACCTGGGTCACCGTCCCGCCGGCGGTCGAAACCGCCGTAATTTGAATATCCTGGCCGGATTGTATAAGAGAGATCCCTGTTCCGCCGGACAGAGTTACCGCATCACGCAAAGGAGTTGCTCCGGTTGAAGCAATCGTCGTTACCACTTGACCAGCGATAATACTATCGGCAACCGCCGCTCTGAAAGCGAACGGCACGGTCGCCAGAGGAATGCGCGGGGTCATCTCCGCGTCCGCCCCCACCTTGATCGCCAGGTAGCGGGTATCACCGCTAAATATCCCTGAAGTAATAGGGGTGGCAAGCCCAAGCTCCTGGTTGATCAAGCCCTGATCGGGAGTAAGGCCGGCAATTGTTTCCGTCCATAATTCTGTCCCGCCGGAAGAGGCATCGAAGATCGAGAACTTAACCTCAACCGCTGTAACGATCGGATTACCGCCGCTGTCGGTCAATCTCCCCTGAAAGTTCATTTTAGTCGGGACGGCAAAGACAGTTGTGCCAATCAATAGCGTTAAGACAAAAAACAAAACGAGCCGCTTAATCATTTTTAGCCTCCAAAATATTCTTCAATCGATCTTATTTTACACCCAAAACCTTCTCTTCCAGCATTTTTAAGCGTAATTTGATTTCCTCGTTTTCGTTTTTCAGCAAAGCGATCTCTCTATTCTTTTCCTGGACCGCTTTGATCAAGATCACCCCGATTTTGTCGTAGGCGACCGATTCAGGTAATCCATTATTGTTTAAGGCAACTAGTTCAGGGTAAACTTCTACGACTTCTTCGGCGATCAAACCAAAATCGGGCTGATTTGGGGTCGCGGAAACGTCGTTCCATTTGAAACGGACTGGACGCAAACTATTAAACTTCGCGGAGTCAACCTGATAATCAACGATCTCTTTTTTGTACCGGCGGCTGGAAGATTGGGGAACAACCTCTCCCGTACTGGTAATGACCAGAGTCGTTCCCGCTCCGGCAGGAGCCAAATTGACCATTTTCACTCGGCCGTCGGTATATAAGGCTATGGCTTCAGTCGATCCCCAAACATGAAGCCGGGCGAAAGGGTTCCCCGTTCCAACTCCAGTTTTACCGGCTAGATATACCAACCCGGTATCAGTTTTCAAAGCATAGCCGGTACTGGTAGTCGAACCATATAAGGCGGTCCCCCCATTTCCCCCAGAAGCTAAAACCGCGTAATCAGTCGAATTTTGAGCTGTCGCTTGAACAGCGATGCTCATTCCTGAAGCTGATTCAGTTTTAGCGTAAATTGCCCTACCGTTATTGGTTTGATTAAGAAAATACCCAGCGTATGAACCGGAAGCAGACGACTTTCCGTATATAGCAAAGCTATCAGCATCGACAGCCTGGCCATAAACCCCCGCGTAATATGGATTTCCCGCGTCTTCATAGCCAAGAACTCCAAATGTGCTATTTAAGCTCGTTTTACCCACTATCGCATAGCCAAAATCGCTTACCCCTGATGTCGAGTTATTTCTCGCGATGATCGCCGCCCCATCCCGGCTGTCGGTTTCAACGGAAATCCCGTATTGTGTACTGTCAACTCTCATATTCCCTTCAACATGAAGAATTGCCTGCGGGTTATCGGTCCCAATCCCGGTCTTCCCCTCAAAGTAATTCCGTCCTCCTGAAGCATAAACTGCATAACCATCAACCGGGCTTTGCGTTCTGGCATACAAACCATAATTAGTGCCGGAATTGCCCGAAGCATAAGCGTAAACTCCATAGCCAACGTCTGACCCGGAGCGAAAATAACCTCCATAACTTACGTCATCTCCGGTATCGGCTAATCCCCGCACTCCGGTCCCGGTCACGCTTGTCGCGCTCCCCAGCACGCCAACGCTGTCCCCCAAACCATAAACCCCGCTCCCACTATTTGAAGTGTATCCATAAACCCCGGCCTTAGTCGTTCCACTATCGACAATGTTAATATAGTGGGCCAACTCTCCATAAGTCGTTCCTCCCGGAATCTCTCCCCTGACCCCAATCGCCAAGGTCCCATCAGATACCTGACCGCTTCGGAAATATCCCCCCATCCCTCCGGTTGAGTAGCTGTTGATCCCGGAAATGGCTCTGCCGGTCGCGGTATTTACTTCCGCGGAGATCCCAATTCCGCTGGCATGGGTGCTCTTAACGTTTATCGCGTAAGCGGCGGTCGTTGACTGCTGGGTTGTTGGGCCCAATAAAACATAACCGGAGAGATCGGCTGAATCGAGCTTATTATTAAATGTAGTCCAATCGCCGCTGGTCAGATACCCGTCGGCTGCGCCGCTCGCCGCCGGCATGGAGATCGTTCCAGTTGTCGTGATCGGTCCGCCAAGCACAGGAGCTTGCGTATTAACTTGGGTTACCGTTCCACCGGCGGTCGAGACCGCAGTGATCTGAATGTTCTGGCCGACTTGATTTAGGGAAATTCCCGTTCCGGAAGAGAAGGTCACGTCGTCTTTTAACTGGGCCGCCCCGCTTGAAGCGATGCTGGTGACAACCTGCCCGCTCCCGATCTTAGCCGCCGTAACCGCACCGTCCGAAATACCGGCGGTTATCACCGCGCTGCCGGCAATCGCCCCTGCCGTCACTGCCCCGGTCCCCAAGTGCGTCGCGTTGATCCCGCCCGCCGCGATCGAGACCGTCCCGGTCGTATTGATCGGCCCGCCGGTCAATCCGGAGCCGGTATCTACCTGCGTCACCGTTCCGGTACCGCCGGCCGGCGACCAGGCCAGCCCGGTCGCTGTATAGGTCAACAGATAACTATTTACCGGGTGATTCATGATCAGGAGCTTTAGTTCAGTGATCGTGTTATTGGCGATCGCACCATCTGTCACCACTCCGGTCCCCAAGTGAGTCGCGTTGATCCCACCCGCCGCGATCGAAATCGTCCCGGTAGTATTGATCGGCCCGCCGGTCAAACCAGAGCCGGTATCAACCTGGGTCACCGTCCCGCCGGCGGTCGAAACCGCCGTAATTTGAATATCCTGGCCGGATTGTATAAGAGAGATCCCTGTTCCGCCGGACAGAGTTACCGCATCACGCAAAGGAGTTGCTCCGGTTGAAGCAATCGTCGTTACCACTTGACCAGCGATAATACTATCGGCAACCGCCGCTCTGAAAGCGAACGGCACGGTCGCCAGAGGAATGCGCGGGGTCATCTCCGCGTCCGCCCCCACCTTGATCGCCAGGTAGCGGGTATCACCGCTAAATATCCCTGAAGTAATAGGGGTGGCAAGCCCAAGTTCCTGGTTGATCAAGCCCTGATCGGGAGTAAGGCCGGCAATTGTTTCCGTCCATAACACCGTTCCGCCGGAAGAGGCGTCGTAGATCGTAAAAACCACTTCGACGGCAGAGGTGATCGGATTGCCGCCACTATCGGTCAGTTTCCCCTGAAAGTTCATTTTTGATGGGACGGCAAAGGCCTCTCCCCAAATGAACAATAAACCTAGAAAAACGACAAATATTATTTTTTTCATATACCACTCCTTAACAAATTTTATTTTCTTATCTCCCGCCATAAACGACCATATACTGCTTACCCAACTCTTTCCCGTTGGCGATCACCTTAACCACATAGATCCCATTTGCCAGCGGCTCTCCGGAAATATCCGAGACCCCGCTAAACTCAACCTGATTATATCCTGGACCGGAGCGGACCTTTCTCGCCCATTCCGTCCCTCGCCCTCCCGGACCGTAAACAAAAATAGTCACTTCAGTATCGGCGCTCGCGCCACTGACGCTGAAAGCGATTGTGGTCTTTCCTCCTGTCGTCGGCGAAAAGGTAGTTGGCGATACAACCAGCGTACCGGACTTGATCACCGGTTCCGCTCCAGGAGCGGCAACCTCTAAGCCGGTGTATTGTTTAGTCCCCGGATTTTTAGCCGCATCCCAGGCTTCAACGTAAAGAGTATGGAGCCCCGGCGTCAGAGTCGCCACGCAATCTAAATAGATTGCGGTCTTCTCTCCTTGCGCTTTGGCCGGATCAAGGTGGCTTAAATAATTATTGGCGTTTATTTTGACCTCGCCGTCTATTTTGACGACGATCGAGTTCCGATTGATCTCAACGTTGTCACTGATGGAGATCTTGAAGGTCGACTCAGCCGGGACAGAATCGTTTGACCAGAGCATGCTTTCGGCCCCGGAAACCTGGACCTCGATCGTCGGCGGGGTCCGGTCTTCGGTACGAACAAAAGCGGGCCCCTCCGGCGGCGCTTCAACCGTTATTGGGAAAAAGAAACCGGGGTAAAATATATAGGCTGGGCTCGACGATCGACCTTGGTTGCTGATCCCTGCTTTAGCGGACAGGGAAAAACCAGCAGAAACGGTCTTTTTTCCTCCGGAATCGACAATATTTGGAAGCATTTTATAGGTCGCGCTTTCAGCCGCGTCAACCGGCGCGATCAAAAAACAACTTACAATAATAAATATCGCCAATATTATTTTGGGCACTTTTTCCCCATATTTAAAAATGATTACATTAGTATATATAACGAGCGCGGAAATTATAACACAGAAAAAAACCGTCCAGTAGGTGTTAATTTACGACCTTGATCAAACAGAGACCCTGGGGAGGAGCGGTCCGGCCGGCCGGCCGTCGGTCCTTTTTTTTAAGCAATACAGGGAGAACTTTGGTTTCAAGTTTACCGGTCCCGATATCGACCAGGGTCCCGACCAAATTGCGGACCATCCGGTAAAGAAAACCGTTGGCTTGAAATTTCAAACTGATCACTTCAACGGCAAAGCCATCCCAAAGCCTGATCTTTTTGCGACGGACCCAGACGCCGCGCAGATCGCGGACGGCGTTCCGCTTCTCCCCTCCGGCGTTGCGGAACGCGGAAAAATCATGCCGACCCAAAAGCTGGGCTCCGCCGCGCCGCATCGCTTTCAGATCAAGTTTTGGCTTGACCTGCCAGGCAAAGCGCCTGACCGCTGGAGGAATCGGCTGGCCGTTAAAGATCAAATACTCATAAGTTTTGCTTTTAGCGGCAAAACGAGGAACAAACTTATCCGGCGCTTTCTCCGCCTTGAAGACCCTAACGCTCTCCGGCAGAAGTGAATTCAACGCCAGGGGGAGCTTATTGAAAGGGATAATAGGTTTTGCCTGATAGCTGACGACTTGCGCGATCGCGTGGACGCCTGAATCGGTCCGGGAAGTCCCCAGGACCTTGACCGGCCGCTTATACAAAACGGCCAGCGCTTTTTCCAGCTCATCTTGAACGGTCCGGCCATGAACTTGCGAAGCAAACCCTTCAAATCCAGCCCCGTCGTATTGGACGACCAGCCGGTGATTCACCAGTTTTATAACAATTCCATCGCCGCTTTAACCCCGGCGCCAAAATTGATTTTAGCTCCCAGTCGTTTAAATAGAACTTCCAGCGCGGCAAAGGCGCCGATCAGGTCGAGAGAATCAACGTAGCCAAGATGGCCGATCCGGAATATTTTCCCCTTTAGTTCTCCCTGTCCCGGGGCGACTTCAACGCCAAAGTCTTCGCGCATCAATTTACGAACCTCTTCTCCGTCAATGCCGTCCGGCGGACAAATAGCGGTCACCGCCGGCGAGGCGCAAGAGTCTTCGGCTAAAAGTTTTAACCCCAGTGCTTTGGCGGCGGTCCGCAAAAGGTCTCGGTTGAACTTATGCCTGGCTAAAATATTTTCCATCCCCTCTTCCTGGAGCATCTTGAGAGATTCGCGCATCCCAAAGATCAGCGACTCCGGCGGCGTGGTATAAGTGTGACCTTTAGGGGCTTCTTCCTTCATTAATCCAAAATCCCAGTAATGTTTTGGGCACTTGGAAACTTCATATGCTTTCCAGGCCCGGGCGGAGATGGAAACGGCGGCGATCCCAGGGGGGACCATAAAGGCTTTTTGCGAACCGGAAACCACGACGTCAAGGTCCCATTCGTCGGTCTTGAGCGGCGCGGCTAATAGTCCCGAAACCGCGTCAACAACGATCAACGCTTCCGGCTGGACCTTGCGGACCGTTTTCGCCAGCGTCTCAACGTCGTTGACGACTCCGGTCGAAGTTTCGTTTTGCTGAAAAAGGACCGCTTTGACCGGTCCCTTTTTTAGTTCGGCCTCCAGGATAGCCGGGTCGGCCGGCTTCCCCCGTTCAAACTTCAGGTCATTGACGTCAATCCCATATGCTTTGCAAATCTTGACGAAACGAGCGCCGAAGGCTCCGATGTTGCAGATAATGACCTTATCCCCCGGAGAGAGTGTATTAACGACGGCAACTTCCATGCCGCCGGTCCCGGAACTGGGATAAATAAAGATCTCATTCTTGGTTTGGTACGCCCAGCGCAAACCATCCATCACCTCTTTCATCACCTTGGAAAAAAGCGGGCCGCGGTGACCGATCATTTCGTGGTTCATCGCCGCGAGAACTCTGGTCGGGATTGGCGTCGGTCCGGGGATCATCAAATAATACTTAAGCGGTTTTTTTGCCATATTGATCATCCTCTCTAATAAAAGATATTTGAATTATAACATAGCGGAATTCAAAAACTCTATTTTTGGAAGCCTGAGACAATATCGTCTCGGCTTCCAAAAAAGTATTTATCTGAGGAAACCGCGGCGATATTGCCGCAGGTTTCCTTGGGATTTGACTCAACCATGCCGGATCTTCATTCCAATAATAAAAAAAGCCAATAGCAGGGTTATTGCATTGGCGGCAATGACCGGCACCGAGGAAACCCTAAAGCCATAGATCGTCCACAGAATTAACCCGAACGAAAAAAGGAGGTACATTAATAAAGAAATATCTTTAGTCTGCCGGGTTGAATATGTTTTTATCACCTGGGGAAGAAAAGAGATCGTGGTCAAACTTCCGGCAATGATCCCCAGCAGTAAATTCCCCTCCACCTTTTATTCTCTCTCCCTACTCTACCTGATAGAGCAGATGCCAGGCGCCATAGTCGTATGGGGTGATCGTGTCGGAAAGGGTATCGCGGCTAAAAGCGCCGACGATCAAACTCTTGACCCCGGTCGTTTCATTGGTCGCCACTGTCAAATAATTTGAAGAGTTGGAGAAGACCCCATCCGCCACCTCGTCGTAGAGCGGCGCGCGAAAGGTAGTCTTGAGCGAAGGCCAGACGTAAGCGAGGACCTTTTCTCCGGCCAAAGAAGTGACATACACTTTAACTTCCATGGTACAACCTCTGGTAACTTTGGGAAGTGAACTTAGATCGTACCAGGGACCGCCCGCCGTCGCTTCAACGGAGATATCGGAGATCACCGCGCCACCGCAGATGATCATCACCCGGGTGATCGTGATATCGCACGGGACAGAGCCTACGCCAAGGGCTGGAGAATACCTGGTTGATTTGGCCGACGCCGGCGAAAGCTGGGCCAGGCTCCAGCTTGTCCCCCCATCA
The DNA here is from genome assembly GCA_001771575.1 of candidate division WOR-1 bacterium RIFOXYB2_FULL_45_9. Taxonomy (GTDB): domain Bacteria; phylum Margulisbacteria; class WOR-1; order O2-12-FULL-45-9; family XYB2-FULL-48-7; genus XYB2-FULL-45-9. The sequence continues at coordinate 1,654,101 of MEUD01000001.1, read as the reverse complement.
GTCGAGGTCAATTTGGCGAAGCGGCCGAAATCCTGGGAAAAATACTTCAATCTTTTGGCCGAGCCGGCCATTAAACGATAGTAGAGGGCCCCTTCAACTGAGCGGCTGATCCTGACCAGGGCGCTGGAACTATCTTGAACGAGGACCGTGCAGGAGATCGAGGACGGGGGACCAAAATGCCGATACCAGCTATAAGATTCAGAGCTGGTCTGAAGGACGGTGACCCCGCCGGAGCTTTCCGCGTCGGAGATCCCAACATCAAAAAGAGCGCTTTGCGCGTCGATCGCCGACTGCAGGGATTGGCTGATCGTCGATTGGCCGGAATTGGATCCGCAACCGGCCGCGGCGACAACGGCCAGGCCGATCACGATCAAAGCGATCACTCTTAGTGAATTTTTCGCCACGGAGATATTGTATCACATTATGCTATACTTATAGCAAGTTTTTTCATTTATTATTCATTAATAAGGAGATGCCCCATGGTTTGGAAAGGTTTGATCAAAGAGTTCCGCCAATATTTGCCGGTAACCGATGAGACGCCGATCGTTACTTTTAACGAAGGAAACACCCCGTTGATTAGTTCCCGGCATTTGAGCGACCTGACCCGCTGTCAGGTTTACCTCAAATATGAAGGGATGAACCCAACCGGATCGTTCAAGGACCGCGGAATGACCATGGCGATCAGTAAAGCAAAAGAGAACGGCAGTAAGGCGGTCATTTGCGCGTCGACCGGCAACACCTCCGCCTCGGCCGCCGCCTACTCCGCCAGGGCGGGGCTCGACTGCGTCGTCATTATCCCCAAGGGGAAGATCGCTTTAGGGAAGCTTTCGCAAGCGATCATGCACGGCGCCAGGGTTTTTGAAGTTGATGGAAATTTTGACCAGGCGCTCACCCTGGTCCGCGAAATGGGAGATAAATATCCGGTCGAGATCGTCAACTCGATCAACCCCTTCCGGATCGAAGGGCAAAAGACAGGCGCCTTTGAGATCTGCGACCAGCTTGACGCCGTCCCCGACTACCACTTTATCCCGGTCGGCAACGCCGGGAACATTACCGCTTATTGGAAAGGCTACAAAGAATATTTTGCCGCCAATAAGATCTCGACCCTCCCTAAAATGATGGGCTTTCAGGCCGAAGGGGCCGCCCCGATCGTCCGCGGCCATCCGATCGAGAAACCGGAGACCCTGGCGACCGCCATCCGGATCGGCAACCCGGCGAGCTGGCAAAGCGCCGTCGCCGCGGCCAGCGAATCGGGCGGAGAGATCGACCTGGTAAGCGACACCGAAATCGTCGCCGCCTATCAATTGATCGCCGCCAAAGAAGGGGTCTTTGCCGAACCGGCCTCCGCCGCTTCGGTCGCCGGACTGCTTAAGGCGGCAAAAGCCAACAAGGTCAAGGAAGGGGCGATCGTCGTCTGCGTTTTGACCGGTCATGGTTTAAAGGACCCGGACAACGCGATCATGTTCGGCGCTAAGCCGGAATTCATCCCCTGCCGAGCCGACGCGGTCGCGAAAAAACTTGGCTACTAAAGTTTCCCTGGTCAAATGCGGTAGTTATGCCGACACCGAAGTCGCGGGCGCTCTCCGCTCCGCGCTCGCTCCTTTTGGCGGCATGGCCGCCCTGGTCAAACCGGGCCAAAAGGTCCTGATCAAACCAAACTGCCTGATGGGAGAAGCTCCCGAAATGGCGGTCACCACCCACCCCACCCTGATCTTTGCCGTCGTCAAAGAAGTGATCGCGGCCGGCGGGATCGCGCTGGTCGGCGACAGCCCGGGGAACGCCCACGCCAATGTTGTCGCCTCAATGGAGAAAGCAGGGATCAAGCAGGCGGCTGAAGCGGCCGGCGGAGCGCTCGTTCCTTTCCAGCAAGGGGGGATCGTCAAAGTTAAAAGCCCAAGCGGCAGTAGCATTCTGCCGGAAGTTCCGATCGCCGGGCCGGTTTTGGCCGCCGACTTCGTGATCGACCTGCCAAAGCTAAAAACTCACGGCATGACCCTCTACACCGGAGCGATAAAGAACATGTTCGGCTGTGTCCCCGGCTTTTTCAAGACCGAATTCCATCGCCTTGCCCCCCACCCGCACGACTTTGCCAGCCTGCTGGTCGACGTCTTTGCGATCAGCCGACCGGGACTGACGATCATGGACGCGGTCGTCGGAATGGAAGGGGCCGGACCGAGCCACGGCACTCCTCGCAAGCTCGGCGCGATCATCGCCTCGACCGACGGCGTGGCGGTCGACGTTATCGGCTCAAGCCTGATCGGCTTCGATCCGCTCGACATCGACATGATCAAGATCGCCGGCGAGCGGGGCCTGGGAAATTCAAACCTTGAGCAAATTGAAGTTCTCGGCGCGGCCATCGCCGAACTGCGCCTGACCGATTGGGCCCGCCCGGACCGGCTCTACAAGGTCCTGAAGCGGTTCCCCAGGCTGGCCGGAATACTGGCCGGATTCATCGCGATCAACCCGGAAATCGACCAACAAAAGTGCGTCAAATGTTTGGTCTGTTTGAAAAGTTGTCCAGCGAAAACGATCAAAATGCACCCCCATCCCCTATCCCCTTCCCCCTTACCAAGGGGGAAGGGGAATAAGGGGTTAGGGGTCTACATCGATCTTAAAAATTGCATCCACTGTTTCTGCTGTCACGAACTCTGCCAGTACGACGCGGTGAAGCTTAAATCTTCCTGGCTCGCCAGATTAATGGGGGTCGCTTAGCATCCTATCCAGAATTTCGACCGCGTTCTTTTGGGTTAACCTCTCCAAACGATTTCGCTTGAGCATCAACTCACGCATAAAATCATGAAAAAGGCGGGGATCTTTCAAAACGAAATTATTAAAATCTTTGAGCAAGGCCTGGCGCAGGCCGGAGAGTTCGGCCCAATGTTCCTTGAGGACCCCGTAGTGGTTGGCCCCTTTGCCGATCGCCACCACGTATTGGTATAAGTCGAGCCTCAAGCCGATGATCTTCTCCTGATTGACCTTGAAATTGCCACTCCGCCGATACGCGACCCCTTCTTTAATCAACAATTCTTTCTCCGCGGCGTTTATGGTCTCGCCGCGCGCCACCTTGCTCGCGACGATCGCGTCGGGAGGCAAAAGGGCCTTCTCCTTATCGGTCAGCGGCAAATTGAAGTATAGTCGGTAAGCGGCCCGCTCCTTCGGCTGGATCAGGTCGGTCCGGTCGGGGTTTCGCGTGAACTCAAAACAGGCGCGGTAAAGTTCAAAGTTGGGGTTCAAGCAATCTTCCAGTCTATCCCGCGGAGCGGTAAGCAGGCCGATCAGGTCGCTGACCAACTGCCGCTCTTCCACGATCAGATCGCCGGAACTATGGATCAGCTCCGGCCAGGGGGTCCGCCCGTTGAGAGAGCTCTGCAGGGCAAAGCGGCCAAAAGGGTGACTCCCCCATCTGACCGAGATCGTTTCGCCGCTGGCGTTCTCCGCCCGATCGAAATAATTATAAACCTGCCGGTCAGAGGGCTGGTTAAGGTCATCGGCGATCGATCGCGGCAATTCTTTCCATCTCCCTTCCCGGTCCTGGAAAACCCATTTCCCCTGCTTCAGGATCGCTCCCCCCATCGGAATGACCGTTTGGTCGCGATAAAGGTTGGAGAGATAATTTTCAACCTTCCGCAAGATGACGTAATCTCCGGGAGTGGTTGGATAAGCGAGGTTCGGCTCAAAGATCGGGTTCCCTTTGGGGTCGCGTCCCTGGAGGAGGTAATATTTGGTCTGCGGACCCCCTTTGACCGTCGCCCGGGCAAAAGGCTTTTTCTGGAGATAGACGATCCAATCTCCGGAATTCGGATAGACCGCGACCTGGACCTCGGCGGTGACGGTAAAACGTTTTTTAAGCTGGTCAAAATCATCCTGAAAATTGATCAGGTCGGCAAGATAAGGGACCGCTGCCAGCGCTTCCCGGCTGACACTCTCGGAATATTTATAGACCTTCATCTGGGAGCCGACCGGGAGCAGGTCATAGATAAAGACCATGTTCCTGGGGGAGAGATGGAGACAGCCGTGGCTCTTGTAGAGATCGCCGAGGATCTGGTTCAGTAGGACCCCAAAATTATAGTTATTGAGCGCGTCAACAATATTAAGGTTGAGCCCGGTCTCATCCCCTTTGGTCGCTTTGCGGATCTTTTCGACCATGATCTCCCGCTCCCGCTCGTCAAACAAGGTCGCCTCTTCCTTCGGTTTAAAAAAAGCGGAGAAGGAAAGCTCCGCCACCCCTTTGGCCTGGCTCGGTGGGGCGACCGTTTTAAATTCCAGCCGCTCGTTTAGCCACTGCTCAACGATATTTTGACGGTTCGCCAGGGAGAGGACCCCAAAACTCTCAAAGTCCTGACGGAGGGCGGCCCGGAGCCGGCTGAAAAACTCCCAATCTCCCTTGATCCGCTCGTACCAGCCGGCGTGTTTGTCGATCACCAGGCTGTTATTCCTTAAATAATAGTAAAGGCCAAGCGCTTCCCGGCGGGCTCGTTTGTCGCGCGGCAGACGTTTTTCCCGGTACTCTTTCAGCGCCTTGACCAGTCGGGGATCAAGAGCTCTTCGTTCTTCGGCGGTCAGATCAAACCCGTTGAACAATTTATACTCCCGCAGAAGAGCCGGCTCAACATCGGCCGGAACCTTTGTTCCCCCGGAAGTTTTAAAGTCGCGGAGCGATTTATAAAACTGCAGTTCTTTATCGCGGGCCAAGACCGAGCTCAAGTCATCGGGTCCGGGGAGGGTCAGCAGGTTGACCAGCTCCTTGACCAGGACGATCTGCTCATAGACCAGTTGGCCGGCGGCGTACCCCATTTCGGGGTAATGGTTTTTCCCGTCGGTCGTCCAGAGGAGGACGTATTTGCCGAAATCATGGCCGGCGTAGCGGGCAGCGGTAAGTTTGCCGCGACTATCGTAATTGAGATCATAATAATTATAAACCCACTGGCTGGGCGGGCGCTCCAGGTCGGCGGCGACATTGGCCGGGGCCTTATGCCAGGCGTTCTTTTTTTGGTAGAGCCAAAGGGCGCCGCTCCTTTTGAGCCAGGCGCCGAAAGGGACGATCGTGTTCTGGTAATAATTAGCGCTGACATAATGGTCGGTCGTTCTCAAGATCTTATACTCTCCGGAATCGGTCGGAGTGGTGAGCATAAAATCCCCCTGCATCAGAATATCTTCCGGCGGCCCCGCCAGCGTTTGGAGCTTGGCATAGGGGACCCCTTTGACCATAATCACCAGCCAGCCCAGCGAGGGATAAACGACGATAGACGTCACATCGGTCTTAAAGGTCAAAGCGTGCTTCTTAATGTCTTGAGGAGAAGCGGTCAGTTCGGCCAAATACGGGACCTGATCCGGATCAAAATCCGGTTCCGTCTCTTTTAATTTGTATTTTTTAACGGTCAGGGGGATCCCCGCCGGGACCGTCTGGGCCAGCAGATAGATATCGGTCGGGGTAAAATGGAGACAGCCGTGGCTTTCATAAAGATAACCGATCGTCTGGTCGATCCATTTGTTCCAGTTGGTCGAATTGATCAGCTTGACACTCTGGGGCTCGGCCGCCGCGAGAGAGCCGGCTAAAAAGAGAAGAAGAACAAAGGAGAGCAGTTTCTTCATTTCGTTTTTATTCTAGCACACCCTTGACCGGGAGATAAGCGATGCTATACTGATTTTCGAGGTGCAATTATGAAAAATAAATTCGGCTCTTTATCGCTGATCCTTTGCCTGCTTTTCTCCCTGGCGGCCACCGCCGGAGCGCAAAATAAGGTCGTCAGAAAGACGATCAGAAAAGTGATCACCCCGCAGATCTCCCCGGTCGCGGCCCCAACAGCCGCCATTTCACCGGAAGCGGCGCCGGAAACGCCTCCCCCACCTCCCGAACCGATCGCGGAGATAAAAAAACCTGAAGAACCTGGTCTTTTCGGCTGGGGGACCAACACCGCGGCGAGCGGCAAATTGCTTTACGGAAGTATTCTCCTAGGGCTCCGGGGAGATGTCATCTTCTCCGATCCGCTCAAGCTGGGGGAAAAGATCGGCCTGGCCGAAGACGCGGTCGAGTACCGGGTCGGCCTCGGACTGGCGGTCTCGGACAAACTAAAAACGATCCCTCTCTTTGCCGACGCGATCGTTTACCTAAAAGAAGGTTCGCTTTTCGGGATGGACCCCTACCTGGGAGCGGGATTGATCTACAACCTCTACGGGACCGGACGGGTCAGCGGCGGCTTGGGCGGACAGTTGTACCTGGGAATCTTAGCTGACCTCGGCTTTGAATCGCGCGCCGGGATTTCGGTCGGCTACGCGACCTACAAGGTCAGCGACTCCCTCTCCGACAGCGGGATCTTTGTCACGTTGTCCCAACCGATAAAATTGTAATACTATGATGAGCCAGATCAAGGCCTGGCTCGATCTGCTACGGCTCCATTTTCTCCCCGCCTGGCCGGCGATCTTTTGCGGCGGGCTCTTCCTCGGCTTCGCCGTTCACGGCGGCTTTTCGCTCGAGTTAGCGGTCAAAGCGGTCCTGATCGCGGTCTTTGGTTTTGAGGCCGGCTTCATCTTAAACGACCTGATCGACGTCGATTACGACAAGAAAGATGTCGAACGGGACCTGACCAAATACTTTAGGCCCTTTCACACCCGGCCATTAGCGGCCGGGGTTATTAGTGTCCGCTCCGCCTGGGTTCTTTTTGGGGTCTTTATGTTGATCGCCGTCGGACTGACCCTGTCGCTCCCCTTCCCGCATTCATTATGTGTAATGGTGATCGGGCTCTACAGCCTGCCGACGGAAGCCTTTTACCAATTAAAAAAGAGGGACCAGAACTTTCCCTGGTCACAGCTTATCGGACGGACCGACTTTGCCCTTTTTCCGGTCGCCGGATACTTATGCGTCGCCCATCCCGATCCGACCGCTCTGGCGATTTTTGCTTTTTTCTATCCGCTGGCGGAAGCCCATCTGGGGATCAACGACTTAATTGACGTTAAAAACGACCAGGCCCGGGGGATGAAGACGATCCCAATTTTGTTCGGTATCAATGGAGGAAAAGCGTGGATCGCCGGTTTTTCCGCTTTACATATATTAATAGCCGCCACGCTTCTTTATCTCTTCCCGGCGGTTGTTCCGGCCTGGTTCCTGCTCGGCTTCGCGCTGATATTTCTGGCCAATATAATTTGCTTGCAAGAGAGGCTCCCGATCCCCAAACTGGCCGCCCTCCCCCTGATTCACGTCACGATGTTTATTTACGCTCTGTCGCTGATCGTCCAAGGATTTGGCAAATAAGACTATTTGATCATGGTCAGGATCATTTTAAACCGCTTCACCGTCGATGATGTTAACCAAAGCATAATAACTGGACCAATCCGGCAAGCTCGTTGACCCCTATTAATTCTTGGCTCATATTTAGAATGTTACCACCCGGTCGCTCTCTCGCACAAGGTCGTACATATCTTTCATGGTGTTTATGGGGCACATTTCGGTCCCCTCCTGGTTGCGCGACTTAATGCAAGTCCCGCAGGCCAGGATCTTGCCTCCGGCGCTCAACAACTTTTCCGCTTGTTCAATGGTGTTGAACTTATCCGTGCTGATGGCTTGATACTCGACCCCTTTGCCCATCAGAAAAACTTTAACCTCATCTTTTTGGCCAAGGCTAAAGTTGGCAAAACGAAGGGCGTTCCAGCTGGTTTCCGCGTCATTGCTCGCAATAACAATCCCTATTTTCATTTTTATCCTCCTTTTTTTGACATAACTATCCCATAATGGTACGGTTTCAAATCAAATCGCTCGAGCTCGCTAAAACCGGCTTCTGTCGCCCATTCAAGGCACTGTTCGGGCCGGGGGCGGATCGCCATTGATGGCCCGCGGGGAGTTGTCGGATCATAATTCCAATGGACAATGCCGATCTTGCCGTTCTTCCTTAAGATCCTGTTTGCCTCAAGCAGCAGCACGGCCGGATGCTCAAGGTGGAGAATATTAAAGAGCATGGCAAAATCAACGCTTTCGGGCTCTAAGCCGGTACCGTCAACCATAAAATCACGGAGCCGGGCTTCAATGTTTTTCACTCCTTGTCTAGCCGCCGCTTCTTTCGTGGCCGCGATCATTTCGGGTTCAATATCAAAGGCAAACAGTTTTCCCGAGATTAGCCGGGCGGCCGGGATAGTAAATGTTCCGTAACCACAACCAAATTCCGCCGCGCCAACAATTTCAGGTCCCAAGCCAAGAGTTTTCAGGATTTCATCGGGGGAAAAGAACGTCTCCCACCTCTCTTGCTCCGGCATCCCGCTTTCTCTGATCTTCATATAAATAGTCCTTATTTACCGTCAAAAAATACTTTATTTTATTTTTCCGATCAACTTATTTGATTCGGACAACTGCTCAAGCAACACCTCGCGCATGATATTACAGGCTTTAATAACTTTCGGGTTGACGATCCGATAATAAATACTAACTCCGTCTCTTCTGGTTTTGACTATCCCTTTGGCGCGCATCAAGCCTAAATGCTGGGAAAGGTTGGCTTTTTTAATTTTTAAGACATCCAGGATGTCGCCGAAAGAGAGCTCCTTCGCGCCAAGGGTATTAATTATTTCCAGCCTTTTGGGATTAGCCAGGGTTTTGCAAACATCCGCGTGCAGTTCATATATCTGTTTCATTGTTTCGTATATTATAAACAATGGCCTAAGATTTGTCAAAGAGAAGGTCGCATAGCTTGTGGGCGATTCCTTTTTGGGGCCTATACAAGCCAAGGAAACCTGCGGCAATATCGCCGCGGTTTCCTGACATACTCCCAATTAAGTAGTAATGACGACCCCAGACTGAAGTCCCTGCCTACCGGCAGACAGGTGGGGAATATTATTTTCTCATTTATTCCCCACACTTTAGTGTGGGGTGTTCCCTCTGAATCTTAAGGTTCCAAATTGGAACCTTAAGTTTACTTTATAACTTGAGGTCACAATTTGTGACCTCAAGTTTTTGGCGTTATTCCCTGGTAATTCAAAAGATAAAATGGGGAATTAACGAGATATCGGCGGGAGAAGGATTGACTGTATAGACTCCATCAGGAAACCTGCGACAATATCGTCGCGGTTTCCTGACATTCTATATTTGTTATAAATTTAACCGCGCAATTAATTGCGCGGTTAAAACACCTCATTTAATGGTGTTCTCTCTGAATCTTAAGGTGCCAAATTGGCACCTTAAGATTACTTTATAACTTGAGGTCTAGCACGCAGATTACTTGCGCCCGCTTGTTTACCGGGTGTCCATTTTCTTTGTCCGGCAACAAAGAAAATGGACGAAAAGAAAATGCCTCGCGCGTTTCTGTTTTTCTTAAGGTAAGAGAAACGCGCCCCATCCGGAATTTATACGAGACAATTTCAAACATAAACAAATGCTAGTTAAAATATTTTTCGATGAGGCAAGGCCAATATTTTTATTTTTCTCCCTTTTCTTTAACATTCCCCTCCCTCTCCCATTTATTTTTACAATTATTACATACAACTTCATCAACACTAGTATAAAACATTGTCTGCCCATCACTATCAATTATTGGATTAAATTTAATTTTTTTGCTGCCACATTTTGGGCATAACCCCTTTTTAACAACATCTTTATAGTGCCTCTTTGCGAGTTCCAAAGGCAGTATTCTTCTGTAGCTACTCCACCAATATGTCAAAAAGATGGCTAATCCAGTAAGAATAACAGTCAAAACAAGATTCGCAATTGAAACCCAAAACATTACATTCTCCATAATGATTGCATTTTATCATCCAAACATTAAAACATTCAAATCCCAGATAGAGTACATTTCACTTGCCGTAGTTTATAATAAAATATGGCCTTCAAGGGGCTTCTTCAGCGGGGCGGGGTTAGCAACAACCCTACTAAGATCAGGTTGTTGCGGGGGCATTTTGAAGGCCGGGGATTCTTAAGGGGGAACCCCTTAAGCAGTTTCTTTCCCCCATTTCTTTGTCCCGATGTTTTTAGGGATCCCGCGAAACATAAGTTTAATAAATAGGAAGCGGGACTGTCAAAGAAATGGGGAGATAATTGATGAATTGAATCAGTAACCTCCGTATAGGCCGCAGATTATATAGCTGTTTTCTCTAGCAGGAACAGTAAATAGTGCTAGAATAACTCTATGAAGACATTAAAAACATTGCCGCCTCTCTCTTGACTACCTATCACCAACTTCTCAAGGGAAGAATGATTAATAAATGTTAGAAATCGAAACACTAATTAAAGAAGGCAAAGACTTAATAGATAAACGAATTCCATCGGGGCACAGGCTCATACTTGACCTTGTGAATAAAATTAAATTTAATGAATGGGCAAGCTCTTGTATTTCAATACTATCTGATGTTGCTCCACATCAGGCAGAACAAATTAAGTCGATATATAAACCCGATATTAATACAATCAATGCAGCAGAACAAATATATGGGATCTTATTATCAGCAAATAAGATTGCTAAACTTAATCTTACAAAGAAAAGCGCCTCGTCCCCTTGTGGCCCACATGCAAAAACATTATGCGATCAATACGACACAATAAGCAAAGAATACGCTGAAAACAATGTTTTCCTTGACATTCCTTATACAAATTATGATGACTGTGAGACCATTTTACGAGAGCTATTAAAAGAAGCCGGGTTAAATGCAATCGCAGCGAAAGACAAACTAACATCAATGGCTGTCCTTTGCAAGGTCTGCTCAATAATAAAAAAATGCAAATATGGCATCACAGATATTTCCTCAGCAAGCAATAGTGTGAGTTATGAATATGGGCTACTCCATGGGCTTGGAATAAATACCTGTTTATTATTAAGAGAAGAAAGCGTTAAATTCACAGACATACATGGACTCGAACACTTACCCTATAAAGGTTTGAGAGATTTTAAAATATCTATCGCAAAATGGATAATTAATAACATCAAGGAAGCCGACAAGGACAAATTAATAAACGAAATCTCCAATGAGGAGTCGCTTCTTCAAGAAAAAGGGGAATTGCCATTAAAAGAAATTAGCAATTCATCCAATGAAAACAAAAACCATGAACTAGCAATACTCGAAGAGGCAGAAAAAAGAGCAAACAGTATAAAAGCACATTCCAAGTCTCTCCCCTCAATACAGCTTATTTCAATTCCAGCAAATTTCTCAATTTCGTTAAGAAATTTAGTAGAGAAAAAGAATACCTTCGTTATCTTTCCTCAAAGCCCGAGTGAGTTTCCATGTAGTAACTACGACTTTAAAACTTCGAATACTTCTCTAGTTTACACCAAAGAGACCCTGTCCGATTTCGGGCCGGCCTATTTCGATTATTTTGAAATTAATGAAAGAGCTGATATCTTTTTCGAAGAAAACATTGATTTACTACATATTAATAATCCCAACAAAACAAACTCTCAAATCAAATCTATCCCCACGATAATTGTCTTAAGGTTATTATATAAATATTATCTTCTTATTAAAGCTATTTATAAATCGATTGATTATAATGGGCCACTAACAACCTATCTCAAACTAACCAATGTTAAAGGGTTCACATTAACGAGTGAAGATCAGTTCCGTTTCCCATTAAATATTGGGTCTATAGATTTCAACAATGAAATCCTCACAACAAATCATTTCTCAACCTCTGATTTAAGCCTAAATCTTGAAGAAACAATTTTGAACAATTATGAAGAGTTCAGATTGCGATCAGGGGTAAAAGACAATCCTTTTGATCGAAAAATAACTGAAACTCATTTGGAAAAAGTTAAAATATCCGTTCATGGCTCAGACCTTTGTCCTGTTTGCAACACGAACATGAAACCAAGGCCTAGCAAAGAATGTCTTTTTTGTAGAAGAAACAATATTTAATAATATACTTATTTCCCTAATCATTGAATTCCTTCCCCCTCTTCCCCGCTTCCAATCCCCCCCAAAATCAGCTAAACTTATAGATAATGAAAGAAGACATTATTATAGTCGCCAACAGCCCGGGTGAGCTATCAGCAATGGTCAAGCCGGTCGTCGACGAGCTGGCCAAAGAAACCAACAAGCGAATCTTCCTCATCCTCACCCCCTGCCAATACAACAGCGGCAGGGAATTAGAGTTCGCGAAAACATTAAAGGGGATCGAAGCGATCGTTACTGCCGACCAGTACAAGAAATGGGCTTTCATGAACAAACCGCCGCGCGGTTTGACCTTCGCTAAAAAAGGAGCGGTCATCTACCTGGGCGGAGACCTGGCCCACGCCATGATCGTCGCCAGAAAGCTCCACTACCCCGCCTTCGCTTACGTCCAGGACAGGGTCGGCTGGAAAAAAGCGTACCAAAAGTTCTTTGTTCCCGACCAGCAGGTCTTTGATAAGTTCAAAAAACAACTCTCCGCGAAAAAGCTGGAGATCGTCGGCAACCTGATGGTCGACTCGGTCAATTCTCTTGGCAAATGGAGCCCGGAAGATAAGGTCGTCACCTTTATGCCGGGGAGCCGTCATTGGGAAATTGATTACATGACCCCGTTTTATAAAGAAGTGATCAACATGTTAAGGAGCGAAGACCCCGCCATCAAATTCCAGCTGGTCAGCTCCCCATTTATCAAGGCGACGCCGATTAGCGGGGTCAAGACCGTCTCTTTTGACGATATCGCCAACTCGGAGCTGGTGGTAACGATCCCCGGGACCAACACCGCCAAGATCGCCGCCCGGGGGATCCCCATGCTCGTCGTCTTCCCGCTCAATAACCCGGAGGTCATCCCGCTCGACGGCTTGGCCGATATTCTCTGCCGCGTCCCGGTCGCCGGTCCGGCGTTCAAGCGCTGGCTCGCCAAAACGATCAATAAGAAAACCAAATTCTTCGCCCTCCCCAACCAGAAGGCGGGAAAAGAGGTCGCCCCGGAAATGCGGGGAGAACTGGAACCGCTCGGGGTCGCCATGAAGGCGCTGGAGCTTTTGCGCGACAAGCCGAGAAGGGTTAAAATGTCGGCCGCTTTGAGCGCCGCCATGGGAGAGCCGGGAGGAGCCAAAAGACTGGTGGAGAAGATCAATGCCGCGCTATAAAAGATTGTTCGCTTATTTAAAGCCGTACGTGCCGCAGATCGTCCTTGCCTCTTTCTGCACCATGCTGGTCGCCGCCTCAACCCTGCTCATCGCTCCGCTGGCGGGGAACGCGTTCAAAGCGATCGGCGACAAGGATTTTCAGTTCCTTAACCTGACCGCCGCCGGGATAATCGGCCTCTACTTCTTGAAGGGGCTCTTTACTTACGGCCAGGAGTACCTCTCCTACCACGTCGCCAATAAGGTGATCATCGACCTGCGTCAGGAGCTCTACCGCCGCCTGGAAAAACTGTCGCTCGATTTTTACGGCAAATGGCATTCGGGAGAGATCATCTCCCGGATGATGAACGACATTACCACTTTGCAGACGACTATCCTGACCAGCTTTACCGCCATCGTCCCGCAGACAATTTTGCTGATCGGCCTGATCGGTTATATCTTTTGGCTCAACTGGCGGCTCTCTTTGCTCACTTTTATCGCCCTCCCGCTCATCGTTCAGGTGATCAGGATGTTCGCCTCGGAACTGCGCCACATCAGCGAACGGGTCCAGCAAAAGAGCGCCGACATTACCAGCCATGTCCAGGAGACGGTCTCCCAGATCAAGACGGTCCAGTCATTCACCATGGAAGAAGCGGAAGCGGCCAAGTTCAAAAAGGAGAACGACCACGCTTTTCAGATCACCATGAAAGCGGCGCAGATCCTTTCGACGCAAAGCCCGGTCATCGCTTTTCTGCAGGCGATCGCCGCCGTCGGCATCGTCTGGTACGGCGGACTGGAAATTATCGGCGGCCGATTGACCTTGCCGCAGCTTATTTCGTTCGCGACCGCCCTGGGGATCATGACCGACCCGGGAAGCACCTTGAGCAAATCTTTTACCGTTTTCCAGCAGGGGATGGCATCGGCCAAGCGGATATTTGAACTCCTCGACGCGCCGGTCACCGTCCTGGATCGGCCGGGCGCAAAACCGCTCCCCCGGATCGCCGGCAAAGTTGAGTTTGCCGATGTTTCGTTCGCTTACGAGAAAGAGCCCGTCCTGGAAAATATCAACCTGACCGTTGAGGCCGGGGAAATGATCGCCCTGGTCGGCCGGACCGGTTCCGGCAAAAGCACTCTGGTCAACCTTCTCCCCCGTTTCTGGGACCCGCGCGACGGAGCGGTCAAGATCGACGGGCGCGACCTGCGCGAGGTCACGCTCGAGTCGCTCCGGAAACAGATCGCCATTGTCCCGCAGGAGATCGCCCTTTTCCGCGGCACCATCAAAGAGAACCTGCGTTACGGACGCCCTGACGCAACCGAGTCCGAAGTGATCAACGCCGCCAAAGCGGCCAACGCTTATAACTTTATCACCGAGCTCCCCAACGGTTTTGAGACCGAGGTCGGCGAGCGGGGAGCCAAGCTCTCCGGCGGCGAGAAACAGCGGATCGCCATCGCCCGGGCGATCCTGCGCGATCCGCGCCTCTTGATCCTGGACGAAGCGACCTCATCGCTGGACGTCGAGACCGAAAGCCTGCTCCGCGAGGCGCTGGAAAAACTGATGGCAGGGCGGACCAGTTTTATCATCGCCCACCGGCTCTACACCGTCGAAAAAGCGAGCCGGGTCGTTGTTTTGGACAACGGGCGGATCGTCGAGGTCGGCACCCATCAGGAGCTCCTGGCCAGGGGGGGACTCTACCAGTACTTGAGCGAGATCCAACTAAAAAATAAGGCATGATCTTACTAAAATTACTCCGGCTAAAACTGCGCCTGATCTTTTTGCTCCCGGCGCCGATGGCGATCTACCTGATGCGCTTTGCCGCCGAAGCGGTCTACCAGGTCGTGCGTTTGACCCCGATCAAGAAAACGGTCGCCCGCAACTTTGAAATGTTCTTTCCCGGGACCAGCGGCCGGCCAAAGGCCGACTTTCTCCTCCGCAACATCAGCTATTCGATCTTTGAGCTCCTTTGCCTCCCCTACTTCAGGGAAGAGCACTTTAACCGGGTGATCAAGGTCGAGGGGTTGGAAAATATCGACCTGGCGCTCGCCAAAAGGAACGGCGGCCTTTTCCTGACCATGCATACCGGCAACTACGAGATCGTCCCCGCCTTTCTCTCGAGCCGGGGCTACCGGGTCACCTCGATCGTCAAAGCGCCCGACGACCCGCTTTTTAAGATCATCAACCAGGCGCGGACTGCTCACGGGACCAAACTGATCAACGTCCTGGACAGCAACATGTACCTGGAATCGATCAAAAGCCTCTCCGACAACCAGATCATCGGCCTCCTGCTGGATACCGGCGCCAACGAAGGGCGGCACGAAGAGATCCGTTTTTTGGGCCGCGATCTGCCGGTCGCGACCGGCTGGCTGACCCTGGCCCAGCGCTCGCGCGCCGAGATTGTCATGTGCCTCGCCCGCCGGGTGGGGAAAAAAGTGGTCATTAACTTCCAGCCCCCTTTCCAGATCGACCGGGAGAACAAACCGGAAATGATGGAACGGATCAAAAACTACTTCGAGCCTTTTATCAAAAACCACCCCGAACAGTGGGGGATATTTCTTTTTAAGGACGAGATCCACGGGTTGGCGCATAGATAGAAAAGAAGGCAGGACAGAAGGCTCGGGCAAAGCAAATGGCAGGATAGAAGGCAAAAAAAAGACGGGGTAAAAGAATACGGCTGCTAGGAAACCGCGGCGATATTGCCGCAGGTTTCCGTAAGAAGGAGAAATTATAATGAGTAATACTAATAATCCCATTGCCAAAGCTGGGGCCGAAGCTTCGGTCTCAAGTTCCAGCGTCAAAAAATCATATCTATTCTACTTAATGCTCCTGGCGGCGATCCTCTTCTTCTTTAAGCTCGGGAGTTTCTCTCTCTACGACGCGGCGGAGACGACTTACGGCGAGTTCGTCAAGAATATGCTCCGCTATGGCGACTACCTGACCCTGCGTTTTAACGGCGCGATCATCTTCGACAAGCCCCCACTTTATTATTGGTCTGTCGCCCTTCTCTCCAGGAGCATCGGCTTTAACGAATGGGCCATGCGCCTGCCGGCCGCGGCCTGCGGCCTTACGACCGTCGCCGTCACTTATCTTTTTGGCCGCAAGCTCTTCAGCAGTGAGCGGGCCGGTTTTTTCGCCGGGCTGGTCACCATGACCGCCTTTCAATTTATGGTCCTGTCCCGGATCGCCGAACTTGACGTCGTCTTAACGTTTTTCGTCACTTTAGCCTTGTATTGTTTTTACGCCGGCTATTCCAGCCATAAGAAATGGTGGTTCACATTAAGCTATTTTCCCATGGCCCTCGCCTTTTTGATCAAAGGAGCGCTGGGGATCGCTCTGCCGGCCGGCACGATCTTTTTGTTCCTCCTGATGAAAAAGGAACTCGCGAAGGTCAAGGAGCTAAAGCTCCCGGCCGGTCTCCTGATCTTCGCCTTGATCGGGCTCCCCTGGTACGCCATTGAGCTCTTCCGCCACGGCAAGCCATTTCTCGATTTTACCGTCGGCTTCCTCTTTCTCTCCCGTTTTCAGGGAGTGGTCGCCGGCCACACCGGGCCCTGGTATTATTATTTTCTCGCCATTATCCTGGGCTTTGCCCCCTGGTCCCCTTTTCTCCCCTACGCCTTTTGGCGGACCGCGCGGAACTGGCGGAGCGATTCGTCCCTCCTCTGCCTTAGCCTTATCGTCCCGACCTTTATCGTCTTTTCCGCCGCCACAACCAAGCTCCCGACCTATATTCTCCCCCTCTACCCGTTTTTGGGGCTGATGGTCGGCAAACTATTTGACGATTCGCTCAAAGAGGCCGAATCGATGAAGATCGGGATGATCGTCTCCTACCTCCTGCTTTTTGTCGTAGTTTTGATGCTGATCGCCGGGTTCGTCATGGCGGGGAACATCAACTATCCGGAGCAGTACAAAAGCTTTCTCCCCCTGCTTTATCTCCTCACGGCGGTCCTGACGGGGACCAGTTTTCTGGCGGTCGTTATCTATTTTGCCGGGAAAAAGCGCCTGTCGGTCTACGTTCTGGCCGCCATGGTCTTTGCCATTATGTTCATCCTGACCCTGATGGTCCTCCCCCGGGTCGAGGAGTTCAAAGGGGCTAAGCCGCTCGGCAAAGAGATCGACCGTAATTTTCAACCGGGCCAAAAAATCGCCGCCTTCGGGACCGGCAACCGCCCCGGGATCGTTTTCTACAGCCCGCGGACGGTCGCTTTTCTAAATAACAAGACCGAGGTCTGGGAATTCATCAACGGCCGCCAGGGATATCTTTTTCTCTCGATGGCCGAATACGAAAAGATCCGTTTTAACCTCCCCGAATATGTTAAAATATTAGGGATAAAAGGAGATCTTTTGGTCCTGCAATGTCAAAACCAGAATTAACGATTTCAATCCCAACCTATAACGAAGCCAAGAACATCGGCGCCATGGCGGAGCGGGTCTTTGCCGCGCTCAAAAGCGGCTGGATCCACGGGGAGATCCTGGTGATCGACGACTCCTCCCCCGACGGGACCGCCGATCTGGCCGCGGAACTGTCAGCCAAATACCCGATCCGGGTCTACGTCAGGAAACAGCGGCTCGGTCCGGGACCGGCGATCATGGACGGCATCCGCCTGGCCGAAGCTCCTATCGTCTGTATTATGGACGGCGACCTGAGCCATCCGCCGGAAGTCCTCCCCGAAATGTTCAAAATGATCAAGAGCGGCAAAGCCAATTTGGTCATCGGCAGCCGCCACGTCAGCGGCGGCGGGACCTCCGACTGGATCTGGTACCGGAAGTTCTTTTCCTGGGGGGCACGGATGCTCGGCCGGATGCTGACCCCGGTAAGCGACCTGACCTCCGGCTTTTTTATGTTCGATAAAAAGATCCTGGAGGGGACCAGGATCAGTCCGATCGGCTGTAAGGTCGGATTAGAGCTGATGGTCAAAGGGAACCACCAGGGAAAAGTGGCTGAATACCCGATCGTCTTTGCCGAACGGGCGGCGGGAGAGAGCAAAATGGGGAGCCGCGAAACTATCCAATATATCCAGCACCTTCTCGCCTTAAACTTCTATAAGCTCGGCAAAGCCCTCCGGCTCAATAAGTAAAATGATCGATCTTTCCATTATTATCGTTAATTATAACGGCGAAAAGCTTTTGGGAGATTGCCTCCGCTCGATCTATAATTCGACCGGCAAGATCTCGTTTGAAATTATTTTGGTCGACAACCACTCCAGCGACAACTCCCTCCGCCTGGTCAAAGAGCAATTCCCCAGGGTTACCATTTTGGAAAACGAAGAAAACTTAGGCTTCTGCAAAGCGAACAACCAGGGGCTCAAGGTCTATCACGGACGCTACGCCCTCCTCCTCAACAACGACACGATCGTCAAGGAAAAAGCGCTCGACCGGCTCGTTGAGTTCATGGACGCCCACCCGGGCGCGGGAGCCTGCGGGCCAAAGCTCCTCAACCCGGACGGGACCGTCCAGCATCAGGGAGGGATTTTTGCCCGCCGCTTTTGGCTCTCCCCCAAACCGGTCACGGTCAATTACCTGATCGCCGCCTGCCTGCTGGTCAGGCGAACGACGATCGACCAGGTCGGCCTGCTCGACGAGAATTTCTTCTTTTCCAACGACGACCTCGACTACACCCGCCGGATCGTTAAAGCGGGGTGGAAGATTTATTTTGTCCCTCAATCTGAAGTTGTCCATCTCGGCGGCTATACCATTAATTTGTTTAGAAAAGAGATTTTTATCGAAGGGTTTCGCGGCGGCCTTTATTTCTGCAAAAAACATTACGGCTTGATCGCCTACCAGCTTTACCGCTGGCTGGTCGTCCTGCTCCTCCTCCCGGCGATATTGATCACCGCTCTCGCCTACCCCTGGCTGAAGAACAAAGAAAAGCTCTCCGCATATATTGAGATCCTCCGGATCTTTTGCAAAGGAGAATCGCGCCGTGTCTAAGCGGGTATTGCTGGTCAGCAACGGCCACGCCGAAGATCTGGCGGCGGCCGAGATCGGCGCCGGATTAAAAGCGCTCCGTCCAGATCTCAAGATCAGCGCTTTTCCTCTGGTCGGTCTGGGAAAAGCTTACGAGAGAAAAGGGCTCCCAAGCCTCGGTCTGAAAAAACTCCTCCCGAGCGGCGGCTTTGCCAAGGAAGGCCCGGCGCATTTTATCAAAGATCTATTGGCCGGCTGGGGCCCGCTCTTGGCGCGGCAGATCGCGATCTTAAAAAACCAGCGGCCCGATCTGGTGATCGCGGTCGGCGACGCGTTTGTCGTCGCTCTTTGCGGCCTTTTCGTTAAAAAACCGCTGATCTTTATCGACGGGCCAAAATCGGTGAAAATCGCCGGCTACTGGCCGCTTGAAAAGTGGCTGATGCGCCGCTACTGCTCCGAGATCGTCGTCCAGGACCGGGAGACGGCAAGCTACCTCCAAAAAGAAAAACTCCCCGCCCGCTACCTGGGGAGCTGGGTCATGGATTACGTCCCACTGACCGGCGAGGATTTTGGCATTGAAAAAAACAAGACCGTGATCGGGATCCTCCCCGGCACGCGGGAAGAGGCCTTTGACAACCTCGGCTTGATCCTTAAAGTGATCGAAAAAATGGCGGCTCAATCCGACAAAGACGAGAAATTCGTCGGGTTGGTCGCTTCGACCCTTGACCGGCAACGCCTGGCAAAAAAAATGACCGAGATCGGCTGGCGGATGTACGAGACCCTGCCGGCCGACTTAAAGCGCGGGGTTACCGGAATGCTGGTCTCGCCGCGCGGCACCGCCGTTTATCTGGCGGAAGGGAAGTTCGGCGACGTCTGCGTCCGCTCCGACCTGATCATTGGTTTGGCCGGGATCGCCAACGAACAGGCGGTCGCCTTCGGCAAGCCGGTCGTTTGCTTCCCCGGTAGCGGCGCCCAGACAACTCCGCGCCGCTGGCAGGAGATTAGGAAGATCACGGGAGAGTCGATGGCGGTCTTAAGCGGAAAACCGGAAGAGACGGCGGCGGCGATCTGGAAGATCCTGCGCGATCCAGCCAAGATGTCGGAGATGTCCCGGATCGGCCGGGCGAGCAAATCCGACTGGGGGGGAACGGACCGGATCGTTAAATTAGCCCTGGAAACTCTCGGATGAAATACCGGGAGCGGATCATCTGGTTCATCATTCTCTTTACCATATTTTTTACCGGTTTTCGGCTGATGCAGCATTATACTTTCAACAATAACGCCTTAGACGACGGATTCAACGATAATTTGATCTATAACACCATTCAGGGAAAGTTTATGTACAGCGACATTAAAGGTTCCACCACCCTGGGCGACCATCTGGAGCTGGCAACCCTTCTTTTTATCCCGTTCTATCTTCTGGGGCTCGGACCGTTCATTTTGTTTTTCGGCCAGACCCTGTTGATCGGGCTGGGAGCCCTCCCGATTTATTGGCAGGCGCGCGACAGCCTGGGCGACTCCTCCTTTGTCTGGCTCCTGCCTCTCGCTTACCTGCTCTATTTGCCGACGGTCAATATCACCTTCCAGGGATATTACCCGATCGCTCTCTGTATCACCCCCCTCCTCTTTGCCGTATATTATTTAATCAGGGATCGCTATCCTTTATTTCTTCTCTTTCTCGGGCTGGCCATGCTCTGCCAGGAGAACATTTATCTGGTCGCCGCCTTTTTCGGACTTTACATCCTCGGTTTTAAGAAAGAAAAGCTTCTCGGCGGGGGGCTCTTTATTTGCGGCCTGGCCCTCTTTATCCTGGCGATCACGGTCATCATCCCACACTTTAACACCGGAGGCAGTTACGCGTATTATGAGCGCTACGCATATTTGGGCGATTCGATCCCCGCCATTTTGCGGACCATAGTTACAAGGCCGTTCTATGTTTTAGGCTATATCCTAACTCCCGAAAAGATCTGGTTCATGATCGGGCTTTTTCTCCCGGTCGCTTTTCTCTCCTGGCGCTCTCCCGCCCTGCTGGTCCCGGCCCTGCCGATCTTCGCCATCAATCTCTTGAGCACTTATCGGGACATGTACCAGCTCGGCACCCGTTACCCTGCGTCAATCGTCCCATTTGTCTTTATGACCGCCATTCTTGGCCTGGCCACGGTCCAACCGGGAGAAACCCGAAGGCTCGCCCGGATAAAAAAGAGCATCGTCTTTTTTATGTTCCTTTCAGCCCTTTATTTCTTCACCGGCTTTTATTTCCGCTACACTGTGATAACCGAGCCGGTCAAAGAGGGGCACCGACTGCTTCGGCAAATCCCCGCCGACTCGGCAATTTCGGCGCTGGGAAGCCTCTACCCCCACTTGGCCCACCGGGAAAAGATCTGGCTCTTCCCCAAGAATTGGGAAAAGTCGGACTACCTTGTCCTCTGCAAGCTCGATCCAACCTGGCCGATCGAAGGGGATTACACGACCGCCCTGACCCAGCTCATTAAAAAGAAAAACTACGGTAAGCTCCTGGAATACACTTTTGTCGGAGAAACTCCCCTGCCGGGACCGCTCTCAAAAAAAGAGTACGCGCCGCTCTACGATAAGATCAGAGCGGACAAGCGTTTTGCCGTAGTCGACGAAAAAAGCTCATACGTTCTCCTGAAAAGGACCCGAGAATGAATTCTCGGTTTAAGAAAATAAACCTGATGACCCAACAGTTCTCCGATATTTACGCCATCCTGGTCCTCGCGGCGGCGATCTTTATTTTTCGGGGGGGCTGGGCCTTGCTGGCCGCTTTCATCGTGCTGATCGGGTCAGGCTATCTCACTTTAAAATTGCGCCTCCCCTCCCGGCGACTTATTCTTCAGGCGGCGACCATCTCGCTCCTCATCTTCTTAGCCGGGATCGCGCCGATCGTCCTGGCGGCGATCGCGTATTTCGCTCCCAGGATCGTCGTTTATCTTTACTATCTGACGACGACCGGCAAGCCTCCGCACGACATTAAAAAGATCGTCATCCAGCGGGCGGACGCCATTGGGGACACCGTCCTGGCAACCGCAGCGATCGCCCCGGTCAAAAAACTTTTCCCCGGAGCCAGGATCGACTTTTTGTGCCGTGATCTCACCAAAGAGCTGGTTTCTGATCATCCGGCGCTGAACCAGGTCATCGTCCATCCCGAAAACAAAGAACGACTGATCTCGCTTTTTAAAGAACGCCAGTACGACCTGATAATTTCGCTCTGGGAAGACCCCCTCTTCCCCCTCGCCGCCTGGCGGGCCGGGATCCCGTATCGCAGCGGCCCGCTCGAGACCAAAAAATACGGCTGGCTATACAACCAGGGAGTTTTTCGCCGCTTGAGCTTCGCGACCCACCAGATCGAGAGGAATTTTGACATCATCAAAGGGATCGGAGAAATAAACGATCCCCCGCTTCTTGACCTTCACCTCTCTGAAGCGAACAAAGAGTCGGCGGCCTGGCTCCTGCCGTCCTCCGAATTTATCGTCGCGCTCTCCCCGGGGACCAGCGGGACGAACAAGGCCCTGCCGGCCAAAACATACCGCCGCTTCATTGAACTGGCGGCCGATAAATTCGGCTGTCGATTTATTATTCTCGGCGGCGCGGAGGAAAAACAGCTGGCGGAAGAGATCGCGTCCGAAAGCGATCTCGCGATCGACCTGACCGGCAAAACTACCGTCGGTGAAAATGCCGCCCTCATCGCCCTATGCCGCTATCACGTCGGCTGTGATTCCGGGCCGACCCACCTGGCGGCCGGGGTCAAAACTCCCTGCCTCGTCATTTATACCAGTAAGGCGCAGAAGCCGCTAACCTGGGGGCCATGGGGGGTTCCGCACCGCATTGTCCGGAAGGCGGTCGATTGCCCGTTGATCTGCGCGACCCGCTCATGTCAGTCAACTGCTTGCGCCGACCAGATCACCGCCGAAGAGCTTCTCGATGAATTCACCGAGCTGATGGCCGGCCGGGGGATAACTGGAGTACGTGAAACCAAACGTTATTGGGCGGCTAAGTCGCTCAATATTTTACTGACCCAAAATAACGAGGCGACAGCGGCGACGCTCAAAAAAGAAGGGTTCAACGTTTTTCTCCCCGCTCGCGGCAAGATCGACCAGCTGGTTGAGCAAGACATCAGCGTTGTATATAATCCGATAGGAAAGACCGGGTTAGCCTGGCGGCTGGCCGCGTTGCTCGCCGGGGCTTACCTAAACTTTCCGCCGGTCATTATCAACGGCGATCGCGGAGCGGTCGATAACCTGGCCGATCTCTTTCTGGAAAAAATAAATGCGCAACACGTTTAAAAATATTTTGGCCATCCGGCCCGACGCGATCGGCGATCAAACGCTGATCACCCCGGCTCTGTCCGCCCTGCGCCAGCGCTTTCCCGAAGCGAAAATAACCCTGCTGACGCGGCATTACAGCGCCGCGATCTTCGAGCGCTCCCCCCTGCTTGACGACCTTCTATACGACGAGGGGCTCTATGACAAGATTTTCAAAAAAGAACGGCCGGCCTGGCGGACGATCGCCCGCTACGTTCAAGAGTTCCGGAGGAGAAAATTCGACCTGGCGGTATTTTTTACCGACCACTGGAGCTACTCCCTGATCTCCCTCCTGGCACGGATCCCTTGCCGCCTGGGGGACAGGGCACATTTAACCACTTCCCTGTTTAAGAACATTAAAGGGCTCCAGCGCTGGAAAGACATCACCCGCCACGAGACCGAACAGAACCTCCTCTTGCTGGAGCCGCTCGGGATCAAAGGCGAACCCGGCGAGATGACCATCGTCCCAACGGCGGACAATCTCGCCAGGATCAAAAAGATCTTTGAGGAGAACGGGATCCCCACCAATGCCCTGATCATCGGGCTTCACCTGGGGACCGGGAGCGGCAACAAGCCATGGGACCCGCATAGCTGGACGGAGCTCGCCCGGATCATTTTAAGCCGCCACCCAAACGCCAGGATCATCTTGAGCGGCGGGCCAAAGGACCGGGAAAAAGCCGACCGGGTGGCTGGCGAAATCAAAGGGGTCCTCGATCTGACCGACCGGTTAAGCCTGGGGGAATTGGTCGCCCTGATCGCCGGTTTTTCGGTCTATATCGGGGTCGACACCGGCCCCTTGCACCTGGCCGCCGCCCTTAAACGCCCGATGGTGGCGATCTTCACCTCTAAAGCGGCCAAACCGACCCGCTGGGGCCCCTGGAAGACCGAACACGTTGTCGTCAGAAAGAAGAGCGCCTGCCCCAAATATTGCGACGCCAGCCATTGCCCCGACGACCTGTGCCAGACCGAGATCAAGCCGGGTGAAATTGCCGACGCGCTCGATCGGCTCCTTGCTGGTCAGGGATTGAAAAATCAGGCTGACGCTTTTCACGACTGGTGCAAAAAGACCTTTTCCGTCACTTACAGCTTTTTTAGCCGGGACGAGAAGCTTATCGCCCAGGCCGCCTCATTTCTCGATCAGATGATTGGCAATGGCTACATGATCTCCTTGATCACCGCCGCCGATCATCCGCTGGCTAAAGCATTTGACGGTCGAATCAATACGTATTCCTTTGACCGAAGGCCAAACCTCTTTTCGCTCGGCAAATTGCTTAAGATCTTCGTCCTGGAAAACACCAATATCCTTCATCCGCTCGACCGGACCGGCCACTGGCTCTTTTCTTTGGCGGCGATATTGTCGGCCAATAAATTACAGATCCCCGCCGTTTTGATCAAAGGGGAAAGATGTTATAACTCGTCCCGCGAAGCGGCCTCGGCTTACGTCACCGCCTGTCGAAGCACGAAGTATTAAAGGCCCTCACTCGCTTGTCTTTTTATCGCCTGGAAAACTTCGTCGACCGAAAGAAGGACCATGCAGTTGGGGCTCTTTGCGCAGTCTTTTTTGTAACAGACGGAGCAATCGATCGGGGCGAGAAGCTTCTCCCCCAACCCATAAAGTTCGATCTCGGCGGCGGATGTCGGGCCGAAAAAGACGACCAGCCGTTTTTTTAAAGCGATGCCGAAGTGCATCGCCAGGCTGTCGCTGGAGAGAAGGATCCTCCCCTGGTCAATTACCGATGCGAAACCGCGCAATGAATGCGACCCGGCATTTGGCATATCGGTCTCTTTGGCGATCAGGGCGTTTCGCTCCTGTTCCTGGTCACCGCCAAGTATCAGGGAGACCAGCCCCAGTTCCTTTCGGAGCCTTTTAACCAGATCGATCGTCTGTTCTACTCCCCAGCTTTTAAGCGGCCAGCGCTTCCCCGCTCCGGTATTAATCCCGATGATCGTCTCTCTTTTTCCAATCCCTAATTCCCTAATCACCTGTTCCCCGTATTCCCTCTCCTCCGGCTTCAGATTAAATACGTATGGAGAGATCTCGATCCCGAGCAGAGCGGCCATGTGCTGTTGGTAGGTGTTTTGGTTCTTTTTTTTCAGGACGTTCGCCTGCTCCAGGCCAAAGCGGGAGATCATTGACATATCGAACCAACCGGAGGGGGTGTAGGTAAGTTTGCCGTTCTTTAAATAAGCCCCCACTATCTGCTCCGCCCGCCGCGACGAAACGTATTCACAGGCCGCCCGGTCGTCTTCCAGGCCAACGACCAGCTGATAATCGTCAAGTTCAGCCCGCTCTTCCCAAGTCGCCAAGCGGCTGATATAAGGATTATTGAGCAAAATATCTTTGGCCGAAGGAGCGGTCAACCAATCGATTCGCGCTTGGCGGTTAAACTTATCGCTTAGCCCGGGGAGGAGCGAAGTCGTGCGGAGAACGTCCCCGATCGCCCCCAATTTAACGATCAGTATTTTTACCATGTGATAAATTTATGCCCTCTTAGCCAGCGACTAAGAAGCGACCCCTGTTTATTTAGTTGAAATTCGTGGAAGGATCCGTCGAAGCGGCGCGCCTGCTTATAATTCGGCAGGATCGGCACAAAGCAATCGTCGGCCGACTGGAGTTTTTCGTAACTGACCGAAAAACCCGACTTCTGGTGCTGTTCCTTTTTTTTCATCATCTGGCTGACAGAGCGGTACGGATAATGCTTATAGACCGGGAAATGCTTATAGATCTGCCAGCCGATCCCGTGGGGCAAGGTGTTGTTCCGCTGGCCAAGATCGTAATAGATCCCCGGCTTGTTGCGGAACTGACGGATCTCAAGGTAGCCTGGACAGTACCAGAGGACCCGCTCCTGGACCGATTTGATCGCCCCAAGGTCACGCTCTTTATCAGACGGATGGAGGAAAAAGTTCATCACGTACCAGTTAACTTTTTCGGCGCGGGCTTTTTCCGCCTCATTGGCGACCCAATTCGGGTCGTCATGCCAGACCTCGTCTCCGTGAAGCAAAGTGAACCAGCCTTCTACCGGGTACATCTCCTGGGCTTTTTCCAGCAAGAACTGGCGGGCCCCATCTTCAAACTTCCGGTTCGGGAGCCGGTCAATAATTTCTTTATCTTTAAGGAAGTACTTCACGCAGTCATAGCTTCTGACGATCTCTTCGGTCCGATCGTCGGAACCGTCCAGAACCATGATCTTGTCGAAATACTTTTTGTTGGCCGCCATGACCTCGTCGATCACGTCTTCTTCGTTCCGGGTCAGCATCAAACCGATGTTCTGCGTCATATGTGTTATAATTTTAGCATGAATTTGCCGCTTTTATTAATTGCCGCTATTACACTCCTCAAGCTCGGAATGATCAGGTACTTTCCGCTAATTGGGGACGAAGCTTATTACTGGCTTTGGGGACAACATCTTGCTTTTAGCTATGTCGACCATCCTCCAATGATCGCTTACCTCAACCGGGTCTTATCGACCCTTTTTGGCAACAGCGAACTGGCGATCCGCCTGGCGGCGCTGACGATCGTCCTCATGGTAACTTATCTGGTCTATCTGACCGCCAGGGAGCTCTTTGACCGGCAAACCGCCCTCAAGAGCGCTCTCTTTTTCAATCTGATCCCGACTTTTTTTGGCGGCGGGATGTTTCTGGTCCCGCAAATGCTGGTCTTTCTTTTCTGGTCGTTGAGCTTTTACCTGCTGGTCAGGCTCATCAAGAGCGGCAACGGCAAATACTGGTACTATCTGGGGATGGCGGTCGGCCTCGGCCTGCTAAGCGACTACGTCATGGCTCTTTTTATCATCGCGACCGTCGTTTTTTTCGCGATCGAAAAAGATCAACGCTTCTGGTTCAAAAGAATAGAACCTTACCTTGGCCTGTGCCTTAGCCTCGGCCTTTTCCTCCCCGTTATTGTCTGGAACTTTGGTCTCGGTTTTACCCCCCTCTTCTATTGGGGCGGAAAAATGGGGGCCGGCCCACGGATCGGCGACAACCTCCTTAATTTTTTCGGACTGCAAACACTCCTCTACACCCCCCCCATCTTTTTTGGGACGATCTATTTGATCTTTAAAGCGAAAAACAAATTATTGGCCGTACTTGCCGGAGCGGTCTTTCTCCCCTTCGCCCTCATCAGCCCGATCATGAACGTCGGGGGACATTGGCCGGCCTGCGCCTATTTCCCGGCGATCGCCGCCAGCGGCAAGCTGAAACGCTGGGCAATCAGTGTCCTGATCGGCTTCGCCCTCCTCCTTAACGTCGGTGGATTCTCCTATTTTCTTTTCTTTTATCCAACTCCGGCCGACCTGCGGGGAAGAGAGTTTACAATCAATTCCCAACTGCCAACTTATTTAAAAGAAACCACTCCAAAAACCGGTCGCACCTATTACTTTGCCAATGATCTGGGGATCCTCGGGCTGGTCGCTTTCCATGGACAGGTCAGAGTCAACATGGCGCCGGGACGGCTCAAACAAGTTGACCTGTGGGGGATCCCGGAGCTAAAGAAGGGGGACAATATCATCTACTTCGCTATTAATGAAAAAGAGTTGTCCGACAAGCTCAAACCCCTCTTTCGCCGGGTCTGGACCGAACCACAGCGGCGATTGTTCAATAAAGACGCCGACCTCCCCAAACTGACCCAGATCTTTCACGCCGAGGGTTATAAAGGCGGTCTTGTTCCATGAACCTGCGCCTTGTCCTTGCCCTTTGCCTCGGCCTTTTCATTCTGGTCTCTTTCGCTACCTTGCCGCGCAATCCGTTGCAGAACGACGACGCCTCTCTTTACGCCCTGGCGGCCAAGAACGCGGTTGTCCACAATCAATGGCTGGCTCAATATATTTCACCGGGCGACCCCGCCTCTTTTCTCGACAAACCGCCGCTCGGGATCTGGCTTCTCGCCTGGCCGATGAAACTATTCGGCGTCAGCGAACTAACGGTCCACCTTGCCAATGTCCTTTATTTTGCCGCCCTGCTGGCCTTGATCTATTTTTATATTAGGAGAGCAAGCGGTCAGCGGCTCGCCCTCCTTGCCGCGATCATCGCCGGGACCAGTCTCGGATTGGTCGCTTATTCGCGCGCGCCAAAGCTCGATATTCTCTTGCCGCTTTTTGTCACTCTGGCCCATCTGGCGCTTTATGATTTTATTAAGAAAGATCGCCCAAGCTCGATCTATCTTTTTACCGTCGCTCTGGCCTGCGGCTTTCTCGTCAAATCCGGCTTTGGCCTCCTTCTCCCCGGGCTAACAGTCATTTTTCTTTTGATTTTCAACAAAGAGGCCCGCTCAAAGCTTTTTCGTTTCGTTTTCTCTTACCACCTAATCCTGACCGCTTTCTTGCTTCTCCTGCTCATCGGCGGCGTCCTGGCCCTCCAAATTATTCCGCTCGGCGATCAATGGCTGCCGTACCTGCGCAGTATCACCATTCAAAGTAAATACAATACCAGCTACCTCGGCTTTGGTTTTTATACGTCAGTCATCGGCTACCTTTTGATCATCATTTTCCCCTGGGCGCCGCTCGCGATGACGGCGATAAGCTTGCCGAAGCCCTCCCACCGCCTTAGCCTCTACCACTTCTGCAACCTCTGGTTCTGGTCAAATTTGCTCTTTCTCTTGTTCTTCTACCGCCAGAACGACCTGCGGACCTTTACCGTCTTTGTCCCACCGCTGGCGATTTTAGCAGCGCTTAAACTAACCGCCATCCAATGGAAAATACGGAAACCGTCCGCCGCGGCGGATTTATTCGCAGGTTTCCGTATTGAATTACTCTGGAACCTCATCTTTTGGCTGATCTTTGCGGTCGGATTTATTACGTTGTTTAATAAACCGTATAACGGCGATGGGATCTATCTTGGCGACGCCCTTTTGCCGATCGGACTATTTGTCGTCGCTTTGAGTTGGCTTTTCTTTTACCTGGTCCGGCCGGCCTGGAATAAACTTGTCGTTTTTTGCGTTTTAACTATGTTGGCTTACAACGCCTTGTTTTACGTTTCGCTCCCATTGGTCAATTCGTTCAATCCGGACGTCAAATGGCCGGCCTTGATCAATGATTATACCCGCCAGGGCTACGCCCTGGTTATCTACCGTCCGCCGGACCGCCAGCTCTTTTATAGTCCCGACCTTTTTTACGTCGACTTCATGAGCGGGCCAGCCGACCTTTATGCCTGGGACCAAGCCAAGTTGAAAGATTTTTTAAAAACAGAAAAAGCGGTCGTCCTAAGCGATACTAAGAGCTGGGAAAAAGCGAAGATCCGAGGAAAAGTGCTGGCACGGGACAATTATTCCGAACTGGTTATAACCAAAGCGTATTAGTGGCGCAGTGTATCCCGCCCTGCGAGCCCCAGAGGAAGGTGCCAAATAGCCGTGAAGTTGTTTCTACCCTGATCCCCGCTGCCCGCAAGATCCGGGCCGCGGCAACGGCCGCCTGATCGAGGTAAACCCCGCCGCCCGGTAGCGGGAGCAAATTGACCGGCAGGCCGTCCTCTTCCGGTAAAACGCGAAACAGGTCGGGTTTGACCTCTTCCAGAAGCCGATCGATCAATTCCCTGTTCTCCAGATAATACGGCTCCGCCGTGAGAATGGCGTTCTCGTCCGGCAAGTGCATCAGGTTCATGTCAGCGTGGTCGTTCGGCACCAAAAACCGTTTGGAAGTACCAAGCTCGGCCAGCAGCTGGCGGGGAAAAATATCGGTCCAACCGTAAGGGACCCGGAAAACTTGCCGCCCAAATCTTCGCAGGGTCGCTTCCGTTTCGCCGATCGTCACCATATTGAAAAGCCGCGATTCCATTTCCAGCATGAGCCGCTGTTCCGGAGGGAGAAAAGAAAGGTCGGGAATGTACTGCTCCGACAGGAAGGCGTACTTATCACCAATAACGACCTCACCGCCGCAACCAATTCGGCTGTAATTCTGCCGCAAGCCGCCACCTGCCCAATTAAATAACGGCCGCCAATCAAAAACCCCGGCGTCCGGATTGATATAAACCGTTTCCGCCAGCTGGGTAAAAAGATCGCGCGGGAACGAGAGGCCGATCGAACCCGGCAACTCCTGTTCTCTTTTGATCAGCAGCAGATCGCGCGGCATAAGGCCCCTGGCGATCGCCTCATCGTTAAAGCCGGGATTGACCGTGTCATACTCGGCCGGATCCATCGCCAGCAAGGCGGTTTGATAGCCGAACCGCCGGAAATCGGCAAGGAGAGTCAGCCGCGCCTCGTCGCGGGTCGCCTCATCGGCGCAGGTTTCCACCCGCATCTCCATGGCAAGCGGCCCATGCAAGCGGTAGCCTTCTTCACATTCTTCAACCCAGTCAAGCCGTCCGCGGTGGCAAAGAATTTCTTCCGCCAGAGTAAGCGAGCCGCTGAGCTTCTCCTGCCGGCAAACTTCGTAAGTCATCCCCCAGGGGGTTTCCCGATCGAGGCCACATTGCCGCAAGACTTCCTGATATTTGCCGCGGTTAATGAACGGCGTTTGCGCGGCGGTGAGCAACACCGGCCGTTTGGTTTGGTCCGTAAGCCTAATTGACATCAAATGTTTATCTGTCGGGCGACCGGTAAATTTCAATGTTTTTTCCGGAAAAATCATCTATAATAAATTAATGCCAACCAACCTCTTGCTTCTCATCACCATCGCGACTTTTTTTCGACTCGCCCTGGGGATACTCTTCCCCCTGACCGCTGATGAATCATATTACTGGCTCTGGGCAAGACATCTTAACCTATCATATGTCGACCATCCCCCGATGATCGCCCTGATCAATTATCTGACGACCTTTGGCCAGCCCAACCTCCTGACCCTGCGGCTCGGCGCCGCACTCATCAGTCTGGGAGTCGCCTTGCTTATCTATTTCATCTCCCTGGAAGCGTTTAACCGGCGGGTCGCTTTTTGGTCTACAGCCCTCTTTCTTCTTCTCCCTCATTATCTGGTCATCTGGCTAACCCAGTTCGTTGAGCTCCCGCTGGCCATTTTCTGGGCCCTGGCGGTCTGGCTAATGGTCAAGATCGTCAAAACCCAGCAAAAATATTACTGGTATCTGCTGGGGATTGTCGTTGGCCTGGGGACTTTGAGCAAATATACCATGATACTTTTCTGGCCCGCCCTCCTGCTCTTCTTTATCGTCTCTCCGGCCAACCGTTTCTGGCTAAAGAGAAAACAACCTTACCTCTGCCTCGGACTAAGCCTTGGCCTTTTCTCCCCGGTCCTTGTCTGGAACAGCCGGCTGGACTGGGTCTCATTCTCTTTTCATGGCGCGAAGGTTGGGACCTCCGTCTGGTTTAGCGGGCTCCTCCCTTTTATCGGCGACCAGCTGGTCCACTTCACCCCTTTCCTGCTCTTTGCGCTGGTCCCGGTCTTTGCCTACTCATTAAAAAAGAACGATCTCTCCAGGCTGTTGTTCTCTTTCTCTTTTCCGATCATCCTTCTATTCCTCCTCCTCTCGGTCAAGGTCAAGGTTTGGGCCCACTGGCCGTCGATCGGGTACCTGGCCGCCCTCCCCCTGACCGTCGCCTATCTTGATGAAAACGGCAAATCACTAAAAAAGTTCATTCTTTGGATCGCTCTTTTCACCGCGCTGATCTTAGCGGTCCTGCTCTTGGTCTCTCCGGGGGTCTTGCTTCATCAAAAAGAGTACGCCCGCAACAAAGAATTGGCGACCCTTCTCCCTAAAGAGACCAAGCTCTTCGCCCGGACCAACGTCTCCGCCTCCCTCCTTGAGTTTTACACCGGGCGCCAAACTTATATGGCGACAGGATTCCTCAAGCCGGGACCGCTCTGGGGGGAAAAACAATATGAGCTTTGGGGAATACCTGACCTGAAAAAGGGGGAAACGGTCATCTATTTTGGAGAAGATACCAAAGAGTTCAAGGAAGCGGCAAGCAGGGAATTTGCTAAAGTCACCGAACTTAAAGGATTTAAGCTATATTTAATCGAAGATTACATAACCAATAACTATAGTTTTTTCAGTTTATCCGGCTTCAAAGGGTCCGGCCATCCATAGGATGCTTGAAATTTTTAGCATATTTTCTCGATATATATTTAGCTATGTCTATTCAAGCGGTCAACGCGGCTCCTTCCCTTTGTAACAAAGTCTTTCTCGAAGCTACTCGGGATTTGCGCAGGTTTCGGCCAAGTAGTTTTTACGCAAATTCAGCTGATGAGATCGGCCAGGCTCAAGGTTACATAAACTTCGATGAATTTAGGCAAGCTCATGACTTTCGCCGGGAAACGATCAAGTTTTTGCTTAACACGCCAAAGGAAGAAGCGGTCAGAACCGCCCTATTGCAAGATCTATTCGACGCCCATTTATTTACCCCGATGAACTACCAAATATATCACCAGACCTTTATTCCGATCGAAATGGCTAGAAGGATCGTTTTTCCCGACATTAAACCAGCCGGGATCCAGCTCGCCAGCAATTGGGGCGTTTATCCTTTGTTTTTAAAAGAGCAAATGGGTTTGACGGACTTCTATGGGATCGACGTAGATAAAGCGGCGATCGCCTACGCCGAAAAAATCGGCGCTCCGGTCATTGAAGCAGACGCTCGTTCACTTCCATTTCCAGCGGAACGGTTCGATCTGGTCTTCAGCTCTCATTTTTTAGACTGCAGCTACTTTGGGTTCATTAACTCGGTAAAGGGATTAAGCTGGGGAGAAGAATTCATTAATTTTCGGCTTGACGTGATGAGAGAGGTTTATCGGGTCCTGCGGCCGGGCGGTTGGTTTATAACTCAAACAGAGGTTGTCTCATGCCAGGACCTGATAAGTTCCTGGACAGGAACAATCGCTCAAGTAATGACCTTTAACTTCGAATCAATAAAATTCGACGGCCTCTTTGCCGTCCAAAAAGGGTAAATCAACGCCACACTCCGGCGATCGACTTCTGGCAAGCCGGACAGCCACCCTTTTCATTCACCAGATTGGACCAAGTTCTAAATTGAGCTCTGGTGATCAGCGGCTTGCCGCATTGAGGACAAAGTGTATCTTCCCCCTCCGGGATCGGGACATTCCCCGCGTAGACGTATTGTAACCCGCTCTTTAATCCGATCTCGCGCGCTTTGCTCAAGGCGGACGCGGGCGTTGGAGGCCGGTCAAGCATTTTATTGGCGGGATAAAACCCGGAAACGTGCCAGGGGGTTTCTTCCCCAAGACCGCGAATAAAACCGGCTATTTCGGCCAGCTCCTCCAAAGAATCGTTTACCCCCGGGATAATGAGCGTCGTCACCTCGATCCAGATCTTTAACTTTTTCATCAGCTTAATGGTTTCCAGCACCGGCATAAGCTGTCCCCCGCAGATCTTCCGGTAAAAATCATCGCGGAAAGATTTCAGATCGATATTGGCGGCATCGAGATAAGGGGCGATCGCTTCCAGCGGGGCCGGATCGATATATCCGTTGGTGATAAAAATATTTTTCAATCCCTTTTCCCTGGCCAGCTTAGCGCAATCAAGGGCGTATTCGTAATATATCGTCGGCTCGGTGTAAGTATACGAAATACTAAGGGTCTTGCTCTCCAGGGCTGCTTCGACAATCTGCTCCGGAGATGTTTCCTGACCGACGATCACTTTCTTATCGCGCGGTGACTGGGAGATCCCGAAATTCTGGCAAAAATCACAGCGAAAATTACAGCCGACCGTGGCAATGGAATAAGTGGTTGAGCCGGGAAGAAAATGAAAAAGCGGTTTTTTTTCAATCGGATCGATCTGCGCGGAGACCAATTTGCCATAAACCAGGGAGATCAGCTCCCCCCCCTGATTCTCTCTGACCCCGCATATCCCTCTTCCCCGATCGGAGATCAGGCAATGATGAGGGCAAAGCTCGCACTTTACTTTCTGGTCTTCAAGTTTCTTATAAAAAAGGGCTTCCCTAGTCATTGTCGTCGCCGCAAGTACAGTTGCCGCCGCAACCGCCGCAGGATGGCTCTTCCCGGACCGCTTCCAAGCCAAATGGTTCGTAGAGAATGTTCTCAAAGGTAACGGTCCGCTCCTCCGAGGTCGCCATGTTCTTGAGGACCGCCCCCCCTTTGGCGACTTCATCTTCGCCGATAATGTAGACGTATTGCGCTTTCTGCCGGTCTGCCGCCTTCATCTGGGCTTTGAGCGATTTCCCCGAGTAATCCATGTCGGCCGGGATCCCCGACTCGCGGCCTTTTAACAGGAGGTCAAAAGCGACCTTTCTGGCCGGCTCGCCGATCGTCGCAATATAAAGAAGGAGTCCGCGGGAATCGTGCCCGGCCAATTTAGTCTGTTTCATGATCTCGACCAGCCGCTCCAGTCCGATCGCGAAACCGATCGCCGGGGTCGCCTTCCCCCCCAGCTCCTCCACCAGGTTGTCGTAGCGCCCGCCACCGCAAACCGCGTTCTGGGCGCCGAGCTGGCTGGAAACGACCTCAAAAGCGGTCTTGGTGTAATAATCCAGTCCCCGGACCAGCCGATCGCTGCGCTGATACTCGACCTTGGCCGCGTCGAGATAATTTAAAAGTTTTTTGAAGTGGGCGTCGCATTCTTCGCAAAGATGACTGGCCGAAGCGGGAGCGGCGGCGATCACTTTCTGGCAGGCCGCTTCTTTACAGTCGAGGATCCTCATCGGATTGGTTTCCAGCCTCTCCTGGCAGTCGGCGCACATCCCGCCGATATGGGAACGAAAATAATCCTGGACCGCCTGCCGGTAGCCCGGCTGGCATTTGCCGCAGCCGACGGAGTTAAGGTTGACCCGCAGGCCGGTCAAGCCGAGAGAATTAAAAAGTTTGACCGCCATGACAATGACCTCGGCATCAAGCAACGGATCGGCGGAGCCGAACGCTTCGACTCCCGCCTGATGAAATTGCCGCTGGCGCCCCGCCTGCGGCCGCTCGTACCTGAACATTGGACCAATATAAAAAAACTTGGAAAAGTTATCGGGCGAGATCAAATTGTTCTCGAGCCCGGCCCGGACCACCGCCGCGGTCGCTTCGGGACGAAGAGTTAAACTTCTTCCCTTCCTATCGGCAAAGGTATACATCTCTTTTTTGACGATATCGGTAGTTTGGCCGATCGAGCGGGAAAACAATTCGGTCGCTTCAAAGACCGGGGTCCGGATCTCCTGATAATTGTACAGGAAGAAGATGTCGCGGCAATTGTCCTCGATATACTGCCAGAGCCGGGCTTCTTCCGGCAAAATATCTTTAGTTCCCCTTGGCGCGGTATATTTCATAATTTAATTATAACACCTTTCTATTTTCTTTTTTATCCGTTCTTATCCCTTACTACTTATCCCTTATTCCTTCCCCTAGCCCCCACCCATCATCCTGATGATCTCCACCACATCCCCTTCTTTGACCAATGATGTAAACTTTTCTCTTTTGATGATCTTGCCGTTGATCTCTACCGCGCAAGCGCGGGGGGATATTTTAAATCTGCCGATCAGGTCGGCGATAGTCGTCCCGGCCAAAGCATTCCATTCTTTTCCGTTAACAGTAATTTTCATCATCCCAACTCCCTCTCCCAATCTTTCCAGACCGGCTCGTATCCCGATCGCCGCAGGGCCCGGCTCACTTCACGCGGGGTCCTGGCATCGGCGATTTCAAACTGCTTGCCGCTTTTTTGGGCCAGCGCGTACCCCCCCGGAGAGGTTTTTGAGCCGGCGCTCATTTGGGTGATGCCGAATTGAAAGATCCGGTCGCGAAACGCCGCCCGCTCCCTGGTTGAAAGGGCAAACCCGATCTCCGGAAAAAGCAGCCGCAAGGCGCAGACCAGGCGGAGAAAATCATCGTCGCCGACCGGATGCTTGACCTGATAAGCCGTTTCCGCCGGATTGATCCGGGGAAAACTGACCTGGAACTGGGTCTGCCAGTAATTTTTTAGGAGGGATTGGAGATGCTCCGCCAGCTGGACCGCTTCAAATCGCCAATCATAGAGGCCGAGCAAAAACCCAAGGCCAACCTTCCGGATGCCGGCCCGCGCTCCCCTGGCCGGAGAGGCAAAACGCCAGCCGTAATCCCGCTTGGGGCCGTCCGGATGGACCGCCTGATAAGTCGGCCGATGGTAGGTCTCTTGATAGATGGTCAACCCATCAACCCCGGCGTCGACCAAAGTCTTATATCCTTCTTCGGTCAAGGGATAGATCTCAATGGAAAGAGAGGTAAACATTTTTTTCAGTTCGACCGCCGCTTCCCTGATGTACCCGACAGGGACCTTCACCTGATCTTCGCCGGTCAATAAAAGAAGATGCTGGAACCCTTCGCTAAGCAAATGTTTCGCTTCCCCGATTATCTGTTCGATCGTCAGGGTCGATCTTTTGATCCCGGAGCACCGGTTAAACCCGCAGTAGACACAGCTATTAACGCATTCATTGGAAATGTAGAGGGGGGCATAAAGCTGGATCGTCCGCCCAAAATGTTTGAGGGTCTCCTTTCGAGCCGAAACCATTAGCTCCGAAAGCTCCCGCTCTCCATAAATGATCTTTTTAAAATCCCGAAGGTTCATAAGTGAAGGGGGCTTGAAGCACGGGCGATTTGACTGCCGGCAATGATCCCGGCCAGATACGCTTTTCTCCCGGCCATCACGCCAAGTTTGAACGCTTCGGCCATGGCGATCGGGTCGTCCGCCGCGGCGATCGCCGTGTTCACCAGGACTGCGTCCGCCCCCATTTCCAGCGCCTCAGCCGCGTGAGCCGGGCTTCCCAGACCGGCATCGACCACGACCGGAATGTTTGCCTGTTCAATTATTATGGCAATATTCTCTTTGGTCTTGATCCCTTGAGCGGAGCCAATGGGCGAGCCAAGCGGCATGACCGTGGCACATCCGACCCCTTCCAGCCTTTTGGCAAGGACCGGATCGGCATTAATATATGGAAGGACGGTAAATCCCTCTTTAACCAGAATTTCCGCCGCTTTAAGCGTTTCGATCGGATCAGGGAGGAGGAACCGCGGGTCAGGTGTTACCTCCAGCTTTACCCAGGCGGGAAGACCAAAAGAACGGGCCAGCCTGGCTAAACGGACCGCTTCATCCGCCGTCCTGGCCCCGGAAGTGTTGGGAAGGATCAAATATTTTTTGGGGTTGATAAACCCCAAAATATGGTCGCCTGGATCATTCAGGTCGACCCGGCGGAGGGCGACCGTTACGATCTCCGCCTCCGAAGCTTCGATCGCTTTTTTCATCACCTTGGGTGAAGAAAATTTCCCGGTCCCCAGCAGAAGCCGCGAATTGAACTTTTTCTTTGCTATAGCGAGGAAATCCTTCATATTTCAAGTATACAAGAAATTGCGCCTCCCCGCAATTTGAGTTAAAATGATGATTCATGTCACAGCGTTTTTATTGTTATAAAGCTAAAATGGAAACCAGCGGCAGTATCGCCGCGGTTTCCATATGGATTTTTCTATTTATTAGCTCTATGCTATCCTCTCCCTGCTCCCCCCTTGATTTCAAAGAGCTCTGGCGGCTCACTTCCCCCGAAGCGGCCCCCAGAATAGGCCGATCTTATGTTCAAGGCTCCGTGAAAGTGCGTGAAATATATTACCCGAGCCGCTCATATAAAGGGAAACCGTCAATTATTTTCGGTTATTACTGCGTCCCCCTATTTTTAAAAGAGAGATTGCCGGCGATATTGATCTCTCATGGCGGAGGCGGCGGTGCCAGTCTCCCGACCGGGCTTCGCTGGGCAAAATATGGCTACGCCAACCTGATCATTGACCTGCCGGGGAAAGGGAAACAACGGGGCGGCTCCCGCTCAACCGGTCCGGACATGGACGTTGAGAGCCTGCTCTATACCGGCCAAGAGTTGGAAAACAATTACCTTTTCCATTCGGTCGCGGCGATCCGCCACGGGATCGGTTTTTTGGCTAACCAGCCGGAGGTTGACCCCGATCGGCTTGGAATGATCGGCCTCTCCTGGGGAGGGGTCAACTCTATCCTGACCAATGGACAGGAACCAAGATTAAAAGCGGTCGTCAATGTCTTTGGGGCTGGGTTTATTCCGGAGGGATGCACCTGGATGGACCAATTCACGAGGAAACTTCCGGACGAGCTCAAGCGCTGGAACGCGTTCCTTGACCCCAGCCGCTTTCTGGCGACCCAACACGCCCCGATACTTTTTATCACCGGGACAAACGACCATTGTTACTATTTGCCGACATTCCAAAAAAGTTTCCTAAAAATTAACGGGGAAAAACAGCTCTACCTGATCCCCAACCTGCGGCACCAATTCTATCAGCGGGACGAAGCGGTCGCCCTCGCCTGGCTTGACGGCAAACTAAAAAAGAAAGGGATTTTCCCGGAAGTCACGATCCTCCCTTTTTATCAAAAACCGGCTAATTTCATGGTTTCCAAAGAACTGACCGCACCTGAGGTCAGACTGGCAAGAGCCCCGGACCATTTGATCGTTCCGGTCATGGTCGATAGCGTGGCCGACATTAAAAACCTGCGCCTTTACTATTCTCAGGGGGGGCCCAACCAGTGGACCATAAAAAAGTGGCAAAGCTTAGCGGCCGACCGCGACGAGAATGGATATTATTTCAAAGTCCCCCACCGGTTGATCGACCCGGAGATCCTTTTCTTCGCGTCAATAACCAACGTAG
The DNA here is from genome assembly GCA_001771575.1 of candidate division WOR-1 bacterium RIFOXYB2_FULL_45_9. Lineage (GTDB taxonomy): Bacteria > Margulisbacteria > WOR-1 > O2-12-FULL-45-9 > XYB2-FULL-48-7 > XYB2-FULL-45-9. The sequence goes on along the minus strand of MEUD01000001.1, from coordinate 1,615,379 downwards.
AGAACCGGACCACCTCCACCCTGGTCCGCTCATTGTTCAAAATGACCATGGAAAACGGGGAACAATCATATGCCGTTTCGCCGCCGATCACCCGGACCTTTAAACACGATCTCCCCATGATCATGCTGAACGGGGAAAAGATCCGCTCGAATGAATACCTGGTCTATTCTCCCAAGAGCAAAAGTTATCTTTTGCTAAGCAAAAAAATGAAGCGGGCGGAAAGATCAATCGTCAGAAAATGGCTGATCTCGCTCAAAGTCTGGCAAATAGGCCGTTTGGCTCGTTAACTCCTGCCGAAAAATATTCTCCAGCCCGATCTTCCCGGCATATTCCAAGATCGACCCATATTCCGTGAGGGAAAGCGGCCGGTTTATTTCCGGATAGCGAACCGCTAAATGCCGGGGCGAATATTGCGCCATCAAGCTGACCTGGATATCAGGGGAAAGCGAAGCCAAAAAATCGAGCGCTCGCCGACTACCGGCCAACCCGTTCGGCAAGACCAGATGCCGGACTATTAATCGGGTCCCAACCTGCCGGTACATTTCAAAGATCGCCGCCTTGGCGGTCTCGAAATAGTTTTTCGCTCCCGAATATTTAAGGGCGGCCGCGTCGTCTCCGTATTTAAGATCGGGGAGATAAATGTCGACAATTCCGTCGAGCGCCTCAAGCAGTTCCAGGCTGTCATACCCGCTGGAGTTCCAGACGATCGGAATCGTCAAGCCTTGAGCACGAGCGACCTTAATCGCTTCAATAATTTGGGGACCGTAATGGGTCGGGGAAACGAGATTAATGTTGTGCGCCTTTCGCTCCTGCATCTCCAACATAATTTCAACCAATCCCCTGTCCCGTATATCCGTGTCCCGTTTATCCGTATCCCCCTGGCTGATCTGATAGTTTTGGCAAAACACACAGCGCAGACTGCAGTGAGAAAAAAAGATCGTCCCCGACCCTCTGGTCCCGGAGATGACCGGCTCTTCTCCATGATGAAGGCAATAAGTGGCGATTTCAATATTCGCGCCGGCCCGGCAGAGTCCACGCTCCCCGGTCAGGCGGTTTACTCCACAACGGTGGCCGCAGAGCCGGCAGGGGACAAGAAGTTGGTTCTCCATAAAAATAGTTTAGCTAATCGGCTTGTCACAATCAATGCTGTTGGGTAAGAAGATATTTGGAAAAATCCTGGTAACCGACCGTTCGGTCGATAAACCTCATCAGGTCGAAATTGACCCCGCCATAAAGGTTGTGCGGGTTGTTCTCGTTCGCGGAAGAGATCCGCTCCCAGCCAAAATATAAGCCCAGAGGCAAACCGGCAAACAAACCCCGGTCCCAGCGGGCGTCAAACCCGATCCCGCCGCCGCGCAATTCCTGCGCTTCTCCCGCGACAACCCTCTCACCCGACGGAACAACGCCAAAACGCAAATTTAGTTTTTCCGGCACGTAAACGGAGCGGCCATCTCCAAAAGTGATAAATCCTTCGCCGCTCAAGCGAAACCGCTTATCGCGCTGGTCGTCCATGGTTTTGACATAGCTCCATTCGCCGCTCGCCCTGACGCTTAGCGCCCTACCCGGCGTGTAGCTAAGGGAAAAGCGGCCGTCGGTCATAAAAGAGGTACGCTCGTAATAATACGGCAGATTATAAACGGAGCCGCTGGTCGCGTATTTAGCCTGACCGGCCGACTCTAGTTTAAATCCCCAATAAGCAATATTGATATATCCCTGGGCCCGACAACCATCAACCACTTCTCCGCTAAAAAAAGAGCAATCCCCTTTCGCCGCCAGTTCAAAGTACTGGCTTTTGATCGGAGCGGTTTTCCCGATCAAGCCGGGATTGAGACCAAGAACCAGCGGAACACTGCTGCTGTTTTCCTGGATTGAAACGCCGATCGACAGATCTGGCCGAATAACGTTATGGACCAAGGGAGGAAGCTGATAAGGGACCCGCTCAACAATGACTCGGTCTTGAATGACGATGATCGTCAGGTCATTAGAAACGGTAACTATCTGTCCCGCCCCGTCTGTGACTATCAGCTTAAGCTGGAAAGGGCCCTTTGCCCGATCGGGGAAGAGCGCGGCTAATTTGATCGGGTCAAGAGCGATCCGGATCGACAAGCGCCGGCCTCCGTCAGAAAACATCTCCTGGCTTACGGTGATAGGCACAACAACGTCGGTCCCTGTCGCCGGCACGATCAACCGTATCATTTTAATTGAATCGGCGCCATCTCCGACAATATTGAGCGTTTGGCTTTCATTATTAGCCATCAAAGTCTCCGGCGCGACAAACAGTTTCAGCGGAGGATAAGGGATGGCGCAAACCCTGGGACTTTCGCAGGGAACACCAGGCTCCGTTGGATCGCCGGCCGCACCAACAATCCTGATCGCGTTTGTGACCGTCGATCGATAAAGACCATTCTGACTGGCCACGGTAAGCGAATAAGAAACCGGGAGAGCATTGGCTGGGAAATTGTCCGGCACACTGACCTTGATCGTCGCCTGACGGTCATCTATTCTCACGTATGAACCGGGCTCGACGGTGATCGGCGGCAAGCCCGGATTGGGGCTGGAAATGTCAACCTGGGCCGCGTCGGGCAAGTTCAAGCCGGTCAGCCTGATCGTTTTATTCTGCTCTCCGGGCCTAACTCTCGGGCCTATAGTTAAGATCTGCAGGCAAAAAGGCTCGCGTGGATCCAGCTGACACAAGGCCCCCAACAGGTCCTGGTTGCTGTAGGGAGTCGTAAGAGTATCCCGCAGTTTTATATACTCCCGGCTTGTCCCCAGCTCGCGAAGCAGCTGGGCTTTGACGTTAGCGATCCCCAGCGGAGAAACGATAACGTTTCCGGTAACCACGTCAACCGAGCCGTTGATCAACAATTTTGTTTCGGTGCTTACTCCGGTAAGATTCCCCAATAAGGCCTGGTAAACGTACCCTTGCGCGTAATGGGTCTTGTCCTGCCTGAAGCCGTTCAAATCGTCAATGATCAAGCAATCTTTCATATAATCCTTTTGTCTGGCATCGGAGATCGATCGATCATTGTCAATTTCGCGCAAAACCGCCTCAAGGTCAGCGTGGCTTTCCGGTCGATTTAATCGACCTTGATATTGCCGGTATCTTTCTTTGTTTTGAATAGTTAAACGGCTCTCCTGGCGAGCGCTTACCTGGTTCGCTGTCTTAGGTCTAGTTCGATCGGTCAGCATCCCTTTGGCTTCCGGGCTTAAGCTAATCCCTGTGCTGGTCTGGCCGAGCAAAAAAGAGGTCGCGTATCCATCAACATAGCCCGCTCCGGACTTGCTGTATCCAACCAGGTCGTCAATAATTAAAAGGTCCCTGACAATTCTTCTGCGGTCCGGGTTTAAAGAGCTAACATTTACTTCTGGCGGCATAAAATATCTCCTTCGTTCATTAATCCACGCATTGACCGGTTTCCCGAAACTTATCCTGCAAATACGGCTCATAAGACGAACATTTCGCCGGCCGGTCGTTCGGCCGCTGATTTTCAACTATCTCCAGCGCGTCTGGGATCGTTAAGAGCGGCTCTGAAATATCAGCCGATAAAACCACAAGATTCTTCTTCTCTTTTTTGGCGGTTTTGGGAACAGCCAGCTCGATCGTCAGGAACATGGTGTCGCCGCTCAAAGGACAAGAACGAATATTGAGCGGTTCCCTAACTAAGGTCAGAACGGCGGAAACGGATTCCCTCCCGCTAAAGCTCACCCTTAACTGATTAGGATCTAGCTCTCCGTTTTCCATTCTTAAAGCCAAAACAAAGCTCTTTTTTTCTCCTGGAACGACCATTAGCGGAAGCAAAGGTTCGGTCGTCGATAAAATAAGGCGGACCGGAACCGCTTCAGACGCTTTCATGGCGGCATCAACTTCAGCGGCTGATATTCCCAGATAGACGAACGGAGGGAAAAGACCTCCCCGCCCAGCACAGAGATCACGGTATCCTGACAAAAAACTGCCGTCTGTCGCCTCAACCAGGCCAAGAAAACTATCGCCCTGACCGGCCAAACCAATTTTTCCAGCCAGGGAGTCAACCGCCGCTTGTTGTTTATCATTGGATAGTTTCTTAAAGTCTTCTCCTTTAACAGAAAGTAAAATCTCCCGGGCGATCGCCGCGTAATGGCTGGATTGGCCGCCGGTAGGAGAAGCTAAATGTAAATCGACCGGTTGGCCGCCCAGGCACAGCTCCCCACCCCGATATTCCCGGCTGGTCAAAAGCATTTTCATCTGCCAGTCTTGAAAATAAAGTTTTTGAGGGTCCCTAATAATTTGCGATGAAACAACTGGCTTCGTCAAAGGACTTGGCTCCTTTTTTCGACAACCTGGACAAGCAAGTGCTCCAGCAAGCGCTCCAGCCATGGCATATTTATATAAACGCAAAGACTGATTGATCATTCTATCTGGTTATCTATCTTCGGCGACATGAATTTCAGGTAATATCCCCCCCCTCTTGACCAGGATTTATCCTCAACTTATACTGCTTTCATGAACCAACGAACCAAAGCCTTGCTGGACAAGGACAAGCGCCATCTCTGGCACCCTTTTACCCAGATGCAAGATTGGCTGGCAAATGACCAGCTGATCATTGAAAAAGGGGACGGCGCATATCTCTGGGATACCGAGGGGAAAAAATATATCGACGGCTGTTCTTCTCTTTGGGTCACGGTGCATGGTCATAATAATAAAAATCTCAACCAGGCGATCAAGAAACAGCTGGACCGGGTCGCCCACTCCACGCTCCTCGGCCTGGGCAATCTCCCGGCGATCGAACTGGCGGAGCAGTTGATCAAGATCGCTCCTAAAGGATTAAGTAAAGTCTTTTATTCCGATAGCGGCTCGACCGCGGTTGAGATCGCGATTAAAATTGCCTTTCAATACTGGCAACAAAAAGATGGGGAACCGAGACGTTCAGTCTCGGGGGGGCCCCATAAAACAAAGTTCATAACGCTAACCAACGCTTACCACGGCGATACAATCGGTTCCGTTTCAGTAGGTGGGATCAATCTTTTCCATAAGATCTACAAACCGCTCCTCTTCAAATCGATCAAAGTCACGCCGGGAGACATCATCGAACTAGAAAAAGTCCTTAAAGCCAGGCACCGGGAGATCGCCGCGATGATCGTCGAGCCGCTCGTCCAGGCGGCAGCCGGGATGCTAATGATGCCAAAGGGGTACCTTAAAGCGGTCCGCAGGCTCTGCTCCAAATACGGCGTTCTGCTGATCGTCGACGAAGTGGCGACCGGTTTCGGCCGGACCGGCAAGATGTTCGCCTGCGAACACGAAGGGGTCAGCCCTGACCTGATGTGCGTCGCCAAAGGGATCACCGGCGGGTACCTCCCGCTGGCGGCAACTTTAACGACCGATCGGATATATCAAGCCTTTCTCGGCCGTTTTGAAGAGAATAAGACCTTCTTCCACGGCCACACCTACACCGGCAACCCGCTTGCCTGCGCCGCCGCTCTCGCTTCGCTGAAGCTTTTCCAACAGAACAAAGTATTAGCTAACGTTAACCGCAACGCGGCCTTATTAGCCAAAGAACTCCCCGGATTTTTTCAATTAGAGCACGTCGGCGATATCCGCCAATGCGGCACGATGGTCGGGATCGAGCTATCTGAAGACAGAGAAGCAAAGCGGGCTTATTCAAGCAAGATCAGAATGGGGCACCGGGTAATTTTAGAGGCCCGGAAACGGGGCGCGATTATCCGTCCGCTCGGCGACGTTATCGTCCTCATGCCACCGCAAAGCATCGCCCAAAAAGAGTTAAAAGAACTGCTCGCCATCACCTATACTTCAATCAAAGCCGCAACTGAAAAATAAAAAGGGAAACCGTCCCGATCAGATCGGAACCGGTTTCCCTGCTTTGCCTAACCGCGCAATTAATTGCGCGGTTAAATTCGTCCCTTTAACTTTCCCCTGCTCCCTATATATTAAAACTTTGCGAAAAACCACCCTGTATATAAACGCTTGATGAAGTAAAGGAAGTCGACTTGCTGGCATCCGGGAAAATTACCCGGTATTCAACGCCCGCGGTCATCCCCCCCAATGAAAACTTAACCCCAACTTCACCCTGATACCCGGTGGTCGAGTTGGTCGATCCCGCCACGGTCATCGAGTTATAGCTCAAACCGGCGCCGGCGTAAGGAGTGATCATCCCGCTAAAAGTCTGATGATAGATAACGTCAACGGAGATCGGCATGTAGGTGGTGGAAACCCCTCCGCTATCGTAAGTGGTCGTATCGACCGCTCCTCGGAGGGAAACGTTCTCCGTGATGCCGTAATCGGCGCTGACGCCGTACATCATCGACGTCGAACCAGTACCGTGGTTGAACATCCCGGCCCGGCCGGAAACATTAACCGTCCCGGCAAAAGAAGCCGCGACCAGGAGACAGAGAAACATAACGACAAAGAGACTTTTTTTCATGTTTAACACCTCAAATTTATTTTACTATATTTATTGATCTGATTACAACGGGAGTTTAATATACGCCCCAATGCTCGGAATAATGGTCCAGTTTGGATCGGCGTTGGCGGTCGTGTCGTAATTGATCAAAGTAAAGGAGGCGCCAACGGTGACGCTGTCGTTAATCGCCTGCTCCAGGGCGTATTGCAAGCTAAGGTCGTAGGCGAGATCGGCGTTAACGGCCAATTTCTTCGCGGTAACCCCCACCCCCCAGTTGCCGATAAAATAATCGGCGTAAAGCTGGTAGGTTGAACCCGACGGGCCTGATCCGGCGGTCGCGCAAAAATCGACCGCTTTCCCGTCTCCCAAATCAAAGCCCAATCCCCCACCCATCGCTCCCCAGGTGGTGTTGGCATAAAGATACGGGACGGCGGCCTGAACTTGAGAGGCAACCAACAAAGCAAACAGAAACACAACTATCTTTTTCATCTGACTCCTCCTTTACTTTTTTTCAAAACATGGGCGCTCCCCCAAAATACGGCCAGCATGATCATAACTCCGGCGATCCCAGCAGTCGAATAGTCGAGCGGGGCGGCCCGTTCTATCCCCCTTCCGGCAAAGCCAAGCTTTTCTGCCACAAAATCAAGGCCATCCGGTTTAGTGGAAGCGAAAAATGTCGCCAGGAGAGCAATAGCGATCGAGAGAAAAAAAAGCCGTCTCATCTCTTCTCCGTAAGCATTGAGTGGAAGAGTCCGACCAGGGCCAGAGTGATCAGCCCTTCGGCGATCCCGATCACCAGATGGACTTTTACCATCGCCGGAATAACGACCGCGAAGGGGATCGTATCGGAGATCCCCAGTTCCAGGGCGCAGGCGAAAGCGGCCAATGGGACCGAGAGCCAGGCGGCAATCACGATCGCCAGCCATTCCGGCCCTGCTTTTTTTAGGAAGTTATATATGTAATAGCCAATGATCGCGCCAAAAAGGGCCATATTGATAATGTTCGCGCCGAGCGCCAGCAGACCACCGTCGGCGAAAAAGAAGGACTGAACGACCAGGACCGCGGCAATAACGATCGACCCGGCGAACGGGCCCAGGATCACCGCCGCAAAAACCCCGCCAATTAAGTGACCGGAAGTCCCACTGCCGATCGGAAAGTTGAACATTTGCGCGGCAAAAACAAGGGCCGCGACCATCCCCATTTTGTAGATCGTCCGCTCCCCTTCGTCGGTCAAGACCCGCCGCGCCCCCAGGGCAAAGTTGGCCGCTTTTTTTCCGGCTGTAGCCAGTACCATTGCTGGAGCAACTGCCGTCGCCGCGGCCCGGACCCTGGCCGCGCTGTAAGCTAAGACCACTACCGCCGAGCCAAAGAGGCCGGTCGCGACCTTGGGGTCAAGAAAACCATCAGGAATGTGCATTTTTCCCCGCTTTCACCCGCTTATAATAACCCACGCGATCTGACTTGTCCACAGCGCTCCCCCGCTATATAATGTAACTATGAAACTATCGGTCGTGATCGGCGCCTACAATCAAAAAGAGGTCCTGCGCCAAACGCTGGAATCGCTTTTTCGTCAAACTCTCCCCCCCGCCGAATACGAGGTCCAGCTGGTCGACAGTTCCTCGACCGACGGGACCGACCAGATGGTTCGGGAGCTAAAACCAACCTGCCGGTTCAATTATCAGCGGGTGGGAAACAAGGGGAAGACCTTTGCCCGCAACCTGGGAATAAAAGCGGCCGAAGGGGAGATCATCTTTCTGACCGACGCCGACATGGTCGCCAAAGAAACCCTGCTGGAGGAGCATCTGAAGGCCCACCAGCGGAAGAAGGACGCCTCCTTCGAAGGGTTGACCATCAACCCGAACGGGAAGCCGTATATCAAATCTTTTATTTTTCCTCACTCCCGTCTCAAATGGTCGTATTTTCTGACCGGCAACCTCTCTCTCCCCAAAAAGATACTCCTGGAAGCCGGACTTTTTGACGAACGGTTCAAAGGTTACGGCTGGGAAGATATTGAGCTGGGGTACCGGCTCTCCCGGATGAAGGTCCCGCTCTATTTCCTCCCCGGAGCGGTCAATTACCACCATCACCCGGTCACCGATTCTGGAATGCTGGAGCGAAAGTTTGAAATGGGACGCTCCGCCGCCCTCTTTTATAAAAAACATCCCAATTTTACGATCAAAATGTTCCTTGGGATCAATCCGCTGGCGATGGGAATTTACACCTTCCTCAAGGCCCACCCTCAATTTTTGGCCCGGATCAAATCCCGCTATCTGCTGGAGGAATACCAGTACCGGCGGGGATTGGAAGCAGGCCTCCAGGAAAATTAGTGGACAAAGCCGCGCTTTTCATGTTATTATGATTAGCGTTATGAAAGAAGGCATCCACCCAAAGTATTTTGACACCAAAGCCACCTGCGCCTGCGGGGCGGTCTTTGCCATTGGCTCGACCAGAGAGAACGTCACGGTCGACATGTGCTCCGCCTGCCACCCGCTCTTCACCGGCAAGCAGAAGCTGGTCGACGCCGAAGGGCGCGTCCAGAAGTTCAAGAAGAAATTTGCCAACGTCGCTCCGCGCGTGAAAAAAGAGAAGAAAAAGAAAGTCGCCAAAGCGGCCGCAAAAAAGAGCGCCGCCAAGAAACCGAAAAAAGCCGCCCCCAAGGAAAAGTAACCGTCCCTTTTCGGACACCTCATGTTTTTAGACAAACTTGCCAACGTCGAAAAAAGATTTATTGAGCTGGAAAGTTCTCTAAGCCGGCCGGATATTATCAACGACCGCGAACTGTTTTCCAATTACTCCAAAGAATTGAGCGAACTGCGCGAAGTGGTCGAAAAATACCGCGAATATACGGAGCTGATGAAAAGTCTGGCCGAGGCCGAAGCGATGCTCAAAGACGAGTCGATGAAAGAGCTCGCCGAGGAAGAGATCAAGGAACTGGAACGGAAGAAAACCTCCCTCATCTCCCAGCTGGAAGTCCTTCTCATCCCCAAAGATCCGCTCGATGACAAGAACATTATCATGGAGATCAGGGCCGGGACCGGCGGCGACGAAGCGGCCCTTTTTGCCGGGGACCTTCTCCGGATGTACCTGCGCTACGCCGAACGCAAAGGGTGGAAAACCGAGATCATTGACGCCAGCGACACCGGTCTGGGAGGCTACAAAGAAGCGATCGTCAATATTATCGGCAAAGGGGCTTACAGCCGCTTAAAATATGAGGGCGGGATCCACCGGGTCCAGCGGGTACCCAAGACCGAAGCGAGCGGACGGATCCACACTTCGGCGGCTTCGGTCGCGATCCTGCCTGAAGTCGAAGATGTCGACATCCATATTGACGAAAAAGACATTAAATTTGAAGCGTTCCGCGCGGGCGGCGCCGGCGGCCAGAACGTCAATAAAGTCTCCTCCGCCGTCCGGGTGACCCACCTGCCGACCGGGACGGTTGTCGAATGCCGGGAAGAGCGCTCCCAGCTCCAGAACCGGGCCAAGGCAATGAAGCTTCTGCGCGCCAGAATTTACGAGGCCGAAGAAGAAAAACTGCGCAAAGAGCGGGAATCGAGCCGTCGGGTGATGGTCGGGAGCGGCGACCGCTCCGAAAAGATCAGGACCTATAATTTCCCGCAAAGCCGGATCACCGATCACCGGATCGGCTTTACCGTCCACCAGCTCAATTCGATGCTCGATGGTGATATTGATGAACTGATCGACGCCCTGGCGACCGCCGACCGGGCGGCCAAGCTCGCCAACGCGGCATGACGATCGCCGAGGCGCTCGCCTGGGGGATCACCCAACTCTCAAGCTTTGAAGATCCCCGATTGGAAACGGAAGTCTTATTAACCAACAACCTCCAACTACCAACAACCAAATTAATATCGCAAGGCGATCAGGTTATTCAGGAAAAACTGCTGGCCAACTTTAAATCCTCGATCGCTAGACGCCTGGCTCACGAACCGACCGCGTACATTGTCGGCTATCAACCGTTCATGGGTATAGATATAAAAGTCGACCGACGGGTATTGATCCCCCGACCGGAAACGGAACTGTTAGTGGAAAAAATAATCTCCAATCCCAAATTCACTAATCACCTAATCCCCTATTCACCTATCATTGTTGCTGATGTTGGGACTGGTAGTGGGTGTATCGCCATTACGTTAGCCAAGGAATTACCAACTGCCAGAGTTACCGCAATCGATCTCTCCCCTTCTGCTTTGGAATTAGCCAAAGAAAACGCCGCGGCTCACAACGCTCAAATCACTTTTCTTGAAGGGGATCTTCTCGCTCCTTTGAAAGAAAAAGTCGACTTGATCGTCTCGAACCCTCCCTACATCCCGACCGCTGATTTAACAGGATTGGAGCCTGAAGTTAAAGATTGGGAGCCTATTTCAGCGCTTGACGGCGGGGCTGACGGCTTAGCCTATATCCGCCGTCTCATCAAAGACGCCCCCGCTCATCTTAATCCTGGAGGAAAGTTAATGTTTGAGTTTGGGTTTGGACAATCAGCGGCAATTCGTCAGTTTTTCAGTATTAACCCTAATTATACAGATATTATAATTATCAATGATTATGCCGGTATTCCACGAATCTGCTCCGCAACTGCACTTGGCAATAATATTGCTTAGTTCTTAGCATCTTATTTCCAAAAGGCAAAATTATGACCAATAATGAATTGATCCCTTTAGAAGCAATCCAAAACAAAATCTACATGATTCGTGGCCAAAAAGTTATGTTAGACCGGGATTTAGCAGAATTATACGGAATCCCAACAGGCACCTTAAACCAAGCAGTAAGTAGAAATCAGGAAAGGTTCCCAAATGACTTCATGTTTTCGCTGTCAAAACAGGAAATACAGAGGATATCACAAATTGTGATATCCTCTCCTTTAAAATACCATAAAAATATCAATGTTTTTACCGAAAACGGGGTTGCGATGCTTTCTTCTGTTCTACGAAGTAAACAAGCTGTCCAGGTTAATATTCAGATCATGAGGATATTCACCAAATTGCGGAACATTCTAGCTCAACACAAGGAATTAATTGCCAAGATTAATGAACTGGAACAAAAAACCGGCAAGAACAGCTCGGATATTCAATTAATCTTCGAGGCGATTCATCAAATGCTTACTCAACCGGAAAAACCCACAAGGATAGGTTTTATTTAACCTAAAACTATGGATTTATTGTTTAATTCTAACTTGAATAATTTCAACACTGCTGAGATTCCTGATTATAGGCGCATTTTGAGGACTTTGACTTGGCTGAGGACAGAGTGGAACTTTCACTTTACTATCTACATCAATTTTATTTTTAAGCTGCAAAGGAACAATTACGTTCTTAAAAAAATCATCAACATTAGTAAAATCATTTTTTGCATTCGGTACTTCATTAAACAGTTCATTTAAATCAACCCAATTATCGCACTCTTTCCTTAACAAATTTAAAACATTCTCTTGAGCATTTTCTATTTTATCCATATATCCTCCCCTTCTCTGCCCACATTTTACTCACGGTTTAGGGGAAAAGCAACCCAGGAAACTAGCGGTAATATCGCCGCGGCTTCCTGGCTTATTGAGCGGTTTGTCCCAGTGTTGAGTGAGGCAGACACCCAAAGAATGGCACTGGATTAGAATACAAGTTCAGTATGGACGCGCATTTCGCTTCCCCTATCCCCGGCCCTCTCCATGAAATGGAGAGGGGGGACCATCCGCTTTAGCGGATGGTGGGTGAGGTAATCCCAATATCTCTTACAATAATACGCCCACAATATTGTTTCGCTTGAGGAGACAAAAACCCTTTCTTCATAGCGATAAAAGTCACGGTACACTTGGCTTTTACCGCCGCCCCCATCACCTCGCCGCTATCAGCGTTCAAGCCTGATGGAAGATCGACCGCTAAAACCGGCCTGCGCAAGCTATTTATCGTTTCGATCATCTCCCTAGCCGGTTGCCTAACAGGAGTCGTCAACCCTAAACCAAAAAGAGCGTCGATCACCAGCTCCGCCTGGGAGAGCTCTTCAAGCTGAACCGCTTCTTTGACCCAAACGATCGGCAAGCCAAGATGCTCAATTATCAGCAGATTGGCCATAAAATCGATCGTCCCCCGGTTGTGGTCCCCAATAACAAAAACCGTGACTTTTTTCCCTTGATTATAAAGGTGGCGCGCCGCGACCAGGCCATCGCCGCCGTTATTCCCTACCCCGCAAACAACCGCCGCCCTCTCCCGCCACCAAAGCATCTTCAAAGCGACCTCGGCCGCGCTCCGGCCGGCGTTCTCCATCAAAACGATCGACGGCACGCCAAAATCAACCTGGGCCCGGTGGTCAAATTCTTTGGCTTGCGCGACGGAGATCGTTTTCATAATTAAAGTTTATCATAAACAACCCTACCCCAAAGGGCAAGCAAGATTTATGTAAAGACTAAATTTGAATAAAGCTAAGCTTAGGGGCTGGGCGTATAAGATAACTCCCTTGGGTCAGGGTCGGCGTAAACCTCAAAATCCTGCAGGCTGAACCGGCCGGCAAAGGTCATTTCCGAAAATGTCCCGCCATTGTAGAGAAAATCTTTTATGTTAACGACTTTCACGCTTTTGGCCGCTTCAAGAGCGGTGAATTTTTCTTGGGGCAGGCGCAAGATCCAGGGAACAGGCACGTCACTAAAACTTCTGGCGTAAACCTGTCTCAGCAGGACAAGCCGGTCGTGTTCTTTGGGCGCGAGCACGGCCTGATAAGAAGTCGCCACAATATCAAGCACCGCGTCAATGCCGGCAATCCCTAAACCAAAACCGGGAGCGCCCAAGCTACCGCCGGCAATCCTTTGCGCGATCCGGCCCGGCAAAAAACCTTCGAGGATCAGCTCTTCCGGCAATAAATTAACGTCAACGACATTAGCGGCATAAAGGGGCCTGGATTCAGGGAAAAAAAGCCGGCCACCTAAAGCCTCCGAGCAAAACTCAACGGTATTTCTCCTCGTGGCATGAAACGCCCCAGGCTTAGGATTTTTATATAGTTCCTGGATTGTACCCGCCAAATTTACATGCCCCCAGCGCCTGAAACCAACCAAACCGATGTTTGTCATAGGTGAAACTCCTTACGCGTATTTATCCGACAAAATCGGTTTGAATTTCACCTCGGTAGCCAACATAGACCTCTTTGGTTTGCGCGATGGAGATCGTTCTCGTTGACTGATAACAAATCGCCCGAAATTTCCCCGGCTAAATAATGATAATAAACCAAGAGAACTCCCCGATCGGTTGGAGCTCCAGAAGGAAGATGAAAAATGGCCATTTATGAACGAAGGATCGCCTGTATTACCGGTGGGACAGGCTTCCGCTTTGTCGCCAGATCGCTCGCCTCGCTTTATCCCAATCCCACTACGGTCCATGTGATCGGCACCGCTGACAGCGGGAGAAGCACCAGAAGGATCAGGGAATTTTTCGGCATTCCGGCGATCGGCGACCTGCGCAGCCGCTGTATCGACCTTGCCGACCGGCGGACCCTTGGCTATCGCGAGATCACTGACTTGCTGGCCTATCGTTTGCCGAACATAGAAGATAAAACAGCGCTGGAAAAAGAGTTCGCTTCAATCATCAACTGCCGCCACCCGCTGACCTGCGCCGCCTCCGCCAGAAACCACAAATTTACCAGGATCATTTTAGCCAACCTAAAACGTTTTGACGAAACACGAAAGAGCATAGAATTGACCAAAGGGCCTTTTGATCTAAAGCAAGGGAGCATCGGAAACTTCTTTTTGACCGGCGCTTACCTTGATTTTGGAGATATCGGCGCGGCGATCTTCTTATACGAAAAACTGGCCGGGGTCCGGGGACGGGTCTTGCCGGCTTCCGAAGCGGTTATGCATTTAGCGGTGGAAACCGTGGACCGCCAAACAATTGTCGGCCAGCACATTATCACCAAGACCGATCTCGGCTCACGAATGCAACGGCTGTTTTTCCTTGAGCGCGAAGAGCCGGGCGCCGCCGAGATCAGGCCCAGCCTTAGCGCCGAAGCGGCGGACGCAATCAGAGGGTCGGATATGATCGTCTTTTCAATGGGAAGCTTCTACACCAGCCTTTTATCAACTCTTCATCTGATGGGAATGTCGGAGGCGGTCCGGGAAAGCCACGCCCTGAAAGTTTTTATCCCCAATACCATCGAAGATCCGGAAATTCGCGGGATGACGACCGCCGATATGGTCCAACAGCTGGTAAAGACCTTAAAAGGGACGGAAGCCGGGGCAAAGGAAAATGATTATTTGCAGGTGATCATCGCCGGCGATCGAAGTAAAAGATTAAGATTAGGCGCGGGTCGAAGGCTGATCCCCGATGACACAACGAGATTAAAAGGCCTTAGGATCGAAAGGACCCCTTTAATCACTGAAGGAGAACAAAAAGGGTATTATCAGCCCGAGCCTCTGGCCGACTTGTTGGCCAGATTAAGTTATTAGTCTTTCGCTTGCCCTGAAACGCCAGAGCTAATATACTTAAATGATATGGTAAAGATCAGATTGCAAAAATACTGCTCCGAACAGGGCCTTGCCTCCCGCCGCAAGGCGGAAGAGTATATCAAACAAGGCTGGATCAAGGTCAACGGCCAGGTCGTGACCGAGCTGGGGACCAGGATCGACCCGGCCAAAGACAAGGTCGAACTTAGCCGGCAGGCAAAAAAACACCGAGAAGAGTTTATTTATCTCCTGATGAACAAACCGGTCGGCTACGTCACCAACCTCCCCCAGGCGGGTGAGAAAGAAGCGACCGATCTCCTCCCGGCAAAACTAAAAAACCTCCACCCAGTCGGCCGCCTTGATAAAGATTCAGAAGGGCTCCTCCTCCTGACCAACGACGGGGTCGTCGCCCACCGGCTCTCCTCCCCTAAATTTGAGCACGAAAAAGAGTACGAAGTGACGGTCGACCAGCCGATCGCCCAGGACGTCATCGCCAAATACCGTCAGGGAATAATGATCTTAGGGGAAAAAACCAAACCGGTCCTGGTCAAAAAAATGACCGGTATGACCTATAACTTTATCCTGCGCGAGGGAAAAAACCGCCAGATCAGACGGATGCTCGATAAGTTCGGCTACAACGTCCTCCGGCTCAAAAGGGTAAGGATCGCCAATTTGGAACTGGGTGATCTGCAACTGGGCCAATACCGATTGATTAAATCTTCGGCAATCGTTGCGCCCTCTTCATTTGAATGATATAATTTTTTTCTCAATGATCAACTTTAAGTTCAGCAAAACCCCGCTGGCCGGCGTCGTCGTTATTGAAAGCCGCTCCTTTACCGACAACCGCGGCTTTTTCATGGAAACCTACCATTCCCGGACTTTTGCCGAAAACGGCTTGATCGCCCAATTCGTCCAGGACAATCACAGCCGTTCCAAAAAAGGGGTGGTCCGCGGCCTCCACTACCAAATCCCCCCTCACCCGCAGGGAAAGCTGGTCAGCGTCATGAAAGGATTGATCTTTGACGTCGCGGTTGATCTGCGTAAAAGCTCGGCGACTTTCGGCAAATGGCACGGCGAGCTCCTCGATGTTACCAAACAGCTCTATATCCCCGAAGGGTTTGCCCACGGTTTTCTCGCCCTGGAAGACGAGACCGACGTTTTATACAAATGCACCGACCTCTACGACCCGGCCGGCGAGCGGGCCATTGTCTGGAACGATCCGGACCTGAAAATAATGTGGCCGCTGAAAGGGCTGACCCCGCTGGTCTCCGACAAGGACGCCAAAAGCCCCGCTTTTAAGGCGGCCGAGACCTTTAACTAGGAGGAAGAAGATGAAAAACGCTCTCTTCATTTTATTGGCCCTGCTCTGCCTAGCTCTCTCCGCCACCGCCGCCAAAGAACAATCTATTATCGTCAACGGCTTTGGCAGTGTCCAGGTCGAACCCGATACCGCCAATGTTCAATTAGGGGTCGAATGTTCCGGCAAGAGCGCTCAAGCCGCCCAGGCGGAAAATGCCCGCCTGATGAAACAGGTCATGGAGGCGGTCGAAAAAAATGGGATCGCCAAAAAGAAGGTCAAGACCTCGAATTTCAACATCTGGCCGGAAGTCAAATATGAGCAAAACCAGCCGCCAAAAACCGTCGGCTATCGCTGCGGCAACCAGGTCAACATCACCATTGAAGATCTGGCCCTTATTTCAAAAGTGATCGATTCGGGGATCGCCGCGGGGGCCAACAATGTTCGCGGCCTCAACTTTACCCGCCAGGACGATAAGGAAGCCAAAAGATCGGCCCTCTCTCAAGCGGTCGAAGCGGCCGGCGAAAAGGCCCAAACCATCGCTAAAGCGGCCGGGCTGAAAATAATTGGGACGCAATCTATTGTTGAGGGGGGCGCAAGGGTCGTATATCCGCAGGAAAATCAAATGAGGGCGCTGGCCGGATTACAAGCTGACAACGCGGAAACACCGGTCTCTCCAGGATTGATCGAAATAACTGGCTCGGTCTCAATCACTTACGCGGTGGAATGATCAGGAGATCTTTGATCCGTTCGGAACATCCTTCAACGGCGAGAGAATAGTGATAATGCTCCGATCGTCGTTTGACGCCGCCATCAACATCCCGTGTGAAGTCACCCCGCGGATGGTCTTGGGTTCCAGGTTAGCCAGAAAAGCGATCTTTTTACCGATCAACTCTTCCCTGGTGTAATGGAGTTTTATCCCGGCGACAATTTCCCGCTCTTCGCCGCAGTCGATCTTTAATTTCCACAGCTTATCGGCCCCCGGAACTTCCTCAACCTCTTTGATCTCGGCGACCCGAAGATCGAGTTTTTTAAAATCGTCGAACGTAATGTTATCCATCCCTATTCTCCCTTCCTTGCTTTTTCTTTTTTCTCTTCGCGCAGGCGGGTCACCACTTTCTCCCTCTTTTCGGCCATCCGGTCGAGCTTGAAGACGAAAAAGAGGACCTCCGCCACCAAAGTATAGAGCTCCGGCGGGATCTCGGAGTCGATCTCCAGTTTGGCCAAAAGCTTGGCCAGCTCCGGGTCTTCGTAGAGCGGGATCTTGTTCTCTTCGGCGATCCGGAGGATCTCGTCCGCCATCATCCCCTTGCCGGTCGCCAGGACCATTGGCGCTTTGTCCCGATCAATGTCATAGCGGACCGCCACAACCGTCTTGCGTTCCGGTTTTTTTTCGCCTTCGTCAGGCAGTTTATTTTCTTCTTCAGCCATTATTATGCCTCAATGTCTATCCTTTTTAGGGCGTTTTCGATCGACGGTAAAAGCGGGATCAAATAAGCCTTGGTATTGCACATCGCCTTGTCTACTTTGACCTGGTAGCCGGTGATCAGAAAATTCTTGTCTGACAGTTTTTTCTGGAACTCGCCAAACTCCTGGGCGATCAGGGCGCGGCCATTGTCGCCGTAATCTTTCTCGGCAAAGACAAAAACTACGTAGATCTTGTTGTCTTTGACGATCATTGAAATGACCATTTTCCCCAGCCCATCGGTCTCAAAGGCCATGACCACCTGGGTGTTGCGCGGGTCGATCTTCGCCTTTTTTCCTTCGCCGTCTCGCTTGATGACGATCTCAAAATCCTTGGGAGGATTGACCATGGTGTTGGGGATCTGCTGGTAATGGTAATTGACCTCGGTCCGCCCGCTCTGGGAGAGGATCGATTGGGCGACCACGTTCTGCATCATCCGGTCAAGTTTACTGGTAAACTCCTTTACGGCTGACGCCAATATTTCCCCCTGGGCGCCGCGGGCTTTTTCTCCCCCCGCTTTTTCCTTCACCCCGTTTAAAAGGGCTTTGAGCGCTTTGGCATCGGTCAGCAGGGAGCTCCTATCCAGGGAGGTCCCCTTGGTCGCGAACTGATCGGAGATCGTCTGGAACATGTCGTCAAATTGGCCGAGCATCGCCGTTAGCTGGGCCACCAGGGTCGAATTTAGAAGTCCTTTGCCGCTCGCCAGGGCCGAGGCGAGGTTCCCTATCCCCGACTGAAGGCCGGAGATCTGGCTCGCCATGCTCGGGTTTTCCGCCAGGTACTGGCCCAGGACCTTGACCGCTTCGGGAGAGTCGACCCCTTTCATCACCAGCATCGTCGCCGCCTGCTGCATCGCGTCCGACTTATTGGTCCCCTGCATCATGTTCAAGATCTTCACGAAATTGCCGCGGGAGAGCTCCAGCCCGTTGCGGAGCATCATCGAGGCGAGTTTTGAATTGAAATCGCTCGGTTCGATCTGCAGGGAAAGGAGATGGGAGCGGACATCTTCGATCGTTAAATTGCGGGAAATTGAAGCGGCGGTTTTGGCCGGAGCGGCCGCGGCCGGTGAGGCGGTCGCCGCCGCCTGCTGGGCCGGCGCTACCTGGCCTGGTTTGACCGGAGCGGTCTGGTTGGCCGCGTTCTGCGCGGCATTTGATTGAGTGCTGGAAGTGGAAGAAGAACTTGTGGGCTTACCGGTAGGCCAAATGATCGGCTTACCCGGGTGGACGCCACCGCCTTCCGCGTGAAAATCAGCCATAATATTTTATCGGATTATACAGGAAAAATATTGCGGTATCCAGAGGGGGATTACTTAGCAGGTTTTTCCTGTTTTCCAGCCGGAGCCGCTTTAGCCGGTCCAGCCCCTGGGGCCGCTTTTTCTTTGACCTTTTCATCGGCTACCGCCACCGCGTCTGCCGCGGTCGCTTCACCGACCACCGGCGCCACTGTCGGGGCCACCACTTCTTCCTTGGTCGGCGGGACGCAGGAAGCGATCATTTCCGTCGGGCTGGAAAGAAGCTTATACTTCCCGGAAGGAAGATCGGAAACATGGAGAGAGTCGTTGATCTGCAAAGCGCTGACGTCAACGTGGAACTTCTCCGGAATATCGCCGGGCAAGCATTCGATCTCAATTTCACGCAAGCCATGGACCAAAATACCGCCACTCTCTTTAACGCCGAAAGGTATCCCGGTCAATTCGATCGAGACCTTGGTCTTGATCACTTCGTCCATGACAACATTGGCAAAATCGATGTGGATAATGGTCCCATCGAGAGCGTCAAACTGAATGTCCTGGGTTAAAACCTGCAGGTCTTCTCCGCCGACTTTAAGCGAAGCGATTGTGTTTTTTCCCGTTTCAGAGCCTAATATCTTTGTTAAAAATGCTTTATTCTCAATCGCCACAGCAATCGGCTTGATCTTCCGGCCATAGACGATGGCGGGAATAAAGCCTTCTTTTCTCAAACTTTTCAGCTTTTTTGTCCCGATCGCGTCTCTCTTTTTAGCGGCCAGCTCAACTTTTTTCATAACCTCACCATTTTAGCAAATAAGAGGAGATTTGTCAAAAGGGAAAAATACTTATTCCTCTGCGTACTCTTTCTGAAGCCGGTTTTCTTTGTACCACTTTAGGATATCTCTGGCAACATGCGCCGATGACTGGTCCCCATGCTCTCCATGTTCAACGAAAGAAGCAATGACGATCTCCGGTTCGTCGTATGGAGCGTAACAAATAAACCAGGCGTGAGGCAAGCCGGGGTTTTGCGCGGTCCCGGTCTTTCCGGCCGCCGGGATCCCCGGCACGCTGGCCGCCCGACCGGTCGCCCGCTTCACCACTTCACGCAGGGCGTCCCGGACCACCTTAACCGTCTCGCTGTTGCCGGGAATAACGCCGACCTCCTTTGGCCCCTGTTGGTAGAGGGCTTCACCGTCTTTTTTTCTGATCTCGGTGACAATATAAGGCCGCATTTGCCGCCCGGTGGCGATCGTCCCGTAAACCTTGGCCATCTGAATGGGTGTCACCTGGAGAAATCCCTGGCCGATACCGTAATTGATCGAGTCCCCTTCGTACCATCCTTCGCCAAGAGCTCTTTTTTTCCAGGCGGTATCCGGGACCAACCCGATCTTTTCGTGCGGCAGGTCAAGCCCGGTCCTCTCCCCCAGGCCATACTTCCTGGAATATTCGGCGATCAGGTCCGGTCCAAGCCGCCGGCCAAGCTCGTAAAAAACAATATCGCAGGAATTGACCAGGCCGTCCTCCGCGGTGATCCGGCCGTGGCCGCTCTCTTTCCAACAGCGGGCGATCCGGTTATTGATCCGGTAATATCCGGGACAAAAGAAAGACTCCTTCGGCTCCGTCACCTTCTTCTCCAGCGCCGCGGTCAAAACGATCGCTTTAAAGATCGAGCCGGGAGGATAGATCGCCAGCGCCCGGTCCATGAAAGGGTGGCGTTTTTTTTCGAGCTTCTCCCATTCCACCGACTCAAGCTGTTTAACAAAAATATTCGGGTCGTAATTGGGATGGCTGACCAGCGACAGCAGTTCACCGCTCCGCGGGTCAAGGACCACCACCGCCCCGATCTTCGCTCCCAACGCGACATCGGCCGCCTGCTGAAGCTCTATATCAATGGTCGTGAAAACATCGGCCCCAGGCGCCGGGTTCACCGAACCTAAGACCCGGATCGGGTTCCCCCTGACGTCAACCTCGATCCTCTTGCCGCCGTCCTTCCCCCTGATCAATTTATCGTATATTTTTTCGATCCCGTCCTTGCCGATAGTGTCCCCCAGCCGGTATCCTTCTATTTTTAAACGCTTGAGCTCGTCCGCTTCTATCTCGCCGACATAACCAAGCAGATGGGAAGCGGCCTTGCCGTACGGATAGAGCCTGACCGGATGAACGACCACCTCTACCCCTTTGAGCTCTTTCCCCAGCTCTTCCACGGTGATCGCGGTCTTAACGTCGATATTATCTTTGATCAGGATCGGCCGGTCGGCCCGCTTGATCGGTTTGACCTCTTCGCCAAGAATGGCGCTAAGTTTTTTCAAGACCCGGTCGCGACGTTCGGGATCGTGGTCGGAGAGAAGCTGGGGCATGACCTGAATGGAAAAGACCGCTTGATTTTGGGCGATAATCTTGCCGACCCGGTCATAAATAATGCCGCGCGGCGCGTAGATCGGGATGGTCTTGGCGGCGTTTTCCAGGGCCAGACGCCGGTATTTCCCCCCCTCGATCACCTGGAGCTGAAAAAGCCGGCCAAAGATCACCAAAAAAGCGAGGGTTATCGCCAGCCAGAGAGCTTGATCTTTATTCATGGACGATGTTTTTCAAAACATGGTAGACGACCGGAACAAAAACCAGATTATAAATAGTGGTCAGAAGAACGACCAGCAGATAATAATAGACCGAAAAATGGTTCCCCTGCCAGAAATAGACGACCAATCCCTCGACGATCAAATACAGAGGGGTGATGATCGCCACCATGCTGGCGGCAAAAGAGCGGACATCCCCAACCACTTCATTGCCGATCGCGCCGACAAAGGTATTGACCAGCACTTTAGCCAGGGTGTTCACGTAGATGCCGGAAGAAAAAAGGTCCTGCAGGAAGCCGGCCCCGGCCGCGAAAATAGTCGATCCCCCCCGATCCACCATGACAGCGTATACAATGACCGCGACCAAAAAAAGATCGGGCATCGCCCCAAAGAAGGTCAGGAACGGCAGAAGTACCGTTTGCGCGAAAAGCAGGGCCAATAAAAATAATGCTAATTTGAATGTCCGCATAAAGGTTACTGGATGATCAGGAAAACTTCTTCCAGCTTGGAAAAATTGACCGCCGGCCTGATCTTCACGTCAAAAAACAGGTCGTCATCCTTCTTTTTGACCTGAACAACCGTGCCGATCGGGATCCCCGGCGGAAAGATCTTGGAGGCGGGCGAGGTCACGATCGGATCGCCGACCTGGATGTCCGCTACGGAACTGACGTACTTCATGGCCAGGAGATGCTGACTGGCAAACCCTTCAATAACGCCAAATTCCCGGTTCTGCTGATCGACAGCCGCCACCGAGCTCTTAAGGTCGGTGATCGGCAGGACCTTGGAGCTGAACAAAGAGACCTCGACGACCCGCCCAACCAACCCCCCATCGACAATGACCGGCATATCGGCCTTAACCCCCGAGAGGACCCCCTGATTGACCTCCATCAAAGAGGTATAAGGAGAAGCTCCCCTCGCTACCACCTGGGCAGCGACCAGTTTGAAGCGGTAGCGGTTTGATCCCTGGAAATCGAGCGCCTGACGGAGCCGGACATTTTCGTTGACCAGCTCTTCAAACAAAGCGAGCTTGGCGGACGAGGTTAAAAGCCTGGTTTTTAATTCCTTGTTCTCCAGTGAAAGACCGCGCAAGGAAATGATCCCGGTCGGAATGCCGACCACCCCTTTGACGATATACTGGCCGGCGGCCTGAAATGGATAAAATACTGAAGTAAAGACCAGTCTGATGCCGAACGAATTATTGATCGTAAAGTAAGAGAGGACCAGCGCCAGCAGAACAATTATTACCGCTGGACGATATGAATTCTTTCTTCTAGTGCCACGGTATGGCTTCACTGATTACTCTTGGGCATGATCAGGACCTTTTTCAACGTATCGATTTCTTCCAGGATCTTCCCGGTCCCGTAAGCGACGCAGGAGATCGGATCATCGACGACGTAAACCGGCATTTCGGTTTCCTGGGCTAAATATTTATCCAGTCCTCTAAGGAGCGAGCCCCCCCCGGCCATGACGATCCCCCGGTCCATAATGTCGGCGGACAATTCCGGCGGGGTCTTTTCCAGGGTCATTCGGACCGCGTCAACGACCATTGAGACCGGCTCCGCCAGCGCGTCGCGGATCTCCGAAGAGGTCAGGGTCAGCGTTTTGGGAAGGCCGGTCACCAGGTCGCGGCCGCGAACTTCGATCGTTTTTTCTTCCGGCAAAGGGTACGCGGAGCCGATATCAATCTTGATCTGTTCCGCGGTCCGCTCGCCGATCAATAAGTTGTAGTTCTTGCGGCAGTGCGATACGATCGCTTCGTCCATTTCGTCCCCCGCTACCCGGATCGACTTGGAAACAACAATCCCGCCAAGGGCGAGAACGGCGACTTCGGTCGTGCCGCCGCCGATATCGACGATCATGCTTCCCTGGGCTTCCGAGACCGGCAGGTTGGCGCCGATCGCCGCCGCCATCGGTTCTTCAACGAGGTAGGCTTCGCGGGCGCCGGCGTGCATCGCGGCGTCCAGGACCGCCCTTTTTTCCACGCCGGTAATCCCCGACGGGACCCCGACGACAATGCGCGGACGGACAAAAGCGGAGCGCTGGTGGCTCTTATTGATGAAGTGGCGGAGCATCATCTCGGTGATCTCAAAATCGGCGATCACGCCGTCGCGCATCGGCCGGACCGCGACAATGTTGGCCGGGGTGCGGCCAAGCATCCCTTTGGCTTCGTTGCCGAAAGCGAGCGGCTTGTTGTTGTCCTTGTTGATCGCGACAACGGATGGTTCGCAAAGAATGATCCCTTCACCGCGGGCAAAAACCAGAGTGGTCGCCGTCCCCAAGTCGATCCCCAGGTCCCGTGAAAACTTTCCAAACACCATATCATATACCGACATTTTCCCCGTCCTCCCTCTCGGTTATTCGATGATAATCTTTGATTTAAATTCTTTTCTCAACAGTTTGCTTTGCTGAACCCTTGCCGTTTTCAGGCTCTTGTATGCTCCGGCCTGGATCTTCCATTTGGAGCCGTACTTCTTCAAAAAGGCGGCAAACCCTCTGTTCTTGACCAGCCCCAAATGATATTTCGCCGTCGCCAAAGAGCTATATGGGCCGATCTGCACCTTGTAGTAAGTTCCGCTCCGCGCTGAACGAGAATAAACCCGCCTGGACCGTTTGACCGTTTTCTTCGCTATCGCCGGCTTCTTTTTGCTCCCGGAGCGGAGGGCTTTTTCCAGTTTTACCAGCGCCTCGTATGACGGCGGGGACTCCAGAAGCATCGCCTTCTTTTCCCGATCCGGTTTCTTAACGGAAAAAAGGACCTTTTTTCCCAATTGAAAACTGATCAGAAAACTACCGGCGATAACCGCGATCAAAACCACAAAAACAAAAAAGCTTTTCAGCCAACCCGAAAAACGGTTTTGCTTAGGCAGTTGAACTCTTGGTCCCTCGTCGGCAGAGGAGGCCGCATTCTGGTCCTTTTCCGGAAAATTTAAATATTCCATTGCCCTGCGTTATTCTACTACTCCCCCTACCCAGCGTCAACCCTGAACTAATCGCGTTTATTGGTCAATATTTTCAAAGTATCACCGGCTAAAAACAGGGAACCGCAGATCACCCGGTCGCGGCCGGACGTTTGGCGCAAAACGGCGCGGAGCGGGCGCGCTTTTTCTTCGGAGATCGTCGCTGAAGAATCCTGGTGTGACGATCGGGTGATGATTATTTCCTCGGCCAGCGGACGGAGCGAGTCGAGCATCGGCCCGGTCTCTTTATCCTGTTGAGCGCCGAAAATAAAAACAAATTTCCGGCCCGGGAATTCGCTCCCAAGCGTGTCGACTAAAGTCATGATCCCGGACGGGTTATGGGCGCCGTCGATGATCGTCAGCGGCCTCTTTTTGATTACCTGAAAACGGGCCGGCCACCTGACCTTTTTCAGCCCGGCAATGATCGCTTTCTTGTCGGCAACGATCCCGGCCAAACGGACCGCGGCCACCGCACAGGCGGCGTTGGCCTTTTGATGCGCGCCGACCAGATTTGTCTCAAACCCTTTTCCCACGGTACCGATCTGGACCAGCAGGCTCTGTTCCCTGCCCGCCTGATGCGCCAGGACTGTCAGGACGTCGGCCTTTTTTTCCGCCGTCACGACCGGCACTCCGGGTTTGATGATCCCCCCTTTTTCCACCGCGATCTTGGCCAGCGTCCGGCCAAGGACGGTGGTATGTTCCAGCTCGACATTGGTGATCACCGAGACCAGCGGGCTAATGACGTTGGTCGCGTCAAGCCGCCCCCCCATCCCGACCTCGATCACCGCGTAATCGACTTTTTCTTTGGCAAAATACCAGAAGGCGACGGCGGTCAAGACCTCAAAAACGGTCGGTTTGTCCGCTAATTTATCCGCCGCCAACCGGACTGTTTTTATCCCGGCGGCCAGGTCGGGTCCGCTGATCTCCCGATCGTTGATCTTAAAACGTTCATTGTAGCTGATAAGATGGGGAGAAGTGTAGAGGCCGACCTTGTAACCCGCTTCTTTCAGGATCGCCGCGATCATCGCGCAGGTCGACCCTTTGCCGTTGGTCCCGGCGACGTGGATCGTCTGGACCTTTAATTGAGGATTGCCGAGTTTGCCGAGCAAAGCGGCGATCCTCTCCAGGCCAAGATTCACCCCGAATTTTTCAAGAGATGAGAGGTATTTTTCGACGGCAACACTTTTACGCATGAGCGCCTACGACCCCCTCTGTCCGCCTCTGGCGGACATCTCCCCCTTGGCAAGGGGGAGATTGAACTATTTTTTCATTAATTAATACGATCACTCTATTGAGTCTCAAAAAAACATCATCGTTGCTAAACCTAAGAAATTTAATCCCAAAATTACTTATCGGCTGTTCTCTATCCGCATCATAATCCTTATGCTCTTTGCTGGAATGGATATCACCATCAATTTCAATCGCTAATTTAATTTGAGGAGAATAAAAATCAAGAACAAAACCTTTAATACTATACTGACGTCTAAATCGGCAATTAAGTTTATTCTTCCTGATTTCCTGCCACAACACTCGTTCGGCTTCGGTCATATATTTCCGAAGAATCTTCCTTTTTAATCGATCCGAAAAACGATTGTAAAACTTTGTCATACCCCACACCCTCCAACCCCAAGATCCTTTATTGGTCTATTGGCATGATTATATCATTCTCCCCCTTAATAAGGGGGAGATGTCCCGAGTCCGCGAGGGACAGAGGGGGCTTAGACCAGCAATCCATAAATAAACTGGATGATCGCGATCAAAACCGGCGAGCCGAACAAGATGATCCCGACCAGGATCATGAAACTATATTGCTGAAGCCGGACCATCACCTCGTACTGATGGGGGGGAAGAAAGTATTCGAGGATGTGCGAACCATCGAGCGGCGGGACCGGGATCAGGTTGAAGACCGCCAGCGCCAGGTTGATCCAGATCGCGTAGCTGATCATCATCGCCGCCGTTTCATTGGCGAGCGGCAGATTGCGCAATATTACCGCCAGGACCCAGGCAAAGATAAAATTAGAAAGCGGGCCGGCCAGGCTGACCAGCAGGCTCCCCATTTTAGGGTCGCGAAAATTGTAAGGGTTGATCGGGACCGGTTTGGCCCAGCCGAAACGGACCAGCAGAAGGGCGAGAAAACCAAACGGGTCAAGATGACTTAAAGGATTAAGGGTCAACCGTCCGGCCAAGCGCGGCGTCGGATCGCCCAGTTTGTCGGCAACAAAGGCATGGGCAAACTCATGGATCGTTATCGTCACCAAAAGGATCGGCAGGGCGATCAGAAAAAAACCCAGGTCGTACATTTTTCCACTCCTTTTAAGCCCGCGGGTGGGCCTGGTTGTACATTTTTTTCAAGCGTTCGCGGGAGACCGAAGTATAGATCTGGGTCGTCGAGATATCGGAATGGCCAAGCATCTCCTGGACGGAGCGGAGGTCGGCCCCTTTTTCCAGCAAATGAGTGGCAAAGGAATGGCGCAAAGTATGAGGGGAAGTCTTCCCTCGCAAACCTTGCTTTTTTACGTGCTTTTTAATGATCATCCACAATCCCTGCCTGGTCAGGCGTTCTCCGTTCTTGTCCAGAAAAAAGGCGACTTTGTCCTTTTGCGGGAAATTAACCCGCCCTTTTTCCAGGTAGTCCCGAATCGCTTTCAAGGCCGCTTTGCCGACCGGTACGACCCGCTCCTTTGACCCTTTTCCCAAACAGCGGATGAACGAGACCTCCAAATTGATGTCGTCCAGGTTAAGAGCCGTCAGCTCCGAAGCCCTCATCCCGGTAGCGTAGAGGAGCTCGAGGATCGCCGAGTCGCGCAGGGACCATGGGTCGTTTCCCCGCGGCGAGGTGATCAGCTTCAGGGTATCGCCGATACTCAAGGCCTTCGGCAGGCGTTTGGCTTTTTTCGGCAATTTAAAATCCGACGTCGGGTCGGCCGCCGCGCTCCCCTCTCCGACCATGTAATGAAAAAACGATTTCAAAGTGGCCAGCTTTCTTTCGATCGAGGTCCGGGAAAAGCTCTCCTCGCTTAAATGCCGCAAATAATCCTGCACGACCTGCCGCTCCACTTTTGGAAAATCCGCTCCGGCGAAAGCGGCAAACTGTTCCAGATCAAGCTTATACGACACGACGGTGTTTTTTGAATACCCGCGCTCGACCTGAATAAAGCTAAGGAAGTCCTGAATAAACTCGTTCAAGCTAACTCGCCTTTGAGCGCCAGGTCGGCGATCATAATGCCGATGATCGTTTTGTTGTCCTTGATCTTTCCCTGCTTGACCAGGTCAAGGCAAGCTTCGACGTCGACCAGATCGACCTCGATAAACTCATCCTCCTCGGTTTGCTGGCGGGTTTCGGTCATCTCCTTCGCCAGAAAGAATTGGATCGCTTCGCTCGAATAACCCGGGGCGACGAATCCGGAAAAGACTTTGGTCATTTTTTTCGCCCGGTAGCCGGTCTCTTCCTCCAGCTCTCTCTTGGCGGCCGCCACCCCCTCTTCTCCCGGGCCAAGGGTCCCGGCTGGGATTTCAAGCAGGACTTCTCCCGCCGCTCGCCGGTACTGGCGGACCAGGACCAGTTCCTGGTCGTCGGTGATCGCGATGATCGCCACCGCTCCGGGATGCTCCACGACCTCTCTGGTCGCTTCTTTGCCTGAAGGGAGCCGGACGGTGTCGACGCGGAGCTTCAATAAGCGGCCATCAAACATCTTTTTTGAAGCGATCAGTTCTTCATTCAAGTTAGTCACGGTTAAACTCCTTTATTATGCTTAGAACTATTTCCGCCCCCCGGACCAGGTCGCGGACGGCGAGGCGCTCTTTGGTGGTGTGGACATTGTCCGCCCCCACCCCAATGATCAAAGACGGGACCCCCAAAGCGTTGAAAATATTGGCGTCGGATCCGCCACCGGTCCCAGCGATCTTGGGACGGATCCCGGACGCTTTCATTCCGGCGATCGCCTTTTCCATGAGCGGGCTTGTCTCGGCGATATTGAACGACTCATAGATCCTGGCGAACCTGATCTTGCAGACCGCTCCGTGGCGCCGGCACTCGTTTTGCAGGGTCTTTTCCATCTGGCCGATCTGTTTTTTTACTTTTGCCAGCCGGTGGCTTCTCGCTTCTCCCCTGATCTCCACTTCGTCGGGAATGATATTGGTCGCCACTCCGCCATGGATCATGCCGATGTTCGCGGTCGTCTCCTGGTCGATCCGGCCGAGCTTCATTTTAGCGATGGCGGCGCTGGCCGCCTTGATCGCGTTGATCCCCTCTTCCGGATGGATCCCGGCATGGGCCGCCCGGCCGTAAACCCGGGCGACAAAATTATATTGGTTCGGCGCGCGGCAAACGACCTTGTCGATCTCGCCGCCGTCTAAGACCAGGCCAAAGTCGGCCTTAACGGCCGAAGGAGGAAGAGCGGCGGCGCCGACCAGCCCGATCTCTTCCGCCACCGTAAAAAGGACCTGCAAAGGAGGATGGGAAAGTTTTTTTTCTTTTATAATCCGCAGGATCTCCAGGATCACCGCGACCCCGGCTTTGTTATCGGCCCCCAGAATGGTCGAACCGTCGGAAGTAATGTATCCCCCTTTCTCGATCGGCTTAATCCCTTTGCCCGGGACCACCGTGTCGACGTGGGCGTTGAGCAAAAGACGGGGGCCCTTGCTCTTGAAGCCGGGGACAAGAAAGACCAAACTGCCGACCTCCCCACCTGCCGGGCGTCCGGTAAAAGCCGCGCGCCAGCCCAGACCGGCCAGCTCTTTCTTGAGGAAGCGCATTATCGCCCCTTCCTTTAGAGAAAGGCTATCGATTGTAACCAGCTGTTTAAAAGTTTTAACCAAACGGCGTTGATCGATCATTTGAAATGCTCAAACCCCTTCGATTGACTTTCCATAATTTTACCACGCCTATCGACTAATTTTACCCCCGCGCCGCGATCGGCGATCTCGCCAACGACCGAGATCCCGAACTTTAATTTTTTAAGCGACTTTATCCTGGCTTTCGGCACGGTAAAAATCAGCTCGTATTCTTCCCCGCCATAGAGCGCCTGCGCGATGGTCGCCCCCGGCGCGATCGGGACCCTCTCTTCCCAGAGACGGGCGCCAACCCCGCTTGCTTTGGTCAGTTCAACAATCGACCGGACCAGCCCGTCGGAGCTGTCGATCATGGCGGACGCCAGCTTCCGCCCGGTGAGTGCCGCCGCCTCTTTGAGCCGGATCGGCGGCAAGACCGAAGCGGAAAACTTCCTGGCGGCCGGCAGGCCAAAGGCTCCGGTGACACAAATCAGGTCGCCGATTTTGGCGGTAGAACGAAGGATGAGATTTTTGGGCGAGACCTCGCCGAGAAGGGTGATCGAGATCATGATGGCTTTTGGCGAAGCGACAGTGTCCCCGCCAACAATGTCGATCTTGAGTTTTTTGGCCAGTCGGTTCAGCCCCCGGTAAAGATCATCAAGCTTGTTAACCGCTAATCTTGGGGGGAGAGCCAATGTAATAACAGCGGCAGTCGGAGTTCCTCCCATCGCGGCGATATCCGAAACATTGGCGGCTAAAGCTTTGTAGCCAAGATCGGCAAAAGAGGTATTTTTAACGGTGAAGTGAACATCTTGAACGAGAGCATCAGTGGTAATTAATAATAATTTAGTCGTTAGTTGTTTGTTGTTAGTTGTTAGTCGAACAACAGCCGCGTCATCCCCAACCCCAACAATCGCCTTCCCCTTTGAGAGGTGTTTCGTGAGATGGTCGATCAAGCCAAATTCCCCGAGCCGCACGAGTTTCATGAGGAAATTATAACATAATTTTCAGAACAAAAAGATAACCAATAACAGGCTAATAAATACTTATAGGTCCAGGGTCAGACCGGCATTGGCACCTAGCATCGTTCCCGCAGAACCAAAAAAGCTGGCTGAGCCTCCCAAAACCAAGCCGACAGAATTCAGCAACTGTAAGTTCATATCAACACTAGTCCCAACTCCAAACCGGTGTTGAACATTAGATTCGTCGCTTATGGCAGGTTTATCGCCAAGAGTAAACCGGGTGGTTGTAGAAAAAACACTCGAAAGAGTCGGACCAGCCCCCAAACGAAATGAAAAAGGCGAGCCAGATGTCTCACCTATTGGGGTCCAACTAAAAAGCAATGAGTTTTCTATTACCGCATCCCTGCTATTAATAACTGCTTTCCCCTGCCCAGAATGAATGTTATTGCTACCGGGAGTAGCAAGCACCCCAAGCCGGTAACCAGCCCCCAGCCCTGATGGCAAAGTCAAATGAAATTCGCCAAAACCGCCAAATTCAGGAGTGGAAGGAACTGTTTCTTTCACCTGACTTGTCCCGCTAGATATTTCGACGGAATCATTCCCATATGGGTTTGCTAGTGAATCGTTTGGCTGTCGCATTATTCCGCCAAGCGCTAATGTATATCTTGGACTCGAGGGCACTCCTTCAATTGGTCCTGCCATTTTTTGCCTCCATCATAGTGGATTTGTCTAACAATTATTTATCGTACCAACAAGGCAATTCCTTGCATGTGTTCGTGTTTCTCGACTGGATCGATACTTCCCCGGCTACGGTCAAATTTATTGTTTGTTCCCCATCTCATTTATCAGGTAAAAATCCAACGCTTCGACCCGCTCCGCAAAGCCGTTCTCTCCCATTTTTTTCAGGATCAGGATCCGATCGTTTCGGTAAAATAACAACAACAACTCATAAAGCTCCGGGGTCGAATAACAACCCAACCCCTCGCACAACTGACGCCACAGAGCTTCTGATTTTTCCGCCAGACTGACTATTGACCGCAGTTTTTCATCACCAAGCTGTCTGATCTTACGATCAACAAGCCGGCTAAAACTGATCGCGTCGCTAAGCTTGTCTCGCCAGACCAGCAGTCGGCGAAGAATAAACGACCGGGCCACTCCCCCCCTTGTTTGAAAAAAAAGCCTGTTGATCTCTCGTATGATCTCTTTTTCTGCCGGGGACAAGCCCTCCCCCTCGATCAGGATCCGGACCGCTTCCAGATCGTCATAAGTTCGCTCTTCAAATGTTTCGTCCAACAAACGCGCTCCCTGGACCGCTCCCCTGGCCACTAACAGCCGTGCCTGCAAAAGAGGGTGTTTGCCAAGAGCGTAAAAGACCGCCTGATCAAAATCTAAAGGCGAGATCTCACTGGTCCGCCAAAAAACAGTCCGGGCCAGCTCTAAATCACGTTTAGCCAGCCCGCTTATCCGTCGCGCGGTATTAATAGTCGCTTTCTCAAAAAAGTTCCTGGGATTGTCATAACCAAAAAAGACCCGGAGATAGTCCATTTGCCTGGGCAAAGGCAACTGTTGAAAGCGCGGCACCCATTCATTATCATTCTTTTCATGTTCTTGCCAAAAAGAGATCGCGGCGGAGATGGTTTTAGGCGGCAGGCCATCGGTAAACGACAAAAAACCTCCCGGCAAAGCATATCCGACCAGCCGGGAAAAACCGGCACTGCCATCAGAACCAATGTATTTTTCGCCGTGATATATCGGGGTCGCCTTTGGAAGATACTTGACGTCAGCCCGGTGGCCCGGTGAAAAAGAGCGCTGGAAAAAGGTCGCTTTCGGCAGATGGACAACTTTAGCCATTTTATTTAATTGTTCGCAGTTCTTTGGAGGGATTGAGCTCGGGTACGAGGCTCCCGGGGAAAATTTCCTGGTCCGGGCTCGTGAGGGCTACGCCGATCTGATCAATGACTTTAGGGAAAAGGTCTTCCGGTCTGGCCAGGAGCGCATTAGAGACTTTAATGGCAACCTTTGTCCAGGAACCCCGTCTGCTGATCGGGGGGACCCGGCCAAAAACCAAATCTTTCACGGACGAGACATCCAGGCAGGTTACCGCCGCCAAACCGACGATATTCATCCGAAATCGGCGCATTCTGGCCAATAATTCCGGCGAAGACTCTCCGGCAATATTTTTTAAGACCTGGGAAGGAACGTAAGGAAAAACTTTTATCTTGTAAGTTCTCATCCCCTTTTTATCGATGGGATAAAAAACAAATTTCAGGCAAATTAATGTTATTTCAGCGCTTCGCTGGAGACTTTCATCGCGCAGAATTCGCCGCACATGGAGCAGACTCCTTTACCGTGTCCCGTCCCCCGTATCCCGTCTCCCTTTCTTTTCTCATGGATCGCCTTCGCTTTTTCCGGGTCGATCGCCAAGGCGATCTGTTTTCCCCAGTTAAGCTCTTTGCGCGCTTTGGACATCGCCCTGTCCCACTCAATCGCCCCGGGGATTCCCTTGGCGATATCGGCGCAGTGGGCGGCGATCCGGGAAGCGATCACCCCTTCTTTGACGTCGGCCGCTTCCGGCAGGCCAAGATGCTCGGTCGGCGTAACGTAACAGAGGAAATCGGCGCCGGCAACCGCCGCTAAGGTCCCGCCAATCGCGGCGGTGATGTGATCGTAGCCGGGAGCGACGTCGGTCGGGAGCGGCCCCAGAACATAAAACGGCGCCCCGTAGCAATACTTCTTCTGCATTTTCATCTGGCCGACGATCTGGTCGTAAGGAACATGTCCCGGCCCTTCAATGATCACCTGGACCCCGGCCCGCCACGCTTCTTTGGTCAATTGGCCCAGGATCTTGAGCTCTTTGATCTGCGCCGCGTCTCCCGCGTCAACAATCGAGCCCGGCCGCATTCCATCGCCAAGCGACATCGTAACATCGTATTTAGCGGCGATCTCAAGCAAGCGGTCGTAGTGTTCATAAAACGGATTCTCCTGGTCGTTATCAAGGATCCATTTCATCATCAGCGCGCCGCCGCGAGAGACAACTTCCATTAAGCGGGGGTGTTTTTTTAATTCAGCCACGGAAGCCCTGGTCACGCCGCAGTGGATCGTCATAAAGTCGACCCCTTCTTTGGCCTGCGCTTCCACGACCGCAAACATCCCCTCGACCGTCATTTTCTTTTCGACGACCATCTGGTAGATGGGAACGGTCCCGACCGGGACCGGGCAAGCGGACATGATCGCTTTGCGGGTGGCGTTGATATTCCCGCCGGTAGACAAATCCATCAGCGCGTCGGTTTTAGCGTCAATAGCAGCTTTGAGTTTAACAAGTTCGTTCTTTAATTGGGGAAAATCAGCCGAAGTCCCAATATTAGCGTTGACCTTAGTCCTTAAGCCTTTGCCTATGCCTATTGCCTTAAGCCCTCGATGCCTTGGGTTGAATGGGATCGCAATCGTCCCCTTCGCAAGACCGTCCCGTATCTCCGTCTCCTGTCTTCCTTCGTCCCGGGCAACGGCTTTCATCTGCGGGGTAATTATCCCTTTTAAGGCGGCTTGGCGTTGGGTGGTCATCAGTTCCTAAATTCGCGCGGCTCTTCCGGCCTTGCTTCGCGGGCTAATTTCAGGGCCAGGACGACAGCTTCTTTGGCCGTGTTAACCCGGTGAACTTGCTTGTCCAACTGGCCGTCGTGGTGGATCATCTGCCAGGTATTCAGTCCAACTACCGGGATCTTGTAACCTAAAGCAAACCCGATCTCTGACAATGTGCCATAGGATCCGCCGATCGCGATCACCACGTGGCCGGTTTTGACCACCAACTTATTCCTGGCGTAGCCAATCCCGGTAATGATCGGATAATCAACGTAAGGGTTGGCGTCTTCACGCCGGCTCCCCGGGAGAATGCCGATCGTCGTCCCGCCGGCGCTCTTGGCCCCCTTGGCAGCATGTTCCATAACCCCTTTCAACCCGCCGCAAACCAAAACCGCCCCTGCCCTGCCGATCTCCTGGCCAATCTCTTCCGCCATTTTGGCGATTTCAGACGACGCGTGGCTCTCGCCGATCACCGCGATAAAAGTTTTATTGATCATGATCAACCTCTTTAAAAATAATGACGTATCCCAAAAGTCAGCAATTCCGGATAGCCAAGCTCGCAGGAAGTCGTCTGCCCAAAAAGACCGTCCTGCCACTCCCAACCGATCCCCAGGGTTGGGATGGTCGTGGTCGCCGTAGCGCTCCCCGATGAGGCGGAAAAGAACATCACCCCAATTCGCACGTAGGAGCGGGATTTTGGTTCCTGGGTCAGGTCTTTGGTCAGCGAAGCGGTATAAAAACTAACGTCCTTAATGTTGGCCAAGCCTAGAGTAACGATCGAGCCGTAAAGTTTGACCATGTTGGAAAGGAACGAGGTCCCAAAATCGGCCGACAACTTCGCGCCAAAACCGCTCGACTTGTCTTTGTAATAAATGGTAGCCGCGTGCGGCAAAATAACCATCGATTCATAGCCGATCCCGATCTCCGCTCTAACCTGACTAAAACAACCAAGGGCCAACAAGGAACAGAGAACAATAGCGATTTTTTTCACAAAAACACGCTCCTTAGGTTAAAGGAATTATAACATAGCGGAGCGGCTTTCTTGAAAGCTGGCGACAAATTTGTTAAGATTAAACCATGGCACAGACAATTTCCCAAAAAATATTAGCCAAACACGCCGGCAAGAAAGATGTTTTTCCCGGCGAGCTGATCAATTGCAAACTGGACCTTGTCCTGGGGAACGACATCACCTCCCCCCCGGCGATCAAAGAGTTTGAAAAGATCGGGGTCAAAAAAGTTTTCGACAAAAAAAAGATCTACCTGGTCCCCGACCACTTCACCCCGGCCAAAGACATCAAATCGGCCGAGCAGGTCAAGATGATGCGCGAGTTCGCCAAAAAGTACGGGATCGTCAATTTCTTTGAGATTGGCTGTATGGGGGTCGAACACGCCCTCCTCCCGGAAATGGGGGCGATCAAACCGGGCGACCTGATCATCGGAGCCGATTCCCACACCTGCACTTACGGCGCCCTTGGCGCTTTCTCGACCGGCGTCGGTTCCACCGACATGGCGGCCGGGATGGCGACCGGCGAAGTCTGGTTCAAAGTCCCCGAACAACTAAAGTTCGTCTACCGCGGCAAACTCCCCAAGTGGGTCGAAGCCAAGGACCTCATCCTCTACACCATCGGCCAGATCGGGGTCGACGGCGCCCGCTACATGTCGATGGAATTCACCGGCCCAGTTATCGACTCCCTCTCGGTTGAAGGACGGATGACCATGGCCAACATGGCGATCGAAGCGGGCGGTAAGAACGGAATCTTCCCGGCCGACGCCAAGACCGCCGCCTACCTGAAAAAGGTCAAAGCGGACAAAGGAATAATTTACACTTCCGACCCGGACGCCGAATACGTCCAGGTTTACGATTGGGACATTTCCAAGATCGAACCGCAGGTCTCCTTCCCTCACCTCCCCAGCAACACCAAACCGGTCAGCCAGTGCAAGTCGGTTAAGATCGACCAGTCGGTCATCGGCTCCTGCACCAACGGCCGGATCGAAGATCTGCGGATCGCGGCCAAGGTTCTCAAAGGGAAAAAGAAACACAAAGATGTCCGGCTGATCATTATCCCGGCGACCCAAAAGATTTACGCGCAGGCGATGAAAGAAGGGTTATTTGATATTTTTCTTAAAGCGGAAGCGGCGGTCTCGACCCCAACCTGCGGCCCCTGTCTTGGCGGCCACATGGGAATTTTGGCTGAAGGGGAAAGGGCAATCGCCACGACCAATCGCAATTTTGTCGGCCGGATGGGCCATCCCAAATCGGAAGTCTACCTCTCCAACGTCGCCGTCGCCGCCGCTTCAGCGGTAGCGGGCCGGATAGTTAGCCCGGAAGACCTCTAATCGACCCGCGCGAAGGCGACACAAAAGTTATGGCCGTACTTTTTACTGCACTTAGGACAGTAGGAAAAGTAAAAATAGTACTGCTGGGCCTTTTTCCCCTTCCCTGACAGGTACTTGTCAAATTCCTTGATCCACTTGGGGACAGCGTTATAGGGTCCGTCAAAAACCTTGCTGATATAAGTGCCCGATAGCGTCACGTTATCCGCGCCGGGGACCTCTTTGGTAACGGTCATATAAAGTACAGACCGCCAGGGAGAAGGATCGTAGCTCATCAAAATAAAATCTTTCATGGCCGGTGCCGCCCCACTCTTTTGGGCCAGGTTCCACATCTTGGTCACCGCGCCGCCAAACATCCAGGGGAGCGGCATATGGAAAATTTGGGGGATAGTTTCCCGGATGAAAGGTTTATTTTTCCAAACGTGCGTTTTTTCGTCCCAGGGCTGGGGGTCAAACTTGGGGCAACACTCTTTTTCATTCATGATTACAGCCTCCTCTTTCCGCTTATTATAAACAACGTACCGATCAACAGCAACGGAAAACTAATTAAAAGGAAGACATCAAGCCGCTGATAGGTCCTAAACCAGAGAGTGAACAAGATCCCCACCGCTAGAAAAAGGCTCCCGCCAACTACTCCCCTCTTCCAGGCAACGGTAAGGCAAACGATCAGAATAAAGGTTGGAATAAGGTGGATGAATAACGCAATCACCGTCCCCGGCCAGCTGAATCCGCCGCTAAAGACATCTAAGGCAAATAAGCTGATGAAGGCAATATAGAGAATGGAGAGGAGTATGTTTAACATAGCGTCAAACCTCCTATTGAGCCAATACAACTTTAAAAGATAATTCATTTAACTTATCAATAACTTTTTGTTTTTCACTATCAGGGATTTTAATGCCACACCCCATAACATCTCCATTCCTATCCCTAGCAAAAGAATCAATTTTGGGCAAATTAGCCTTAATTATTTCCTTGCTATCACTGTCTATATTCTTATAATTCCAATACAAAAAGTCCCCACACATTCCGACAAAACAATCAGCCAACTGAACTTCAGAGCACGAGCGAGCAGGCGCAATAACCAATGAATCAAACGCGGAGAATTCTTTTAATGATGGTAATTCATTTTTTAGAAAACTATGTTTATTCTGATAATAATCTAAATATATTTTTAGAAATTGCCAAAGCTTTTTTTTGTTTAAACCAGCCACCCCTCCAGGGAGCATATCAAAAACAATAAATACCGAAGGATAGCTCTCATCATTTTTATTTTTTAATTGATCCAAATTAATTATTAATCTTTCCAATAGATTGCTCAAACAATTTTTCCATCCTTGGAATTTATCCCCACCCTTCCCGGTCCATACCATAGACACAAAAGATGTTACGCCATTATTTTTTGACAACAAAGAAAACACATCTTTTGCTAAATTCTTATTTTTCTTACAATGACGCCACTTCATATTGGTTTCCAAAGGTAAATTGTTTTCCTTTTTAATTCTAACAATATTCTGAAATAATACCTTAAGATTAACATCATCAATTAGATAGCCGCCTATTATGGCGCTTTCTTCTTCAAATCTTTCATCTAAAAAACAATAATATATTTTTTTATCCACTTGCTAGCCTTATTTTATTCCTCTATTATATTTGGTTGCTTGAAATCTAGGACTTCGTTATCTTATTAAGTCTTGTCTGAACTGCCTCAATTAACTGGGGAGCACTATAAATATACTCAAGAATGGCTCTACATAGGCCATCAAGAAAAGGAATTTCTTTGTCACTCAACTCCCCTAAATCAGCATGTGCACCAATATTTCGTAATTGTCTAAGACTATTGGCCATTTCCGCCAAGCGCTTTGGCATTTCTCCTTTATCTGCCAAATATTTAAGTTTATCGTAAAGCGAGCCCCCTTGTGCACTGCGATCCTGACAAACTATTTCTAACACCCGACCCAATAAAACGGCAAATGCATTTGTATCAATTTTACGAATTTTTACAGCTGCTTCATATGCCTTTTTGACCGTTTCAGGAAGACCCAGAATTGGCTTTTCTTCGGAAGGAAAAAGAATTTTCGGCGACTCTTGTTCTTTTCCCCATGGCTCAAAATAATATTTTGATTGTAAAATTATTTGATTACATGAAGCACATAGCAATAATTCATAGTAAGTCCCTTCTTCATATTGCATCTGCATATCATCATCGCATATCATTTCCATTTGATTATATCTAGCTACTATTTCCATAGAAATATTACTATTGCAATAAGGACATTTCATTTTTTTTGAAAATATTTTCTCTTTATTATTCATACATTTCCCAGCCTTATAAGGGCTCTAATCATCTATATATTCTCCCACTCCCCTCTTTGAGAGTCAATGTTTTGGGGTAATGAAGGGTGCCGGGTGATGGTGAGGCAGAAATCGGCCTATAAGTGGGCAGGTCGTCAGGAGAAGTGAATTACTCTGTGGGGAGTCCGCGGCTTGTTTGCCAAATCGCGACTATTCTTTTCGCCAAAGGAAGGTTAATCTTGCCAAGTTCGGAGACAATGTCCCCTTGCTTGTTTGCGCTATGCTCACTTAACAGATCGATTACATAGGTTGGTTCCCTGGCTTCGTCGGAACCCAAATAATGCAAAACCCGGGCAACGGTCCGGGGTTCTATTTCTCTCTGTTTTAAGGCCAGTTCCGCCGCCGGCAGCAGACGGTTAACTCCAAACTCATCCCTCCGCGCCCCACTATAGATAATTTCCGGCCGGGTGTTGATCGCCGCCCAGGCGCAAAGGCTAACCTCCCGACTTGGAGCAAACGCCAAACGGAGGATCGCCCGGCTGGAGAGTTGACCGGATTGAAGTAATTTGTACTGCGAACTTGCGATCCCCAAAGAACCTAGCAGTCGATGAATAGCGATCAAAATTATGTCTCCCGCAAAGCCCTAAGATACCCCTCAACTACGGCTCGATTGAAACTGATAATGTTTGACACCGACCAGCCCCCCTCATGTTGAGCGATCACCTCTTTTTCCTGGCCCGAGAGAAAGCGCGCTTTATCGGCAATAAGCTCATTGAACCCAACTAAACATTTTAAATATTGCGTCAGCCGTGGATCATAGTAAAAACCGGCATCGGAGTCGAGATTCCCCGAAATAAACTCTTTTAACATATTTACTTGATACATGGCCGCAACGCAATCCCGTCCATTCTCACTAAGCAACAAGTTGCCGGCGCGGAGGCGGCCGATCAGCCAGCTTAAACTCCAATGGAACTCCCCCCCCGGAATCAACACGTTATCAGGTGAATTCGCGCTTAAAAAAACGATCCCCCGTCCGTTATTCTGGGAAATTTCGGTTGTAGCTGATCCAAGCAATGACCAAAAGTTCTCTTTTTCCAGACCGAGCATAGACAGCTCAAAACCATAAGTCCACTCCCTTTGCACACCCCTAACCGATTCAAATAAAACCAGGGCTGAGATAAAAGAGTTAAAATCTTCAGCAAATTTGGGACCGGCCAAAGAAAAAGGAGCGCGAATCTCTTCGGGGATCTGTTCGGCAGAAACAACAACCGCCACCTGTTTCTGGGCTATCAAACTATAGATCCCGGTCAGCGGCGGTTTAGAAATCAAATTGTCGCTTCTTATAGGAAGATCTCGACCAAGCCGAGCAAGCTCAACCCGACCTTGTTTGGCTGGGGCAAGCCGGCGGCCGGCAAAGTCCGCCGGTAAAAAACCGGCCCGTTGTGGTTGGAAAATAACCTTTGGCATTACAGTTAGTTATCGTGGGTGGGAGGGGGAAATTTCATTTGATCTTAATAAAAATTACGGCAGGTTCTTTAAAATAATTTCCAGCTGACCGCGGAGTCCGGCGACCGAGCTGGTCCGGCATTTCGGGTCCTTGGCCAGCGCCCGCTTCAGCAAGTATAACAACTGCTTCTGCTCCCTGGTCTTTTGCGGCAGAAGACTAAAATCCGGCTCTTTGTTTTGGATTTTGTTTAGAAGATCGGTTAAAGTATATGACTCAAAGGGATGATTCCCGGTCAAAATTTCAAACAAGATCACGCCAAGCGTAAAGACTTCCGATCGCGGCGAAAGCTGGTCCCCCCTGGCTTGCTCCGGGGAAGCATATTTTGGCGTTCCGGCAAAACCGTTAGCTTCACTTTCGACGGCACATAAGCCGGGATCGATCAAAACGACTTTAGTGTCGTTGCCGATCATTATGTTCTCCGGTTTAATATCCCGGTGGATAACCCCAAGCGCATGATAATGTTCAGCCGATTCGCAAAGGCCAATCATGGTCTCAAGGCTTCTTTTTAGAGGCAAAGAGCCCCCGTTTAACAGCATGACCTCAAAAAGGTTATGCCCGTCAATAAGCCGCATAGAAATATACGGGATCCCGTTAACATCCCCCATTTCTTTGACCGTGATAACTTCACCGTCAAGACTACCGCTGACCAGGGATTTTTGCCCCTCTTCTCTCAACGCCTGAAAATTCAACTCTTCAAATCTTAATGGAACTTTAACAACCCGCGCTTTCCCATCCCTCATGTCGATTGCTTTAAAAGTAACCCCATATCCCCCCTCCCCCAGTTTTTTCATTAACAAAAAACTGCCGAATTCAATCGGTCCCTGGAAGTTTTTCAAGCAATTATGGGTGGCGGCCATCAAATTCAGGACATAGTCCTTATCAATAGCAAGCGCATGATCAAAATCAACCTTCGGCAATAAAGAGATAGTGCCAGGGGTAGGTGTTTTTGGCTGTTTCAGCCAGACAGGCTCCCGGCGGCTGGTTTTCCAGCCTGGGATCGAGGAATTAAAGATTGATATTCTGCCAAATGTACTCATATGGTACTCCCTCTACATATATATCGTAACAAATCGACAAAAATTGCAGTTAGATTAGTGGTTTTTGGCCGATAATAGCTTGGATGTTTTGTTGAAGCGCCGTCGCGTCCAGCAGTTCCCTGCCGGCTGAAGCACAACTTAAAAAAATCG
Organism: candidate division WOR-1 bacterium RIFOXYB2_FULL_45_9; assembly: GCA_001771575.1. Taxonomy (GTDB): domain Bacteria; phylum Margulisbacteria; class WOR-1; order O2-12-FULL-45-9; family XYB2-FULL-48-7; genus XYB2-FULL-45-9. The sequence goes on along the minus strand of MEUD01000001.1, from coordinate 1,574,402 downwards.
TCTTCTCTGGGTCACTTAGATACCGGGCCTGGGATAAAAAGTTTCTTTGTTCAGCCGGAGAAAGCCTAAACTGGCCTAAAGTTAAGCCCGGCAGCCAGCTGATCCCGCTTTGATCTTGCCGGATAATGGTCGAACAAAAAATAACCTGGGAAAAAGCCGCCAGCGGAGCGGCAATCGCCTCCGGCGCTAAGTTCGGGTGCGCGTTGACCGCCCCCCCCGTCATCGCCTGCCAAAGCATCGACATGGAAAGCCGGACCGATTGATAATCTTTAGGACCATTGACCAGAGAAGCGCTTTCTCCGACCGCCAGCCGGGCATTGGGATCGGGATAGCGGTAAGACTGGCAAACGTTGATCCGGCCGTTAGCGCTCGGACCAAGAGAATATTCGGCGACTCGCGACGGAAAAAAGCCGGCGGGCCGAAAGCCAATTTTTATCATCATAGCATCGCACAACCTTGGTTTGATTTGTAAAGCGGAGCCGCGGCTCCCTGTGAAGTTGTCGTCAAAAGAAGAAAATAATTTCAGGGAATTTAAAGATTCATTGTTTTTGGCTAAAGGAAAGCCAGCTAGGCAGTTTATAACGAATCCGATCAAAAAACATTAACACTCTCCACGCGGTTTTGCGGAAAAATCTCTCCCAGCGACTTTCCTCTTTCGGGAGACTCGCAGAAGCCAGGTCAACCGCTTGAATGATCTCTTCACAGGTCCTGAACCTTTTTTCCGGACTATGGGCCAGCATCCCTTTTATTAACGACCTGATCGGTTTAGGGAAAGAATAAATTCCAAAAGAAATCTTATTCTTTAACATCCTGACCAGCGTCATTGAATCTTGTTCTTCCAGTCCCCGCGTGGCAAAAGGATGTTCCCTGGTCAACATCGTATAAAAGACGACCCCCAAAGAAAAAATGTCCGCCTGGGGACCAATCGCTTCCCCTTGCAATCTTTCGGGAGAAAAATAAACCACGGTGCCCACATCCGAAACTACCGGAAAATTGCTGGCCAAGCCAAGGTCGATGATTTTAACTTCGCCGTCTTTAGAGATCATAATGTTTTCCATCTTAACATCGCGGTGGATCAGGCCAAGCCGATGGATAAAACGCAGACCATCGGTCGCGTGGCGCAAAACCTCCAAGGAGCGGCGGAGCGACAAACCAAAACCGTTAATTTCTTCGACCTGGGAAAGTTCCTCGAGCAGATCATGTCCCTCGATATATTCTAAAGCCCGGAAATGGCTCCCCGCCTCTATCCCAGCCCCCAGCATGCCAACGATGGCTTGGTGGCCGCCGGCCGCGGCAATAACTTCTAATGCCGAGGTCTCAACCGGTTTATTCAATGAGATGACCGGTCTTTTGTCTATCTTCAGAATTGTTTGTTTCCCTTGAGCATCCAGGGTCTTCCAGACTTCCCCTTCGCCGCCGGCTCCAAGCGGCTTGATCAGTCGGTAACCGCCGAAAGCGGCTCCCGCCCTCAAATTTATTGAGTAATTTCCGATCCCTCTAGCCAAGGGATTGACCATAGTTGTCCGGCGAATATGTTCGGCCATTGGTTCTCTCCTAATAGAACTCTGTCCTATTATATATATCGTAACAAATTGGGATTTATTGCATTGAAAACGGCTTTTTACGCTGTTATTGAACTATCCTTTTTAAGATGTTAAAATGGTCATTATGCGAGGCAAAGCGTGGAAATTCGGCAATAATATCGACACCGACCTGATCATCCCGGCCAGGTATCTCAACACCTCCGACCCGGCGGAGCTGGCCAAGTACGCTATGGAAGACGCCGACCCGGAATGGGTCGACAAAATGAACCCGGGCGATTTTATCGTCGCCGGGGACAACTTTGGCTGCGGCTCCTCTCGCGAACACGCCCCCCTCGCTCTCAAGGCGGCCGGGGTCTCGGCGGTGATCGCCAAGTCGTTTGCCCGGATCTTCTACCGGAACGCCATCAACATCGGCTTACCCATCCTGGAATCGCCCCAGGCGGCGGAAGAGATCAACGAAGGGGATAACCTCGAAGTTGAATTAGCGTCCGGCACAATCAAAGATAAAACCAGCGATAAAACTTACAAAGCTCAGGCTTTCCCCGAATTCATGCAGAAGATCGTCAACAAGGGCGGACTGATCAATTACTTAAAAGCAAAAGCCTAGATCAAGCTGGCGACACTATCCCCGACTTCCTTAGTCCCCATCCCCATTTTACCGGCCGCTTGTGACGGCATTTTGGCCACGGTTTTGATGATCGCCTGTTCAATGTCGACCGCCGCTTTTTCTTCGCCAAGCTGGCTAAGGAGGAGCTGCATAGCGCCGATCGCCGCCAGCGGATTGATAACGTTTTTCCCGGTATATTTTGGAGCGGAGCCGCCGATCGGCTCAAACATGGAAACCCCGTGCGGGTTGATATTCCCGCCGGCCGCGATCCCCATCCCCCCCTGGATCATCGCCCCCAGGTCGGTAATGATGTCGCCGAACATGTTGTCGGTGACGATTACGTCAAACCACTCCGGATTCTTGACGAACCACATGCAGGTCGCGTCGACGTGGGCATACTCCCGTTTAATATCGGGGTAATCCTTCTCGCCGATCTCGTGAAAGGCCCGCTCCCAGAGGTCGAAAGCAAAGGTCAGGACGTTGGTCTTGCCAACCAGGGTCAGCTGTTTGCGCTTGTTCCGTTTGCGGGTGTATTCGAAAGCATAACGGAGACACCGCTCCACCCCTTTTCTGGTGTTGACCGAAACCTGGGTCGCGATCTCATCCGGGGTCCCTTTGCGCAAATAGCCGCCGGTGCTGGCATAAAGTCCCTCGGTGTTCTCGCGGACGACAACAAAGTCGATCTCCGCCGGCCCTTTGTCCTTGATCGGGGTGTAGACATTCGGGTAAAGAATAACCGGCCTAAGGTTGATGTACTGGTCAAGGGCAAAACGGAGCTTGAGCAGGACGCCGTGCTCCAAGATCCCCGGTTTAACTTCCGGATCGCCGACCGCCCCAAGATAGATCGCGTTATATTTTTTCAGCTCGGCGATATCGGCATCGTCGACCAGTTTCCCTGTCTTCAAGTAGCGCTTCCCGGAAAAGTCGAACTCTTTAAGCTCATACGAGATGTTATATTTTTTTGCGACCGTCTTTAGTACCTTGAGCCCCTCGGCCACCACTTCCGGACCGGTCCCATCTCCGCCAATAACCGCAATTTTATATGTCATTTGATTTGCTCCCTTCTTCTTCCCGACGTAAAAATAATAGCAAAAATGATGAAATTTATCAAGAAAACATACGATAATTTAACAGCTATGATCATTGGAACTACTAAACTCAAATCAACTGGGTTAATTAGGTTTAATCTATTAGGTAGTACCCCCAGCTTTAAGGCCTCACAGTACCTCGGCCGTATTTGGGGGATTGAACGTAATTTTCACCCGGTCCATCGGGGAGTCGCAATACTAAGGAGCCTTATCCCTGAAGGATACCTGCCCCTTCGCGTCTTGCTGGAGAACCGAAAACGATCCAATCCCTTCTCAATTAGTAATTCATTCGCTGTTTTAATACAGCGGAACCTTGGTTCGCTAAGCGGACCAAACGCTACCGAGGCGGACAAGCTCTGGCCGGAACATTTGCCACTTTTGAAAAAGTTTCTAGGCGATATTGACCACGATCCAAAGCGCCGCTTTGAATCGATCACCTATGACGAACTCCGGGCGCTTAACGCGCGGTGCCAGCTTGAGTTTGACAAGGTCCCTCGGCTCCGCTTAGCCGCCAGGGAAAACACTAAAGCAACCGCGAGAACAATCGTTGCCAGGATCGATGATTTAAAAGATATCGTAGGGACTTTGATCACCGAACCGCTGGTTCCGCTCCGTATCTTGATGCTTCCGTTTGAACAAGAGGTCAGCCGGGGGCAATTGTTGCGTTTTATCAGAAACACTAAAATTGAAGCTCCGGAAGATGGCTTGCTATTAGACCAAACAGAGGAAGTTATCACTCTTCTGCTTAAATATCAAAAAGATAAATTAACCTACGAAACACTCAAAGCGGTTAACAGAACGGTTCAAGGGGCCATTCGAGACAAATTAAGCGCTTGAGCCAGAACCTCACTCGAACGGATTGCCGCAAATCTTTGACCGCCCGCTTTGATGATCTCCTGATAGTTTGACTCATCGATCCCGCCAATCGCCACCACTGGTATCTGAACCGCTTTCAATACTTTTTTCAACAGTTTTAAGCCAACAGGCTTACCCAGCGGTTTGCTCGGGGTTATAAAGATCGGCCCGCAGCTAATATAGTCCGCTCCCGCTTTGGCCGCCGCTGTCGCCTGCTCCAGGCTATGGGTCGAGACCCCGATGATCTTATCCTCGCCGATCTTCTCTCTCACTTTTTTCACGGTCAGTTTGGCCAGGTCTTCCTGTCCCAAATGGACCCCGTCGGCGCCAACTTCTTCCACCAGGTCCCAGTAATCGTTGAGGATAAAGGTCGCGCCGGCCCGCTTCGCCAGGACGGCGATCTTTTTCGCCAGCCGAAGATACTCTTCTTTGCTGATCTTTTTATCGCGCGGCTGGATCATTTTCACTCCGGCCGCCAGTGTCTGCCGGGCGACTTTCAGGTGGTCCAGGGCCGGGTCGGTCACGACGTAAAGATCAAAGTCGAGCTTGATCGCTTTTACCAGCCTGGGGATGATCTCTTTTTCCAGGTCGTAGAGCTGGAACCGGGCTTCCTTAAAAGTTCGGCCGTACGCCGGTTTGATCAGCTTGGAAAACTCTTCCAGACAGCGGACCGCTTCTTCCGCCCGCTTAATATTGGCCCCAAAAACCTCTTGCACACCCGCCCGAGCCCCTTCGCTTTCAGGATAGAGCCGGCGGCCGACATCGCCAGCTGATTCACGGTAGAGATAAAAATCATCACCGATCGGCCGGATCCCTTTTTGCAGGAGGTGGCGCAGTCCTTTGACCTTGGCGGTCAGCGGTTCATCATTTAGGATAAACCTGACGATCTCGTCAACCACCCGCAACCCTTCCATGGAGCGGTTAATATTAGCGTCAATAATCCTCAACACCTGTTCCTCTGCCTTTTCTCCCGCCCTTTGCCTTGCCATCTTTCCCGCCTTTCCCATCACATTTCCACCTTCGTCCACTGCGCCGGATCGATCCGCAGGTTATTGACCGACATCCCCCAATGGAGATGGGCCCCCGACGAGATCCCGGTGTTGCCGGAAAGGGCTAACTTGTCCCCCCGGTTAACGACCTGGCCGACCTCAACCAAAAACTTGGAGAGATGGAAATAAAGGGTTTGGACTCCTAAGCCGTGATCAACAACAATGGTGTTGCCAAAAGCTTTTAGCCGGCCGAGATAAACAACTTTTCCTTCATTCGGCGCGGTGACCACGGTCCCTTCCGGGACCGCCAGGTCATAGCCGCGGTGGCGGCCGGATGGTTTGCCGTTGACCTTCTGGATCACTCCAAAAACCATGGAGGTAGGCCCTTCTACTGGAAATGAAAACTTCCCCCGCCAGCGCTTGACAGGCTCTTTCACGACAAGGACCTTTTCAACATCAGCCCATTCATTGTTGATCAATTCCCGGCTCCTAAGCTTGTTCTTGGCCGGCTTGAGCCAGAAAGAAACAACCGGAAATTTCCCCTTGGCTATGACGACCGTTTTATTGATCGTTTTTGTCCCCCCGGCCAAGCCATCGATTGTTAAATGAAGAGGATATTTCCCCGGTTTCTGCTCCAGGGGAATACCGACAAATCCCCGCTGGCAATTATCACCTTGAAAAAAATCGATCTTCCGCCCGATAAATTTACCGCGAACACTTTCTCCCCTGGCCAGGCGATTGACCACTATTTTCATGGTTTTTCCTTGTTCCACAAGCATTGGGGTAATCGTCACCCGATCGTCAACCGCGAAGATAGGGGAAATTAAGAATAAAGATAAGAATATTACTGTTGTCTTGTTCATAAAATCAATTCTAACACACCCTGAAACAAAAAAGCGCCGACCGTTAATTAAAACGATCGACGCTTTACAAAATCCTTGAAAACCAGGCAACCCCCGACTTTTACATCGGGGCTAGGAGACGATGCGAGACCGACCTAAGAATAATATTGAATTTAATCAACAGTTACTCCTTAGAAAGGAGGTGATCCAGCCACACCTTCCGGTACGGCTACCTTGTTACGACTTCACCCCAGTCACCAGCACCACCTTAGCTCCCCGAAGGGCACTTCAGGCGTTTCTGACTTCCATGGTGTGACGGGCGGTGTGTACAAGGCCCGAGAACGTATTCACCGCAGCACGCTGATCTGCAGTTACTAGCGATTCCAGCTTCATGAAGGCAAATTGCAGCCTTCAATCCGAACTGAGCAACACTTTTTGAGTTTGGCTCTTCCTCGCGGAATTGCATCCCTTTGTATGTTGCATTGTAGCACGTGTGTAGCCCTGGGCATAAGGGCCATGATGACTTGACCTCATCCCCACCTTCCTCCTCGTCATCCGAGGCAGTTTCGCCAGAGTGACCAACTTAATGCTGTCAACTGGCAATAGGGGTTGCGTTCGTTGTTGGACTTAACCAAACATCTCACGACACGAACTGACGACAGCCATGCAGCACCTGTAAAGGCTTCCCGATTGCTCGGGATCGTTCCCCTTTCGGTTCACTACTACCAATATGTCAAGCCCAGGTAAGGTTTTTCGCGTAGCATCGAATTAAACCACATGCTCCACCGCTTGTGCGGGCCCCCGTCAATTCTTTTGAGTTTTAACCTTGCGGTCGTAATCCCCAGGCGGTTCATTTAACGCGTTAGCTGCGGCACTAAAGGGGTCGATACCTTTAACACCTAATGAACATCGTTTAGGGCTAGGACTACCGGGGTATCTAATCCCGTTTGCTCCCCTAGCTTTCGCGCCTCAGCGTCAGAAATGGTCCAGAAAGCCGCCTTCGCCACTGGTGTTCCTTCCAATATCTACGCATTTCACCGCTACACTGGAAGTTCCGCTTTCCTCTACCATTCTCTAGTAATGCAGTATCAGATGCGAACACAGGTTGAGCCTGTGGATTTAACATCTGACTTACAAAACCGCCTACGCGCCCTTTACGCCCAATGATTCCGGACAACGCTTGGCCCCTACGTATTACCGCGGCTGCTGGCACGTAGTTAGCCGGGCCTTCCTCTGTGGGTACCGTCAATATCTTCCCCACTGACAGTGCTTTACATCCCGAAGGATTTCGTCGCACACACGGCGTCGCTCCGTCAGGCTTTCGCCCATTGCGGAAAATTCCTCACTGCTGCCTCCCGTAGGAGTAGGGACCGTGTCTCAGTTCCCTTGTGGCTGATCGTCCTCTCAGACCAGCTACCCGTCATAGCCTTGGTGGGCCGTTACCCCGCCAACTAGCTGATAGGACGCAAGCCCATCTTTAAGCCCCTTGCGGGATTTAATCCCAGTCCCATTCGAGACCGGGGTCACATCTGGAATTAGCCCAGATTTCTCCAGGTTGTACCAGTCTTAAAGGTAGGTTGCTTACGTGTTACTCACCCGTTTGCTGCTCGGTTCGAAACCTCGCTCAACTTGCATGTGTTAGGCACGCCGCCAGCGTTCGTCCTGAGCCAAGATCAAACTCTCAATAAAGAGTCTAATTCAGCTCTATCATTTATAATCTATCCAAAACCAAAAGAAAAAGATACGAAGACTCGCATCAATCTCATTGCCTGATTTTCAAAGACCTTGTTTATAGCACCGAGGAGAAAACGAAAGAAGGATTGCCGAAGCAATTAAAACTATTCAACGATTAACGCAGAAAGCTCTACCCTCCTTTCGCTCTACTAGGGCTTGATCATTGTAACGCAAGTTAAGCCGGGTTGTCAAGCTGTTTTTGCTTCGAAGCGGTCAGAGGCCCCCGGCCCGACTTTTTGCCAGCTTAACCTTAAAGATCGCTCCCCCTTCGGGATTGTCTTCCACCCAGACAAGCCCGCCGTGCAGTCCAACCAGCAATTTAACAATCGCCAAGCCCAACCCGCTCCCTTCAACCCCTTCTTTCCCCTGACATTCCAATCTCTCAAAACGGTCAAAGATGGCCGTTTTATATTTATCGGCTATTTCCCGGCCATTGTCCTTGACGGCAAAAATAAAACTATCGGGCTGTTCTTCCACTGAAAGCTCGATCCGCGTCTCCGGGTTGGAATACTTAACAGCATTATCGATCAGATTGGAAAATATTTCGGAAGCCAGAGATAAACCGTCAAAAGAAGCGCTTGCGGAGATTGCCCCGACAACAAAGCTCTTCTTTTGCTGTGCCGCTTTCGGCCCCAGGTCGGCAACTATTGTTTCAACAATTTGCCGCAAATCGAGCCGTTTAAAGATTTTCTTTAATTCCGGGTCCTGGAGCCGGGAAAAAAGCCTGGCACTGGAGATCAGTTCGTTTATTTTAACCGCGTTTTCGGCAATTATTTGACCGTAATGCTGAACATTTCCCTCGCCAGTCTGTTTTAACAACAAAGCGTAGCCCAAAGCGCTGGTCAAATAATTTTTGATGTCGTGCTCCATTATGGAAATAAAAAGATCTTTAAGCTTATTGCTGTTCTCCAGTTCTTGCGTTCGCCGCAGGACCTTCTCTTCCAGGCCGGCATTCAGCTGGTCGATCTCGTCATATTTTTGCTCGAGCAGGAGCTTCTCTTCTTCCAATTTTTTTAAGGTCATCTGGAGCGTGGTCTCACGGTTGAAAAGTTGGCCGAAGGTCCGCGCCCATAAGCTTTTGTCATGCCAGGAAACATGGTAAACGCAATTTTTGGCGCCGTAAACTACCCCGTCAAGCTTAAAAGTCCCGTCAGGAGACAAAGTCCCTATCACCTTGCCGGCCGCGGTTTTCTCGTCGTCCCCCGTATTGAACTCCAGCACCTCTCTTTTTTCATTTACCCGGTAAAACTTGAGCCCGATCAACCCCTTGTGTTCAATTGGGACGGAACATTCCGTTTCCACAACACTCGCCTTATCATAACCGATAAAAGTGGGAAGATACTCCAGCCCCCCTCTGGTGGTTTGGCAGGTGCTTTCTTTGATCATAAAAATGTCGGATTTTATTCTGTTTTCAAAAATGATCTGATTTTTACCAGCGTCCGTGACCTTGGAAACATAAATTTTACAAAAGTTGTCTTTCACGATCAAAGGAAATTTATGGTAAAAGACCGCCGGCGAAGGCGAAAAAATCCGCATCAAGAAATCAAGATGGCCGTATTCCCTTTTTTGCATGGCCTCGACCTGGATCTTGTAAGAAAGATTATCGTCATGAAAATATTGATTGGCGCGCTCAAATATTTCTTTCGTAATTTGCGTTGAAAACCAGCGATGTTCGTCGATCAGGGACAGCTCATCATATGGCCGGCCGTTGAAAAAAGGGAGGTCTCGCAGAACGCTTCCGGCTGCTTCTTTTCCCAGATGAGAAAGAACATAGTCATAAAAAGTTTTGTTGGTTTTGCCGCTGACTTCTTTTTCCATGCGGGATCAATCTTAACACAAGCTAAAAACTTACTAAAGCCCATTCGGAACGCCAACCCGCGAAATTTTATCTTGACAAAAAACCAACCAGGTATACAATTGTATACCATCAGGCTTAAAGCGTCCATTTATAAGGAGGATAACAATGACACCAAGCAAACAAAGAGAGCTGATCCTGGGTTACGTGACCGGTTACATCAAAGAACAGGGCTTTGCCCCGTCCCTTCGGGAGATCAGCCGCGCCTTCGGCTTCGCCTCTCCCCGCTCCGCCCAAAAGCACCTGGAAGCGCTGGAAGAAGAAGGCCTGATCAAGAGAGAAAGCAAGTCACGCGCCATTAAGCTCCTGACCGAGCCGGACCTGCAAACGATCGTCCTCCCCTTTCTCGGCTACATCGCCGCGGGAGCCCCGATCGAGGTCCTTGACCACAAAGAGACCATGGAAATCCCCGCGACGCTGGTCGGCCGGCGCCCCTGCTACATCCTGCGGGTCAAAGGGAACAGCATGATCGAAGACCACATCTTGAACGGAGACTTTATTGTCGTGGAAAAATGCGACTCGGCTGACGACGGAGAAGTGGTTGTCGCCCTGATCAACCGCTCCGAAGCCACGTTAAAAAGGCTTTATCGCGAACCCAGCCGGGTCCGGCTGGAGCCGGCCAATTCGACGATGAAGCCGATCTACGTGAAGGACGTGGCGGTCCAAGGAAAAGTCCGGGGACTGTTCAGGCGATTCTAGGGAAAGGCAGAGGCAAAGGCGGGAAAAAGGCAAGGCAAAGGACGAAAGAAAAAGTAAATGAAAATAGAAAACTTAGACGCCAAAATAAAAGTCGGAGCGGTCTTCAAAGGTGGAGAGATCGACCCTAAATGGTTTGTCTGGGAAGAGCGCCAGTACCGGATCAAAGAGACCAATTACCGTTGGACCGACACCAAAGGCCGGGAAAAGATCCATTGCTTCTCCGTGACCGACGGGACCAATAACTACGAGATCTCGTTCTACGCCGAGAAAATCGTCTGGCGGTTGAACAAGATCTGCGGAGGGGATTAAAAATGATCAAGATCGGCACGTCAGGCTTTTCGTTCCCCGACTGGAAAGGGACCATTTACCCGAAAAAGATCAAACCGTCGGAGATGCTCCCATATTATGAGGACGAACTTGGCTTCGAAGTTTGCGAACTCAATTTTACCTATTACCGGATGCCCGACCCCTACACCATGGAAAAGCTGGCCCTCCGGGTCGGCCGCGAGTTTGAGTTCACCGTTAAAGGAACCAAAGAAATGACCCACGAGATCTGGGAAGACAAGGAGCGGACCACCCTCAAAGAGACCGGCGAGGTCTTCAAGGCGTTTGCCAGAGGAATTGCGCCGCTCGCTTCCCATCGCAAACTGGGGGCGGTCCTCCTCCAGTTTCCGACCTTTTTCCCGCCGACCGAACAAAACCTTAAATACCTCGACCAGTGCCGGCAGCGGCTTAAGGATTTCCCGCTGGTGATCGAGTTCCGGAACGCCGACTGGCTGAAACCAGCGACCTACAAACTGCTCAAGAAAGAGAACCTGGGGATCTGCGTCGTCGACGAACCCCAGCTCCCGCGTCTTCTCCCCTTCGAGCCGGCCGCGACCTCCGAGCTCGGCTACTTCCGTTTCCACGGGCGGAACAACCTCTGGTACAGCGCCGGGCCGCATCAGCGCTACGACTACTTTTATTCCAAGGCCGAGCTCAAAGGATTGTTCGACGGGGTCAAAACAGTGGCGGCCAAGACCAAAAAGACCTACGCCTTTTTCAACAACTGTTTTATGGGGCAATCGGCCAAGAACGCCGCCCAAATGAGGGAACTTTTAAAATCATGAGAACAATTTTACACGTCGATATGAACGCTTACTTTGCTTCGGTGGAACAGGCCAGCAACCCGCTCCTGCGGGGGAAACCGATCGCGGTCGGCGGCGGGACCGGCGGCAAACGGACAGTAGTCGCCGCCTGCTCTTATGAGGCAAAGGCAAGAGGGGTAGAGAACGCCATGCCGGCCTGGGAAGCTAAAAAGGTCTGCCCCGACCTGATCATGGTCGGCGGCGACATGAACAAATACATTCACACCTCCTGCGAAGTGATGAAGATCCTGCGCGAATATACCCCGCTGGTCGAAGTTTTTTCAATCGACGAGGCTTTTATGGACGTAACCGACACCGCCGAGCGGTTCGGCGGAGCGGTCGCCGTCGCCAAAGAGATCAAGCGGCGGATCAGGGAACGTTTTCGCCTGACCTGCAACATCGGGGTCGGACCGAACAAACTTCTGGCCAAACTGGCCGGGGAGCTAAAAAAACCGGACGCGCTGATCATCCTCCGGACAGAAGATATCCCGGACAAGATCGCCGGTGTCAAAGTCGGCAAGCTCTGCGGCGTCGGACGCAAACTTGAGCAATATCTGGCGGAGATGGAGATCAAAACCTGCGGTGATCTCTACCGCGCCGCCAGGGAAGAACTGACGCGGCGTTTCGGCGCCGCTTGCGGCGAACATCTTTGGCGGATGGGCCAGGGAAAAGACGAATCTCAAGTGTGCTCCGGAGAGGTCAAGACGGAGGCAAAATCGATGGGACACTCCTACACCCTTCCCCGGCTGACCAGTAGCCTGGACGAGGTCAAAGGGTATCTCCTCCGCCTCTCCGAACAGGTCGGCCGGCGCCTGCGCCTTGGCAAATGCCGCGGGAACGTGGTCCACGTTTCGGTAGGTTTTGACCAGTACCAGTTTTGGGGAAAACAAAAAAAGGTCGAAGATTATCTTGACGACGGCTATGACATTTATAAGACAGCAGAAAAATTAATTGAAAGTGAAAAGGGAACCTGGCGGAAGACACGCGGCTTCCGTTTCGTGGGGGTAACAGTTTCCAGTCTCCTGCACGAGGTCGACCAGGTTTCCCTTTTCGCCGATAACGAACAAAAAAAACTCCTTGCCAAAGCGGTCGACACACTTAACGACCGCTGGGGGGAAGCGACGATCGAACGAGCCGCCCTGCTTGGTTTTGTCCTGGAAGAAAAAAGCGGCATGGTCGCCGGAGCGAACCGGAGGATCAGCAATGCCGGATACTGAACAAAAGCTGGAAATACTGGGCGCAGCGGCAAAATATGATATTTGCGCCTCCAGCGCGGCCCCGCAAAAGCGGCAACCCAACAGTAATTACATCGGATCTAATGCCCCCGGGGGGATCTGCCATAGTTATACTCCGGACGGACGCTGTGTCTCCCTCCTCAAGGTCTTGATGACCAACTCCTGCAAGAACAATTGCCAGTACTGCGTCAATCGGGCAAGCAACGACTTTAAACGGAGCAGTTTTGAGCCAAAAGAACTGGCCGATCTTTTTATCGAACTCTACCGCCGCAACTACATTGAAGGGATATTCCTTAGTTCCGGGGTCCAGAAAAGCGCCGTCTACACGATGGAGCGGATGATCGCCGTCCTGGAGATCCTCCGTTTTCAATATCGCTACCGGGGATATGTCCATCTGAAAGCCCTTCCCCACACCCCGGCCGACCTGATCGAGCGGGGGGCCCGGCTGGCCGACCGGATGTCGGTCAATCTGGAAAGCCCCAATCCCGACCGACTTAAGTCGATCGCCGGGGAAAAGAACTTTATGCTCGACCTGGTGGCGCCGATCAACGCCATCCAAAAACAAGTCGAAAAAGGCCTGCTCAAGGCCGGACAAACGACGCAGTTTGTCGTCGGCGCCGCCGGCGAGACCGATGCCGAGCTCCTGCGAACCACCAATTGGCTCTATAAAAAAAAGAATTTAAAACGAGTTTACTTCAGTGCTTTTGTCCCCACTGTCCCTGATCACCTAGTCCCCCAATCCCCTATTCCCTTGCTCCGCGAACATCGCCTCTACCAGGCCGATTGGTTAATGCGTTTTTATAATTTCCAGCTTGAAGATCTGGTATTAAAAGACGATCATAATTTGAGCCTCGACCTCGACCCAAAAATGGCCCACGCCTTGAAAAACCGGGAACGCTTCCCGCTCGAGATCAATCGAGCTTCTTACCAGGACTTATTGAAAGTCCCCGGTATTGGTCCGCTCGCCGCCAAACGATTATACCGGGCCCGCAAAGAACACCACTTCACCAATCTGCAGGAGCTAAAAAATCTGGGGGTCGTGACCAAACGGGCCAAACCTTTTATCCTGATCAACGGGGTCAAACAAGGGAACATCAGCGAGATCGTGACAGTCAAACAGCTCGAACTTTTTGAGGGCTACAGCAGTTCGCTCGCCTGGGCGCAGGCGCCGCAATTGCTAACGTAGAGGGGATTAGGATATTAGGAAACTAGGAAATGGAACAACTATCAATTTTTAACGACAAGTTCGATCGGAAAGAAGAGCTGAAAGAAAAACTTCCGGCAGTCAAACTCAAAGGAACACCGGAAGCTTACTATTTATTCCGGCAAAAGCTTTATTATGCCCTACTCCACAAAGATCCCAACAAATACCACCTGATCGACCAAGTGATCGAACAGGCCAAAGCCAAAGGCTTGAGCTATATTTTGTGCAAGGTCTCGTCCGAAGCCAAAAAGTTCATCGACTTGTCCCGGCAGGTCGCCGGTGAGAGGCATCGGGCAATTTCCTTCCTCCGACTGAAGCCGATCGACCAGCACAACGTCCTGATGGGGGAATTTGAGATCGTCCACCAGACCGGCGAGATCATCGTGCTCCACTTCTTAAGGCGCTTTCCCAGGTACCGGATCATGTTGGTCTTTGGAAACGAGGTGTACATCGGCCAGGGGGATGAGATTTTCCGGGAAAAGATCGAAAGAAAAAAAGTCACCCTCCCCTCCACCCCTGACGAATTCGAACGCTATTGGCTCGCTTTCTACCGCTCGCAGTTTATCCCCGAGCGGCGCAACTTGAAGTACTTCCAGCGGATGATCCCCAAGAAATATTGGAAATGGGTTACGGAGCTTAAAGAGTTCGGCTTCTTAAGCTAAAACACCCTGGGTCGGATTGACCGCGAATTACGGGGACATTGGAGGTTAAAATGGTGGGCCCAGGTGGAATCTCCCGATGGACATTACTAATAATAGCAATAATGAAATCATCGGGATCCCGACGATTCCATAATCATGATAAATCAATGAACGTCGGGAGAACCACCGATTCTGCCAAATAAAAGCGGGTCTTTAAACTAAGAATGGTGGGCCCAGGTGGAATCGAACCACCGACCTCACGCTTATCAGGCGTGCGCTCTAGCCATCTGAGCTATGAGCCCATCAAGAGGAGAACATTCAATTTTAGCAAAAAAGGGGCTAATAGGCAATGAAGAAAAATCTGGGGGACAGGGATTCGAACCCCGATACGCAGCTCCAGAGGCTGCAGTCCTACCGTTAGACGATCCCCCAAAGATACTTAATAAGGCGGATTCCACCAATGAGGCTGAACAATTAACATAAATATGCCGTAGAGGACAATAAATGACGCCACGCCAATATATACCAGAAACCCGCCGGTTAAAGGCTCCTGCCATCTCCGCCTCATCCACCAGGCAAAAAGCAAAGCAACCGCTCCAACAAATAACACCCCAAAACCCTTAAAAACCGGGCTGGTATTGGTAAATTGAACTATATCGACAACCCATTGGTTCATATTAAGATTATAACCCACTTCAATTTAACTTTCCACCCGCCGAGGTGTATAATTAATCATGAACGATAAGGACTATTCCTGCGATTTTCTGATCATCGGTGGCGGCATTGCCGGCCTCTCGGCCGCTCTTGAAGCGAGCAAACACGGTAAAGTTATCCTCCTGACCAAAGGAAAGATCGGCGAAAGCGCGACCGAAAAAGCCCAGGGAGGGATCGCCGCCGCTATTGACCAACCCCGCGACTCCACCGAATACCACTTTGAAGATACCATCGCCGCTGGCGCTGGACTTTGCAACGAAAAAGCGGTCCGGGTCCTGGTGACCGAAGGGGTCGACCGGGCTAAAGAGCTGATCGAAATGGGGGCCCGCTTCGATCGGGCCGAAACGGAAGCAGGAGGCGGGTTCGCCCTGGCCCTAGAAGGAGCACATAAACGCCGCCGGATCCTCCACGCTGGGGACGAGACCGGCAAGGAGATCGAAAAGACCCTTGGCCGCCGGATCGTCAATGAAAATAAAGTCACTATTCATCAAGGGATGATGGGGATCGACCTGCTTATGGAAGATAAAAAATGCGCTGGGGCTTTGGCACTCGACAGCCTTAGCGGTGCCGTCAAAAGCTATCGCGCTAGGGCGACCCTGATCGCCACCGGAGGCGTTTGCCAGCTATATTTATACACGACAAACCCGGCTTTTGCCACCGGTGACGGGATCGCCATGGCTTACCGGGCCGGGGCCGCCGTGACCGACATGGAGTTCGTCCAATTCCACCCAACTGCCCTTGTCCAATTCAAACAGTTTGAAGATATCGTCGCCCTCCCCCGCTTCCTGATCTCCGAAGCGGTCCGAGGCGAAGGCGGCGTCCTCCTCAACAATAAAGGGGAGCGATTTATGGAAAAATATCACGTCAAACTGGAGCTGGCCCCCCGCGATATCGTCTCCAGGGCGATCGTCCAAGAGATGAAAGCGACCGACAGCGACCATGTTTTTCTTTCTCTCAAGGGGATTGACGCTGAAAAGATCAAACATCGCTTTCCAATGATCTACAAGACCTGCCTGGAGAGAGGGCTGGACATCACCAAAGACAACATCCCGGTCGCGCCGGCCGCCCATTATTTTATGGGCGGGATCAAGACCGACATCGACGGCCGGACAAACCTCCCGGGGCTTTATGCCGCGGGAGAATGCGCTTCGACCGGCGTTCACGGCGCCAACCGTTTGGCCTCAAATTCTCTTCTTGAAGGGCTGGTCTTCGGCCGTAGGGCGGCGGTCGCGGCAAAACAACCAACAACAAACAACCAACAACTAACAACCAATGAATCAGCAACTATTCTTTGTAAACCGCGCTTTAAAGACTTTGAGATCCAGCGCTACAAACTGATCATCAAGACCGCGATGTGGAACGGGGCGGGGATAATCCGCTCCCAGGAAAGCCTGTCATCTGCCTCGCGTAAATTAGAGCTTATAGAAAAAGATCTGGTCTACCCGGCCGGTTCATTGGATGAGCTGGAGCTAAAAAACATGTTGTTGACCGCCAAGTTGATAACCCGCGCGGCGCTTGACCGGCAAGAATCGAGGGGGGCGCACTATCGGACCGATTTCCCAAAACAAGACGACAACTGGAAAAGGAATTTGATCTATAAAAATAGCTAGGGGTAAAGACGAACCCTGCGCTTTGGCTCATCCCCGACCGATTCGGAATGCAAACCGGCCTCATCCGCCTTGTTATGCTGTAGTCGCCTGATGTAGGCGTTTTGCGGGTTCAGGTCGATCGCTTTTTTCCCTTTTTTGACCGTTTCGATCGCTTCTTCCACTTCCCGCATGGCAACAGCTTCCGCCTCTTCTTTCGCGGCATCGTTAAAATAAAACCGGAGGAATTTGATCATTTGCGATGAGACGTTCTTTTTGATGACATGGACCTGAATATTTCGTTCTTCGGCCGAACGCATGATCTTGGTCCCCGCCCTCGCCTTTGACTTGACCGTCAGGACCAGGTCGGCTTCGTCGATCTCTTTGGCGACGACCGCCGGAAGCTGCATCGACCGAAGCGACCGCTCCAGGGTCTGCCTGTTGACCCCAAAAGGATAGATCCTGACCGGCCCCTCACCTTTTTCTTCCGACATCTTGTCCACTTCCGCCTGGGTCGGCACCGGCATCGGTTCAAGCGCTTTTTGCGAAACCTCAATTTTGCCGTCGGGAAGACGGACCCTGATCTCCGGCCTGATCGGCAGACCGCGCAAAATGGCGTCAACCGATTTCGCGACGTCGCCGTAAATGGCGAATTTGTCCCGCTCCTGGATCTCGACCCCGATATCGAACGCCGGAGGCCCCTTCCGCTCAAGGATCGCCTTCTGGGTATGGCGGCGCTTGGCTTCTTCGTCGCCAAGAATAACCGACTGGATCCCGCCGACCAGGTCGGTCAGGGTCGGGTTGCTGATGATATTTTCAAAGGTCACGCCGTGAGCGGTCCCGATCAGCTGAACCCCTCGTTCCGCGATTGTCTTGCAGGCGGCCGCTTCCGCTTCGGTCCCGATCTCGTCAACGATGACCACTTCCGGCATATGGTTTTCAACCGCCTCGATCATCACTTTGTGCTGGAAATCCGGGGACGGGACCTGCATCCGGCGGGCACTGCCGATCGCCGGATGGGGAATATCGCCGTCGCCGGCGATCTCGTTGCTGGTGTCTACCACTATGACCCTTTTCTTGAACTGCTCGCTCAAGACCCGGGCCGCTTCGCGCAGTTTGGTAGTCTTCCCGCTTCCGGGCGGACCAACGAACAGAACGTTCTTCCCCGATTCAACCACGTCCCTGATAATATCGATCGTCCCGATAATCGTCCGGCCAACCCGGCAGGTTAAGCCGATGATCTTTCCCCGGCGGTTGCGCAGGCACGAGATCCGGTGCAGGGTACGCTCCACCCCGGCACGGTTATCTGAAGTAAAATCGCCGACTTTGCCAACGACATAATCGATGTCGTCCTGGGAGACGACCATTTCTTGAAAATAGTGGACCGAATGGGAAAAGCGGGCTTCCGCCGATTTACCAAGGTCAAGAACAACTTCGACTAAAGAAGAAATATCATGATGGCTGATTAACGATCGCTTAATAAGCGGCGGCAAAACCTCTAAAAGGCTGTTTAGCTCTTCATCAAGGTGGCTCATCAACTATTGACTGGATTTGCCCTTGATCAGGTTCTTAAGATTGATCCCCGGAACAAAAGCCGGAGATTTGGAATCATCAATGGTAATTTGCGCCCCGGTTTGCGGATTGCGGCCAACGCGGCCTTTCCGCTTCCTGACCACAAAATTACCGAAACCGACCAACCGGACCTTTTCATTGCGGGCCAGGGCTTCAGAGATCTCGTTTAAAACAACGTCGATCAACGCTTCCGCCTGCGCTTTGGTCAGATCCGATTTGTCCCCGACTTTTCCAGCCAATTGTTTTTTATTCATGTTTTCCCTCCCCTTATTTCGCCGCCTTCGCCGTCATCTCTTCTTTTGCCAGAAGAGCCTGCCAGCGCCGGTCGACATCCGCCTGGATATCTTCAATAATTTTCTCGTTCCCCGGTTTAAAGAGGTGCCGGAACCGCTCCTGCGTCTTCAGGAACTCGGCCACCGGCTTCTTTTCCCGCGGCTTGGTAATCTTGTAGATCCCATTTTCAACTTCATATAGAGGCCAGAAACAGGTTTCCGCGGCGATCCGGCCTATTGCGGCAGTATCTTCCGGCTTATAAGCCCAGCCAAGCCGGCAGGGCTGGAGAACGTTCATAAATTTGGGCCCGCGGATCGAAAAGGCCTTTTCCGCTTTACGGGTCAGGTCGGCCCAGTTCCCCACCGTCGCTTGAGCGACGTAAGGAAGGTCATGCGCGACCATAATCTCGGTCAGATCTTTCCGGCTCATGGTTTTTCCCTGCTTAACTTTTCCGGCCGGTTCCGTGGTCGTGTTCGCCCCTTTCGGCGTGGCGCTTGACCGCTGGATCCCGGTGTTCATGTAAGCCTGGTTGTTGTAGCAAACATACGTAAAGTCATGTCCTCTTTCCATCGCGCCGGACAGAGACTGCAAGCCGATATCGTAAGTTCCACCGTCGCCGCCAAAAGCGACAAAATTAATGTGCTGGCTGGTCTTTCCTTTTCTTTTCAGGAATTGGTAATAAGCTTCAACGCCGGACATGGTCGCCGCGGCATTCTCAAAAGCGTTATGCAGGAACGGCACCTTCCAGGCGGCATAAGGGAAAATGGTGGTCGAAACCTCCAGACAACCGGTCGCGGAAACGACCACAACCGGATCTTTCGAGGCGAGCAGTACCTGGCGGACAACGATCGAAGCGCCGCAACCGGGACAAAGCCGATGGCCGCCGGTCAATGGCTCTTGTCTTTTGGATAATTCCTTTAAATTTGCCATTACTCTCTTACTCCTAAATACTGGACCAAGGGCTGTTTATCAACGTTCTGGAGATCGCCAAAAACCTGACGAAGATGTTCCAGATTGATCTCGCGGCCGCCTAATCCATAAATGTAATTGATCATTTTGGGCCGGGCCTTAAGATCGAACATTCCCGAACGAACCTCGGTAAAAACATGTCCCCCCTGTGCCGACCAGGTGTCTGACCGGTCAAGGATGGCGACCGCTTTGGCTTTGCTAAGCGCGGCGGCAATTTCTTCCGCCGGGAACGGACGAAAGACCCGGATCTTGAGAAGGCCGGCCTTAACCCCTTTAGCCCGCATTTCGTCAACGACCACTTTAGCGGTGCCGCAGGTCGAGCCGAGCGCGACGACGACATATTCGGCGTCATCGAGTAAATAACCATCGATCAGGCCGTATTTGCGGCCGAATTTTTTGGCAAACTCGTCGGCCACTTCCAGGATAACTTGCTTGGCGTTTTTCATCGCGTCAGCGACCTGACAGCGGTGTTCAAAATAATAGTCCTGAAGATCGATCAGGCCGATGGTCACCGGCTTGTCGAGGTTGAGCAAACTATCAGCGGCCTTGCGTTCGGCGCCGATAAAATTCTTAACGTCGGCGTCATCCAGCAGTTCAATTTTATCCATGCAATGGCTGATGATAAAGCCGTCGGTCGTGACCATGGTCGGCAAACGGAGCCGCGGGTCTTCGGCGATCCGAATAGCTTGGATCAGGCCGTCGTAGGCTTCTTGAGAATTTTCGGAGAACATCTGGATCCAGCCAAAATCCTGGGCGGCCATCGTATCGGAGTGGTCGCAATGGATATTGATCGGACCGGAGATCGCCCGGTTGACGTCACACATGACGATCGGCAGTCTAAGAGAGGAAGCGATCGGCAGGATCTCGTACATATAGACCAAACCTTGCGATGAGGTCCCGGTCATGACCCGTCCGCCGGCCGCAGAAGCGCCGACGCAGGCCGACATCGCCGAATGCTCCGATTCGACCGCCACAAATTCGGTGTCAACCAGACCGTCGGCCACGTATTTCGCAAAGATCATTACGATCTCGGTCGCCGGGGTTATTGGATAAGCCGCGACAACATCGGGATTGATCTGGCGCATCGCCTCCGCCATCGCCTCATTGCCTGTTTTTGCCACAACCTTAACCATACTACTTTCCTTCCGGCCCCATCGTGATCGCTTTTTCCGGCTTCACGGGGCATTCTTTAGCGCAGATCCCGCATCCCTTACAGTGCTTGTAATCGATGCCGGTCATTTTAGAGTCCTTGACAATAATGGAAGAATCCGGACAGTAGATCCAGCATTGCAGGCACTGAATACAACGGTCGGGATGCCAGGTCGGCCGCTCGCTCCGCCAGTCACCGGTCTCAAAAGATTCCGCGGTCCCCGCCTGAACAACGTCACCCAGGGGCAAATTTTTCCAGCCCGGTTTTTCCTGTTTCATTCTCCGTGTACCTCATTATAAGCCCGCTTGATCGCTTCCAGGTTCCCCTTGACGATCTCGGGCTTGTTCTTAAATTTCTCGGAAAGCTTCTTCTCCATGTCTTTGATCATCATGTCGTAATCAAGCAGGCCGCTGACCTTGGCCAAAGCGCCAAGCATTGGGGTATTGGGGATCTCTCTGCCGATCGTCTCTTTGGAAATACCTGAAGCGTCAACGGTAAAGACCTTGAGCTCCGCCACTCCAAGCTGTTTTTTGATCTCCGCCGGCTTCATCATCGTGTTAACAATGATCGCCCCCCCTTTAGGGATCCCATCAGTCACGTCAACCTTCCCCATCAGGGTCGGGTCAAGGACCACGACCAGGCTCGGATTGGTGATCGAACAGTGGAGATTGATCGGCTGGCTGGAGATCCGGTTAAACGAAGCAACCGGGGCTCCCATCCGCTCCGGTCCGTATTCCGGGAAGGCCTGAATATTTTTACCCAGCGACATCGCGGCTTCTCCAAAGAGAAGCGCGGCGGTCTTTGCCCCCTGTCCCCCTCGTCCATGCCATCTTATTTCAACGGTGTTATCCATGATTTCAACCTTTCCATTCCGATTTTATCAAACGCGAACGCAAAAATCAACAACAAGAAAAATGGGACCAGCGCGCCAGCGAAGGCTTTCCACTTAGGCACGCCGTAAACTCGGCGGCCGATCACCGCCAAAAGACCATAAGCGTAAACGATCAGCAGGACAAAAATAAAATTAAACCCTACCCGGAAAAGCTCGAACGACAGAAACCCAAAATGGGTCAAAAACGCGATGATCACGATCAACCAGGCGCCGACTATAAAAGCGGAGCCGTAAAAAACAGCCTGCAGGGCCCGCTCTACATTACCCCGCCCTCCCAGGACAAGGTATATATAATGGAGAAGGTAGGCCAGCGCGAAAAACGCGGCGGTCAGGGAAACCACCAGCAATCCGGCCAGAATAAAGAAGGTGATCAGAAAGAAAACAAAGGCCAGGGTCAGCATGACCGGCATGATCACCAGCAGTTTATATCCGGAGATACCTTCGATCAGGGTCGCGCCGATCGGCAGATATTGAAAGAAAAAGACCGCGGCGGTCATGGCAAAGGCAACCAGCCAGGCAGAGACCAAAAAGAACGAGTAAGCCTTTTCTTTCCAGCTTTCTTCTTTCAGTTTAACGTAAAAATAGATCGGCCTGGCCATGACCTGCCACCACGTTTTCCAATACCAGCGCAGCATATTTATCATGAAACAACCTCTCTTCGCCCTTCCAGGGCTTTATAAAGAGTAGCCGGATCGGCGTAATCCATGTCCGCTCCAACCGGAAGACCATAAGCGATCCTGGTCAACTTGATCCCCAGCGGCTTGATCAGCCGGGTCAAATAAATAATGGTCGCCTCTCCTTCGGTCGTCGAATTAACCGCCAGGACGATCTCCTTGACCTCTTCCCTGCCGAGACGGGCAAGGAGTTCTTTGATCCTCAAGCTTTCGGGATCAATTCCATCCAACGGGGAGATCACTCCCCCCAAAACATGGTATTTGCCATTATACACACCAGAACGCTCGATCGCCACCAGGTCTTTTGGTTCGCCGACCACGCAAAGAACGCCGCTGTCCCGGCTGGTGTCGGCACATAACTTGCAGGGGTCGATATCGGTAATGTTGAAGCAGACCGAACAGTGGCGGATGTTCTCCTTGGCCAGGCGAATCGCTCCCAAAAGGTCGGCAATCCCTTTATCAGTACAACCTAACAGATGAAAAGCAAGCCGTTGGGCCGACTTCGGCCCGATCCCAGGCAGCTTTTGCAGTTCATTGATCATGTTGGCCAGAGAAGCGGCGTACATAGTTCGGCTATTATAGCACAATCGGGTCATGCTATAATAAGTTAATGGAAAAGCAAAAACAGGCGGTCTTTCTCGACCGCGACGGGACCATCATTAAGGATGTTCATTATCTTAGCAATCCCAAAGAGATCGAATTCCTGCCGGGGGCGATCGAGGGGATCAAGAAGCTTAACGAGGCCGGCTTTCTGGTCATTGTGATCAGCAATCAGTCAGGGATCGCCCGGGGGATCCTCTCTGAAGACCTGCTCCAGACGATCGATAAAACGATGCACAAGCTCCTGCTCGCCCGGGGCGCGCATATTGACGGCTCCTATTACTGCCCCCATCACCCCGAACATGGGACATATCCATATAATGATGAATGTGAATGCCGCAAACCCTCCCCCGGCATGATCATAAGGGCGGCCAAAGAAAAGGGGATCGACCTTGGCCGCTCTTTTATGATCGGCGATAAACCAAGCGACATTGAAGCGGGCCGAAGGGCCGGAGTAAAAACGGTCCTGGTCCTGACCGGCCTTGGCACCGAATCAAAGGATAAATTAGAACGGCCGACCGATCGCGTCGCTAGTGACCTGGCCGACGCGGCCGCTTGGATTATCGACCATTAATATGATAAACTACCTCGCGACAAGGAGTTTGCTGTGGATAATTTAAAAAAGTATATCCCTGGTTTTTCCGGCAAAAAGATCCTGATCATCGGAGACCTGATGCTCGATGAGCACATCTGGAGCACCGTTTCCCGGATCTCCCCCGAAGCGCCGGTCCCAATCGCCGACGTCAAAAAAACCACCCACGTTCCCGGCGGGTGCGGCAACGTCGCCGCCAATATCGCCGCTTTGGGAGGGACCCCATATCTGATCGGCTTGATCGGCCGGGACAGTTCAGGTGAAAAACTCCTTAGCGCCCTAAAGAAGCTCGGCATCTCAACCAATTACGTTATCTCGGACGATGTCCGGCCGACGATCCTCAAATCACGGATCATCGCCGCCTCACAGCACGTCGTCAGGGTCGACCGGGAAGACAAGTCGGTCCTCTCCCCCGCCCTGACCCAGCTGATCGTCAAACGGTTAAGAGAGCTTATCCCCCGAGTCGACGCGGTCATCATTTCCGATTATGAAAAAGGGCTGGTCACCAAAACGATCTGCCAGGCGGCGGTAAAATTCGCCCGGGCCAATAAAAAGCCGATCGCGGTCGACCCGAAAGGAAGCGACTACGGCAAATACGCCGGCTCTACTATTATTACTCCCAACCTGCGGGAGGCGATCGTCGCCTCCGGGATCGACATTAACAGCGACGCTTCGCTCCTTGCCGCCGGAAAAATTATCCTGCAAAAAGCAAAAAGCCGCTACGCCCTGATCACCCGGGGACGCGACGGCATGACCCTGCTGGACAACAAAGAAGCAAAAACTTTTCCAGCCGTGCCGCGGGAGGTCTTTGACATCACCGGCGCGGGGGACGCGGTTATCGCCACCCTTACTCTGGCTTTGTCGGCAGGCGCTTCGCTGAAAGAGGCGACCCTGCTTTCCAACTTCGCCGGCTCGGTCGTGGTCGGCAAGATCGGGACCGCCCCCTGTTTCAGGGAAGAGCTGGAAGAAGCACTGGCCGGGCACGAACCGATCACCAAAAAGATCAAGACCCGCCAGGAGATCGGGCCGATCGCCGGGAACCTTAAGAACGAAGGGGTCAAGGTGGTCTTCACCAACGGCTGTTTCGATATCCTCCATCTCGGGCACGTCCGCTATCTGCGGGAGGCCAAAAAACTCGGCGACGTTCTGATCGTCGGGGTCAACAGCGACAAATCGGTTGCCGCCCTCAAAGGACCGAGCCGCCCTTACGTTTCGGAGATGGAGCGGGCGGAGATCCTCGCCTCGCTGGAATTCGTCGATTACGTGATTATATTCAGCGAGCTCCGGCCGGACAATCTGATCAAAGCGGTCGCCCCCAATGTCCACGTTAAGGGGGGAGACTACAAGATAGACGATCTGCCGGAAAAAAAGATCGTGGAGTCATTGGGCGGAAAAGTCGTCGTTATTCCGCCGATCAAAGGCCGATCGACAACCAACATCGTCGCGAAAATACTGGGAGGGAAGAAATGACAAATGACAAATTAAAAATTAAAAATGAAGGTTTTTATATTATAAATAACACCGCGAAGCGATGCCTCAATTTGACATTGGTCATTGTTAATTTGACATTATTGACGGCTTTGCCGTCAATCGCCTGGCGGATCACCCCGGAACTGCAAAAAGAGCTGGACCAAAAAAAGGCCGCGGTCAGCGCCGCCCCCAACGATCCGCACGCCCGTTTCGATCTGGCGATCACCATGGCCTACACCAACAATTTACAAGACGGCTGGAACAACCTCAAAAAGACCGTGGAGCTTGATCCGACGTTTAAGAAAAAAGGGCTTGAGATGTACGAGAAAAAAGTGACCGACAGTCCGAGCGACTGGCGGCTCCGGTTCCGCCTCGCTTTCGCCTACTACTTCAACGACCGGAAAAAAGAAGCGATCCGGGAGCTTGAGAATGTCCTCAAGATCGACCCAAACAACGTTTGGGGCTATGGTTATCAAGCCCTGATCTACGGAGAACTTAACGAGACCGACACCGCCATGGCGGTGACCAAAAGAGGCCTGGAGATCGACAGCAACGTCGCCGCCCTCCACCTCCTGCTCGGCGAGGGGTACAACCGAAAAGGGGACAAATGGAAAGGGTTTCTGGAAACGATGGAGGCGGTCAGACTAAGGGCTTTGGGATATTAAAAGCGGTTATTCGGGAGTTAACTAAACTTTATGAAATTTAAAACTTTACTGCCGGTCATCGCCGCTCTCTTCTTCCTTTGGATATTTTACTGGGCCCTTTTTGTCCCTAAAGAGGATGTTTCCGGACGGATCTACAACTCGCTAAAGGAACAAGAGAAAAAAGCCGACCTGATCTTCAAAAAAGTGACCGTCGAAGAAGTGGTCAACGGCGTCAAATACTGGCAACTCGAAGCCGACACCGGCATGCTTAATAAGAACGCCGGCCTCGCCGCCCTGCAAAACGTTGAAGGGACCTTTTTTAATAATGGAAAACCGGCCTTAAAGTTCTCCTCCCCTGCCGCTCTTTGGGAAAAAGACAAAAAAGAGATCTTCCTCGATAATCCGGTCGGCTACGACACCGCTTCCGAAGGGAAGATCGACCAGCTCGTCAGCTCGATCCGGGCCGGCAAGTTCTCTTTCTTTTCTTTCCCCAAAGAATATAAAAAAGGTCTTGGCTACTGGTTTAAGGCCAAGAACCTCCGCTGGCGCCTCTCCGACCAAAAGCTTTTTTGTCAGGGAGGGATCATGCTGAACAAAGGGGACGCTGCCGCCTACGCCGAGACGTTAAGCGGCGACGTTGAGTTCAAAAAGATGGAATTGAGCGGCTCCCCCAGGATCGTCATCGGTCCGGCCGGATCGATCCCGGTGACGCTGGAAGCGGAATCGTTTGAGATCACCGGCCGCCAGGACATCTTCACCGCCAGCGGCAATCCCAGGATCAAATGGCAGGACGCGACCGTTACCGCCAAAACCGCCCAGTACTACCAGCAGAAAAAGAAATTAAAGCTCTCCGGCGAGGTCGTCATCAACTTTCGCGACATTAAAGCCTGGGGGGACAAAGCGGATTACTTTACCGAGGACCAAAAGATCGTCCTTTTCGGCAACGCCCGGGCGGAGCAAGGGGGAAGCAAGCTGACCAGCGATCAGGTCATGGTCTCTCTCAAGGATCAAAAAATCTCTCTGGTTGGCAAAAGCAAACTGGTAATTAACAAATAACATGGTCATTAAAACACAGCCCAAACCCCAGCAGGCGATCATTATTGAGGAAGATCAGAGCTTTGACGTGATCATCGTCGGCGGCGGCCCGGCCGGCCTCACGGCCGCCCTTTACGCCCTCCGTTCCAAGCTCAACACCCTGCTGGTCGAAAAAATGATCCTGGGAGGACTGGCCACTACCACGTACAAGATCGACAACTACCCCGGTTTCCCGGACGGGATCACCGGCCAGGAGCTTGGCCAGCGTCTGGAAAACCAGGTCAAGAAGCTCTCCCCGACGATCGTCTGGGGAAAAGCGGTCCAGGTCAAGAACGGCAAGCGCTCCCGGGAAGTCATCGTCGACGGCAAAAGCTATTTCGGCAAAACGGTCGTTATCGCGACCGGCTCCGACCCGGCCAAGCTCGGCATCCCCGGCGAAGAGACCTTTACGGGACGCGGGGTCTCCTACTGCGCGGTTTGCGACGGAGCTTTTTACCAGGACAAATCGGTCGTGGTGGTCGGCGGCGGCAATTCAGCGGTGGAAGAGGCCTTGTTCCTGACCCGTTATGCCGGCAAAGTATCGATCATCCACCGCCGCGACAAACTGCGGGCCGACCGGATCGTCGCCGAAAAAGCGCAAAGCCATCCCAAGATCTATTTTCATTGGAATTCGACCGCCGAGGAGATCATCGGCGACAAGAACGTTAACGGGATCGTGGTCCGGGACCTGCTCTCAAAGAAGAAACTGACCGTGCCGACCGACGGGGTTTTTGTTTACATCGGCTATCATCCAAATATTGAGGCGGTCAAAGGAATGGTCAAGCTTGATGAGCGCGGTTTTATAATAACCGATGAAAACATGAAGACTTCCGCGCCGGGGATCTTTGCCGCCGGCGATGTTCGGGCCAAATCACTTCGTCAGGTGGTCACCGCCACGGCCGATGGGGCGATCGCCGCCAATTCTGCCAGGGAATTCATCGAAAAAGGGAAATAGCCCGATCCTCGCCTTTCCTTGACAAATCAGCAAAAAAGAGGTATACTTTAATATACAGAAAAGGCTGAAATACCGTCTAGCAGGTTGATCCCGGTGAGGGTGATCAGGTCGAGCATGTCACGAATATTCCAGCCACCTATTTATCGTACCCCAGCAGTAAAAATTTCACTCTTTTTTTTAGCCATGTTTGACCACGTCTATTGATAATGATAGGATTAAGCATAATTCTTTTCCCCGGGGAGTAGCTTAGTCCCGATGGTCATTAGTTATAATGATTATGGAATCATCGGGATCCCGACTTTCTGCATTGTATATAATTGATAAGTCGGGACTTGGTAGAGCGTCCCGGTCGGACCGGGAAGGTCGTATAGGTTCACGTTAGCATCGGGGTGTAGCTTAGCTTGGTAGAGCGTCCCGGTCGGACCGGGAAGGTCGTAGGTTCAAATTTTCGGGGAGTAGCTTAGCTTGGTAGAGCGCCTGGTTTGGGACCAGGAGGCCGCAGGTTCAAATCCTGTCTCCCCGATTTATTCTCACTTTGTGGCTGATGAGGTATCGTAGGTTCTCCGCCGTAGGCGTAAAGTCCTATCCCCCCGATGTTTTATTATTGACTTACCAAACCGTTTGGAGTATCATAAAAACACCGCTGTAGAACTACTTGTGGATGATCATGTTTATTGGTTTTTTCCACAAAATAAAAAGAAAGGTGGAAGTGTAAAATGGCAAGTTTAGTTGGCGCGACGTTGTTTGAAGTCATGGCTATCTGGGGGGTCTTGTTCGTTTCGTTCATCGGTTTAGGTTACGCGATCATGCTCCGGCACCAGATCCTCTCGTACGATAAGGGGACTCCGGTAATGATCGAGATCTGGAACAGTATCAAGGAAGGGGCCGACGCTTACCTTAAGCGCCAGTTGAAGACGATCCTCCCACTGATCATCGTCTTCACCTTCGTCCTTTTCTTTTCCGTTTACATAATTCCGCCAAGCGATGAAGCGCTCCATCGGTTTGCCGGAATCGACCCGAACATGATCTCCTTTATCGTCGGGATCGGACGGGCGGCCGCTTTCGTTATGGGCGCTATCTTCTCTTTGATGGTCGGCCAGTTCGGGATGCGCATGGCGGTGGAAGGGAACGTCCGCGTCGCTTCCGCTTCCCGCCGCAGTTTCTCTGAAGCGCTGAAGATCGCTTACCGGACCGGGACGATCACCGGCATGTTGACCGACGGCCTTGGGCTTTTGGGCGGCACGGCCATCTTCATTATATTCGGCATCGCTTCGCCGGACGTCCTTTTGGGCTTCGGCTTCGGCGGCACCCTGCTCGCCCTGTTCATGAGGGTTGGCGGCGGTATCTACACCAAAGCGGCTGACGTTGGGGCAGACCTGGTCGGCAAAGTTGAGCACGATATCCCGGAAGACGATCCCAGGAACGCCGCGGTCATCGCCGACCTGGTTGGAGACAACGTCGGCGATTGCGCCGGTATGGCGGCCGATATCTTTGAATCATACGAAGTCACCATTGTTTCCGGTTTGATCCTCGGGTTGGCCCTGGTCGCCATAACCGGTGAATTAAAATGGATCATTTTCCCATTGATCGTTCGGGCGATCGGCGTTCTCTCTTCCATTATCGGCACTTACCTGGTCAAAGGACAGGATGACGAGAAGAATCGCGACGCGCTGGTCAGCATCAACCGCGGCTTTTTCGCTTCAGCCGCCATTTCGGTCTTCGCCTTCATGCTGGTCGCTTTCTTCTACATGCATGAATGGCGCGCTTTCCTTTCCGTCGCCGTCGGTATCGCTCTGGCGATCGCCATCGATGAAGTCACCAAATATTTTACGCATACCAAACATAGCCCGGTCAAAGGGATCGCCCATTCAGCCAAGACCGGCTCGGCGACCTTGATCCTGCGGGGGATGTCGATCGGACTTGAATCATCCGCCTGGCAATTCATGATCATTGCCGTCACCATTCTCCTTTCGATCGTCATTTATTGGGGCCAGCCGGTGGTCTTTGTCCTTTACGGCGTGGCAATGACCGGTATCGGTATGTTGACCCTGACCGGCAATAACGTGGCGATGGATTCCTTCGGCCCGATCGCCGACAATGCCAACGGCATCGGCGAGATGGCCCACATGGACGAAAAGGCCCGCAAGATCATGACCGAGCTCGACGCGGTCGGCAATACGACCAAAGCGATCACCAAGGGGATCGCCATCGGCTCCGCCGTTATCGCGGCAGTTTCCCTTTTCGGCTCCTTTATTACTGACGTCACCAAGGTCCAGGCCCAGATGGGGGTTCCCGAAGCGATGCGTTTGCTCGCGACCGGGATCAGGGTCTCCGACCCGATCGTTTTCATCGGCCTGCTGATCGGCGGCGCCATCCCCTGCTTGTTCTCCGCCCTCATCATTAACGCGGTCGCTCGCGCGGCTTCGCTGATCGTTGACGAAGTCCGCCGGCAGTTCCGCATCCCCGGTTTGATGGAAGGAAAAGTTAAACCTGATTATAAAAAAGCGGTCGATATCTGCACCGTAGCGGCACAAAAAGAGCTGATCGGCCTGGCGCTGATCGCCGTGGTCAGCCCGATCTTTATCGGCATGGTCCTGCAAGTGGAAGCGCTGGGCGGCTTTCTGGCCGGCGTGATCCTCTCCGGCCAATTACTGGCGGTCTTTATGGCGACCGCCGGCGGTGCCTGGGATAACGCCAAGAAGACGATCGAGGACGGCTTGCACGGCGGCAAAGGCTCGGATTGCCACAAAGCTTCCGTTGTCGGCGACACGGTCGGCGACCCGCTCAAAGATACCGCCGGTCCGGCGCTCAATCCAATGATCAAGGTCATCAACCTGGTCTCGCTCCTGGCCGCGCCGATCATTATCCATTACCACCGAACCGATGTTGGGGTGATCATCAGCATTATTGCCTCCGGCCTTTTGATCTTTGGCGCGATCTGGTATTCCAAGCACGGCGTCTTGAGCCTGCGCCGGCCTGAAACTGACTACAGCAAATAATGATGGTGTTTGCGGGAGTAGCTCAGATGGTAGAGCGCCACCCTTCCAAGGTGGATGTCGCGAGTTCGAATCTCGTCTCCCGCTAACCTTGAGGGCCCGTAGCTCAGTTGGATAGAGCAACGGATTTCTAATCCGTAGGTCGGAGGTTCGATCCCTCTCGGGCCCGTTCTCTTGTTTGGCCGAGGTGGTGGAACTGGCAGACACGCTAGATTTAGGTTCTAGTGGGTTAACACCCGTGCAGGTTCAACTCCTGTCCTCGGCATATGTATCGATGTTTTAGGCGCCATTAGCTCAATTGGCAGAGCAGCTGACTCTTAATCAGTTGGTTGAAGGTTCAAGTCCTTCATGGCGCATATTATTTTCACAGCGAACCATCGCTGATGTTGGGCGGCTTGGAGGCGACGATAGTTGCCGACAAGCCGCCCTATTATTAGGATCGGCTGAAAAATTCACTTCCGCCGGAGGTCTGCGCAGCAGGTCGGAGGCGGCATCGACGCTATCGGAATACAATAGTTTGACTTCTATTGTCTCTTTCGAATAAATGACCTTTTCGATGTGCCTTTTTATGATGATCCGTTTCTCAGTTTTTCCCTTCAGTTTTGCCGCGTCAATGACGGCTTTTAATATTTCCTGGACCCTTTCGGTCTTTATGGGCGAGTAACCCCCGCTTGGTTCGCACCCACTCAAGCCGCCATTGCTGTCGTTGTTGAGCACGTAGGTCAAACTATCGAGATATTGTCTATTTTTCCTTATCCTATCAAGGTTATCAATGATGAACTTGTCCAACCGGTCGGCGCTCACCTGCCGGATGTCGCAGAATGACCTATCTCGTTTATCAATAACTGAACAGCGGTAGTAAAAATACCTGGTTCGCTTGTTATTTTTGTATTTGATCTTGTTGGTGAAAACGGCGCACATAGCCGAGCCGCACTCTTTACAGCGGATCAGGCTAGGAAAGAGTGAAAAGTTATAGGTCGTCATGTGCTTGGGCCGAACATGATCTTTTCTGATGGTCTGGATCTCATCAAATATCTCTTTGGAGATGATCGGCTCATGAAGCCCCTGGTAGATCGTCCCTTTATGCTCAATCATCCCGGCGTGGACAACGCTTTTGAGGATAGAATCCAAGCCGGTTTTGGAATGAGGCAAACCGGCGCGATTAAAGAGCTGTTTATTTTTAAGCTTGTTGTAAATTGCCTGGGTGGAATGAGTGGCCAGGAAGTCTTCAAAGATTGTCCGCACTATCTCGGCCTCTTTGGGAACAACAACTAGCTTGTTGCCATCCCTTTCATAGCCGAACGGTGCTCTGCCAGGTCCCCACAACCCCTTTCTGGCCTTTTCAAGTATCTTATCCCTGATCCGTTCGCTGATAAGCTCTCGCTCGAATTGGGCGAAGGTAAGCATGATGTTGCGGAGAAGCCGGCCGGATGGGGTTGAAGTGTCAAACCGCTCCGTGATCGATAGAAAACTGACGTTGTGTCTCTCAAATATCTCGATGAGCTGGTAGAAATCCTTGGGAGATCGTGTCAGCCGATCGATCTTGTAGGAAATAACGATATCAATCTTTCCCTGCTGGATGTCAGCAAGCATATTCTTCAGGGCCGGGCGATCTGTATTTGCGCCGGTATATCCCTGGTCTGAATAAACTTTATATACGTCCATCTTATCCTGACTGGCGATAAACGACATGATCTTTGATTCCTGGGTCGCGCACGAATTAAACTCAACATCGGCTTGGCTATCGGTAGAAACCCTGGTGTAGATAGCTGCTTTCATGATTATTTTCCCCCTTTATTTGTGGATAATAGATACTTAAGCTCTTTAATTAGAACTTGCTGGGCATTCATGTTATTAAGCTTCTGAATGTAAGCCAGGAAATCACTGCACTCGACCTTTTGGGCCATGCTGCAGATAAGCCCAGCTTCCCTCTTACTGCAATAACAGCAGGGATGAATTGGATAAAACGGCATGCTATACCACCTCCTTAGTTAAAACGAAGCAATGACTGGCAAGATCAGCGGGCAATGATGCCCCGCCGCCGCAAAGAAACACATAAACCGGGATGCCGCGCCGGACTGCCTGACGCACCGTGAACAGCGTGCCCCGGGACGAACCATGCAGGAAAGCAACGAGGCACGAGCAGGCAGAGACAAGCCGCTGATTGCGCCCCAGGAGCGCGGAGACCGCCTGCTGGCGGGGCGCACCGGGAGAAGCCGATCCCCAAACCACCTGACCGCCAGCGGCCAGAAAACGCCCAACCGAGGGCCGAACCGAAACAGGGAACCCAGAAGCCGAAGACCAGGCGGAGAAGACCACCCCGGACGCAGACGCCCCCTGCTCAACCAGGGCGGAAAGGGCGTACTGATCAGCCCCGACTGCGCCACCGGAAGCCACCAGAAAGCCACGGGACCGGAACGCGGAGACCAGAGAGGCAACAAACGGGGAAAAAGAAGCAGGCAGAGAGCGGGAACCAACGAAACCAGCCAAACGAGACATATGGGCCACCTCCTGAAAAAAGATGAAATGGACCTAGCATTTTTTTCTTCCTGTCACCCGGAGCACATATGCGAGTTAGATGCCGAGCATATGTGCGGAGGGCGCGGAGGAGGCAAAATATTACTCGATACTTCGAATATGATATTTTGCCGACGTAGCAGAGGGGCGCGAGCTACCTTAGAAGGTTTAGCGGATTAGATGATGTATATCAGCAAGCGACCCCTTGACAGGAAAGAAGAAAAAAATGCTATCATGGAAAAGCTGGAGAAAGAGAAAAAGAATTAAAAAGGCACAGCGAAAAGTGGCATTTAATTCGAAAGAGGCATAGAAGTCAATATTGTATTCCGATAGCGTCGATGCCGCCTCCGGCCCGCTGCGCGACCCTGCGGCGGAAGATCAGTTTGCGGTCGGTTTAAAAGATGCGGCGACTTCTCGGCACCATTCGGCGCCTCGAAGTCGCCGCTCATTCGCAAAGGTTTGCGGTCAAAATAATATGCCTCGACCCCTTTTTCATCAAACCATTCAGGGCCGCGCCAGCCCGCTTATCTTTCCCCTCCCTCTCTCAGCGGGCGCGTACATTTTCCCCCACTCAAATAAATTCGCGCCCGCTGGGGGCGGCCTGCTTCTTTTGATAAGGCTCTTAAATAGTGATAAGATTACCTCAATATAAAGAGACAATAATCTTCTTAAGATATGAAATCAAAAAACAAGAAACCAATAATTAAGCAAAAACCATTTTTAAAATGGGCCGGCGGTAAATCTCAATTATTAAGCACGATTATCAACCATTTACCGCAAAAATATAATCGATACATTGAGCCTTTTGTTGGCGGGGGCGCATTATTATTTGCATTAGAACCACGAAAAGCTATTATAAGCGATCTAAACGAAGAACTAATTAATTGTTATAAAACCGTTAAAAACAATGTTGATTCTTTGATAGAAGATTTACATAAGCACGAAAACGACAAACACTATTTTTATCAAATAAGATCACAGAGCATTAAAATACTATCTGAGATAGAAAGAGCATCAAGGTTTATTTACTTAAATAAAACCTGTTTTAATGGGCTTTGGCGAGTAAACAAGCAAAATCAATTCAACACCCCTTTTGGGGGGTATAAAAACCCAAAAATAGTAAATGTTTCAGCTTTAAAACAAGCATCTCGCTATTTGCAGCATGTTAAAATATTTTACGGTGATTATTATAAAATATTACAGAAATATGCGCGCAAAGACGATTTTGTTTATTTGGACCCCCCTTATTATCCAATCTCGAAATACTCTGATTTCAAAAGATATACAAAAGAAGGGTTTGACATAATTCAGCAAAAACGCCTTGCGCATTTATTCAAAATACTTGATGCGCGAGGGTGCAAACTGCTTTTAAGTAATTCAAGCGCGGAATGCATCGCCAACCTATATTCGGAGTATACTGTAATCACAGTAAGGGCAAAAAGGCTAATTAATAGCGATCACAACAAAAGGGGATTCGTAAAAGAAATCTTAGTTAATAATTATGAACGAACACATTAAAGAAAAGACAGATAAATACCCCAGGACAAGATTCATGGGGAGCAAACAGAAGCTCCTGGATTTCATTTATGACAATGTGAAGGGGTTAGAGGCGGAAAGTGTCTTAGATGCTTTTAGCGGCTCTGGCTGTGTAGGATATTTATTTAAAACCATGGGTAAGCAGGTCCACACAAATGACATGTTAAAGTCTTGCTATATCACTTCTAAAGCGACCATAGAGAATAAAAGGGAAAAGCTGAGCCAACAGGACATAGATCTAGTTATCAATAATAAAACAAATAATGACGGTTTTATTTCCCGCACTTTTAAAGGACTATACTTTAACGACAAGGAAAACAAATTTCTTGATCAAGCGTACGCCAATATTCAGCTGCTTAATGGGAGCAATAAGAAGGCTATAGCCCTTGCTGCCCTGTCGCGGGCATGCCTCAAAAAACGGCCACGGGGGATCTTTACTTATACAGGGATGAGATACAATGATGGGAGAAAAGACCTAAAACTATCTTTTACTGAACATTTTATCCAGTCAGCAACTATAATAAATAATTGTGTATTTGACAACGGGAGAGACAACAAGTCATTTAATAAAGACATATTTTCATTTACAAATAATGGTTATGATCTAGTTTATATCGACCCCCCTTATTATTCAAAGTATTCTGATAATGACTATAGCAGAAGGTACCATTTTATTGAGGGACTAATGACAAACTGGTCACACGTAAAGGTCAATGACAATACAAAAACCAAAAAGATATTCAAAATACGCACACCATTTGATTCGCTTGATACAACATATAGTGCTTTTGATAAATTGTTTGAAACCTTTAAGCGTTCGATAATAATTGTCTCGTATTCCTCAAATTCCTTACCAAATCAAGAAGAAATGGTTCAAATGATGAAAAAACACAAAAGAAAAGTTGAGGTTGCCGAGTTTAATCATAAGTATTCGTCCGGGACGCAGAACGGTCGAGTAATACATAGCAAAGTGAAAGAATACCTATTCATTGGGAAGAACTAATAATGAAGCACTGGAATTTAGGGAATACGACCATTCGGAACCCAGACAGAATAAGAGAGGGCCTGGGCGTATTAAAAGAACATTTCGAAGGAAAGCCATTTACTGAAAAAGAACATTATGAGTTTTACAAATTCCTTGCCAAAAAGCGCATTATTGACTCTGGGGATTTATCAAAATCGTCATGTGAGATTGCGGGGCGAAAATGGGCAGCCTGCTTTAATCAGCTAGGTCTATCTATTGCTTGGAAATCGAAGGGCCCTGTTATTATCACTGATGTCGGCAATGCCTTGCTTAATCATCCAGAGAACGAAGAGGAAATATTCCTTAGACAGTTTATTAAGTATCATTTACCCTCTCCAATAGAATCCGGGAGTGAATATAAGGGCTTTAATGTCAATCCATTCTATGTTGTCCTGAAATTATTATTTGACTTAGAAAACGAGGCCAACATCAAGGGCATTACAAAAGAAGAGATTTCTTTGTATGTAATAACCTGTATAAATAATGACAATATTGAGCAAAGCAAGCGTAGCATTATAGAATATAGAGCTCAATACTCAGGAATAAAGGGGAAGGTCAAGAAAAGGGAGTTATTTAACAAAAAGAAATTAGAACTTATAAAATTGCTATACAAAAAGGAAATTGACAACAAAATAGTCGTAATCAATGAATATGAGAAGCTGTATAGGTCTAACGCTGTTGATAGGGATAAGCTAGCTAGTTTACTGAGCGAAATAGTTGAGGGGGGCAAAGGATCTAAGACAAAAAGAGCAACTGATTTAAAGAGGGAAATATCAGATAGAATTAAAAACAATGACAAGGCCGGCGCGATCTCTGCCCTAACAGGCATCTTTCTCGAAACAAAAGGCAGAACGCTTTTTGATTATGCAGACACAACCGTTAGATACACTGCTAAAACAGGACTCCTCTCAATCAGCGGCGATAGGATAGTGATAAAAGAAGACAAGCGTTTATTGGCAAAACATATAATTGATAATTTCGCAGTCATCAATGAGGGGGCATATTTAGAGCAATATTACTCGGCAAGCACCCCTCAATTGCCATCGGATAAAACTGATTTTATTCACAGAAACATAGGCACATTGGTTGAACATTATAAGCCGATTATTAGCAAGACAACTGTTAATAAGCTAAGCAACATCAAAATTGTTGGCGATATAAACGCGCTTAAATCTATTCAAATAAAGCTCGAAAACGAGATATTAAAAGCGAAAGAAGAGCAATATTATCTCAGCCAAAGCTCAAGCGAAATGATAAAAGACATCCTAGGCTATTACAACAAGATATTAGATCGTAGTTTGCTTGGGGGAGATGCTTATAGACCAGCATATTTAGAATGGACTACCTGGAGGTTATTCCTAGCAATAGATAGTATTGTAAATCATATTTCAGAAACAAGGAATTTTAAAATAGATGAGGAGTTGCATCCTATTCACCATGCCGCGTCCGGCAAACCTGACATGGTATTTGAATATGATAAATATGTTATTGTTTGCGAAGTAACGTTAAGAGTTGGGGAAAATCAATGGGCAGAGGAAGAGCCGGTGCCAAGACACGTTGCTAAAACTATGGAACAATATGACAAGCCTGTCTATGGCATATTTATTGCGCCATCTATTCATGTTGAAACAGCAAATGAGTACTTTAGGAAACTTAAGCACATCAAGGGTAAATGGCAGAAAGTTAATATTGTCCCTTTAACAATAGATCAGATAAAGCATATATTAACCATATTTGACGAGGAACGCTTTAATACAACCCAATTGAGAAGCTTATTAGACAGCTTAATTGAACTACAGCTAAAAACCGATCTTCCGAATGAATGGCTTAAATTGATAAGTAAAAAGATAAAACAATGGTAATAGATATATGAGATATAAACATGGAAAACATGATCAAGAAAGTAGTAGCTATTAAGGGCTATCCCCCCTTTATTGATTTCAAGCCGACAGCAGAATTGCCTGAGTTTTCTAAATACAATTTGATTTATGGATGGAATGGTTCCGGCAAAACATCTTTTTCACGGTTACTGAGAACATTTGAATTAGGCCATCTTGAAGAGCCTGAAAGACAGCCTGAATATAAGTTCGCGCTAGACAATGGATCCTTTATTGATCAAAGCAATTTATTGGCATTTAGGCATATACGGGTTTTCAACAGGGATTTTATCGAGGATAGCGTATTTTGCGACAACGGCCCAAAACCAATATTTTTCCTTGGCAAAGAAAGCAAGGAAGATAAGGAAAAAATAATTCAATCAGAGGCCGACCTTGCTCTTTTAGAAAAAGACAGATTATCAAAAGAGATATTATTTAATAAGGCGAAAGAAAGCAAGGAGAAATCTCTCTCAAACACGGCAAGGGAAATCAAAATATCGCTTACAACCGCAAGAAATGACAACTACAGGAACTATGAAAAGCCAAATGTTGAGAATGCGATTAATGAATTATCTAAGAATAATATCCCTGTCGAAGATCAGACCCTGTCAACGGATAAAATAACAAACATTAAGAAATCCATACTACAAACGAGCAAGCCTGTAATTGGTCTTTTACAAGTACCAAATTATGATATTTCAACCCTTATCAAAGAAGTGGGAGATGTTGTATCCAAAAAAGTCGTTTCACAAGTTATCGAACAATTGAAATCTGACGAGCATATTGGCAAATGGGTAGAAGAAGGATTGGCAATCCATAAGCAGAAGGCTCTTAAGGAATGCGCTTTTTGCAACCAAAAGATACCAGTTGCACGTATTGCAGAGCTAGAAGAACACTTTAATGATGAATATCAAAGAACCCTTCAGTGCTTGCAAGATATTAGGGTAAAGTGTGAGCAACGTAAAGTTAAGCTATATTTGCCTGACTCATCAAACCTATATGATGATCTGTCTGATTTGTATTTAACAGAAAAGAGCAACGCGGAAAATGTCAACAATGGCTACAATTCAAACTTGGACATACTAATTTCTATTATTGACGAAAAACGAAGGAACCTATTTCTGCAATCAACAATAAAAGATTTGGCACTTGTCGATCCCTCTCCTATAGCCAGGATCAACGATATAATCATTAGGCACAATGCAAAAACAGATAATTATGAGGATCAGATAAACAAGGATAAAAAACAGCTTGAAATACATTTCATCGCCGAATACTGGCCAACTTATAAATCCCTAACAACGGACTGCGATACTGCCGAGAAAGAATATTCTGGAATATCTTCAATAGTCAAGGAAAAAGAGAGTGAAATCAAGAAGCTTAAAGAGGACTTGATTAGCCATCATATCCCCGCACAAAATATTAATAAGGATTTAGAGGCTTTTTTAGGCAGGGGTGACATACAGATTAAGGCAACCGATGCGCAGGAGGGGTATCAGATAACTCGAAACGGGGAAACTGCAAGAAATCTATGTGAAGGAGAAAAGAACGCCCTTGCTATAGTGTATTTCTTAACAAAAATGAAAGAAGACGGTTACGACCTAAAAAATGGTGTGGTAGTAATTGACGATCCTGTCTCAAGCCTAGACTCAAGCGCCATTTTCCAAGCATTTAGCTTTATTAAAGAAGCATTGAAAGATGCTGGCCAAATATTCATCTTGACTCATAATTATGATTATTTTAGACAAGTGAGGAATTGGTTTAAATATTTAAAGGAGAAGAATACTCGATTATTTATGATGACATGTAGCACCGATTCTGGCATTCGTAAAGCATCGATTGTGAAGCTGGATAGATTGCTTACTGACTATGAATCTGAATATCACTTCCTATTCAGCGTTCTTTATAATATTGCTGAAAACAACGACAGAGAGTTAGAAAAAATATATCCTATACCAAATATTGCAAGAAAATTCCTTGATAGCTTCCTTGCCTTCAGGATTCCAAAACAGGGCAATATATACTCCAAACTCGATCTCGTCAATTATGATGCGGTCAAGAAAACAAGAATTCATCGGTTTGTTGAGACTCATTCGCATCCTCGATATGAGAGTGGGATGCAAGACTTCGATATATCTATACTATCTGAAACACCAAGTATTGTGAAAGACTTAATTGATCTAGTGAAAGTGGAAGACGAAAGGCATTATACATATTTAGTGGAAAGTATTTCCCAAACAAAGTGATAAAATAGCCATTCTTGTTTGAAAAATATATTAAGAAGCGATTTTTTCGGGGGTGTGGGGGAGAAAAAATCGCTTCTTCGATAAGTTTACATTCTGTGCAAGTCCTTCTTCTTGCAACCATGAATGGTGTTAGGTATAATCAAAGTGATCGCCCGGCCCTGAATGGTTTGATGAAAAAGGGGTCGAGGCAATTTTTTCCATTGACACTCCCACTCTTCTGCGGTTAAAATCGACTAGATGAACAAGAATCGCGTCTGGTTTTTTATCGTCACCGTCCTGCTCGTCAGCTGGGTCACGCAATATGTCCTCTTCTCCGGCTTATTGCCCGAAAATTATCTCGGCTATTACATGTACGTCCCGGCGCTGATCGCCCTGATCTTCTTTCTCTTTGGAAAAAACCCCATTAAAAAACAAGCGGAACTCTTCACCCGCCCCACCGGGCTCTGGTCGTGGGTTTTTGCCGTCTTCTATCCGATCTTCTGGCTGGGGCTTGTCGCCGTGGTCGCGGTCATAACCGGCCTGGGAAAATTCAACCCTAACGCCTTCTCCACCCTGTTCAGTTGGGAATTTGCCATCTCCCTCGCGGCAATGTCGCTCGCCATGACCCCCGCCATCCTGGGAGAGGAATACGGCTGGCGCGGCTACCTCCTCCCCGCCCTTACCGACCAGCGAGGAAAGCTCCAGGCAACAATCATCACCGGCCTGGTCTGGGGTCTCTGGCATATCCCATCGTATTATCTCATTTACCTTAATGCTGGGCTCGGCGATCCGATCCTGCTGACAACTATCGCCGTCATTGCCGTGGCGATCGGCGCTTTTCCCTACACCTATCTTTTCTTTTTAAGCGGTAACATTCTCCCCTGCGTCCTGATGCACGCCATTTATGACAAAACCGCGGCCATGGTCCTGATCAGCGCCTCGGGGAGCACCGGGCTGGTCCAGGGCTCTCCGGGACTATTGTCCATACACTGGCCGTTCGCCCTCGCCCTGATCGCGGCAACCGGCGCCGTTCTGGCCGTTTTCCTTGCCCGTCATTTCAAATAACCGCAAAAAAAATTAACGCCTTGCCCGCCGCAATTTAGTTGGGTATAATAAACCGGATTCGACAAAACAAGGAGTGAAGAAATATCATGGCTAACAAAGAACAGGGCGCAAACAAGAACGTAAAAAAGGTTGCAAAATTATCCCTTAAAGAAAAACGGGCGATCAAGAGAGAGAAGCGGGCTCTCAAGGGTTAATTAAACCGCCCAACACTTGCTCCCTAAAGAATGGTTGGAGTATAAGTCTGTCCGGCATTGATAGGTTTCTAAGAAATAAGGAGTGACCTGATTATGCGTAAAAAACGCCTCCTATCCATTTTTGTCCTTAGTTTTTTCCTCGCCGGTCTCTTTTTTCAACCTCAACCCGCTTTTGCCGCTGACAACACCGGAACAATAAAGATCTTTTCGGAAGTTAAGGGGATCGAAATATTTCTGGATGAAAAATCGCAGGGACAGGACATGGCTGAATTATACGGCGTTGAGATGGGAAGCCATTACGTCAAGGCGGTCAAGGATGGACTGGTCATTTTCAGCGAGCTTGTGAATGTCGCCCCCAACGGAACAACCACCCTCCTTATCAAGGATACCGGACAAATTAAAGAAAAATTACTGGAAAGCAAATACAAGGAGCAGGAAGAATATAAAAATAAAAAGCTTGATATCCTTTTAAGCAAGAGCGTGCACACCGTCGGCTCGGCCTATACCGGCAGCACTTACTTCCCCGGCTACTACTCGATCCTCGGGTCCAGCTGGACAAATCTGTCGTCTACCGCTTCTGAAGTAACTGATTGGAAGATCATCCAGGGGGGAGTTCAGCAGTTATCGGACGTTCAGTTCGCTACTCTGGTCAACGACACCAACGCGCTGAAAAAATACCAGGAGGAAGCTGATTTTTATTCGACCAAGTACGGCATTGGCGCGGCTGTCGGTTTGATCGGTGTGCTGGGCCTGCTGGGCGGGGCCTTCACCACCGGCGACACCCAGATCGGCCTGTTGACCCTGGGAATAGTCGGCAGTGTTTTTGGCCTTGGTTTTATGGCGACCGACACCCCGCCGTCCCATCATCTGGTTTCCCCGGGAGAAGCGGCAAAGATGGCGCATGAATACAACCAAAAACTAAAGACCAAGCTTGGACTGCCTGAAGATTACGAACCTTCTCCATGAAAAGAACATCAGAACTTAAGAGGTAACTTGCGGAGTTAAATGATAATTATGCTCCAGCCAGGAAATGGTCCGCTCGCAGATCTCTTCCGCGCCTAGCTCATCGATCGGCAAATGCCCTTCCTTTTCCAGCACCCCGATCGCTTTCCGCCCGGCGGAATGATCTTTATAAACCTCTTTGACATTCGAAACGCTGATCCAGGGATCGTTCTCTCCGTAAAGAAAAAGGCAGGGCTGTTCAATGCGGGCAATGTCCCGCAGGACCGCGTCGTGATTGTTCACTTCGACAATATCGTTCATAAACTTCCTGGTCAACCTCATCCACCGGCCATTCTTTTTGATGACAAACAGCTTGCCGGTCGCTCCCCAAATAAAAAAGACCAGCTTTTTCAGCTTGTTCTTTGCCCTTTTAACAATTAGCTTTAGCAGGCGCCCCCAGCCGGAAAAGTTATCGGCCAGCTTATAAAAGTGATTAAACCCAATCTCCACGACGTCAAAGACCGGACAGATGCCGATCACCGCACTGATCCGCTGATCGCGGCTCCTGGCCAGATATAAGACCGAGGAAAAACCGCCAAAACTATGCCCGGCGATATATAGATGCTCCTTGTCGACCAGCTCGTGCTCGTAAACAAAATCAATTATAAGCTTGATCTCAATGATCAGTTCAGAGATGGTGTAATCGTCAAAATCATCGCCGTAAATGTCCCCCACCGCGTAATCGACCGTCCAGGCCAGATACCCGTCCCGGCTGAAACGCCTGGCAATATTGACCATGTCGATCGAGTTGCCGCCGCAGCCAGGGAGGATGATGATCGTTTTATGCTTATCTTTTAATTTGGCGGGTGGGTGAAGATCAAGGTAAATAGTTTTATCGTTTTGCCCTTTAAGATGATACCGGCGAACATTCGATGGCCGCGGCAAAACAAAATGCATATTTGACAGCCATAGCGGGGCATAATCTATCGCGATGGTCTCGACAATTTCTTTCATTAGAAACCTCTCTCTCCCTACATATATTTATCGTATTTATACCAAATTTCCTTGCATTCCAACTCCCTCATATATCTGGTAAGAT
Organism: candidate division WOR-1 bacterium RIFOXYB2_FULL_45_9; assembly: GCA_001771575.1. Lineage (GTDB taxonomy): Bacteria > Margulisbacteria > WOR-1 > O2-12-FULL-45-9 > XYB2-FULL-48-7 > XYB2-FULL-45-9. The sequence goes on along the minus strand of MEUD01000001.1, from coordinate 1,531,342 downwards.
AGATGTATGGAAAGTATCTGGCATGAACTGACCCCGGAGCGGATCTTTAAGAGCGTTGAAGCCATTCTGGGAGAGAGCCTCACCAATGTCTGTATCAGGCGAAACAGTTACATCAACCGGGTTTATGAGCTTGAACAAGAAGATAATGCCAGACTGATCGTTAAATTCTACCGTCCAGGACGCTGGAGCCGGGAAACAATCCTGGCCGAACACGATTTTTTGGCCAAACTAAAGGAAAATGACCTCTCGATCATCACCCCCCTTATCTTTAATAAGGAAACTTTATTCAATGATGGGCCGTACCACTTCTCCATTTTTCCCAAAAAATGGGGTCGGCCAATGGACGAGTTCGACCAGGAAGGATGGCAAACGATCGGCCGGCTGATCGCCAAGATCCACCAGGTTGGCGAGAAGCTAAAAGAGGCAAAACGGCTCACCTGGCGGCCCGAAGTGGTGACCAAAAACCATCTCAAAACCATAGTGGAGACAGGCTTTGTTCTCCCTGATTTTGTCCCAGCTTTAACCAGCGCGGTCGAACAACTGATCGGTAAAAGCGACCCGCTGTTTGACCGGGAAGAAAAGATCTTGCTCCATGGTGACTGCCATAAGGGGAATTTCATCTCCCGCCCCGGAGAAGGGATCTATATCATCGATTTTGACGATTGCGCCCTTGGTCCGGCGGTCCAGGACCTCTGGCTCCTTCTGCCCGATAAGCCGGAATACTCTCCCAAGGAAGCCGCCTGGCTGGTCAAAGGGTATAAGACTTTCCGTGACTTTGACGAAGAAAGCTGGGGCCTGGTCCCAGCCCTTCGGGGAATGAGGATCGTCCATTACGCCGCCTGGCTGGCGGCCCAATCAAAAGAGAACGACTTTGGCCGCAACTTCCCCGAAACCGGCACTCCCCGCTATTGGAACACCCTGATCAAAGAACTGCAGGTCATAGTTTCCGAGGAGCTTTAGAAGAACTTCTCAAACCGCTCTTTTTTCGCTTTGCAGATCGGGCAGACTTCAGGCGGCTGTTCGCGAGCGCAGAGATAACCGCAAACCTTACAGCGCCAGACCGGGAAAGCCAGCTTTTCCGGGAGGATCGCCGATTTTTCTTTCAATCCAGCTTGCGGTTCGATAGCTAGCCGGCGTTCCGGGATCGAGGCTAACTTCTTCCTGCCGGCCAGGACCTCGTCGGAAACGTATAAAGCGCAATAGCAGGCGCCGTAATCGGTCAGGTCGGGGTCGCGATAGTCGCACGGACAAATAATGTCGAGGTCAGCCGCTTTATTTCCGCTCGCCAGGCGGCAGGGACAGGCCGGGTAGCCGTAGCGCTCTTCGTTGACCAGCAGGCCATTGACCAGCTCCTTGGTAAAATCCTTGTCGGGATTAAGATGATACCCGCCGGCTTCCGCCTCGGAGCTTAATTTATTAAAAAGCTCTTCGATCTTCCCCTGGTCGGCCATTAGCCAAGCTCCTGGTTGATCTTCCCTTCGTCAAACCCGACTATGCATTTTTTGTCATTTAAAACCAGGGTCGGAAAAGAACAGGCCGGGTTAAATTTAGCAACCTCCTCCTTAGCTTCTGCCTTTGCCTCTTCTTCCAAAAGATCGACATCGACATAGTCATAGGCGACCTTCAGCTCATTTAACAGCTTTTTTACTTTTTTGCACCAGACGCAGGTGCTTAAAGTGTACAATTTAACTTTCCCTTTATCTTTCCCCGGAACAACGGTCATTGATAACATGGCAAATCGCTCCTTTCAGGTTTTATGGGTTAAAAATCCCGGCCGGCAGGGTCTTGTCAAATTCGACAACATCGACAAAAAGCAGGCTGACAGCGCTACGTCCGTGATCTTCGGCCCGGAGATAAGCGGGATAAAGACGTTTTTTAGCTTTGCGAAAATCCCCGTACTCGATCGTCTTAAGATGCCGTCCGGAAAGGGAGTAGGTCTTTTCCCTGACCACCATATTGATCTCCCGGTCGATCCAGATCTCCCTCCGGTATGCCAGGGGCCCCATCCGCGAAGCGATCTGGACAACTATACAATCGCGCTTTTCAACCGCCTCCCCCGTCCCCTGGGGAACAACAATCCCGATCGTTTCGCTGGTCACCGCCTGTCCTGTATAGCTCCCCGAAAATGACGGCGTCAGCATCAGGTCGGCAAAGCTAAAAGCGGAACCCATAAATGACCGCTCAAAGACCCGACCGGAAAGCTTGACCGGGCGATTGGCGGCAGGCGAATAGATCAGCAGTTTGTCGGCTAGCCTAAGAAAGCGCCCCCCCTGGTTTTTGACCGTGATCAGCGACCGGTCGGCGCCGGAAGAGAAAAACTCCAGCTCCGCGGTCCTCTGCTCATCACCATTATGATATAACAGCCGCATTGAGAAGGCGGCGGTCCGGCTGGCATAATTGGCCTCCAGGGAGCCCAGGAGCTTCTCTACCGGCGACATAACAGCCGCCAGGGCAATCGTCGGGACTAACAGAGCAATAGCGGCTAGCCTTTTCATTTGACCCCCCGCCAGGCCGGCAGAATAATTCCCAGCCAGGAAAATAAGACGCTCCCCACTATCCCCTTCAATAGATCGGGAAGCCGCGGGCCGATCTCGATCTCGGTTTGAACATACTGCAGGTTCATCCAGCCGATCGAGATCTGCTGTCCTGACAAGAACTGGGCCGCGACGTAAGCGACTAGGCCGCCGATCGCTCCGGCCAACAGGCCAAGGATCGTCGCCTCAATGATCAGCAATCTGATCATTTCTCCCTTTTTTACGCCAAGCCTTTTCAGCGCGGCGATCTCCGGATCGCGCCCCGCCACTCCGGCGGAGAAAAAATTATAAATAATGGTACAGCCAAGGAAAAAGCAAAGTCCGCCGACCAGCCAGCCGATCAATTCCCCTTTTTCCAGCCATACTACCGCCTCATCCCTCTCCCAGGGAATGACCTTGAATTGGCCCGGCGCGACCCTCCCCAGCTCCGCGTTAATAAATTCGGCCGCCTCGCCCGCCAGCCTGGCGTCCCGCAGGTAAATGACCACTTCGCTAACCTTGCCGTTCAGGTCAAAAGCGCTTTGCGCCGCCGCCAGAGGAAAAAAGAAATAACTTTCGTCAATAGTGGTCGAACCGGAAGAAAAGATCCCGACGACCTTGAGATCAAAGACCGCCAGCGACCCCAGGGAGTTCGGCGTAACGATCGTCAGGGTGTCATTAAGGCCGACCGCCAGCTTTTTGGCCAGCCTGGCGCCGATGACCAGCTCTTTATCGCTGACCCCAACCTGACGCCCGGCCAGGGTCCGCCAGGGTGGATGCTCCCTGATGGCATCGATCGCGATCCCCCGCGCCTGGGCGCTCCGCCCCTGGTGCTGAAGAAGCAATCGGACCTCGATCCGCTCCGCTTGAGCCTTGATCCCCGGATATTGCGCGGCGATCTTCTCGACTTCCAGATATTTGGGAAAAGCCCTGTTCAGCGGGAGAAGCTGGTCGCTAAACCGCCGGTCGACGACGCGCAAATGTCCGCTCCGGTAATAGGCGATGTTGTTCAGCGCTCCGGTCGAGATTTCCCTGACCAGCGACCAGGAAAGTACCGCCAGCGCGACCATGATCGAAAATCCAAGCAGGGCTACCCAGCCCCGGAAAGTATTGAGAATATTTTTTACAGCCAGCGCAAACATTTTAAAAGTACTCCCCCCAATAATAACCCCAGAATAATGCCTGAACCTAAAATGAAAAATAGCTCCCAGGCGGCAAGTATCAGGAATTCCCAGCTTTTGAAGCCCAACCGCTTAAGGTAAGCGTATTCCTGCCGGCGCTTGATCCCGGCCAGCCGAAAATAATTGGCCGAGACGATCAAAACGATCAGTCCCAGGGCGGCGGCAAAGCCCGAAGTTATGTAATAACGGGCTTGCTCAAGCCATCCGGTTTTGCTGATCTCTTCCTGCCATGATTTGACCGCCAGGCGGTCGAGTTTTACCGCCGGAGCATCGGCCGGATTTTTTAAGCGAAGAGAGATTTCCGTCACCCCATCCCCAAGATTGAGCCCGGCCTGGGCCACGGCAAGTGGAACAAATATGGAAGCCCCGTCTATTTCCTTGTCCCCCGTTTCCAGGACCCCCTTCACCAACAAAGAAAATTCATGATAAACTCCGTTTTTCCCCTGGGCTAAGAGATCGATCTGGTCGCCGACCGCCAGACCAAGTCCGGTCGCCAGCTCTTTTCCCAGCAGGGCCGCTTCTTCGCTCCCCGCCAAATAGCGTCCGGTTTTAACCTTCCCTTGAAGCTTAAATACCAGATCGTCCCGCTCCGAATCGATCGCGTTGACCGCGACCGGAAGATCGCCGCCGGCAGTCGACAGCAGGGCCCGAAACTTGACCCGCGGCGCGACGCCAATCGTTCTTTTTTGGCCGGAAAGCTCCTGGATCACCGCCTCCGGAGAAACGATCAATTTAGAGAGAGAATAAGCAGCGGCGTCATACTCCTTGGGCTGGACCTTGACGTGGCTAAAACGGAGGTCGATCTCGTCTTTGATCAAACGCCGTTCCAGATCGGCCAAAAAACAATTGACAACAATGGCTCCGGCAACGACGATCGCCAGCGAAACGACCGGAAAAAACCTGGGCCGGCTCGCCAGATGCCTGATCGCGAGTCTAAAGAGCATCCTTCCCTCTGTTTTCGGGCGGTTTGATCAGGGGACTTTGCAGATCGGAAAGCTTGATCTCGTAAACCGGGACCCCTTCTTCCCTCTTTTCCGGAATGGTTTTGACGGGAACAGGTTTTTTCTCGGCCTCCGGTTCAGGCGGCTTGGGTTTGGCCGCGGCAATGTCGACCGGCGGGATTATTTTTATCGGTGGAGCGGCGGGAACGATAACGACCGGCGGTTTCGGTTTGGCCGCGGCAAGGTCGACCGGCGGCGCGACTTTTGGCGGCTCGATTTTGGCCTCTCCACCCTCGATCACACCGCCATAAAGCTTGATCACTCTGGGCAAGTAGCGGGAAAGGACCAGATCATCCCCCGCGACCAAAATAGTGGTTTTTCTTTTCTTGTTGATCTCAACAATGCTCGCCAGAAATTCGAGGGCCGATTTAACGTCGAGACGAGCGGTCGGTTCATCAGCCAAGATCAGGAGCGGCGCCTTGACCGCCGCCGCCGCCAGCGCCGTTCTCTGCCGCTCAAGAGGAGAAAGATCGGCTGGTTTTTTCCCAGCTAAGCCGCCAAGTCCAAGTTCTTCCAGGATCTGCTTGACCCTCTCCCGCCGCTCGCCGGTTTTACCTATTTTCGCGAGCTGGAGCGGCAATTCAACGTTCTCAAAAACCGTCAGGATTGGAATAAGGTCGGCCTCCGGAGATAAAAAACCAAGATCGCGCCGCCTGACCTCCGCCAGCAGATCGGAACGGAGCCGTGAAATATTTTTACCGTCCAAATAGATCTTGCCGTCCGTAGGTTTCTCCAGGCCGCCAAGGAGGCGCAGGAGGGTGCTCTTCCCCGCTCCGTTCGGCCCATAGATCAGGACCAATTCTCCGGCTTCAATCGCCAGATTGGCGTTTTTTAGGGCGGGAGCTTCCTTTGGCGAATAACTCTTGGTCACGTTATCAAGCAAAGCTAATGGCATGGTCTACCTCCTCCGGCAACTGCCATAATGCTACTACGATTTATCTCATTGTCAACCGTTTGCCAAAGCCTAACCAATACGGTAAAATTCGACCAGCATGGCAAAAAAAGAGGTCATTATCGTCGGAGCTGGTTGCGGCGGGCTGGCGGCGGCGGCCCTGCTGGCCAAATCCGGGTTCGCCGTCACCGTACTGGAAAAAAACCCATCTCCCGGCGGCCGGGCCCGGGTCATGAAAACGGGCGGGTTTACTTTCGACCTGGGCCCTTCCTGGTACCTGATGCCGGAAGTTTTCGAAGAGTTTTTCGCCCTCTTCGGCAAAACCCCCTCCGATTACTACCAACTGCGCAGGCTCGACCCAAATTATCGGGTCTTTTTCGGCGACGAAGCCCATGATATTCCGGCCGACCAGCAAAAGGTCGGAAAGCTCTTTGAACAACTCGAACCGGGAGGAGCAAAAAAGCTCGATCAGTATCTCAAGAACGCGGCTTATCAATATAATGTCGCGATGAAAGATTTTATCGGGCGCGAATACCATTCCCTGCTTGATTTTTTCAATTGGCGGATCATCTCCCAGGGGCCGCGTCTTCATATTTTTGAAAGCCTCGACCGTTATGTCAGAAGGTTTTTTGCCGAGAAACGGCTCCGGCAAATCCTGGAATACACGGTCGTTTTTCTGGGAGGCTCTCCAAGAAACACGCCGGCCCTTTACTCAATAATGTCGCACGTCGATTTCGGCCTTGGGGTCTGGTATCCCGACAGCGGGATCGGAGCGGTCCCGGAGGCGCTCTGCCAGCTCGGCGCGTCGCTCGGAGTCAGGATCCTCTGCGGACACAACGTCACCCGGATCGAGACCAACGGTAAAAAGGCGACCGGCGTCGTCACCGACAAAGGGACTTTTCCCGCCGATATCGTCCTGGTCAACGCCGACTATCAGCACGCCGAAACGACCCTGCTGGCAAAAGAGGCGGTCTCCTATCCTCCTCGCTATTGGGAAAGCCGGAAAATGGGACCATCGGCCGTTCTGCTGTATATTGGGTTAAATAAAAAAATACCAGGTCTTCACCATCACAATTTGTATCTTGACCCCTCCTGGGATGAGCATTTTAAAACGCTCTTTGACAAGCCGGCCTGGCCGGAGCATTTCTCCTATTACGTCAGCTGTCCGTCAAAAACCGACCCATTGGTCGCTCCACCGGGAGGAGAGACCATCTTTGTCCTGGTCCCCGTGGCGGCCGGACTGGTCGACACCCCGCTCATCAGGCAAAAGTATTTTGACCAGGTGGTCGCCCATCTTGAAAAATTAACCGGAGAAGAGATCCGCCCAAACATCGTCTATCAACAGACCTTCGCCCAAAAAGCGTTCACCCAGGCTTACAACTCCTATAAAGGGACCGCTCTGGGGCTCGCTCATACCCTTTTTCAAACCGCGGTCTTCCGACCCAGCCATCAAAGCAAAAAAATCTCCAACCTATATTATACCGGCGGTTACACCCACCCCGGCATCGGACTCCCCATGGTCTTGATCTCCGCCCAGATCGTCAGCCGCGAGATCGCCCAAAACCATGCCCGATAAACTGAAGACCGTCATATTCAAAAAAGGGAGCCGGACCTATTTTTACAGTTCGCTCTTTTTCCCTCGGGAGGTCAAGGAGGATGTCTTCACCCTTTACGCCTTCGTCCGCCGGGCCGACGACTTTGTCGACGCGATCCCGCAAGACAAGAGTGGGTTCCTTATTTTCCGGGAAAACTACCGGATCGCCCGGCGGGGCTTGCCATCGGGAGATCCGGTCATCGATTGGTTCGTCAAGCTGGCGGACAAAAGAGGCTTCCGACCGGAATGGATCGACGCGTTCCTCTCCGCCATGGAACAAGACCTGGATAAAAAGATCTACGCCACACTGGAGGAGACGGAAAATTACATGTACGGCTCGGCGGAAGTCGTTGGCCTGATGATGGCGGCAATCTTAGGCTTGCCGGAAAAGAGTTATCCTATGGCCAAGGCCCTGGGAAAAGCGATGCAGTACATCAATTTTATCCGGGATATTCGGGAAGACCAGTTGCTCGGGCGACGCTATCTGCCAACTTCTGAACTGGAAAAATTCGGCCTGGATTCACTGGAAGAAAGAGCGGCTCGCCGCCTGCCGGAACGATTCGCCGCCTTCATCGGCGGCCAGCTCGCTTATTACCGTCAGTGGCAGGCGGAAGCTGACCCCGGTTACCGCTATCTCTCCTGGCGCTGTTTCGTCCCGATCAAGACAGCGGCCGATATGTACGCCTGGACCGCCAGGCAAATCGACCTCGACCCGCTGATCGTTTTCAAAGAAACGGTCAAGCCGCCAAGGAGGCTGATCATTGGCCGGGCGCTCCTTAACGCCTGCCCGCTTATCGCAAGGAGGTCAAAATGAGCTTCTATTTAATCCTGGACATCTTGATCCTCTTAGGCCCTCTCCTTCTTACCTGTCATCCCAAATTTAGTTATTTCCGGCGCCATCTTATGTCCTGGGCGGCGGCCACGCTGGTCGTCGGAGGAGCTTTTATCGTCTGGGATATCCTGGTCACCGGGCGCGGCGACTGGGGGTTCAATCCGGCTTATGTCTCCACCATTTATTTTTTGGGCCTCCCGCTGGAAGAGGTCCTTTTCTTTGTGGTGGTCCCTTTTAGCTGTCTTTTCATTTATGAGTCGCTCCGTCATTTTTCCGTCGACTTCCCGGTCCCCTTCAGCCGTCAGGTTATCTTAGGCGCGGCCGGCCTTTTTTTTCTGGCCTCCCTCTCGCTCTTGAGCCGGGATTACAGCGCCCTGGTCTTTGGCGCAACCGGCCTATTTTTAGTTTACGCCGCTTTTCGTTTGCGGACCCTTTTCTCCTCCCTGTTCTACTGGCTCTACCTGGCCGCCTCGTTCATGTTCTTCCTGGTCTTTAATTACTTCCTAACCTCTCTACCGGTAGTCATTTATAAGCCTTCGGCGATCATCGGCTGGAGGATCTTGAGCATTCCCGCCGAAGACTTTGTCTATAATTTTCTTCTCCTCACTCTCTATTTGGTTGTTTATTTGGCGGTCGACCAAAAACAAGGTAAAATACGGCCATGAAAAAGGTCATCACCGCCCTCTTTATTTTGCTCCTGATCGGCGCGGCCGCTCTCCAGCCGGCGTCAGCCATTTCGGCCGATTCGATCCAGGTCTCTTTTTCTCCCAACGGCGGGACCAGGGATAAGATCATCTCCCGGATCAATCTCTCAAAAAAAAGCATCAAGATCGCGATCTTCAGTTTAACTTCCGGCGAGATCGCCTGGGCGCTGGAGTCGGCCAAGAAACGGGGGGTCGACGTCAGGATCGTCGCCGACCTCTCTCAATCCCGGGGGAAGCATTCGGAGATCGCCTATTTGCAGAAAAAGGGGCTCAAGATAAAGATCGCCAAGGGAAAAGGCCGCGGCATTATGCACAACAAGTTCGCGGTCTTCGACGAGCGGGAAGTGGTGACCGGCTCGTACAATTGGACCGATAACGCCGAAAAGAACAATTACGAGAACGCCATTTTCCTGAAAGGGGAAGAGATCGTTCAAGCCTTTAATCGCGAATTTGATGTGTTATACTATGATAAATTTATTCGTTAATGAGGGGGCGCGTTATGAACAAAAATAATTTATGGATCGGGGCGACAATGATCTCCGGCGTCTCCTGGCTTTATGGGAACACGTTGACCAATCCTTCCGCTTCTCTCTTCTTCATGCTGATCCTGCCGGGGATCTTTATCGTTTCCAGCCTGCTCCATTCGTCAAACCTTAAATAGGCCGCAGTTTTTTTAATGTCCCGCTCTCCCAGCCGTATCGCAGGCGGGTCCTGCCGGCGGTCAGATCCTTCCCAATAACGTATCCGGCCAGCAAGGGAAGGGCGACGCTCGGCTCAACCCAGGCCATGGCCACGTTCGCTTCTTTTTTGATCTTTCCCCAGGAGCGCCCCTCTTTTAAGGTCGAGCTCGACAAGCCGCCATCGGCCGTGACCGCGGTCGTCACCTGAAGAGCGTAATCGTGCCCGCGATCCAAGCCGTAAATATAGCCCATGACGATAGAGTCGTTAATGTAGTTCTTGGGAACGCCCCCCGCGACGTAAAAAGCGGCGGTCGATTTGGACTTCACAACGATCTGGACCAGTTCGTGGTTGTCCTGGATCGAGTCGATGGCGATCCCCGCCCGCCCTTCCTTCAAACAGCGGACCCGGTGTTCGGTCAACCCGATGCCAATCGACGAATCGTTAAGGGCCGGGCAAAAGACCGGCACCCCGAGCTTGCGGCACTGGTAGAGGATGGATTCTTCATCGCTGATCGCGTCGGCCAGCGCTTCGAGATAAGCGCGGCTGGAATAATTGCCGGGAGCCATTTTGTCGGCAACCTCTCCACAATAACGATCGGTCCGCCAGACCGCGTCCTCGTCAATGTAAGTGTCGTAGATCCGATCGATCCGCAGATCGCGCAGAGTATTGTCTTCGGCGTCAGGGGTGCCGAGAAAATGGCCATGGCCCAGCGCGGCGTAAACGTCCTGGTAAATTATCGCCCCGGTCGAAACGATCACGTCGACCGCGCCAATAACGACCAGGTCCCTGATCACCCGCCGCAGACCGGCGGCGATCAGCGGCCCGGCCAGGCCAAGCATGACGGTCGGCCGTTTCTTATCGGCGTAGATCCGCTCCAGGACCCTGGCGCATTCGCCGATGTTCCGGGCCTGGATCGACATCTCCCCCATCGCTTCGACCAATTCCGCGACCGTGGTTTTTTTACCGATCCTGACCTGTTTGACCCGCTCTTTCAGCAGGCGCTTTTTTAATCGTTTATCCATGCTACCTTTGACCTTACCCCAGCGGGCTGATCGTGTCAAGACGAGGGCGGTGAAATCCGACATTAACTGTGGTATTATTAAATAGACGGCAGATCAGCGTGGTGGGCGTAGCTCAATTTGGTTAGAGCATCAGATTGTGGATCTGAGGGTTGCCGGTTCAATTCCGGTCGTCCACCCCATTTTTAATGAACAAAGCGAGCATACCGATCATGGTCGCCAGGCTAACCATCCCTCCCCAAAAAAAGCTCCTTGGCCGATATGTATAGACAACCCGATGTTTACCAGCCGGGACAAGGCAGGAGCGGAAAAACCCTTCGGTTTTGTTAATTGAAGTTTCTCTTCCGTCGACATAACACCGCCAGCCGGGATAATGGCGGTCGGCCAAAATAAGCTTGCCGCCAAGCCGATGGGAGGTCGTAATCTCGACCCGGTCAAAGTCGGAAGCGGTAATTTTAGCCTCCCCCAACCCATCGCTAAAGCGAGCCTTGGGCAAAGCGCTTCTGTTTTCATAAAGGATCAGGTCGGTCCCGCAGGCGTGGCGCCGGCTGATCCGCTTCAATCCAGGGAGATCGAGCGGTTTACTGGAGGCGATATAGCGGACGCTGGCGGAGTTTAAAAGGCCAAGTTTTCCCCCAAGCCGCGGACCGGAAAAACTGTTCCAGTAGTCTACGTAAAGCCCTCCCGGCTTGATCGATTCATAGCCGCTGAAGTTCTGCAATCGATACAAGATGTGCCAGTTGGCGGCGAAATTCTCCTTGGCGTTAAGCATCGCTTCAACGTAATCATCCCCGGAGATCGTCTTATTGTCCTGCTCAAGCTCCGGAGTAAAAAAGACCCGCCACTGGCCGCTAGCCTCCTTTATCCGTCTGTAGCTCTGGGGTTCGACGGTAAAAGCCTCCCGCGGCGCGCCAAGCGCGACCGGCACGCCGCTCGACATCAGGTCAGCGGCCGTGACCAGCAAAACCGCGCCGATCAGCCATTGCCGTGAGATCGATCCGCGGGCGAAAAGGGAAACGATCATCAGCAAAGCCCCAAGGTAAACGACCATGAAAAACAAAGATTGGGAATTGAACTCTATGATCTTGTAGAGAAGATTAAAAAAATAGGCCGGGATGCTCCGGGAATATTTCGCGGCCAAAAGAAAGAAGATATTATTGATATTGAGATAAACAACGACCGCCGCGATCAAACAAACCCCGACGATCAACTGCAGGACGTTGACCAGCTTTTTTGTCCACGCCGGATCGGCAATAAGTCTCAAAAAACGATCAAAGCCAAAGGCGGCCAAAAGAGTAAAGGAGAACGAGGCCATGAACATATATTTCACCGGATAACGGATCAAGGAGACACCGGGGATTATCTTGTAGGCGAGCGGAAAAAGAAAGCTGTAATGGCCCAAAGCCATTAACAGGGAAACCAGCGCCGCTCCCCAAAAAAAGGCCCCCTTCAAGTTGGAACGGACCGTAAGAAAGACAAAGAAAAGAGGAAGGAGCCCAAAATACGGCGAGATGAGCCAGCTTTGCTGGACCGAACCGAGCAAAATGTCGGTGTACCCGCCAAACTGTCCCGGGTTACCGAAGAAAAAAGGAAAAACCAGCGAAATGATCTCCCTCGGCGGAAAAGATGACGAGCTGATCAACAAATAGTTCGCCGCCACCCGGTCGGAAAATTTAGCCAGTTCGAAAAAGGGGAAGAGCTGGACGGCGCAGAGGCCAACGGTCAGCAAGCCGGCTCCCGCCAGACCAACCAGGCTCAATAGTTTCTTTTGGGCAAAGACCAGCCCATAAGCAAAAAATAACCAGTAAGAAAAATATATGATCGTCGGCTCGCCGCCCAGGAGCATCACGGCGGAAACCAGCGAGAAGGCAAGATAGTTCCCAATCCCTCCCCCTTTAATAGCTCGATCCCATAACAACAAGGCCAGCGGAAGCCAAATGACCCCCGAGAGAGAGGTGTTCATGTTGGAAACAGAAAGCAAATAACCGGAAAAAGCGAAAACTATCCCTCCGAACGCGGCCCCCCCTCTTGTTAAATAATAATGGCGGAGGAGCAAATACATAAAAAGAGCAGCCAGGAAATAATGCGAAATAATATAGTAATTAAAAGCGAGCGCGAACGGCAAAAGATAGTAGATCAAGGTCAACGGATAAAAAAAGCAAACCTGCATCGTGGCCAGGAGAGGATAGCCACAGTAAATATACGGGTTCCAGAGCGGCCAATGGCCCGATTTGACCTGCTCGACCATTAAATAACGGAGCGGGTAAAAATAGCGGGAAAGGTCTTTAAAGGCAAAGACCGTTTCACCCGTCAAGAACTTGGCAAAAAATATAAGGACAAGCCCAAGAAAGAAAAGGACGATCAACCAATCATTAATGGATATCCCCGGTAAACCGCGAAGTTTACCGAAAAAATTACGGAAGAAGGACATAGCGGACTTTCTCGTGGCTCTTCTTGACGTCAACCTTGATCCGGTAGACCTTCCAAATATTTTCCGCCGTCACAACTTCAGCGGGCGGACCGTCGGCCACAATCCGGCCGCGGCTCATCAGGACCAGTCTGGTGCAGAAACGGGAAGCCAGATTGAGGTCGTGGAAGGTCGCCAGCAGTGAGCAGTGGGCCCGCAAGCGCCGTAGCAGCCGGCAGATCTTAACCTGATAGCGGATATCAAGATGCGAGATCGGCTCGTCCAGCAGAAGCAGGTTTGGCTCCTGGGCCAGCGCCCTGGCGATCATTACCCGCTGGAATTCCCCGCCTGATAATTCGTCGACCATCCTCCCTTTCAGCTCCTCGATCCGAAGCTGTTCGATCGCCCACTCCACTGCCTCATAATCTTCGGCCGATTCAAAAGCGAAGCGCTCCAGGTATGGCAGGCGCCCCATCAGGACCATATCTTCCACGGTAAAACCTTCGACCGGCTCCATCATCTGCGGGACCAGGGCGATCTTTCTCGCCAGGTCGCGGCGATTCAACTGCTCGACCAGGCGGCCACCGACCGCCAGGCTCCCTGAATACGGCTTAATGACCCCGATGATCGTTTTCAGCAGTGTCGTTTTCCCACAGCCGTTCGGCCCGACGATCCCGACGAATTCACCCTCTTTGACCGCCAGGTTCAATTCTTTGACGACCGGTTTTTTCCGGTCGTAACCGGAGGTTAAATTTTCAATTCGCAGGGCGCTCATCTTTCACCTCGCCGCCGCCGGCGGAGCAGATAAAGAAAGAAGGGAGAACCGATCAGCGCCATGACCACTCCGATCGGGATCTCCAGCGGAGCAATTGCCACCCTCGCGATAACATCGGCCGTTACCAGAAGGAGCATGCCGGACAAGACCGATAAAGGGATCAAAAACCGGTGGTTGGAACCGATCAAAAGGCGGATAAAATGCGGCACGATCAGCCCAACAAAGCCGATCAAGCCGGAAACGGAGACCGCGGCGGCGGTCATCAGGGAGGCGGCGGCGATCAAAATGATCTTGACCCGCTCAACCTCCACCCCCAGGGAGAGGGCCATTTCTTCGCCAAGTAAAAAAGCGTTCAGCTCCTTGGAAAAGAAATAAGCGACCAATCCGCCGATCAAGGCGTACGGGATAACGGTGTAGACCTGGGTCCAACTGGCCGACGATAAGCTTCCCAACAGCCAGAAATAGATCGCCTCCAGGTTTCCGGTCAAGATAATGATCAAGGCTAAGATCGCGGCGCAAAAAGCGGAGATAGCCACGCCGGCCAAAATCAGGGTTTCCGGGGCGGTCCGGCCGCTGACCTTGGAGATCTGGTAAACGATCAGGACGGCGATCAGCGAAAAGAAGAAAGCAAGGGCCGGCACAGAGCTCATGCCAAAGACCACCAGGTTGATCCCAAAAGCGATGGCGATCGCGGCGCCGATCGCGCCGCCGGACGAAACGCCCAGGATGTAAGGATCGGCCAACGGATTGCGCAAAACCCCCTGCAGAACAACGCCGGATAAAGCGAGCATGCTCCCGACCAGAGCGGCCAGAATGATCCGGGGAAAGCGGATCTGCCAGAAGATCTCACTGCTGAAGAGCCGTTCGGGAGAAATATAGACCGAACCAAAGTAAAAAGAAGCGACGATCGCTATTATTAGCAGTAAAAATATAATAACCGTCGCGGCTGCCGCCTGATTCTTATTGAGGGCCCTTTTCATGCGGGCTAATTCTACCACACTACCATTTGGGAGGGTAGAGATAATCGGCAATAGTTTTTGCCGCCAGGGCGATCCGCGGCCCGGGCCTGGAAACAATATCCGCGTCGATGTAGAGAACTCTGCGCCGGCGGACCGCTTGAAGTTTTTGCCAGCGGCTGTCGGCTCGCATATTTATCTGACCGACCAAGCCTTGAGGTATAATGATCGCGTCGGGATCTTCTTTGATTAATTTTTCGTGGCTGAATTGGGGATAAGCGGCGGCGCTCGCTCCGGCAATATTGTCGGCACCGGCCCAACCCAAAAGATCATTAATGAAATTCCCGCCGCCGACCACGATCAGCGGATCAATTCCGACGATCAATACTACTTTTTGGCGGCTCCGGCCTGAACGTTTGACCTGGGCCCTTGTTCCGGCGACCTCTTTATATATCCCCTTTAAAAGAGCCTTTGCTTCGGCAGTCCGGCCGGTAACTTTCCCCAGCTCATCGATCGCGGTAAAGATCTCTTTGGCCGTGCGGAGGTTTTTTGACCAGACCGGCAGACCATGAGCGGCAAGCTTGTCGATCTCCTTCTTTTGCGCGTCCGCTTGCGCCGCCACCAAATCCGGTTTAAGCGAAGCAACTTTTTCCAGGTTGATCATAAACCCGCCGATCTTTTCTTTCTTTAGGGCAGCCGGAGGATAGTTGCAATTAGTAGTCACGCCAATTATTTCCCGGTCAAGCTTGAGGGCAAAAAGGATCTCGGTCAAGGCGGGGGTACAGGAAATGACCCGTTGGGGATACTGGAGGGCATCAATGGCGGGACAGAGGGCAAGGCAAAGGGCAAGACAGAGGCCAAAATTTCTCACTGAATACCCATACCGGAAAGAGTCTCTCTGGAGGCCAAAACACGACGCCCTTTTCCTTCGCCGTCCGGAACGCTGACAATGCCGGCCGCCTGAAGCTCGTCCATCAGCCGGGCCGCCCGGTTATAACCGATCCGAAACTTTCTTTGAATATACGAGGTTGAGGCGACCTGGGTCTCGACAATCAATTTGGCAACATCGCCAAACATCGCATCCCGGCCATCCCCCCCCCCTCCTTCGCCGCTCTTTTCCCCTTCGGTCAGCGGGGCGATCTCGGTGATCTCCTTAAGATAGTCGGGATCGGCCTGCTTTTTGATAAACTCCAGGACCCGCTCGGTCTCTTTGTCGGTCAGGAAACACCCCTGGACCCGGGTCGGCTTCATCGCTCCGATCGGGTTATAGAGCATATCTCCCCGCCCGAGCAGTTTCTCCGCCCCCGAACTGTCTAAGATCACGCGGGAATCAATTTGCGTCGCGACCGCGAAAGCGACCCGCGACGGAATGTTCGCCTTGATCAACCCGGTGATAACATCGACCGACGGACGCTGTGTGGCGACCACCAGGTGGATCCCGGTGGCGCGGGCCATTTGCGCGATACGGCAGATAGACGCCTCGACCTCATTGGCCGCCACCATCATCAGGTCGGCCAGCTCGTCGATGATCACCACGATAAAGGGAAGCCGCTGGTCTTTGTCAACTTTATTGTTATAAGCCTGGAGGTTCCTCGCTCCCATATCGTGAAATAATTTATAGCGCCGCTCCATCTCCCAGATGACCCAGGTCTTCAAAGTGGCGGAAGCTTTTCTAACGTCGGTCACTACCGGCGCCAGCAGGTGGGCGATCCCGTCGTAGATCGAGAGTTCCACCATTTTCGGGTCGATCATCAGCATCTTGACCTCATCCGGTCGCGCCCGCAGGAGAATGCTCATGATCAGGGAATTGACGAAAACACTTTTACCGGAGCCGGTAGTGCCGGCAATCAGCAAGTGAGGCATCTTCCCCAAGTCGCCGTAGATTGGGGCCCCGGCCAGGTCTTTGCCGATGGTAATGTACAGTTTAGACGAGTTTTTGCGAAAGTCGTTCTGTTTGGCCAACTCCTTCAGGCGGACGGTAGTGGTCATGGCGTTGGGGACCTCGATCCCGACCACCGATTTTCCTGGGACTGGGGCTTCGATCCTCACCCCCGAAGCGGCCAGGTTAAGGGCAATATCGTCGGCCAGGTTCGCGATCCGGCTCACCTTGACCCCGGGCTCCGGCTGAAGCTCATAGCGGGTAACGGATGGCCCCTGAAAGATCGAAACAACATGCGCCCCGACTCCAAAACTTCGCAGGGCATCTTCCAGCAGATGCTTGCGCATTTCGGTGGTTTCTCTCATTTTATCCGCCTGTTTCTTTTCTTTGGCAGTCTGGTCTTCCAGTAAATCGAGCGGCGGGAGTTTATAGTTAGAATACTCCTTGC
This sequence comes from candidate division WOR-1 bacterium RIFOXYB2_FULL_45_9, assembly GCA_001771575.1. GTDB lineage: Bacteria > Margulisbacteria > WOR-1 > O2-12-FULL-45-9 > XYB2-FULL-48-7 > XYB2-FULL-45-9. The sequence continues at coordinate 1,514,460 of MEUD01000001.1, read as the reverse complement.
GTTCATCTTCCGTCTCTTCTTCTTTGGTATCAGTCTCATTATCGTATTTGGGCATGGGGAACTCTAGTACCGGCTTTCGCGTCTCTTCTATCGGCTCGTTTTCCTGTTCAGGAAGAGAGATCTGTGTAACAACCGTGGGGACTTCCTTGGCCTGGGGGGGAGGATCGGCCGCCGCTCTCCTGGCGGGGGTCGGTTTTGTTTTTCCTACTTCGCTCTCAAAATGGAACAATCCCATTATAAAAGCAATCAAGCTTTGAAAAGTTAAATTGAACATTAAAAGGAGGCCGATAAACCCAAAAGTCGAGAGAAGGATGTACGAACCGGCTAAACCAACCGTCTTCTCCAGGATAAAACGGAAGAAAAAACCGGCCGCCCCCCCCGCTCCCTGGACAATCGGGTATTCAGCCAAACCGGTAAAATAAGCGGGATCAATGAATTGCGCCGTCGTAATGTAGACTAAAAATAGGACAAAAAGCCCGGTCAAACGGACCGCCAGCTCCTTGATCTCGTGGCGGAGGAGCATGATCACACCGTATAAAGCAATAAATAAGGGAAGAATGTAGATCCCAACCCCCATCACCGATCGAAGCGCTTTTTTGATCACATAAAGACCGACCAGGCCGGTCGCCGACGATTGGTTGGAGATATAAATGATCAATGCGAGGGCAATTAGCAGGATGCCGATGATATCTTGTTTGAATTTGGATGGGATCTGGTTTTCTTTGGCCTTCTTGCTTTTTTTTGGAGGCATTTCAAAGTGAGTATATCACACGCTAAAGAGACCGTCAAAAAACCCAACCCCAAAAAAAACAGGGCTCCCCTTTCGGGGAGCCCTGCGCTCCAGCTAAACCTAACTTATTGTTTTATCGTTTGGAGCCTGATGATTTCAGATTCTGAAAGCGGCCTGGACTCAACCACGGTCGCCGACTTAATGCTCGAGCTTCCGGTGCCGCCGGAGACGATGATCTTGATCAGCAGTTCGCTGTCCATCACCCCATCGCCATCTGTATCGACGAGGATATGGACCCACCAGGTCCCATCGGCAAAGGAGTAGTCAAAGGTAAACTTATATCCTTTGCTGACCACGGCGGAAATGCCCAGATCGGTAAGATCGTAACTGGTGTTAAAGTTGACCCATTTTCCTCCGGTATTGCTAAGTGGGGTAGCTCGTCCTTCGCCCAATCCATCAGCTAAACGCCGGACATCGCAATATGGGGACTGGTCGGTAGAATAATTCGGGCTGACCGCGTAGACAACCGCTTTCCCCGCCAGGTTAAGAGCGACCGCTTCAATTGACGTTAAGCATTTATTGTCCGAAGAGGTGTCGCCTGCAACATTTTGGTGACCGTTAATGTCCGTTATCACTACAATGACCTTCTGCGCTCCAGATCTCCAGGTAAAATTATTATAGGCGTGCATAATCGCATCCAGAGGATTTTCCGGACCATCGCCTCCAGCATCGGCATGAACGGTTTCCAAAGTCGTTTTTAAAGTCGCGGCGTCAGTAAAATTAAGAATCGGCCTGACATAGGAAGCGTCGGTAAAGCTTTCGGAGGTGATATAGCCAGCCGGGGTCGGATGGAGGGCGCTGTCGCCGAAGGTGACCAGAGCGAACTTAGCGTCAACTTTATCCGCTTCAAGCGAGGCGGAGAAAGCGACAATGCTGTTTATCGCGCCAGTGATCGATCCTCCCATGCTCCCGGTATTATCCAGGATAAAGACCATATCGATCGGCTTATCGGTATCGGTCGGCATGGCAAAGTCAACGCTCCCCCAGTCAACGGTCGGAACCCCGTCTTTTCCGACATAAACGTTAAATCGTCCTTTTTCCAGGGTCAACACTTCTCCCGTTCCTTTGATCAACGACGAGAGGTTGACCTCGACTTTGCCGCCGGTAAAGCTGGCGGCGCCGCTCATCGTCACTTCAGACGAACCCAAGACGCCTGGATCTTTGCTGGAAGTAAACGACGAGGTGGCCGAACAGCCAAACATTGCTACCCCAACGATCGCGATCCCTATCAAGACATACAAACTTTTTTTAAACATGATCTCTAATACCTCTTTTGTTAAGATTTTTTTGGGATTAAACACAGATTTTACTAAAAGACACCTCCCGGTTATTTATATTTACTTTAGGCCAAGGCTGAATAATTATCTACTATTATTAATTATTGTCAAGTAGCAACCGATATTTACTTGTTCATTTTCATCGGAGCGGTCATTTTGCCTTTTGGCATCATTCCTTTCATCTCACCTTTGTCCATGCAGGGGGCGTCATTTTTCATCATCATCCCGCTCCCCATTCCGCGATAAGGCATTTTATCGCGATAACTGCTGCCAATGACCAGGAGAAGGAGGGTCAGTACCACGATCACCACCGCGATGATTTGTCCGGTGATTTTCAGCCAGCCCGACTCTTTGACCGCCAAAACCCAGGTAATGAACCCGATCGCCAGCAAGACAAGCGCCATAAGCAAGGACCAAATAACCAAAAACGATGATATTCCCATAGCTTACCTCCTAAAACAAAATCTTTTACCAGTCGGAATTTTAGGCCGTTAACCAATAATAGTCAAGGGTCTCTTGACTTCTCGCCAATGCCCGAACTATACTCGCGTTAATGGACGTAATATCAGCCATTAAAACACGACGCGCCTATCGATCGCTGGAAGCGGTTTCGATCACCGATGAATTGATCTCCGACCTTGCCGAATGCGCCGGCTTAGCCCCTTCTTGCTTCAATAAACAGCCCTGGCGCTACGTCTTTGTCTCTGAACCGGGCCAGCTTGCCGCCGTAAAAACCGCCATGTCGCCCGGGAACGAATGGACCTTTGACGCGTCTATGATCATCGCCGTCTGCTGTAGAAAAGAGGACGACTGCCAGATGAAGGATGGACGGGAATACTATATGTTTGACACAGGAATGGCGACCGCGGCCCTGATCTATCGCGCGACTGAATTGGGATTGGTCGCCCATCCGATCGCCGGCTATGACCAGAATAAGGCCAAAGAAATACTTGGAGTTCCCGCCGAGATCACCCTGCTGACGCTGGTTAACGTCGGAAAACACGCGGCGGAGATCAGCCCCAGACTAAAAGGACATCAGATCGAAGACGAGACCACCAGGCCGACAAGATTGCCTCCAGAGCGATTTGCTTTTCGCAATAAATACGGAAAAACATAAAAATGGAACAGTTAATTACCGCCCGATTTCTTGGACTGCCGCTGATCGGCTGGGGAGGGATCTTCACCCTTGTTCTGTTGATCACTACTTTTATTACCGGTTTAAGGAAAGCTCCGCTCAAAATCCACCGGCGGCTGGCTTACGCGACGGTCACTCTGGCGATCTTCCACGGATTAGCCGGGTTATTTTTATTGCTCTTTTAAGCCTCAAGGAATTTTTTGACCGCCGCTTCAAAAGCGGGAGCCGGGCGCATGCCAATTAACCGGTCGATCTCCTTACCGTCTTTGAACACGATAATGCAAGGGATACCGGTCACTCCATATTCACCGGCTTTTTCCACGTGCTCGGTCGTGTTGACCTTAAAAAATTTGGCCGTCGGATATTTGGCCGAAGCGCTTTCGTAGATCGGGGCCATGGCCAGGCAAGGACCGCACCAGGGGGCCCAAAAATCGACAAAAGCCACCCCTTTACCCTGCTCAACTTCAACCGCGAACTCTTGATCCGAAATCCCCTTTACCATAATCATCAGCCTCCTATTTTATTTCCAGGACCTTTTTGACGAACTGGTCGACCACCCGATAACAAACCTTGACCCCCCGCCTCTCACCCTTAATGACCCCGGCCGCCTTCAAAACGTTCAGGTGCTGGGAGACCGTTGATTGCGGCAGCCCCAACCCATTGACCATTTTATTGACGTTGCACTCGCTCCCCAGCAATCCCCTGACGATCGCCAGACGGGCCGGGTGGCCCAATGCCTTCAATAATTCAGCTCTCTTTTCCGTCTGACCTGCAATCATATTATCTATATATTACGATATATGCATTTCTTTTGTCAAGCGGTTTCTGATAAAATATCATTCTATGGTTTTGACGCGACCGGCCGGACCCAAGGACCTGCCGGCAATAAAAGAAATCCTTCTAGAGTGCGACGAAACGACCGCCGCCCAGGACTGGACGAACTTCCAGGTCGCGGAAAAGGGAGGATCGGTCGTCGGCGCGGTAAAGCTTGATGAACATGAAGACTTCTTTTTCTTGAGCTCGCTCGCCCTCAAACCGGCGGAACAGAACCAGGGGGTCGCCAGTTTTCTCCTGGCCCAGGTCCTGGCCAAAATGACAAAGGATGTTTACCTCTACACCATCATCCCGGAATTTTTCCGCCGTTTTGGCTTTAGCGAAACCGACCCCCTCCCCACCCTCCCCAAAAAAGACAAAATGGAATGTGATCGCTGTCACCCCAGCCTTTGCGTCTGCATGGTCAGGCGTCATGCGGCCTGAATTCCCGGCGTTTAAATCGATCGAACTATCCGACCTCCCCCTGATCAGCGAGCATCTTACCCGATATCAGCCGGAGATCTGCGAGCTTTCGGCAACCAACCTTTATATCTGGCATAATTTTGATCGCGGAGCCTATACGTTTATTAACGATAATTTATGCCTCAAGGTCCATCTGGTCGGCGATACCCCCTATTTTCTGGAGCCGATCGGCATCAAAATGATCCCGGAAACCGTCGAGCTCTGTCTGAAAGAGACGGGCCGGCTCTCCCGCATTTCAGAGCGGCTTCTGCGCCAGCTCCCATTAAATAAAATCCGCGCCCATTGCCTGCGGAGCCAAAACGATTACCTTTATGAGACCAGCTCTCTGGCCGAATATAAAGGAGGACATTTTGACGGCAAGAGGAACCACGTCAAAAGATTCGACAAACTTTATCCTGACCATGTTTATGTTTCGATCGACCAATCGTTCAAACCAGCCGTTATCGCCCTTTTTGAAAAATGGTTCGCCGCCCGCAAGGAGACCCATTTTTTTCAAAAACTGGCTTACGGCGCCCAGCGCCAGGCGATTTTGAACAGCTTCGATCATTTTAACGAATTGGGCCTGATCGGCGGAGGGCTCATGGCCGGGGGGGAATTAAAATCATTCGCGATCGGCAGTCGGCTCAACTCAAACACCGTCACCGCCCATTTTCAATATAGCGACCCAACCGCTCCGGGAGCGACCCAAACCCTCTGGCAAAAAGCCTGCAAAGAGGCGTTCTCGAAATTCGCCCGGATCAATTTTGAGCAAGACCTGGGAATCCCCGGCTTACGCAAGTCAAAACTCTCCTACCATCCGAAAAAGATCGAGAAGAAATACGAGATCCGGCTAAAACCCGGGATCACTTCCCTGCTTTGACCCGGAGCAGGCGAAGATAGTGGCGACGCTCTTCTTCGATAACCTGGTCAACAATTTTTCTCTCCTGATCCGGCACCAGGGTCCTAAGCTCCAAATAATAAAGGATGGAATCAACCTCGGCTTGCAGGGCGATCGCCAGGCCAGCGACCGGGTCCTTCCGTTCGGAGGTAAATATATGTTCTCCGGCAAACGCCTTGAGGTACTCATAATATTCGTCCGGATAGCTTTCCGGGAGATCGCTTCGGCCGATCTTCTCCAGCATCGCCATGAAGATCGTCCGATGCTCCACCTCCTGGTCGGCCAATGAGCTAAAAAGCGTTTTGAGGGACAAGTCGACCGTCTGGCCGCTTAATTCCCGATAAAGAGCCTCTCCATTCTCTTCGATCCTGATCGCTCCCCGCAAAACCTCATCGGCGTGAAAAAAAGCCGTCATTCATTATCCCCCGGATTTAACCAGATTATTTTTCTCGTTTGCCAGAAGAATAAAATGGGCCTTCTCTTGTTCGATCACTTTCTCAATAGCCGCCTTTTGGTCTTCCGAGGAAATGTTTTTTAGTTCGCCGTAAAAAAGGACGGCGTCCTTTTCGGTTGACATCGCGAAGGTCAGGGCTTCGGCCAGGCTGTTAAACTCCGTGGCACCCAAAGACAACATATTATTCGGGAAAAAAACAAAGTCACCGGCAAAAACCTTTAAAAACTCAAATAGATCGGGCTTAAACCAGATCTCCTTCGGACTTGTCTTTACAGTCGACAGCAATCCCTCAAAGTAACTTTTATGCATCAACTCCTGTTCCGCTAATTGATTGAACATTTCCCCGATATCCCTGCCGGAATATTTTTTTGCCAAACGACGATAAAGCATTTCACCATTATCTTCCATTTTGATCGCTATCGTGACCACATCTTCAGCCGACAAATTGTTCATTTTATACCATCCTTTCAAAGAGTTTTTTAATCACAGGCTCACGATCGACCTTGTTATCGCCCCTAAAGAACGAATCAAAAGTCGGCCGCTCCACCTGATAAAACTTACCGAGCGCGATCCGGGCGTCAGAATTATAATCCCATTCTTTGATCTTCGAGAGAGCTTCATTATAATCCGCGTGGTTATGCCCGGTCAACTCATAGCCCCGCTGGTTGTAATGATCGTACTGGTTATAAAATGTCACGCAAACCTGCAACAGATCGATCAAGGCAAAGCCGGGATGAAGGATCGCTTCTTTAAGAAGCAGTTTAAGCTGTTCAGTTTTAGCATTGTAGCCTCGGGCCAGGTATGTGGCTCCGGCGGCAAGCAGAAGCTCGAGCGGATTGAGCGGGTGCTCATGCGTTCCCTCCGGGGTTGAGCGTCCTTTATACCCTAGCGGTGAAGTCGGCGTGTATTGGCCGGTGGTCAGCGCGTAAACCCGGTTGTTGTGGACCACCACGGTCAGGTCAATATTCCTTTTAGCGGCAAAGATCAAATGCTCCAATCCCTCGCCGTAAGAATCGCCATCGCCGACAAAGACGATCACTTTCAATCTTGGGTTGGCCAGCTTGATCCCTTCAGCGGCGGCAACCGCCCGTCCATGCAGGGCGTAGAAACTGTTAACCTTAAGGTAATCAACGATCTTCGCGTGCTGGCCGATCCCGGCGGCCAGGACCACTTGCTCCAGGGGAACTCCTTCAGCTTGCAGTTCAGTTAGGACCTCCCGCATCACATTTAAGACGGCAAAATTACCACAGCCGGGACACCATAAGATCGGGGTCTGGCCTTCGTTCATCTCACACCTCTGGCGATCTTCTCTTCCAACTGTTCGACCGTTTCCGGCCGGCCATCGTAAGTTAAGATCACGGCATCCACCTTGATCCCCCCCAGCTTGAGCAACTGGGCGAGCTGGGCGGTGGCATTGTCTTCAACAATAATTATTTGATGGGTCCCTTCAAGCGCCCTCCTTAACTGGACCAAAGGCAGAGGAGAAAGGACCAGAGGCATAACGACCCTGACATCAAGCTTCTCCGTCGCTTCAACGCAAAGATGCTTGCCGGATCCCCAGCACACAACCGCTGTTTTGGCCTCTTTCCGCCCGTAGACCTTGACCGCCTCAAGCCCTTCGATCTCTTTTATCAGCGCGATCCCTTTGCGGAGTCGTTTCTCCTGCATTTTTTTGGTCAGCGGGCGGTCTTCGGTCGTCGTTCCATTTTCTTCGTGCTCATAGCTGTTGATCTTGACCACCCGGCCGGGCTCGCCCGGAAAGGCAAGAGGAGAAACTCCGCTGGCGGTCTCCTGATAGCGCAGGTATTCGCCGCTCCCGGACCAAAGGTCGAGGCTCTCTTCGGGCAATTGCTTGATCTCTTTTGGATCAAAATTATAGGTCCCTTCGGCGACATTTTTATCGGTCAGAATGATCGCAGGAAGCTGGTATTTCCAGGCGAGACGGAGCGCCACCCCACTCCAGTAATACGCCTCTTCGGCGTCTCCCGGAGCAACGATCAGCCGGGAAAACTCTCCCTGGCCGCTCCAGAGAGCAAAAAGCAGTTCCGTTTGGCTGGAATAGGTGGGAAGTCCGGTGCTCGGTCCGGGGCGCTGGCCCAGGACGATCACAACCGGGAGCTCCGCCATTCCGGCAAAGCTTAATCCCTCGGTCATCAAACAAAAACCGCCTCCGGAAGTTCCGACCGCCGCTCTCCGCCCGGCATAAGCGAAGCCAAGGGCCATCATGATCACCGCGATCTCGCTTTCCGGATGGATTACTTTTAACTTGAGCTCATCGGCATGCTCCGCCAAAAAATGAAGGATCGTCGATGAAGGGGTCATCGGGTAAGCGACATAAGCATCAAGCCCCGCGGCGGAGAGGCCAAGGGCCAGAGCCTCGTTGCCGGTCAAAATAGGAAGAGGAGGCTTGTTTTGCGCTTCGATTTTATAAAAAATATCGGCGGCGGAATAACCCTTTCTGGCCAGCGCGATATTTAGCTCGGTCTCCTTTTTTAAATTCGCCCGGGCGATTGCTTCGAACTTTTCCCACGGCAGGCCAAGCACTTTAGCCAGCGCCCCCAGCATAGCGGTATTACGCATGATCTCCGGCCCCCCCGCCTCTTTGACCATGGAGGTCAGCGGGATCCCCAATCCGTCGGATTTTACGACATCAGAATCATAAACAACGATCGTCCGGCTGTGGCGCTTATCTTTGTGTTTATCGAGGCAATCCTGGTTTAAGGCCAACAGCACGTCGACCGTTTGACGGTGGGCGCCGATCCTGGCCTGGGCCGCCCGGACAATGGAAAAGGTGTGCCCACCCCTAATGAGTGAAGGATAATCGCGGTAAATGTAGATGTAATAGCCAAATTGGTTAAGGAGTTTGCCGATCAGCAGGCTCGCCTGATCGATCCCATCCCCCGCCCGACCGCCAATAAAGACCGAAAGGCTTTCCATATCAAAAAGTATAGAGCCGGCGGCGGCGGCGGTCAAGCAACGAAAAAAGTTAGGCTTTCTTATGCTTCCAGCGTCCGGTCAGGAACCAGCCAAGATTGAGAACGGCCAGGACGACTTGCGCGACCAATCCCGCGTACCAAACCCCGTTAATGCCGATCCCGATCTGTTCCGAGAGGACTATCGCCAGCGGGATCTGAATGATCCAGAGAGAAAGAAAAGTATTGATCATCGTCACCATGGTGTCCCCCGCTCCGGAGATCGAGCGATCAAGGATCAAACCAAGCGCGATAAAGGGACAACCGATCCCAAGGATCGCCATTAAAACCGCGCCGATCTTGACCACCTCCGGATTAGGGTCAAAAAAAGCGATCAACGGAGCGCCAAAGAAAAAGAAGATCAAGCCCATGACCGCCATAAAAGCGCCGTAGTATAGGACCGCCGTCCAGGCGGCAGAGACCGCACGCTCCGGTTTTTTCGCTCCCAGGTTGTGGCCGACCATGGTCGCCGAGGCCATCCCCAGAGCAAACCCGGGCATCATCAAAAGCATGCTCAAGCGGATCCCGATCCCGTAAGCGGCGACCGCCATGGTGCCAAACCCGGCCACTACCCACATCAAGACCACCCCCATCAAACCGCGCAGGGTCATCTGGATCGAAGCGGGAAAACCGATCATCAGGATCCGGTTGATGATCGCCCCATCAACCCCATAATTATTTAGTTTAAGCTGGATGTGAGAGCGGCCGCGGATCATCACCTCAAAAGCGATCAAACAGCCGACCCCCCGGGAAATGATCGTCGCCAGGGCCGCGCCGGAAACCCCCAGCTCGGGAAAAGGCCCGATCCCAAAGATCAACAACGGATCGAGGACCACGTTGAGAAGGAGAGAAAACGCGAGGATCAGCATCGGGGTCATGGTATCCCCCGCCCCCTGCAAGACCGCCATTATCAAGAACATAAAAAAGATCACGAACGACCCGGCAAAAGTAATGTGCATATAGCTCGCCCCCAGCGGCATGACCTCCGGAGTCGCCCCCAAAAGCTCCAGGAGAGGAGCGGAAATTATATAGCCAAGGACCGCCAGGATAAGCGAACCGAGCAGGGCGATGACCAGCGATTGTTTGACCACCTGTTCCGCGCGGGCGTGTTCTTTGGCCCCGATCGCCCGGGCGACCATGGCGGTCGTCCCCACGCCAACGCCCATCATCATGAACATCACGACCATGATGATCGAACCGCTCATCGCCACCGCCGCCAAAGCGGTCGAGCCGAGCCGGCCAACCCAGAACATATTTATCAGCTCAAAGGTCGTCTGCAAAAGGTTGCTGACGATCATCGGGGTCGCCAGAAAAAACATGTTCCGGGAAATACTCCCGCTGGTCAAATCCCGCCGCTCTTTAAATTTATGGTAGAGACGTTTTATCATTTTACAGCTACTCCTCTGATCACTTCATAGGTCACAGCAAATGGCCGCGGAAAACGGCGGCTTGCCGTTATCGGCCTGGTAATTTGGACCGTCGGGCTGTTCGCTCCAATTGAACGCAAATGAGCGATCAGTTCCCTAACTCCGGGAAAAGTTTGCTTGATCATTTCGCTTTGCAGACGCTTTTTAGAAAAAGGGGCGAGCCGCTCGGCGATCGCGTCAAGCGCGGGAAAGTTATTGACCCTAAACCCGCAAGCCTTGAGCTCTTCAAGCGTCCTGGGGCCAAAGGTCGAAAAAACAAACCATCCCCCCGGATCGAGCAATTTTAGCACATTACTAAAGACCCTGGGTAGGTCCATCCACTGCAGGGCGGCGTTGGCAACAATCAGGTCATACCGGCCTTCGTCAAAACACTCCGCGTCGGCAACCTGGTACTTAACACTTCGCAAAGGGCCGCGCCTGGCAGCTTCGATCATCCCGGGAGCAAGATCGACCCCCACGACAAAAGCCCGGGGATAGCGCTCGGCCAGGCGACGGGTCAGGTAGCCGGTCCCGCAACCCAGATCAAGGATCCGGGTCGGACAAAGATCAGCCAGCGTCGCCAGTAGCTGGTCCGCCAGTTCCTTCTGCAAAAACGCTTCATGGTCGTACACCGCCGCGCCGCGGGAAAAGTTCGCGCGGACCAATTCTTTATTCATCGGTAAATCCCGCGATCAGGCGGCGGAGATCGTCCGGTGCTTCTACCTGGGGAGCATGGCCGACCCCATTAAGAACGGCCAGTTTGCTCTCCGGAATGGTCGTATTTAACAGATCGGCCGCCGCCGGCAGACAGATCTCGTCCTCGCTTCCATGAACGATCAAAGTCGGCAAGCGAAGCTCGCTCGCTTCCTGGCGCAGGTCGACCTGGGCAAGCTCTGATAGCTCCTTCAGCGCGGAATCGCGGGGAAGGCTAAGCGGAGCGACCGGTCCCCTTTCTTTAAAAACCATGTCGTAAAATGGCCCCAGACCATGGTCCCGGATCTTCTTGGCCAATCGCTTTAATAATGCCGGGGGCAAGCCGGCCGCGTAACCGTCATTGTTCAAAAATTTAGGGGTCGTGGAAACCAGGACCAGCCGCGCGACCTTTGCCGGGGCCAGGAGGGCGGTCCTAACCGCCAGCATCCCTCCCAGCGACCAACCGACCAAACAACATTCGGCCGGAAGCATTTCGGCCAAACGTCGCGCCTCAAGAGAAAGATCCTCAAAGCAAAGCTCCGGAGCGGCGCCGTCCGCCTGACCTTCCCAGATCCCCGGACCGATGGCAAAACCATGCAAATAAACGATTTCCATATCCTCTATGTTATAATTTCTAAGATGAATTATCAAGAAAAGCTTCGGGCCTGCTTGCTCTTGCTCGGCCTGATGATCTTCGCGCAACCTTCGGCATCGGCGGATGAAAAAGCCTTTTCATACAACGTCTTCCCCTACGCTTTTTATGACTCTTCCATCGGCACGATGGTCGGCTTGTTTGGCGCCAGCGCCAACCTTTTCCAGCGGGATGAATTGATTAACGCTTACTTTAATTTCGTCGACAGCGGCGCCAGGGAAATAAGTCTGGCCGGAGCTTTTCCAGGATCGCCGCTCGCTTTCGACGCGGCCCTCTCGGTCGGGACCGCGGTTGACGACCGCTTCTATGGCCTGGGGATGGGAACACAAAATTACTCGAACTATAATAATGATTACGGCAATTTCCGACTTGCCATGACCAGGCCGGTAACCAAACAGCTCCGGCTCGGCCTAAAGATCCATTCGTCAAGCAACCGGCTTTTCAAGATAAATAACCAGCTCAACCCGATCACGCCGGAGATGGAAGATCAACTGCGAAATTACCAGGTGCTGAGCTTTTTCCTTAACGGAAAAGAGGATAAACCTTCCGCCCCCGGCTGGGGACTGGCCAATTCCATCGACTTTGGCTTCAACTCCGCCGGTTTTGTCCGCTGGAGGGGGGAACTTACCAGAACGCTCCCTCTCCCCCTGGCCAATCAATCCCTGGCAGGCCGGCTGGCTCTCACGCAATTAAGCGGAGACAAGATCCCGCTCTACGAATACGCGACCCTGGGCGGTCGGGACAATCTGCGCGGCTACCCCTGGTATCGTTTCCGGGGACATGGGTCAAGCATGGTCAACCTGGAATATCGCTTCCCCATTATTTGGGCCCTGGGAGGGGTTTTGCTTTTTGACAGCGGCAGGGTCTACGACCGGGCGGGCCTTTTTGATCTCAATTCCTGGGCGGTCAATTATGGCGTTGGGGTCAGGCTATATCTCCAAACCATGATCTTACGGGCAGACTACAGCATCGGCGCCGAAGGTGGCTTTGTCACTTTCTATTACAACCACGCGTTTTAGAAGGTGCTATAATTATTTTATGGACCATCAATCTCTTGCGAATCGCCTAATTGGCGGGGAAAAGCTGGCTATAGCGGAAGCGCTGGAACTGATCTCGACCCCTGATGAGCAAACGTTCGAACTCCTTGCCGCCGCCAACCATTTGCGCCGGCGCTTTAAAGGGAACAAGGTCCGGCTCTGCTCGATCGTTAATGCTAAATCGGGGCACTGCAGTGAGAATTGCTCCTTCTGCGCTCAATCCGGACATTACCAGACCAACGCCGAGGTCTACCCCCTCCTCCCAGCCGAAGAGATCGCCGCGACCGCCAAAAAAGCGGAAGAAGAGCAACAAGCAACCTGCTTTTCGATCGTCACATCAGGACGAGGAGTTAACACCGAAAAAGATATCGCCGAGATCTCGGGGGCCCTTAAAATGATCAACGACACAACTAAAATGAACCGCTGCGCCTCGCTTGGGATCCTGGACCGGCCAACTATTCGCCAACTTAAAGCGGCTGGACTGAAGAAGCTTCATCACAATCTTGAAGCGGCAGAAAGTTTTTTCTCCAATGTCTGCACCACCCACACCTTTGCCGAGCGGGTCGAGACGATCAAGAACGCGAAAGCGGAAGGAGTAGCGGTCTGCGCCGGCGGGATCTTTAATCTGGGAGAATCATTGAAACAAAGAGTAGAACTGGCAATGGCCTTGCGTGAACTTGACGTCGATTCTGTTCCGATCAATATTCTCAATCCGGTCGCCGGTACCCCGGCGGCGGCCAAACATCGGTTGATCTCCCCGCTCGAGGTTCTGCGCCTGATCGCGACTTATCGTTTTATTATGCCGACCAAAGATATCGGGCTTTTCGGCGGACGGGAACAGTCACTCGGTCAGCTCCAGCCGCTAATGTTTATCGCCGGAGCAAACGTTACCCTGGTAGGAAATTATTTAACGACGTCCGGCCAATCGGCCGAGCAGGACCTTGCCATGATCAAAGCGCTCGGCCTAGAAATCGAGAAAACCACGTGCTAGAGTTCATCGACCAGGGACTCGCTGAGCTGAAGCAAGCTGGACTGCGTCGCTCCGTTAAAACAGCAAACACCTCCGGTCGGCTGATCGAAATTGACGGCAAAAAGCTCCTGAACTTCTGCTCCAATAATTATCTCGGCCTTGCCCATCACCCAAAGGTCATCGAACGGGCCACCATCGCTCTCAAGGAATTCGGCGCCGGGGCGACCGGCTCCCCTCTGATCTGCGGCTGGACAAAATATCACGAAGGGCTGACCAAAAAACTGGCCGCTTATAAAAACCGGGAAGCCGCCACCCTCTTTCCGACCGGTTACCAAGCCAATCTGGGAACGATCACCGCGTTAACAACTGAAGAAGACACGATCATTATCGATCGGCTGAACCACGCGAGCATTATTGACGCTTGTCGATTATCTAAAGCTAAGCTTCAAGTTTATAAACACCGCGACTTAGCTTCTCTGGAAGCAGTCTTAAAACGATCAGCCAAATTCAAAAAACGGTTAATCGTCACTGACATCGTTTTCAGCATGGATGGCGATCTCGCCCTGCTAGCCGAGATAGTCGAGCTGGCCAGAAAGTATAACGCCATCACCATGGCCGACTACGCTCACGCCACCGGCGTGGTCGAACTCCCCGGTGAACCCGAGATCATCATGGGAACTTTATCCAAAGCGCTAGGCAGTCTTGGCGGGTTTATAGCCGGCGACGCGAAACTGATCGATTTTCTGCGGAACAAGGCCCGCAGTTATATTTATTCGACCGCTCTTCCTCCCAGCGCTTGCGCCGCCGCTCTTGCCGCTTTGGAAGTGATCGAAACGGAACCGGGAAGAAAAAAGAGGTTGCAACAAAATATTTGTTTGGCCAACACTCTTCTTGGAAACCTGCGACTAAACGTCGCGGTTTCCAAGGAACCGAGGCGTTCAGCCTCCGGTTCCTTGGAGCAGCAAAGCCCGATATTTCCAATAATCATCGGCAACAACGAGCGGACGATGCGGGTCTCACAACAGCTTTTTGACCGGGGCTTTTTCGTTTCCGCCATCCGCCCACCAACCGTCCCGGATGGAGAAGCCCGCTTGCGGATCACCATCACCAGTGAACACACTAAGGAGGAGATCGAATGCCTGGCATCTTCATTACGGGAACTGATACCGGCGTAGGCAAGACCTACGTTACTCAATATCTGGCCGAGGAATTCCGCCGCCAGGGGAGCGACGTCGGGATTATGAAGCCGATCTCCTGCGGCCCAGCCAAGGACAATGATGCTCTCCTTCTAAAAAAGAGGCTTAAAATAAACGACCCTATTCACCTAATCAACCCTATCCACCTGAAGCATCCCCTCGCCCCACTCCCCGCCGCCCGGCTGGAAAAAAAGAAGATCGACCTTAAGAAAATATTCTCGGCCTTCAAGGAGCTGGAGAAAAAACACGACCTGGTCCTGGTCGAAGGGGTCGGCGGCGTGGCTGTTCCGATCAACAAAAACTACTGCGTCATTGACCTGATCAAAGACTTAAAACTGCCGACCATTATTGTCGCCCGAGCCGGCCTGGGGACCATCAATCATACTCTATTAACAGTCAGCGCCTTGCGGGAACAAGGGATCGAGATCATGGGGATAATCCTGAACAGCTTCCGGGGGAAAGAACTTTCTGAAAAAAGCAACGCTGAAATGATCGAAGAATTGAGCGGCGTCCCGGTGATCGGCAAGCTCATGTGGGTGGCAAACTGAACTCGCACCCGCAATATTTCTGACGATAAACCCCATATTGTCTCGATAGCTCTAGTCCCTTTTTATGGGCCTCGTCCGCATCAAGCGGAAAAGTTCGGTATTTCAATTTAGATTCCCTGGCCAGCTCCTCACCAAAGTCATTGATCGCTGTCGTGTCTTTAAACCGGCTAACGCTCAAGGTCGTCGCAAACTCCTGAAAATTATTTTCGGCGGCATATTCGGCGGTGGTCAATAAGCGAAATTTGAAGCAAAGTTGACAGCGCTCGCTATTTTCCCCGTAACTCTCCAAGGGGGCGTCCAGTCGTTCTTTCAGATAAGTCAGCCAGCTGTTATGGTCATACCCTCCCTCAACAAATTCAAGCCCGTACTGGACGGCAATCCGCCTGGTCTCTTCCAACCTCTTCAAGTATTCGGCTTCGGGAAAAATATTTGGCCCGTAAAAATATAACGCCAAAGAACCAATGGGCAGACGCTCAACGGCAAGCAGATGATCAATGATCGGCAGAGCGCACGGAGCACAGCAGACATTGAGAAGAAGCCCATTCATAATGATATTATAACGTGGCTGGCCTAAAGATTACAGCTTTCGCTCTATCAACAAGGGCATAGAGGCCAAACATAATTCTATCCGCAACACCAAATATTTTACCTAGCACTTTTTGCCAACCGCTCTCTTTATTTGGCAAAGACTTTTCCGCAAGATCTATCATTCTAATAATATCGTCACAAGAATTTATCCTAGAGCCAAGATCAGGGGCAAGCATTCCACGCAATAATTGACGCATCTCTTTAGGAAGAGAAAAGATTTGCAATGATGGCCTTCTTTCATTTTTTATATTCGAGAGGATTCTCTCTTCACTATCACCATTGCCGGCAAAAGGATGTCGACCAGAAATCATCATAAAAAAAGTTATGCCAAGAGCAAAAATGTCAGATCTTTGGTCAATTTCAGACATCTTTGCTTTTTCTGGGGAATAATATTTAGGGGTCCCTGCATGAATCCCTATTGGATAACTACTCGCCACACCTAGGTCAATTAATTTTAGTGTTCCATTTTCATCCATCATGATATTGTCTGGTTTGATATCATTATGGATCAACCCAATTTGATGCAAAAACCCAAGCCCATTGGTAATCTGTCGTAAATATTTTAAGGCCAATAAGTGCGGCAACCCTGATGGCTCGATCCCGCCATGCTTCTTAATGATTCTAGAGAGATCTCCCCTATCCAAATATTCTAATACGCAAAAAGAAAGACCCGATGATTCTTCTCGCCCGTAAAAATTAATAATTGAAGAGTGCCCACCAGTTGCCATGACTTGGGAAAAATTATTAAATTCAGTGTTATCAGTACAATCAATATTAAATCCAAGCTGTAATGTATCAATTTTTAACGCATATTGTTTTCCGGAAGGATCAAACCCCTGCCAAACCTGTCCATAACCACCCTGACCAACCTTTTTTTCAAGTGTATATCTCCCCAATGAAACACCTTTCCCTAAAGTTGGTTTTACCAAAGGCTGTCTCCCTGAATAATGCGCTACAGCCTCAGCATTTCTAACTAACGATCTCAATGATGGTATTTTAGTCATAGCTACTACCTATATTAGTATTATCGTAATTGGGCTTGGTAATATTGCATCAAACAGCAAGCATCAACCACTTGTTTTTGGCTTTATTATAACTATAATATATATTAGTTAAGCAAGGCCACCGCTAAGTTCAGGATCGAGGCAAAACTGACCCAAAGTATGTAGGGAACTAACAGCCAGGCGGCCGGTTTAGAAAGCTTGCCAAACCTGATTATCGTCTCGAGGATCAATAACCAGAGGATAACAATAACAATAAAAGCCCCCCAGGGAGAATGGAGGCCGAAAAAGACGATCGACCAGGCGACATTAAAAACCAGTTGAAAACCAAAATGCATCAGGGAAAGCTTAACCTCTTTTTTATCCCACCCTTTTTCAAAGATCAGATACGCGGCGATTCCCATCATTATATAAAGAATGATCCAGACCGGACCAAAAAGCCAGTTTGGCGGATTAAAAGGAGGCTTATTAAGCGCCACGTACCAGGTTGGAATTGAAGGCATTGTAGCAAGAGAACCTAAAAAACCAGCCCCCAGACAAACAATTGTCGCGATAATAATCCCAAAGATCCTGGTCATCATGTTTTTTCCCTCCTAATTTCCCAGACTTCCACTTCCCCCGGAATCACTTTAAAAACCGGATTAGGTCGCGGCCTTTTCAATTTCGTATTATAATCCTCCGCCAGCCGCTTTTTCAACTTTTTTACCAGGTGGTTATATTCATATTTTATTTGCTGTGAGTTAACCGTCATTATCAGACGTTTTCCCGATGGAGCCAGTATCTTGCTCCGATCAAAAGAATATCCCCTCCTCTCCCCTTCAGCCAGAATCACCGACAAATACGCGCCGATCGCTTTTATTGGATGGCGCGAACAACGAAAACGAACAAGCTGGGGGTGGTGCTTATAACCCTTGGTTTTACCGGATAAAACTTTTTGGGCGAGCAAGGCTTCCCGCCAGAGAGCGACCAGCCCCTTAGCGTCGAGATATTTAGGGTAAATACTCCACAACCTCATGACGGAATGATAGCACATTTACACATTATTAAATAAAGTGAATTTTTGTCAAAAACCTGCCGATATATATATGGAAGCGAAGACATACCTTTTCACTTCTGTCGAGACAAACTAACCCCTGAGCCTGTTCAGGGGTTTTTTGTTATAATACCTTCTATGCCGATCAATAAAGCGAAAAACTATTACTTGGGGAAAGGGAGCACCCGCCTCAATTGCGCCCAGTCGGTCATTAAGGCCTTTCAGGAACACTTTGGCTATGATGACAAGCTCGTGGCAGAATTCCTGGCCTGCGGCGGAGGAAGGGCCCCTGGCGGGGTTTGTGGCGCTTATTTTGCGGCCAAGCATCTCCTGCAAAAGAAAGATCCGGCTAAATTAACCGAGTTCGACAATTGGTTTCTAGAAAAAGCTGGTTCCCTGCAATGCCGGGAAATAAGAGAAAAACGTCAACTCTCCTGCCTTGGCTGCGTGGAAAAAGCGGCGGAATTTATAGCCAGACAGTGACTTGCGTCTATTCCTCGGTCAACCAGGCTGGCGGTGCGTCATCAGGATCATTTCCCGTTTCACTGATAGCTTTAATTTTGATTTGTCTCGGCTGATAAGAAGCTGTCCGCTTTGCCCTTATTGGCTTCTGAACCAGAGCGATCCTCGCCTTGAGGTCAGCGATCTCTTTTTCATGCCTGGCTTTTATGAACTTGATCTCTTCAACTTGCTTGAGGTTCAAGGTTTTGATCTCTTCTTCGTACTTTGCCATAACGACCGAAATATCCGGCTTGCCGGTCGCCTCTTCTTCGATCCTGGGAATCGGCTCCCACATCCGTCCGGTATATTTCCAGCTTTGGCCGGTCTCGGTATCAACCATCAGAAAAGCACTCCCCCCCCAAAATCCCGCTTTTTCCATGAAGATCCGGTAACGGTCGGTATTGGCATGCGTCGCGGCGGAGGCAATGACCAGAAGTAATACGATCAGAAATATTTTTTTCATGCGGCCCCCCCTGATAAACTTTCGGCTTATCGCCTTGGTTTACTTGCCTTCTTTTCTCATCGCCGCGAGGATATCATCGATCCCAAACCCATACTTTTGCGGTTTGCTCGCTGGCGGCGACTCCCTTTTTTCGGCAAGCGGGGCTCTTGGCCTCTCCGGTTGATTTTGCGGCCTTCTGAAGCCTGACGACGGTCTGGCCGGGCGCTGCGGCCTGTGGGACGGGGAATTGCCTCTGCGAGGCTGAAAGTGCCGCGACGGAGAAGATGAACCTCCCCGCTCAAAGCCCTCAGTTATGATCTCGGGGTGGCGGCCGATAGGAATGCTTAGTTTCATCATTCGTTCAATTGTCCTAAACTCTTTTTCCTGGTCCGGGGTCGCCAGCGAGATCGCCTTCCCCTCACTGCCGGCCCGGGCGGTCCGCCCGATCCGGTGGACATAGTTCTCACTGTCATCCGGCAGGTCGTAATTAACAACCAGTTCGATCCCTTTAACGTCTATGCCGCGAGCGGCAATGTCAGTCGCGACCAAAACCCGGTATTTCCCCCGCTTAAACCCTTCCAGCGCTTCGCGGCGCTGAAACAGAGAGCGGTCGGAATGAATATCAATCGCATTGATACGTTTAGACTGAAGGTCGCGGGCCACCCGGGAAGCCCCTCTTTTGGTCCGGCAAAAAACCAGGACCGTCCCCCGGTATTGTTCTAAAAGCTTGCAAAGCAGGGGAAGCTTAGCTTCTTTTCTGACAATAAAAACTTCCTGGGAAACCTTTTCGGCCGCGGTCCCCGGAGGGGCAACCTCGATCCGGATCGGCAGTTTCATGTATTTGGAAGCGACCCGAACGATCTCGACCGGCATGGTCGCTGAAAAAAGCATTGTTTGCTTTTCGCGCGGAACGGTCTTCAGTACCTGTTCGATCTGGGGGGCAAAACCCATGTCGAGCATCCGGTCAGCTTCGTCGAGGACCACGATCCGGGCATCGCCCAGGTAAACATTCCCTTGACCAAGATGATCGATCAGCCGGCCGGGGGTCGCGATGATAATTCGCGGCTGGCGGCGGAGCGCCTGGATCTGTTGTCCCATCGAGGCGCCACCAATCAGGACGACCGGACGGACATTGTAAGCCTGGCAAAATTGACGGAGGCTTTCTTCAACCTGGAGAGCTAATTCCCGGGTCGGAACCAGGATCAGTCCTTTCCCCTGTTCGGTCGCCAGACGCTGGATCATCGGGATACCAAAGGCCAGGGTTTTACCGGTCCCGGTCTGGGCAATCCCCACCAGGTCTTTCCCTTCAACCGCGACCGGAATGGCTTTGTGCTGGATCGGGGTCGGGGAGGTAAATTTAAGTTTTTCTAAAACCCCCAAAGTCTTTGGAGCGAGGCCAAGGCCGTAAAATGTTTGATTTTCACTGTTCATAACACTATTGTAGTCCTTTTTCGCCTAATAATCAAATATACGCGCTATTTCCGGTTCAGCATCTTCAGCGCTTCAAACCAGATCAGGCTGGCGGCGCCGCCAAAGAGGGAAATTATATAATCATTAAGATGAAAGACCTCAAAATGAAATAACTCCCTAAGAAAAGGAAGGTTAAGCACCAGGAACAGAGCAACTAAAGTGCCGGCAACGACCAACCAAAGGGCATGGTTTTTCTTTTTTACCACGTAAGCAATGTTTTGGGTCCAGGAAAGATTGGTCAAGATCAACATCAGGTTAGCAAAAACCATGGTGGCAAAAGTCAAACTGCGGGCTTCGTTCTCGCTCTTTCCCAGATGGAGCGCCAATAAAAAGACGATCATCACGACCGCCAAGACACTCAAGCCCTGAAGGAAACTGATCACCATAGCGCTCCGGTCAAAAAGCCGGTCACTTAATTTACGCGGAGGACGCCGCATGATCTCTTCTTCTTCCGGCTCCGCTTCAAAGACGGTCGAGCAGGCGGGATCGATGATCAGTTCCATAAAAGCGATATGGGCCGGCAAGAGGACGATCGGCAACTGAAATAAGATCGGGAACAAGGACATCCCGGCGATCGGGACGTGGACTGCAAAAATATAGGCGACCGCTTTTTTTAGGTTATCGTAAATCCGTCGTCCCATTCTAACCGCTGAAACGATCGAAGAAAAGTCGTCGTTCAGCAGGACAATGTCGGCCGATTCCCGGGCAACATCTGTCCCCCGCTCCCCCATAGCCACTCCAATGTGAGCTGATTTCAACGCTGGAGCGTCATTGACACCGTCACCGGTCATCGCGACGACCTCTTTGTTCAACTTGAGAGCGTTAACAATATTAAACTTCTGTTCCGGCACGACCCGGGCGAAAATATTAACCACTTTGATCCGTTCCTGCAGTGCCAAACGATCCATAGTCAGCAATTCCTGGCCGGTAATGACCTCGTCGGGATTGTGGAGACCGATCTGTCTGGCAATGTATTTTGCGGTCCCGGGATAATCTCCGGTGATCATGATCACCCGCAGGCCGGCGGCGTAACATTCTTTAACGGCCGGCGGCACAGTTTCCCTGACCGGATCGGTAAAACCGATCAAGCCGATGTATTTAAAATCAAAATCATGCTGACCATCGGGCAAGGAGGTCTTATTGAATGAAGCTTTGGCGACCGCCAATAAACGGAGCCCTTTATCGGCCAGCTCGGTTACGATTTTGGTCAGTTCGCCTTTCTGCACTTCGGAAAAATGACAAAGATCGGCGATCGCCTCCGGCGCCCCTTTCGTCGCGATAATGTAGCTTTGCTTATCCGGCGATTCCCAGACGTGCGATAAGGCCAAAAGTTGTTTTGAGAGCGGGTATTCCCGGATCAATTTCCAGGTGTGATGGAGGTGTTCGGTGTTTGTCAGCCAGGCCTCCCCTTTTGTTTTTATCTCTTTTTCGATCGGATCAAAGGGGTCCCGCTGGCTCGCCAGCAGAGAAAACTCGAGCAGATCGTGAAATTTCTCGTCGAGCATGTCAACCCCTTTGGTTTCACAGTGCTGCCCATCGGCAAACAACGAGCTCAAGGTCATTTTGTTGTGGGTCAGGGTTCCGGTCTTATCAACGCAAAGGACGGTCGCCGCCCCGAGCGTTTCAATGGCCGGCATTTGGCGGGTCAAGACCTGACGCTTGGAAAGGCGCCACGCTCCCAGGGTCAAAAAGATCAACAGAACAACGGAAAATTCTTCCGGCAGCATCGCCATGCTCAAGGTCAAGCCGGCCAGGAAACCATTAATCCAGCTCCCCCTGGTCAACCCATAAACGACCACAACGATTGCGCAAAGGACCAACCCGACCAAGGCAAATGTTTTTATGATTTTGGTCGTTTCTTTTTGGAGGAGGGTCGATTCTTCGCGGATCGATTCCAGCGCTTTACCGATCTTGCCGATCTCGGTCTTGGCGCCGGTCGCGAAAACTTTCCCCAGGCCATGCCCCTGGACGATCATCGTCCCGGAGTAGACGAAAGCAAGCCCTTCGCCGCCCGCTTGTTTGGAATGGCTCGCTCCATCCCATTCGCTTTTAGAGACCGAGAGCGCCTCCCCGGTCAAGAGGGACTCATCAAGCATTAAGTTGGAATTAAAAATAACATAAGAGTCGGCCGGGACCCGGTCCCCTTCGCGCAAGACGATAATATCATCAGTCACAACCTCGCATCCCGGGATCCTTTTTTGGTTCCCGCCGCGGATCACTAATGCCCTGGGGGAAGAAAGGTTGCGGAGGGCCTCCAACGCCCGTTCGGTCTTCCGCTCCTGGTAAAAAGTAATCCCTATGACGACAAAAACAAAGGTCAGGAGCATTAATGCGTCTTTTAATTCACCGAGGATAATGTAGATCAAACCACTTCCAAGCAGGAGCATCAGCATCGGTTCGCGGAGTACGTTCCAAAGAATTTGCAGGATGTTGCGTTGCTTTTGCGAAGGAAGCTCGTTATATCCTTCTTTTTTTACTTTTTCAACGGCCTCTCTTTCCGAGAGCCCTTGAATATTCCGCAGGTCGACTTCTTCCATTCAGGCAATAATAACAAATTAACGGGTAAGGCTCAAACAAAAAGGGCCCCGACTTAACGTCGGAGCCCTTTTAAAACACTCAACTTTTAGGCCAGGATTTTGTCAACGATCTGCTTGTCAATGTCCATGACGTAAGGAATGCCGGTCACCTGGGCGCATTCCTGGGTCAGGGAGACAATGTCGTCGCGGGTCAGATAAGAGAGAGCGAACTTTCTCTCTCCGGCCATGAACTGGCGCAGGCCCGTGGCCAGCCGGTCGACGTAAGAGTACATCGCGACCGCTCCCAGAGGGATCCGCTTGAAGTCCTTGCCATAGATCGATTTGAGCTCTTCGTATTTCACGAAGATCTCTTCCGCGGTTTTGCCATATTTGGAAACGGTGTTGGGAAGCTTCCCTTCCTTGATCCACTGCTCCACGTTCTTGCCGACCATCCCCGGGATCATCGTCGCCCGGCCCATGCAGACCGCTTTAACGTACGGCGCCCCCATGGCGATAGCCTTAAAAATATGGTCTTCCAGGGAGAAACCGCCGGCGATCGCGAGATCGGGAACAAACTTCCCTTTGGCCCGCAGTTTTTCGCACATGTCGTAAGCCATCGCCTGCAGATAGATCGTCGGGATACCCCATTCGCACATCATCCGCCAGGGGCTCATCCCGGTCCCACCCCCCGCTCCATCAATGGTGAGAAGGTCGATCTGATGGTCGGAAGAAAATTTGATCGCCCGGGCCAGATCGGCCGGCCGGTAAGCGCCGGTCTTGAGCGTGACGTATTTTGCCCCCGCTTTGCGCAAGCGGGCGACTTCGCCGGCAAACCCTTCTTCGGAAACCATCCCGAGGCGGGAATGGCGCTCAAACTCTTTGATCGCCCCATCTTCATAAGCCTCTTCGATCGCTTTATCCTCCGGGTCCGGAGCAACGATATAGCCGCGGGATTTTAGCTGGAGAGCCCTCTCGATCGTCGGCAATTTCACTTCTCCGCCAATGTCCTTGGCCCCTTGCCCCCATTTCATCTCGATCACTTCCGCGCCAAGCTTCTCAATAGCGTATTCCGGCACGCCAAGGCGCCCGTCCTCAACATTGTACTGGACCAGGATATTGCCGTATTCCCCTTTCCATTCTTGATAAAGCTTGACCCTGCGTTCCAGTTCCGGAGAATGAACGATCCGGCCGTTCTTGATCTCTGATTTCGGGTCCATGCCGCAGACGTTCTCTCCGACCACGATCATGATCCCGGAGATCGCCGCGCCGATGGCAAACCCTTCCCAGTTAACCCGGGCGATATCGGTCGACCCGAGCGCGCCGGTGAAGACGGGTGCTTTCATTTTGATCTTTGGCTTGCCGGGGGCACCGACCGCCGATTCAACGTTAACGTTGGGAAATTTGGCGACGTCCGGATCGGGAGCCACGCCGACCGCGCCGACCGCGGTCCCCATGATATTGAGATGGGAATAGTCGACCGGATAATCCTTGGTCGAGCCGGAAGTGGTCTTGCCGTAAGGCTGGGGATAGATCACTTCGCGCCCGCGCAGTGACGAACGGAAAACCTCGCAATTGCCGGCACAGCCGTCAAGACAGACCGAGCAAATGCCTGAACAAGGAGCGACTTCAGAGATCCGGTTCTTGGAATCGGTCGCGGTCGAGCCATTGGGACGCATTA
The DNA here is from genome assembly GCA_001771575.1 of candidate division WOR-1 bacterium RIFOXYB2_FULL_45_9. GTDB lineage: Bacteria > Margulisbacteria > WOR-1 > O2-12-FULL-45-9 > XYB2-FULL-48-7 > XYB2-FULL-45-9. The sequence goes on along the minus strand of MEUD01000001.1, from coordinate 1,489,928 downwards.
AATTACCCATTTGTATACACTCCTTCTAAAAAATGTAACCTTCTAGAGGACGTCATCGTCAAAGCCGCACTTCTTTGTGCGAGGCAAAAATGAGGTTCAGCAAAACTACTTTACTAAATACCCGGATAAATGTCAAACTTTATGAAAACTCTCGGCCAGGATGATCGCTTCAGCCACTTCTCTCATCGGCTTACGGTTGTCCATGCTCTGCTTCTGGATCATGCGGAACGCTTCACTGCCGCAGGCGCCGATCTTTCTCATCAGAATATCTTTCGCCCGCTCGACAATTTTTCTGGTCTCCAGTTCTTCATAAATAACCTTGGTCTCGACCATCAACTCGGTATTTTCGATCGCCACCGCCGCCTGATTGGCAACGGTTTGGAGGAGGCTGATCTCTTCCTTGCTGAAACGGTGCGGTTGTGAAGTGTAGCAATTGATCACCCCTTTGACCTTCCCTTTCAGGGAAATGGGAACGGAAAGGAGAGAACAGAGCTTTTCTTTTTTCGCGAGCTCGCGATTGAGGTATCTTGGGTCTTTGCGGACATCCGAGACCTGGATCGGGGTATTTTCAAGAGCGGCCAGGCCCGCGATCCCTTCCCCCATTTTTAGGTTCGGCTTCCGTTTATAGGCCGGGCTGATTGACTGGGTCGCTTTGACCTCAAGCTCGTTCTCTTTATTTAGCAGCATCAACGAGCAGATCTTAGAATGCATCACCGAGGCGGTCACGGTAACGATCAATCCCAGGATATCCTCAAGATAAATATCTGAAGTGATCGCCCGGCTGATCTCCAGGAGGCCGTTAATGTGCTTGGCGGTTTTATTCGGAGCCATTTACAGCGCTTCCAGGTATTTGTCTATCTCCCATGGCGTTATTTGCATCCGGTACTCGTCAAACTCCGCCAGTTTTGCTTCGACAAACTTCTCGTAAGTGTGTTTGCCCAGCGCTTCCTGGAGCACTTTGTTGGCTTTTAATTCTTCAACGGAACGCTTCAGCGAGAACGGCAGCATCCCGACATTAAGCTCGGCAAGCCGGGAGGGAGCTAGTTCGTAAACGTCTTCTTCAACCGGGGCCGGCGGGGTCATCTTCCCTTTGATCCCATCCAGTCCCGCTTTAAGCATCGCGGCAAAGGCCAAATACGGGTTGCAGGAAGGATCGGGACAGCGGAGCTCCAGTCTGGTCGACTGCTCGCGGCCCGGAGAATAACGAGGGATCCTGATCAGGGCGGAGCGGTTGATCTGCGCCCAGCAGATATAGACCGGCGCTTCATAGCCGGAGACCAGCCGCTTATAAGAGTTGATTGTTGGCGCGACGATCGCCGCCAGGGAGCGGGCGTGCTTAAGCTGGCCGGCCATGTATTGATAAGCCAGTTTGCTTAATTTGTATTTGTCGTTCGGATCAAAAAACGCGTTCTTCCCCTCTTTGTCGAACAATGATTGGTGAACGTGCATCCCCGAACCAGCTTGATTAAAGAGCGGCTTGGGCATGAACGAAGCATAAAGCTCATGCTGGTTGGCGATCGCTTTGATAACGTATTTAAGGGTTATCGTGTTATCGGCCGAAGTGAGGGCGTCGGAATAGCGAACGTCGATCTCGTGCTGTCCGGGACCGACTTCATGATGGGACATCTCCGAGACCATCCCCATACCTTCCAGGGCGAAGATTATGTCCTGGCGAACATCGGAAGCCATGTCCCTGGGGGAATAATCAAAGTAGCCGCCAATATCGTGGGGGACAGTGGTGATCTTGCCGTTCTCCTTCTTAAGAAGGTAAAATTCAACTTCCGGCCCGGTGTAGAACTTATACCCCAGCTCTTCCGCTTCGGCGATCGCTTTCCGCAATATATAGCGGGGATCCCCCTCAAACGGTTTCCCTTCCGGGGTAAAGATATCACAGATAAACCGGGCACATTTGCGCCCTTCTACCGTCCAGGGGATCACCTGATAGGTGCTGGGGTCGGGCTTGAGAAACATGTCCGATTCGCAAATCCTGGCGAAACCAAGGATGGAACTGCCGTCAAACCAGAGCCCTTTCTCTAAAACATCGGAAACCCGGTTGAGCGGGATCGCGACCGATTTGATCGCCCCCATGATATCGGTAAATTGAAGGTAAACAAACTTGATGTTATCCGATTTAGCTTTTGCCAGAACATCTTTGGCCGCCGCGTCTAAAGTCACAAAAAAGCCCTCCTCGTATGAATTGTTAATGTATTATAGTAAATGATTAGTTATTATGCAACATGAGCAAGTTCGCGCCAGACTGCACAATGAATAGACGAACGGGGTTTATTTTTTCTTCGGAGGGATAATAACTTTCTTCTTTATTACGACCGGGGCTTTACCCGGTTTTTTAACTGCCGGCTTAACGATAACCGGCTTCGGAGCAACGGGTGGCGGTGATTCAACTTTGGGCTCTTCCCCAACATAACCGATCGAGAAATAATGGGTCGTCATTTCTCCTAATCCGGCATAAGTATGATAAGCGTAGTCAAAATTAAAACCTCTCGCTCGTGTTCCAACCCCGAGCGAATAGTTAATGTTATCCGGTTTTTGGTCCAGACCGGCGCGTAAAAAGAACTGTTTGAACGGGTTCCACTCCGCCCCCAAATGGAACAAGAGCCCTCGGGTCGTGGATGCGAGGTCAACAGCAGCCAGCCAATTCCTATCGGGTACTTTATAAGCAAGGCCGCCGACGATCGCCAGCGGCAGTTCATCCCCGCGCATATTACTGCCGGGAATTATGTTCTTGAGCGTCAACGCCCCGGTCAGTCGTTCATTTATCGGGATAATCGTTCCAAGATCAAGGTCAAAACCACCCCCACCCGCCCCCTCAAAACTGGGCGCTCCGCTAAATCCCTGGTTGATAAACTTCAGGCTGGCGCCAACCTTGGTGTTCCATTTTGCATCTTTAGCAAAACCAATAAGCAGGGTCCCACTCCCATAATTCGCTTCGTTCCCGGTTATCTCCGGCACTCCGTTGACCAGGGTCGCTTCTTTGATCCCACCGACCGAAGCATTAATATATCCGACGCCGATCGTCCCATAATTTGTCCGATAAGCTCCGCCAAACATCAGGTACGGGACCTCTCCCATAACGTTCCCACTCATGCTGGTCAGGCTGTATTTCCCGATGTTGGCGAGAGCGGCCGGGTTTTGAAAAAGCGAACCGCTGTTATCCTCCGGATTGAACACGCTCCCCATCCCCAGCGGCTTGGCCCCAATGCCGATCTCGGTCAGGTCGACGACTTGGGAGGCGGAAGCAGGGTAAAACAGCTGTAAGCTGTAAGCTGTAAGCATTAAACAAAAAAATATATATGAGCTCTTTCTCATTTGACAATCCCCATCTTTCCGCCACCAACGATTTTTCCACCCTGGACGATCTTATATAAATAAACCCCATCGCCCAAAACGCTCCCCCATTTATCCTTGCCGTCAAAATCGATATTGTTCTCTCCGGCACTGCCTCCTGGGACTCCAGCAGCCCAGCTATTCTGCCAAACGATCGTCCCGGTCAGATCAACAATATAAATGCTCGTCGCCGCGGCAGAATCAAGCCAGTACCAGATCTTGGCGGCCGCTCCGCTGTTCGGATTATAGGGATTGGGTCCAAAGCGGACCACATTACTGGAAAGGGCCCCGATCGGAGCAAAGATCGTAAAATGGGTCGTGGTAAAAGTGATTGAGGCGTCGGTGTAAGAAACGACCACAATCCCGTCTCGACTCCAGCCGCTTCCGGTCCAGTAGTAGACCCGTGGATCGGCCAGCGGTCCGTTAATCGGCATAGTTACGGTCACCGGCAGGGTAAAACTGGTGATCGATGAAACAATATCATATACTTTGCCGCCGATCATATACCCGACCGGCGGGTTCCCCGGACTGGCGACTTCAGTCACCGCGATCGTCGGATCGGTCGCGCTCGCCCCGGCGGGAATAGTGATCGTCATCCCGGGAATGCCAAGGTCGGAGCTGGAGTATTCTTTGGTTGAAGTCACGACCAGCACTTCCATGGACGCGCTAAATTGGGAAGTGTCCCCCAATTGTCCGGTCTGGGTCGCCGTCAAGTAGTCCCCGGAAAGCAAGCCGCTGTAGGTTATCGTCCCGTTAAACGCGCCGGAAGAGTCGGCCGATAAAGCGCCAAGATAAGTTATCCCTTCGTCGCCATAGGCCTTAAAAAATTCGACAGTCGCGTTTGGTGAAGCGGACCCGGTCACCCTTAGGGCACCGGCAGTCTGATTATATTCGTTGGTTATAACTTCCGGCGATGGGATCCCAAGGTTTGAGTCAAGATACAATTTTATCCCCTCTCCAAAGTTTTCAAAAATTGAATTTTGGGAGATGGTTTCATGGGTCGTGTTGGAATCCTTTATCTGGATGCCGTTTGGATAGGTGCTATTACCATTATAAGCAACGGTATTTTTATAAAAATAGTTGTCATGACTGCCGGTCAGACTGTATACCCCAAAATGCTCGTTTTTTACGTTAGTTTGCCCGTCGCTCCCAAGCCCAATGTAGTTCAACATAATATAATTATTGTCCGACGAGACCACCGCGATCCCCGACATCTGGTTGCCGGAGATAACGTTCCTGCCGCCGGTGGTCCCATCGCCGATATAATTATGGTGGGTGCCGTTATAAAGCCCTACTCCATGGACGGTATTGCCGATTGAACTTAGCCCATTCGGGCTTAGGCCGATATAATTTCCTAAAACTTCGTTGCTTGACGATCCATACAGATAAACACCGTGATTACTATTGCCCGAAATAACGTTGCGGCCGCCAACCGTTCCATTGCCGATCTTATTTCTAACGGAAGTCCCGCTGATCCGCACTCCATAATTATTGGCGATTTTCGCCGTCCCCGCGGCGTTCAAGCCAATATAATTCCCAAGGACCTCATTGCTATTGGAATTTGAAATATAAATCCCCAAATTATTCCCGGAGATAATATTCCTGTCCCCAGAATCAGTACCGCCAATGATATTGCCAAAAGCGCCGCTTGAAAGAATAACGCCGTAATACTCGTTACCAAGAAGGCCCGAGCCGGAAGCGTTTACGCCAATATAATTTCCCTTGACTTCGTTGGTCGAGGCATCGGAATAAATATAAACGCCATCTTCGTTGCCGGAAATAATATTACGTCCGCCAACCGTCCCATCTCCCACATGATTGCCGGAAACATTATAAATAACAACGCCATTTTGGGCGCCGCTAAGATCAATCGCTCCGGTCCGATCGGTCCCAATATAATTCCCTAATATTCTATTGCTTGTGTTCCCGCTGCCACTATACAAGTAAACGCCGCTCGAATAATTGCCGGAGATCACGTTGCGGCCGGCAGAGGTCCCATCGCCAATATAATTATTGTTGCTGTCGTTAACCAAATAAATACCATCGTAGCAGGTCAGCGGCGCAGTCGCATCCCCGCTGGCCGACAAGCCGACATAACATCCCTTAATAATGTTCCCATCTGAATCATTAATGATGATCAAAGCCCCGCCACGACCGCCAATAGGCCCGCACTTATTGACCGCAAGCCCTTGAATAACGTTGTTATCCCCTTTGACATGAAAAACAATAGTATATGCCTCCACGCTCGCCCTGACCTCTACCTGCGGGCCCTGGCTGTTTTCGGCTTCGCGGGTTTGGGTCGATCCATCAATCGTTAAATTATTGACCGTGATATCCGGCAAGCCTGACCGAAGAACGATCCTGTACCACCAGTTACTCCCCGCTTCGGTTGTCACCAGCCCGGGTCCGGATTCTCCGGTGGAGTAGCCGGCATTAGCCAAAGTAATGTCAAAAACAATTTGGTCTCCGGCCGCCGCATCCGTGATCGCCTGGCGGAGAGAACCGGCGCCGGAATCAGCGCAGTTAGTGACCGTCCGAGTAACAGCCTGACCTGAAGAAGAGAAAAAAACAATCAATAGGGCGGCATAAAAAATGTTTTGCCAGTTCATTTATTTGTAACAATATCCAAATATTTCACGATTGTCAACTATTTGACTATCCCCATCTTCCCACCGCCGATCACTTTCCCGCCCTGGACAATCTTGTAAAGGTAAACCCCATCCCCTAAGACCTGTCCCCATTTATCTTTCCCGTCAAAGTCCAGGTTGTTCTCCCCAACACTGCCGCCGGGAGCGCCCGCGGTAAAGCTCCGCTGCCAAACAACAGCGCCTGATAAGTCAACAATATAAACACTGGTCGCGGCGGCGGCGTCAAGCCAATACCAAATCTTAGCCGGAGTCCCGCCATTTGGATTATATGGATTCGGCCCAATGCGGACGAGGTTGCTGGACAGCGCGCCCATGGGAGCTAAAATTGAGAAGTGAGAAACATTAAAAGTTATCGATCGGCTTGTAGCGGAAGTGATTTCAATTCCTTCACAACTCCAACCGCCAGGCCCCCAATAAAACACGCGTGGAGCGGAAAGCAAGCCATTAATCGGCACGGTCATGGTAATCGGCCTAGAAAATGCTTTGACGGAGGAAACGACGCTCAAAACTTTTCCGCCAAGCTGATAGCCAGCGGGAGGGGAGCCAGGGCTCTCCGTTTCCACAATAGAAATAACCGGAATATGAACCATCGCATCCCCGGGGATTGAAATACTTGTTCCGGGCATGCCAAGGTCTGATTCAGAATAAACCACAGTTAGTGGGGCCGGTGGATCGGGAAAAACAAAAGTTGATTTTGCGTTTATTTGGTCAATTTTACCGGGATCATTTATTGAATTTACAATCAGGATGGTTTCGCTGGTAATAGTGTGGTCGCTCAAGCAGTTGATCTCGATCCGTCCTTCCATCTCACCGCCAAGGGGAAGGGAACAGGAATAACCACCGGCTTGGAGCACGGCAGTTATCTCGTTGCCGCCGCTTTTAGCGTCAAATATTCTCAAGCTGTGTTCACTGCCTGGTCCGCTGACTAAAAAGTGATATTGATCGGCGACATTACCGGTATTCTTTAATAAAAAATAAAAAACCGCCGTTTCTTTAGATGTTACCGTCAAAGTCGCTCTGTCAACCGCATAATCAACCCCGGTTGTGCCGATTTTTACTTCTGGTTGATAAACAAAAGGAACAGTAATGTTTACCGTTTGGGCCGGCGAAAACTCCGACGAGTTCTGCCAAGTATCGCGTTGGGTGGCAACCAAGGTATCGCCGGCCAATAATCCAGGATAGGTGATTAAACTATTAACCTCTCCGCTGGAAGAAGCGGCAAAACTCCACAGATAACACTCTCCCTGACCGCCGCGCGCTTTAAATATTTCAACTTGGGCATTGGGTGAGGCGGCAACAGTCAGCGCCAATTCACCGGTCGGCTGATTATAACTGGCGGCGCTGATCACCGGGGCCGGGATCATATTGTTTGCGCCATTAAGGAGCAGAATTCCCCGTCCATAATTTTCATAAATCGAATTTCTGCTGATCAACTCCTGGGTCACCTGAGAACTATTCAAGCAAATCCCTGCCGGATGCATAAAATCGCCATTGTAAGCAATAACATTTGCCGAGCCAATTATGTTCGCCCCAGCTTTATTGTCAATGTAAACCCCAAACCAGCCGTTGCCGGCTTCAGCGCTGACCGCGTCGATCCCGATAAAATTATTAGATATCTCATTGTAGTTCGTGCCGGGATCAACCAGGTAAATTCCGTTGCGGCCATTATTGACGACAACATTCCCAACCCCACCAATCCGGTTATACTTAGCCCCCTGTCTGACATTTACTCCGTCGCCCGAGTTCCCGATGATCGTATTCCCGTTAACTTCATTGCTGTTAACCCCGTTGCCAACAATTGACACTCCCGCCTCATTATTGCCGGAAATAACATTGCCGGCGCAGATTCGGTTATGCTTTGCGGCGCTATATAATGAAACACCCCCCCAATCATTACCAATCGATGACAAGCCATCAATAGCCTTCCCAATATAATTGCCGGCAACCACGTTGCCATCGGCTCCGATCGCCACCCCATAACGATTGTTCCCTGAAATAATATTGCGTCCGGCGCTTTGGCCGTTGCCAATCAAGTTGTAGCTGGCCCCATTGTAAACGGAGACCCCCTCCTGATTATTGCCTAAATCAAACCGCCCGGTCTGGTCAAGACCAATAATATTTCCATAAACTTCATTGCTGTTGCTTCCGCTCCCGCTGATGTAAACCCCAAGATTATCGTTGCCGGAAATAACATTCCCTTCGCCCGGGTTCTCTCCTCCAATTTTATTGGTATTAGCCCCATCATAAAGCCAAATCCCATAATAAGTATTTCCCAAATCTATTGATCCAGTTGGATCTGTCCCAATAAAGTTGCCGGCAATTTTATTGCTCTGACCGGCGGCAACACAAATCCCATATAAACCATTAGCGGAAATAACATTGCCAAATCCAGCGGCGCCAATGATGTTATTGGCGCCATTGGCGATATAAATCCCTGTATCTGAAGCCAGCGGAGCCGCTTGGCAGCCGCTCGCGCTTGTACCTATATAACAGCTTCGAACCATGTTCCCCTGCCCACCTAAAATGTTGATCAAACTCCCTAACTTGCCGTTACCTGATCCATATTTATTAATCGCTAATCCCTCGATCGTGTTGTTGCTGCCACTTATGGTAAAAACATCGGTAAACGAGGAAACAGCGGCCCGGACTTCCACTTCCGGCCCGGCGCCATTATCCGCTTCTCCGGCTTGAGTTTGGCCGTTGATTGACACACCACTGGCGGTCAAGACCGGCAACCCGGAATTCAAAATAATACGAAACCATTTTTTTCCAGGAACTTCACCAACCACTAAACCAGGAGAGTTCGCGCCGACTGAATATCCCGCCTCTTGGGTGGTTATAGCAAAAACTATCTGGTCGCCATCTTGAGCATCGGTCGCCGCTTGACGGAGCGACCCTGCACCAGAATCAGCACAGTTGGTTACCGTCCTGGAAAGAGCGGCGCCAGCCGTTTGGGAAGAGGCAATATATGATAAAACAATTACTACACAGGTATATATTTTAAGCTTATCTAATTTTAAATCTATCATCTCTGACTCCTTATGAGTTCTGGTGATTGGAAACGATTGAGAAGCCGAGGTTACATAACAGGGAGGGAGGAAAACCCGAATAAATATTCGTCCACCGCTCGGGCCGCTTTGCGCCCTTCGGAGATAGCCCAAACAATCAGCGACTGCCCGCGCCTCATGTCACCGGCGGAAAAAACTCCTCTCACGGAAGTTTGGTATTTATCGTCAGTTTTAACGTTCCCACGCTGGTCAAAAGCAACCTTGAGCGATTCCAGCAGACCGATCCTTTCCGGCTGAACAAACCCAAGCGCTAAAAAAACCAAGTCAGCTTCAATTTCGAAATCTGATCCGGAAACCTCCTGCATTATAGCACAATTGTTTTTATCCTTTTTAGAAAAATCAACCCGGGCGCAAATCAACTTTTTGACCCGGCCTTCTTCGCCGCCAAATTTCTTGGTCGCGATCTGCCACTGCCGCTGTGCCCCTTCTTCGTGGCTGGTCGTTGTTTTGAGCAAGAGGGGAAATTTGGGCCACGGCTGGAATCCGGTCCGGCATTCCGGCTGTTTGCTCATCAGTTCTATTTGAACCACGCAAGCGGCCCCCTGACGGTTGGCGGTCCCAACGCAGTCGGATCCGGTGTCGCCACCGCCGATAACGACGACTTTTTTCCCTTTCGCGTCGATCAATCGGTCGGCAGGGATCATTTCTCCGGCGACTCGGCGATTCGACTGGGTCAAATACTCCATGGCAAAATAGATCCCTTTGAGCTCCCGCCCTTCAACTTTGAGGTCGCGCGGCTGGCGCGACCCGCCACACAAGACGACCGCGTCAAATTCCTTGAGTAGTTTTTCGGCCGGCAGGTCGACCCCGACATTAACTCCGGTCTTAAAATTTATCCCTTCCCGCTCCCAAATGGCCAGGCGCCGGTCCAGGACCTTTTTCTCCAGCTTAAAGTCGGGGATCCCAAAACGCATGATCCCGCCGATCCTTTCATCTTTCTCAAATACAGTGACGATATGCCCGGCCTGGTTAAGCTGGGCGGCGCAAGAAAGCCCCGCCGGCCCGGAGCCGACCACCGCGACTTTTTTCCCGGTCCGCTCGCAGGGGGGATTGGCCGCTATCATCCCTTCCCTAAAAGCATGTTCAATGATACCAAGTTCATTTTCCCTGATCGTGATCGGATCGTCATTGATCCCCAAAACGCAGGAGTATTCGCACAGGGCGGGACAGATCCGGCCGGTAACTTCCGGCAGGTTATTGGTCGCATTAAGCATCGTTGCCGCTTTAGCCCAGAGGCCACGGGCCATCAGTTCGTTCCATTCGGGGATCAGATTGCCCAGCGGACATCCCCAATGGCAGAATGGGGTCCCGCAATCCATACAGCGGACCGCCTGGTCAATAGTTTTCTCGTCGCTCCGCAGATCAAAGACCAAATCGTAATCCTTGACTCGCTGGCAGACCGGACGGTATTCGGTCTTGTCGCGCTTGACCTTGAGAAAGCCTCTTGGATCTTTAGCCATCTGCGACCTCCTCCCCTTTCAAGACCCGCTTGTATTCCAACGGCATCACTTTAACGAATTTCTCGCTTTCTTTGTGGAAATTAGCCAGGACCCTCTCCCCTTTAACGCTTTTGGTCAGCCTAACATGGTCACGAAGCAGGCTTTGGATCGTTTCCCGATCGTCATTCTCCAGGGACTGCAATTCGACCATCTCAAGGTTGCATTTATTCTTAAAATCGCCCGATTCATCGTAGACGTAGGCGATCCCCCCCGACATCCCGGCGGCAAAGTTGCGTCCGGTCTCACCTAAAATAACGACCCGGCCGCCGGTCATGTATTCGCAGCCATGGTCACCAACCCCTTCGACTACCGCGAAAAGGCCGGAATTACGGATACAAAAGCGCTCACCGGCCACTCCATTTATAAAGGCCTCGCCGGAGATCGCTCCGTAAAAAGTCGTGTTGCCGATCAATATATTTTTATCGGCCTGATAAGTCGCTTTCCTGTCCGGATAAATTACGATCCTGCCGCCGGAGAGCCCTTTGCCGACGTAATCGTTGGCTAACCCTTCCAGCTCAAAAGAGACCCCTTTGGCCAGCCAGGCGCCAAAGCTTTGTCCGGCGATCCCTTTAAATTTGACTTTGATCGTCTCTTCGGACAAGCCGGTTTCCCCCAGCCGCTTACAAATTTCTCCGCTTAGCATCGCGCCGGTCGTCCGGTTAAAGTTCCTGATCTCCAGATCAAGCGAGACCGCCTCCCCTTTTTCCAGGGCCGGCTTTGCTAATTCTATCAACCTGCGATCAAGGATCTTGTCGATATTATGGTCCTGGGAAACAACACAGCGGGTCTTTACCTCCGCCGATACTTTCGGCCGGTGAAGGATCTTCGAGTAATCGATCTTGCGCGCCTTCCACGGGACGATCGCATTGTTTAGCTCCAAAAGATCGGTCCGGCCGATCATCTCGTCGATCGTTCTGACCCCGAGCCCGGCCATGACCTCGCGCAGTTCCCTGGCGATAAAATTAAAATAGGCGACGACGTGCTCCGATTTTCCCCGGAAACGTTTTTCCAGCAGTTCGTCCTGGGTCGCCACGCCAAGCGAACAATTGTTCAGGTGGCAGTGCCGGAGCATCACGCACCCCATAACGATCAACGCGGCGGTGCAAAAGCCGTATTCTTCGGCCCCAAGCAGAGCGGCAATCGCCACGTCCCGCCCGGTCCTCATCTGGCCGTCGGTCTGCAAGCGGACCCGGCTTCGCAGGTCGTTCAGCACCAAAGTCTGGTGCGTTTCGGAAAGCCCAAGCTCCCAAGGAAGCCCGGCATGCTTGATGGAACTGATCGGAGACGCGCCGGTCCCACCGTCCCCTCCGGAGATCAGGATCATATCGGCATGACCCTTGGCGACCCCGGCGGCAACCGTCCCCACCCCAATTTCTGAAACCAGCTTCACGCTGATCCGAGCGGCCGGGTTGGTGTTTTTTAGGTCAAAGATCAGCTGGGCCAGATCTTCGATCGAGTAAATATCATGGTGCGGCGGTGGTGAGATCAAAGTCACTCCGGGGGTCGTATAGCGGGTCTTAGCGATGATTGCGCTGACCTTATGGCCGGGGAGCTGGCCCCCTTCCCCAGGTTTTGCTCCCTGGGCGATCTTGATCTGGATCTCGTCGGCATTGACCAGATAGTTCGTAGTCACTCCAAAGCGGCCGGAGGCAACTTGTTTAATGGCGCTCCGCTTGGAATCGCCGTTGGGCAGAGGGGTAAAGCGGCCCGGGTCTTCTCCCCCCTCACCGGTATTAGAACGTCCGCCGATCCGGTTCATAGCGATCGCCAGCGACGCGTGGGCGCCGCGACTGATCGAGCCGAAACTCATCGCTCCGGTAGCCAAACGTTTAAAGATCTTTTCTATCGGTTCAACATCGTCAAGCGGGATCGGCGCGCTCTTTTTAAACTTAAGCAGTCCGCGCAAGGTTGCCGGCTGTTTTGTTTGATCGTTGATCAGCGCGGCAAATTCCTGATAGCGTCCATAGTCGTTATCACGGACCGAATCCTGAAGGGCGGCAATGCTCTCCGGGTTCCAGAGGTGGAATTCGCCGTCCTTTTTCCACTGATAGTGCCCGCCGGTGCCAAGATAGGGCAAAAGGACCACGTTTTTCGGAAAAGCCTGACGGTGCCGCAGGCAGGTCTCCCGGGCAATCTCGGTAAAACCAACTCCGCCAACACGAGACGCCGTCCCGACAAAACATTTTTCAATGACCTCCGGGCCGACTCCCAGCGCTTCAAAGATCTGGGCGCCGCGGTAGCTTTGCAGGGTAGAGATCCCCATTTTTGAGATGATCTTTAATATCCCCAGATTGACGGCGTGGCGGTAATTATTTAGAGCGGTCCCCGGATCGGTCGCTAATTCCTTTTCGGCGATCAACTGATCAATCGCTTCAAAGGCAAGATACGGGTTGACACAATCGGCGCCATAGCCGAACAATAGAGCAAAATGATGGACTTCACGAGGCTCCGCGCTCTCGATAATAATGCCGATCCTGGAGCGCAGGGTCTTGCGGACTAAATAGTGATGGACCGCACCGACCGCAAGCAGGGCAGGAATAGCAGCTCTGTCTTGGGTCGCCCCTCGGTCGCTCAAAATAACAAAGGAATACCCTTCGTCGATCGCTTTCCCCGCTTCCGCGCAGATCTCATCAAGCCTGACGGAGAAGTCTTTAATATCGTCTGCCCGAAAAAGGATCGAGATCGTCTTGGTCTTAAAACCCTTTGCCTTGATCCCCCTGACCTTTTCCAGATCGCCGTTAGTCAGGATCGGCTCTTTAACGTAGAGACGCCTTGCGTGCTCCGGCGTTTGGTCCAGCAGGTTTTTTTGCGGCCCAATAAAACTATCAAGGCTCATGACCAGCTCTTCGCGGATAAAATCGACCGCCGGATTGGTCACCTGCGCGAAAAGCTGTTTAAAATATGAATACAGTGGTTGGGGATTGTTGGAAAGGAGAGCATGAGGGGTATCATTCCCCATCGAACCGATCGGCTCTTTCCCCGTTTCCGCCATCGGCTTAATGATCACCTTAAGATCTTCGCGGGAATAGCCAAAAGCCTTTAAGGCGGTCAGTTTATCCGCGACCTTTTCTTCTTTCCCCCCGGGGGAAAGCGCGCTTAGGTCGACCAAATTATCGGCTAACCATTGGCCATACGGCTGTTCGGTCGAAACCGCTTTCTTGACTTCTTCATCATTGAAAAGTTTCCCCTCCGCCGTATCAATATAAAAGATCTTCCCCGGCTCCAGTCGTCCGGAAACGGCGATCTCTTCCGCTGGAATATCGAGAACGCCTACTTCAGAAGCCATCGCTACGATCCCTTCCTTGGTCACGATGTAGCGGGCGGGGCGCAGACCGTTCCGGTCAAGGACCGCCGCGACGCAGGTCCCGTCGGTCACCGCCATCGCCGCCGGCCCATCCCAGGGTTCCATCAAACAGGCGTGATAACGATAGAAATCCTTTAACTCCGAAGGCATTAAGCGATGCTGTTCCCAGGCGCTGGGGATCATCATCATCATCGCGTGAGGCAAAGATCGCCCGGAAAGGAGAAGAAGCTCAAACACATTATCAAAGATCGCTGAATCGCTCCCCCCCTGGACAATAACCGGCAGGATCTTGGCCAGATCATCCCCAAAGAGCGGATTGGCAAGCAGGCTTTCTTTGGCCGCCATCCAATTTATATTTCCGCGCAAGGTATTGATCTCTCCGTTATGGGCTAAAAAGCGGAACGGCTGGGCCAGGTCCCAGGTTGGAAAGGTATTGGTACTGTAGCGGGAGTGGACCAGGGCAATGGCGCTCTCGATCCGGGGATCCCTCAGGTCGGGAAAAAAAAGATCAACCTGCTCGGGCATTAATAACCCTTTATAGACAAAGGTCCGCGAAGAAAGGCTGGGGATATAAAAGAACGACTTCTGCTTGATCTTTGATCCCCTGATCTCATTTTCAGCTATTTTTCTGATGACGAATAATTTTCTTTCAAACGCCGGCTGATCCAATGACGAGGCTTTGCCAATAAAAACCTGCTCGATCTCGGGCTGGCTTTCTTTGGCGGAAACGCCGATATCACTATTGTTTACCGGAACTTTTCGCCAGCCAAGAAAAAGCTGGCCTTCACTATTAATGATCTTTTCAATTGCTTTTTTACAGTCGTCTTTTTCTTTTTCGTCGGTAGGTAAAAAGACCAACCCACTCCCGTATTCGCCGTGTTTTGGAAGGATGATGTTCGATTGAGAGGCGACAGCGGAAAAAAAACTGTGCGGCATCTGGAACATAATCCCGGCACCATCCCCGGTCTTGGGGTCGGCTCCGGTCGCTCCGCGATGGGAAAGCCTTCGTAGCACCTCAAGCCCCTGCTGAACTATTTTATTGGTTCTTTTTCCCTTAATATCGCAGAGAAACCCCACTCCGCAACTGTCATGTTCATAGGCCGGATCGTATAATCCGACCGTATTTTCTGGTTTGCGCACATTTATCTCCCTATCCCAAGCTTCTTGATTTTCCCTCTTAAAGTGTTTCTATTTATACCCAAAATCTTAGCTGTTTGCAACTGATTTCCTCTAGTATATAACAAAAACTTGGAAATTAACGGTTTTTCAAGCGCCTCCAACAAACCCCGGTATATTTTTCCGGTGTTTTCAGCAATAAAAAACTCATCAATTTCGTTTATTTCTTTTTCAAACATATCAAATGCCTATATTTTGTGCATATAACAGCAAAATATGGGCGAGACCTCTTTGTCCCGCCCAAAATATATTTTTTATAAAATCGTGAGCAATTCCTGATACTTTGCCATCGGCCAGAAGGCGTCAGCCACCAGCGTTTCCGCTTCATCGACACTGGTGCGCAAAGCCGACAAAGCATTGGCCCCATTCTTAGCATAGAGCTTAGCTTTCTTTTCCAGGTTCTCTTCCTTTTCACAAAGTGCGATCGCTTTTTCAAGCCCGGCGATTGCCACTTTGATATCGCCATACAGGCCGGAGACAACTTTAAGGTCGGCCCCTATCGCGCTGGATTTGGAAGCTTTGCCCGCCTCACCCAATGATTTGATCTGTTCCAAAACTGACGGCAGGACCAGTGTCCTGGTAATGTTCAGAGCTGCTTTCAGTTCGACATCTTTTATCTTGATGTACGCGTCAAGTTTGATTTCCACCTTCGAGTGCAATTCCCGCTTCGATAAAACACCGTATTTTTCAAAGAGCTCAACGCTCTCTTTATCCAGCATCAGGTCGAGCGCTTCCGGCGTATTCTTAGCGTTTGGCAAACCTCTCTTGGCCGCTTCCTTGTGCCAGGCCTCCGAATAGTTATTCCCTTCGAAGCGAACCCGCTTAGTCTCCTTCAGAACATCCTTCATTACCAGGATCGCTTTTTCCTTAACGTTGCCCCCCTTCCTGGCCGAGAGCCGGCGGGAGATCTCGTCGTAACCGTAAGAAACGAGCAAATTAAGCATGGTCCCCGCCTCGGAGCAGTTCTGCGAAGAACCGACCGCGCGGAACTCAAACTTGTTCCCGGTAAAGGCAACCGGTGAGGTCCGGTTCCGGTCTGAAGTATCCTTGGCAACTTTTGGCAGATTTTTCACGCCAAGGTTGATGTTGGCCAGGCTCTTTTCGTTGACATTGGTCCCAATCCCTTCGATTTCGTCCATGATACGAGCCAGGTATTCACCGAGATAAACCGAGATGATCGCCGGCGGGGCCTCGTTCGCTCCTAAGCGGTGATCATTCCCGGCATCCGCCACCACTGCCCGGAGTAATCCGCCATATTTATCGACGCCAAGCAGAATTGCCCCCAACGTCAGCAAGAAATTAATATTTTTGATCGGCGAATCGGACGGTTCCAGGTAGTTGGTCCCGCTGTCGTCGCCAAGCGACCAGTTAAAGTGTTTACCGGACCCGTTAACGCCGGCAAACGGTTTTTCGTGCAACAACGCGACCAAGCCGTGCTTCTCCGCTACTTTCCGAATGATCTCCATCAACTGCAGGTTATGGTCAACCGCCATATTCACTTCTTCGTATAGCGGGGCGACCTCGAACTGATTTGGTGAAACCTCGTTATGCCTGGTTTTCGATGGGATCCCGCGGCGATAAAGCTCTGTGTCGAAGTCTTCCATGAACATCATAACCTTGTCTTTGATCGCGCCGAAATAATGATCTTCCAACTGCTGTCCTTTGGCAGGTGGCGCGCCAAATAAGGTCCGCCCGGCAACGCACAGGTCGGGCCGCGTGTCGTGGAGTTTCTTGGAGACCAGGAAATATTCCTGCTCCGGACCGCCATAAACTTTCATTTTCTTAACACTAGTATTGCCCAACAGTTTCTGCAGTTTGATCGCGGAGTCGGTCAGGGCTTTCATAGAGCGAAGAAGCGGGGTCTTCATGTCAAGAACTTCACCGGTCCAGGAGAGATAAACGGTCGGGATGACCAAAGTCTTGGTATCGCCGGCTTCGAGCAGGAAAGCCGGACTAGTCGGGTCCCAGGCGGTATACCCGCGCGCCTCAAAGGTCGAACGGATGCCGCCGGAAGGAAAACTTGAAGCATCCGGTTCCGACTGGATCAATTGCTTGGCGCTAAATCGTTCGATCATTTCCCCATCGCTTCCGTAACTTAGGAAAGCATCGTGCTTTTCGGCGGTGCCGCCGCGCTGCGGCTGGAACCAGTGGGTAAAGTGGGTCGCGCCATTTTCCATCGCCCATTCCTTCATCGCGTGAGCAACATCGCTGGCAATCGTCTCGTCCAGGGATTCCTCTCTTTCTACTGTAGCCAGTAATTTGGCAAAGACCTCCTTACTAAGTCTGTCTTTCATTGCTTTTTTATTAAAAGTTAACTCACCAAAAATCTGACTTGCCGTTTTTACCATTATTATCTACTCCTTCTAAATTTAAGTCTGGCAGTCCAAACGTTGTGTATTACAAGAATTTATATAGCAACTTATTTGCCAAAACAATATTTGCCTATAAATCAGGCATTTTTGTTTCTAGCGGTCAATTATTTCCAACATTATTGTAGTAAAACGACCTGTTTTCTACAATATTGTATTAGACAACCGCGCCTCCGCGCTCCCGGGTCCTGATCCTGACCACTTCTTCAACCGGTAAAACAAAGATCTTGCCATCTCCAACACTGCCGGTTGAGCAGATCGCCAAGATCACTTCTATAACCGTATCGACATCCTTAGCGTTAACCACAATTTCAACTTTAACTTTGGGCAAAAATTCAACCCGGTACTCACCGACCCGCCACTCCAGAGTGATCCCCCGCTGGACGCCGCGCCCCTTCACTTCGGTAATCGTCATCCCAAAAAAACCTTTAGCATCCAGGGCTTCGCGCAATTCTTCCAGTTTCTCCGGCTTAATGATCGCTTCAATTTTTTTCATTAATACACCGACTCCCCGTGCTGGGCGATATCCAAGCCGACATTCTCTTCGTTGTCCTTGGCTCGGAGCGAAAACATCGTGTCAACGATCTTCGCCAATAAATATGAAACGACAAAAGAAAAACCGGCCACCACGACAACCGTAAGCAATTGAATAAAAAACAAGTGAGGATTGCCAAACAGCAGGCCGTTCGCCCCGGCCGGGTTAAGGGCCTTTTGGGCAAAGATCCCGGTCGCTATAATTCCCCAGATCCCGCCAACGCCATGGCAGGCAAAGACATCAAGCGATTCGTCAAAACCGATCTTCATCCGAAAAATTATCATATAATACGATAGCGCGGCCGCGACAACTCCGACCAACAACGCGGAAAGAGGGGAAATGTATCCAGATGCGGGAGTTACCGCCGCCAAACCGGCGATCGCCCCGGTCGAAAAGCCGAGGACACTCGGCCGCTTGTGGCTCCAATTAATGATCATCCAGGTCAAGGCGGCCGCTGCTCCGGAAGCATTGGTCGCAACCAAAGCCTGGGCCGCCACCGCGCCGGCAGAAAGGGCCGAACCACCGTTAAAACCAAACCAGCCAAACCAAAGCAAAAAGGCGCCCAGGACCGTTAATGGGATGTTTGACGGCTCCATATTGTCTTTGCCATACCCTTTTCTCTTGCCGATAACCATCGCGACCGCCAGAGCCGAAACACCGGCGGTGATATGAACGACCGCTCCACCGGCAAAATCGAGGGCGCCAAGGGCTCTAAGCCAACCTCCGATCCCCCAGATCCAATGCGCGACCGGCGCATAAATAAAGGTTGACCAAAGAAGGGTAAAGACCAGGAATCCGGAAAAATTGATCCTTTCAACAAAAGCGCCGGTGATCAAAGCCGGGGTGATCACGGCAAAAGCGAGCTGGAAGGCCATAAAAGCAAGATGAGGAACGCCTGGGGCGTAGCCGGCATGCGGAGCCCCCCCGACCTTCATTAATCCCAGCCAATCTAATCCGCCGATTATCCCTCCGTGGTCCGGACCAAAAGCTAAAGTATAACCAAACAGCATCCATTGAACGGTAATTAAAGCCAAAATGACGACCGAAAGCATGATCGTGGATAGAAGGTTCTTTTTACGGACCATTCCACCATAAAAAAAGCCGAGGGCCGGGGTCATTAAAATAACCAGAGCCGTTGAGATAAGGACCCAGGCCGTATCGCCGCTGTTAATGTTCATGCCACAACATGAGCAACCTTATTGCCATGAGGCGGCCTCAAGAAAAAACAGCTTACGCGCTACATATTTGTAGTTTTATAAGACCTTTTCCCCCCGCTCGCCGGTCCTGATCCTGATCACTTCTTCGATCGGCGAAACAAAGATCTTCCCATCGCCAATGCTCCCGGTCTTGCAGACGCCGATGATAATCGCTATGACCTCGGCCGACTTCTTGTCGTCGACCACCAGCTCAACCTTGATCTTGGGGAGAAACTCGACCCGATACTCCCCCACCCGCCATTCCAGGGTTATCCCCCGCTGAATCCCCCGCCCTTTAACTTCGGTGATCGTCATCCCGGAAAACCCCTTGGCATCCAAGGCCTCCCGCAAGTCTTCTAGCTTTTCTGGTTTAATGATCGCTTCAATTTTTTTCATGGCCCCCTCCTTACGCGGTCTCCGCGTGCTGTGAAATATCGAGCCCGACCAATTCTTCGTTCCCCGCGACCCGCAACCCCATGGTCGCGTCAACTATTTTCGCGATAACGATCGTCACGCCAAAAGCAAAGGCCCCGGTCACGGCGACCGTCAGGAACTGGGTCCAGACCAACCCTGGATTGCCGAAGATCAGCCCGTCAGCGCCGGCCGGATTTATCGCCTTACTGGCAAAAATACCGGTCGCGACAGCTCCCCAGGCCCCGCCCATACCGTGACAAGCAAAAGCGTCAAGGGATTCATCGATCCGCAGTTTCATGCGGAGAACGATCATATAATATGAAATAACAGCGGCAATCCCTCCGATGGCGATCGCCGAGAGCGGATCAACAAACCCGGAAGCCGGAGTGATCGCAACCAAACCGACAACCGCGCCGGTCGCCACCCCCAAAACACTAGGCCGTCGGTGGAGCCAGCTTAAAAGCATCCAGACAACCGCCGCCGCGGCCGCCGCAGTATTGGTCACGACAAAAGCGGAAACCGCCAGGCCGTTGGCCGCCAGCGCGGAACCGCCGTTAAAACCGAACCAGCCGAACCAAAGCAGGACCGCCCCCAAAACCACGATCGGGATATTGCTCGGCTCCATATTGTCCTTCCCGTAGCCCAGCCGTTTGCCAATGACCAGGGCAATAGCGAGGGCCGAGAAACCAGCGGTCACGTGCACAACCGTCCCTCCGGCAAAGTCAAGAGCTCCCAGGTTACGGAGCCAGCCCCCAACCCCCCAGATCCAATGCGCGACCGGATCGTAAACGATCGTCGCCCAAATGACGGAAAAAACAAGGAACGAAGAAAATTTGATCCTTTCCACGAACGCTCCAACGATCAAGGACGGGGTCACGATCGCGAAAGCGGCCTGGAAGATCATAAAAGCGAGAGCCGGGATCGTCGCCGCGTAATCGGCGTTAGGGGCCTGCCCGACCCCAATCAGTCCCAGCCAGTCAAACCCGCCAATTATCCCCCCCTGGGTCGGCCCGAAAGCCAAAGTGTAGCCAAAAAGGACCCATTGGATGCTGATCACCATCAGGGCCGCGAAACACATCATGATGGTAGATAAAATGTTTTTCTTACGGACCATCCCGCCGTAAAAAAAGCCGACCGCCGGGGTCATTAGGATGACCAGCGCCGTTGAAATCAAAACCCAAGCCGTGTCTCCCGCGTTTATCATACAATTCTCCTCCTTACTTAAATATTAATATCCAACTGGGTCGTAATTGTCGGCCTGGAGTCATTATTATACCTTCCATAACCGAAAATCACCGACGTGTTTGCCGAGAAAGCGTAAGAAAACCCGGCAAAGGCGGCGCCTAAAGCCGATTTGCCCCCCGCGTAATCGACGCAGAGCCAAAGTTTGTCGGAGATCGCTTTATCCCAGGTCAGGATCAAACCGGTATTGTCTTTGTTGCCGTTTGGATCGAGCAAAAGCTTCTCGTTCCCCATAAAATAACCGGCTGAAAAACGTCCGATCGGGAAAGTTTTAGCAACTACCCCATAAAGGACATTCTGGTCGGTCACGTTAGTCTGCAGGCCAAAGCCAAACCCGCCAATCGCAATTGCCGGGAGAGAATCCTTCTCTGGAATACCATATTTAGCATTCAACACCAGTGAACTCGTCGGCACAGCTTGCGGCAAAAAAGCGTCAACTCCGATCTCAAGTCCAGGTAATAGGCCATAGGTCAAACCAAGATCAGTCGGAAAGGAATAGCCGCCGGAAGTCCGATCCTCGACCGTAAAATAATCGTCGACACCAAAATGCCAGCCCCCCACCCCCTGAACATCGGTCGATGGGTTCCAAATCTGGGTCGAAGGGGTAGCAAAGGAAACCCCGGCAAGAAACAAGACAGCGACAGCGATGGGTACCAATTTATTTTTCATATTCGTTCCTCCTTAGCCAGTTAGTAAGCAATGCTATTGCCAGGAGATAATCGACAGGCTAACAGGAGAAGTCTCTACTTTTTTGTAGTTATAATACTTTTTTGTAGCTATCATTTTAACAGCGCACTTAAGTGCGCTGTTAAATCGGCAGTTAATCAATGATCTTATATTTAACGATCTTGTACCCAAGCATCCGTTCGGTCAAGCCAAGCGACCTGGCGGCAAGGCGCTGGGTTTTAAAGCGCTTAAGGGCTTCTTCGATCTTTTGCTTTTCCAGCGAGGCGACGACATCCGGCAGGGAAGCCCCCTGGATATTGAGGTCAAACTCTTTATGGGCGGTCAAGTTAGCGGGAAGCTCCTTCGGGGTAATAATCTCCTTCTGGCAAAGAACCGCCGCCCGCTCGATAATGTTCTCCAGCTCACGGACGTTTCCGGGAAAGCCATACGCCATCAAATGATCCAGCGCGGCCCGGTTGACCCCCTTGATTTTTCTCTTGTTTATCCTGGTGTATTTATCGATAAAATAATCGACCAGGAGAGGAATATCTTCTTTTCTCTCCCGCAGGGGAGGGAGAATGATCGGGAAAACATTGATCCGGTAATAGAGGTCCTCGCGAAATTTTCCCTCTTTAACCATCGCCTCAAGGTCGCGGTGAGTGGCACAAATAACCCGAACGTCGATCTTGATCGTCTGAGAGCCACCCAACCGCTCGAACTCCCTCTCTTGCAGGACCCGCAAAAGCTTGACCTGGGTCGCGACGGACAAGTCCCCTATCTCATCCAGAAAGATCGTCCCTCCATTGGCTAATTCAAACCGACCGCTCCGCCTCTCCATCGCACCGGTAAAAGCCCCTCGTTCATAACCGAACAGTTCCGACTCAAGCAGATTTTCCGGCAGGGCGGCGCAAGCGACTTTGATAAAAGGCTTTTCGTGCCTCGGGCTGGCGTAATGAATGGCGGAAGCGACCAACTCCTTGCCGGTCCCCGACTCTCCACCCAAAAGGACGGTCGCGGCGCTGTCGGCGACCTGGACCGCCCCCGCCATAACCGCTTCCATGACCGAAGAACCGTAAATAATGTTGCCGAACTTATACTTCCCCTTCAGCTCTCTTTTTAATTTAATATTCTCGGAAACGACGATCTCCTTGTCCTTTTCCGCCAGCTCGCGAAGTTTGACCGCCTGCCCGACCATCGCGGCAATGATCGTCAGGACCCGGATATCTTCTTCGTAAGAGACCGTCCCCTTGAACAACCGGTCGACCGACAGGGCGCCGATCACTTTATTGCCAACCTTGATCGGCACGCAAAGAAAGGCAAATTTTCTCTCTTTGAGATTGCGCCTGGCCTGGGTGCGGTTTAAAAACAGGGGCTCTGCCTCAATGTCGGGGATAACCATCGCCTGACCGGTCGCCACGACGCGTCCGGTGATCCCTTCACCGATCTTATAGCGGCCTCTCTCCTTTTCTTCCCTGGTCAAACCCGAGGCGACTTCGATCCGCAGGTCATTGGTCGCGGGATCGACCAGGGTAATCGTCCCGCGTTGCATCTCCAGCGAATCGGCCAAAACCTTTAAAATGGAATTAAGGGTTTTCTCCAGATCAAGCGAGGCGGCCAGCGCGGCGCTGACCTCGATCAAAGTTTCAACAAAAGTTTGCGGCATGTGTTCACTCCTACAATATTGTAGATTGTACTACATCTTTGTTGCTATATCAAGAGGTGGAATATTTTTGGGAACGGCCCAGCTCGGCCAGGAGCTTATTGATCTCTTTTTCCAATTCGATCATCCGAAGCTCGCGGCCAACCGCCAGCGAATGAAACTCCTCAAGCTCTTTGACCTTTTTTTCCAGCTCCGTCGCGGCGCGGCGTCGCTCGGAAATGTCCTGCGAGACCACAAAAATACCGTCAGCCATCGGCTGGATATTAAGCTCAAACCATCCCCGGCTCCCATCAGGAAAAATGAACTCGGTCTCCATCCGGTGAGGGAGACGCTGTTCCATACAACGCTTAAGTCTCGTAAACATTTCGGTTTTTTCAATTCCCGGATAGATCTCAATCAGGGAATGACCCAATAGTTCTTCTTTTTTTCGTTTCCCCTGTTTGGCGCAAACATCGTTAACGTAGAGGTAGCGCCAGTCATATCCGATGATCTGGAACCCTTCAAGCATCGAATCAAGAGTGTTGCGATATCGCTCTTCCAGTTTAGCCAGTTTTTCGGCCGCTTTTTTCGTTTCGGTCATGTCAACCAACGAGACCAGCAGACCGACGATCTCCCCGTTCTCGTCCTTTCTTAACAGGCTGTTTACGAGCGTGGGGAAAACCGCCCCATCCTTATTTTTCGCGGTTAGTTCCCGATTACCGACCGACCCAATCCCTATTGTCTCCCTTAAGATCGCGCCAGCCTGGTCTTTATCATTAAAAAAGTCATCAAAACGGCGGCCGATAATTTCATCTTTCGACCAGCCAAAAACATTGGCAGTCGCCCGATCAGTATCGGTGATTATCCCGACCATACTGACATTAACAATCGGGATCGGCAGAAACTCCCACATATCCTCCAGATAATCGCTGATCAGCAGTAGTTCTTCACTGTCGGTCATTATTTATCCCACCACGCCTTAAACGCATAATATTTGCTCTCTTCACCAGGAGTTTCAGTTAATTCGCAATAAACCGGTTTTCCAACGGAGAATTCAGTCACTCTACGAAAATAACCCTGTAGATATTTGATCCCCATTTCTGGGAAAGCCAAACCTTTGACCTGCACCAAGGCAAAATTATCGCCTTCATTATATTGGGTTTCAAGGCTGCCGATCGTGTAATGTTTCCTCCAGACCGACGGCGCCTGGTCGATCGTCATTTTAGTTGAAGCGAAATACTTGACCAGCCATTTCATTAAAAAAGAGAACTTGGGGGCGGTATAACCCATCTCTTCAACCTGCTCACCGGACATATTAAAAGTGTCGGTAATAATAAAAAGCGAAAGCATCCTTAAGGCAAGAGGATACCAGGCCAGAGCCTTGATCTTTTCGTATTCGATCGGATAGCCAAGATCAGACGCGACCGCCTTAATCTTGTTTAGCCCTTCAACCCCCCATTTTTTCCTGACAAATTCCGCGTCGGTCAAAATAGCGACCCCGCGCACTTCGCCTGAATATTTTTTCATCAACTCATCCGCCGCCTGTTTTGTTATCGCCATTATTTCACCTTCTCTTTATAATGATTAGTTATCGGCAAGCGCCAATCCTTGCCAAAAGCCCGCGCTGTGATCCGGGGCCCGGGAGGGGCCTGGCGTCGTTTATATTCGGCCCGATCGATCATCCGGACAACTTTAATGACCGTCTCCCTGGGCAAGCCGAGTTTTATGATTTCGTCGATACTTCTATTCTTTTCGACATATTCATCGACGATCCGATCAAGCAGTTCATATTCAGGCAGGGTATCTTGGTCGCGCTGGTTCGGCTTAAGTTCGGCGGTCGGCGGCCGATCAATGATCGAGCCGGGAATAACCTCCCGTTCGGCGTTGCGCCAATCGACCAAACGATACACCAAGGTCTTGGGAACATCCTTGAGCGCCGCGTATCCTCCGGCCATATCTCCATACAACGTGCAATAGCCGGTCGACATCTCCGACTTATTCCCGGTCGTTAAGACCAGCCAGCCGAACTTATTGGACAAGGCCATTAAGTAATTGCCGCGGATCCTGGCTTGCAGATTTTCCTCGGCAAGGTTCTCGGCTTCACCCTTAAAAAGAGGACGAAGTTCACCCAGCATCCTCTTTAATGGTTCTTTGATCGGCAGAACATCCATTTTTACTCCAAGGCGGCCGGCAACCTCTTTCGCGTCGTCATAACTCCGCCTGGCCGTGTAATCGGAAGGCATAAAAACCGCGTGGACCCTCTCTTTCCCCAGCGCGTCAACAGCGATCGCCAAAGTCAGGGCGGAATCTATCCCCCCGGACAAGCCAATCACCGCGTCGGAAAAACCATTTTTGCGAACGTAATCTTTGACCCCAAGCAGAAGGGCGCCATAGATCTCTTCTTCATCGTCTTGCCACGGCGGAGCAACGGCTTCTTCGGCAAGATCGACCAAAAGAAGCTCTTCACAGTACTGCCCGGCCGCGGCGATCAGCTTCCCCCGCGGGGAAGCGACCATGCTCCCGCCGTCAAATACCAACTCGTCCTGCCCGCCGACCATATTGACGTAAACAACGTGTGCGCCGGTCCTCTTGGCACGAGCTTTGACCAGTTTTTCTCTCTCTCGGGCTTTACCGCGATGGTATGGGGAAGCGTTAATGTTAATAATAATTTTAGCGCCCAGACGAGCTTCGGCCAGATACGGCCCTGAATCTACCCAAAGATCTTCGCAGATCAAAAAACCGATCTTTGTCCCCCGAAAACCAACGATCGCCGGGACCTTCCCTTCCGAAAAATACCTTTTCTCATCGAAGACCGCGTAATTGGGGAGATTGATCTTGCGATAGACGGTCTTAATTTTTCCGTCAATAATAAAAGCAGCGGCATTATAAAGCTTCCGACCCTGACGATCAACAAAACCAAGATATACCGCAATCCCTTTAGCGGAGGCGGCAATTGTTTTTAGCCGGGTTAAATTGTCATCAATAAATTGAGGTTTCAAGAGAAGGTCATCCGGCGGATAACCGGTGACCGCCAATTCCGGAAAGATCACCAGATCGGCCGCGGCCGCTTTTGCCCGATCAATATTTTCAATTATCTTACGGGTATTTCCCTCAAGATCGCCGACAATTGGGTTGATCTGGGCCAAGGCCAGTTTCATGAACTGGAATTATACCTGATATCAAAGGCGCTGACCAGCCGCCCGCAAATACTCGTCAATCCGGCGAGCCGCCCGTTTGCCGTCCCCCATCGCCGAAATAACCGTAGCCGAACCGCGGACGATGTCCCCCCCGGCAAAAACTCCCGGCAACGAGGTCGCCTGCCGATCATCGACAATTATCCCGCCGCGATCGTTGGCGCGAACTCCCGGGTTGCGGCGAATGATCAATGGGTTTGGCGAATTGCCGATCGCGACGATAACCGTGTCGATCGGTAGTTTGAACTCGGAACCCGGCACCGTTATCGGTCTGCGGCGGCCGCTCTGATCCGGTTCCCCCAGTTCCATTTTTTCGCACTCCATTTCCTTTACCCAGCCGGACTGGTCCGGATAAAGAGCGATCGGAGCGGTCAACAAATGGAACTTCACCCCTTCTTCTTCACAGCGGACGATCTCTTCCCGGCGGGCCGGCATCTCCCCCCTGGAACGCCGATAAACGATCAGCACTTCTTCCGCCCCCAAACGGAGTGAAACACGGGCCGCGTCCATCGCGACGTTCCCCGCTCCGATCACCGCGACCTTTTTGCCAATCTTGACCGGAGTTAAATATTCCGGAAACTTGTAGGCTTTCATCATATTGACCCGAAAAAGAAATTCATTGGCCGAATAAACTCCCGGCAAATTTTCTCCGGGAACGCCCAAAAAGTTTGGCAAGCCGGCCCCGGAACCAACAAAGACCGCCTGATATTCCTTCAACAACCCATCGATCTCATCGACCAAATGGTCTGAAACGATCTTAACGCCAAGGCTTTTAACATACTGCACTTCCAGGTCGACGATCTTTTTCGGGAGACGGAACTCGGGGATCCCGTACTGCAGAACACCGCCGATGACATGAAGCGATTCAAAAACAGTCACCTGATACCCAAGCTTGGCCAGGTCTCCCGCGCAGGTTAAACCGGCCGGACCGGAACCGATCACGGCTATGCTGGCGGAACCTGCGGCTGAACGCCGCGGCTCCGTATTCTCCTTGCTTTCGGCTTCGGCCGCAAAACGCTCCAGGCTCCCGATGGCGATAGGTGCCTTTTTCGCGTTCAAAATACACGTTAGCTCGCACTGTTCTTCCTGCGGACAGACCCGTCCGCAAACCGCCGGAAGAGAGTTGGTTTCCTTGATCTTGCTGGCCGCTTCCGCCGGCAAGCCTTGAGCGATCAGCTTAATAA
Organism: candidate division WOR-1 bacterium RIFOXYB2_FULL_45_9; assembly: GCA_001771575.1. Classification (GTDB taxonomy): domain Bacteria; phylum Margulisbacteria; class WOR-1; order O2-12-FULL-45-9; family XYB2-FULL-48-7; genus XYB2-FULL-45-9. The sequence goes on along the minus strand of MEUD01000001.1, from coordinate 1,462,449 downwards.
AAGCGGGGATATCAATTTCGACCGGACATCCCTTGACGCATTTGGGGTCTTTGCACTGCAGACATCGCTTGGCTTCAGCGACCGCTTGTTGGGCCGTATACCCAAGAGGAACCTCCTCAAAGTCCCGGATCCGCTCGGCGACCGGACGCTCCCGCATCCGCGCGTTTGTTTTGTCTTCAGCCATTTTTTCCTCTTAAGAGCCGGCAGACATGGTCGTCGGCTTTTTTTTCCAGGTCCTTGTAAGTTCCCAGCCGGCTGGTCAGGTCGGCAAAATCAACCAGGTGACCGTCAAAATCAGGCCCTTCAACGCAGGCAAACCGATTTTCGCCGCCGACCTTCACCCGGCAGACGCCGCACATTCCGGTCGCGTCAAGCATCAAAGTGTTCAGGGAAACGATCGTTTTAATCCCGGCCTCTCTGGTCAGATCACAGCATGCTTTCATCATCGGGACCGGACCGACCGCGATCACCCGCTGGACCGGCCTCTCTTTGATCGCTTCGGCCAGCAACTCCGTCACGAACCCTTTGCGGCCGCTTGAGCCGTCGTCGGTGGCCACTAACAACTGACAACTAACGACTGACAACTCTGACTGAAAGATCAATAATTCTTTATTGCGCGCCCCGACAATTGTAACCACTTCATTTCCGGCAGCGGTCAGCGCTTTGACGACCGGATAGATCTCGGCGATCCCCACTCCACCACCAACCACCACCACCCGACCGAATTTTTCGATCTCCGAAGGGACGCCAAGCGGGCCCAGTATGTGGGGAATTTTCTCGCCAACCTGAAGCGAAGTAAGGAGCCTGGTTGTCGCCCCAGCCAATTGGAAGATGATCGTGATTGTCCCCTTCGCTTGGTCGCTATCGGCAATGGTCAGGGGGATCCGCTCCGCTTGGGTAGCCGGAATAATCACCACAAACTGCCCGGCGCGCGCCCCAGCGGCGATAGCCGGCGCGGCCACGGTAATTTGAAAAACATTTGGCGACAAAGATTTACGGGATAAAATCTCACTCATGACAACAATTATATCAGGGGAACAGCTGAAATAATAGAATTGGCCGATTATTTAGCTTGCAGTTTTTTTATTCTTTTCAGCTCTTCAATAAACGGAGCCGTCCCGTCACTGGGATAAACTTTTAAATACAACTTCACCCCGTAATACATTTTATTTAAAACGACCTGCTTATCTTCCATGGAAACAATCTCCGCTCTAGCCAAGACCCCAATCTCATTGATCTGCCGCTCTTCTCAATGCGCCTTTGGTGCGAAGCGGCAATACTGCCAAGCAAAACAAATTCAATCAAAAGGCGTACCTTGAGCCCGCCATACTCACCGTCGGCATAAAACAACTGATTGGGCGAGGGAGACCCCTCCTGCCAGCCCAGCGAAAGGGCATATTGACGAACAGGAGCGACATTCTTTCCAATTTGCCCTCAAACAATTAACCACCCTGAAATTTCAATCAAAACCTATCGATCATTACACAGAACATTTCAATGAAGGAGTGTATAATGACCGGCATAGCAAGCATGATTAATATTATTAGATATCGAAAAGCAGTTTGGAGGGTAGCTAAGTCATCGATCAAAAAAGGAAAGACAGCCCCGCAAGCGATTAATTTGGCGATTAAAGATTTCCTTAAGGGATCCAGCCAAGACATGGCTGACCAAATATTAACACTTTATCCTGGGATTCTTTCCGGCAGAGCACATTCCTCAAGTGGCATTAACGAAGAAGAAAAGCTTTTTGCCTGGTCTGCCGACATAAAAAAATAGCTCGCGTTTAAGGGGCGGATTCAACCGTCAAGATCATCTCCTTAGCTAATTCCAGTAATTCTTCCATTTTTGTTATATCCAGCGTTGCCGGGGTAAAACGAATCAAATCACATTCAGCTAAAAAGGACTCAATTTTTTTCTGTTCTTCAGTCGCAATCCCCTTGCCGGCCAAAAGCACTTTAATCTCATCGGTTGTCGCCCCGGTCGCGGAAAAGTTATACTTATCCCCTAAATAATGGCTGACTGATTCATGGAGCTCATTAACGCCTTCTTTGAGCTTCTGGGCCTTTAGCAAACGCTCCCCTTTCTTTAGACGATCGCGGGCGACCCGGAGAGCGCGGGATTGGCGAAGCTTAATTGGATCAGCTCCTCGCAACTGCTGGAGACGCCGCCAAAAAACGGCGCTAACCAGCAGGATTGTCATTGACCAAAAAATCAATTGCAACAGCGGGGCCAAAAAAGTCCTGATTATTTTTTTCAGCGGCGTTTTCCAATTAAAATCAATTTTAACCGATCCTTCCGGCCCGCTCTTCTCCGCCGCCGCCAAATCCTTAGGCAGCGGCGCGTCGGAATGTAGGACATTAATGGTAATTGGCTGTGACTTTAACGCGACATATTTCGCTTGATTTGGATCAAAGTAGCTAAAGGTTAATGGCGGCAAGGTTAGCTTTCCCTCTTTAAGGGGCAAAATGGCAATCTCAAAGGTTTTGGAACCGGAGACTAAAGCGTTGCCCGGGACAACCTTTTCGGTCGAAGAGCTGGAAAGTCTTTTATATCCATCGCCCGAAGCTAAAACAGGTTCCGCGACCGATTGAATATTCCCCTCGCCAAAAACCTTGGCGGTAATGGTAAAAGGTTTTCCCCGTTCAACCTCTTTAACATTTGACGCGACAGACAGCTGATAGCGGCCGACTGAACCGCCAAAGTCAACCGGCTTGCCCGCCTCCGGCAAAGGCTTAACCAGCAAAGCCACCGGCTTAGTCTTAAACAAATCCGGCGCTCCAGCCCCAAGCCGCGCCCGAAGAGAGCCTTCTTTAATCACCTGCCGACCGCTGGAAATTGGGAAGATCGCGGTCCGAAAATCCTGGGCCAGATAGGTCACCCCATCGATAGTCTCCCGTCGCTGTTCACTGCTGACCGGCAAATTAACCGCCCAAAAACCGGTGGTCGACGGCGGCATATAGATCGGAGCCTCCAGGAGATTGACCCGGCGGTAAAAAGTAAAAGTTAATAAGACCAATTGGTTCACGTATGGAGCGTTGGTTGAAACCGACATTTTTACTTTGATCGGGTCTTTGACCGGGTCCGGTTTAACAAAAACCGGCTCCTTAAAAAACTTATCAAACACCTCTTCCCAGGGATCGACCCCTAACCCGGTGGGGGGGAGGCTCCGGCGCGACCGGCTGACCCCGGTTGCCGGGGTGACTTTGACCTCGATCGGATCAGCCCAGTAAGTCTTGCCATTGAATACCAGCGAAGCGGCGCCGATTGAGGCGGCACCGACCGCTTGCGGTTTCAAAATATAAGTAACTGAAGAAGAAACGCTCGCCTGGCCGTTAATAATTGAAATATTCGAGGAGCGATAATTAGAGACCAAAGACAAATTTACAAATTTAGGCAAAGATGGGGCTGGAACATCTTCGTTCCCCCCGGAGAGGGTAACCGTGTAACTAACCGTGTCGTCCAAAGAGACCGTGGTTTTATCAACCGTCGCCTTGATGGATAACTCCCCTGCAGATAACGGCAAACCCAATAAAACTAAAGTTAAGGCAACCACAAGTCCACGGCTTTTTGTCTTTTTCATAATTTTAGGCCACCCATTCACCAATCCTCCCCGCTCCCAGCCCCTTTTCCATTCTTCCGCTTCCCTTGATGTTTTTCGTTATTCCCCAACCCCTGCAATATCCGCTCCGCGTCCTGTTTGTTCAACCCATTTTTCTTCTGCGGCTCGCTTTGCGGTTGTTTTTGTTGCGGTTTTTTCTGCTGCTGTTGCTTCTGTTTGTTTTGTTTGGGTCTTTGATTCTTCGGCATTTTTAATAGTTTTTTAGCCAAGGCCAGGTTATAGAGCGTATCCTGGTCTTTATCCTTGAACTTCAGCGCCTGTTCATAGGAGTTAACCGCTCCTTCATAGTTTTCCTGGCGGAACTGGGCATTTCCTTTATTATATAACGCTTTATGGACCAACCCCTTGTCGGCCGCTTCGCCGCTAACCGTCTCAAAGATCTTTTCACTTTCGGCATATTTTCCCTGGCGGTAAAGAGCGTTGCCAAGATTATACTTCGCCAGCGGATCTTTTTTCCTGGCCAGAATGGATTCATACACATTTTGCGCCCGGTCGAAAAGCCCGCGATCGTAGAACCCATTCCCTTTATTCAGACGGCTTTCGAAAGGGAGCGCGTGGACGGCAGTTATAAGTGATAAGTAGTAAGCAGTAATCGTTATGAAAATAATTCGTTTTTTCATGCGTTTTCCTAATACCCCCTCTCAATCTCCCCCTTAATAAGGGGGAGATGTCCGAATGAAATGAGGACAGAGGGGGTCATCTTTTCCTCTCGCTCATAACAAGCTCGGCGACCAAACAAACAAAAGCTAATAACAGAAAAATCTGAAAACGGTCAAGATATTGATAGCCGAGTTTCTGGCTTATTTTTGTTTTTGGGAGAGAAGCGATCGCCGCCATCAACTCCGGCAGGGTCGATCCACCGCCGGCAACAAATAGCGCTTTGCCACCGGTTTTCCCGGCGATCTCGTTTAACAGGTCGACATCGAGCTTGGAGACCACCAGATCTCCTTTCTGGTCGCGTTTAAGACCGACAACCCGCCCATTTTCATCGACTTCGGGAACGGTCTCCCCCACCGCCGTCCCAATGCCAACCGGAAATATTTTTATCCCGGCTCCGGCCGCCACCTCGGCCGCGGCGCGACCCCCTCCGGAAAGATCTTCTCCATCCGTTATTAAAATGATCGCTTTGCTTGTCGGAGCACGGTCAAAAGCTTTGGCCGCGCTCTCTATCGCCCCCCCCAGGTCGGTCCCCGGGACCGGGATCAGACTGGTGGATAGCGAACCCAAAAAAAGCTGGACCGCCCCAACATCTCCGGTCAAAGGACATTCAACAAAAGAACTGCCGGCAAACGCGACCAGGCCTAAACGATTCCCCTCCATTTGCATGGCCAAAAGACGGAGCGCCTGTTTGGCGTTCTCCAGGCGGTTTGGTTTAAGATCACCGGCCAGCATGCTTTTACTGACGTCGACAGCAAAAATAATATCGATCCCCGGAACGGAAAGAAGCTCGCCCCTCTCTCCCCACTGCGGCTGGGCGAGGGCAATGACCAGGAAAAACATCCCGGCAAAAAATAAAAGTTTTTTAATTAAACGTTTCCGCTCGTCGAGAAGCCTAAGCATTAATGGCTTCAACTCCCGGCCAAACAAATGATTGCTCCATTTTCCTGGCTTCAACTCATACCAGGCGATCATCAACAAGACCGGCAATAACCACAAATAAACCGCTCTGGCAAAGATCATGGCAAAGGCCTCACCCAAAATTTAACCAGCAGCCTTTCAAGGAACAACAGCAGAAAAGCCGGAAAAGCAAAAAAGCCGAATAGTTCGTCAAACACATATTTATCCTTCGCGTCGAACCTGGTCTTTTCCATTTGGTCGATCCGCTGAAATATCTCCCGGAGCTTTCCGCCGTCTGAAGCGATAAAATACCCACCCTCGGTCAAAGCGGCGAGCTTCTTCAGCCCGTCAACGTTCATTTTGGTCAAGAACGGGGTCCCGTCCGGATTATAAGCGTAGGTCTTGTTGCCGAATTGGTCGATAAGCGGGATCGGCGCTCCCCTTGGGTCGCCAATGCCGATCGCGTAGATCTTAATACCGTAAGTCGCCGCTAATTTGGCCGCCGTCTCGGGATCGATCGCCCCGGCGTTATTATCTCCGTCGGTCAAAAGGAGGATCACCTTGCTCCTGGCCCGCGAATCTTTCAACCGCTTGACCGCGTTCCCCAGCGCCATGCCGATCGCGGTCCCATCTTCCGCCATCCCCACTCTCACGTCATCTAAGAAAGAGAGAAGGGTCCGATGGTCGTTGGTGAGGGGGGACTGCAAATAGCTCTGCGCGCCGAAAACGATCAATCCGATCCGGTCGTCGCGGCGGGAACGGATAAAATCGGCCAGGTCGTTTTTAGCGACCGTTATACGATTGGGAACAAAATCTTCCGCCGTCATGGAACTGCTGACATCAAGCGCCACCATGATATCGATCCCAAAGCGATTGGCGCTGTCGAGCTTGAAACCCAATTGCGGCCTGGCAAGAGCGGCGATCAGCAAGATCAGCGCCGCCATGCGAAGGATCAACGGCAAGGCCATCTTAAAACTGGTCCTACTACCCCGCTCGGCCAGCCGCCAAGCCAGGTCGGGGTGAGGCAGAGCGGCCGGTTTCCCCTTCCTTTTTAAATAATACAAATAAGGAAGGGCTGGAATAAGCAACAACCAAAAAGCGTTAGCCAGCCGCATAACGGTAAAACTCCTTGATAAAACCGAGCGCCTTTTCTTTCGATTCCCTCATTACTGCCAAACTCGGTTTTTCCCTGGCAAATTTAACCAGGTCGGCGTCTTGCAGAAAACGGTCAAGCAGTTTGATCTTTTCATAATCGCGCTCAACCCTTTCCATCTCGGTGACCAATTCAAAAGAAGTCTTCTCCAAAGCGTCAATTTTGTAATTATCGGACAGAAAATGGCGAACGATCCTGGTCAGCTCGAAATAATAATCGCGGAACAGCCCTTTCTGGAAATAAACAACTGGGTCTAACGCAAGGATCGACTCTTCGGCAAAAACATTGAACGGCTTAGCCGGAGCCATTTTTCCCGCCTTTTGCTCCGCCTTTGCCTTAGCCTTAATATTAAGATAGTAACGATAAGCTAAATAGAAGAGGCCAAGGCAAAGGATCAGGCAGAGGCCAAGGAATAACATCGTCCCCCAGTCGATCACCCCCACAATTCCTTTGATATCGCGGATATCTTCGGTCATCATCAGCGGCGGGCCTTCCCTTGCTGGCGCTTAAAAAACAGGTTCAAGGGCTTGATATAATCCCCGTCCGTTGTGATCTCCAGGCAATCGACTTTGAGCGAACGAAAGTATTTAATTTTTCTCTTATACTCATCGGCAACCAGCTGATCGTATCTTTCGCGCAGGGATTTGTCCCCCCCATCCAGGACAACCAGCTCGCCGTTTTCAGGATCTTCGACCTGAAGCAAACCATCGTGGGACGGAAACTGCCGCTCAAAGCGGTCCTTCAGCATGACCGGGATCAAATCGTGCCGCCGGCTGGTCACCGCCAGCGGCCGCTCGTAATCATCGCCCAGAAAATCGGAGATCAAAAAAACAATGGCGCTTTTCCGCTGGACCCTGCTGAAGTAGCGGAGAGCCTGGGCTAAATCGGTCCCTGGATTTTGCCGCCGAAAATAGAGGATATCGCGAATGATCCGCATGACGTGCTTTTTTCCTTTTTTTGGAGGAATGTATTTTTCGACCTGGTCGGTAAAGAGAAGGAGCCCGACCAGGTCGTTGTTCTTGATCGCCGAAAAAGCCAGGATCGCCGCCAGCTCGGCCGCGATCTCGTTTTTACTTTTATTGAGCGACCCAAAGTCCTGCGAGCCGGAAACGTCGATCATCAAAACGATCGTCCGCTGGCGCTCTTCGATGAATTTCTTAACAAAAGGGTGGCCAAGCCTGGCGGTGACATTCCAATCTATCGAACGGATATCGTCCCCTGGCTGGTATTCGCGAACCTCGTGAAACTCCAACCCTTCTCCCTTAAAAACGCTCCGATACTCGCCGGCAAAAAGCTGGTTAACCGGTTTACGGGATTGGATCTCGATCCGACGTATATTCTTGAAGATCTCCGCGGTGGTCATGACTCTCCTTAAGGGACATCGACCGCGTCCAGCACCTTCTGAATGATCGTTTCCGGGGTCTGTTCTTCCGCTTCCGCCTCGTAAGTTAAAATCAAGCGGTGGCGCATCACGTCGAGCGCGACGCCTTTAATGTCGTCGGGGGTCACATATCCACGCCGGCGGATAAACGCATGTCCTTTGGCGGCGTGTGCCAGATTGATCGAAGCGCGCGGTGAAGCGCCAAACTGGATCATTCCGGCGAGCTCGCTTAACCCGTATTCTTGAGGGGTCCTGGTGGCGGAGACCAGATTAATAATGTATTGCTTTAATTTGTCATCAATATAGATCTCGTTGATCACTTTTCTGGTCAAAAGGATCTCTTCGATTCCCACTACTTTAGTAATTTTGGGCTCTTCGCCGATCAGGGCATTGTCAATGATCTTAAGCTCTTCCTCTTTTCTCGGATAGGTAATCTTTAGCTTGAACATAAAGCGGTCGATCGCCGCTTCGGGGAGGGGATAGGTCCCTTCCTGCTCGATCGGATTTTGCGTCGCCAGGACCATGAACGGCTCCGGCAGATGATGGGTGGTATCAGATATTGTCACCCGGTGCTCCTGCATCGCTTCCAGCAGAGCGCTCTGGACCTTGGATGGCGCGCGGTTGATCTCGTCGGCTAAAACAATATTGGCGAAGATCGGCCCTTTGCGCGAAGTAAACTCCCCACTCTTGGGGTTGAGGATCATCGTTCCAATCAAATCGGAAGGAAGAAGGTCCGGGGTAAACTGGATCCTGGCAAATTTGGCGTCAACGGCGGCGGCCAGCGCTTTGACGATCAGCGTTTTAGCCAATCCGGGGACCCCCTCGACCATCACGTGGCCATTACAAAGCATGGCGACGATCATTCGATCGATAATCGATTTCTGACCAATAATTGTTCCGGCCAGCGCTCGTCCAATTTTATCCACGAACTCGCTTTTTGCTTTTACTTTTTCATCGATAATTTTGATGTCGTCATTCATTTTCACCCTCTCCTTTACAAATAATTAAAAAACGCCAAAAGAAGTCAACCGTTTGATCGCAGTAAAAATATTTTACACAAAAATATTTTAAAAATCAATTTAAAACACGAACCCTTTATTAATCAAATAAAGCCGATAGCGGTCGGTATTATCATACATAAGAGTCGGCTCGATCAAGTCACCTTTAACCAAAGCAGGAGATCTCTTCGGAAACAACCTCAACTTCCAGGTGTTCTCCTTTAAATTATATTTCAGATCATACGGAAAGCTCAAGTCAGTCACGTATTGTTCGACTTTCATAAAAGCTGACCTTGAAACTTCAGGTTCAGCGGTGATCTTCAAACAGGCGGGATCATAAGCCAGCGCTGGCGGCGCCATATCAAGGCCAAACGCCGGATTATAAGTAAAAATACAGATAATTAAAGCTAAAAGTTCTCTTTTCACATGCTATAATTGGTAGATGATATTGACTGTTGACGTCGGCAATACTAACATTGTTTATGGCCTTTATAAAGGCCCTAGCTTGGTTTCAAGCTGGCGAACGGCCACTTCTCCATATATATTTCCTAAAATAATGGGAAATATTTCAAAGGTGATCATTGCCAGTGTCGTCCCGGCGATTGATCGGAAATTAGCCAAAGATGTCAAAAAGCATTTTCACCTCGTCCCTCGCTTTATTACGGCCGCGGATATCCCCCTCATTAAGGTCAAGCTTAGTGATAAGAAAGCGATCGGCGCCGACCGGGTGGTCAACGCCCTGGCCGCTTACACCCTTTATAATAAACCGGCATTGATCATCGACTTTGGGACCGCCACCACCTTCGATTACGTTTCCGCTAAGGGAGAATATTTAGGCGGGGCGATCGCTCCGGGGATCACCCTCGCCCGCGATACCCTGCATCAGCGGACCGCCAAACTCCCGTCAGTCCCGATCGCTCCTCCCAAACGTGTGGTCGGCCGCAGTACCACCGAAGCTCTGCAAAGCGGCCTGGTCTTTGGCTATGTCGCCATGGTCGAAGGGATGGTCTGGCGGATAAAAAAGGAAATGAAAGCCGCCAAAGCAACCGTCATCGCGACTGGGGGATTAGCGAAGCTAATTTGTAAGTACACCCCGGTTGTTGATATAATAGATTCTGATTTAACCTTGAAGGGCTTAAGGATTATTGCCGAGTCGTAAGTTGTTAGTCGGGAGATGGTAGTTAATAATGTCAGAAGAATTAAGCGATCTGTTAAAAGTTAGACGGGAAAAACTGCAAAACATCAGGGATAAAGGGGTAAATCCTTATCCCTACAAGTTCACGGCGACCGCCCATTCTAATCAGGTCCTGGAAAACTTCAACCAATTGGCCGAAGGCCAGGAAAGCGCCGAAACCGTCGCCATCGCCGGCCGGATCATGACCAAGAGAGGTCATGGGAAAGCTTCTTTTGCCACGATCCAGGACGAGTTCGGCCGGATCCAGATCTACGCCAAACTTGACGTTATCGGCGAAAGCCAGTACGAACTCTGGCAAAACCTCGACATGGGGGATTACATCGGCGTAACCGGTCATGTTTTCCGGACCAAGACAAACGAGATCACCGTCCGGGTAGAAAAGCTGGAGATCTTGAGCAAGTCACTTCTTCCCCTGCCGGAAAAATGGCACGGCCTGCAGGATAAGGAGATCCGTTACCGGGAACGCTACCTTGACCTGATGGTCAACCCGGAAGTTAAAGAAGTTTTCGTAAAACGAAGCAAGATCGTCTCCTTCATCCGCCGTTTTCTGGAAGAAAAAGGGTTCCTGGAGGTTGAAACTCCGGTCCTCCACGTTCTGCAAGGCGGCGCGGCTGCCCGGCCGTTCGAGACTTTTCACGACGCCTTGAGCATGCCCCTATTTATGAGGATCGCCCCCGAGCTCTATTTGAAGCGGCTTTTGGTCGGCGGGTTTGAAAAAGTTTTTGAAATGGGACGGGTCTTCCGGAACGAAGGAATGTCATTCAAGCATAACCCGGAATACACCATGATCGAGATCTACCAGGCTTATGTCGATTATCATGACATCATGCAATTGACCGAGGATTTGATCGTCCATGCCGCCAAAGAGGTACTGGGAACGGTTGAGCTCGAATTCCGCGGCGAAAAGATCAACCTCACCCCCCCCTGGAAGAAAATAACGCTTGAAGACGCGCTCAAAGAGAACGGGATCGATATTATCGGCAAGACCGACGACCAGATCCGGACCTTGGGGAAAGAAAAAGGAATTGAAGGAGCAAAAGAACTAGGGATCGGCAAGATCATTAACGAGCTTTACGACAAGTTCGTTGAGCCTAACCTGCGCCAGCCGACCTTTATTATCGACCACCCGCTCGAAACCTCTCCTTTGGCCAAGAAGCACCGGTCAAAAGCCGGAAAAGTTGAACGCTTTGAGCTGATCATGGCGGGAATGGAGCTGGCCAACGCCTTCTCCGAGCTTAACGATCCGATCGACCAAATGCAACGCTTCCAAAAACAAGCCGACCTCAAAGCGGCCGGAGACGAAGAAGCCGAATCGATGGATGAAGACTTCCTCCGAGCCCTGGAATACGGGATGCCCCCAGCCGGCGGGCTGGGGATCGGGATCGACCGTCTGGTTATGCTCCTGACCAACTCACCCTCCATTAGGGACGTTATTTTCTTCCCCCATATGCGGCCGCTAGCTAAAACACAACCAAAACCCGAAGAAATGGACACCCTGAAGAAAGATCAGAATGAAAGTAAGTAAAGACCTGAACCGGACCGACCGGCCGACCCTCTCTTTTGAATTTTTCCCTCCCAAAACACCGGTGGGAGAAGAGCATCTTATCGAGGCGATCGAAAAACTTGGCAAATTTAGTCCGGATTTTGTTTCGGTCACCTACGGAGCGATGGGAACGACCCGGGAAAAGACCTTTTACTGGGCGGAACAGATCAAAAAGAAGTTTAAGATCGAACCGGTCGCCCACCTGACCTGCGTCGGAGCTGAACGGAAAGATATTGCCGCCCAGCTAAAACAACTCGCCGATCTGGGGATCGAAAACATTCTCGCCCTGCGGGGCGATCCGCCGAGCGGGGAAACTAAATTTGTCCCGCCCAAGAACGGCTTCCGCTACGCGTCAGAATTGGTTGAGTTCATTAAAGAGGAACAACCAAAGTTTTGCGTCGGTGTCGCCGGCTATCCGGAAAAACACACTGAAGCGACCGCCATCAAAAAAGATATCGCCAACTTAAAGAAAAAAATCGACGCCGGAGCCGAATACGTCATCACCCAGCTCTTTTTCAACAACCAGGCCTATTTTGATTTTGTCGATCAATGCCTCGCCGCCGGGATCAAAGTTCCCATTATCCCTGGCCAGATGATGATCACCAGCACAAAACAGATCAAAACGCTGACTGAAAAATGCGGCGCGACGATCCCGAAAGAATTGCTGGAGAAGATCGAAAAGAACGCGGAAAATCCCGACGCGATCAAACGGATCAGCACCGAATGGACGCTGGAACAAACGAGGGAATTAATTATCGGCGGGGTCAACTACTTCCACTTCTTCGTCATGAACCAGGCGGAGCCGATCTCAACCGTCCTTAGCGAACTGGGATTTTAGCCACCCATCTTTCGTCTGTCAAGATCGGCGTCGATCGGAACAGTTTCAACTTCTTGTTCCGCGCGTTCGGGCGTTTCCCCACTCCCCTCAACCTGGACCATTGGCCCAACCCTAACTTTTCGATTAGTCTCTTCCATCGGTTTTTGAGGAACCCTCTCTGCCTGTCCAGTGTCATCAGTTTTTTCGCTCCCACCAACCTTAAGATTTGCTTCCGCACCTATACCTTTAGCTTCAGGTCCCTTTTCCCTCTTCTTAACTTCGCTACGAATAAGCCAACTAATTATCGACGAAAGCACGAACATAAAACTAAAAAACGCGGCACCCCCACCAAATCGCTCTAATTTGCTTTCATTTGGGAGTTCGGCAATCTCTTCCCCCGGTCGATCAATTTGGAAGAGAGGATGCGCCGCAACCGAGGGATCATGTTTAACTATCACTTGCGCCAGCCGTCTTAACTTATAGTCAATTGCCGGACCTTTGCGATTCCCATACTTATCTTCTATCATATTTCCTGAACGGACCGATTGGTCCAACCGGTAGATATCGTCCAAAGCTTGGTTGAATACGCCGTCTGGCTGGGCGGTCAGCCGCGCGCAGTTATTTGATGTGATGACCCGCAATCGATAGTTTTCAAGATCCAAAGTGCAACTAGTAGTTGGAGCCGGGTTATTTACTGACCCAGTCCGATCCATCATTGTAATTTGGTCCCTTCTGTGAAATCGGAACATCATGCCATCGGGATTTTGTGAGCCAAAAGGGTAGTATGTTGTTTCTTTCAAATTAGGCTCAACAACAACGTCTTCTTCCTGATTGTCCAATTCAATTGGCGCCTTTTTAGTAGCGAGCGCCCAAGTGCTCGCCGCGGCTATTAAGCCGCAGACTGCCAAGTTGACAATCTGATGCTTCTTAATTGCTGGGGCGGTCTTCCCCTTCTCCTCTTCGACCGGATCGACCGGGAGCGGTTGTTTTTCGCCCGGCGCCCGGTAAGCACCGAGGGGCTCTTTTTGGGTTTTAGTAAAAGCGATAAGACCGGAAGGATGTTTCTCAACAATCATCGAACCCATTTCCGTCAAACTTCGCAGTTGATTGATATCATCAAGCGCGGCCAACCGCAGGCGGCCGCCAAGAAATATTGGCTGAAGGCTGATCTCCCTGACAAAATCATACGATCCAACTAATTTGACAATTTTTCCGATTGTGCGACTAGAAGGATTTTTAGCGGCGGCACTAATAAGGAGTGGTTCGAGTTTAGCGATTAATTTGACGTTGACGCGACTCAACCGCATCAAACCTTCAACTGCATTGGGCATTAAAACTCCGGAGCAACGCTTAATAAAAGCACTTACGGCTGGATGAGTGGCGGTAGTAGAATAATGGGAACTAACTAACCCCGATGGTTTGATTGACATTAATACAACTCCTCAAAATTAGGCTGGCAAACCCGCCCATTATTAGCCCTTACAGGCTCATATATATATCGCCCCCCCCCTTCGGAAATTTCACAGAACGTTCGAAAGCCAAGAAAGATTTACGAGTCCGTTTGCCAGCTGGATAATAGGGGTGCTTCTGTTACATAATATTAGGAAATGTCCAATACTTAATTAAACAATAGATCGGTTTGCTCGACCGTCCTTAGCGAACTGGGATTTTAACGACTACCACTTCCCGTTTATTAAGCTCGCTCTGCTTGATCACCTGACCGTACGGATCGATCAAACCGGAAATACCTGTATTCCCCAATTGGACAAAATAACGCCGGTTCTCGACCGCCCGGAGGATCCCCGCCTGCCAGTGGAGGTCGGGGGCGGACGATGAGCCGAACCAGGCGTCGTTGGTCACCGTTAAAATAAAAGCGGTCCGACCATTGACCCGTTTTTTTATCAGCGCCGGGACGGTCGACTCAAAACAGACCGCCCCCGCCGCTTCAAAAGAACCAATGACCAGCGGGCAGGCCTTCTCGTCAGAGCTGAATTCAGAGTCAAAGTACCCAGTCGACCTAAGGAGCGGATAGAGGAGCGGACGCAGGGGCAGATATTCCCCAAACGGCACCAAGCTTTCTTTGCCGTAATAAGACAGGATCTCTCCGCTCGGTGAGATCGTCACGATCGAATTGTAAGAGCGCTTCCCTTCCCCAAAGTAAGCGGTCCCGACGGCAAGATACGCCCCGGTCTCCGCCGCCAATTCCCGCAGTTTAGGCAGGTAAAGATCGTTCTGGGCGATATAGGCGAAAACCGCGGTCTCCGGCCAGACGATCAGGTCGATCTTTTCGCCCGCCTGTCGGCTCATGGCGTCATGCAATTTATAATTTTGGTCGGTCAGGCGCGGGTTCATCCGGTCAAACTGGTCGATATTGGATTGGATGAGGGCGACGGTCAACACCTTGGCCGTCCCCTCCTCCGGCCTTGAGAGGGCAAAATTTCCCCAAACCAGCGCTGTCGTGATAATGAACAGGGCGGCGAGCGGTAGTTTCCGCCGCTTGGGCTCAAGGATAAGCTGGGCGTAAGCCACGTTCGTCAGGACAACCAAAAAACTGACCCCATAGACCTGGGCAAAGCTGGCAACCTGCAAAATTGGGAGAAACGGGGTCTGCGAGTAGCCGACCGCGCCGATCGATACTCCCAGCGGCCCCCACCCCCTTAGCCACTCCACCCCGATCCAGAGAAATGGGACCGCCGCAAACCGAAATCTTTTCCCCAATCGAATAAAAGCCCCGGTAAAGATCAATAAAAAAAGCGACTGGAAAAGAGCGAGAAGCAGCCAGCCGGTTATGATCCAGTACCCGCCAAAACGGAACAATGAGGTGATTGAAAAAAAGACCCCCATAAAATAAACCAAACCAAAGACCAGGGTCAATCGATACGCCTCCCGGCTCGTTCTCGCTCCGGCCAGCGCCAAAAAAAACGGAACAAGCCCGACCCAGGCCAGCCACCAAAGGCCGGATTTGGGGAAAGAGAGGGTCAGCAGTATTCCGGATAATCCCGCCAGTATATAGCTCATTGGATCTTGATCACTACCCTGGCTATATCAAGGGCCGGAGGAGCGGCCGAGTCGCTATCGTCAACGATCGTTAGTTCGGTACCGGCGACTTTTGAAACGTAATTGCTCATTTGCAAATGGTCGGCGGGAAGCTTCTCTCCCCCATCCGGCCAGGGGACGGTGACCAGGTCAAAATAGATCACGTCAGGAACAGTCGAGCCAAAGATCTGATCGAGCCGAAAGGTAAACCGCAAAGAGTTGCCGCTGGCGGCGGTGGTCGACAACACCTCTCTGGTAGCCGTCGCGCCAAAGACAAACGGTCCCCTGACTAGAAAGTACCCGGCGGGCTCCGCGATAATATAACCGGACCAGGTTGAATAATAGGTGGAGTAATACGCTTCCTGCGAACCGTAAATCGGAGTTGTTCCCGGTTCCAACAATTCGTCCCTCGTCCCGCCCGGCTGGGGGAGAGGCAATTGGACCTTGTAACCGGAAGTAGAGCTTAAGACCATAAAATAACGATTGGCGCTTGTTTCAACCGTCCCCAGCATCGTCGCTTCCACCACCATTTCCGCCCCGCTGGGAATGATCTGGGTCACCGTTCGGGCGCAGCCAGTGATTAGCAGTAAGCTATAAGCGATAAGCAAGAAAGCAAATAATAAACCGCCTTTTCTACTGGTCATTCCTTAAAATCTCCTCTGATCCTCGCCCTTGAACTTGTACATCTCTTTTTCAAACCCTTCAAAATAAAAACCGCGGCCGGAGCCGAAGCCAAAGGGCTCGTCAGGAATCGCTTTGACGCTGAAAACAAAACTATACTCTTTCCGGTAGTCGGAATAATTAAAGCGCATCTCCCAGCAGTGCAGGTCCTTAACGATCGCCACGTCTTGCAGGCGGACCTCTTTCTTGGCTGTATCATACACCTGGCTAAAGCTCAGGCGCAATTGGTTCGGCTCCTTTTCAAGGAAATAGATGTCATAATACGCGCTCCCCTGCCTGATCTCGCCCGCGTTCAGGTCCTGGCTGATCGCCAGGCTGCAGCCAAAATAACTGTGCGGGCTGAGTGACAAGCGGGATAACAGGTCGCGATAGCGGTGGTTCTCAATGTCCCAGCCGCCGTCAATGGTCAGCCGCCATCGTTTGTCCGGGGAGAGCATCAGGCCGGACATCAGGTCAAACCAGGTCGCGGTCTGCCAGTTGCGGCCGCTCTCAAACCACCAGCTGAACTTATCACCCCGGTAAAAGGTCAGCCGGTCACTGATGTCGTGATAATTATAACCGAGCTTGTCAAAGAAAAAAGGAGAGTTGCCGTCGGTGCTCCCTTTGCGGTAATTCAGGCTGTTCCTGAACCAACCGCCAAGGTCGGTTTCGGTCCCCGCCCTTTCCCGGTAAGCGTACATTTGATCCTCGGTCGCGTAAGAGAACTGGTCCCCTCCAGCGCCCACGCTTAAGGTCGTTCCCGGCCCAAAGGGATAGCTTTGGCTGGCATCCAGGGTCAACCGCGATCTTTGGGTAGAGAAATCGCGGTTCCTGCTTAGTTGTGGGACCCATTTGACCTCTCGATAATAGCCATAGCCGATCGCCGAGCTTAAGGTAAAGAGCTTGAGGTCTAACGTCCTGGGGTAGATCTCCAGTTCAGGTTGTTTTTCCACGAACTGGTAACGGGTCTCGCCGGGGTAGAGCGGTTGACGAAGGTCGACGAACCAATTTTCGCTGAATTTCCAGGAGTAATCGGCTTCTCTGCCGGTTATTATCAGGTCAGGGGTGATCTGTTCTTCTCCTGAATCCCCCATTTTCTGTAAATTGTAATAATAATTGGCGCTGGTCTGCAGGACCACCGAGTCCGACCAGAGCGGGCGGCTGAAATAAAGCCGCTGGGAATTGCGGACCCACCCCGGAATATTTTTCGCCTGATCGTAATTGATCGAATACGCGAGCGCGGTCGCGCCTACCGTCCGGTCAAAAGAAAAACTAAAGCGCTCGGTCCCCGCCGAGCGATCGTCCAAAGTGGTCAGGGCGATCGAACCGCGGTCCTGATCTGCGTGGTTCAAGTTCAAACTAAAGGAAGTATAGTCGCTCCGGCCCGACGGTACCTGGTAGATCGAGGAGTAGCGGTGTTCCATTCCCAAGGTCGTGCTGGCGTTAAGGCTCCGCTTACTGTTGATCCTGGTCACCCAATCCGATCTAGCGGTATCCCGTTCATCAATATGGTAAAGATATAATGTCCCCACCCCCAACGCCGCTAAGCCATAGGCAACCTGCGTCCCATAGCCCCACCCCTTTTTTTCCATCTGGTCGATATAGAGCAAACCATAGGGATAATTCCAGGTCGTTTTAACGTAGTTCCCTTCCACGTCGTTGGTCCCAAATACCCAGTTCCGCTTCTTCTCCCCCTTCAGGTCGTAAACGTAATAAGGAAGCCAAAAGAGCGGCAGTTCCCCGACCCAGACCACGACGTTCCACGCCTCCAACCGGTCGTCCGGATAATAAGCAATCCGGTCGGCCGCCAGCCAATAATGCTCCCGATCGCAGGTCGACATTTCTCCCGGACCACCGAGCATATCTCCCTTATTTTCGTCCAAACGCCGCGCGCCGACAAAGACTTTCCCTTTGAGCGAAGCCGGGGCGACGGTCGAACTAAAGCCAAGGAAAGAGGTTGATTCGGCGCTGGTATCGTAGGTCAGGTGAGCGGCGTTTGCCTGGTACTCTTTGGCAAACAATCTGACGTTCCCTTCGGCGGTCGCAATATTCGATCCGGCGTCCATCAGCAGGTCATCGGCAAAGATCGTCATTCCTTTTAGTTTAACTTCGACCGAACCGGACGCTTTAAGCTGGCCGGTATCCTCGTAATATTTAAGGACCTCGGCTTTAATGTTGACCGGTATCTTCTCTTTTTCGGCAAAAACAGGCAGAGCCAGAAGAACAAATAAAAACCCAATCACAATAATTTTGGAAGCCTGAGACAATATCGTCTCGGCTTCCAAAATAAGCTTGCTTAGACAAAAAACGGAAACCGCGACGATATTGTCGCTGGTTTCCGTTTGCAAAGCTTTACTTAACATACTTACGGAATCTTGTAGAGAAGACGCTGCCTGGCAAGGTCGGCCAGCGGATCGAACGAACCAACTTGCCGGTAGAGCTCGATCGCTTTCTGCCCTTCTTGCCTGAAGTAATATGCGTCCCCCAGGTTAATGAAAATGGTTGGAGACTCCTGGTCAAGCGCGAAACTCCGCTCCAGGGCGATCACCGCGAACTCCAACCGGCCCAGAAGATAATTGACCACCCCCAGGTTGTTGTGAAAAACCGGCGACGCCGGGTCAACGTGGACCGCGTCGTTGATCCGCAGGCGGGCTTCTTCCAGCTTTCCCTGTTTCATGAGAGCGATCCCCAAATTATTGGACGCAGAGGCAAAACGCCGGTCAAGCTGGACCGCCAGGAGGAATTCTTCTTCCGCCGCCTGGCACATCCCTTTCATAAAATACTCGACCCCGTTCTGGTTGTGCTCGTGGCCGAAAGAGAGGCTCACGTCGTCTCCCGCCCGACCGGGGACCCTCAATTCCCTCCCCCAGACCGCGGTAATATCCGCCTTCCCATAGTCGCTGATCACCGCGCGGAGCGGCTTGTTGCGCATGCTCTGCAGGCTCGCCCCCTGTAGCTGCCGGCTCCTCTTCTGCAGGTCGGCAAAATCAAGGTCTTCCTGCAACAGCTCTTCATATATTTCGATCGCTTTGCGCGGTTCGCCGGCGCATTCGTAAGTCGTCCCAATGTTGAACCTGATGATCTTGGCCTGCTCCTGGTTGGCCGACTGAAGCGCCCGCTGATAATTGTCGATCGCCAGATCAAAACGGCCCAGGCTCCGGTGGACACCGCCAAGCATTAAGAAAGCGAGCGGAGCGCGAAGTTGGTCTTTTTGACCAAGCTGTAGCTGGCGAATGGCGTTCTCCCTCTCCCCTTTCTCCAAATAAGCTTTTGCCAGGTCAAGATGCTGGGAAAGTTTCCAGGAGTCCTCCTGCAGTTTCTCTTTCAGGGAAACGATCTCCTGATCGAGCTGTTCTTCTTTGGCCGCCTTGTATTTGGCGTGAACTTCCAGATTGTAAGGGTCCAAAGTTAAAGCGGTCCGGAAAGTCTCGACCGATTTGCGGGGCAAGTTCAGATTAGCGTAGGCCTCTCCCAACAACAGGTAGGCCGGAACGTATTTCTTGTCGATATTTATGACCCCTTCGGCTGATAGCGCGGCCCGCTGAAAATCGCCTTTGGCCAAACAGGCCTTACCCAGAACGACGTGGGCCGATAAAAGCTGGGGTTTGGCCCGCAGGATCTCACGGCACCTGCGGATAACCATCTCCGCCGCCGACGGGTCCATTTCAACCATTTTCCCCAGCTCGACCAGTGCCTCTTCGGTCCGGTTCTGGCCAAGCAGGATATCAAGGAGATAGGTCCGGGCAAGGATCTGCTCCGGACAGCTTCCAAGGATCGAGCGATAACCGTCCGATACTTCCCCCGCCATTTCCGGATGTGATTTGAATAATTCATTGTACTGCTCAACCGCCGCGCTCAAATCCCCTCTGGTCCGGAGCGCTTCCGCCAGCGCCAGGGCCGCCGACGGCAGGTTGGGATAACTTTTGAGCACCGAGCGCAAGCGGCCGATGATTTCGTCCAGCTTGGACGGCTCCAAACGGAGGATCTCCTTCAATTTTTCAACCGCCGCTTCCGGCTTGATCGTCCGCATGTAAACGTCCGAAAGGATCTCCCTGATCTCGATGCTCGCTTCAACTTTTTGCAGAAGCCCTTCCAGGCGCCCAACAACCTCCCGCACTACTTCGGGATCGTCGGAAAACATCAATTGATAGTAACGGGCCGCCTGCTTGTAATTTTCGATCCGGGCGTGCAATTCCCCCAAAATCCGCAAGGTCTGCTTGTCGGTCGGACGGTGGGTCAGGATCTCTTCGTAAAACTTGATCGCTTCGCTGATCCGCCCTTTTTCCAAATACGCTCCGGCCAGGATCTCGATCAAAATGACATCGCGGACCCCTTCTTTGATCGAGCGCTCCAGGAGAGAAATGGCGTCGTCGATCCGCTCAAGCGCAATGAAAAGGCGCCCCAGCGCGTTATACGCTTCAATATTTTGGGGATCAGCGATCAAGACCTCTTCCAGTTCCAAAAGAGCGGCATCAAGATGCCCGGTCGCCAAAAGAAATCCGGCCAGTGCCATGCGCGGCCCGACCCGACTCTGGTCCCGGCCAATGCAGTCCTCATAATCAAGCAAAATGTACGGAAAAACGTGAGGGGAAAGAAGGGCCGCCTGGGCGAAAAAAGACTGCGATTTCTTATACGCGCCGGACGCCAGCTCTCTTTGCCCCAAAGATTTCAACTCAATTGGATCGAGGAGTGTTTCCATTTAGCGATACCTTCCCTGAAAGTATAGCATTACAAAACCAATAATCATAAAACTGGTTTGCGGCGCGAAGGCGGCGATCTCCGGAGTGACCAGGCCTCCTTTACCGAGCGAGCGGAAGACCGAAGCAAAGACGTAAAAAGTGAACATGAAAACAATGGTCACGACGATCCCCCAGGTCTGTCCGGAACGCGGGGAAGAAAGGGAAAATGGGATCCCGACCAGCGCGAAAATAAAACAGGTGAGCGGGATCGAGTATTTCAAATAGAGTTCGGTCAGCAATGCCCGGGTGTTGGAGCCGCTTTTGGCCAAAGAATCGATCATTCCCTGAAGCTCTTTCCGGTCCATGTCGGCAAATGTCTTCTGATCGCTAAAGCGGTTTAAGTCCTCGATCACGGATATTTTCATCTTATCGAATTTTGCCTCGTAGCTTAAGTGCCCGCTCTGATCATATTTGTGGATCACGCCCTGGCGCAGTTCCCAAATATTGCCGGTAAAATTGGCCTTATCCGCCAGGATCGTCCTGGGATAGGCGCCGGACTGGATCTCGTAGACCATAACCTTGCTCATCGTCTTGGACTTCATGTTGACCTGATTGGCGTAATAGAAGCGGTTCTGGGAATCCTTAAAGAAGACGTTATCTTTGACGTCGGGAAGGGGCTGTCGCTGGATGATCTGGCGGACGATCTGGCTGGAAACAAAGTTGGCACGCGGCACGATCTTTTCGTTGGTAAAAAAAGCCAGGAGACTGACCAGCATGCCGACCAGCAGGATCGGCCGGGCTAAACGAAAAAGGCTGACTCCCGAGGTCCGGAAGGCAGCCATTTCGTTATCTTTGCAAAAACGGCCCACCGCCATGGTCGTTCCAAACAGGGTCGAGACCGGAAAGGTCAGGACCAGGATCGACGGCAGTTTATAGGCCAACAGCTTCAAGACCGCAAAAAAGGGAACTCCCTTATTTATGATCAGGTCGGCCATCGTGAAGAGCAGATCGACCGTCATCACCAGGATAAAGCCGACCACCCCAATAAAAAAGGGGCCAAGCATCTCGCGGATGACGTAGCGGTCGAGAATCTTCATCGGCTTAGTCGGAATCTCGGCGTCGTTTTACTTCCCGCCGTTTGGCCTCCTCTTCCTCTCTCCTCCTGCGCTGCGAAGGCTTTTCGTAGAATTCCCGCTTTTTCATCTCGTCCAAAGTCCCTTCGTGGCGCAGTTTCATTTTGAACTTGCGCAGGGCCTTATCGAGTTCTTCGCCTTTGCGGATCTCAATTTTTGGCATTCTCTTTTCCTCCTCTCTGTGTCGGTTTTTCATACTCGTATTCCAAACAGCAAAGCAAACGGCCGCAAACCCCGGACGTTTTGGTCGGGGAGATGGCCAGTCCCTGGTCCTTGGCCATCCTGACCGTCACATGCTTCGGCTTGTCAAGCCAAACTGAACAACATAGCGACCGGCCGCAAGGGCCCAGCCCGCCAAGCAGGCGAGCATCGTCTCGGGGTGAAACCTGCCTCAAGTCGACCCGCGCCGACAGGGTCACCGACAGGTCCCGCGCCAGGTCCCGCAGGACCGGTGGCTTGTCGCTGTTCCCTTTGTTCCGGTAATAAATGATCAGCCGGCTATCGTCAAAAAGATATTCCAGGTTGATCACCTTGATCGGCAATTCGTATTCTTTGATCTTCTGGGCCGCCGCCTGGAGAGCTTGCGCTTCTCTCTCCTGCATCTGCCGCTCCTTTTCCACGTCGTCCGGCGTCGCGTAACGAAGGACTTTTTTCAGCCTGACGTCACGGGAGAGCGCCCTGGAGGTCCCGGCCGATAAAGTAATGATCTCGCCGAACTCCACCCCGCGATCGGTCTGGACAATAACGGGAGAGCCGACCTTGATCGACTCTTCGCGGTAGCCGGTGATCGGGCAGATCCGGCTGAACTTGCGTAATTTGATCCCTAATTTTTCTTTCATGCCTCTCCCATTTTCAAACAAGCTACGTCAAGCGCGAGCTTGGAGCTGACGTAGCGCTTGATGTTTTTTATCGTTTCGAGCAAGATCCGGCACAATCTAGCGTCTTTCAGTTCTTCGTGCGCGTAATAGACCAGATCATAGAGCAATTCTTCGAGCCGCTCCTTTTCCTTTTCGAGCCGGGCGGAAAAATCAAGCAATTCCAGAACCCCTTTTTCACGGACCTTCTTCAAGTCGAGCCGGAAATGAGCGAAATCCTCGTTCGCTAAAGGCGGTCGCGCCTCTTCGCCAAAGATCACCCGCTGACAGCGGGACATGATCGTGTTCGGAAGCCGGTCGTCCCTCTCCACCAGCAGGATAAAAACCACCCCGGGAGGCGGTTCTTCCAAAGTTTTCAAAAAAGAGGCCGAAGCTTCCGGGGTCAGCTTATCAGCTTCTTCGATGATCGCGAAAAGCCGCGGTCCGGCGCTGGGACCATACCTGACCATCTGCTGGACCTCTCTGATCTGGTCGATCTTGATGGTTGCCCCTTCAGGCTTCAAGACGATCAAATCGACTTTTCGGGTCCCCAAACTTTCGGCAAACTCCCTGGCCGCCTCGGACTTGGCCGGTCCTGGCGGGCCTAAAAAAAGATAAGCGGAAGCGATCCGCTCACTAAGCTTTATTCCCTCAAGCACGGGATGCACGTTGTAAATTATAGCACAATAAAAGGGGCAAAAAAAGGCTGGCTACTTCCGGTTGACGGTATACACGTCGGTCACTTTTTTGATCGAAGCGATCACCCTGTTCAAATGATCAACGTTCTTGACGTCGACCGTCAAAAGCAGGATCGCGAAGCTCCCGCGTTTGGTCGAGATCTTCGCGCCATACACGTTGGTCCCGATCTCGGAAATTTCGGCTAAAATGTCTTTTAAGACCCCGACCCGGTCAAAGGCCTCGATCTCGATCTGCACGGGGAAATATTGCTCGATATTGGGGTCCCAACCGACCTTGACCACTTTCTCCGGAGCGACATCGTGCCGCAGAACATTTTTGCAATCGCTCCGGTGAATGGCGATCCCCCGGCCGTGCGTGACAAACCCGATGATCTCTTCCCCAGGGATGGGATAACAGCATTTTGACATTTTGATCAGGATGTTCTCCAGACCGGCCACCACCACCGGCCCCTTCCCTTTGACCCGACGAGGCCTGGGTCCGGGAGAGGATTGGACAACTTCTTTGGCCGGCTTCTCGGCCAAGGCTTCTTTCTCATCCACCGGACGCTGGCGCTTGAACCAGTTCTTGATCTTGACCCTGGCGCCGGCCGTTTTGATAAAGCCCAGCCAATCACGGCTCGGACCATCCTTTTTGCCCGTAATGATCTCGACAATGTCCCCCTGATGGAGAAGGGAATCAAGCGGCACGATCGAACCGTTGACCTTGGCCCCAACACAGCGATTCCCAACTTCAGTATGGATCCGGTAAGCAAAATCAACCGGGGTGGCGCTGATCGGCAGGTTGAAAACATCTCCTTTGGGGGTAAAAACAAACACCTCTTCCATCACCAGGTCGATCTTCAGGCTTTCCATAAAATCTTTGGCGTCTTTGAGCTCGCTTTGCCATTCCAGCATTTGACGGAGCCAGGCCATCTTTTGGTCAAGCATTTTGTCGGTCGACGACCCTTCCTTATAGCGCCAGTGGGCGGCAACTCCATATTCGGCGATCCGGTGCATTTCCCGGGTCCTGATCTGGATCTCGACCGGACGGCCGAAAGGCCCCATCACCGTCGTGTGGAGAGACTGGTAGCCATTCGACTTGGGCATCGCGATGTAATCACGAAAACGTCCCGGGATCGGCTTCCAGGCGTCGTGAACCAAACCTAGGACGACGTAACAGTCCTTCAGTTTTTCCACGATGACCCGGACGGCAAAAAGGTCGTAGATCTCTTCAAAATCGAGCCGCTGGTCAACCATTTTCCGGTGGATGCTAAAAAAATGCTTGGCCCGCCCTTTAAGCTCAGGAGTTATCCCGACCGTGCCGACCAGCGTCCGCAATTGTTCAATAAAGTCGTTGATGAACTTTTCCCGTTCACCATAGCTCTGCGCCACTTTTTCCCGAATGCTCTGATACGGCTCCGGTTCAAGATAGCGGAACGCCAGGTCTTCGAGCTGCCATTTGATCCGCCACATCCCCATCCGGTGGGCCAGCGGGGCAAAGATTTCCCTGGTCTCCAGGGCTGTTTCTTTTTGCTTCGCCGGCGAAAGATGCTGAAGTGTCCGCATGTTATGCAGTCGGTCGGCCAGTTTGATGACGATCACCCTGTAGTCTTCGCCCATCGCCACAAACATCTTACGGAAGTTTTCCGCCTGGCGCTCTTCCCGGGAAACGAACGAGAACTGACTAAGCTTGGTCACTCCTTCGACCAGTTTGGCAATCTCTTTGCCGAACTGGGCCGAGATCTCTTCCGCGGTGATCCCTCCGTCCTCCATGACGTCGTGAAGAAAAGCGGCGGCGATCACCTCGACTTCCTGTTCAAGGTCGGCCAGGATATTGGCGACCGCCATTGGATGGATGATATACGATTCGCCGGAGAGGCGCTTGTGCGGGGCGTGGACCTTGTCGGCAAAGGCAAAAGCCTTGTTCAATAGTTCGACGTTGGCGCCGGGATTATACGCCAGGACCTTTTGGATCAGCTCATTCATCGTTTATGATAGCGACTCCGATCCATTACCCCGATGCCGGGGGGAATGGCGCTTCTCCGGTGGTGTTCCGGCTTCTCCTTATTGACCACTGGGGCCGACGGACGGGTGCCGCCGGAAGAGCGGATCGCGACCAGGATCTTGCATGAACTTTCCAGGACCGAGGTGAATTTATAAGCTTCTTCCAGTGTTTTGCCGATCGCAAAACTCCCCTGCCCTTTTACCACCGCGACCACGCTCGATCCCTGCAGAAAGGCGGGAAGCAGGCGGACAGTCTCTTCGGACCCGACCGACTGGTGAGATCTAACGATCGCCGCGGCATGCAGCAACCTAAGGCCTTCTCCATCCTGTGGAATAATTTTATTATCGGTGATCGAAACGGCGATTGCTTGCGAGGGAAAAGCCCGGATGATCGCTTCCGCTTTGGTATCTTTGTAGATCGCCCGATGAGCGGGAAGTTCGCCGGAGGCGTTGGCGGCATCGCCGGTCAGTCCCACTTCAACAATATCCCCTTCCTGCAAATCGCCCAGCATCGCTTCCTGCCTGGTGATAAAAATAGTGTCGCCATGGCGGACGCTCATGCTCCCGGAGTGAGAACTAACCAATCCTTCTTGGAACAAATAACTGCCGATCCTTTTGAATTCTGCCAACATGTTTTTTCTCCTTTAATTAATATTATTCCCAGTGGGAAGCGGCCAGTTCATTAAATTTGGTGCATCCCCTGATCATTTCAAAACGCGCTCTGACTTCTTTTAATTTCAGGCGCTTCATCCGCTCCAGGCTGAAATCTTCGACGTTAAAAGAAGCCATCACCGAGCCAACGACCACCGCGCGGCGGATATTTTCGGCACTTCGATCGTCGCTCTTCGCCAGATAACCGATAAAAGCACCGCCGAAGGTGTCTCCCGCCCCGGTCGGGTCCTTTAGTTCTTCCTGGGGGTAAGAAGGAGCGGAAAAATATTCATCCTTATTAAAAAAGAGGGCGCCATGCTCCCCTTTTTTAACGATCACGCCTCGACAACCCAGTTCGATCAAGCGGCGGGCGGCCAAAGGAATGTTCGGCGTTTCCATAAACTGGCGGATCTCCCCTTCATTCATTACCATCAGATCAACCTTTTTAATTAATTGATGTAAAACATCTTTTTTGGATTCGATCCAAAAATTCATTGTGTCAGCGACAATAAATTGGGGCCGCTTTAATTGGGCGATCACCTTAAGCTGAAGTTCCGGATCAAGGTTGGCCAAAAAAACATAAGGGGTATCGCGCAAGCCTTCCGGGACCTTAGGGTCAAAACTCGTCAAAATATTCAGCTTGGTATCTACAGTATGGGCCTGGTTCATGTCGTATTCATAATAACCCTGCCAGCGAAAGGTCGGTCCGTCAATTTTGTGCAGGGCGTTCAAGTTGATGTCGCGCGAACCAAGAAAATCAAGGTGCTCTTTGGGGAAGTCATGGCCGATCGGACCGATCATGGTCGTTGAAGCAAAAAAGCTCGAAGCGACAGCGGCATAGACGGCCGATCCGCCTAAAATATCCCGCTTATCCCCGAACGGCGTTTTGATCGAATCAAGCGCGATCGTCCCGACGATTAAAACAGACATTTTTCAATCCTCCAAATAGTTGCGGTTAATGCGGCTAGTTTGCCCACTGCCTGCCGAGAAGCTTAGACTTCCGGGACGCGGCGGAAACCGCGGAGGCAAACGCGTCAAAAACTTTTCGGTCCTTAAGGACCGCTAATCCTTCCATCGTCGTCCCTCCGGGAGAGGTGACCATTTCCCGCAGTCCGCCCGGTTCGATCCCGCTCATCAAAGCGGCTTTAGCGGAGCCATAAACCGTTTGCAGGGCCAATTTTTTGGCCAGCGCAACGGGAAGACCGTTTTTCTTCCCCCCCTCGATCAAGGCTTCCATTACCACGTAAACATAGGCCGGACCGGAACCGGAAAGACCGGTGACCGCGTCAAGCCATTTTTCCGGCACGACGACGGTTTCTCCGACCAGTTTAAAAATGTTCTCAACCTGTTTGAATTGGCCCGGGGTTACACCGCTTCCCTTGACCAGGGCGGATATCCCCGCCCCAATTAGACAGGGATTATTCGGCATCACCCGAACAACAGGGGAACCGGAAAGGCGCTTGCGCAAATAAGACAACGGGATCCCGGCCGCGATCGAAACTACCAGTTTTTTCTTCCGCCCCTTTAACTCTTCGAGGATCACGGAAATTTGTTGGGGCTTGACCGCCAGCACGACCACATCCGCCGCGTCCCAGGCTTGCTTATTGTCGGCGGCAATGGCCACGGAGTATTTTTTTTTCAAATATTCCAAACGGCCCCGGTCAATATCAGAGATTATGACCTGACGCGAAGGGAGGCGGGCGATCAGCGCTTCCGCCATTTTCCCGGAACCGATAAAAGCTATTTTCATCTCGCGAAGAACGAATCTCTTTTCCCTTCAGCGACCTCTTCGTTAATATTGCCGCGATCCTCGCTTGAATTTATCCTGATCGCGCTGGGAGTAAATAAAAATATCGATTCGCCGATCTTCATCATATGGCCGTCGATGGCGTAAGCGGTCCCGCACAAAAAATCGATCAACCTGGTCCCCTCCGACGGGTCAAGGTGCTTCAGGCTGACGATCATCGGGTTTCCGGAGCGGAGTCCGGTCGCGATATTCAATGAATCTTCGTATATCTTAGGCTCAAAAAAACCGATCTCGTATTCGCCTTCATTTTTTGGCGCTTCCTTTTTAACCCGGATAAAATGGTCCAGTTTGACCTGCTGGGTATTTTCACTGATCTCTTCGTAATCCTCCCCCTCCAGCCCGATGAACCTTTTTGCCCGCATTAAAATATTGTCAGTCATTATTTTTATCCTCCCTCGGTAAATATTGCCCGGCCGATCCTGACCAGATTGGCCCCTTCCTCGATCGCGATCTCATAGTCGCTTGACATTCCCATAGAGAGATAACGCGCTTCAACCGACGGCAGATCAAGCTTTTTTACTCGCTCAAACAGTTTTTTGAGCGTTCTGAAACTATCGCGGACCTTATCCTTTTCTTCAGTCAACGGCCCCATGGTCATTAGGCCAACCACACTCACCCTATACCTGGAGGCCGACTCGATCAGCTCAAGCGCCCGCGAATAAGCGACGCCAAATTTCGATGATTCTCCTGATGTGTTAACTTCGATCATGATGGGGACCGGGGTACTGGCCCACCGGCCGCAAGACGGCGTCCGCGAGTCGATTTCTTTCAGCAGACGCTCGCTGTCAACCGACTGAATTATATCAAACATGTCAAGGGATTGTCTAACTTTATTCCTCTGCAAATGGCCAATCAAATGCCATTTGACCAGCGGATATTTCTCGGCCAACGCCTGGTAATGAACGATCGCTTCCTGGACCCGGTTTTCGCCGATCTCGGTTATCCCGGCGGCGAGCGCTTCCGCGATCCTTTCTGGAGTAACGTGTTTTACGACCGCGACCAGGGTGATCTCACTAGCGGACCGTCCGCTCCTTCGAGCCGCGGCCGCAATCCGACCCCGAACAAATGCAATATTTTCCTTGATCGACACGCTAAAATAGATTATAGCATAATAACCGTTTTTTCTGCTATGATAGCGGCAACGCTAACCAGGAACCTGCGAATTTGCGGTTCTAGGAGAATAATTATATGAGAAATGCTAGCTGGTTGTTTGTTCTTTTATTTACCGTGGCAATAATAAATTACCCAAACCCCTTCAACGCCAAAGCCGGCCAAACCACGACCTTTGAATGCACGACCGATACTGCGTTTAACAGCGTCCTATATATCTACGACATGTCGGCCCAGCTTCTTTTTAAGCAAGACCTCGCGATGAACGTTGGGACAAATCGTTTTGGCTGGAATGGGTATACCGAACAAAACGAATTGGTCAATAGCGGGGTCTACCTCTATTGTCTGACCGATAAAAACCGAGGCCGGGTCGGCAAAGGAAAAGTGTGGGTCATCAATCGATGAAAAGATTGTTCATTTATTGTCTTATCGCTTACAGCTTAAAGCTTACAGCTTCATTCTCTCCCGTTTTCGCTCTTTCCTCATTTGACCCTTTGGCAGTCGGGACCGGCGCGCAAGCGCTGGGGATGGGGAACGCGTTTGTCGCCAGGAGCGACGCCGGCGACGCCCTATTTAACAACCCCGCCTCTTTAAGCGAGGTCAGCGGCTTCCGCTTTTCCAGCATGTCCGGGTCCCTGATGGAAGACGTTAATTTCTTGCTGATTGGCGGGGCTCTGCCGGTCGGCAGTCAGACCGCTCTCGGCGCCGGTTACTGCGGCGCTTTTGTTTCGGACATCGTCCTGCGCGATCTGCGGGGAGTAGCCGGCAAAAGCGCCCAATACGGCAAAAGCGCGGCGTTCGTTTCTCTTGGCCGGAAGATCGATGAGACCTTTTCGGTCGGCGGAGCGTTAAAATATTACCGGATCGAAGCAACCGAGAACCGGGATTCAAACGGAAGCGGGTTAAATCTTGATCTGGGTGTGACCCAAAAAAGTCTGGAATGGCTAAGTTTCGGGATCGTCGCCCAAAACATCCTCGGCTTGAGCCCGATCAACCACCAAAACGGAGAAAAGGAATACCTAACTCCAACGATCAAAGGAGGAGCAAGGATCCACCTCCTTGGCAGCAGCTACTCGGCCGCGTTCGTTTCCAACCTCGATCTAATTATGACGATCGACACCAATATTAACTTCCAGCCTTCGATGCCGCAAACCACCAATTTAGGGATTGAGTTCTCCCCCACCCGCGTGATCAGCCTGCGGGCCGGACTTGACCGCTCAACCCTGACTTCCGGCCTAAGCTTCAACTGGGCCGGGCTAAATTTTAATTACGCCTATCACCCCAACGTCAACAATACCTCCACCCAGGCCCATTATTTTTCTATTGCCTATAACGAGCTGGGGTGGCCGCGCCGGATCGCCCCGGAAACTTTCATCGCGCTTGCCAATTAATTAGTATTGTGCTAAAATATATCCTTTGTTGACCGTAAAAAAGCAAAGATCTTAGAAGGAGGAGCTTAATGTCTGTTGTTACAATGAAAGAATTGCTCGAAGCCGGCGTGCATTTTGGCCATCAGAGCAAGCGATGGAACCCCAAAATGCAAAGATACATCTATTCGGCCAGGAACGGGATCCATGTAATCGATCTCCACAAGTCTATTCCACTTATTGAAAAAACTTTTAGTTTTATCAAAGGGCTGGTCGCCACCGGTTCGATCCTCTTCATCGGGACCAAGAAACAGGCCCAGGAAGTGATCGAGGAAGAAGCCAAACGCTGCAACATGTTCTACGTTAACCAGCGCTGGATGGGCGGGACCCTCACCAACTTTAAGACTTTAAAAAAGAACATCTCCCGCTTAAATGACATTGAAAAAATGAAAGAGGACGGGACCTTTGAAAAGCTCCCGAAAAAAGAGGTCATTTTGCTGGAGCGCGAACACCGCAAGTTGATCCGCGGCCTCGGCGGGATCCGCCAGATGACCAGCTTGCCCAGCGCGATCTTCGTCGTCGACACCATTAAAGAACAAACCGCGATCAAAGAGGCCAAACGGCTCGGCGTACCGGTCATTGCGGTCGTCGACACCAACAGCGACCCTGATGAGATCGATTACCCGATCCCGGGGAATGACGACGCCATCCGCTCGATCAAGCTCCTGACCAAGCTCGTGGCCGACGCGGTCATGGCGGGACGAGAAACAACCACGACCCCGGTGGAAGGCGAATTGGCACCTGACGCGATCGCCGTACCGCTGGAAGTCGAAGAAGAAGCGATGCTTTCCCAGGAAGTTCAACTGGAAGACAAAGTTCTTGCCAGTATTATCCTCCCCAAAGAAGAAGAGGAAGAGAAGAGGATCGGTTTCTAGAAAGGGGTCTTATATGGCAATCACCGTTGAAATGATCACCCAATTGCGAGAAAAAACCGGTTGCGGCATGATGGACTGCAAGGCCGCGCTTAACGAAACAGCCGGCGATTTTGATAAAGCGATTGAGCTCCTGCGTAAAAAAGGGATGGCCGCCGCGACGAAACGGGCCGGTCGCTCCGCCTGCCAGGGGCTGGTTGACTCCTATATTCACATCGGCGGCAAGATCGGGGTCCTGGTCGAAGTCAACTGCGAGACCGATTTCGTCGCCAAGGGGATCGATTTTCAGGCGTTCGTCAAGGATATTTGCATGCAGATCGCCGCTTCCAATCCGCAATACATCAACCGGGAAGACGTTCCGGCCGACATCATTGAACGAGAAAAAGAGGTCCTCTCCGCGCAAACCAAAGAAGAAGGGAAGCCTGCCGCCGCCATCCCCAAGATCGTTGAGGGGCGCCTGCAAAAGTTCTACTCCGAAGTCTGCCTGATGGAACAGCCATTCGTCAAAGACCCAAAAGTCATGGTCAAGGACCTGCTGGCGGGGTTACTGGCCAAGATCGGCGAGAAGATCGTTGTCCGGCGATTCGTCCGCTATCAGCTTGGGGAAAACTCTTAAAACCTGGGGCTCGCGGCCAACAGTTTTCTGGTGTACTCTTCACGCGGGGATATAAGGACCGCTTTCTTATCACCCAATTCGATCAATCTCCCCTCCTTCATTACCGCTATCCGATCGCTTAAGTAACCGATGACCGAAAGGTCGTGCGCGATAAAGAGATAGGTTAAGCCCAGCCGAGCTTTTAGCTCTTTTAACAGCTTTAACACTTCGACCTGAATAAAAACATCCAGCGCCGAGACCGGCTCGTCCAGGATCAGGAACTTCGCCTCACTGGCCAGGGCTCTGGCGATCCCAACCCGCTGGCGCTCGCCCCCCGATAGTTCGTGCGGGAATCTTTTAGCATAAACTATTGGAAGTTTGACCATTTCTAAAAGAGCCGCGACCCGATCATTGATCGCGGACTTGGGGAGTAAACGATGAATAACTATCGGTTCAGCAATCGCTTCCCCAACCCTGATTCGGGGATTAAGCGAGTTCTGCGGGTCCTGGAAAACAATCTGGCACTCCCGCCTGATATTGCCGATCCCCTGGTAATCGATCCGGCCGCTGTCCGGCTCGATCAGCTTTAGGATCAATCTGGCCAGGGTCGACTTCCCCGACCCCGATTCGCCAACCAACCCCAAGGTCTCGCCCTGTTTGATCGTTAATGACACGTCATTTACCGCGACAAGCTCGCCATACTTTTTAGTTAAATTACTGATCTCTATCATCCTAACTCCCGCAGGCAATCAACTAGTTTTTTTGTATAGGGCTCTTTCGGCTGGTCAAAGACCAGATGCGTTTTTCCCTCCTCAACGATCGCCCCTCTATGCATGACGACCACCCGATCGCAAAGCTGTCTAATAATTCCAAAGTTATGCGTGATGTAAATTATCGATAAATTAAATTGGTTTTTGATCTCCCGGAGTAAAGCCAGAATCTCCGCCTGGATCGTCACATCCAGCGCGGTCGTCGGCTCATCGGCGATCAGGATCTTTGGCCGACAGGCAAGCGCCATGGCAATAACGACCCGCTGGCGCATCCCGCCGGAAAACTGGTGGGGATAATCATCGATCCGGGCGGGATCGATCTTCACGGCGCGGAGCGCTTCTGCCGCCTTCGCCCTGGCCTCGCCTCTTTTTACCCCCTGGTGAAGGACGATCGGCTCCATGATCTGCTCCCCGATCGTCAGGACCGGATTAAGGGCGGTAAACGGGTCTTGGAAAACCATGGCAATCTGCGCCCCCCGGACCCGCCGGAGCTCTCTTTCCGGCATAAGAAGAATATCCAAGCCGTTTAAGATAATTTCTCCGCTGACAATCTCTCCCGGACGGTCAACCAAACGGAGCAGGGCAAAACCAAGGGTCGATTTCCCCGACCCTGATTCGCCCAAAATCCCCAAGATCTCCCCTTCTTTTAAATTAAAAGTGACGCCGGCAACCGCGTTGACAGTCCCCTCGTCAACATAGTAATTGACCGATAAGTTTCTAACTTCCAGCATGCCTCTCCTTTGGGCTAAGCGTCTCCCTGACCCCTTCCCCGATAAAATAAAGAGAAAGGACCGTAACCATGATCAATAATCCGGGAATAATTGACATCCAGGGAGCATCGCGCATGTAAGCTTGCGAATCCATGAGCATATTTCCCCAGGAAGACATTGGCGGCTGAACCCCCATACCTAAAAAGGAAAGGGCTGATTCCGTGAGGATCGCTCCCGCCATCCCCAGGGTCGCGGCAACAATGATCGGCCCCTGGGCGTTGGGAAGCATGTGGCGAAAGATTATCCGCAGATCGCCGCAACCGATCGCCCGGGCCGCCTCAACATATTGAAGCTGGCGAATCCTAAGGAATTCACCACGGACCAAGCGGGCAACTCCCATCCATGAGGTCAGGCCGATCACGAACATGACATTGTAAATATTCGGGGTGAGCATCGCCTGGATCGCCAGGATCAAAAATATTGACGGGAAAGCAAACATCACGTCAACCGCTCGCATGATCGATCCGTCAACCCAGCCGCCGTAATACCCGGCAACCGCACCGGCCAGCGTCCCCAGAAGCAAAGCGATCACCACGGCGACCGCGCCAACCGATAAAGAAATCCGCGCGCCATAAAGCGAACGGCTTAAAACATCCCTCCCCAGGTCGTCAGTCCCAAAAAGGTGCTGCCAGGATGGTGGGCTCGCCCCGGCTGAAGATATCTCGTCCGGCGAATACGGAGCGATCACCGGCGCGAATATTGCCAGCCCCAAAAAAATGGCCATTATTGCCAGGCCAAAAATGGCCGCTTTATTTCTTCTCATAACGTATCCTTGGGTCAACGATCGCGTAAGCAATGTCGGCCAGGAGATTGCCGACAATGATCAAGATCGCGGAGAGCATGACTATCCCCATGATCGTCGGATAGTTTCGCTGGAAGATCGCCTGGACCCCCAGCCGTCCCATCCCCGGCCAGGCAAAGATCGTTTCGATCACAAAGGCTCCGCCGAACAGATCGGGGAGCGATAAACCCAGGATAGTGATCGTTGGCAAGAGGGCATTGCGCAAAGCATGTTTAAATATTACCACTCTTTCCGGTAATCCCTTAGCTCGCGCGACGCGAATATATTCCTGGTTTAAAACTTCAAGCATCGCACCCCGCTGATAGCGAGTTAGCCCGGCCAAACTACCGATCGTCATCGTAATTAACGGCAGGGCGAGGTTCCCGACTGCCGGCAACCAATGAAGTTTCACGGAAAAAACCAGCATCAACATCAAGCCAAGCCAAAATGTCGGGATCGCCATCCCGGCAAAAGAGATGAATGTAAATAGATTATCAAACCAGGAATTCTTTTTTACCGCCGAGATAACCCCTACCGGGATAGTGATCAGTAAGGTTAAAATAAAAGATGAGATCATCAAAAGCAGGGTCATGGGGAGCCGCTCGCCGATCTCGGTTATGACCGGCAGACCTGTGGTGTAACTCCGGCCAAAATCAAGCAGAAGGGCGTTCTTCAGCCAGACCAAATATTGAATAAAAATCGGCTGATCGAGCCCCCAATTCGCTCTTACCCTGGCTAATTCAAGCGGGTCAATATTTGGATCGATAAAAAGGGCGGTTGGATCGCCGGGGGCAAGGCGCGTAACCAGAAAAGAAAGGAGCGAAATACCCAATAAAAGTGGGATAATCTGCAGCAGTCGGTTAAGGACGAACTTGCGCATTTCTGATAAATACTTTTTCCAGGTGAACAAAAAGCCCCGCCGGGCCAGGCTTGGAAAGGCCACCTACCCGGTCACGAATCCCGGTCAACGCTTTTGGATACCAGAGGAAAATATAAGGTTGATCGGCGGCAATTTCCTGCCATATTTTGGCGTAAATCTTCTTCCGTTCATTTTTATCGGTAGTCAGGCGGCCCTGATCCAGAAGCCGATCAACTTTCTTGTTGCTATATTTTACAAAGTTAAACCCGGCCGGATACTGGCTTGAATGCCAGATCGAATAAGCGTCCGGATCAAGCCCCAAGGACCACCCCATAATCACTGCTTCAAATTCCTTGGGATCTTTTGGCGCATTGACGATCTTAAGAAGGGCGGACCACTCCATGACCCTGACTTTTACGTTAACGCCAACCTTCTTGTATTGCTGTTGTAAAATTACCGCCGCTTTCTCTCTCTCTTTATTCCCCTGATTGACCAAGATGGTAAATTCCAGGCTGTTGACCCCGGCTTCCTTGAGCAGTTTTTTCGCTCTTTCCGGGTTATACTCGTATTTGGGAACATTGCTGTTGTAAGCCCAGGAGATTGGAGCCGTTGGGGCGGAAGCCGGAGAAGCCAGCCCTTTAAAGATCAGATCGACCAACTGTTTTTTATCGGTCGCGTAAGCCAGCGCTTGCCTGACCCGAAGATCGGCAAACTTAGGATTGGCTAAATTAAACCCGAGATAAATATAAAGCAACACGTCATAGTCATAGACCTTGATCCCCGCTTTTTTCTTCATCCGCTCATAGTCTTTAGGCGGGATCCCCGCTTCATCGATCTCGTCCGCTTCCAAAGCGACCAGCTGGGAATTGTCATCCGCGATCATTTTATATTTTATCCCGGCCAGTTTTGGCGCGCCAAGAAAATATTTTGGATTTCTGACCACGGTCACATGATCACCGGAGGTCCATTCCTTAAAAATAAAAGGTCCGGTACCAACCGGTCGGCGGTTAAACGACGCGGTATTCAAGTCTTTCCCGCCCAGGAGATGTTTTGGCACGATCCCCATCCCCATCCTGACCAGAAAAGGGGCAAAAGGGACCGGCAAGACCGCCTGAACGGTATATTTATCTAAAGCCTTGAACTTGATCGGCTGGCCATTAATTATGTAATCGCTCCGGCGGACCGAATTTACCTTTGGGTTTAAAATCGCGTTATAGGTAAAGACCACGTCCTCTGACGTGAAAGGTCGCCCGTCATGCCAAAAAACGTCCCGCCGCAGGTTAAAGGTCCAGGTCTTCCCGTCCTTTGAGGCTTGCCATGAAGCGGCCAGCTCCGGGATCACTTCCAATTTTTCATTAAAAGTGATCAACCCGTTAAAAATGGCCCCCTCAACGGCGGAGGAGATGTTATCGGTTGAAAGAACAGGGTTGAGGATCGAAACCTCACCGTTCAAGCTTGAACGGAGAATCCCCTCTTGATCGAAATCCATAGCAATCGCCATGGAAAACAACAAAAGGCTACAAATTAGTAAGTTCGAGAATTTTCGCAAGTCCGCTCCGTTTATAGCCGGTTAATGTGTAAGTCCCGGTCGTTTCGTCATAGCTGTAAATGATCTTTCCCGCCAGATCGCCGTCCTTATATTCCTTGCCGGTAAAGGGATTTTTCGGGACCGCGGCGATGTAATCCCCAGCCATCAAGTAATTCTCACAAAGCGATTTGACAGTTATATCTTTTCCCAGCGGATAAAGGTCGTTTTCCATGTGATAAGCTTCGATCGCCAGCTGGACCGAATGCATCACCCCTTTGACCGCCGCTTCTTTCCCCTTATCCCTGGCGCCAAGCAAACTAGGGACCAGAAAAACCGACAACAAGCCAATGATCCCGATCACGATCAATATTTCAACCAGGGTAAAACCTTTTTTGTTCATCATTTTCACCTCCCGTATTATAGATTGAGCCCGGACAAACTGCAATCAGCTTAAAGCCGCGACCAGTTGAAGCAAAGGAAGAAAGAGGGCAAGGACGATAAACGCCACTACCCCTCCCACGACCACAGTGATCGCCGGCTCAAGTAATTTAGACAATTGCTCCAGCCTCGCCCCTCTTTCCTTAGCTTTGATCGCCGCGATATCCAAAAATGCTTTCCCCGATTGACCGCTGTTTTCACCGATCGCCACGAGCGAGACCGCCTCTCTCGGGAAAAATAGGCTTCCGGCCAAAGCATCGCTAAGTTTTTTCCCATTTTCAACTTTTTTCAGTAAAAGCGCCAGGTCGGCCTTTTGCGCTTTATCGAACGCCGCGTCGGCGTTTATCAAAATGGCTTCAGCCAGAGGAACCCCACCCTCAAGCAGCATCCCCAAAGTCAGACAATTAAAAAGAGCAAGTTCATGGCGATAATAGTCGCCGATCAACGGAATCCTGGTCAATTGTTCAAACAATATCCCTCTTTTGAACACCATGACTCCGCTAATAACCAAAATAAAACCAAAGAAGGCGAGCCAATAATCAACCAACAATTGGCTGATTGTCATGACTGTAATGGTTAATGGCGGCAGTTTCCCTCCCAAATCACTTAAAAGCTCCCCCATTGAAGGAACGATAAAAACAAATAAAAATATCAACAAAAATAAGCATATTACCGCGATAAATGCCGGGTATACCAAAGCCCCAGCCAGCTTTTCTGATAAGTCGGCCCGCTGGTTGTAATAATCGCCTAAATAAGTCAGCGCCGCGTCAATTCTTCCGCTTCGGTCCCCTCCCTTAATGGCGCCACAAGCCAGCGCGGGGAGAAGACCATTTACCGCTTCGCACAACGGTTCCCCCTCTTCAAGTTTAAGGATCGTTTTGTCGATAAGTGATCGTTCTTTTTCAAAACAATCTGTTTGGCCAATGACCCTAAGCGCGGCGACCAGAGGGATGCCGGCAACCAATAAACTCGCCAGCTGATTGCAAAACCTGGAAGTTTGACGATTGTGCATGAACTGTTTAAAGCAATTTTATTGCCTGGGGAAAAACCAAGGAAAAACGAATGATATATATAACCGCGGAATTAATTCCGCGGTTATACCTGACTATTTTTCGTCACTTATTTCTGCAATCGAGGAAATAGGACCTCACCCTTTGCGACTTTATCTCCGCCCAGGTTCAATTGGCTCTTGATCTTGCCGGAAGTGATCGGCATAAAAGGTGACAGAAGTTCGGCAGTTGTCGATAAAACCTTAAATAGTATCGCCATAACCTGGGCTAATTTTTCAATCTCCCCTTTTTTCGCTAGTCCCCAGGGGGCTTGTTTCTCAATAAAGACATTCGACTGGCTAATCAACTGCCAGATCGCTCCCAGCGCGTCGGAAAAAGAGAGCTCGTTCATTGCCTGATCAACCAACCCCGGGGTTTTTTCGATCAACTTAGCCAATTCCTGGGTTAATTCGTCTGGGCTACCGACCATAGCCGGCACTTTACCATCAAAATATTTCTCGATCATGGTCAAAGCGCGGCTCAAGAGATTGCCAAGATCGTTGGCCAGGTCGGCGTTATAACGATTGACCAGCGAAGCGTAGGAAAAATCACCGTCAGCACCGAAAGCAACCTCTCTAAGGATAAAATAACGAACAACATCGACCCCATATTTCTCCGCCAGGACGATCGGATCGACAACGTTCCCTTTTGATTTGGACATTTTCGCCCCTTCCACCGTCCACCAGCCATGGCCGAAGATCTTTTTCGGCAAGGGGAGCCCCAGCGCCATTAACATGCACGGCCAGGTCACCGCGTGGAAGCGGACGATCTCCTTGCCGACGATATGAACGTCGGCCGGCCACCACTTGTTGAATTGAGCGTCGTCCTGAAAACAGCCGATCGCGGAAACATAGTTGATCAGAGCGTCAAACCAAACGTAAACCACATGTTTGGGATCGTCCGGCACGGTCACTCCCCACGGAAAAGCGGTCCTGGTAACAGAGAGATCATGTAATCCTTGCTTGATAAATTGAATGACCTCGTTTCGGCGGGGGGCGGGTGCAATAAATTCCGGATGCTCTTCAATATATTTAAGAAGCGGCGCCTGGTATTTTGATAATTTAAAAAAGTAGCTCTCTTCTTTGAGCAGGTCGGTCTGCCGACCACAGTCTGGACAGAGCTTGCGCCCTTCCATATCTTCTTTTAGCTCTCCTTCCGCCCAGTATGTCTCGCAGGTCACGCAATACCATCCTTGATATTCACCTTTATAGATATCCCCTTGCGATAACAACTTGTGAAAGAACGCCTGGACCGTTTTCTCGTGCTTTTCATCGGTCGTCCGGATGAAATCATCATTGGTAATATTTAAAACTTCCCAGGCCTTTTTCCAGCGGGGAACGATCCCGTCAACAAACTCCTTGGCCCCCACACCCTGGCTTTCAGCGACTTTCCAGACCTTCTGACCATGCTCATCGGTCCCGGTCAAAAAATGGGTCTGAACCCCCCGGCCTCGTTTGTAGCGGGCCAAAACATCGGCGGCGATCGTCGTGTAGGCATGCCCGATATGAGGAATATCGTTAACGTAATAGATTGGGGTTGTCAGGTAGAATTTTTCCGTCATTAATCAATTATATCAGAGTCCCGATAAAAGTGAAATTTGCCAACGTTATTGACCGGTAATCGGGAACAAGACCCTGATAGCGGAAACATTCCCCAGGGCATTATCAGCCCATTTCGGCAAAGCTTTATTCCTGTCTAACGCCAGGTTGGGCATCGCCTGCCACTTCTCCTCCCCGATCAATTTTACTTCAACTATAAATCGGCTAAGAAGCTTATCTTCCCAATTATCATCGTCAAACAAGTCATCCGCCTGGTAAGAGGGCTGAATAAAATAACGAAAGAACGGCGCGACCCCCTCCATCGACCCAGCGCCAACCAAAGGAGGCCCGATCACCATCCATTGGGTTGATTCGCGGACATACTTAAGTTCAGACCCGTGTTCGGCGGGAACAATCTGGAACCCGCCGATCTCGCCAAGCGGGGAGGTCGAAACGTCAATTACCCCGGCGTGGTTCGCCCTGATCCGCCCGACCGAAGAGTAAACAGTCCCTTCAAAACGACCGACCCCAACCACCGGACGGAGGACGGTCCCGAGCGTCTTGGTCCGACCGCCAAGGTATTTGATCTCTATTTTGCCGCCAAAGTTGTTCTCAAACATTATTTCGGTCGGATAATCGAGGGGGCGTTTGACCATGATCGTGAAAACATCGC
The DNA here is from genome assembly GCA_001771575.1 of candidate division WOR-1 bacterium RIFOXYB2_FULL_45_9. GTDB lineage: Bacteria > Margulisbacteria > WOR-1 > O2-12-FULL-45-9 > XYB2-FULL-48-7 > XYB2-FULL-45-9. The sequence goes on along the minus strand of MEUD01000001.1, from coordinate 1,422,275 downwards.
CGACCGCCGGTTGATAGTCCGGAGTAATGGGATAAAGATAATCGGACTGTCTGGAGAAAAACATTTTATTTCCGACAAAGGGGGCAAAGCCGCCGCCAAAGATCTCCGTCCCGGCCGGGATATCGGTATAGATCGAAGAATCGGGGCTCAAATAGGAGCGATACGCTTTGGGAGGACGAAGCTGTTCCCTGGGCAACAAGCTAAAGATCACCCCTTTGCCGCTCCGCTCGTCACTCCCCGTTTTAAGATGAATAGCGTTGACTGCGGTCGCGGCAACCTCGCCGTCTTTGACCCAGCGCGAAGCGGCGTAGCCGTCCCGATTGACCCTGGTCGTAGGGTAGACAACATGGCCAACCAACCGCCATCTCTTTTGCGCGTCCGCGCTGACCTCGATCGATCCCCCCGCGACATTATTGACCCTGATCCGATAAAGATATTTGAATTTAGGGTCGTTCTCCGCGGCGAGCTGGGCCGGGATCCCATTTATCAGCGGCACGGCAAAAAGAGGTCGGCTTAAGAGAAGCAAAAAGAACGTCAGCCAGAACTTTTTCATCACCCTTGCCTGGTAATATATTCGATCAAGGTCCTGACCGGCACGCCGGTCGCCCCTTCCGGCAGATAGCCTTTTGCCTTATCGATGTGGGCGGTCCCGGCGATATCAAGATGGGCCCAGGGGGTCTCTCCGACAAATTTGGCCAGGAAAGCCCCTCCTGACGATGGAGAAGCCTTCCCCGTTTCGGAAGTGTTCTTAATGTCGGCGATCTGGCTCTTGAGCGCTTCTTTATATTCATCAAAGAGCGGGAGCTGCCACATTTTTTGCCCGCAGCGGTTCCCAACCCTGATGATCTGGTCGATAAATTCCTGATCGTTGCCGATCACTCCGGTCGCGGCATCCCCCAGGGCAACAACACACCCCCCGGTCAAAGTCGCCACGTCAATGATCCGGGTCGCCCCCCTCTGCTTGGCATACGTAATGGCGTCGGCCAGGATCATCCGCCCTTCGGCGTCGGTATTTAAGACCTCGATCGTATAACCGGACAATGAACCGACCACATCTCCTGGCCTGGTCGCGTGGCCCGAAGGCATATTCTCGGTCAGAGGGAGGACGCCAAGCACGTTGCATTTTGGCTTGAGGTCAGAGAGCAAGCTCATGGTCCCAAGAACCGCCGCCGCTCCCGCCATATCGGTCTTCATCTCCCCCATTTTCTTCGATGGTTTCAAAGAGATCCCCCCGGAATCAAAAGTTATCCCTTTGCCGACCAGCGCCAGTTTTTCTTTGGAACGGGGATTCCCCAAGTATTCGATAGCCACCAGCTTCGGCTGTTCATCGGACCCCTTGGCGACCGCCCAAAGAGCTTCCATCCCCGCTTTTTTGGGATCGATAATAACACATTTTAACTTATTGATCCGGGCGATATGCTCCGCCAGTTTGGCAAAATTGGATGGGGTCATTTTGTTGGCCGGGGTGTTGACCAGGTCACGGGCGTGATTTTCCGCTTCCGCGATTATCCTGCCCAGCTCAACTCCCTTTTTATAGGCGTTTGTCTTGTTCCGATCATGATCGATCAGCACCAAAGCCTCAATTTTATGGTCGGGAAGCTCTTTTTCTTTGGCGTAACCGGGAAACTTATAAACCCCGAGGATCGATCCTTCAACCACAGCTTTCGCCGCCTCTTCCGCGTCCAGTCCGCCGATCCCCGCGCCGTGAACGATGGTCGCGACCGTCTTTGCTTTGATCTCGCGCCCCTTTTTTATCGCCGCGGCTGACGCGGTTCTGACCGCGTCCAGGTCAAAATCTTCAATCTTCCCCAGGCCGACGATCGCGATCTTCGACGCTTTGACCCCCGGCTGGGAATGCAGCATGGTCACTTCTCCAAGTTTACCGCTGATCTCTCCGTCCCGAGTTAATCGGCCGATCAGTCCGCCAAGCGCCCGATCAACCGCACCAGTCGCCCCGCCTGGTTGTTTAACTCCGACAAACTCGTTAATTACCAGCAGATCGCATTTGAAGTCGACTATCGAGCCGCATTCAATTTTTATTCTCATCGGGATCAAAACTTAACCTTTGGCGCTTCTTTGGCCGCGTCGGGGACGGCAAAAAAGATCTTTTCAGGATCAAAGCCGAACAATCTGACGACAAAAACGGTCGGGATCGATTTTGCCGACACATTGTAGCCCTGGACCATGTCGTTGTATCTCATTCTGGCGACGGCAATCCGGTTCTCGGTGCCGGCCAGTTCGTCCTGCAGGGCCCGGAAGTTTTCCGACGCTTTTAACTGCGGATAACTCTCGACCACGGCCAAAAGTCTGCCAAGTACCCCTTCGACCTGGTTCGCCGCGTTAATCCTTTCGCTGCTGCTCTTGGCTCCGGCCCAAGCCGAACGAGCGGCGGCGACGTTCTCGAACAATTCTTTTTCGTGGGTCGCGTACCCTTTGACCGTTTCCACGAGGTTGGGGATCAGGTCATAGCGGCGCTGCAGCTGGTTTTCAACCTGCGCCCAGCTCTGTTTAACTTCTTGGTCCTTGCCGACCAGGCCATTATAAACGCCGACCGACCAAGCCCCTAAGAAAACAATAACTACTAATATGCCGATCAACCACTTATTCATTTGTAATCCTCCTTTAAAAAGCTTAAAGCTGTAAGCTTACAGCTTGTTTACCAGCTTCGTCCCGCTCCCCCACCCCCGCTTCTGCCACCGCCAAATCCCCCGAATCCTCCGCCACCAAAACCACCAAATGATCCCCCACCGAACGATCCACCGCCGGACCCTCCACCCGGGATCGATTTGATAAAGAATGATAACACAAAACCAATTATTGCTCCAACCACTCCGCCAATGATCCCGGCCAAAGAAAAACCGAAAAACGCACCAAAAGCCAACCCCCAAAGACCGGGAATCACGCTTGAGAAAGCCAGCGCGACAAACATCAAGCCGATGATTCCCAATATCCACCAAACCTCTTCCCATGATTCTTCGTCGTCTTCCAGCCCCATATTTTTCCCCTGGTATTCCTCTCCAAGTTCGATATTTTTAGCTTCGGCAACTCGCTGGGCCAGCGCGGCCGCTCCATTGTAAATTCCGCCGCTATAATCCCCCGCTTTAAAGCGAGGCACAACGTACACATCCAGGATCTGCCCGGCTAGAGCATCGTTGACCGTACCCTCCAACCCATAGCCAACCTCGATCTCGACACGGCGATCATCCACCCCGACTAAAAGCAAAAGCCCGTTGTCCTTTCCCTTTTTCCCAATCCCCCACTTTTCAAAAAGCTTGACCGCGTAGGTCTTGGAGTCAAGAGGGGCAACGGTTTTAACGGTCACAATCGCCAGCTCTACCCCTGTTTTTTGATCAAGGATCGCGCATAAGTTGTCGAGTTTTTTGGCCGCGTCCGGCTCGATCACCCCCGCGAAATCATTAACAAATCCTTTGGCGGCCGGGAAGGAGACTTCCCCGGTGGTTGGCATCAACAAGCAACCGCATAAAATAACTATTAAACAAATTACTCGCTTCAAAACAAGTTACCCCCTTACACGAAGCATATTTATCAAGAACGATATCCCCGCTAAAACGATCATTCCAAGAAAACCAAAAAAGACATAACCGAATATCCCCCCCAAGGCAATACTGTAAGCCATGATGTAGTCGCCGGAAAAAGCGAGCGGGGCTAGAACGGTAAAGAGAAAAAGAACGCTCAACGGGAAGAGCCATTCAAATATTTCCAGCCGCCTGTTTTCCGGCAGGGGGCCGTTCATTATCAACTGGGTGATGGCGGTCGCGCCAAAAACCGCGGCATCGGAAAAATTTCCCCGGCTAAGTTCGCCGATAATGGAAAACTCAAGGCTCTCGCGCGCTTTTTCGTTCAAAACCGGAGCGACGCCGCCGCCGACAAACAGCTTCACGTTCTGCTCCGCCCAGGTGATCACGACCAGGACGCCATGGTCAAGCTTTTTATCGGCTTGTCCGATGTCCCAGCGATGATACAATTCTTCGCCATAGCTCGTCACTTCCAGCGTGTTTATGGAATAGAAGGTGGCGACGCATAAATTGACCGAGGTGATCCGCTTAAGCGACTCCGCCTGGCGCTCGATCTTGTCCTGCGCCGATGGGGTAAGAACATGCGCGAAATCGGAAACAACCCCAAGATATGGATAGTTTTTTTCATTCAAGGCGGTCGCGGAGCCAAGCGCCAGCGTCATAGCCAGGAAGAGGAACAGGTATTTCATGACCCTGGAAAAAATATCGCCAGCTCGCGGCTGGCGGAGCTTGGACTGTCCGAACCATGAACCAGGTTTTTTATGATCCCTTCGTGATTGATAACTTCTGCCTCTTTAAGGTCCCCGCGGATCGTCCCCCGCTCGGCCGCCAGAGGATCGGTGTCTCCCATAAGCAGTCTGACCCGAGAGATCGCGTTTTCTCCTTCAACTATATTTACAACGACCGGACCGGAGGTAATAAAGTTGATCAATCCGGGATAAAAGCTTTTCCCTAAATGAGGAGCATAAAGTAGTTCCGCCTGCTTTCGGGAAATAGAAACTTCCTCGCTTTTAGCGGTCCTTAGTCCCGCCAAATCCACTCTTTTTATGATCTCTGTCGCCAGACCACGGGCAACCCCGTCAGGCTTTATCATGAAGAAGGTTTTTTCGACCATTCTTGATCGCCTCCCTGACCCGCTTGGGGGACGTTCCGCCCTGCAGATCGCGGCTGGCGATACTGCTTTCAGCGGATAGGACCCGGGTCGAATCGTATTCAAAATGCTCCGAAAATCCCTTCAATTGTTTGAGCGACATATATTCCAACTGCATGTTCGATTCTTCGCAGTAGGCGACGATCTTGCCAACGATCTCATGGGCCTCTCTAAAGGGGACCCCTCGTCTGACCAAATAGTAGGCCAGATCGGTCGCCGTTAAAAAGCCCTTCTTGACCGCGGCCGCCATGATCTCGGCGTTGACCTTCATGCTCTCCAGCATTTCCGGATAAACCGACAGGACCCCTTTAACCGTGTCCATGGCATTGAACAATGCTTCTTTATCTTCCTGAAGGTCCCGGTTGTACGCCAGCGGCAAGCCCTTCATCATGGTCAAAAGACCGATCAGACTCCCATAAACTCTGCCGGTTTTACCCCGGGAAAGCTCGGCCAGGTCGGGGTTCTTTTTCTGCGGCATGATCGATGAACCGGTCGTGTATTTGTCGGACAATTCAATGAAATTAAACTCGAACGACGACCAGATGACCAACTCTTCCGAAAACCTGGAGAGATGCATCATCAGCATAGAACAGGCAAAGACAAAATCAATCGCGAAATCACGGTCGGAGACGGCGTCAATGCTGTTTTTGCTGATCTTAGAGAAGCCTAATTCCTTGGCCAGCAGGTCAAGATTGAGCCCAAAGCTGTTGCCGGCCAGCGCCCCCGAACCAAGGGGCATAACATCGGCCTCGTTTTGGCAGGAGAGCAGGCGCTCTTTATCCCTCTGCAGCATTTCAAAATAGGCCATCAGGTGATGCGAAAAAAGCACCGGCTGGGCTCTCTGCAGGTGGGTATATCCCGGCATGATCACTTTAAGGTGCTCATCCGCCAGATTGAGAATGACAGTTTGGAGTTTTTTGATCAAGAAAATGATTTCGGTCGTCTCATATTTCACTAAAAGCCGGGCATCGGTCGCGACCTGGTCGTTGCGGCTCCGGCCCGAGTGGAGCTTCTTGCCGATATCGCCGACCTTGTCGATCAAAGCCGCCTCAATGTTCATGTGGATATCTTCAAGTTCCGGCTTGAGCTTTAGGGTCCCCTTTTCGATCCCTTTTAAGATCTCTTCCAGCGCTTTAATTATTTTAGCGCACTCCTGGGCGGTCAGGACTTTCGCTTTAAGCAGTGCCCCGGCATAAGCTATGTTTTGGACGATATCGTGCTTGTACAATCTGACGTCGTAATTAATCGAGCTGGAAAACAGCTCCGCGGTTTCCGCCATCGGCGCGCGAAAGCGCCCGGACCATGGTTTCTTTTTCATTTGTTTTTCTCCTCCAGTTCACTGATTTTCTGCTTCAATTCTATCATTTTCATCTCCCTTTGCACACCTTGGTTCTCGATCTCCCTAATTTCCTTGAGCTTGATCTCCAGAGCCGCCCGGTCCCGCTCCAATTGCTGAAGCAGATCAGCCCTCTTTTCCGCTCTGGCGATCATTTTGGCCAGCGCTTCCCTTGCCCCATTATCCCCGGCAAACATACTTTTTACCGGCAGACAGACCTTCTCGATCTCCGCTGACCGAAAAACCGTCGCCAGGCCCAAGAGCGCCTGGCGCAGGGCCGTTTCCCGCTCAAAATGAAGCTTGAGCTCCCCCTGCAGATGTTGCTCACTGATCAATTCCTTTTCCAGGCTGGAAAGATCATGGACAAGAACGATCACCCCACCTCCCCAGGAAAGAAAAAAAGCGGAAAAATCGATCCATTTTTCGCTTGTTCTCATCCGCTCTCCTCTGATCTCTCCACTTTCAACCACTCGCTTGACTATCCCCCTGATCTCATTCTTCGTGAACAGGTCATTATCTTCAACAGCATAAATTGGCTTGCCGGATAAATCAAAAATACTTAAGGTCGCCCCCAATGAATCAAGCAGTTCGATCGCCGCTACCGCCGGAGTGATCCTGAACAATCCAAATCGAATTATCGAATAAGCAATGATCAAAACCGGCAGTAAGATCAGGATCGGGCCAACCGAAGAGGTGTCGACCTGGCTAAAATTCGGCAAAAACAGATTAAATAAAATAACTCCGCTAACGCCGAGCAAGATCGCCAAAAGAAAATAACCAATCCTTCCCCTTGTCACGTCTTGGGAACGAAAATATCTATAAACCAAGTGGAAAATAGCGACAACTGGAAAAATGCCCCAATACAACAAATAATAACGATAAAGCGGCCCGCCGATAACTACGCCCAAGTACGAAAAAGGATGAGAAACCGAAACATAATCCTTTACAATAAGACCGGTCGCGATCGCGAAAGAGGCAACAACCGCTCCGAATAAGATAATAGGCCATTTAACGATCGGCGAAAGATCCCGCTCTTCTGGAAAAACAAACATCGCGTAAGAGAAAACAGCAATAGCCAGGGCACCGAACATGTGAGAAAGTCGGCTGTAAAACAGTTGGTTGGCCGGGTTCGGATCAAACATCCTTATCGCCAAAGAAATGATCCACAGCGCCAGAAAGAAAAAAGAAGCCGCAATATTCCGATTGCTCAATGAATAGCGGTTCGCCTGAAAAATATAAACCGCCAAACCAAGCAAGGCGGCGCTTGAGATCGCTTTTCCTAATAGATCAAGATAAAAGATCGTCATTTTTTCCTTAGCGCTTCATAGCGTTTTTCCAGTCCGCGGAGCGCTTCTTCCCGTCCAACCATAAGCATGTTGGCCTTTTCCAGCTCGGAAACCTTCGCGGCAATCGCATCTCGAGCGAGACCAACTTCTTTCACCAAATTAGCGAACTCCCTGGTCAGCAGGTAGACGGGGCGAACGTTTTCCCTGGTCAACTGATCCTCGTTCTCCTCAACCCGCCACCAGATCGCTTCAATATCCGGCAGTTTTAGAGCATCGGCAAACTCGAAGATTATTTCGATCGTCTTTCTTTCCCGACGCAAAGCAAGGTTGTTCGCCGCTGTCATTTTACGCACCGCCTTGCGCAATGCCACCATCGACGAGAGGTCCCTGGCCAAATAAATATACCCTTTATCCCCGGCAACCGGGAATATTTCCAGGTTAACCAGAGCGTTGTTCCTATTATTTCGTTTTAGATTATAGATCTTTCCTTTTTCTGCCGACAAGTAGAGCTCGATCCTTTTCCCGATCAGTTCGCCGACCGGCCAACCGGTTAATTTGGTCGCCCCCGGATTGGCGTAATTGATAACTTTCTCACTATCAACAATAAAAAGCGGATCGCCAAGCACCAGGGCGGCCGCTTCCGCGATCGCCCCATTGCTTAAGCCAAATATCGGGGCGTAGCGCAATATCCCATACGCGGCGATAATAACTATCGCCGTAACGGAGACGACCCCAAGTGGAACATAATATTGCCCGGCAAAAATCAGCCAATGGTCGATTATTTCCCCTACCACCGCCGGAACGATCGTTGCCAGGATAAACACCCCCGCCTGCATTCGACGATAATATTCCCTGGCCTCTTTGCGCGCCTTAAATAAATAATAAAGCCCGATGATAAGCAAACCATCGGTCATTATCGAATTAAGAATATATCCCTCCCCCGGCACAAGCCCATAACCGTATGGATACTTCTGATAACCGGCGATGACGACATTAGTCGACGTATACAGCCAAAGAAAAGCGGCGGTCAGCGGGATAATTACCGGCCAAAACTTAAATCGGCATTCAGTAAAAGAGACGGCAAAATAAATATAAACTAAAAAAGCCAGATACCAACAGCTTACCGTCAGCGAGCCGAGTATTTGGGCCGCCTCAGGATTAGGCGCCAACCGAAGGAACGCTTCGGTGATTGCCACGCAAAAGATTGAAGTGGTCAGAAAAAAATAATTGCGGCCCAGCCCTGAATGATAGCGGGAAAAAAGAAAGATCCCGATCAACAGGCTGACCCCGCCGCACGCCAGGATCGAATACCCGTATATGAACGGGAAAGAGGTCATTTCTTGAGCAAAGCGGCCACCTTGATCGGCAGCCCGAACAGGTTAATAAACCCCTCCGCGTCTTTTTGGTTATAGATATCTTCTTTTTCAAAGGTCGCCAGATCGGGCCGGTAAAGCGAACGGTCCGACGAGCGGCCAACAACTGTGCAGTTTCCTTTAAAGAGCTTCAAACGGACCCGGCCGGAAACGTTCCGCTGGGTCGCGTTCACAAAGGCATCCAACGCTTCCTTCAGCGGCGTGAACCATTGGCCATTGTAGACCAGTTCAGCGTAGCGCTGAGCCACCTGCTGTTTATAATGCGATACGTCGCGGTCAAGGGTCAGCGATTCCAGCGCCTGGTGGGCGGCATAAAGAATGGTCCCTCCCGGAGTTTCATAAACGCCGCGAGACTTGATCCCCACCAGCCTGTTCTCGACAATATCCACCCGGCCGACGCCGTTGCGCCCGCCAATTTTATTCAGTTCTTCGATCAAGGGAACAGGGGCCAGTTTGCGGCCATTGACCGTGGTCGGTTCTCCCTTATAAAAATCAATTTCCACGTATTCCGGACTGTTGGGAGCTTTTTGCGGTGAAACGGAAAGGAGGAACATCTCTTCCTTCGGCTCAAACCAGGGATCCTCCAAAACACCTCCCTCGTAGCTAATGTGCCAGAGGTTGCGGTCAGATGAATACGGTTTTTTCTTGGTTACCGGTATCGGTATATTGTGCTCCCTGGCGTAAGCGATCTCCTCTTCCCGGCCTTTGAGCTCCCATTCTCTCCAGGGGGCGATAACTTTCATCTTTGGCGCCAGCGCCTTAAAGGTCAATTCAAAACGGACCTGATCGTTCCCTTTGCCGGTCGCACCATGAGCCACAGCGTCAGCCTTTTCCTTGAGGGCGATCTCGATCTGCCGCTTGGCAATGATCGGCCTGGCGATCGATGTTCCCAGCAGATATTGGCCCTCATAGATCGCTCCGGCCTTCAGCATCGGGAAAATAAAGTCCCGGACAAAGACTTCGCGCAAATCCTCGATGTAGATCTTGGAAGCCCCAGTCTTTATCGCTTTTTCCTTTAAACCATCAAGCTCTTCGGCCTGACCAACGTCAGCGGCATAAGCGATAACCTCACATCCGTAATTGTCCTTAAGCCACTTGATCATGATCGACGTATCGAGGCCGCCGGAGTAAGCTAAGACCACCTTTTTAATTTTTGACATGACTACCCCTTTAGTAATTTGACCAGGATCGCTTTTTGAACGTGCAGGCGGTTCTCCGCCTGATCAAAAACAACGGAATTCGGCGAATCAATGATTGTGTCGGTCACCTCGTCGCCACGATGCGCCGGGAGACAGTGCATAAATATATAATTAGGGTTGGCTAATTGGGCCAACTCGGCATTGACTTGATAAGGCAAAAAGGTTTTCGCCCGCCTGGTTTTTTCTTTCTCTTGCCCCATGGAAGCCCAAACGTCGGTATAAATGACGTCGGCCCCTCGCGCGGCAACAACCGGGTCATTAAGAATAGCGATCTCTATTCCCGCATGCCGCGCGTCTTCGAGCGCTCGCAGGACTATTTCGCCCTTAGGCTCGTATCCTTTTGGGGTCGCCACGGTCAGGTTGATCCCAACCTTGGCCGCCGCGAACATCAGCGAGTGGCAAACATTGTTCCCGTCGCCAATATACGCCATTTTAAGCGAGCGGAGGTTTTTCCCTTTCTTTTCCCTGATCGTAAAAACATCGGATAGGGCCTGACAGGGATGGAGCAGATCGGACAGAGCGTTGATCACCGGCACGCTGGCGTTTTGGGCGAGCTCGATCACTTTTTGGTGGGAAAATGTCCGGATTAAAATGGCGTCGGCAAAGCGGGAGAGGGTCCGGGCGACGTCGCCGATCGATTCCCGGCTCCCCAGGCCGATCGCTTCCTGGTCAAGATTGATCGCCAGTCCTCCCAACTGCCACATCCCGATCTCAAAAGAGACCCGGGTCCTGGTGCTTGGTTTTTCGAAGATCATCGCCATGGACTTGGCCCAAAGATATTCGTGTTTTTCGCCGCGTTTTTGCTTGGTTTTGAGGTCGGCCGCCAGGTTGAGGATCTCTTCGACTTCCCCAGCGCTCAAGTCATGAATGGAGATAAAATCCTTCATATAGGGATTATACTATAAGCTTCATGCAAAATGGAAGAGAAAAAGAGGTCAGCCTTTTAAAATATCATTGACCATGGTCGATTCCCGGAAGGAGATCCCGCCGCGCGACGCGAGGATCCGATCATCCAACCCGGACAAATGACGGCATTTTTCTTCATGATCAAGCAGTCCATAGACCAGGGAAATATCTAGAAAATCTTCGGCGACCAGTCGCGCGTAAACGGCCGCGAAATAGTCGGCAACTTCGGGGCGCAGGGGCATATTTAATCCGGCGGCGGCGCTTCTTACCACCCTCCCGCCAACAAGAGAACTCATTTCCCTGACCATCTCAAACCCGCCGAAAAAGAAGCCTCTCCCTCCATAATAGGGATTAATAAAGACCAATCCATCGTGCAGGTCCACGACATCATCGGTAAACCCGCTCAATAAGGAATTCACCTCTTTATTGGCCGCCCCGCTCATGGCCAGATCAAAGCCAAATGCTTCCTCTCTATCGCGTTCAAGTCCGGGAAGCAGGACTATCCACTGGCAATATTGCTCAAGATCGGACCTAAATCTTTCTCCCGTCAGGCTCAAGATCCCCCATGCTTTCTCCTGCAACTGGCCTCGATGGAGCAAGACCCCTCCTTCAAGATCGTTTTGGGGGTGGATCACGCTGTCGATTATTTGCGGGGATAGTTCGATCACTGAATCCGACGAGGCCGTAGCTTCATTGCTCCTGATACTCTGCCACGAAACATATCGATCAATTTCCGGTCCGGTATAATAAACCGCTCGAAGCGGCAGTTCTTTCTTGGCCCGGGAAGCGAGCTCAAAAGAGCCAAGCCTATTGGGCAAAGCTCCTCTATTTAGATATCTTGGGGTGACCTTTCCGACAAATACCATTAAAGCTCCAGTATTAAAGAATGAAACTCACAGGTAATTGTCGAAAAAAAACAGCCGCGATTTCAGGCCAAATATTAGAAACGGCTCGACATTAATGACATCGATGGCGTAAAACTCGAGATGAACGTTGGCCGTAAAGGAAGGGGATTAATGGGAACTGTAGATTGCGGCGGCGCGGCGGTCAAGGAGGCCCTCTCCGCAGTGGTAAGCCGGTCGGGACTTGAAGGAGGGACGGCGGTCACCGGTTTGGCGGAGCTCGCGGTCGCGTCAGAACCAAGGGTGAGCAGTCCATCAAAGATCGGAACAAAGGTCAGGGTCAGGGCAGTCAGCGCGATCGCGCTTTCCAGTCCCGATCCGTCTTCATAGGTCTTTCTCATTTGTTCTCTGGCGACATCGATTTCGCTCTGTTTAGCCGAGTAATCATCGGGAGAATAAACGTATTTAGGAACTTGATTAGCGATCGCAACCACTGCGAAAGGAAGGGCCGCTGTTCCGGCAACCGAAAACCCTATTCCACCTCCCACCCCAACGGCTGCTTGGGCCGGCACTGACCTGGCAGATGAGGTTGGACCGACCCCGCTGGAACCCAAATAGGAATTATAGCAATCACCAGCAAAAAATGCTCCACCTAAGCCTAAGGCCAGGCCTCTGGCTTGCGTTCTGATCCCTGGGGTTTGGCCGGTGACAAGCCGATGAAAACCAACGCCAGCTAAATGACCGGAGCCGATCGAAACGGCCGCTTTGACCCCTTCACTTTCCACCCCAACCTCGCCTAACCCGTAATGAACGCCGTACCCAACTCCCAATCCCAAAACGGTACTCCCCAAACCCAATCCAATGCCGCGATAATTGATCGGCATTCTCCCCCCTGGAGGGGTTGATCGGCCGGGTGATCTTGGCGCTTTGGCCGCTGGAACATCGGCCAGGGTCCCTTCTTCAACGACCGGCGGTTTGGCTGGAATCTCCGCCGCGGTCCGCGTTTCAGCAAGCGTTGAACTGATTTCCATTGTATCGGCCATTACGTCAACGGTTCTCCCGGCGGTTTCCATAGCAGTTCCTGGCTTGCCTGGGTTAATCGTCACACGGCCTGCCGTAGTTATTTCTCCAGCAACAGGTTCAAGCCTTGCGCTAACATCGCTGGCGGAGGGAACGACGGTAGGATCAACGCTCACCATCTCCCGGACCAAAGGACGAACTTCAGCCGGAATATTGTTAAGTTGCGGGGTCAGGTCTGACTGCATGACATTGATGACTCCGGAAAAAGAGCTGGATTTTATTAGCGGTCTTCCAGTCAACATCTCGTATAAAACTTTACCCAGAGCACCAACATCGGATTTTTCCGTAGCGTTTCCACTGGTTATTTGTTCTAATGAAGCATAGCGCAGGCTCATGCCCCGAATACCACCATCTGGCATCCCTTCGGCAACGGTTGGGGTGGCAATAAATGGATCGATCACTTTTACGGAAGACACTTCACCGGCGGCGTTAACTTCAACCATGATATTGCCTGGCTTAATGTCGCGGTGAACCACCCCGAGCCTGGCCAGGTCCTCAAGCGTTTCAGCGACCGCTTTCGCGATCGTCGTCGCCACTCTGACCGGCAGTCCACCCGGATTATCGGCAATGAGCTGTGATAGCGGCACCCCTGGAGCCTTTTGCATGATCACGTTCCCGGCAACAACATCTTGAATACCGGCAAAGTTCCTGATGTTTTGTCCTCTTAAATAACGGGCGACTCCCAATTCATGTTTCATGATCTCTGGTAACTGGTTGCCGCTGTATCGCCTAATCGCGTAGCCCCCGCCATCTGAACCGGTCGCGTCATGCATCCAGGCCATCCCACCTCTGCCAATCCGCCCTCCATGTTCATACCAGTCGATCTGGGGAGAATCGGAAGCATGGGTCACGGTTAAGCTTGGAGAGGTAGACGCGCCAGGGTTATTGGCAATACTCTGACCCGGCTGTGCCAAACGGTTTAAGGACCTTGGCGCTTGCGCGCTTGTGGAATCAATTCTATGTAAAGGTTTTGTACTCATATGGCACTATTATCCTCTAAATACATATCGTAATAGATCCACCAATACTTGCGCCTAAAATCCTATTTTTTTAGCATAAAAGCAGCGTTTTTAGAAGGTTATTTTAGAAGGTTATTGCGGTAACATCCCAAAAATATTACCAAAAGGTCAGAAACACCCTATTCGTATAGATCTAATAGATAGCCTATTTAATAGTAGATTCAACTTTAGTCGACAGATTAAGCGAATAGACCCCGCTTTGCTGACCGGTTTTGCCGTAAACTACCATGCTCCCGTTCGGCGCGATCCTGGGAAGTTCCCCTCTGAACTTTGTCATGATCTCCGCGGTTGCCGGGCTGGCATCATTAAGGTTGATCACGCAGTAGCTCCCACCGGCGATCCCGTAAACCTCGTTGGTCGCGATCGGCGAGACCTGCGGTTTGTCCAGCATCGCCGCGGCCGGAAGATCGACCCGTCCGGTCCCATCGGAGTTGATAACGGAGAGGTGCCGTCCGGTCCCATCGGTGTAGACAAAAGCGATCCGGTTGCCGTACTTCCAGGTCACGAATTCGACCCCGGTCTGGGCGACGACCGCGGTATCGGTCGCTCCAGTGTAGTCGTTCCAGTTGCGGGTAACCAACCCGGTATCATTGCAAAAAACAAGTTTGTTCCCGTCCGCCGACCAATCGAACGAGCGGATCCGGCTGGCGTCGTCAAACACCATTTCCGCGCGAGTCAGCCCGGTCTGGTTGCTCGGCTTGATGTTGCGGATCCCGATCTTGCCGAACGTACTGTTGCGCAGGTCACCCATGTAAGCAACGTATTTGATCGCAGCGACCGGCGAGCAGGACATGGAATACGGAACATCTCCGGTGGTGTCGAAAATAAATGTCTCGGTCGCTCCGGAGGTATCCATGGTCTTGACCGTTTCGGTATAGCTTGAACTAAGCTGCGAGCCTAAAAAGTTTTTATTAACGCTCTGCAGGCCGTAAATAAAGACGACTCCCCCATCGACCGTGAAGCTGGGACTGTAATAATAAGAACTGGCCTCATTACGCTCGCCGCAACCGTTCAAGAAAATGGCCAAAGACAAGACGACAAATAACAACTGAAGAAAAGGGATGTTCTTTGTTCTATTTAACATTGTTTTCCTCCTTAAGCGTACAACTGCGGCGGCTGGTCGCCGGGTAAATATCGATAGGGCTTAACTTCCGCCTCTTTCGTCCTGGGTTTGATCTTAGAGGTCAAAGCAATATCAATCACTTCTTCCATCTCTTTGACCAAGACGACCATCATGTCGGACGGGATCTCTTTTTTGATCTCATCCAGGTCGGTTTTATTTTCCTTGGGGATTATAACACTCTTTATTCCAGCGCGTCGAGCGCCAAGCAGTTTTTCTTTGAGGCCGCCGATCGGCAAAACCTTTCCCCGGAGGGTCACTTCGCCGGTCATCGCCACGTCTTTGCGGACGGGGATCCCGGTCAAGGCTGAAACAAGGGCGGTAGCGATAGTAATGCCGGCGGAAGGTCCGTCCTTGGGGACAGCCCCTTCGGGAACATGGATATGAATATCAATTTTTCGATAAAAGTTCTCGTCCAGCCCAAGGATTTTTGCCTTTGAGCGGACGTAGCTAATGGCCGCTTTGGCCGACTCCTGCATTACATCCCCCAGCTGGCCGGTTAAGGTCAGCGCTCCCCGTCCGGTCATGGTGGTCACCTCGACCGGCGTAATATCTCCGCCAACTTCCGTCCAAACCAGTCCGGTCGCGGTCCCAACCTGGTCGGCCTCTTCGGCCAAACCATAGTGATAGCGGATCGCGCCCAAATAATCTTGAAGCGCCGCCTTGGTCACGACGAATTTTTCGGTGTTTTTTTCTTTGACGATCTTGGTCGCGATCTTGCGCAGGACCGTCCCGATCTCCCGCTCCAGGTTCCTAACCCCCGCTTCTCTGGTGTATTCTCGGACAATGGTCAGCAAAGCCTCTTCTTTGAGCTCAACCTGCTCTTTCTTCAGCCCGTGTTTTTCCATTTCGCGCGGGATCAGGTACCCCTTGGCGATCCCCAGCTTTTCTTCTTCGGTATAACCGGACATTTCGATGATCTCCATCCTGTCCTGCAGGGGACGCGGAACCGGCTCGCGAGTGTTGGCAGTGGTGATAAAAAACACATCGGACAGGTCGAATTCCAGCTCCAGATAATGGTCGGAGAACTCTTTGTTCATCTCCGGGTCAAGAACTTCCAGCAAAGCGGCGGCCGGGTCGCCGCGATAATCGGTCCCCAGTTTATCGATCTCGTCAAGCAAGAAAACCGGGTTGCTGACGCCGGCTTTATGGATCGACTGGATTATCCGTCCCGGCATGGAACCGACATAGGTCCGGCGGTGGCCGCGGACCTCGGCCTCGTCCCGGACCCCTCCCAGGGCCACCCGGGTAAATTTGCGCCCCATGGCCGAAGCGATCGATCTGGCGACCGAGGTCTTCCCTACTCCCGGCGGACCGACGAGACAAAGGATCGTCCCACCCATTTTACCGGTCAATTGCAGAACGGCAAAATATTCCAGGATCCGCTCTTTGACCTTTTCCAATCCAAAATGCTCTTCATTGAGGATCCGCTCAACCTCGCCGATATCGAGTTTTGTCTTGGTCTTCTTCTTCCAGGGGAGTTCGACGATCCAGTCCAAATATGTCCTGATGACCGACGATTCGGCGGCCATCGGCGGCATTTGGCCAAGTCGCTCCAGCTCCTTTTGCGCTTTTTCCTTGACGACCGGGGGGAGTTTTGCGTCGGCGATCTTTTTTTTGTACTCGGCGATCTCCGGTTCCGACTCTCCCTCTTCTTCTCCCAATTCTTCCTGGATCGCCCGTAATTTTTCCTTCAGGTAGTACTCTTTCTGGACCTTTTCGATCTGCTTTCTGACCTTCCCCTGAAGTTTCTTCTCGACCCCCAGCACCTCAATTTCCTTGGTCAGGATCTCGGCCAGTTTTTTCAATCGTTTTTCAGCGGTCAACGCTTCCAGGATCGCCTGTTTCTCGTCGACTTTGAGGGAAAGGTAGGAAGAAATAAGGTCGGCCAGCCGTCCGGGATTGTCGACATTGACGATCGACATCAGGGTCTCCGGCGGGATCCGGCGGTTGAGCTTAACGTATTCCTCGAATTGTTTGATGACGCCGCGAACCAGGACCTCGGCCTCGGCGCTGACCTCTTCGGACTCGGGCAGACGGGAGATCGCCGCTCTAAAATAAGGGGCCTCGGAAATATATTTCTCGATCTTGACCCGGCAGATCCCTTCGACCAAAACCTTGGTAGTGCCGTCGGGAAGCGAGAGCATCTGCACGATTTCGGAAAGTGTCCCGATTGAACAAAGGTCCTTGGGCCCCGGTTCTTCAACTTCTTCGTTCTTCTGGGAAGTAAAGACCACGATCTTTTCTTTGGCCAGGGTCTCTTCCAGCGCTTTAACAGATTTGCTCCGGCCGATAAAAAGGGGGACGATCATCTGCGGGAAGACGACCATGTTCCGCAGGGGAATAAGAGGAAGCTCTTCCCCCCAGTCGGAAAGTTTGGACTTGTCCTGTTTGTGATCGGGCATTACTTTTTTAGTTTTGCCGAAACTATGACCTCATCGATTAGGCCGTATTTGACCGACTCATCCGCTCCCATGTAATAGTCGCGGTCGGTCTCTTTTTCGATCTTGGAAAGCGGCTGTCCGGTATTTTTGGCCAGGATCTCGTTAAGCAATCTTTTGATCCTTAAGAGCTCCTGGGTCTGGATCTCAATATCGGTCGCCTGCCCCTGGGCGCCGCCAAGCGGCTGGTGGATCATGATCCGGGCGTTGGGGAGAGCGAAGCGCTTCCCTTTTGATCCGGAACTTAACAGCAGAGCCCCCATGGAGGCCGCCTGGCCGATGCAGATGGTCGAGACCGGGCATTTGAGAAAATTGATCGTGTCGTAGATGGCGAGGCCCGCGGTTACGACGCCACCCGGGGAATTAATATAAATGTTGACGTCTTTATTGGCGTCTTCGGCCGCGAGGAACAAAAGCTGGGCGATTATGATGTTGGCGATGTCGTCATCGATCGGTCCGCCGATAAAAACGATCCGGTCCTTCAGCAGACGGGAATAAATATCATATGCCCGCTCCCCTTTTGGCGACTGTTCCACGACCATGGGAATTAATTGCGCGCGATTTCGCATAACTACTCCTCTCCTTTACTTCTTTAAGCGGATTTGATCTCGGCTTTAGCAACCAAATAATCAAGGGCCTTTTGTCTCATCAAGTACTCTTCCATGTAACCCCGGCGAGCGCTCTCGTTAAAGTTCTTTTCCAGATGGTCGAGCGGCTGGCCGGTCTCGGCCGAGATCTGCGTAAGCTCTTTTTTTATGTCATCATCGGTGACCTTGATTTCCTCTTTTTCGGCGATCGCTTTTAAAACGACCTTCCCTTTTACTCTCCCTTCGGCCGCTTTTCGCATCTCCTGCCGGAGGTTTTCCATCTCTTTTTTGGTACCGCGCAAATAGTCTTCGACCGTCAATCCGCTCTGGGCGAGGGACCCGGCCAGTTCATCCAGCATAATATCGATTTCCCGCTCGATCATCCCTGCGGGAAGTTCGACTTCAACCTTGGCGATCGCTTCAGCGACCAATTTATTGCGCAGATCGGCTTCCGCTTCAGCCTCTTTATCCTTTAACATAGTAGTTTTAACTTCTTCCTTAAGTTCGGCTAAAGTCCCAAAACTACTGACTTTCTTGGCAAATTCATCGTCCAGCGACAAAAGCTCTTTTTTTCCTTCGGCGTTAGTAATTGAGAACCGCTCTTGAAGACGCCCCAGCAAAGCCAGGATCTCCTCTTCCGTCACGGCGGCCGACTTTTTTTCAACTTTCAGTCCCTGGTACTTGCCGAGCTTAACTTCGGGATAAACATCAACAGTTATTTTAAAAACAAAGGGTTTGCCGCTCTCCAGCTGTTTGATCTCCACGTTTGGATAGTCGACCGGTTCGAGCTTGGCTTCGTTTATGATCTTGGGATAAAGGTCGCCGATCAGGTCTTGTGCCGCTTGTTGTTCAACAGTTTGGCGGCTGACCGCCTGTTCAACCAGGTTACGGGGAGCTTTTCCGGGACGAAAGCCTTGAATTTTAACTTCGCGCCCTACCTCAATATAGGCTTTTTCAACCGCGGCGGTAAAATTAGAGTACTCTGTTTCGGCTTCGATCGTAACCTTGTTTCCAGAACGATTATTGGAATTTATTTTCATAACCGCTTAATTATACTACAAATTGCCAGAAAATTGCAATCCGACGCGGTTTCATATGATATAATACCAAAACTATGACAAAGCATAAGATTTTAGCCAAATGGGTCAAAGAATGCGCCGAACTCTGCAAGCCGGACCGGATTGTTTGGATAGACGGTTCAGAGGCCGAGAAAGAACGGTTGGAAAAAGAAGCGGCCAGGGCCGGCGAAATGATCAAACTTAACCAGAAAAAGCTCCCCGGCTGTTTTTATCACCGGACCGCCAAGAACGACGTCGCCCGGACTGAACATTTGACCTTTATTTGCACCCCGACCAAAGAAGAGGCTGGCCCGACCAACAACTGGATGCCGCCAAAAGATGCCTACAAAAAGGCGGCTGAATACTTTAAGGGATCGATGCGCGGTCGGACCATGTATGTCGTCCCCTTTTCCATGGGGCCGGTCGGCTCCCCGTTTAGCAAGATCGGGATTGAATTGACCGATAGCATTTATGTTGTCTTGAACATGCGGATCATGACCCGGATGGGAAAAGCAGTCCTCTCGTTCCTGGAAAAGACCAACGGTGATTTCACCCGCTGTCTGCACGGCAAAGCGGAGCTGGACATCAATAAGAGACTGATCCTTCACTTTCCGCAGGACAACACCATTTGGAGCGTCGGCTCCGGTTACGGGGGGAACGTCCTGTTGGGGAAAAAATGCCTCTCTCTTAGGATCGGCAGTTATTTAGGAGAAAAAGAAGGTTGGATGGCCGAACATATGCTGATCATGGGGATCGAAGATCCGACCGGCCGGATCGACTACATCGCAGCCGCCTTCCCCAGCGCTTGCGGCAAGACCAATCTGGCCATGCTTATCCCCCCTCAAGGGATCAGGCGCAAAGGGTATCGGATCTGGACCGTTGGGGATGATATCGCCTGGATGAGGATCGATACCGATGGGCGGCTTTGGGCGGTCAACCCGGAATATGGTCTTTTTGGCGTCGCGCCGGGAACAAACACAAAAACCAATCCCAATTTAATGACTGCTATCCAAAAGAACACGATCTATACCAATGTTTTATTGCGCAAAGATAAGACCGTCTGGTGGGAGGGGGGTGACGGCCCGATCCCGACTGACGGCTGGGACTGGCAGGGTGACAAATGGCGGCCGGGACAAATTGATGAAAACCGTGAACCGATCCTGGGGGCACACCCTAACGCCCGCTTCACCGTTCCGATCAAAAACGTTTCCTCGATCACCAACCGACTGGAACACCATCACGGGGTCCCGATCTCGGCGATAATTTTTGGCGGACGCCGAGCCAGGCTGGCGCCGCTGGTCTACGAATCTTTCAACTGGCAGCACGGGGTTTTTGTCGGCGCAACCATGGCTTCCGAGCGGACCGCGGCCCAGGTCGGTAAGATCGGGGAGGTCAGGCGCGATCCGATGGCAATGCTCCCCTTCTGCGGCTATAACATGAACGACTACTTCCGGCACTGGCTGGCCATGGGGGGAAAAATGTCCTCACCACCGAAGATCTTCCACGTCAATTGGTTCCGAAAAGATGAAAGCGGCCATTTCCTCTGGCCGGGTTTTGGGGAAAACCTGCGGGTCCTGGAGTGGATCATTAGCCGCTGCCGCAACGAGATCGACGCCGAAAAGACCCCGATCGGTTATATCCCTCACGAAAACGATATTGACATGACCGGTCTGCGGATCCCCAGGGAAAACATGCACAAACTGCTCAACATAAACGAGAAGGATTGGGTAGAAGAAGCTGACAGTTTAGATGAATTCTTCGCCTCCTTCGGCAAGAAACTACCGAAAGAATTACGTCATGAATTAGCCGGGTTGAAGAAAAGACTTAAATAAAAAAGGAACCCGCGGCGATATTGCCGCAGGTTTCCTTTTTTTTAATTCCACTACTTAATTTTTGAATATCCCAAAAAACCGTCCGAGACCAGCTTTCTGTTTTGAGCTGTCGATAACCTCGACCGGGACTTTCATCTCCTCGCTCTCCATTGTCCGGTGGACCCGGTGGGAACCGGCTTGCATTCTCATTTTTTCCAGCGTTTGCTGGCTGAACCCAAAGCCAACCCGCGCGGCATCTTCGCGGGCAGTCTGTTCGTCAACCTTAAGAACATTATGGAGAAAGCCCATAATGGACTGGTTCCGCTCGGCGATCTCGGTCGCGAGTTCGCGCCCTTTTTTATTGAGCGACACGGTCCCGTATTTTTCATGCGAAATGAGTTTGGCCGCTTTAAGTTTGGCCAGCGCTTCCGTGACGCTCGGCATTTTAATGCCGAGGCGGGCGGCTATGTCCTTGATCCTGGCTCCACCGTTTTCGTTCTCGAGAGTGAGAATGGTTTCCAAATAATTCTCCATGTTCGCCGACAGCTTTTTCATATGACCAACCTCCTATTTAGGGATCCCGAATTATCTATGCGAATAATAAACTCTCTCCCTAAAAAATGCAAGTATCTTTTTTGTTTTGTTCAATATGTTTGGGCTGAAATTATTCGCCGATTTTATCGATATATGTTCATGGTTAGCAAGATCGGTTTACCAACCAAGCTTTACCGCGCGACCAAATCGGCGCTGGTTTTATCACTGGCCCACCTAAGATCGTCCGGCAAACCGTGGGAGACTCTGGCAATTAGGGCGGAGAAGGTGTTTATCCCTTTAAGGGACGAATTGGCCAGGAAATTTTCGGCTAATAACTCTGAAAGCCGAATTTTTGATAATAAATATTTCGCGGTCCCTATCTACGAGGGGACCCTCTCGACCGTTTTTGCCGCTAAGCCTCTCAAAGAGGGTTACCTGGTCATCATTAAAACAGGAAACGAGCTCTTTGAGCATTTGATAGAGCTGGAAACCGAAGCGCTAAAAAAACTGGCCAGCCCAAATACGGTGAAACTGCTTGGCGCGCGCGAGGGAGAAAACCCATACATAGTGCTGGAGTTCATCCCCGGATGCACATTGTCTGACCTGATCAAGACAAAGGACCTGACCCGCGCCGAAGCGAACTATCTGATCGACGCCATGTTAAGGATCGCCCACAATCTGCACGCGGCCGGGATCACCCACAACGATTTTAATCCCAACAATTTCATGATCGATCTGAACGGCGACGTTAAAGTGGTTGATTTTGGGATCTGTTCGATCAAGTTTGAATCTGAAGATAAAAGAAATCAAAAAATCCAGGTCGACCTGTTGATGCTGGCCGGGATCATCAATAAGATACTGGAACAACTCCCTTCTCATCCGGCCAAAGCACTGGTCAGGGAGGTCGTTAACGGAGCGATCACGGCAAGGACCCCTTTCGCAAGCGCCCTTGATTTTCTGACCGCGATCAACCGGATGTCCAGCATTTTTCCCCCGGCTATCAGGGGCTAATAGAGCAAGTTAAATAAATAACCGACCCCGACTATGCCGATCGCCACCACGCCAAAAAAGACCAGCAATAGCCGCAGGCGCATGACCCTCTTGAGCAGGATCGCTTCCGGCAGGGAGAGGCCAGAGACCGCCATCATAAAGGCCATGGCGGTGCCGATGGCGATCCCCTTTTGGGTAAAGGCGAAAACGATCGGGACCAGGGTCGAACAGCCGGCGTACATCGGCACCCCTAAGACGACCGCGATCGGGATCGCCAGAACCGAACGGGAATTGATATGCCGCACAATCCAGTCGGTCGGAATAAAACCATGGATCGCCGCGCCGATCGCCACCCCGGCCAAAAGATAGGGAAAGATCCAATAAAATGTTTCACGGGCCTCGGTCAAAGCATATTTAATTTTTTCCAATATAGTTTTAGGAAGCGCTAACTCCAGCGGTTTGGAATCGAACCCGATCAGGTCCTTCTCCAATCCAAGCCGTTCAAGGACCACACCGCCAATTACCCCCAGCAGCACGCCAAAACCGGCGTATAACAAAGCAGTTTTCAGACCAAAGGTCCCCAGCATCAGGACAAAAAGAACTTCGTTGACCAGCGGCGAGGTTATCAGGAAAGCGAACGCCACTCCCAGCGGGATCCCCGATTCAATGAACCCGATAAAAAGCGGAATGGAAGAACAGGAGCAAAACGGCGAGACCGCCCCAAAAAGAGCGGCGGCCAAATAGCCAATACCGAAACTTTTTTGGGAAAGAAGCTGTTTGATCCTGGCCGGCGAGAGATAGCTCCGCAAAAAGGCGATGAAACTTATTACCAAAAACATCATCGCGGAGATCTTCAGGATATCGTAAATAAAAAAATTCAAGCTGTCGGCCAGCGGGGTCCCCGGCGCCATTCTTAACAAACTATAAACAACGATATCGGCGATAGCTTCAAACATATCTTCCTCCCGTCAATTTAATTATCCATGCAATTTTAACGGATACCCATTAAGCTTAATTGATTTTCTCCTACATGTCAATATGTATTGACATTTAAGCGAAAAGAACGATTATCATCTTGTTTTTTTCAGGGGTGTTTGTGATAAAAAATAGCGGGGGTGGGATTTGAACCCACGACCTTCAGGTTATGAGCCTGACGAGCTACCGGGCTGCTCTACCCCGCGTCGCTTGATTCTGGTATAATTTTAGCATGGTAAACCTGCAACTGCAAGCCGACGTAAAAACAACGCTCGAAACGCTCCTTTCTCCCCGCCTTCTCCAAATGCTCAACGTCCTTAATTTGCCTTACCTGGAATTGATCGAGCACGTCAACAAGGAAGCGGAAGAGAACGTCATGCTCGAGGTCGAACGTCAGGATGAATACGTCGAGTTCCTCCGCTACCTGACCTCCGACGGCAGGATCAAGAAAGACGCCGACTTCAAAGATCTCCCCGGACTGGAGAATTTTAGCCGGGTGGAAAAAACCCTGGAACAGCACCTGCTTGACCAGCTCGAGATCGAGGACCTTTCTGCATCGCACCTTTCGATCGCTAAAACACTGATCGGGCACCTTGACGCCAACGGCTACATCCAGGATTACCCGCGCCACCGCGAAGAGATCATGACCCGGAGCGGCGTTTCCCGTCCAACGGTCGATAAAGTCTTAAAAATTATCCAGGGCCTGGAACCGGAAGGGGTCGGCGCCCGGGACCTTAAGGAATGCCTAAAGATCCAGATCGAAGCCTATAATTTTGACAATGAACAATTGCAGGAGCTTTTGGGAAACGCGGTCGATAAACACCTTGACGATCTGGCCGATAAAAATTACGCGGCCGTCGCCGCCGCGCTGGGAATCCCGGAAAGCGGGGTCGAACATCTGGCCGGTTTTATCAAAGAGAACCTCAACCCCTACCCTGGAGCGTCTTTTGGCGGAGAAGCCCAGCAGGTCCTCCCCTCTTACGCGGTTGAAATAACCGATGAGGGAACGTTCAAGGTCGTCAACCTGGAAGAGCGCTACGGACCGACCCTGCGGATATCAAAAAGCTACCTCAAGATGCTCGATGATCCCAAAACGGACGAAAAGACCAAAAACTTTCTGAAAGAAAAATTCCGCCGGGCAAAACACCTGATGGAGGATTTTGGCAAAAGAAGTGAAACTTTATCCAGGATAGTCCGAAAGATTGTTGAGCGGCAAGAACCTTTTTTGCGCCAGGGGATCTTATGGCTCATCCCTCTCACGCAAAAAAGCCTGGCGGCCGAATTTGGCCTTCATCCGTCAACGATCTCGCGGGCGGTGGCGGCCAAATATATCCAGACGCCGCAGGGACTTTTCCAGTTAAAATCGCTCTGTCCGCTGGGACCCAAGGGAATGACCGCCGTCCGGCTTAAAGCGATGCTGGCGGAGATCATCAAAGACGAAGATAAAACCGCTCCGCTGACCGATCAGGCCCTGACCGCTCGCCTGAAAGAGCGGGGCGCCCGGATCGATCGACGGACCGTCGCCTATTACAGAAAGGAACTGAAGATCGCCCCGGCTGGCGATCGGGCAAAAGGATGAACTCAAAAATACTGGTCGTTGACGACGAAAAGAGCATGCGGGAGTCGATGAAGATGCTGCTCGAAGGCCGCTACGAACTGCACTTCGCCGCTTCCGGCCGGGAAGCGATCGACCTGGTCAAAAAGCTCCCCATCGACCTCGTCCTCCTCGACATCCATCTCCCCGAGATCGACGGGATCGAGGTCCTGAAGATCATCAAAGGGGTCGACGATTCGATCGAAGTGATCATGATCACCGCTGTCGTCATGGTCGGCAAGGCGGTCGAAGCGATCCGCAGCGGAGCGTACGACTACATCACCAAACCCTTTGACATTGAAGCCCTGCAGGAACAAGTCGCCAAGGTCCTGGAAAAACGCTCGCTGACCAGGGAGAACTTCTCCCTTAGGGCCCTGATCGATCGGGACGAGCAATTTGAAAAGATCATCGGGACCAGCGACCGGATCAAAGAAATATTCGGCATCATCGAGGACGTCGCTCAAAGCAACTCGACCGTCATCATCACCGGCGAGTCGGGGACCGGCAAAGAGCTGGTCGCCCGGGCGATCCACAACCGGAGCGCCCGCAAAGAGAAGCTCTTCGTCGCGGTCAATTGCGCCGCGATCCCGGAAAACCTGCTCGAGTCGGAGCTCTTCGGCCACGAAGCCGGTTCCTTTACCGGCGCGGCGGAGCGGCAGCTCGGTAAATTCGAGATCGCCAGCGGCGGAACGATCTTTCTTGACGAGATCGGGAGCCTCCCCCTGCCGATGCAGGCCAAGCTCCTGCGCGCCATCCAGGAAAAAGAGATTGAACGGGTCGGCGGCCAAAAACCGATCCCGGTCGACGTCCGGATCGTCTCCGCCACCAACTCCGACCTGCGAGAAGAGATCAAGAACCGAAAATTCAGGGAAGACCTGTATTACAGGTTGAACGTCATCCCGATCAACCTCCCCCCCCTGCGCGAACGCAAGGAAGATCTCCCCCTCCTGGCCAATCATTTCCTCGCCAAATACAACCGGGAATTCGGCAAAAAGATCCGGGGAATAAAAAAAGAGGTCCTCCCCCATCTCCTGGCCTACGATTGGCCGGGGAACGTCCGGGAGCTGGAGAACCTGATCGAGAGGCTGGTCGTACTGACCAAGGAGGGGTTCATTGAAGCGAACCAACTCCCCGTTGAGATCAAGGGAAAGTCAGCCTGCGAATCAGGCTATAATGAAAGTTCACTGACCCGAGCGGTAAAAAAGTTTGAGATCGATTTTATCAAGCAGACCCTCGAAAAGACCGGTGGCAAAAAAGGGAAAGCGGCCAAAATCCTGGGCATCCACCGCAACACCCTCCGCAACATCACTAAAAAACTAAAGATCTGAACCAATCTTGTGCATTTCTCCTTTCTAATTGCACATTCATGTGTGCCAATGTTTAACTCAACAACCGAAACCCTCGTGGCAAAAGCATTGCTATATATTATATGACGTTAATATATATTTGGGGGTGTTTAATATGAGTAACCTGGAAATGACCGCCGGATTACCCGGCAAAAGAACGCAGGAATGGTCGCCTACCCGCGCTTTTCTCCCTCTGATCCTGGGAAAAGAGACCGACAACTTAAACAAAAAAGAGACCAAGCAGATTGAGCTCTTTGAAAAAGGCCTTGAGCGGAACCTAAGCAAGGACGACACCATTGAGTCGGCAGTCTCCAAGATAGTTAAGGTCGCCCTGGCCGCCGAATACGGCCCTTCCCTGGTCGCCGATAGGTCGAGCGAGCCTATGGTCAGGACCATCGCCCAGGCGATCTTAAACAACTCCCAACTGCGCAAACAAGCTTTAATGCTCATCGACCGATTCGCCGACCATGTATAATATTTTAGTCGTCGACGATGAGCTTTCGATCAGGGAATCCTTCGCCCTTATCCTTAAAGGCAAGTATAATATTTTCCCCGCCGCCTCCGGTGAAGCCGCGCTTAAACTGGCCGCCGACCACAAGATCGACCTGGTCTACCTTGATTTCCGAATGCCCGGGATCAATGGACTGGAAACGCTCAAACGGCTCAAAGAGATCGATCCGTCGCTGGAGATCATCATGATCACCGCGGTCAACGACGTTCAAAAAGCGAGCGCCGCGATCAAGCTTGGAGCAAACAATTACATCATCAAACCTTTTGACGTGGACGCGGTTCTGAAAATGACCGAACGTCTCCTGCGGCGCAAAGCCTTGATCAAGGGGGGAAAAGAGGCACAAAAAGAAAGTCGGCCCCCCGCCCCGCTTATCGGCCAGAGCGAAGCGATCGTTTCCGCCAATAAATTGATTGCCAGGGCGGCAGGAGGAAATGACCCGGTCTTGATCGTCGGAGAAGCCGGGACCGAAAAATTAGCAGTCGCTGAACTGATCCACGGCCAAAGCGGCCGCCGAACCTTCCCCCTTCATAAGATCGACCTGCGGCGGGACATAGCCCCTGACCGTCTCCGCCGGCTCTTGCTTGGCCGCTCCAGCGGAAGCTCTACCATCGATCTGGAAAAAGCCACCGGCTGGCTGGAGAAAGCCAAAGACAGCTCCATCTTTGTCAATAATTTTGAGTATTTTCCTCCGGGGGTTCCGCTCGGCTCCGCCAGACTGATCGCCGGCAATGTCAGGGAGCTCCCTGATTTTGACGGCACAACCATCGCTCTCCCCCCTTTGCGGGACAGGCTCTCCGATCTCCCTCTGCTGATCAATCACTACCTGGAACTGTTCAGCACCCGCTATGGCCGGGAAATAAGAAAGATCGGCCAACCGGTGGAAGATATTTTAACAAAATATAAATGGCCGGGAAACACCCGGGAATTAGAACTGACGATCGAGGGATTTTTTCTGAATTTTTCCGGTGAGGCGGTCTCGCCGACGCGGTTGGCTTTTGAGCTGACGCTCGGCGAGGCTGATCCTTTGGGGAGCGGTTTTCTGGAATCGTTTGAAAAAGATTATCTCCGTCGGGTTTTTGAGGAGTCCGGAAGCGCCGAACAGGCGGCAGCCGCCCTTAAGGTCCCCGTCGAAAAAGTGACCGCGATACTGTAAGATATGCCCAGGGCCGGAATCGAACCGGCATGGCTTATGCGGCCGAGGGATTTTAAGTCCCTTGCGTCTACCAATTCCGCCACCTGGGCACAAAAGAGGGTTATTTCGGTTTCTTCTTTTTTCCGACTTGCTTGTACTCGAGGTTGCGCTTCCAATCAAGGAGCTTCTCTTCACTTTGCTTCAGGAACATCGTGATCTTATCCTCAAAGTTTCCGGGTTGCCCGCTATGCTCTTCGCGCGGCTTTTTGGGCCTGGGGGGGGCCCAGACGGTCTTTCCAACCTGCTTGATCGACAGGTCATACTTTCCTTCTTTATTGGCTCCGAGAACTTTAACCTTCATTACATCCCCGATGCGAAGATGCTTGGTAATATCGGTCACGTACGAATCGGAAACCTGGGAAATATGGACCAGTCCGACAAGTTTTTCCGGCAATTCCATGAAAGCGCCGAAATTTGTTATTCCGGTGATCTTACCTTCAACTTCCGAACCTATTTCTAACGACAAATATTTTTCACCCCCCGCTGCAATCTTATTTCAATATCACTTTGTAGGCGGTTTCGCCTTTTTTTATCAAACCAAGCTTAGTCCGGGCGATCTCTTCCGTCAGGTCACTCCCCTTAAGCCTGACCAGGCGTTCTTTGAGCGCCAGAAAACGGCCTTCCTCAAGGGCGACCCTTTTCTCGACCGCTCCTTTTTCTCCGGATAATTCGCGGTAGTTAATTATATCCTGACGGATCAAAAAAATAAAGTAAATAATGGCTAAAATCGCGGCAAGCAAGCCGAGCCTTTTCATTGGATCCACCAGACCGCGAAATACCAATTGAGTATCGCCTGACCAAAAAACAAGGCGACAACCCCGCCAAAAGCGAGCGGCGGTCCAAAGGGAAGGTAGTTGTCCATCTTAACCTTCTTCCCCAATAAAAGAACGATCGCGGCCAGGGCAGCGCTCAAGTAAGCGACAAACAAGGCCACGACCAGACCGACCGGGCCTAAATATGTCCCTAAAAAAGCGGCCAAATAAAAGTCCCCCTCCCCCACGACCTCTTTCTTGAACCACATCCCCCCCAACTTCGCTACCATCAGGAAAAATAAAAAGCCGAGCGCGCCCCCAAAAAGCGCGTCCCCTAACGGAGCCAGTGAGCCGGCCCCGTTCGCTTTTAACCCGGCAAAAACCAGGCCAAAGAAACATCCTCCCATGCTGACCGTGTCGGGTATCAGCATATGTTCGAGATCGATAAAAACAATGACCAGCAGGCCTAATACAAAAATCAGATAAAACAGAAAAGAGACCGGATCACCGAAAGTAAACTGCCAGGTCGCGACAAAAAAGAAGGCGCTTAACGCTTCCACCAGCGGGTAGCGAAGGGAGATCGGAGAGCGGCAACCGGAACATCTCCCTCTTAAAACGAGATAACTGACTATCGGGAAGAGCTCCCAGGGAAATAATTGCTTGCCGCAAGCCGGACAATGTGAAGCCGGCCACACTACTGATTCGTTTCGGGGTAAGCGATGGATACAGACATTTAAAAAACTGCCAACAACCGCGCCTATGATGAAAAGAAATAAAATTAGCATGACCTTGACTTTAGGTTGAGGTGATTATATAGTATGCTCATCCTTAAGTCAAACATTGGGAGTTTTTCGTGGACATTTATTCTTTATTGCGACAATTAAACGATAATAAAGCCTCCGATCTTCTGCTCGCGAGCCGAAATTTCCCTTCTCTGCGCATTAATAATGAATTGGCAAAAATTGGCGACGCCGTTTTAAGCGTTTCTGACGTTGAATCGTTGGTCGCTCCTATCATCAGCAAGGAAGATATGGAAGAATTCAAAAATTGCAAAGAGCTTGACACCTCTTACGAGGATGAGAGGAGCCGCTACAGGATCAACCTTCACTACCAAATGGGAGGGATGGGAGCGACAATCCGCCTGGTCCCGAAACAGATCCCAACTTTGGAGGCCCTAAGCCTTCCGCCGATCGTTAAAACGTTCACCAAGCTTGAACGCGGGCTGGTCCTGGTCACCGGACCGACCGGTTGCGGCAAGTCGACCACCCAGGCCTCAATGATCGACCAGATCAACTCGACCCGGCCCTGCCACATCGTGACGATCGAAGACCCGATCGAATTTGTCCACACGCCAAGGCAAGCGATCATTGAACAGCGCGAAGTCGGACTTGACACCAATTCCTTCAGCGAAGCGCTCAAGCGGGTACTGCGCCAGGCCCCCGACGTTATTCTGGTCGGTGAAATGCGCGATCTGGAATCGATCCAAATGGCGATCACCGCGGCTGAAACCGGTCACTTTGTCATTTCCACCCTCCACACCCAGGACGCGGTCCAGAGCATTGACCGTATTATCGACGTTTTTCCACCTCACCAGCAAACCCAGATCAGGACCCAGCTCTCCCTGACCCTGCACGGGATCATCTCCCAGCAATTGATCCCAAGGGCCGATAAAAAAGGACTGGTCGGGGCGTATGAGATCTTGCGGGCGACTTCGGGCATCAGAAATATTATCCGCAAAGGTTCGACCCAGGAAATTTATTCAATGATGGAGATCGGGAGCCAAAACGGGATGCAAACTATGGACGCCTCCCTTTTGGGACAAGTTAAAAACAATCTGATCACCGGAGAACAAGCTCTAACTTACGCTATAAACCGGGATAGAATGGAAAAGCTTCTAAGTGGCGCTCCCTAGCTTCCTGATCAAAAATACCCCTAAATTAAAACATATTCGGGAGATCCGAAATAAACTGGCCGACCCTTCCCTCCACACCGTTTGCGAATCCGCCTCCTGTCCGAACATCGGCGAATGCTTTTCCCAGGGGACCTGCACCTTCATGATCATGGGAGATATTTGCAGTCGAAATTGCGCTTTTTGCGGGGTTGGCAACGGCAACCCCCTTCCCCTTGACCCTGAAGAGCCGACCAAGATCGCTTCCGCGGCCAAAAAACTTGGGCTCGACCATATCGTGATCACATCAGTCACCAGGGACGACCTGCCTGACGGCGGAAGCCTACATTTCGCCGAAACCATCATGGCGGTAAAAGCGGAACTGCCGGAAGCGTCCGTTGAGGTTTTGATCCCCGATTTCCAGGGAGACTCCCGGTCACTGCAAACCGTTTTGCTGGCCAATCCAACTGTTTTAAATCACAATATTGAAACAATCCCCCGACTCTACAAACAGGTCAGGCCACAGGCAAACTACCAGCAATCATTGAAAGTGATCAGAAATGCCGCCGAGAGCGGAGTTTACACTAAGAGCGGTTTTATGGTAGGATTAGGAGAAGAAAAAGGCGAGATTATAGGAATTCTAGCCGATCTGCGGCACGCCGGCTGTGATTTTGTCACTATCGGGCAGTACTTGCCTCCTTCGCGGCGCCACCTGCCGGTCGATCGCTTCGTCGCTCCGGAAGAATTCTCGGAATACGAAGAGATCGGCAGGCAAATGGGGTTTCTGAAGATAGAATCAGGCCCTTTTGTTCGCAGTTCCTATCACGCTAAGGAGTTATTGAAAAAACATGGAAAAATTTGAAGAAGCCCAAAGATTATTGAAACTGCCGATCTATGTTTTCGCCCAGCTTGACAAAATAAAAGCGGAAAAAGCGAGTCAGGGGATCGACCTGATCGACTTGGGGATGGGAAACCCCGATATTCCTCCACCGCCGGAAGCGATCGCCACCCTGCTGGAATCGATGAAAAACCCGGAAAATCACCGCTACCCATCGTTTGAAGGAGCGCCGGAGTTCAAAGAAGCGGTCGCCGGCTGGTGCAAAAAACAGTACAACATCAACATCGACCCGGAACACGAGGTCGTCACCTTGATCGGCTCCAAAGAAGGGGTCGTCCACTTCACCTTTGCCTACGTCAATCCCGGAGATTTCACCCTGGTCCCGATGCCGGCCTACCCCGCTCATTTCCGCGGGACGATCCTGGCCGGAGGCGAGCCGATCGCTTTGCCGACGACCGAACATAAAAATTATCTTCCCGACCTGAAGATCATCGTCCCCGGGATCGCCGATAAGGCCAAGATCATGTTCCTTAGCTTCCCGACCAACCCGACCGGAGCGCTCGCTCCCCGTGAATTCTTTGAGGAAGCGGTCGCTTTTTGCAAAAAACACAATATCATCCTGGTCCATGATTTTGCCTACGCGGAAATTTATTTTGACGGCCAAAAACCCCTCTCGATTTTTTCGATCCCAGGGGCGAAAGATATTGCCATTGAGTTCCACACCACCTCCAAGACCTTCGGCATGCCCGGCTGGCGTTGCGGCTTCGCCGTCGGCAACCGGAACCTGATCGAATCGCTCCGCAAGATCAAAACAAACCTTGATTACGGGTTGTTTACCGCCGTGCAAAAGGCGGCAATCACCGCTTTCAGCCAGAAAAACGGCTACATCGACAACGTCCGCGCCACCTATCAGCGCCGCCGCGACCTACTGGTCGACGGCCTGAACGCACTCGGCTGGAAACTCAAGAAACCAAAAGGTTCGATGTATATCTGGATCCCGGTCCCGCAAGGGTACGATTCGACCGAATTCGCCATGGACGTGGTCAATAAAACCGGGGTCGTCGTTTCGCCGGGGATCTCTTTTGGCGACATCGGCGAAGGATACGTCCGGGCCGCGCTCGTCGTTCCTGAAGACCGGCTCTGCCAGGCGCTTGAACGGATGGAAAAAGCGGGCATCAGGTATAATGGATAGGCCGATCATCGGGATCACCATGGGGGACCCGGCCGGCATTGGCCCCGAGATCTGCGCGAAGGCCCTCAATTCGCAGGAGGTCCAGAGTGTCGCCCGCTGCGTCGTCATTGGCGACAGTGGCGTCATGCGCCAGGGATTGCAGACCGCGAAGATCAAAGGGATCGAACTGCATTCCATCGCCGCGATCAATGCCGCCCAGTTCAAGCCAAAAACGATCGACATTTTTGATCTGAACAACGTCGACCTCCCCAGGCTCAAGCTGGGCCAGGTCTCAAAAATGGCGGGAAAAGCGGCTTTTGAGTACATCGACAAAGCGATCGACCTCGCTCTTGACCGCCAGATCGACGCCATCACCACCGGGCCGATCAACAAAGAATCGATCCGCAAAGCCGGCTTCCGCTTTGACGGCCACACCGAGATCCTGGCCGCAAGAACAAAGACTAAAAAATACGCTATGATGTTCGTCTCGGAAAAGCTCTGGCTGATGCTCGCCACGACCCATCTCCCGCTAAATGCCGTCAGCCGCCACCTGAAGAAAAAGAAGCTGGTCGCCCAGATCAAAATGGCGCACGACTTTCTGCTGGCCGATCGGGGAAAGAAACCGCGCATCGGGGTCGCCGGGCTCAACCCGCACGCCGGTGAGAACGGGATCTTCGGCAAAGAGGAGCTAAAGATCATTAAGCCAGCGGTCGAAGAAGCGAAAAAAATGGGAATCGACGTCGAAGGCCCGCTCTCTCCCGACGCGATCTTTTATCTCGCCAATAGTGGTAAGTACGACATCGTCATCGCCATGTACCACGACCAGGGACTGATCCCGCTCAAGCTTCTCTCCTTTAACCATTCGGTCAACGTTACCGTCGGCCTGCCGATCATCAGGACCTCGGTCGACCACGGGACCGGCTTCAATATCGCCGGCAAGGGATGGGCCAGCCCGGACAGCCTGATAGCGGCGATCAAAGTCGCCGCCCATTTTGCCCGCCGCAAATGACCCCAACCCTGGCCGAAGTCACCCGCCAGCTCCTGATGACCTACAATCGCTTCCCCCGAAAAAGGCTCGGCCAACATTTTCTGATCGACCCCCAGGTGGTCGTAAGGATCATCTCCGCCGCGGAATTGGGCCCGGACGACCTGGTGATCGAGATCGGTTCAGGTCTAGGCACGGTCACCGCCGAACTGGCCAAAAACATCCACCACCTGATTGCCGTGGAGATCGATCAGGAGTTGATGAACATCAGCAAAAAGGTCCTGGAACCACTCCCCAACATCAGCTTTGTGAACCAGGACATCCTCAAGATCAGCCTGGCAGAACTCGCCCTTGGCCGACACTATAAATTGGTCGGCAATCTCCCATATTACATTACTTCGCCGATCATTGAAAAGATCCTGGAGGGTGAGGAAAAACCGGAAACAGCGGTGGTCATGACGCAAAAAGAGGTGGCGGAACGGATGGTCGCCGGGGCAGGGACAAAAAACTACGGTTCATTTTCGATCTTCTGCCAGTTCTATGCCGAAGTCAAACTAAACTCGCTCGTTTCAAAATCGTCATTTCTCCCCTGGCCGGAGGTCAGTTCAGCGGTCGTGGTCCTCAAACCATATAAGACGGCAAAGTATCCGGTCAAGGATATCAAAGTATTTTTTGATCTGGTCCACGCCGCCTTTCAGCAGCGCCGCAAAAAACTAAGCAATTCTCTTAAACCGTTTGGCCTGACCAATTCACCGGTCGATCTTAATCGCCGGCCGGAAACGGTCTCGATCGAAGAATTTGCCGCGATCGCCAACAGCTTATAAACTATTCTTTATTGTATTGAAAGTTGGCAAAAACCCTTAAAAGAGCCGACGGATCGGCAAGTTCCGGGAAAAAAACTGGTGAAGCCAGCAGACGCCGAAAGACCGTGTAAAAATCAAGCACGATCAAGGGTCCGGGCCCGGGCCGTTTGAAAAGCGTTTTCCCATCGACCCTCAAGTCAAATTCACCGATCGCCCCTCTTTGGTTGGCCGCGGTTAAATAATCAATATATTGAGCGGGGTTTTTTATGTAAGCGAACGGGTCTTTGACCTGACCGGAAAAATAGGTCAGCACCAGCGGAACGGCGGCATAAAGCGGCTCGTTCTGCTTAATTTTTAATTCAATTACCGAAGAGATCGTCCGAAAAAGGCAGTAATCAAGATTGCCGCCGCCAAAAATAAAATAGTTATCGCCGGGCGCGGCAAAACCCCGCACGCTGGCCGGAATAACCGGCGGGACCAAGTCATCGACAAAACGCTGGAGGCCGGGCGGAATGGTTGGATCGTCGATCCGGCCGGACCAGGAAAAGATCTTGGCATCAAGAGCGGAAAAATCGTCAACATCGGGGAGGAGGCTCCCTTCTTCGACCAGAGAAAGCCGCCGGGTAAAAGGCCGACCGCCAACAAATGCTTGATCATTTAAATCCCACAAGCGGCGACAAGGCTCCAGGCTAGCCTCGCGAGGACGCAGGTGGGTCAGGACCAGGGTCCTTGGAGAAGATTTTAATCCGACTGGAACTGCCATGAATTTTTATCGTCAATTTTCAGTCAATATTTCAAGGTTTTAGATACTTAGCGATATATGAAGCGCCGATCCCGCCCGCTTTGGTAAAATCCCCGCCAACATAAATATTCCCTGACGAATCAAGGACTACAGCCCGAACAAGGTTGCCGTCCAGGCCGCCGCCAAAAGCTTCCCAGGTGGCTCCATCATATGAGGTCAACCCATTAACGGTCACGCCGCCGGCGGTCGTGAACTTGCCGGCAACATAGAC
Source organism: candidate division WOR-1 bacterium RIFOXYB2_FULL_45_9 (assembly GCA_001771575.1). GTDB lineage: Bacteria > Margulisbacteria > WOR-1 > O2-12-FULL-45-9 > XYB2-FULL-48-7 > XYB2-FULL-45-9. The sequence continues at coordinate 1,386,939 of MEUD01000001.1, read as the reverse complement.
CGTCCCCAAAGAGTCGACCGCCATATCTTCAACCAGCTCTCCGGCGCTGGTCCCGACTGGAAGCTGCTCCCAGGCTGACCCGTCATATCGGCCAACGATCCGTTTATCCGCGCTCGTTGAATCGATCAGGCCGCCTCCCACGAATATATTGGCGGTCACCGCAACGATCGCGTTAATATAATAATCACGGCCTCCGGTCAGATCGGACCAGGCGGCCCCGTTCCAACTGGCGAGACGATTAGCGTTCACTCCGGAAGTGGTATTGAGAAAAGCGCCGCCGGCGATAAGCTTGCCGCTTGAATCAAAAGAGAGAGAGTGTACCGGGCTATCGGTCCCGCCGGCCAAATTGCGCCAGGCAAGCCCATCCCATTCGGCGACGTTGGAAACAATGTTGCCGCCGGCGGAGGTAAAGGAGCCGCCAACGTATAGATTATTCGATGGATCGATGGCCAAAGCGTAAATTTCTCCATTCACTCCGCCGCCGACATCCTGCCAGATGGACCCATTCCAGCGGACCAGATTGGCGACCGCCAGGTCACCGCCACTGTTATGAGCAACAGTAAAACTGCCGCCGGCATAAATGTTGCCGCTGGAGTCCCTAGCCAAAGCGTTGACCACGCCGTTTAACCCTTTGCCGATCGCCTCCCACCTGGTCCCGTTCCATCTGGCGATATGGCTGGTGTCGGTAATCCCGCCCGCGCTGTTAAAAGAACCGGCGGAGACCAAAGCGCCGCTGGCGTCAAAGATCAGGGCGTAGACCGGCGCGTCCATCCCGCCGCCGATCGTCTGCCAGCCGCTGGCCGGCAAGGTCGTGGAGGTCGTCGTGGATACCGTTGAAACGCCGCCGCACCCAAAGGTGTAAATCAAAACCCCCAGAATTAACGCGTATGTAAAAATTCTCATCTGCGGCTATTATAACTGAAAAAATGTAAAAGCCAAATCGATTTGAACCGTCGCGGCTTCTCTGATAAAATCGTTTCATGAAGTCAAAGATCACGGTCATCGGCGCCGGCAACGTCGGCGCTCAATGCGCCTACCGCCTCGCCCAGCGCGATTTTGCCGATATTATCCTGCTCGATATCGTCGAGGGAGTCCCGCAGGGAAAAGCGCTCGACATGGCACAGTCCGGCTCGATCGAAGGCTTCTCGTCTAAAATAATCGGGACCAACGATTACGCGGAGATCAAAGACTCCCAGGTCGTGGTCATAACCGCGGGATTGGCTAGGAAACCCGGGATGTCGCGCGACGACCTGATCCATAAAAACGCGGAAATAATTTCCGGTATCGTTAAACAAGTTGCCAGGCACGCCCCGCAAGCGGTCCTGCTGATGGTCACCAACCCGCTCGATGTCATGACCTACCATGCTTTAAAAGTGTCCGGGTTTCCGGCCAACCGGGTCCTTGGGATGGCTCCCCTTCTCGACGCGGCGAGGATGAAACATTTTATCTCCGAGCTGGCCAAAGTCCCGGCCAATGAGATCTATGCTGAGGTCCTGGGCAGCCATGGCGATCTGATGGTCCCGATCCCGCGACTTTCGACGGTCAAAGGAAGACCCCTCACCGAACTTTTTTCTCCGGAACAAGTCGCCCAGATAGTTAAACGAACGACCGACGGCGGCGCGGAAATTGTCTCCCTGCTTAAGACCGGCTCGGCCTATTACGCTCCGGGAACAGCCGCCGCTCAAATGGCGGAAGCGATCATTAGGGACTCAAAACAGCTTTTTGGGGCCTGCGTTCTCCTCTCCGGGGAATATGGGATAAACGACGTCTGTCTCGGTGTCCCGACCAGACTGGGGAAAAAAGGGATCGCGGAAATAGTCGCCATTAAATTGACCGATGAAGAGCTTGGCGCACTGCACAAAGCGGCCGCCGCGGTCAAACAGCTCTGCACGATTTTGTAGTATAATTATTAGCATGAGAGAACTTTCCACAAAGAAGATCACCGAAGCGGTTCGCGGCCTCTGTATTGAAGCCAACACCAACCTCTCGGCCGATGTTGAAGTGGCGCTGAATAAAGCCCTCAAGGACGAAGAATCGCCAAACGGCCGGGAAATACTCCGCCAGCTGATCCACAACGCGGGGATCGCTCGAAAAGAAAAACGTCCCATCTGCCAGGATACCGGCTCGGTCGTCGTTTTTATTGAACTTGGCCAGGAAATCAGACTTGTCGACGGATCGCTGGAAGAAGCGGTCAACGAAGGGGTTAGTCGCGGCTACACAGAAGGGTATCTGCGCAAATCGATCGTCAGCGATCCCCTCCGCCGCCAAAACACCGGCGACAACGCCCCAGCCTTCACGCATGTCCGGCTCGTCCCAGGCGACAAGCTAACGATCAATCTGATGTGCAAGGGGGGCGGGGCCGAAAACTGCAGCGCCATTAATTTTTTCAAACCAACCTCCAGTCATGACGAGATCAGCCAATTCATTATTAAGACCGTTGAATTGGCCGGGCCCAATGCCTGCCCCCCTGTAATTGTTGGGGTTGGGATCGGTGGTAATTTTGAGCTGGCCCCGCTGACCGCCAAAAAAGCCCTATTGAGGGAGATCGGCCATTATAACAGCGACCATGACCTGGCCAAATGGGAAAAAGAGCTCCTGGTCAAGATCAACAGGTTGGGGATCGGACCGATGGGACTCGGCGGTCGGGCCACCGCGCTGGCGGTCAACATTGAGACCGCCCCATGCCATATTTCCCAGCTCCCGGTCGCGGTCAATATTGAATGCCACGCCCACCGGGCGCGAAAGGTTGAACTATGAGCGCGATCAAGCTGACCACTCCGCTCACCAATGAAGCGATCAACGCCTTAAAAGCGGGAGACGAAGTCCTGATCAGCGGCACGATCTACGCCGCTCGGGATGCCGCCCATAAGCAATTTGGTCTTCAACCGCCGTTCGATCTCCAAGGCCAAATCATTTATTACGCCTCCCCCACTCCGACCAAACCGGGAGAGGTGATCGGATCGATCGGGCCAACAACCAGCTCACGCATGGACGCCTTCACCCCGGCTCTGCTGGCGGCCGGCCTTAAAGGGATGATCGGCAAAGGAAGCCGTGGACCGGAAGTGATCGAAGCGATAAAAAAACACCAGGCGGTCTACTTTACCGTTCCCGGCGGCGCCGCCGCCCTGCTGGCAAAACGGGTCAAAACCGCCAGGCTTCTCGCCTACCCGGAACTGCATTCCGAAGCGGCCCTGGAACTGACCGTCGATAATTTCCCGGCGACCGTAACGATCGACTCGACCGGCGGCAATTTATTCGAGGCGGGAAGAAACAAATATGCGAAATAAATTATCATTTGCCCTCTTATCCCTTCTGCTCCTTGTCTCTCCCTGCCTCTCCCTGGGATATGACGGCATTTTTTTCCTTGGCTTCAATCTTGAAAAAGAGCCGTTCAACAACGTCTACGTTCGCCAGGCGGTCGCTCACGCGGTCGACATGAAAACTATCGTTAAATTGGCCAGCGCCGAGATCGTGCCGGGAAGCGTGATCCCCCCGGGAATGACCGGCTACCAAAAAGAGCTCCTCCCGTATTCGCTTGATCTCAAACAGGCCAAGGTCTTGATGCGCCGGGGAAAATACCTTCCGGTCAACCCGAAACTAAAAAACATCTCCCTCCTTCATACCGATGGGGTTAAAACGACCGCCATCGCCAAAGAGGTCCAGAATAACCTGCGGGCGATCGGCATCAAGGTCTCCCTGTTCCAGGTCAAATACCAAAACGAGCTCAAATGGAACGAAGAACTAGTTTCGCGCCGGCACCATCTTTATCTTCTCGGCTATAAAACCGACCTGATCGCCGGTTTGACCATGGAAGCGGCCCCGGACGTCACCGATACGTACAAGCTCCTTGAGCCGCTTTTCCACTCTAAAGGAGCGGTCAATTTGAGCGGTTTTAACAATTCGACCATCGACATGCTCCTGGACCAGGTTTCGGTCATCGGCTACGCTTACCAGCTCGAGCGTGATCTCAAGCTCAAGGAGGTAAACAAGGTCCTCTACCAGGAGCTCCCCGCTCTGGTCCTTTTTTACATACCTAAATTATGACCAGGGACTCGATCGATTATTTTTTAAGGATAAAAAAAGAGGATATCTACCTCCTCTGCCCTTACTTTGAAGCCTTTCAGGGAATGGCGGCGATCAGGACCCCAAAGCCGGAAGCGGGTGATGAAGCGACCCTGCACCTGATGGTCTCGCCCGACTTCACTGCCGAATTCGATCAGGTCATCGCGAACCTGCAAAAGAGGTTAAAAATTGAACGGATTGATGGATAAGCTCCGGTCCCTGCTATATCCCAGGGCGATCGTGCCGGACATTTTTCTTATTGACATTAAAGGCTTGCGCGAGCAAGGGATCAAGGGACTGATCCTTGATATTGACGACACTTTGATCCCGCGGGAAGTGCGCGACGTTTATCCCAACGTTTTCGAATGGGTCCAGGCCCGCAAAGACGAGGGGCTTAAGCTCTGCCTGACCTCCAACAGCCGCCATCCTTTGCGGGTTAAATACTTCAGCGAAACCCTTGGCGTTCCCGCCCTGCATTTTAGCCTCAAACCGCTCCCGATCGCTTTCCGGCGCTCGCTTGAGATCCTGGGAACGAGCGCTGACGAGACCGCCATGATCGGCGATCAGCTCTTCATGGATATCTTAGGGGCGAACCTGGCGGGGATATACTCGATCTATATCGATCACCGGAAGGAAGAAACTTTCCCGCCTCGGCAATGGATGAGGTGGGCGGAGAGATATCTGATCGATCACTGGCGTTAGAGAAGATTTTTTAAGGCGGTCTTGATGACCGCTTCAACCGACGTCGCCTGCTCCAGATCGACCCTCATTACCGCCTCCCGCGCTTCCTTAGGAGAATAACCAAGCGAGATCAAAGCGGAGATCGAATCCGACCCCAACGCGCTCTCTCCCCCTTTTATCCCGGTCCCCATCTCTTGCGGCGTGACCGCGTACTTTTTGGCGATCTTTTCTCTTAACTCCAGCACTACCCGTTCGGCGGTCTTTTTGCCGACCCCGGAAACGGAAGAAAGCAAGGCCACATCCCCTTTGGCGACCGCCGAGACCAGTTTGTCCAAGGGGAAAGAAGAAATAATCGCCATGGCCATTTTGGGACCGACCCCGGAGACCGACAGGAAAAGGGAAAAGAGAGACCGCTCCTCCGTCGAAATAAAACCGTAAAGGGAGATGTCGTCTTCACGAACGATCTGGATCGTGAACAGCTTTAGCGGACCGCCGACCGCCGGCAGGCGGGAAACAACCGCCGCGGGGACCTTAACCAGATAGCCGATATTGCCGACCTCAATGACCACCGAGTTCAGGTCGACGCTGGCCAGGGTCCCGTTCAGATGGGAGATCACGCCAAAACCCCCTCTTTGAGGCGGAAGGAGTGAAGATGGCAAATGGCGATCGCCAGGGCGTCGGCCGCGTCGTCGGGCTTTGGCAGCTCCGGGAGTTTTAATAAAGTTTTTACCATCATCTGGATTTGTTTCTTATCCGCCCGGCCGTAGCCGGTCAAAGCCATTTTTACTTCAAGCGGGGTGAACTCCGAAAGTATCACTTTATGCTGGGCGGCCGCCAGCAGGATCATCCCTCTGGCCTGGCCAACCGCCATAGCGGTCGTGGTATTGCGGCCGAAAAATAACCGCTCGACGGCAAGGTACTCCGGCTGATATTTTTTGATCAGGTCGCTGACCTGCCGGAAGATCTGCGCCAGGCGGGTTTCGGCGGCACTTTTGGGGGAAGTTTTGATACAGCCGTTCGCGACGTGGAGCAAGCCCCGGTCAGTTTGCCTGACCACTCCAAAGCCTGTGGTCGCGGTCCCTGGATCGATCCCTAAAGTTAGCATCGCAAAAGAATTGTAGCACAGAAAAACCGGCCGGTACTATGGGGTCGTCGGCTCGCTTGACGCGACGTCGTGGAAAAAGAAGGTGATCGGGGTGTTCCCGGTCCTGGTCAGCACAACCCCTTTTGCTTCTCCGATCGCCACGACCTGGCCCAGGTCATTTTTAGCCTGGGCAAAAAGGTCATAGCTGACATCGTATGCCAACTCTAAGGTCGCCGCGGTTTGTGGATAAACGATCGACGCCGCCACCACATCAAGGCCTGGCCCCTGGGCGGTAACATCGACGCCAACAGCCGGGGTCTCCGACCAGTTGATGTCAATGGTAGCGATGCCGTACGCATCGACCGCGGCTGGGGGAATTAGAGTCTCTTTTGAAGCGCCGCAACCTGCGGCCAGCAGAGAGAGCGCCAATAAACCAACGAACCAATAATTTGTTTTCATTCATCTCACCTGAACCATTATCGCCCAATAATCCCCGAAATTTCAGGTGAATGGTTAGAGGACGATCTCCATGTTCCCGGAAATATCCATCGTTTTATAATCAGGATTGAGACTGATCTCCCGCTCCCAGCGGATGGTCGCGTTAACCCACTCGCTGATCGAATAGCGCCCTTTCAGCGAGTAATTGATCTTTTCGGCTCCCTGGCTCGAATTTGAATAAAGGTAATCAAAATCGACCCGCAGGCGGTCGGCCAATCGATAGATCACCCCAAACCCGGGGGAGAAAGTGAAAGAGACCGGCGTGGGAGAAAGATTATTGACATTCTTGCTATAAGTCGCCGTCAGCGACAAGCCCCAGGCCGGGGTCACGTTGCAGAGCCCTTTCAAGGAAGCGCTCTGGTTCACTCCGTTAACCAGGTTGTCGCTACCCCCTCCCTCTCCCTGGGTTAATCGCTGATAAGCGAGGCGGCCGTCGAAAGAGAGCCTCTCCGAAACCGAAGTCCTGACCAAAATCTCCAGCTGGCGGGAGAAACTTTCTCCCGGCTTGTAAGTCGCCGCTTCCAGGCTGGCCAGGGTAGCGGTCGTTCCATTTTCAACCTGATAATTAAGCTCGGTCGAAATATAAGAGAGCGGGGCCAGCTTCAGACTAAATAAAGTTGAGATCGAATCGGCGCTATTTTCTTTGACCGCGAAACCTGGGGCATCCTGTTTGGCGATCGAATAAGCTCGGCGGTATTTTTGCAGAAAACTGACCAGGGAAAGGTCGCTGGGAGAAAGATTGACCTCGGCCTGCGACTGCTCATTAAAATAAACGATCCGGTCAAGTCGCGACAGTTTGGTAAAACTCGGCTTGAACAGGTATTTGAAACGGAGCAGGCGGTTGGGCCGCAGGTCAAGGGAAAAAGAACCGGTCTGTTTGGAGACGGCCTCGGCCGAGACGAACTCTTCGGTCAGCGAAGAGATCGAATACTTCCCTTCGGCGCGGAGAGAATCGGTCGGCGCCGCCCGGAAGGCCAGATCGGTGACATCGGTTTGCCCAAGCGCGCTGTCATCGATGTGGTCAAGTGTGACCGAGGAAAAGTACTCTTTTCCCGGGGTCGCCGCCAGGTTCAGGGTGTAATGTTTTTTTACCGGCCGGCCGCCGTCCGGCTCTTCCCGGTCTTCAAGTTCGATGTTTGAGACAAAAGAGAAACGCTCGCTCCCCTGGCTGGCCAGGCCAAAATTCGTCCGGTTATAATTGGTCGCTTCCATTGAAGGGAGATGGTCGACCCACTCTTCCCTGGACGCCTTGAGGCTCGCCCCCATATTGCCAAAGCGGGTTCTACTCTCCCCCGCCTTTCTGGTGATCACCCGGCCCAGCGGCGCGCCGGAGACAAGATCGTTGCTATCCTTGGTCTGCGAGTATTCGTATTCCAGCGACGGCAATCTCTCCGGGGTCAAGCTGGCCGCCGCGCTCTCAAATTCAGTCTGGTAAGCAACACCAGTCTGTTCATAGCGGTTAAAATCGACCTTGGTCCGAGCGGCAAACAACCCGTTTGGCCGGTAGCTGATCCCTCCGCCATATTGGAGCTGGTCCTGCCGCGGCGTCGGATCGGCGATCGCCGAAAAACCGGGCGAGATCCTTTTGACCGCACCGGTCAGCCCGATCGTCCCCAACTGCTGGCTTAGATTGAACTTATAGGCTCCGCCCCCAACCAGCGGCAATGAATTAGAAAAAAGATCAGGGTTTCGCTCGGAGTAGGCTAACTCCCCCCCCAGGGATCCGGAGTCGGTAATCAGCGAACCGTCCAAGCCGATCACGGAATGACCGCTCGGAGCGCTTTCCAAGGTGGAGGTGATCCCCCGTAAACCATCCGCGTCTCTGATGTAAGTCGCTCCCAGTTTGGCGTTCTGGCCGAATTTAACTGTTGGCCTGATCGCGTAAGTAATATGTTCGTACCGCGCCTCGGAATCGTCAAAAGCGACTTCAACCATCGCGGTGGTTAAAATAGTCCGGCGTCTAAAGGTGATGGTCCCGGCGTCGTAATCGATCGTGTAATCGTCCCCTCGTCTCTGCGTCTCACCGTTCAGCAAAACTCGCTCTGAATTGATGACCACTTTTTGGGTCGCTCCCAAACTGTATGGCCCCTGGGTCCCATCACCGTAAAACCGGCTGACCCGCGCGACCCCTTTCGGAGAAGAGTAAAGAGCGGTCAAGCCAAATCGACCATGTTCTCCCTTGAGCTGGACGCCGGAGAGGACCTTGTTTAGCCGGGCAAATTCGGTCTCGTTCAGGTCGGCGGTAAAATCACCGAAATAAGCTTCGGTGCTCCCTCGTTTGATCAAGACCGAGACCCGGTCGTCGCGTTGGCTGATTTGGGTCGTCCCCGCGACGCTGGTACTGATCAGGTTGGCGTCGATCTGTGTATCACCGGCCTGACAGGCGACGCTTAAGCGAAGCGATTCCTCGCGCGATAACCCGGGAGCATAGCCCTCCCTGCTCCCTTCCAGACTGCGCGAGGTAAAGCTCAAACTTTTTGTCCCTTTAACGACCAGAGGAAGAGCTTCTACCTGGAGAAAGCCAGGTTCGCCAACTTCATTCTCGGCTATGGCTATTTCAGCCACCTCCTGGGTGATTGATCCATTTCGTTTTACGAGCGGCAGTTTGGCCGGTGGCAGTTTGGCCGGGCGATCATTCAAGCGGTACCAGACACGCGAATGGTCCCAATAGTAAGTCCCAGGCTCTTCACCTATCTGCTTGATCCAGACAAAGAAAAAATGCCACCCGACCTGATAATCATCCGGGACCTGGAACTTCCCCCACCAATAACCATCCCGATATGACATGGGGATCTCGCGAAACCGGTCGGAGTAAAGGGTTACTTTTTGGGTCGTCCTGAATGTTCGCAAACGAAGAGTAATCTTCTCACCCACAACCGGAGGATAGGACGGATAAACGCTCAAATAATAACCGTTGGCATATATCGCTTCTTCCAGCGGGACCAGTGCTCCGGCCAAGCCATGAAGATAAACGGAGAATATAATAATATAAAATACTTTTCTCATAAAAACGCGTCATCTAAATATCGACAATAATTGGTTAATATTTCACTGAATAATGTCGACATTTCGTCGATAAATTGATTAGTCGCTGTTAATTGAGGAAAAGCAAGACTATTACCAGCTAATACGAATAAAGCCAGCCGAGAGAAATTGTAAGTTCAGAGGTGTTATTCATCGGCCATTTCGCGGTCGAACTACCGATTGTCAGCCAATTGGAACCATCATAATGAAGCCAGCGATAACCCAGGCTTGCCTCAATGATCGAATCCGGAGAGAGGAGATAATACAGCGACCCGCGGCCATAATACGTGTAGCCCGGCGAAGAGAATTGAAAGTTAGGAAGGAGAGTATTGGTCGTGGTCACGTTCAGCGGGTAGAGCAGTCCAACTTGATAACCAAACCAGAGGGGCTGATCTCCTTCTTTTCCCCGCGCCTCAAGAAAGACATTCTGCGATAGGATCGTTTCGGTCGATCGGTCGATATTCTGTCTGACCCCGTTAACATAAAAATTCTCTCTGTTCTGCTCGGCCTTGGCCATGGAAAAACCGGAAAGCAATTCAAATCTTTTCGCAAACGAATAGCCACCATAAAAATCAACGGTCGAAACAGCGTAGGTGAGGTCGTTGGTCTGGATCAGGGAACCGTTAAAGCTCCAACTCTCTTTAACAGTCGCGGCATAGACCGGGAAAACCGAACGGAGGCCAAGGAGCGTTTTGTCCCAATACATCTCGAGAGAGCCGCGCAAAGCGTAAGTAACGGGATTAGCGGTCGAATCGATCCTGCCGACCGTGCTGGTCGCTGGATCGGTATAGTCTAAGACCTGTTCCTGATAGCCGATAAAAGTCGGGCCAAAGTCAAAACTGCTGAAAAAACGCGGAGAAGCAACCACCCGACTGACCATCAACGAAAAAACAAACAGGAGCCAAATAGCTCTCATTTATATACCTTTAATTTCAACGGCCTTGGTCCGGCTTTTTTCTCCGCTAATAATTCGCACCGCGTTCCTTTTGACCTGATAATGCTCCGCGAGAAAAGCGATCAACGCCTCGTTAGCAGCCCCTTCAACCGGCGGCGCGTTCAGATAGATCTTGACCCGTCCCTCTTCTTCGAGCAGGCGCTCCCGTTTGGCGTTGGGGACGACTCTAACGGTCAGCCTCATTACATCCCCGGCAAAGAAAGGCCGCCGGTCATTTTGGACATTTTTTTCGCCATGTCCTGTTTCGCGGTCCTCATCGTTTTGTTGACCGCTTCTTTGACCGCCTGTTCAATTTTATTCGGCGCCAGGTCGGACGGGACCTTGATCTCCAGGATCTCCATCTCTCCATTGACCACGACTTTTACCCCGCCGGACTCGCCGTCATAGCGCGCCCTCTGCATCTCTTTCTTGATCTCATTCGCCTGTTTGACCATTTCCGCCATTTTTCCCAAATTTCCAAATACCATAAACTTATCCCTCCATTTTCGATATATTTTACCACAACCCCATTAATTATGGTCTCTTGACATCCGATCGATATAATTTATACTCATTACGTTAGGAGGAAAATCTCTCCTTGAAATACCTTATCGCTGTTTTATTAATCGGTTCTCTGCTTCTGCCGGCCTTTGCCGTTTCCACCGAGCGGGCGGAAGTTATCAAAAAAGAGCTGGCCAGGCTGAACAAGGCGTATAGCCTCGCCAAGAGCGCCGGGCAAAAAAAGCAGATCGCCGACAAAATGCTCCAGTACAAAGCCGAGCTAAAATCCGCGCCAAAAGCACAAACCGTTGACACCCGGATCGCTGCCATTAAAAAGGAGCTGGCCAGGCTAAACAAGTCGTATAGCCTAGCCAAAAGCGCAAAACAAAAAAAGCAGATCGCCGATAAAATGCTCCAGTACAAAGCGCGGCTAAAAGCCTTGCAGCCCCCCCCGCCTCCAGCTCCTCTTCCTCCCGCACCACCTAAACCAGAGCCCGTTAGTTCATTTTCGGCAACCATCGAAGCAATGCCATCAGTCGAAGCGGTCCCGGCTGTCGAAATGGTTCGATTTTACGCCCCACCACCGCCGACCAAGAAAAAACTGATCCTTCCCCAGGTCGGAATAGTCGCCTCCGCCCTTTATCTGGGGGGGGAATACCTTCTCCTGCCGACCTCCGATCTTGATCTCATGGTCAGCATGGGGTTTGGCCTTGGGAGCGGCTACTCGTTGACGACTCTTGGCGTGGGGACCCTCTTTAATACCGGACCTGACACTTTTATTGAGACCGCGATCGTAATGGCAAACTACTCGCAAAAAGTCAGCAACATCCCCGGATTGCAGGGAGCCGCCGAAGGAAGCATGCTCGGGGTCGGTCTATATGGAGGGGAGATTTTCGGTAATTTGAGGATCAAGGTCGGCTTTTCGACCGTGACCGGACTTTGTTTGACCGCCGCCTATCTTTTCTAACCAGGAGGCCAGGAGAAGTCCCGCCCTCCCAACAAGTGAAAATGAACATGGTCGACCGCCTGTCCGGCGGCGCGGCCGTGATTAACGACTATACGGTAGCCTGAATCGGCGATCTTGTTTTCCCGGGCCAGGTCAGCGGCTATCTTATATATCCGCCCAACCACCCCTTTATCGGCAAGCTCTTCTACAAACCGCGCGTGCTCCCTGGGGACCAGCAAAATATGGGTCGGGGCTTGCGGCGCAATATCCTTGAAAGCAACGACCTTTTCGTCCTCATAAACGATCCCCGCAGGGATCTCTTTGGCGATGATCTTACAAAAGAGGCAGCTAATAAGTGACATTTAACTCAACGATCCGGTGGTTGCCGCTGTCGGCCACGTAAAGAGATCCTTTGCGCCCAACGGCCAGCCCGACCGGATTATTAAATTCTCCCCGGCCAAAACCTTTTTCTCCAAAAACAGCCAGAAATTTGCCACTCTTGCTGAAAAGCGCGATCCGGTTGTTGCCGGAGTCAGAAACGTAAACGATCTTATCGTCAACGGCAACCCCCTGGGGATTGAACAGATCTCCCGGACCCCGGCCCATCTGGCCAAAAGAAAGAAGCGGCCGGCCGTCAAAGTCAAACTTTTGGATCCGATGGTTGTTGCAGTCGGCCACGTAAAGATAACGCTCTTTGTCGACCGCCACATCCATCGGCTTGCTAAAAAAGCCAAGACCGACCCCAAAGCCGCCAATCTGTCCGGCGCTCCGCCCCTGTTCATCGTATTTCAAGACCCGGTCGTTGCCGGAGTCGGCGACATAAAGCCCTCCCCACTGATCGACGTCGATGCCGGCCGGGTACTGCAAACTGCGAAAACCAACTTCACCCGTCGCCGCTTCCCGGATAAAATTTCCCCGGATGTCAAAAAGCTGGACCCGATTATTCTCCCGCTCGCTAACGTAGACCCGATAGTTAAAATCGATCGCCACGCTGACCGGCGCATTGAACCTTCCCTTATCCAGGCCGAAAGAACCGAACTGGTACATAAAGCCGCCGTCGTCGTCCAGCCGCTGGACCCGGTTGTTGCCGGAGTCGGCAACAAAAATGCTGAACAACCCGGTCTCCAGGTTCCCTGAAAGGGGGATTTTTACGTCTTGAGGAAAATAGAACTGCCGGTCGGCCGAACCGGGAAGACCAAATTCCCTGGAAAGCTCGATCTTGGGAATAATGATCTCTTCGTCGTCCGGGACCTCCCCCATCGCCGATCCGGAGACGGCAAGCGCGGCTAAAAGTAAAAAAACGATCAGCCAGCGATTCATCCGATCAGCTCCTTTGCTTTGGCCTTGATGTCCTTGCTGCCAAGCAGGCTCTCCCCGACCAAGATCGCGTCAAACCCTGCGGCACGAAGCCTGGCCGTCTCCTCCCCGCTCTGAATGCCGCTCTCGGAAACGATCACCAGCCTCTTTAACTGCGGCAATGATTTGACGATGTAAAACGAATTTTGCAGGTTAACGGTCAACGCGTCCAGGTCCCGGTTGTTGACGCCAAGGATCTCGGCGCCGGACGCCAAAGCCCGGATCGTTTCGGCCAGGTCATGGACCTCGACCAGCGCCTGCAATTTGAGTTTTTTGGCGACGGCCAAAAAGCGCTTTAATTCCTCGTCGGTCAGGATCCTGACGATCAGCAAGATGGCGTCGGCGCCGGCCAGCCGGGATTCGTAGATCTGGACCTCGTCGATAATAAAGTCCTTGCGGAGCAGCGGGAGGGCGACTTTTTTCCTGATCTTTCTCAAATCATCCAGTTTCCCCTGAAAATATTTCTCGTCGGTCAAGACCGAGATCGCCGCGGCCCCGGCCGCCTGGTACTCGCGAGCGATCGCGACCGGGCTATAATCCTTGCGGATCAAGCCGGCCGATGGGGAGGCTTTTTTGACTTCGGCGATCAACGCGAGCTTTTTCTTGGTCAGGGCTTTTTTAAGGTCTCGGGGCTGGGGGAGTTTGCCGATGGATTTTTGGACTTGGTCGAGGTCGAAGGTCAGCTTGAGGGCGGTCACTTCCTGGCGTTTGTTAAAGACAATGTCGTCTAAATTCATGGTGTATAATACTAACATGGCAGAGAACCCTTATCAACACGCGCCGGTGATGCCCGGCCAGGTCCTCGATTATCTTAATCTCCCGCCGGACGGGACTTTCGTCGATTGCACGCTTGGTGGAGGCGGGCACGTGGAGGCTGTCCTTAGAACCCTCACCCCCGTCCCCTCTCCCAAAGGGAGAGGGGTGAAGGTTTATGCCTTTGATCAGGATGAGAACGCTATTGCCGCCGCGAAAGAGCGCCTGGCCGCTTTTGCCGGGATCACCTACCTCCACGACAACTTCGCCAACCTGAAAGCGGTCCCGGAACAAGTTGACGGGATCCTTTTTGATCTGGGGGTCTCTTCTCCCCAGATCGACCGGCCGGACCGCGGTTTTAGCCTCCAGCACGACGGGCCGCTTGACATGCGGATGGACCGGCGCCAGGGGCTTTCGGCCAAAGAGATCGTTAACAACTTCGCGCCGGAAGAGCTGACCAGGATCTTTTTTGACTACGGCGAGGAGCGCTTCTCCAGGCGAATCGCCAAGCGGATCGCCGATGCGAGGGAAGAAAAACAAATCGAAACAACTTTCCAGTTAAAAGAGATCATTGAGGCGGCCACTCCCGGCTGGAAAAAGAGAGAAACGGTCACCCGGATCTTCCAGGCGCTGCGGATCGCCGTGAACGGCGAGCTGGAAAAGCTCCAGTGCGCGCTGGAGTCGGCCGCCGCGCTGCTCAAACCGGGGGGACGCCTCGTGGTCCTCTCTTACCACTCCCTGGAAGACCGAATCGTCAAGCATTTTCTGCGGGAGCGGAGCGAATTTTTTAAGGTCCTGACCAAGAAACCGGTCTTAGCAAGCGAGGCGGAAATCGCGGCCAACCCGCGCGCCCGCAGCGCTAAGCTCCGGGCGGGTCTCAAACTATGAAATTCAGGCGGATCCTGGCGGTAATCGTCTTTTTCTCCATCCTCACGGGGATCCACTTATTTTTTAACGCCATCAATATCCGGCTCAAGTACCAGCTGACCGACCTCAAGATCAAACGGGGAGAGCTCGTCAGCCGCAACCGGGAGCTCGGCACCCAGATCGCCATTATCGAGAACCTGGATTCGATCGACCAGATCGCCAAGAGCCGCCTTAATATGTATTATCCTGAAGAAATTACTTACGTGGTGCCGTCGAAAGAAGCTGTGATATACTAATTTATTATGGTTAGAGTACGTTTTGCCCCGTCACCAACCGGCGCCCTCCACATTGGCGGAGCCAGGACCGCTTTATTCAACTGGCTCTTTGCCAGGCACATGAAGGGTAAATTTATCCTCCGGATCGAAGATACCGACCGGGAACGCTCCACTCTGGAATCGAACAAAGCGATCTTTGACGGCCTGGAATGGCTCGGCCTCGACTGGGACGAAGGGCCCAAGGTCAGCGGTTCATTCGGCCCCTACTTCCAAACCGAACGAGTAGAAATCCACCGCCAGCATGTCCAAAAGCTTGTTGACGATGGGAAAGCCTATTATTGTTTCTGCACCCCGGAAGAGCTGGCAAAGAAAAGGAAAGAGGCGGAGACCAGGAAAGAGGCGCCAAGGTATGACGGCTCGTGCCGAAAACTTCCCGAAGAAGAGATCAAAAAACGGCTCGCCAATGGCGCCCCAAAAGTCGTTCGTTTCATCCTGCCGGCGGTCGGCAAGACCGTGGTCAACGACCTGATCCGCGGCCCGGTCACTTTCCAGAACGAGGTCTTAGACGACTTTGTCATCCTCAAATCTGACGGTTTTCCAACCTACAACTTTGCCTGCGTCGTTGACGACCACCTGATGGAGATCACCCACGTCATTCGCGGCGACGACCATCTCTCCAACACCCCGCGGCAGATTCTCCTCTACCAGGCCTTTGGCTGGAGCTTGCCGCAGTTCGCCCACATCCCGATGATCCTCGGAAAAGACAAAGCCCGGCTCTCCAAGCGCCACGGCGCGACTTCAGTCATTGAATACGACAAGATCGGCTATCTCCCCGAAGCGATGATCAACTACATCGCCCGGCTCGGCTGGGGACACGGCGATGATGAAATCTTCAGCCGCCAGGAGCTGATTGAGAAATTCTCACTCGAAGGGGTCGGAAAAAATCCGGCGGTTTTCGACCTGGACAAGCTGAATTGGCTCAACGGCCAGTATATCCGCAAGATCTTGCCGGAACGCCTGTTTGACCTCTGCGAACCGCTTCTGATCGAGGCTTACGGTAGCCACGATCTGGCATACTTGAAAAAGATCGTTCAGCTTTTCCACGACCGGCTGGTCCTTTTCCCAGACATCGTGGCGCTCTCGATCTATTTCTTTAAAGACGACTTTGATTACGACCAAAAGGCGGCGGAAAAACATTTTAAAACCGGGCTGGCCAAACCGGTCCTGACCGCGCTGAAAGAAAAACTGGCCGCGCTTGAGCCGTTCACTAAAGTTGAGATTGAACCTCTTTTCAAGGGGATCGCGACGGAAATGAACGTCAAGCTTGGAGTCGTCATCCACCCCTGCCGCCTCGCCCTCTCCGGCCGCTCGGAAACCCCGCCGATGTACGACGTGGTGGAACTGCTGGGAAAAGAGAAAGTCCTTGCCAGGCTGGACAAGGCCCTAGCAAGCCTCTAAACAATCTATAAATACTCGCAGAGGTAAGCGGCATCGACGGCGACTTTCAGCTGAAACTTCGAATTAGCGGGGACTTGAAAGACCGAACCGGCCTCAAATACCTGCCAGTGTTGGCTGTCGGGGAGCATGACGGTCAAGGCTCCGCTGATAACGTGCATAAGTTCGTGGGAAGAGGTGCCGAACTCGTACTCCCCCGGCTCCATCACGCCAATCGTCTGCTTTCCCCCCTTAGCGTTGACCGTTAAGGACTTTACTTTACCGTTGAAGTATTCGTTAAGTTGGACCATTACTTCTTCACCATCGTCCCGATGCCGTGATCGGTAAAAAGCTCAAGGAGAAGAGCGTGGCGGACGCGGCCATCGATAATGTGGGCGGTGTTAACCCCTTTGCGGACCGCGTAGAGGCACGATTTAACTTTGGGGATCATCCCTCCCGAGAGAGAGCCCGCCTTGATCATTTTATCGGCCCGGTAGGTATTGACCTCCGAGATCAGTTTGCCGGTCGGATCAAGGACGCCGCGGACGTCGGTCATCATGATCATTTTTTCCGCTTTGAGGTAAGCGGCGATCGCGGCGGCCGCTTTATCGGCGTTAATATTGTACTGTTCCCCCCCCTTGCCGACACCGATCGAAGAGAGGACAGGAATATAGCCCATATGGATCCATTTTAAGAGATAGCGGTACTTGATCCCGCCGACCTGTCCGGTATAGCCTAGATCAAGCTTGTTCCCTTCGGCGTCTTTCTTCCAATACTTGAAAGCTTTGATCACTTCGCCTTTTTTACCGTAAAACCCTTTTGACTGCCCCCCAGCTTTCTTGATCATGGAGACGATCTGGCCATTGATCTTCTCCCCCAGCACCTTCACAACGACCTTCATCGTTTCAACGTCTGTCACGCGGTAGCCGCCGATAAACTTCGGCTCGATCCCTTTCTTCTTGAGGAAGCGATTGATCTCCGGACCACCGCCGTGGACGAGGACCGGGTGCATCCCGACCATTTTCAGGAAAACTACGTCGCGGATAACTTCTTCTTTCAAATCGCTGTTTTCCATCGCCGCTCCGCCGTACTTGATGACAATGATCTTGTCCTTGAACTTTAACAAATATGGCAAAGCTTCGATAACGACATTAGCCCGTTCTATTAATTTCTCTAGCATATATTTTTTTAACCGAGAATTTATTCTCGGGTTCCACTAAGTATGATAATCGGCATTGATCTTGACGTAACCTTCGGTCAGGTCACAACCCCAGCCGACCGCTTCGGCTTTCCCCTCTTTCAGATCAACGGTTATAACGTCCTGCGTTTTCCCCGAGGTCCACGACCACTTGAACTTTTCCCAGTTGACCACGATCCTGGTCGCGCCAAGCGCTTGAAGGATCCGGCCAAAGTTCCGGTCCTTCCCATAAACCGCCGCTTTAAGCAAAAAAGAACCGACCAGCGCCTTGACCGCCGCTTTGGCGTCAGCACTGTTTCGAGCCCCTTTGGCCCTAATTTCAAGCAATTTAGTCGCCCCTTCTCCGTCGCGGGCGATCTCTTTGGCAAGGTAAACGCAAACTTTCTCCACCGCCTGGGCAAACCGCTTCACGGCCGCGTCCCCTTTGATCTTGACGCCGGACATCCCGTTGGCGAGAATAAATACGCAGTCGTTGGTCGACATGCAGTTGTCAACCGAGACCATATTGAACGATTTTTCGCACGCTCCCTTGAGGACCTGTTGCAGTGTCTGCCGGTCGACGGCGGCGTCGGTGGCGACAAACGCGTGCATCGTCGCCATGGTCGGGGCGATCATCCCCGATCCTTTGGCGATCCCGGAAACGGAATATTTGCCGACCTTCACGGTAATATTTTTTTCGGTAAGATCGGTCGTCATGATCGCCCGGGCGGCATCTCGCCACCCTTCTTTCGAGAGCTTTAACGAAGCCGCCTTGATCCCGGAGCAAACCTTGTCCATCGGCAGCGGGTGGCCGATAGAACCGGTCGAAGTGACCAAAACTTTTTCGGGATCGATCCCAAGTTGGGCGGCGGTCAGGCTTGCCATCTCAAAAGCGTCGCGCAAACCCCGGACGCCGGTCCAACAGTTGGCGTTGCCGGCGTTAGCAACTATCGCCTGGGCCATTCCCCGGCGGATATGTTTAATGGAAACGATAATTGGGGCTGCTTTGACCTGGTTGGTGGTAAAGACGGCGGCGGCGCTGGCCGGGACCTCGGAAAAGATCATCGCCAGGTCGCTCTTCCCTGATTTTTTTATCCCGCAGGCGACACCGGCGGCTAAAAAGCCTTTTGGCATGCTCATGGGAATATAGCAAGCCGTTGCAAGGCGGTCCCTTCGGCAAAGCCGCAAACTAGGTTGAAATTCTGGACCGCCTGGCTCGCCGCTCCTTTCATCAGGTTGTCGATCGCCGACATCACGATCACCTGGCCGGTCGCCTCGTTATAGTCGACTCCCAGGTCGCAAAAGTTGGTTCCGGCGACGTACTTGGTATTCGGCGCTTTGCCTTCCAACACCCGGATAAAGGGTTCATCTTTATAATACTCTTTATATATAGTTGTTAGTTGTTGGTTGTTAGTTGTTAGTTTGCTTTTTCCATAGATCGTCGCCAATATCCCCCGGTCCATCGGAACCAGGTGGGGAACAAAGGTAACCTTCAGTCCCTCATCACCTAATATCCTGCGCCCCTGATACTCTATCTCCCCCATGTGGCGGTGAGTGGTGACCGAATAAGCTTCAATGCCATTATTTCGTTCACAAAAGTGGGTCTTAGGGGTCGCGCCGCGCCCGGCACCGGAGACCCCTGATTTAGCGTCGACGATTATCGAAGCGTTGTCGACCAACTTATTTTTAAGGAGCGGGATAAGCCCCAGAAGGGCGGCGGTCGGATAGCATCCCGGGTTGCCGATCAGTCGGGCCTTCTTGATCTCGCTCCGGTAAATTTCCGGCAGACCGAAGATCGCTTCCTTAAGCAGATTTTTGTCGGCATGTTCGACGTGGTACCATTTTTTAAAGACCGCTTCATCGCTATAGCGATAGTCGGCCCCCAGGTCGATCACTTTCTTCCCGGCCGCTAAGATCTTAGGAACATGGTTTAAGGCGATCCCGTGCGGGAGGGAAAGGAAAACGACGTCGATGGCGCCGAGGTGTTTGTCCAAATCATTTAGGTCGACCATCGTCAGGTCGCATTCGCCGGTCAGATGCGGATAGAGATCGCTTATTTTAGAGCCGCTCGACCGCTCGCTCGACATCAGCCATTCAACTTTCACTTCCGGATGCCGCAGGAGGATCTGCAAGACCGACATCCCGGCATAACCGCTCGCTCCAATAATCCCCACTTTAATCATTTTTTCTCCCTCTTTTTTCTCGTCCCTTATCCCGTCAACCGTCTCCCTTTCCCTAATGATACCTCTTAACTTCGAATCTGAAAAGGTCTGCAGGTTCGTTTTTGCCGATGCCGCCTTTTTGGCGGCAAATTTCAATTTGTTGTTCAGGCGTGTCGACCCCTTCAAGGTCGGGAAGCAGAAGGCCGCGCCTGGGCCCCGCTTTAACGATCACTCCGAATCTTTTAGCGTCGAGATCGGCAACCGACTTGATTGGTTCCGGCGCCGAAAGAACATCGACCGAAATTTCCAGGTCATTTAGTTCTTCAGCGGTCATCGGAGGAAAACGGGGATCATCGGTCGACGCGGAAACGGCGTTTTGAATTATTTCTTTAGCGACATTTTCAGTTGTCGGAACAAAAGTCCCGATACAACCGCGCAAAGCATTATACCTGTGCAGTGACACAAAGACACCCGCTTTGGCACGCATCTCCGGAGTTGGCTCTTTCGGCGGGGGGATAACTCTCCCCTCGTTTAAGTAAGTGGCAATCGTCAGTCTGGCAAGAGCGACCAGCGGATGCTCGGTCATGGTTGAAGCGCCGCCACCATGTAACCGACGCCAAATGGCCCTTCGTAAGACAGAACCTCCGACTTTACCGGCTGGCCGTCTAAGGCGCCGAGCAGGACCGAGATTGACCAAAGGGCGTCCTGCCCCGCTTCGTCTGCCAGGGCTGGATCAAAGTTCAGGATCCCCTGAACGTCGTATTTCTCGACTAGCGAAACAAGTTTGTCGTCAAATTCCTTCCCTTTCGGGGAATAGCCGGACGGCGCGTCGGGAGTCAAGCGGTGGGACATGTCGGCGGAGGCGACAACCAGGATCTTTCGTTCAAGCGTTTTCGCGGTCTCGGCCAAAGTTTTACCGAATTGAAATAGTTTATCCAACGGAATAAAGGCGACCGCGACCGGGAGGATCGGCTTACTGACCCCGGCGGCAGTCGGATAATGGAGCGGGACCATCACTCCGTGGTCGAGGATCGTCTCCGGCAGAGCCGACGCTAAGTGAGAATTTTTAACGACTGCCAGCCCGAGCGCCGGATCTCCTTTATAAAGAATGGAAGGCTTGGGATAGCCAAAATCGGCAAAGTTCCCCTCGAAAACATGGCTGGTGTAAACCGGAACCGATGCCTGCCCGATCCGGCCGTGGGGAGTAATGATAACAATGGTATCAAAGTCTCTCTCTTTGATCGTCTGCGAGATCCTCTCCAGGGCTCGTCTGGTTTTGTCGGCTTCTTTTAAGCGGTTTTTGCCGATCACCGGAATAATTATCGGCGGATGCGGCATAATGGCGCCAAATACTACGCTCATATTTTTATGATAGTACAAAACCTGGGAAACTGCAACGATTGGAAACCTCGTATTTTGTGCTTTCTCCCTACTTCGCCGGTCGATAATACTTCAACGCCTCTGGTATTCCCGCCTTAATGTCGCTGATCCTGGTCGTGGAAAGAGGATGGGTCGAAAGGATCTCCGGCGTTCTTGAAGGCGACAGATCCTCCATTCTGGTCCAGAACGTTAAAGCTTCGTTCGGGTCATAACCGGCGTAAGCCATTATAGCCAGGCCAATCCGGTCGGCCTCCTTTTCCTGGACCCGGCTATAGGGGAGGAGGACGCCGACGTTCGCACCGATACCGAACGCCAGCATAATATTATTCCTGGTCTCTTCGGGGTTGCTCTTGATGGCGTCGGACAACTGCGCGCCGCCGTATTGAACCAGCAGGATCTGGCTGATCCGTTCAGCGCTGTGTTTCGCCAAAGCATGGGCAATTTCGTGGGAAATCACGACGGCCAAGCCCGCGTCGTTCCGAGTCACAGGGAGGAGGCCGGAATAAACCGCGATCTTCCCGCCGGGAAGACAGAAAGCGTTGACGGTCGGATCTTCGATCAGGGCAAACTCCCACTTATAGCCGGTCCCAGAAGAGCTGATCCCATTATTGCGGACAAAATCTTCAACCGCCGCAGAGAGCCGGTTCCCGACCCTGGCGACCCTTTGCTGGTCGACGGTCCCGGTGACGATCTTTGATTTGGCCAAAACTTCAGTGTATTGCTGCGCCCCAAGAGCATCAACATCGGCATCGGAGACGAGCAATAGCTGTTGCCTGTCGGTCAGGGGAACTCTGCCGCAACCAGCCAGAAAGTAACCGGCAAACAAAAAGAATAAAAAAAATGAAACAGTGATCAGTTTTTTATAGTTCATGGCTAGGATTTTAGCATGTTTTTTGTGGTATTCGGTAGCAAAGTGGAAATCGTTAGGTAAAGCTGCAGCTCTCTCTTCTCATTGATCGAGCTCTTACAACCCTGGTCGAAATGTTCAAGGTTTTCCAGGTACAATGTCCTGCCCCGCTCGTCCTGGGTCTCCGAGCCGCTTCCCGGTAAGCTTTTTTTATTAGCGGCCCGCGAAAGCGTAGGCGATATACAATATGTAGACGCCCGCCAGAAGAAGAACGACAGCGACTGTCCGGCAATAAGCCGCAACACTACTTTCGGTGTCAAAGACCATCCGGTTCGCCGCCAAAGAAAGCTTGGCCAACTGCTTAGGTAGTAAGATGAAAAACAGTCCAAAAACTAAAGAAACGACCCAAAACAGATGAAGCTGGGGAGTTTGCGGCGTCAAGACCGCGACACTGCCGATAATGATCGTGACCAGGATCAACAGTCCGCCAAAAATATTCCGATAGCCCGCCGTGAATTTGTCTAGATCAAAAACGACCTGATCGCAAGTCCGGCAGACCATTTTACAAACGGGGGAGTAAAGAAGCAGCATTAAACCAAAACCCAGGGAGATTAAACCAGCGCTTATCAAGTAAATCATGATTTTTACCTCCAATAACTATTGAACCATTAGTATGATACGCTTTTCTTTAAAGATTACAACCCTTTCTTCCCATTTGCCCTCTTTCCCTCCCATAAGCTATAATGCCGGTATGGCACTAAAGATTTCGATCTCCGGCGTCCGCGGTACGATCCCGGATTCACTAACCCCCGAGCTTTGCCTCGACTTCGCCAAAGCCTTTGGGACCTACACTAACGGCGGAATGATCATTATAGGCATCGATCCTCGGCCGTCGTCAGAATACATAAAGGGGATCATCTACGCCGGGCTTCTCTCGGCTGGTTGTAAAGTAATAGATATCGGCATCGCCCCGACCCCAACGGTCGGGATTATGACCAAGCTTCTGCGCGCCGACGGCGGCATCGTAGTCACCGCCTCCCATAACCCCCTCCCCTGGAACGGGATCAAGTTCATGACCCCGGAAGGGTTGTTCCTAAACGAGAAAAAAGCGGCCAAGCTGATCGACCTCTACGAGAAAAAGAAGTTCCGCGTCGCCACTCCGCAAACAGTCGAGTCCAATGACCAGGCAATCGCTCTTCACATTAAAAAAGTCCTTAAAGTCGTCGACATCAACCTGATCCGCAAAAAGAAGTTCCGCGTCGCCTTAGACGGTTGTAACGGCGCAGGCTCGGTCGCCCTTGTCGAGCTCTTAAAGAAATTAGGCTGTATCGTCCTGCCGATCAATTGCGACGTCCATCTCCCCTTCCCGCACAACCCGGAACCGATTCCCGAAAACATTACCGAGCTCACCTCTTACGTCCAGGCCAAAAAAACCGATGTCGGTTTCGTTGTCGACGCCGACGCCGACCGCCTCGCTATTGTCGCCGACGGCGGTTTCGCCATCGGCGAAGAACTGACCCTCGCCTTGGCCGCCGCTTCGATCCTCGAAGCTGCTCCCAACGCGAAAGCGCGCAAACATACCATTGTCACCAATCTCTCGACCAGCCGGGTCGTCGACGACGTCGCCAAGCGCTACGGGGCCAAAGTCGTTAGGACCAAGATCGGCGAGATCCACGTGGTGGAAGAAATTATTAGGCAGGAAGCGATCATCGGCGGCGAAGGGAACGGCGGGGTCATTTTCCCGCAGGTCGGCTACAACCGGGATAGCCTGGCCGGGATCGCCCTCATCCTCCATTACATGGCCAAGAGCGGACAACCTTTATCCAAGCTCGCCAGAAGCCTCCCCCAGTACGTCATGATCAAGAGCAAGGTTGACTGCGCCGGTCAGTTTGAGGTCAACGAGTGGCTGGAAAAGGTTAAAAAGAGTTTCGCGGGAGAAGAGATGGTCACCAAAGACGGGATCAAAGTCGTTTTTCACGACTCCTGGGTCCATGTTAGGGCTTCTAACACCGAGCCGATCATCAGGATCATGGCCGAAGCCCCCACCAAAGAAAAAGCGGAAAACCTAATTAAGCGAATTACCGGCTAGTTCGTTCATTCGGTCGGCGACCGCAGTCCGTGGAAGGTCAAAATATCTCGCCAGTCCCCCCAGGTCATCGCCGTTCTTGAGAGCCAGAAAATTGAACAGCCCGGCCTCAAACGCCCGCCGGACCTCGTCAAGAGAGACCAACCCTTCGAATCTAGCTTTCTTCAGAAAGATCTCTTTATAAGTTTCGTAATCGACGGAAATGTCGGCCAGGGAAACGACCTCTCCCCGGCAGTTCAGGACCGCCTTCTCGACCAACGCTTCCAGCTCACGGTAATTACCGGGGAAGTCATACGCGGCAAGAAAACTGATCGCTTCGGAAGATATCCCGAGAATGTTTTTGTCGCAGGCGACCGCCAGCCTCTGAAGATAAGCGGCCAGGATAAAAGGAAAATCCCCTTTCCTCTCCCTTAGCGCGGGGATAACCAGCTTCGTGTACCCGGCCGATTGAGCGGCCAGCAGTTCCTGGGCTTCTGTCCCAATGACGATTACCGTAGATTGATCAAGCGATTCTTTTCGTTTCCTGAAAAACTCCAGGATCGAACTCTTAAAACCCTGGTCGAGACGGTCAAAGTTTTCCAGGTACAATGTCCCGCACCGCTCGTCTTCGTCCTGCAGGGCGGCGGCGGTCGGCGCCGCCAGCAACTCCTGGACCGAGGTCCAAAAGTACGCTTCCAGGTTTTCCCGCTTGAACGAGGCAAGATCGATCCGCTCAAACCGCCGCGAGCGCTGGCGTCCGTTTTGGTGGATAAGCTCCGCGACCGGTCCGATATCTATCCCCGTCTCTCCGAACAAAATAATATTATTTGACGATAACGTCTGGATCTCCGCGTAGAGCTTCTTTAGCCCTTCCCCTTTTCCCCAATCGGTCCTGAGCGATACAAAGGGCTTGCTAATGCCGCCCGAGAGCCTTTCGATCGCTTCTTTGAGCTGGGAGAGGGCGAATGTTTTTTTTAGGAAGTCGGCAACCCCAAGCTTGGCGGCCGAAACCGCCAAAGGGATATCATTGGCCGAAGAGAGCATTAAGACCTTTAGATCGGGGGCAACAAGCCGCAACTGCCGGAAGGCGGTCAAACCGTCAATTGCTTTTAGGTCGTTGTCTAAAATGACCAGCGCGGCCGGCTGTAGCCGGACCAGTTCTCTGGCGGTTTCAAGGTCGGGGGCCAGCTGTACATCCCACTCGCGCATCGCTTCCCGGACGATCGGCGGAAGCTCATGATCATCAGAGAACAGTACTATGGCGGTCTTATTTAGCATCAACAAAAGTATAGCAGTCCCTGACGGAGAGGTAAACCCCTACCCCCCACGTTGACGAACGGGGAGGGAGATCGTAAAGGAGGTCCCTTTGCCGATCTCGCTCTCCAGGTCGATGAAGCCGCGATGGCCGTCGACGATGCTGTGCGAAATGGTCAGCCCCAGGCCGGTCCCGCCGTATTTGGTCGTGTAGAACGGATCAAACAATCTCTTTTGCGTCTCCTTGGAAATTCCGGGCCCGCTGTCGCTGACCACGACCTTGATCGTTTTCATTTCTCCGTCCAACCGATCCCCTTCCAGCGTCATCACCCGCAAAGCCCCACCCTCCGGCATCGCCTGAAGGGCATTAAGTACCAGGTTGGAAAAGACCTGCGAGAGCTGGCCCCGGTCGACTTCAATCGGCGGCAGAGAGGCGTAGCTCTTCTCGACCTTGACCTTCGCACTCTTCGCCTGTTCCTTATAGTCGGCAATCGTTTCGTCAAGGAGTTCGTCTATTTTTACCGGTGCAAAGGTCAGCGCCGACGCCCTGGCAAAGCTCAATAAGCTTTCGACGATCCGGTCGATCCGATCGATCTCCCGCGGCAAGATCTCTTCCAGCTTTTTCCGGTACTCGGGGTCATTAAAACGGGTGGGAAGAAGTTGGGCAAAGACTTTCATCGACGAGAGGGGGTTCTTGATCTCGTGGGCCATCCCCGCCCCCATCGTCGCCAGCGCCGCCAGCTTGTCGGCCCGGCGGACCTTTTCCTCCAGCTGTTTGATCTCGGTCAGGTCCAGGATAGTGATCAGAACGCCGATCTTTTTCCCGTCGTGGTCGCGCAGGAGGGTCGAAGCGATCGAGACCGGCACAGCCCCCCGCTCGCTCGAAGGGAGAACCGCTTCGTGGTTGTTAAAACAATGCTCCTTGAACGACTGAGTCACGATCCGGTTGAGGAGCGAATCCTCCCCCCAGATCTCCTCACAGCTTTTCCCCAGCACTTCAATGATCTTGCGGCCGGTGATCTTTTCCGCCATCACATTAAAGGTCACGATCCGCTCTTTTTGATCGACCGTCATCACTCCGCTGACCATCGATTGGAGGATCTCTTCGTTGTAATCTTTCATGTTGACGACCTGGGCGTAAAGCCGGGCGTTATCCAGCGCGACCGCCGTCTGGCTCGCCAGCGTCCCCAGTAAACCAATGTCTTCAGCCGTCATGATGTCGCCGGAGATCTTATCCCCCAGCGCGATAATCCCGATCAACTGCTCTTTGGAGATGATCGGCACCCAGACCGGAATGCCGAGCCGGTCCATCTCGTCGCGCACCTCTTCCAGGTCCGAGGTCCCGGCCAAAGCACCGCCGGTATGGGCTGTTTGGCGGTCGATCTCGTCCTCGATCTCGTCCCGGACCAAAACGTCCTGCATGATCGACAACCAGGAGACGATCGGGCTTTCCACGTCGATCTCAATCCTTTTATATCGAGGGATCGACATCGGGATCGAGCGGAAATGCTCCCGTTCCCGGTCGAGCAGGAGAAAGGAGATCTCCGAAACCTCCATTGTCTTGACAAATGACATGGCGATCAGTTTGGTCAATCCCTCGATCTTAATGACCGAAGCAATCTCCCGGCTGATCTTGAGGATAGTGTTCCGGTAATCGTAGCGCCCCCGGAAAAAAAGCCGGTCGGCGACCCGTCCGGCGATCGAAACCAGGGGCTGGTAAATTATGGCGATCAGCAGAGCATCAAAAGCGGAAAAGGTCAGCAAGCCAAACCCCGGGCGACCGGCAAAATAAGCCTGCCCGAACAAGACGATGATCAAAAAAAGCAGGACGGAGAGAAGGGCGGACGAAGCATAGACCGTGATCTGGCGAATAACGATCTCCAGGCTCATCAACCGGTGCTTGAGGATCGCGTAATAACCAAAAGCGGAAAGGGTCAGAAGAAAGAACGGACCGTAGCCTAAAAGCTGGTTAAAGCCCAGGACCGGCAGGACCAGGTTACACAAGAGCGGTACGGTCAAGGCCAAAAAACCGCCGAGAATAACGTAGCCGACCTGGAGCCGGCTCGCCCCGAAATAGAGCCGCTGTTTGCGGCGCAAAACCTGGATCGCGGCCCCGGCAGTCGTCAAAATAAAAAATAAATATATAGGCGAGCCTAATCCGAGGTTGAAACCGTTCCCATCCGGGGTGATGACCGCTTTTTCAAAAAGCAGTCCGGTAAATGAGATCCCCAGCGCGAGCCCTCCCCAGGTCCCCCAAAGAGCAAGCTGGGCAAGGGTGGGACGGCTCTCCACTTTGGGAAAAAGAACGGCAAAATAAAAGAGAGCGACCGATGTCGCCAGCCCAAAGATCGCTCCCGCCCTTAACCAAAAAAGCGCTTCGGACGGAAACCTGGCGGTTGAAAAAAGAAAAAGAGAAAGGGCAAATGAGTAGAGGGCCAGCGTTAAAAATAAATAGGTCGAGTTGATCCGCTTCCCCGGCGCGGCGGCCCAGACCAGCCAGCCCATCGCCAAAGCGGCCAAACCGACGTAAAAAGGAAAAAGATATTCGAGCTTGTGGGCCAGGATCAGCAAGAGCGACCCAAAACCGCCGAACAAAAAGAAGGGGGGACGGACGGTCAAACTACTTCTCTTCGCTGGCGCAGGAGCTTTTCGATCTCCGCCAGCTCATCTCTGGTGTTTACCCCCAGCGTCTCCGCCGGGTCGCTGGTCTGGAAAGCAAAAACTTTCTTCCCCTGGCGCCGGAGGATCTCGATCGTGTCGGTCAAATAATATTCTTTCTGGACATTCTCCGACCTGACTTCGGTCAGGGCGGCAAAAAGCGCCTCTTTGTCAAAAGCGAAAGTTCCGGTATTGATCTCCCGGATAGCGAGCTCTTCCGGAGAGGCGTCTTTTTTCTCGACGATCTTAAGGAGCTCGCCTCCCGCCTGGCGGACGATCCGGCCGTAATTCCCTCCGTCCGGCAGTTCCGCGGTCAAGTCGGTCGCGGCGGCGCGGTTTTTCCGGTGAAAGTCCAGAAGCTTGCGCATCGTCTCCGCCGAAAGGAGCGGCACGTCCCCGGCCACCACCAGGACCGTTCCCAAAAAATCCTTTAGGCCGGGGCCAGCCTGCATGACCGCGTGGCCGGTCCCTTTTTGTTCGGCCTGAACGACGAATTCCACCGGCCACTCGCGATAATGGTCCATCAGCATTTCCCGTTGGTGGCCGACCACCACCAGAATTTTAGCCGGGTCGAGCCGGCCGACCGTTTTTAAGACATGGGTCAGCATCGGCTCACCTAACACCTGGTGAAAAACCTTGGGGAGATCGGATCGCATCCTGACCCCCCTGCCGGCCGCTAAGACCACAACCGCGAGATCGTTCATGAGACTATTCTAACAATCGCCGTCAAAGTTGACAAGCTATTTCTACATTGTTATAATTAAAAGTCGTAATTTTGTTGTTTTTTCCATGAAATCAAGAGAAGAGATCATCGCTCAACTTAAGGGAACGCTCGATCAAGAACGATTTGACCACACCCTCCGGGTAGAAAAGATCGCTCTTGCGCTAGCCAGCAAATATCGGGTAAGCAGGACAAAGGCCGGAGCGGCCGCTCTCCTTCACGATTGCGCCCGGCGCCTGGACCGGACGGGGCTCCTCAAGACAGCTAAAATACTTGGGCTGGAACTCGACCCGGTCAGAATGTTCGAGCCGAAGTTGTTTCACGGCGAGATCGGCCGCCATCTGGCCAAAGACGAGTTTGGGGTCAAAGATCAAGAGATCCTGACCGCCATAGAGAACCACACCACCGGCCGGCCGGGGATGAGCCGACTGGAAAAGATCATCTACTTGGCCGATCACGTTGAGATCGGGCGGGAATTTTCCGGGATCGACCGGATCAGGAAGCTCGCTTTTACCGATCTGGACCGAGCGATCATCGCTTTTGCCGAAAATTCGATCGCATATTTCCTGAAACTGGGGCTCCCCTTCCATCCGGCAACAGTCGAGACCAGGAATTATTTATTACTTAAACATGGAAAAAAAAGAAATTAAGAAACGGGGTTTCAAAGCGTTCGTCGTCCTTGCGATCTTCCTGATCTTTTTTGGGATGATCGCCGGCTTCGTCATCGGGATCGCTTCCCGGCTCGCCCTGCTCGAAGTTTTTTTAAGCCTGGCCCCCACCTCGCCCATCTTCCCCAGGTCCAACATCCTTGTCCTCGGGGTCGATAAAGGCTATTCCCACCGCTCCGACACGATCATGGTCGTCAACATCGACCCTGACACCAAGAAGGTCGGCCTGGTTTCGATCCCACGCGACACCCTGGTCACGATCCCGGGCCGCGGGCTCGACAAGGTCAACCACGCCTTCGCTTACGGCGGGATCGAGCTCTCGCGGCAGACAGTCGCCGAATTGCTGAAGATCGATATCCCATACTACGTTGTCGTCGACCTGTCCGGACTGGAAGAGCTGATCGATAAGATCGGCGGGGTCAAGGTCAACGTGCCGAAGCGGATGTATTACGTCGATTACGCCGACGACCTGCGCATCGACCTCCAACCCGGACCCCAAATACTTAACGGCAGTCAGGTCATGGGGTACCTCCGCTTCCGCCATACCGACAGCGATTTCGCCAGGATAGAGCGACAGCAAGATTTTATTAAAACCGTCGGCCAGCAGCTCATGCGGCGCGAGCATATCCTGCAAAGTGCCGACGTTTTCTTTTCCCTGCTTAGCTGTATCGAGACCAACCTGAATTCCCGCCAGGTCCTGGGACTTTCACTCACGGTCCGGGGGGCCCAGGAATCAGGCCAGATCGCCATGACCACCCTGCTTGGCGGCAGTCTCATTGTCGACGGGATCTATTACTACAAACCGGACACGGATTCTCTCCCTTCCATGGTCAACCGCTACCTGTCGGTCGGCGCGACCGAAACGAGTCAGCCATGACCAACCGGCCAAGTGAAGAAAAGATCATTGAACTGATCGCCAAAGCGGCGGAAAACAAGTTGGCTATCGACGTCAAGGTTTTAGACGTCAGAAAAACCTCAAACCTGCTCGACTTCCTGATCATCTGCGGCGGCGAAAGCGAGCCCCAGCTCAAAGCGATCAGCGGAGAGATAGACGACCAGCTCCGCAAAGCGGGGATCAAAGGTTTTCGCTGGCAAGGGGTCCACGGCTCCGGCTGGCTTATCCTCGACCTGGGCTCGATCGTCGTCCATATTTTGGGCGTCGTTGAGCGGGAATACTACAATTTAGAAGAGCTCTGGGGCAGAGAAGCGATAATTTACCATTATTGATTCCCAACCCGGCTCTTTTGGTGTATAATTAGCAACGGTTCGCGATCCTTTTCCCGTGTCCCGTTAGTATTTAGATTTTTTCCCGCCGCAGGCGGGTACGTGGGGCCGTAGTTCAGCTGGGAGAACGCTTGACTGGCAGTCAAGAGGTCAGGGGTTCGATCCCCCTCGGCTCCATTTTTTATGTTGTTTAGTTAATAAAAGAAAGGGGTAAAAGTACAATGGCTAAGGGTAAGAAAGAGATTAAGTACGTGTATCGTTTCGGAGGAAAAAAGGCAGACGGCAAGTCGGAAATGAAAAATTTGTTGGGGGGTAAAGGGGCCAACCTGGCGGAGATGACCAACATCGGCATCCCGGTCCCTCCCGGCTTCACCATCACCACGGAGATGTGCACGGTTTATTACAAATTGAACCGGAAATATCCAAAAGCGCTGGATGCCCAGATCCGCGAAAGCATGAAGCATATTGAAAAAACAATGGGAACCGGTGCTGAGTTTGGGAGCGAGACCAATCCGCTCCTCGTTTCCGTCCGCTCCGGCGCCCGCGTCTCCATGCCGGGGATGATGGACACCGTCCTTAACCTCGGGCTTAACGACAAAACGGTCGTCGGCCTGGCCAAACAGTCTGGCAATGAACGTTTCGCCTGGGACGCCTATCGCCGCTTCGTCCAGATGTACGGCGACGTCGTTTTGGGCCTCAAACCACAGACCAAGACCGACATCGATCCGTTCGAAGAGATCATGGACGAAGTAAAAAAAGAAAAAGGGATCAAGCTCGACGTTGACCTCAAAGTCGATGACCTCAAAGAATTAGTGAA
Organism: candidate division WOR-1 bacterium RIFOXYB2_FULL_45_9; assembly: GCA_001771575.1. Lineage (GTDB taxonomy): Bacteria > Margulisbacteria > WOR-1 > O2-12-FULL-45-9 > XYB2-FULL-48-7 > XYB2-FULL-45-9. The sequence continues at coordinate 1,355,551 of MEUD01000001.1, read as the reverse complement.
ACGCTTCAAAGCGGCAATTAAAAAACGGAAAGGAATGGATTTTCCGGAAGATCCGTGGACCCAGCTCTGGGGCGCCGTTGAAGCCGTTTTCGGTTCCTGGATGGGTGAGAGAGCGATCAAGTACCGGCAGATCAACAAAGTCCCGCACGACTGGGGAACCGCCGTTAGCGTCCAGGCCATGGTCTTCGGCAACATGGGGAACGACTCCGGCACCGGCGTCGCTTTCACCCGCAACCCATCGACCGGCGAACACAAGTTCTACGGCGAATACCTGATCAACGCCCAAGGGGAAGATGTCGTCGCCGGGATCAGGACCCCGCAACCGGTCAACAACTCCACCAAGTCTTCCGCCGACCAGAAGACCCTGGAAGAAGTCATGCCGGTCGCTTACAAGACCCTAGAAGCGACCTACAAGAAACTTGAAAAGCATTATCGCGACATGCAGGACATTGAGTTCACCATTCAAAAAGGGAAGCTCTGGATGCTCCAGACCCGGAACGGCAAACGGACCGCCGCCGCCGCCCTCCAGATCGCCTGCGACATGGTCGCCGAAAAGCTGATCGACAGCAACACCGCCCTCCTGCGGATCTCTCCGTCCCAGCTCGACCAGCTCCTCCACCCGACTTTTGACCCGAAAGCTAAAAAAGAAGTGATCGCAAAAGGGCTCCCCGCTTCTCCAGGAGCGGCAACCGGCCAAGCGGTCTTCCACGCTGACGAAGCAGAAGAGTGGGTCAAGGACGGGAAGAAAGTTATCCTCGTCAGGATCGAAACCTCGCCGGAAGATATCGGCGGGATGAACGTCGCGGAAGGGATCCTGACCGCCCGGGGCGGGATGACCTCGCACGCGGCGGTCGTCGCCCGCGGCATGGGTAAATGCTGCGTCGCCGGGTGCGGCGATCTCGACATCAATTACAAGACCAAACAATTTACCGCCAAAGGGATCGTCATTAAAGAAGGGGACTGGGTCTCGATCGACGGCAGTACCGGCGAAGTCATGAAGGGAAAAGTCCCGACCAGCATCCCACAGCTCTCCGGTAATTTCGGCAAGGTCCTGGCCTGGGCCGACAAGGTCAGGAAACTCGGGATCCGGACCAACGCAGACACCCCGAAAGACGCGCAGGTTGCCCGCGACTTCGGCGCCGAAGGGATCGGACTCTGCCGGACCGAGCACATGTTCTTTGAAGGTGACAGAATTAAAGCGGTCCGCGAAATGATCCTGGCCGACGATCTGGATGATCGAAAAAAAGCGCTGGCCAAACTTCTGCCGATGCAGAAAGGGGACTTCATCGGAATATTTGAAGCGATGAAAGGACTACCGGTCACCATCCGCCTCCTCGATCCGCCGCTCCACGAATTCGTGCCGCACGAAACGGCGCAGCAGCAGGAAATGGCGAATGAAATGGGCGTTTCTCTGGAACACGTCCAGAAGAAAGTCGATTCGCTCCATGAATTCAACCCGATGCTCGGCCACCGCGGCTGCCGCCTTGGGATCATCTACCCGGAGATCACTGAAATGCAGGCCCAGGCGATCATTGAAGCGGCCTGCGAACTGAAGAAAAAAGGGGTCGTCGTTAAGCCGGAGATCATGGTCCCGCTCGTCGGGTCCGTCGCCGAGCTCAAGAACCAGACCGCGATCATTCACAAGGTCGCCAAAGAGACGATCGCCAAGTTCGGCGTGAAGATCGACTACATGGTCGGCACGATGATCGAGGTCCCGCGCGCCGCGCTGGTCGCCGACAAGATCGCCGAAGAAGCGGAGTTTTTCTCCTTCGGGACCAACGATCTGACCCAAATGACCATGGGGCTCTCCCGCGACGACGCCGGCAAGTTCCTGCCGACCTACGTCGAAATGGGAATCTACAAAGACGATCCGTTCCAGGCGTTGGATCAGGAAGGGGTCGGTCAACTCGTTGCCATGGCAGCGCAAAAAGGGCGCTCCACCAAAAAGGACCTCAAGCTCGGGATCTGCGGCGAACACGGCGGCGATCCGTCGTCGATCGAGTTCTGCCACAAGGTCGGGCTCAATTACGTCAGTTGTTCTCCATACCGCGTGCCGATCGCTCGGCTCGCGGCGGCTCAAGCAGTTTTGAAAGCCAAAAAATAGGAGTTGAGCTAAACTGCTAATTCGCGAAGAAATCGAGGGGCGGGAGAAGCAATTTCTCTCGCCCCACGCTGCTTTTTCCGCCGGCTCCAAAGGACGGAAAAAAGCCGAGAAAGAGTGCCCCTTAAGGACCGCGTTTCAGCGGGACCGCGACCGGATCATCCACTCCAAAGCGTTCCGCCGCTTAAAACATAAGACCCAGGTCTTTATTTCCCCGGTCGAAGACCACTTTAGGACCCGGCTGACCCACACCCTGGAAGTCTCCCAGATCGCCCGGACAATCGCCAGGGCTCTGTGCCTCAACGAAGACCTGGCTGAAGCGATCTCTCTGGGACACGACCTGGGACACACCCCTTTCGGCCACGCCGGCGAATACGTCCTTGACGACATTCTCAAACACTACGGCCGGCGCTTTTATCACAACGAGCAAAGCTTAAGAGTGGTGGAATACCTGGAGCGGGACGGGGCCGGGCTCAATCTGACCTGGGAAGTTCTCGACGGGATCCGCAATCATACCCCCGACGATCCCTGGCCGGCAACCCTGGAAGGATGCATCGTCCGCCTGGCCGACCGGATCGCCTACCTGCGACACGATATTGAAGACGCGATCTCCAGCGGCGTGCTGAAAGAAAAACAGCTCCCCCGCAAACACATGCGGGCCCTGGGGAAAAACATTTTAGACAGGATCGTGACCGACATAGTCCGGCACAGCCGGCATAAACCGGTCATCAGGATGAGCTCCGACATCCAGAGCGCCATGGACGGCCTCTACGACTTCATGTACAAGAACGTCTACACTAATCCGACCGCTAAACGCGAAGAGAAAAAAGTGCCGGAACTCCTCCAGCGCCTGTTCCGCTACTATCATTACAGCCTACAATTCCAAAAAGGGCTCAAGGAAAAAGACCAGCTGCAGCACACCGTCGATTTTATCGCCGGCATGACCGACCGCTACGCCATCAACAAGTTCCAGGAACTTTTTGTCCCCGATGAATGGAGGCAGACTGTTTGATCCCCGCCCAAACGATCGAAGAGATCAGAAAAAAATCGGACATCGTCAAAGTTATTTCTGAATATGTCCCGCTCCGCAAGCGGGGACGGAGCCACCTGGGACTTTGTCCCTTTCATTCCGAAAAGACCCCCTCGTTCACCGTCTCCGAAGAAAAGCAATTGTTCCACTGCTTTGGCTGCGGGGCCGGCGGGAACATTTTTGATTTCATCATGCAGATCGACAACCTCGGCTTTGCCGAAGCGGTCCGCGAGCTCGGCGAAAAGCTGGGGATCGAGGTCGAAGGGGCCGGGCCGGCCGGCTCGGGAAAAAGCCTGCGCGACCAGCTCTATGATCTTCTCCAGCTGGCGGAACGCTATTATCAAAAATCCTTACAGGGACCGGAAGGCCAAACCGCCAGCGACTACATGAAACAGCGGGGGATCAGCGAAGAGGTCGCCGCCCGCTTTGGTCTGGGCTGCGTCCCCGACGGCTGGGACAATCTTTATCGTTACCTTCTCTCCCGGGGAGCCGACCCGAAGCTAATGGAGCAAGCCGGTCTGGTACTGGAACGGGAGAACGAGAAAGGGAGCTACTTTGACCGGTTCCGGAGCCGCCTGCAATTCCCGATCATGGACACCAGGGGCCGGGTCTTGGGCTTCAGCGGCCGCTCTCTCGACGGAAAAGAGCCCAAATACCTCAACTCGCCCGACACCCCCGTTTTTCACAAAGGGGAAGCGGTTTTTGGACTTAACGTCACCAAAGAAGCGATCAAAGCGGCCAAGACCGCCGTCCTGGTGGAAGGGAACGTCGACCTGATCTCCACATTTCAGGCCGGGATCCACAATGTCGTCGCTCCGCTTGGTACCGCGCTGACAATCGGCCAATGCAAGTTGCTGGCCCGCTTTGCCGATACAGTAGTATTGGCCTACGACGCTGATCCGGCCGGGGAATCGGCCGCCGAAAAATCGGCCGAACTGATAATTTCAGCCGGATTAATAGTTAGGGTCGCCCAATTTAGCGGAGCCAAGGACCCGGACGAACTTGTTCAGAAGCAGGGGCCCGAAGCACTGAAAAAAGCTCTGACCGAATCGCTCCCCTATCTTGAATTCAAGATCAAGCGGACCCTAGGCCGCCATAACCTCAAGGAGATCGAAGGAAGAGGACGGGCGCTCAAAGAGATCGGCCAGCTCCTTTCCAGGGAAACCGACCAGTTCGCCCAAAAAGAGTACGCCAAGCTCGCCGCCGCCGCCCTGAAAACGACCGACGAACAGGTCTTGGCGGAGGCCAGGAAACTAAAGTTTTACAATAACCCGGCGGCCAGGGATTTGCGCCGAACGGTGGAGAAGCCGCCGTCCAGGATAATCGCGGCCGAAAAGCACCTGTTGGCGCTGGCGGCGCAAAACAGCGAAGCCAGAGAAAAATTAAAAGCGGAACTGCCGCTCGACCGCTTCATCACCATCGAAGCCAGGCAGATCGCCGCTCTGCTTTACGGCGCCGATCTTAGCGGCGAGGAAGCCCCGGAGCATAAATTACTTAGCCTGATCGAGGACGAAGGGGCAAAGCGCTTCCTGACCACCGCCCTGCTTGGCGAGTCGCCGGCCAATCCGGAAGAGATCCTGGGCGACTGCATTGAGTCGCTCAAGGGGGAGCATCTCAAGGAGCGGGTCAACGCGATAAAAAGTGAATTGCGGCAGGCTGAAGCAAGCGGCGACACCGCCAAAGCGTCCGAACTAATCTCGGCGTTAAAGGCTGAAATTTCATAGAAACGGTTCCGATAATAAATTGGAGGGGATCGCATGTATTTTGGTAAAAAAGCGGATTTTGAAACACTTAAGACTTTAGGCGCCCGGAAAGGTTTTCTGACGCCCGAAGATATTCTCTCCGTCTATCCGGAGCCGGAGAAAAAACTCGATCAGATCGAACAGCTTTTGAGCACCGGGATCGACCTGTCCGAAAGCGGCAAAACGGCCAAAGGAGAAGAGGTTCCCAAGGCCGAAGATCTGCAAAAAGAACTGCTGGGCTTAAAAGGGGTCGGCGTTGACGACACCGTCCGGATGTACCTGCGCGAGATCGGCAAATTCCCGCTCCTGACCTCCGAAGAAGAGGTCGTCCTGGCCAAACGGCTCAAAGCGGGCGACATCCGCGCCAAACACAAACTGGTCAATTCCAACCTCCGGCTGGTCGTCTCCATCGCCAAGAAGTACACCGGCCGCGGCATGCTCTTCCTCGATCTTGTTCAGGAAGGGAACCTCGGACTGATCCGCGCGGTCGAAAAGTTCGACTACCGGAAAGGGTACAAATTCTCGACATACGCCACCTGGTGGATCCGCCAGGCGATCACCCGCGCCATCGCCGACCAGGCCCGGACCATCCGGATCCCGGTCCACATGATCGAAACGATCAACCGTTTGCGCAAAACATCACGCATCCTCCTGCAGCAGCTCGGACACAAGCCGACCGAAAAAGAGATCGCCCAGCGCGCCCGGATGTCGGTTGACAAGGTCCGCGAAATTCTGCGGATCTCGCAGGTCCCACTCTCCCTGGAAGCGCCGATCGGCGATGAAGAGAGCTCTCGTTTGGGAGATTTTGTCGAGGACATCACCATTCAGGCGCCGGACGACATCGTCCTGCAAGGCCTTTTGCGCGACGATCTGGAAGAGGTCATGAACACCCTCTCCGAGCGCGAGCGGACGGTCCTTAAGCTCCGTTTCGGGCTGGACGACGGCCATCCGCGGACCCTGGAAGAAGTGGGTAAAGTTTTTGCGGTCACTCGCGAGCGGATCCGGCAGATCGAGGCCAAGGCTCTGCGAAAATTAAAACATCCGACCCGCGCCCGCAAACTTAAAGAGTACCTGAAATAACGCTACTCTCGGCCAAAGAATTTTTTCCACTCTGAAGCGATGGTCTGTATCCTTCTGATATGACGGGGATCAAAGTTTTTTTCCCACGGCGCCGGTTGAAGGCCGCCGGCAACTTCCGCCGCCAGTTTAAAATCATAGCTTATTTTTTGATAGCTCCCCGTAAAAACCGATTCGTCTTTTGGATATAACCCCATCGGCAGGGCCAGGCTGACAACCTCGCGGCTAATGATCCCGCTCAAGGTCCGGCTTGATCTGGCAAGCGAATAGGCCGCTTCGCGGGTTGAGATGTCCGATAACCGGTCATGGCTATATGTATGAGAAGCGACCTCCATCCCCCACTCTTCCAGCTGGCGAAGTTTCCCGGCCTTATAATCGGGGTTTTCCGGCTGGCCGAAGATATTCCGATCGGGATTGTTGGTTTGGACCAGGATGAAAAACGTCCCGCGCGCAGGCCAGTCAGGGTATTTCGCGTTAAATCTTTTAATTATCCCGACCGCGCACTCCGGATCAACTTCGCCGCTCCGCAAATAACGGAACTGGCTCGACGACGAATCGTCAAAGGTCAGGACGACCGGGACCTTCCCTTCCGGCAGGCCGGGAAAACCAGCCAAAATATCGCGCAGGTTAAAAGGATAATATCCGTTGGCCCTAAGCCACTCCAGGTCGCGCCAAAAATTCTCCGGGGTCCGCGACCAGCGGGCCTCTGGCCGGCGGATCAGGTGGTATTCTAAGACCGGGAATTTCGTAAAGATATGTTCGCCGGCCGATATTTTGACCGGGGAAACTGTTTTTACTTCGACTACTTTGGGGGAACAACCGGAAAAGACAAATAACAACCCAATTATAACCGCGCAATTAATTGCGCGGTTAAATAATTCGCGGCTATAAGTTTTCATTCTATCATCTCAGTTGCTTCTCAAAGCGTTTATAGATCAGCAGGGCGTTTCGTTTGACCTCCCGGTTCTTAAATTCCCCCCGCTTGTTATATTTAACGATATAGAGGTCGACTGGAGAATCGATGTCCTCGTAAAATTCCCCAGCGTCGCGCAAAATATCGATCTTCCAATAGCGCTTCCCTTTAAAATAATCCCAACCCCGTCCGCCAAAAGTATCGGCGACCTCAAACTGCTGGCGGCCAAAAAGCCGGGGGATCGTAATAATGCTCCCGCCGGGAAGAAAGTTTAGGGCAACGTAATGGCCAAGGCGGCGCCCCCCTGTGGAGACCTTTTTGTAGCGGCCGAATTCGCTCCAATTGTGGGTATAGTAAGTGGTGACCAGGACCTTGAGAGAAGGATACGCGGCTGGCGCGGCCGTTTTGGCCGCCAGCGGCCAGGCTAGCGAGAAGACCAGCGCCGCCGCCAAGGCGACTGTTAGGCTTCTTTTGGCCATGCCGAGATATCGGGCCCGTATTTAGACTTGTTTTCCAGGAGCTTTTGCTTTAACTTTGCGACATTTTCACCCAACCCGCGGATCGTTTTCTCAAATTCGTCGATTTGCGCCAATAATTCATCGATGCTTTTCGCTTTTTCAACCATATAAAACAGCCTCCTTAAAAAATGGGCCCTATAGGACTCGAACCTATAACCAATCGATTATGAGTCGATTGCTCTAACCATTGAGCTAAGGGCCCTTCTCGTCTGATAATCAGTCTACCCCAGCTTGCTGGAGGCGTCAAGGCATGCTACCATAGAAGAGCCGATTTCCCTTTAGGGGCGCGTAGTTCAGTGGTAGAACGCCTGCTTCACACGCAGGAAGTCAGAGGTTCGATACCTCTCGCGCCCACCATTCCGGGCAGTTAGTTCAGCTGGTTAGAATGCCTCGCTTACACCGAGGAGGTCGCTGGTTCGAGTCCAGCACTGCCCACCATTTACAGACGATCTTCTAAAATATCCTTTCGGGTCTTCTCCATCAAACGCATAAAAAAGCGGAGGTTGTGGATCGTCAAGAGGTACATCGCGGTGATCTCCCGGGCCCAGAAGAGATGGCGAATATAGGCCTTCGAGAAGTTACGGCAGGCGAAACAGTCGCATTCCGGATCGATCGGCGAAAAGTCCTTCTCAAACTCGGCCAAACGGATACTGGTCTTCCCTTCAAGGGTCAAAAAAGAACCGTGCCGGGCAAGCCGGGTCGGAATGACGCAGTCAAAGAGGTCGGCCCCCAGCTTAATCCCGCCTAAGATGTCAGGAGCATACCCTACACCCAATAAATGCCGGGGACGGTCGGGCTGGAGAATGTCGGTGACAATATCGAGCATCTCGAACATCTCGTTCTGCGGTTCGCCAACCGATAATCCGCCGATCCCGTAGCCTGGAAAGCCGATCTCGGCGATCTGTTCAGCCGAGATCTTCCGTAAATCTTTATAGGTGGAGCCTTGAGCGATCCCAAACAGGGTCGGGCATTTTTCCGTTTGTTTTTTATTTTGCCAATACTTATAAGCCTGCTTCGCCCAACTGGTCGTTCTAACCAAAGCCGCTTCCGCTTCCTGTTTGCCGCAGGGATAAGCGACGCATTCATCAAGCGGCATCATGATGTCCGAGCCAAAAGCGGTCTGAATGTCAACCACCTTTTCCGGGGTCAGGAAATGCTTGGTCCCATCAAGGTGGGAGGTGAACTCAACCCCATCATCGGTCACGGTCCTCATGTGGGCCAGGGAAAAGACCTGAAAACCGCCCGAATCGGTCAGGATCGGCTTGTCCCAGTGCATGAACTTATGAAGGCCGCCAGCCGCTTTGATCAATTCGATCCCCGGGCGCAAGTACAAATGATAAGTATTGGAAAGAATGATCTGGGCCTCCAACTCATTGAGGTCGCGAAAGGTCATTGTCTTGACCGTCCCCAGCGTCCCAACCGGCTGAAACATAGGGGTATCGATAACCCCGTGCGGCGTATAGAGCTTCCCCACTCTGGCTTTAGACTTGCTTGATCGCTTGATTATCTCGAATTTCATTTCGTTTGCAAGTCGACCTCAAAAAGCGGGACCTTCGGTTCCGTCAAGAAGGTCATTTTGATCGGCAAATAATCATCATTGATCGCGCTAGCGTACCAGGCCTTAAGCCCAGCGGCGGGAATAAGCCTGGTCGGCCCCTCACGTTTTCGCCAATCGGCTTTTTTTACGTGATAAACCTTGTCAAACGCCTCCCCCTTTTGATCGATCAGGGTCAAAACACAGTTCGGTCCGCCAAATGAGCTTGTGTACTTATGAGCGTTTCGTATTTCCACTTCAACCAAAACCCATTTTCGTCCGGTCGGGGCTTTTGCGCCAAGCGGATCGGTTTCCGGATAACTGACGCTATAAACTTTAAATTTTGTCGTACCATTAAAAAGCCATTCATTGATTTTCCCCTCACGGCCTTGAAGCTTGGTTTGGCTTTCCGACGCGATCGGCGTTGCCTCATCCGTTAAATTTATCCGATAAACCGGGACTTTTGTCCCTGGAACATAAACCAATCTGACCGGAAAATATTCCTGGGGGACAATGGCGAGATAAAACACCTTTAAACTGGCCCCCGGCAGCAATCGTTTGGAAGGCTCTCTTTTTCTCCAATCTTCTTTTTGAACATTATAAACCGTTGTGAACAATTGCTCATCTTTATCTACCAGATTTAATGAGCCATTTGGCCCGCCATAAGAGGTTGTGAATTTTTGATTATTGACCAGCTCCACTTCGATCGCGATATATTTTTTCCCACTGCCGGCTTTTTCTCCATTCGGTCCGGCCTCCGGATATTCAAAACTGATCACTTTGAATTTCGACGTTCCGTTGGCCAGCCATTCTCCGACTTTCCCCTGTAATCCCTGCAGTTGATTGCGCCCTCCGGCCGGAACAATTTTCTTCTTTTCAGCTTCGGCATTGAACTGGAAACCAACTAAAACAACAGCAATCAACAAGAGTCCCCATACTTTTCCGATTTTCATACCTACACCTTCCTTTTCAATTCTAAGCATTGAGCCTCATTCCGTCTTTAAGTCGACTTCAAAGAGCGTAGCTTTAGGTTCTGGAAGAAAAGTCAGTTTAACCGGTAGATAATTTTTATCAATCGTTCCAACATACCAGGCTTTCAATCCGGCTGCTGGGAGAAGCCGGGTTGTCCCTTCATGTCTGCTCCAATCATCTTTTTTAGCGTGGTAAAAATCATCATACGTCGTTCCATTTTGATCAAACAAGGTAACAACTTTATATGACCCGCCAAACGCCATGGTTTTCTTATGCGCGTTCTTTATCTCAATTTCAATCGCCACCCATTTCCGGCCGACCGGGGCTTTGTGGCCAAGCGGATCGCCATCATGATAGCTTACGCTATACACCTTAAATTTTGTAGTCCCATTAAAAAGCCATTCATTGATTTTCCCCTCTCGGCCCTGAAGCTCGGTCTGGTCTTCTGAGGCAATCAGATTAACTTCATCTGTTAAACGAACCCGATAAACCGGCACATCTACCCCTGGGACAAACACCAACCTGACGGGAAAATACTTTTCGGGAACAATAGCTAAATAAGACAATTTAACATTCTCCCCTGGTTTCAAGCGCTTTGGTGCGGCCCGTCTGCGCCAATCATCAATCGGAACACTATAAACCCTGTCAAATATTTGACCATCTTTGTCTACTAAATTTAATGTGCGTGTTCCACCATATATACCATTGTTTTTCTGATTATTAACCACTTCTACTTCTATCTCTACATACTTTTTCCCTTTGTTGGCCTTTTCGCCGTTCGGCCCAGTCGCTGGATAGCTAAAACTAATCACTTTGAATTTCGACGTTCCATTGGCTAGCCATTGCCCCATCCTCCCCTCAAATCCTTGTAACTGATTACGTCCTCCGGCCGGGACAATTTTCTTCTTTTCAGCATCAGCCTTAAACTGAAAACCGACTAAAACAATCGCAATCAATAAAAGTCCCCATACTTTTCCGATTTTCACACCTACACCTTCCTTAATTAACTAAATTATATCACTACTATTGCAATCACAAGATGAGCATCGCGTCGCCGAACGAATAAAAGCGGTATTTTTCTCGGACCGCAGCTTCATAGGCATTAAGGGTGAACGCCTGCCCGGCAAAAGCGGCAACCAGCGCGATAAGCGATGTCCGGGGGAAATGAAAATTGGTAATGATCGCGTCAACCAGCTTAAATTGATAACCGGGATAAATAAATAATGCGGTCTCTCCCTTGGTCCCCTCTCTATTTCCCGCCTTAACCTGGTCGGCAATCGTCTCCAGGGTCCGAATTGCGGTCGTCCCGACCGCGACCACTCTTTTAGCCATACCTAACATAGACATCGTCTCGGCTGGGACCTCAAAAGTCTCTGAATACATGTGATGGTCTTCAATATTTTCCGCGTAGATCGGTTTAAAGGTCGCCAATCCGGTGTGGAGCGTAACGTAAGCGATCTTCACGCCACGCCCTTCGATATTGGCAAGGAGCTCCGGGGTAAAGTGGAGCCCGGCGGTTGGGGCGGCGGAAGCCCCCTCCTTCTCGGCAAAGACTGTCTGGTAACGTTCCCGCAACTCGGCGGAGCGGCGGTTCGCTTTGACGTACGGCGGAAGCGGAAGTTCCCCGGCTTTCCGCATATAACCCCAAAGGTCACCGCTAAATTCAAGGATCTGTTCGCCGCTAACCGTCTTTTCCAGGACGGTGCCAACAACTTCATTCTCGCCGAAAACAACCCGGTCGCCAACCTTCAGTTTTTTCCCCGGTTTGACCAGGCATTCGAAACGCGGCTTGTCGCTTCCAGCCAATTCTTTACTCAATAGAACCTCGATCATATTCCCGCCATCTTCTTTCCTGCCACTCAAGTTAGCAGGCATCACTTTGGTATTGTTAAGGACCAAGAGGTCCCCCGGTTGGAAATAATCGAGTATTTCGTAAAAGACCCGGTGGTCGATCGTACCCGCTTTCCGGTCAAGGACCATCAGCCGGGAGTGGTCCCGATCGGCGGCCGGCGCTTGAGCGATCAGCTCTTCGGGCAAATTATAGTCAAATTCAGCTGTTCTCATAATAAATAATAAAAAGGGGCAGGGTCGCGAGCGACCCTGCCGCCTTACATGCAACTCAGCTCTACTTTATTTTCACGGCCCCCTTTTGGCATTCAATCGGGCAGCCACATTTACCGCAATCCCTTGTCTTCCCGCAAATATCTTTTACACAAAGATTTTTGCACTTGATGGAACAAGGCGATTTAGCGCAAATGGAATTGCAATGTTTTGGCTGACAGCTTCTTCCGCATTCAGCCAGGGCCATTGAAGCGAGCAGAATTATTCCAAGAAATAAAACTAATAATTTTTTCATGATTATCTCCTTTAATATTGGTTTATCTAAGCGCCAATAGTTAAAGGCGGGGCGGTCGAAGGATGGGCTATTTTACTTATCAAATGAGGGGAAACAACCTTAAAATGCCGGCAAACAATGATCGGGGAATAGTTAACGATCTCTTGGACCGCCGCACTGGTTGGAAAAAGGGCTAGGGCTAAAAAATCAAAGAGTTTATTGGCCGAGGAAACGGCGTCTACCTGTTGAGGCGTTACCCAGCAACTCTCTTCGCCCGAACAACAGCACTTGCTCTCCATCTGGCAGCTCATAAGCCCAGAAGCGCCAAAAGAAAAGGAAAGGACCAGTAAAAATAATATGACTTTTTTCATAATTTTAAAAATCGGGGCGGCGGGATTTGAACCCACGATCTCTACCACCCCAAGGTAGCGCCTTAGACCAAGCTGGGCCACGCCCCGATTCCTTAATTTACCTTCGGATAATATTGAGTATAATGGTCAGGACAATGCTCGCCAGGATCATGGTCGTGATCGGTACCAGGACCGTTGTATTTTCCCGCCGATAAACAATATCCCCCGGCAGTCTGCCGATCCAGGGAACTTTTGCCGACAGAACAAGGAACCCGCCGATCAGGACTACAATTATCCCAATATAGATCAACATCCGTCCCAACGACTCAATAGCCATCCAATATTTCCTTTTATTCCAGAGCGAATTTCACCGGGACTTCGAACCAGCTGGCGAGCGCCGAGCTCCCCTGGCTGGCCGGGTTAAAACGCCATTGCCAAAGGGCGGTGGTCGCCGCCAGGTCGAAGGCGCTGTTGCCGGAAGAATTTTTGACTTCTACTTTCCACGGCTGGCCGTTATCTCCGATATACACCGAAAGAAGGACCGCCCCTTCCAAACTGTTTTCCAACGCAGTCTGGGGATAGACCGGGGCGACCTGCCTGGTCACCGACGGCGGTATTATCGGCAGGGGGACAGCCCTGATCGGCTGCATCGCCGGTTGCATCGCCGCGGTTTTTGCCGCCACGACCGGCGCCGCTTTAACGATAGCTTGGCGCGCGACCCGGACCTCTTCTCCGGCAAAAACCGGATACACGCGATCCGCGGACAAATTAGCCCTCATGACAAAAATGGTCGCGGCCGCCGCCATTCCCAATCCCAAAAACATCGCCGCTCTCGCCATAGTTAATTCTTTCATTTTGTTTCCTCCATGGTTATTATAACAGACTAAAAGACCCATTTCACGCCCAGCGAATAATTACGCCTCGGCATGGGGTATTTGCGCATCGCGTAAGTGTTGGGATCAAGGCCAAAAGCTTCGCTATATTGCTCGTCAAAAACGTTGTTGACCGCGAACGTCGCTTCGGCCCCAAAAAGCGGACGGGCCAGGCGGAGATCAACGACCGTGTATGCCGGAAGCTCGATCGTGTTTTGAGAATCGGCAAAGCGTCCTCCAACGTGCCTGACAAGCAAAGTTCCGCTCCCCATGATCAGTCCAACATTGTATTTTGAGCGCGGAGTATAGGGGACCTGCTTATCGACCGCGACCTTCTTGTCGATCACCTGCTGATAGGTATAATTGGCCCACCCTTTTCCGGAGGCTATGTTCTGCTCCAGGTCAAATTCGACCCCGCTCGAATATACTTCTCCGATGTTGGTCGCCAGCGTCTGAAAAGTCGCCGGATCATACGACCAGAGGATCATATCGGTAATATTGGCCTGGTAATAGCTCGCTCTAACGATCTGCCGGTCGCCGATGTTCCTCTCCAGCGCGATATTGTACGAAGTTGATCTTTCCGGTTTTAGTGAAGCATTGCCGAACATTCCCCAGGCCGGGTCATTCCAGTATAGCTCGTTCAAAGTCGGCGCGCGGAACGCGCTTCCGGCTGAAAGTTTGAGGGCCAGGTTGCGGCCAAGCTGGTACGTTAAACCGAGTCGCGGATTGACCGATGTCCCGGCGGTACTGTGTTTGTCCCCCCGCAAGGAGAGAGAAAAAGCGATCCTCCCTAAGGAAAACTCGTCTTGAACAAAAGCGGCATAGTTGCTGACCGTATGCGCCCCGGCCAGGGTCGATTCTCCCCTGTCCCCAATAAGCTCGAACCCATACAATGTTTTCCCGATTCCCAGGTCAATGTTTTGCTGCCAGTCCAGGCCATTGCGCCACCCTTTATTGTAAGAAAACCCAAAAATATAAGGGTCGATCTTTTGATCAAGCGAGTTGGCATAGGCACGCAAGGTAAAATTTTCGTTGGTTAAAGCGGCGGAGGCGCTCAAGTTGCGATCGGCCTGCCGGTCGTTTGGTTCCGTGGCGGAAGCCGGATCCCCCTCCGACGTCGGGACGCCTGGGATCCCCTTGCGCGCGTCATAAATACTCCCGTCAACAACGAGATCGGCAAAGCCGAGCGGCAGGATAAATTTCCCATAAACGTTCCTGGCAAGGTAAGCGCTGTTTTTCCTGAAACCTTCCGACTGGATATAATCGGCGGTCAAAAGATAATTTCCTCCACCCAGCCGGACTCCGTATTGCCAGGTCCCGTACGAGCCGTTAATAATGGAAACCGCCCTCTCGTCTTGAGGTTTTTTGGTGATAATATTGATCACGCCGGAAATCGCGTCCGAACCATACAGGGCGGAAAGTGGCGAGCGAACAATCTCCACTCGTTCCACGTTTGAGGTCAAAATGTCCCCCAGGTCAAAGGAGCCGAGCGTGGGGGAATTCATCCGACGGCCATCGATCAAGATCAGGACCTGGGAAGCGTTCGCTCCGCGGAGGCGGGCTGAGCCGACCGAACCAAGATAGCCATAAGAGATAACGTCAAGACCGGAAACATTTCTGACCGCTTCTCCTACATTAGAACATTCCTTAAGCTGTAATCGATTAATGATCGTGGCGTTCCAAGGAGAGAGACCGATCGATTGAGGCAAGCGAGAGCCGGTAACCAGGACTTCCTGACCGTAAAAAGTCGGGATATCGGCGGCAAACAAAGGGAAGGCAAGACAGCAACATAACAGTAAAATCGCGATAATTCTAAACATTTCTCTATACCTCCATAAATTTTGAAGTATAGAGTTCTCGGGAAAACCCTAATTCAGTTTTTCGGAGTAGGAATGGAACCTACTTAATAGCTAGCTCTCTCCCGTTGAGAAATCCAAAAAACAGATTAATAATCGACCTCCGGCACCTCCTTTTCTTCCCTTTCTCCTTCGACAACGATCACAATTTCACCCTTGATCGCTTTGGCCTCAAAATGGGCCAGCACTTCGGATGCCCGCCCCCGCTTGATCTCTTCGAACTTTTTGGTCAGCTCGCGGCAGACGGCGACTTGCCGGTCACCCATGGAGGAGAGGATCTCCCGCAGGGTCTTGAGCAGGCGAAAAGGCGATTCGTAGATTATAATCGTCCGTGCTTCATTTTTCAACGCTTCAAGCACTTTTCGCTTCTTCCCCGGCCGCTTGGGAAGAAACCCTTCAAAGGCGAAACGGTCGGTCGGCAGTCCGGCCGCCGACAATGCGGCGATCGCGGCCGAAGCCCCGGGGATTGGAACAATGATAATTCCTTGCTCCGCCGCCGCTTTAACCAGCTCATAGCCTGGGTCAGAAACTAAAGGGGTGCCGGAATCTGTCACCAGCGCGAGATCAACCCCCGCTTTGAGCTTTTCCAACAGGTAGGCGGATTTGGACATGATGTTGAACCTATGATAAGAGGTCAAAGGGGTCTTAATCTCGTAATGATTGAGGAGTATCTTTGATTGCCTGGTGTCTTCGGCCGCGATCAAGCAAACCTCCGAAAGGATCCGCTTGGCCCGATAAGTTAGGTCTTCCAAATTTCCGATCGGCGTTGCGACCACATACAGGATCCCGGCCATTTAATTGGAAAAGATCGGCGTTTTACGATTTTCGGCGATGTTCTCGGCTATCGCTTCGCTAAAGCCCTCTTCCTTGGCCCCCGGGTTAACAGTCACGCGACCGTGGTAGGCCGCCCCTTCTTCAATAATGATCCGTTCACCGCAAAGTTCGCCGCGCACCCGTCCGGTCTTGGTTATCTCCAGGTTTCCGGCCGCCTTGACATTCCCTTCAACTTTTCCGGAAACAACGATCGAACCGCCGAATATTTCCCCTGAAACAACGCCGCTGGGAAGAACCATGACCTCGCCGTCAGCTTTGATCTTCCCTTCAAAAAAACCATTAACACTGATCGATCCGCCGGTAACAATTTCCCCTTTGAACGTGGAATGTTCCCCTAAAATTGAATTGACCCCTTCAAAGAGCGGCGCTTTTTTACCGGAACCGTTAAATACTCCCATTTTTTCCCCTCCACATCCGACTGGCGGATAGTACGTTCATATCCAAATAGGCCATCGGATTTTGCGCTGTTTCAAACTTGCGAACTTCGTAATGCAGGTGCGCGCCGGTCGTCCAGCCGGTCAAACCGACAAAGCCGACCACCTGCCCTCTGGCAACCTTCTGGCCCGGCGCGACGTTAAACCTGGAACAGTGGCCGTATATGGTCGATAATCCATGCTGATGCGAAAGCACCACCGTTTTTCCGTAACCCCTGATCCAACCGGCGCTGGCGACAACGCCGTCCGCGGTCGCCCTGATCGGCGCTCCATATTGGGCCTGGATATCAACCCCTTTGTGCGTTCCCCGCCAGGGATAAGATCGATAACCAAACCCGGAAGTTATTCTACCATGGATAGGCCAGGAGGTCGGGGTGTCCGCCAGCCGTTCCTGAATTCTTTTTACCCAAGACTTAAGTTCGTCGAGGCTCTCCCTTCTTTCAGAAAGCTTGATCGCCGCCCGGCCAAGCTCAAGGGATATCTTGTCTTTCGCTTCCGGAGATGACTTAAGATCAAAAGGAAGGCGCGCCTGGTTTTTCCAGCTCTTCAGGCCAAGCATCTGGCGAAGATTGTTCTCTTCCGAAACTAACTGGTCGATCGCTCCCAATAGTTGCGCCGTTTTTTGGGAGAACGCGGAGAGCCGGGCCTCTTGCTTCTGGTTCTGGGCGATCGCCTGGCTGTAGCCAATCAATCGGCGCGAAATCAGGGTGGAGTACACTATTGACGAGCCGACCAACAGCAAACAAAATACCAGGGTAAAAACCCCGGCGTAAAGCCAGCTGGCTGGGACTTTGAAGCTGATCGGCTGACCCTGCGCGTCGTGCGGCACGATCATAAAAGTGAAATGTTTTTTCTTTTTTTGGGTTGCCACTATTACACCTGTTTAAACTATACCCCGCCAAAAGCAACAAAGTCAAGCATGGGAAAGAGAGGTTTTAATGAAATTATCAGCTTCATATGACCGATAAAGTCGCATGGCAATCATTCAACGACCAATCAGTTTGATCGCTCAAAACTCTTTTAATCAACCGGTCACCATGACCCACCGGGTCAATTTTCCCGGCAAGGCCCCGGCCCAACTCCCTGACCTCGCTCATCTTTCTCCACCCGCAAGATTAAGTAATAGTGTTGCCGATTTTCGCCGGCATAAGAACTTTTTCGTCGCGTGTTTAAACGAGACCAAAGGAACGCTTCCCCTGCTAGTGACCGACCAGCATCTCTTTTCCCTTCCATTTTATCGGGCACTGGCTGAAGCCTATTCGGAAAATGAGATCACCGTTATCTCCCTTGATGAGCATCTGGACGGGATCGACCCGTCATATACTAATTGGGGATTTTGGGCATTCGGTATATATCTCAACTATGTTAAACCAGCCAATCTCCACATTATCGGTTCCGGACAGCAATTAAAAGCCGAGACTTTTGCCAATGAACGCAAATGCGCCGCGGCCGGTCCGCTTTTTTACTATCAGGTGATCGATGAAGTGTCAGAGTTTAAGCGCCAGGCGGCGGCTAAAGTCATGATCTCCAATCCCGCGATAAACGCGGGTGAGCTACGAAATGACCGAAGGCTCCGGGATTTCGCTGAATATTCATTATTAAAAAACTCTGGAGTAAGCCTTCGCCAGTCGCTTGAAGGGCTTGACCTGGCGGGCAAGCCGCTTTTTGTCTCGTTTGATACCGATGTCACTTTGCGGGGAGAATCTCTGCTGGCAATAGCCCGCCTTATGCGAGAAGCTGAATTAGTTGGCCTGCATATTTGCGAGTTAGCCCAAGGGGTCCCGATCCATGGGCGAGAAGAGATAGAAGAGTTCGTTAAAATCCTGGTCGAATAACTATTCGACTTTAAAGACCGAATCGCTTATCCCGCGATTCACCTTGATATTGTCAAAGGTCATTTCAACGTCCATCCGGCCGGCCGGCGTGCTCACGAATGAAACATTCTTCTTGGGTACCCAAACCCCACCCACTATCGCGTACTCAATGTCCGACTGGCTGACAAGTTCCCCTTTGCTCCCATACATTAAGATCTTGGTCGCGATCCAGCGCTGGCCGTCGATATAGAGCTCCATCCGGGAAAGGAACTTGTTCTCCTTCTTGGGAGATCCGGAAATAACGTAGATCGCCTTTCCCGGGACCCCCTGATTGGCAACGGTAAATTCAAAATACTGTTTCGCTTTCTCCAGGTCCATCTGCTGGGACGAGCCGGGAAGCCCGCTTTGTTCCCGGAGTTTTTTGAGGTCCTGGACCACCTTCTGACCGGTCTCTGGATTTACTACCATCATCTTATCGCCATTGGTAACGGTGATCTGTTTAACCGGAGAGAGCATCTCAACCTTTGATTTTTCTTTCCCCTTTGTCCAAATCTTCCCTTGCTGTGTCATTTTTTGAGGTTCACTCTTTTCCGATCCCGGCAGAGAGAGGTTTGAGCTGATCAAGGTCGTGGTTTCAGCGTACATGTCATTGATCCGGTCCTGATTAAGCTGGACCTTTTTTACGATCAGATCGACGGAAGCCATGGAATCGGCAAAAACCATCGAAGCGGCCATGGTCACAAGAAACAGCAAGGTAATAATTTTTTTCATGCTAAGCTCCTGTATGAAACAATTGATTCAATTATAAACTTCTTCCCGCCATTTCACAACAAAAACACTGGCGACTTTTCGCCAATTGTGGGATAATCTACTCGGAGAATGCCTAAAGGAGAAATATGAACTTATACGCCCTGCCTCCTCTAGCCGTCGGCATCGCGGCCGGTTTTTTCGGCTTGCTGATCCTCTCCAGCAATCCCCGCTCCAAACTTATCGCCCCCCTCTCGTTTTTTTCTTTGGGCGCCGCCTGGTGGCTGATCTGTTTTGGCTTAATGTATTTAACACCGGAAAGAAATCTCGCCCTGCTTTTTGGGCGACTCGGTTTTATCGGGATCGCTTTTCTTCCGGCCTTCTCATTTCAATTCGTCGCGACTCATGTCAACTTTCGCCTTCCCGGCTGGCTCTTCACCTCTCTATATGCCGCCAGCACTTTCGCGGCGGCAGTTGGACTTGTCACCGGGCAGATCTTTCAAGATGTTGTACTTTATTTCTGGGGCTTCTATCCGGTCGCCGGGAACGCGTATCTATTCTTTTCATATTATTTCTTTGCACTCTCGACGCTTGGGCTCATCCTTCTTTTCTCGAGCTACAGCCAATCCATGAAACAGCTACGACCGCTTCTGGCCCGTCAATCTCTCCTTCTTCTGCTCGCGTTTTGCGCCAGCCTGCTCGGATTTATCGACCAATTTAAAATAATGGGAGAGCCTCGCTATCCGATCGGTTATCTGGCAGTCCTGCTCTTTGTCGCCATAGTCGTTTACGCGACCATCAGGGTCAAAGCGATCGATGTTCCGCTCACCTTCCGCTTCAGCCATAACCGGCGGCGGACCAATTATCAGCAGATCATCAATAAATACATCTCCGCGCTGGCCAAGCCGGAGGTCGACCTCGACCGCTTTTGCCGCCTTGTCCCTTACCTGCTGACCAAAGAGCTTTATCTTTCGGCTGCTTCGACCATGGTCCTGGACCGGGACAAACAAGCGTATCTGGTTCGGGCGGGAGAAAGGGAGGCGGCAGAGACCCTCGGCGTCGAGATCGCCTCCGATTCTCCGCTCATCGAAGAACTCCTGGCCCGCAAACGGGAGATCGTCCTCGACGAGGTCAAAGCTCTCCTTAAGGTCAGAGGGAAAGACCACCCGGCCGAGCGGCTAAGACTGCAAGCGATCATCGATGAAATGAATAAATTAAAAGCCATCCTAATTATTCCAAGTATTTCGGAAAGCGGCTATTTCAATAAAACCATGCTGTTATCAACGATTAACCTGGGGGAGAAGTTCCATCAGGACGATTTTTCCCGGGAAGACATCGAGTTCCTGACCACGCTCGCCCACCAGATCACCATGAACATTGAATACGCCTTTATTTTTGAAGAGCTCAAACGGAACCAGGCTTATTGCGTTCAGGCGGAAAAACTGGCCGCCCTTGGGACCGCCACCGCCGGGATCGCCCATGAACTAAAAAACCCTTTTACCTTTCTTTACACCGTTGTTCACGCCATGGACAAGCGCTGGGACGACCCGGAATTCAAAGAAAGCGTGATCAAAATCCTCCCCGCGGAGGTCGAACGGATCAAATTGATCCTCGACGGGCTTTCCGATTACTCAAAAATGCAAAACCTTAATCCGGAACCGGTCGAGCTCGCCCCTGTCCTGGAAAAAGTGATCGCCATCCTTGGCCATGAGATCAAAAAAAACAGCGTCAAGATCGTCAAAGAGTACGCGGAAGGAAAGGCCATCGCGGTAATGGCCGACAAAAACAGGATCGTTCAGGTCTTTATGAATATTATCGCCAACGCTCTGCAAGCGATCGGCCCCAGCGGCGGAACAGTCGCTCTTTCCCTTGTTCAGGGTTCCGGCTCCAACAGTATCGTCATCAAGGATACCGGCCCCGGAATCCCGCCGAAAACCTTAAAGAGGATTTTCGACCCCTTCTTCACCACCAAAGAGGCGGGGACCGGTCTTGGCCTTCCCATCACAAAGAAGATCCTGGAAGAACAGGGAGGAACGATCCAGATTAACAGCTCCGAGGGAGACGGGACCACGGTTACCGTTACTCTACCCGCCACTTAACGACCTTCGTTGTTTTTACCGGCAGAAAATGATAAAATTTGATCATGGAATACAAAAAAACTCTCAACCTGCCGCAAACTGACTTCCCGATCAGAGCAAACCTGGGAAAGATCGAAGAGGAGATGCTCTCATATTGGGACGGTCAAAGCGTTTACTCGCAAATCCAAGACAAGAACGCCAAAAACAAGCCATTCATTCTACATGATGGCCCCCCATATCCAAATGGGGATATCCATTTAGGCCATGCGCTTAACAAAATACTTAAAGACATAGTCGTTAAATACAAATCGATGATGGGGTTCCATTCCCCATTTGTACCGGGTTGGGATTGCCACGGCCTTCCGATCGAAACCCAACTGCTCAAAGAGATCGGCGAAAACCGGAAAGAGATGTCGATCTCCGAATTCAGGGGGAAATGCCGCGATTACGCTTTAAAATATGTCGATCTGCAAAGAGGAGAATTCAAAAAGCTCGGCGTCTTTGCCGATTGGAACAACCCGTATTTAACGATCAATCACTCCTACGAGGAAAAGATCGCCGCTCTTTTTGGTATTCTGGCGGAAAAAGGTTATGTCTACCGTGGGCTTAAGCCTATTCATTGGTGCCCCAATGACACGACCGCGCTGGCCGAAGCAGAAATTGAATATGAAGACGACCGTTCGCCATCTATCTTTGTCACCTTTAAAGTCGTCGATAACAAATCACTGGCGCTTAACGCCAATTCCCCTCTGGCCAAACTAACCGGACCGGTAAATTTTGTCATCTGGACCACCACCCCCTGGACCCTGCCGGCCAACGTCGCCATTTGCGCCCATCCCGACCTGGAATATGTTTTTGTTAAAGCCTGTAAACCTGCGATTGAACATCGCGGTTTACATGAGGAAATTTACGTCGTAGCCGAAGGACTGCTGGAGAGCTTTTTAAACAAGCTGGAAATAAAAGAACACAAGATCATCGAGAGGACCCATGGAAAAAACCTGGAAGGGATCCTTTGCCAGCATCCTTTTATCGACCGTCAGGTCCCGGTAGTTTTAGGAGAACTGGTCACCCTGGAGCAGGGGACCGGACTGGTCCACATTGCCCCCGGCCACGGAGCGGAAGATTATCAGGTCGGTTTAAAATATAAGCTCCCGATCGTTATGCCGGTCGATCCGCGTGGGTATTTTGACTCCACCGCCCCGGAATGGCTGATCAACGTTCATTACGACAAAGCCAACAGATTGATCACCGAAAAAATGAAAGAGGACGGCACCCTGTTGAAACTTGAATTTATTAAACACTCCTATCCGCACTGCTGGCGCTGTAAAAGCCCGGTCATTTTTAGGGCGACCGAACAATGGTTTGTCTCAATTGACCATCGCGAACTGCGTCAGGAAGCCCTAAAAGCGATTGGACAGACCAAATGGTACCCCGCCTGGGGGGAAAACCGGATCAGAGGGATGGTCGCGGGGCGACCGGATTGGTGCATCTCCCGGCAGAGAGCCTGGGGAGTGCCGATCCCGGTCTTCTACTGCGAAAAATGCCGCAAACCCCAGATGACCGGGGTGTTCAACCAGGCGGCCCGCGAGCTTTTTCTCAAGGAAGGAACGGGAGGCTGGTTTGCCAAAGAGGCTAAGGAGATCCTGCCGCCGGGGACCAAATGCCCGGATTGCGGCGGGACCAACTTTACAAAAGAGACCGACATCCTTGACGTCTGGTTCGAGTCCGGATCGTCCCACGCGGCGGTCCTGGAAACGATCCCCGGCCACGTGTGGCCGGCCGATCTTTATCTTGAAGGATCGGATCAGCACCGGGGATGGTTCCAATCTTCGCTTCTGCTGGGCGTTGGCTACAAGGGTCGGGCGCCGTTCAAATCAGTCCTGACCCACGGGTTCACCATTGATGATAGAGGGAAAAAGATGAGCAAGTCCCAGGGAAACGTTATTGATCCGCAGGACGTGGTCAAGCGCTACGGGGCCGATGTGCTCCGCCTCTGGGTCGCGTCAACTGACTTCCGCAACGACATGGCCGCGTCAGAAAACATCCTTAAACAAGTTCAGGAAGCCTATCTTAAGATCCGCAACACCTGCCGCTTCCTGATGAGCAACCTAAATGATTTTAATTCCCAGTCCCCAGCCCCCAGTTCCCAGTCCCTCTTGGAGATCGACCGCTGGATCCTGCTTCGCCTTCATCGATTGATCGAAAAAGTCACTCAAGCTTACGATGAATACGAGCTCCACTTGATCTATCACTCGCTCTACGACTTCTGCGTCAACGACCTGTCGGCGTTTTATCTCGATCTGTCAAAAGACCGGCTTTATTGCGGAGCCAAGGGTTCCGCTGAGCGGCGCTCGGCCCAGTTTGCCATGAACGAGATCCTGCGATCGCTGGTCCGGCTGATGGCCCCGATCCTCTCTTTTACGGCAGAAAATATAAATAAGTTTTTAATGACGAATGAATGTAGTATTTTTTTATCAGACATGCCGAAAGTCAACAGTGCCTATCTTGATGAAAAACTGGCCGGCAAATGGGAGATCATTTTTGCCGCCCGGGAAAAAGCCTATCGCCAGATCGAAGCGGTCAGGAGCGCCAAGGAGATCGGGAGTTCGATCGAAGCCCAGGTCGAATATTTTGCCACCGGAGAAGAGCTGGCCGTCCTGCGATCATCAGCCGCATTTTTGCCGCAAGCCTTTATCGTTTCCAAAGTTATTCTGACCGAAGGGGAAGGGGAACCGAAAGTGACCCGCGCTCCCGGAACAAAATGCGAGCGCTGCTGGCTGGTGCTAGAGAGCGTCGGCCAAAATAAGGAACACCCCGCACTTTGCGAGCGCTGCGCGGCAGTCGTTAGTTCAAATGGTCCCGCTCAATGATTCTAACTACATTCGACGGTCCGTCAGGAACACTCACCACCATCAGGTTTCCGTTAGGATAAGTTTCAATTCTGATCGGCCGGACCGCCTCCATCGCGTTGCTTGAAGTCTCAACACCGGTAATCCGCGGCAGGGCGACTTCCCGGTAAATTTCCGGCTCGATTTTTTGCAAATCAATCGCAAAATGGCGCAGACCCTCAAGCGGCATCATTTCAATAAAAAGCCGCCGCTCACTGTCTGATAAAGCGGCAAAGAATTTATCGCGACGGAATTTTTCAACCAAATTGGCGACCAGGCCACGGCGTCCAGCGGGGGCCAGGCGCCGGAATAAAACCAGCCGCTGGCGGTCGTCACCGGCAATGAACAGCGTATATTTTTTCATCTTTTCCAGCGAACCATACAGGCCCAGCAGATCATCGTCGCTAAGAGGGCGGACCAGCCGCTCCCTCTCTTGAGCTTCCTTCATTTGGCCAAATAACTGCGCCCGCCCTTCTCTGGAGATCTCCCGGTACAATTCGGTCTTGCCACCTCTATCCACCAGTTCGTAAAATAGCGAAATCGCTTCGGTCGGTTTCAGCGATCCATATAAGGATCGGCGTCCTTCAAGGTCTAAACTGTCAATTAAGACTCGACGGCTGTTTCGTCCGCGAATGCCGCTCCCTTCCAGTCCCCGGTACAATTCCACCAGTTTCTCGGCTGTAATCTCCACCGACTTTGGAATACTTATATCAGTCGCGGCAAAAACTTCGCTCAAGGAGACCCGGTTATCAAGCGCTTTGCCGCCGCTTCTTTCCACGCTGATCGCGGAAATCTTCTCCGCCCCGCTCTCTTTCATGATGACCGGCAGTTCTCCCCAACGGTATTCACTCCCGGCAACTGGCGGAACGGCGGCGGGACTTCCCCCTTTAAACAAATGATACAAATAACAAAGGTCGATACCTCTGCGGCGGCCCAACAACTCTTGCCGCGCCTCGTTGCTCAACTTCAACTTCCCACTTCTTGGCAGTAAATCAGCGGTGCGGACCCGGACCCGGCAATAACGCAATAAATTAGGCACATCCATAATCTTCATGTTATATTTTCTATACATTAAGTTTAATATTTCAAGCAATTTTTATTATTAAGCGGCCCGCTCAATGTCGGTTCTTGTGTTATAATTAAATAAATAAATGGAGGGTTACAATCATGGCAAAAAAATACGATGTTAAAGACCTTGGACTGGCTAAAAAGGGGAAGCTCCGGATCGAATGGGCGGAGCGGGACATGCCGGTGTTATCCCAGGTCAAAGAGAAATTCCAGAAAAGCCAGATCCTAAAAGGGAAAAAGATGAGCGCCTGCCTTCACGTCACCGCTGAAACGGCAAACCTTGTCCGGGCCCTCAAAGCCGGCGGCGCCGACATCGTCCTTTGCGCCAGCAACCCCCTCTCAACCCAGGATGACGTCGCAGCCTCTCTGGTCAGCGACTACAAGATCCCGGTCTACGCCATCAAGGGAGAAGATAACGCGACCTACTTTAAACATTTAACCGCCGCCATCGAGCATTCTCCTGTCGTCACCATGGACGACGGCTGTGACCTGGTTTCGGCCATTTCCACCAAATACCCGGCGATCGCCCGCCAGATCATTGGCAGTATGGAAGAGACGACGACCGGAGTGATCCGCCTCAAAGCGATGGAACGGGACGGCGCCCTGAAGTTCCCGGTCATCGCGGTCAATGACGCCCAAACCAAGAACCTCTTTGACAACCGCTATGGGACAGGCCAAAGCACGGTCGACGGAATTA
Source organism: candidate division WOR-1 bacterium RIFOXYB2_FULL_45_9 (assembly GCA_001771575.1). Classification (GTDB taxonomy): domain Bacteria; phylum Margulisbacteria; class WOR-1; order O2-12-FULL-45-9; family XYB2-FULL-48-7; genus XYB2-FULL-45-9. The sequence continues at coordinate 1,329,691 of MEUD01000001.1, read as the reverse complement.
TCAGGGCGACCGATTTTCTCCTGGCCGGAAAAATGGTCATTGTTGCCGGCTACGGCTGGTGCGGCAAGGGGTTTGCCATGCGCTGTAAAGGGATGGGGGCTAACGTCACCGTTACCGAGGTCAACCCGATCAAAGCGATCGAAGCGGCAATGGACGGCTTCCAGGTCATGACCATGGCAGAGGCTGCCTCGATCGGCGACCTCTTTTGCACCCTGACCGGCAATATGCACGTGGTCAGGCCGGAACATTTCAAAAAAATGAAGAACGGTGCGATTGTCTGCAATTCCGGACATTTTGACATTGAGCTTGACCTCAAGGGGCTAAAAAAGCTGGCCAAAAAAGAAAAGAAGAACGTCCGCAATTTCGTTGATGAATATATCCTCCCCAGCGGCCGCAGTATTTTCGTCCTGGCCGAGGGGCGGCTGGTCAACCTTGGCGCCGCCGAAGGGCACCCCGCCTCCGTCATGGACATGAGCTTCTCCACCCAGGCGTTGGCAACCGAGTACGCCATTAAAAACTCCGGCAAACTTTCCGCCAAAGTCTATAACGTTCCCCAGGAGATCGAAGATTGGGTCGCGGCCGCGAAATTAAAATCGATGGGGATCGGCATCGACAAACTTACCGCCGACCAGTCTAAATATCTGGCGAGCTGGGAAGAGGGGACCTAATGAACCAAAACGAGGAACGTCTTTTCGAAGCGATCGAAAAGATCAGGCGTGACAAGCATGAGCCCTGGCGATACGTCCTTTTTACGTTCGTGAACGGGATCGCTCAAGGGGTCGGCTTTGCTCTGGGGACCACCATTGTCCTGGGATTAAGTATCTATGTGCTAACGATCGTCATCGCCCAACTGGTCAATTTCCCGGTTGTCGGTCATTACTTCCAGCAAATCGGCACTTTAATTGACGCTTATTCCAAACAGCCTCTCCGCGTCCGTTAACATGTGGTTTTATATTCTGGCCGCGGCTGTCTGCTTCGCCGATCAGGCGATCAAGCGACTGGTTGGCTCGCTTCAACTGGGACAGTCGATCCCGGTTATTGAACCTTTCTTTTATTTAACTTACGTCCGAAACACCGGAGCGGCTTTTTCCCTTTTTACCGGGAGTTCGCCCTTCCTGACCGCGATCGGACTGCTCGCCGTCGTTTTGATGGTCTATTTTCATCACCTGTTACCGGCCAAAGAAAAGCTCGCTCAATCCGGGCTCGCTCTGATGCTTGGCGGCAGTGCCGGCAACCTTTTCGACCGGCTCTTCCGTCACTACGTTATCGATTATCTCGATTTTAAAGTTTGGCCGGTCTTCAACCTGGCCGACATCATGATCAATCTTGGGGTTGCGCTGATTATCCTGGCGATCCTGGCCCAAAAAAAGGAGGCTTGATATGCACCCGATCTTAATAAAATTAGGTTCCTTTTCCATTTATTCATACGGTTTCATGGTCGCCCTCGGTTTTTTGGCCGGGATCGGCGTCTCGCTCCGCCTGGCCAAACAGGCCGGGATAAAAAGCGAAACGATAATCGACCTTGCGCTTTACGTGATCATCGCCGCGATCGTCGGGGCCCGATTTTTCTACGTCGTCGGCCAATGGAACTTTTACCGGGGAAACCTGCTGGAGATCATCATGATCCAGCGCGGCGGGATGGTCTTTTTAGGCGGGTTGATCTTCGCGCTGGCCGCCGTCGTCTATTTTGCCAGCGCCAAACAGGTCCCTTTGCGGCGGCTCTTTGACGCCATCACTCCGGGAACAGCGCTTGGTTACGCGATCGGACGCCTTGGCTGCTTCCTCAACGGCTGTTGTTTCGGCCTGCCAACCGATCGCCCCTGGGGGCTTGTTTTCCCGAGCGATTGCCTGGCTGGGAGTTATTTCCCCGACCAGCATCTTCATCCCACCCAACTTTACTCCTCGGCCCTTATATTGCTCGCCTTCGCTTTTTTGCTCTTTCTCTACTATCGAAAAAAATTCCCCGGCCAGGTCTTTTTCACCGGCTTGATATTATATTCTCTCTATCGTTTCAGCGTTGAATTTCTCCGTTATAGCCCGATCCATTGGGCCGGCCTGACACCTTCGCAGTGGATCGTCATCCCGGTCATCGCCTTCAGTTGTTTTTATCTATGGTATTACAGCAACCATGACCGATCGGCATGACCTGGTTGTACCAGCCAGCGCGGCACGGATGCGGCTTGACCAGTTTCTGGCCGGCATCCCAAGCCTTCCTCTCTCCCGGTCACGGATCAAAGAGCTGATCGATCAGGGTTTGGTTCGCCTAAACGGGGAACAAACCAAGGCTAGCGCCAAGATCAAGATCGCCGATCAGATCACCGTCGAAATCCCCGCTCCCCAGGCTCCATCGGCCAAGCCCGAGGAAATTCCGTTGGATATTATTCATGAGGATGACGAGATAATTGTCATAAATAAACCAAAAGGGCTGGTCATCCACCCCGCTCCCGGAAATTATGAGGGAACACTGGTCAATGCCCTGCTTAACCATTGCGGCCGGCTCGCCTCTCTCGGCGCCCCCCTGCGTCCCGGGATCGTCCATCGTCTGGACAAAGAGACGACCGGCGTGATCGTCGCCGCCAAAACCGACCCAGCTTATCGCTCCCTGGTCAAACAGATCAAAGAGCGGACGATAGAAAAAACTTATCTCGCGCTGGTCCATGGGGCGCCGGCCGAAAAAGAGGGGACGATCGAAGCCAATATCGGGCGCCATCCGGTCAATCGACAAAAAATGGCGGTCCTGGACGCGGCGGGAAGCCATCGTTCTCGCCCCGCAGTAAGCCGCTACCGGGTCATGGACATTTTGGGAAATTATTCACTGCTCGAGGTCAAGATCCTGACCGGCCGAACCCACCAGATCAGGGTCCACTTAAGCCATATCGGACATCCGATCGTCGGAGACCCGGTCTATGGGAGAAAAAAAGAAGAATTTCAGGTCAGAGGCCAGCTCCTGCACGCGTATAAATTAAGTTTCGATCATCCCGGCAGTGGAAAACGGGTGGAATTCACCGCCCCCATGCCGCGAGAAATGGCTGAAGTAATTGATAGATTGACTAGTGATCGGTTTTGCCATTAGTTTGAGGGAGAGGTAGATATAATTTGATGGTTGAGCCGCTTCCCCATTCGCTCTCTACGCTTACCTCGCCGCCAAGCTGGCCCAGGGCGCTTAATACCCAGGAAAGGCCGAGACCATTCTTCTCCGCCGGATCGCGTTCCGAAAAGAATGGCTCGAAGATATCGCTTAAATTGTGCAGTCTCATATGACCCTGGCCATCCCGCGTTTTTATTCCGATCCCGTTATCAATAATTGAAACCACTAAATAATTCCCGGGCTCAAGATCCCCTTCTCTAACCGGGACACGCTCATTGATCGATCGCTCTTCAACCATTATTATGATCTGACCGGACCAGCTTTCAGGGATGGGGAAGCCCAGGTTGTTTTTTAAATAGTCGCTCTCTTCCGCGGCGGCCAGGAATTCGGTTTTTTGCGTGATCGCCTCATAAGCGTTATCGACAATATTTTGAATCGCGATAACCATCAGGTCCTGGCTGGCGTAAACGGGATGATCGGCTTTAAAGGCACGGACCACCGCCACGTTCACCCCTTTTTCTTCATAATAGCGCTGGCAGTTATCAAGAGCTTGCCCGATCGCGTCTTCAATATTGAATTCAGACCGAGGATAGTCGCCCGAAGAAAGCTTCACGTAAAGGAGCATCTCTCGGACTAATCTTTCAAAATTATTAAAAACCTTTTGGATATCTTTGATCCTGCTTAATTGCCCCTCGTCCTTAATGGATCTTTCCAGCAGACCTAGGGCCATTTTTATCAGCGGAGAACTGTTATTTAGCCGATGGGCGACCCCGGAGGCGAGACCGCGAAATGTTTTTTCCTCCAGGTAACGTGAAACGCTCCTTTTATAGTCGCTAAGGTCGATCACTGCCGTCAGAGCAACCTTAGCTCCTCCACCGTTCAGATGAAGGATCGTATCGATTGAAATCGCATTGAACTGGCGGCCATCTTTTCGCATAAAGGTCCTGGTCGCGATATTTTGGACCTTCCCCCCGTTCAGCTTTACCTGAAAACGCTCTCTGGCTTCGGGACGCTGATCAACCGGAATAAAATCGGTGATCGGTCGGCCAAGAACTTCGTCCCGACTATATCCCAGACAATCAAGCCAACGGCGATTAACTTCCAAGATAGTTCCCTTCGCGTCAATAATATGAGAAGCGACCGGCAAAAGATTGAATAGTTGGTCCGATGACCTGATCCCGATCGACTGCCAGACTGTTTTTCGTTGGGCCTCGAGTAGCCTATGGTTGGGGCGATGTTTTGCCGTATTTATGAACAGCCTTGAATGATTCCGAAAACGAACCGCTGAAGTCATGTTAGCCCTCCCATGCTATCTCGAGTGAATAGCCGGGAAATTTCAGATATGAGCGATTAGGAGATCAGGCCGATCAGTTTATAAACAAGCTTGGCCGCGGTAAAATCGGAGGCGGGGTCGTCTTTTATTGGCGAGAGCTCTACTACGTCAAACCCGACAATGTTCTTTTTTTTGCTTAATTGGGTCAAAATATCGATCATTTCCCGCCAGGCCAACCCGCCCGGCTCCGGGGTCCCAGTCGCCCGGATGACCCCAGGGTCAAAAACATCGACATCGATCGTGACATAAACATCGTTGCTTAATTGGGAAATCATCTTTTCCGGGATCTTTCCCGCCCAATGGATCTTATTAAGCTGACCGCTCTCCCTGGCAAAATCCCATTCTTCTTTAGAAATACTTCTCACTCCAGCCTGAACGACCGGAGCAATCTCTAAAACCCGACGAATGGCGCAAGCATGGCTATGCTTGCTCCCCCGGTAGCTATCGCGCAGATCAGCGTGGGCGTCAAGAGAAAGGACCGACAAGTCTCGATACCGCTCGATAAAAGCGCTGACGGCAAAAGGGGTCAGCGAGTGTTCTCCACCTAAAACCACCGGTACTTTGCCATCCATAAGCAAGGAAACGATCTTTTTTGGAAGATCAGAAGCCGCTACCGGGTTGGCAGTAAATATTGGGCTGGTTAGATATGTCTCGGTCTGTTTTTCTTCGTCAAATGTTTCTAACTGCCGGGAAGCGCGGAGAATAGCCATCGGTCCGTTTTTTGTCCCTTTCCCGTAAGAGGTTGTCGCCTCATGAGGACAAGGAAGAACCACATATTTCGCCCGGGAATAATCGCGCTCCGCCTCGGTCTCAAGAAATCTCACGCGTCAGTGGATCGCCAGCGCCCGCTCGCGGGGAGGCTGATATTCGATCCCATGGCTGGTGCGGGCAACTTCGTGCCGGCTTGACTGGAAAACTTCGGATAAATATTGGGAGGCGTACTCGGTGTTAAAATCAATGTGGGAAAAAATATCGATAAAAACATGGCTGGTCTCGGGAAAAGTATGGATTGAAATATGCGATTCCGCGACCAAGACAACCCCGGAGACTCCCGTCATTTCCTCCCCACCGGCGGTCGACCGAAAAACATGGGGATCAGAGATCCTGGTCAGGCCGATCTTTTCCGGAAGGGCGTCAAGGACATCGTGGATAAAAAGGACATCCTCCAACTTTTCTTTGGCGCAACCATAACAATCAACGATTAAATGCGAGCCGAAGCTGAATATTTCCACCGTTTTTGCCCCTTTTTCCCCGGAACCACTTATATTTTAGAGTGAATTACCGATTTGTCAAGAAAAAACGGGGGAAAACCATGCCAGCCGGGGGAGTGCTGTTGACCCCCCCTCCCATTTATGTTATTCTAAATATATTATGGACAATGAATTAAAAGGGACCGAAATAAGCAGCGGCAAAGGGGACGCGGCGCTATCTGAAGTAGAAGAATTGATCCGCCAAACCCTGGCCGAAAGCAAAATATCCGCTCCGGCTGAAAACAAAGAAAAGACCCAGATCAAAGAAGAATACAAAGCGACCACTTTCAGCTCTCCCACCCCTAAGCCGATCCCGACCCAGCCCCAGCCTTTGGCCGCGCCAATCGCGCAGCCAGTTTCGGCCAAACCGGCCGCGCCGGCCAACAGCTACGACGCGACTTTCAACGAGTATAAAGCCGGCGACATCGTTCGAGGCAAAGTGGTCAAAGTTGACCAGACCGGCGTCCTGGTCGACATCAAGTACAAATCAGACGGCTTGATCCTCCCCGGCGAACTGTCGGAACATCCTTACGCCTCTGTTAATGAGGTCGTCAAGGTCGGAGAGATCATCGAAGTATTTATTGAAAAACTGGAAAGTAAAGAGGGATACGTAATTCTCTCCAAGGCTCGCGCCGACAATGAACGACACTGGAAAACCGCGATGAGCGCCTTTCACAACAAGACCCTGCTTGAAGGAAAGGTCCTGCAAGCCCTAAAGGGTGGCCTGGTCGTTGACTGCGACGGCTTGCGTGGCTTTGTCCCCGCTTCCCAGGTCAGCAAGCGGGCGGAAGAAACTTTTGACTCTTTCGTCGGCAAAAAGGTCCCGCTCAAGGTCATTGAGGTCAACCGCCGCCAGGGAAAGATCATTCTTTCCCATCGCCTGGCCGCCGGTGACAAGGAAAAAGCCGATTACGACAAACTACTAAGCGAACTAGAGGTCGGCCAGGTCAAAAAAGGAAAGGTCGTCAGCCTCAAGAATTTCGGCGCTTTCGTCGATCTGGGCGGCATCGAAGGGCTGGTCCACCTCTCGGAGCTCTCCTGGAAACGGGTAAAACATCCATCGGAGGTCGTTAAGCTCGGCGAAGAGCTGGAAGTCTTCGTCCTGGGCGTCGATAAAGTCGCCAAAAAGATCGCGCTTGGACTGCGCCAGCTCCAGCCCGATCCCTGGGCCAGCGCCGCCGAACACTTCAAGGCCGGCCAGATCGTCAAGGTCAAAATTCTCCGCTTCGCCAAATTTGGCGCCTTCGTCGAACTTGGACACGGGCTGGAAGGCTTGATCCACATTTCTGAACTCTCCAAAGAACCGACCGCCACCCCGGAAGAGGCCAAACATCCTGACGGAACACCGCTCAAGATCGGCGATGTCGTCGACGCCAAGATCCTCCGGGTCATTCCGGACGAACAGCGGATCGGCCTATCGATCAAACAGGTCCAGGTTGAACGCGAGCGCCAAACGCTTAAGGAAGTCCAAACCTCCGCAGTAGAAGACAAAAAGGTAACGATCGGCGACATGATCGCCGAAAAAGAACGGGCCAGGGCCGAGAGAGAAGGCTTGGAAGAAGCAGTGGAAGGCGGTTCTGAAGAAATCCCGACATGAAGTTTGTCGACCACCTAGACGAGGCGGCAAAAAAAAACAACAGCCTCCTTTGCGTCGGCCTTGACGTTGACCTCAATAAACTGCCTGCCGATCTGATCAAATCCGAAGACCCATTTTTTCTTTTCAACAAAAACATCATTGACGCGACGCGGGACCTGGTTTGCGCTTATAAACCCAACTCCGCGTTTTACGAGATGTACGGCCTGCCGGGGATCAGCTCATTAATGAGGACGATCGACTATATCCACGAACAAGGCCTGCCGGTCATCCTGGACGCCAAGCGAGGGGACGTTGGCCATTCATCAGCGGCGTACGCCAAAGCCGCCTTTCAGGCATTTAAGTCCGACGCGGTCACAGTCAACCCATATATGGGATACGACTCGGTCCAACCATTTATCGAATACCGGGAAAAAGGGGTCTTTATCCTCTGTTTGACCTCAAACGCCGGTTTCAGGGATTTTCAAAAGAGCGGGTCCGGAGAGCCATTGTACAAATCGGTCGCCCGCCACGTTAAAGAATGGGACCATTTTGGCAATTGCGGGCTAGTGGTCGGCGCGACCAAGCCGGAGGAGCTTAAAGAGATCAGAGAGATCGCCGGCGACATGCCGCTCCTGATCCCCGGGGTTGGCGCCCAGGATGGGGACTTGGCGGCGGCGGTCAAATATGGGATCAATAAACAGGGCTTGCGCGCCGTGATCAACTCATCGCGCAGCATCCTCTACGCGGCCGATCCGCGTATAGAAGCCAAAAAGCTCCGCGACGAGATCAACCAATGGCGCTGATCGAAGTCGTCGACAATCAATATCCCGACCGGGAATACACGATCAACATCGAGTTCCCAGAGTTCACCTGCGTTTGTCCAAAGACCGGCCTGCCGGATTTTGCCACGATCCTGATCGACTATGTTCCGGGGAAGAAATTAGTGGAGTTAAAATCGCTGAAGATGTATTTTGTCTCTTATCGGAACGTCGGAACATTTCATGAGCATGTGGTTAATAAAATACTTGATGATTTTGTCGTCGCCTGCCGTCCACGCTCGGCCAAGATTATCGGGAAATTCAGCGTTCGGGGCGGGATTTCAACAACCGTTACAGTGAACTATCCGCCCGCTTAAGAAGGGCCAACTCCAAAGGATCGTCTCCCGCAGGAGGCTCGTTTTTCGGGTCATGCTTTTTAACGGCGGTCAAGATATCTCCGGAAACACCGATCTTTTCCAGCATCTCCGCCCCTAATTCTCCGTGATACTTATAGAGATATATCTTCCGAAAAAGCCGATTGGTCCGCCCTTTTTCGGCCAAATACTCGTACGCTCCCGGCAGAAAAAAACGGAGACAGACCAGTACCGCTTTCGTAGCCACGTTGTTCCTCTCTAAGACCTTGCCAATGTCATGGAGCAGGCCAACCCGGGCCATTTTGCTCGGATCCAGATCAAGATGAAGCCGGGACATCGCCAGCATTTTGCGAGCGACCACGACCGAATGCTTCTTTTCAAAGCCCGGAAGCTGGTTAAATATGGCTAGTTCCTGGGGACGCAAATAAAGGGCCGCGAACTTTTCGTCGTTTTTGCAGTATTGGGAGAAAACGGCGTTCCAAAACTGCCGAAAGCGGTAAATAGCCCTAGAGAGCATCAAGCGCCTTGCGCATCGCGGCGATCAGTTTGACGGCGGCCGCTGATTTTTTCCTGCCGATCAGGTCAACGATCGCCGAGCCGACGATCACCCCATCGGCGACCCGGGCCGCTTCGGCCGCCTGCTTCGGCGATGAGATCCCAAAGCCGATCGCCACCGGCAATTCGGTCTGATGCTTGATCCTGGCAACTAATTCCCCAAGGTCGCCGGAGAGTTCCCGGCGCTGCCCGGTCACTCCGGCAACCGAAACCAGGTAAATAAAGCCGGTAGCTTTTTCAGTCGCAAGTTTGATCCGCCCATCGGTGCTGGTCGGCGCGACCAGAAAAATCGATCCGACCTGATCATCGGATATTTTCATTTCTTCGGGCGGCAGGTCGGGAACTATTGCGCCATTCACCCCGGACCGGCGGCATTCGGCGTAAAATCTCTCCAAACCATACTGCAGGACAAGATTGTAAGACAGCATAAAACAGATCGGAACGCTTGTCCGCCGGCGAAGCTTGCCGACCAGCTTAAAAACGTCCGGCAGAGCGACGCCATTCTTTAGGGCGCGCTGGTGCGACGCTTGAATAATCGGCCCATCAGCCAATGGATCTGAAAAAGGAATGCCTAATTCAATAATGTCGGCCCCGGCTTTTTCCAGGGCATAGACCAGCTTTTCGGTCGCCGCCAGGCTTGGATCACCAGCGGTGATATAGGCGATCAACGCTTTTTGAGCAAAAGCCCGTTTAAGCATTTTTTCGCCTCATGGCACGGATCTGTTCCACGTCTTTGTCTCCCCGGCCAGAGAGCCCGATAATAACCGTTTGGCCGCGATCAAGCTTAGGAGCGATCTTGGAAAGATAAGCGATCGCGTGCGAAGACTCAAGAGCGGGAATGATCCCTTCGGTCCGAGAAAGCAATCTAAAACCTTCCAGGGCTTCTTTGTCGTTGATCGTGACGTATTCGACCCGGCCGGCCTCTTTTAATAAGCTGTGTTCCGGGCCTACGCCTGAATAATCGAGCCCGGCCGAAATTGAATGGGTCGTCTCGATCTGTCCGGTCTTATTCTGCAAAACATAGGTCATCGCCCCCTGCAAAACTCCCACTCTTCCCTTCACCAATGGGGCCGCACCGGCCGCTTCAACGCCAACGATCTTTACACTAGTTTCATCCAGAAACGGATGAAAAAGCCCGATCGAGTTTGACCCGCCACCCACGCAGGCGATCAAATAATCCGGTTCTTTTTTCTCGAGCGCGAAGTGCTGGCCTTTTGCCTCCCGTCCAATGACCGATTGAAAATTACGGACCATCAGGGGATACGGGTGAGGACCGACACACGACCCAAGACAATAAAACGTGTCATTAGGGTGTGCCATCCAATCACGGAAAGCCTCGTTGACCGCGTCTTTTAGGGTTTTACTCCCGGTCTTGACCGGAACGACCTTTGCGCCAAGCAGTTCCATCCGAAAAACATTAAGCGATTGCCGCCTGATATCTTCCTCACCCATATAAACAATACAATCCATCTTAAAAAGAGCGGCCGCGGTCGCAGTTGCTACACCATGCTGTCCGGCGCCGGTCTCGGCGATGATCCGCTTCTTTCCCATCCGTTTCGCCAGAATGAGCTGGCCAATGGTATTGTTGATCTTATGGGCGCCGGTGTGGCAAAGGTCTTCCCTCTTGAGATAGATCTTTGGGCCGCCGAGCTCGTCGGAGAGCCGTTCCGCGAAATATAGCGGGGTCGGCCGGCCGACATAACTCTCAAGGTAGAAATCAACTTCTTTATTGAATTCAGGGTCTTGCCTAGCGACTTGATAAGCGCGGGCAACTTCTTCCAGCGGGGCCATCAGGGTTTCCGGGGCAAACCTGCCGCCAAAGCGGCCAAAGTGCCCTGAATTGTCCGGTAATTCACTGAAATTATATGTGGTCATCTCGCACGTCATTATAGGTCACCTTAAGTCGAGATTCAAGGAAAACTATTGACCGGCCTGCTCAATTTCTTTCGTAAGATCAGCAACCTTATTTCCCTGTTTCTTCAAGATCTCCTTGCAGGCCTGAAGATGGACCAGGGCTTCTTTAAGGCTCTCCTCCAGGTCGTCAACCCCGATCTTTCCTTCCCGCAGATCGGCATAGATCATTTCCAGGCTCTCGAACGATTTTTGGTATTTCGCTTTTTTAGTTGCCATTTCCCCGCTCCTTTAAACTGACATTGCTGACTATTTTTCCATCAACCAGCTGGGTCAATATTTGTTCGCCAACGCCGACCTGGTCAAGCCGCCGCAAAACCCGGCCATCCTCTCCCCGGGTAATGCTGTAACCGAGCTTCAGCGTATTTTTCGGCTCAAAAATGGCGATCTTCTCCGCCAGGTGACTTAACGCGGCCTCTTGCCGCTTGATCTCTTCAAGCGCGGCGTTTGAAATGTTTTGAAAAAGATTTTCGATCGCTAAACTCTGCGCGACATGGCACTGCCTGGCTTCACTATTGATCTCCCGGATCAAAGAACGCAGTCTCTCCCGGCTATCCCGCAAGATCAGATTTGCCGACTGGTTGATCCCCTCGACCAGCTCGTCAACCGCGAGTTCATACTCCCTAACTTTTTCGACCAGGAAGGCGGCCGCCGCGGTCGGGGTCTTGAAGTTAGCATTGGCGACCATATCGGCCAGGGAAAGATTGATCTCATGGCCGATCCCGGTCAGGATCGGAAGCGGAGAGCCGGCGATCGCCAGGCCGATCGCTTTATTATCAAACCATTTCAAATCGGTTACCGCGCCGCCGCCGCGCACGATCACGACCGCGTCGTAATCCGCCGCCCGGCGGGCAACAACCTTCAACGCGCCAACTACTTCTTTCTCAACCCCTTCTCCCTGAACGGCTGAATTATAAAGATCGACCTTGAAAGGATAACGCGAGCCCCACAATTCGTGGATGAAATCGTTATATCCGGCGCATCCTTTCGCGGTGATCAACGCGACCCTAAGCGGACAGAGCGGAATCGGGATTTGCTTGTTCTTGTCCTGGACGCCAAGGGCCGCCAGCTCCTGGTAGAGCCTCAAGCGGAGAAGGTGGAGCTCTCCCAAGGTCACGCTCGGTTCAATGTCTTTGACGATCAACTGAAAGCGGCCGGCCTGCGGCCAAAGGTCGGCGACGCATTTTAATTGAACAATAATCCCATCTTTCAGGCCCAGTCCCCGATCGATCGTTCTAAGCTTGCCGTTGATCGTCGACAGATCGGTCCCCCAGCACATTGCTTGCGCCTGAGCGACCACTTTATTTGAGCCCTCTTCTTTTTCGCAAACAATAAAGGTCGCGTACCGTCCTCCGTCTCCCAGTTTGTAACCCAAGATCTCTCCTTTGACCCAAAGCCCTTCGGGGGCAAGGTCCTTGAGGTACATCTTGATAACCTGGTTTAATTGGCCAATAGTTAAAATTCTTTCGTTCATGCTAAATACCGATCGATCGTTTCCAGTAATTCCGGGAAACTTTTCGCTGCCACAGCGGCGCTTCGCGCGGTCGCCGCGTTAGGAAAAGATTTAAGGTACCAGATCGCGACCTTGCGCATCAGGCCAATGACGTTGCTCTTTGCCCGATATTCCTGGATATAATTGAGATGTCTTATTAATACTTCTTTTCGCTCGGCCAAAGTCGGCTCGTTGATCGGCTGGCCTAAGAGACGGCGTTCGATATTGGCGAACAGCCAGGGATTGCCAAAAGCCCCCCGAGCGACCATTACCCCGTCACAACCGGTCTCGGCCAGCATTTTTTCGGCCAACTCTGGAGAAAAAACGTTGCCCGAGCCAAAAACCGGGACCGAGACCGTTTCCTTAATCACTTTGATCGCGCCGTAATCAATGTCGCCTGAATAAAGCTGGCTTTTTGTCCGGCCATGGACAAAGATTGCCGCCGCTCCGTTCTTCTGGCAGTTCCTGGCGATCGCCGCGATCCGTTTGTGGTCCCTTTTATCATAACCGATCCGCAGTTTGACCGTTACCGGAATATCAACTGCGGCGGCAACCTTCCTGACGATGCTATACAAGGTTAGCGGTTCGCGCAAAAGATTGGCTCCTGACCCCTTTTTCATCATCTTTTTTACCGGACAGGCGGCATTGATATCAAGAAATGGGGGGGAGATCATCTCCAAGAGTATTTTTGCCGCTTTAGCCATGTCAGCGGCATCGCCGCCAATAAGCTGGGCGGCTAGCGGTTGGTCCCGTTCGTTAGTTTGCAAAAGTTCCCCTGTTTTGCGGGAATGATGAAGGAGCGAATTACAGTCAACCATTTCATAGAAAGCGAGCTTGGCCCCCTGCTCCCGGCAGATCAGCCTAAATGGCAGATCAGAACAGCCAGCCAGGGGGGCTAGAATGGTTTTCTCTATATTTAGCGAACCTATTTGTGGCATTGGTTAATTATACCTTAACCATAATACTTATTCTAACCGCAGAATGAATTCCGCGGTTAAAGCCAACAGTAACACCAATACTTTGACATCGTTTGTACTAAGGTTTATACTATTTCCTATGATATTGTTTCTCTTAAGGAGGTAAATCCTTGCACCGTTGGCTACACGACAGCGAAAAGCCGGTCTACACGATCCACGTCGCCGCGGAACTGATCGGCTGTCACCCACGGACCCTGCGGATCTACGAAGAGGAGGGACTGATCAACCCAAAGCGGACCCCCAAGAACTACCGGCTATATTCCCAAAACGACCTGGCCCTGGTCCGCAAGATCGCTAATTTGATCGATGAGATGAACTTGACACTGTCCGGGGTCAAAGCTTTATTTACCGTTGCCGAGAGTTTCAATATTGAGATCGATAAAATGTTCGACGAATTGCTACCTTAAGTTGCGGTTGGTTTCGGTATCATTTATAATCAAATCAGACGTTAACAGATCAAATCGAAAGGAATAAATAATATGTTATGCCAAAAATGCAAGGTTCGGCCGGCAACCGTCCATATCACAAAAATAGTCAACAATAAGAAAGCGACCTATCATCTCTGCAGTGAATGCGCCGCTCAAGAAGGTCTCCTCCCAACCATGGGAGGGGGAAACCTTGGCGACATGGGAGACTTCGGCTTCCCGGAGATCCCCGGCTTTTTTGAGTTCCCCGACATCTTCGCTTCGCTTTTAAAGCGCCGTCCAACGGAGCGATTTTTTGAATATTTTGCCGATTCAGCCAACCGGGCGCTCCAGCTCGCCACCGAAGAGGCCCAGCGACTTGGCCACGACCATGTCCGGACCGAGCACCTCCTCCTGGCGCTGATCAAAGCCGAAGGGCTGGCTTCCAAGGTCCTGCAAAAACTGGGAGTAGACATGGTCAATCTCTTTTCCGACCTCGAATCGCTGATCGGCCGGGGTGAAGGCTCGCCTAAAAAACTCGTCCTCTCGCCGCGCGCCAAGAAAACGCTCGACCTCGCTTACCAGGCGGCCCGCGAATTAGGATTTAATTATGTCGGCGAAGAACATTTCCTTCTCGGCATTGTCCGGGAAGGTGAAAGCATCGCCGCCCAGTCGCTCCACAAGAGAAAAGTCACTTTCGATAAGGTCGCCAAAGAGATCGTCGCAGAAGCGGAAAAATCCCATGGCAAGCAGGGTCCATTCAATGAAAATGAAGAGGACGAGGAAGCCGGTTTTGGAGATGAGGGCGGAATGGAAGGCTCGGGAGAAGCGTTTGGCGGCGCCGGACCGGAAGGAATGCTTAACTTCCCAGGTCTTGGGATCGGCGCCCCTCCTAGGCCAGCTAAACCGGCCCTGACCACCTTTGGCCGCGACCTGACCGCCATGGCGAAAAAAGGCGAGCTTGATCCGGTAGTTGGGCGTGAAAAAGAGATCGAAAGGATTATCCGGATCCTCTCCCGGCGGACAAAAAATAACCCAGCCCTCCTTGGAGACCCAGGGGTCGGCAAGACCGCGATCGTTGAAGGTTTGGCGGAACGGATCGTTAAAGGAGAAGTTCCCGACATCCTGCGTGACAAGACCGTTATCTCCCTCGACCTTGGCGGAATGGTAGCCGGAACCAAATATCGCGGTGAATTCGAGTCCCGGGTCAAAAAGGTCCTGGACGAAATTCTCGCCAAAAAACGGCAGGTTATCCTCTTTATTGACGAGCTTCACACCCTGGTTGGCGCCGGCGGCGCCGAAGGGGCGATCGATGCCGGCAACATGCTTAAGCCAGCCCTTGCCAGGGGGGAACTGCAAGTCATCGGCGCGACCACCGTCACCGAATACCGGAAAAACATTGAAAAAGACCCGGCCCTGGAACGCCGCTTCCAGCCGGTCCTGGTCAGCGAACCGTCGGTCGACCTGACGATCAAGATCCTGCAGGGACTGCGGGAACGCTACGAACAGCACCACCAGGTCAAGCTCCCGGACGCCGCCCTGGTCGCCGCCGCCACCCTGGCCGACCGCTATATTTCCGACCGTTTCCTGCCGGACAAGGCGATCGACGTCATGGACGAAGCGGCCGCCAAGGTCCGGCTCCAGATCTTCACCAGTTCGCCGGAATTAAAGAAAGTCCAAAAACAGCTGGAAGAGCTCAAAAGGGAAAAAGAATCTGCCCTGACCACCCAACAATATGAAAAAGCCGCCGCCACACGCGATAAGATCGGCGCACTGGAAAAACAAGCCAAAGAACTGACCGCCAAATGGAAACAGGAACACGGCTCTGAAGCGACCGTGACCGAAGACGATATCGCCAGCATCGTTTCCGACTGGACGGGAATCCCGGTCATTAAACTGACCGCCGCCGAAACTGAAAAGTTGATCCAAATGGAAGCCGAACTTCACAAGCGGATCATTGGCCAGGACGAAGCAGTTGTCGCCATCTCCCAGGCAATCCGCCGGGGTCGGGCAGGCCTTAAGCCTCCCCAGAGACCGGTCGGCTCCTTTATCTTTGCCGGTCCGACCGGGGTCGGAAAAACCGAGGTCGCCCGGCGTTTGGCGGAATTTCTCTTCGGCACGCAAGACGCACTCACCCGGGTCGACATGTCCGAATACATGGAAAAACATACCGTCTCCCGGCTGATCGGCGCTCCTCCCGGATACGTCGGCTACGATGAAGGAGGAACCCTGACCGAAGCGGTCCGCCGCAAGCCTTATTCAGTTATCCTCTTTGATGAGATCGAAAAGGCCCACCCTGATGTCTTCAACGTCCTCCTGCAGATTTTAGACGACGGCCGGCTGACCGATTCCAAGGGGCATGTGGTTGATTTTAAAAACACCGTTATCATCATGACCTCCAATATCGGACAGAAAGAGATCGTTTCCCAGGGGGCGATCGGCTTTCTGCCACGCGAAGACCGGGAAGCTTCTTACGAAAAAATGCGCGATACCGTCATGGGGGACATGAAAAAAGAGTTCCGGCCGGAGTTCCTCAACCGGGTCGACGAGATCATCGTCTTCCACCCGCTGACCGAAGAGGAGCTCAAGCAGATCGCCGGGATTCTGATCGCCGATATGCAGAAACAGGTCATCAACCGGGGATTAAAACTGGAGATCACCGAAGCGGTCAAAGAACGGGTTATCAAAGACGGCTTCGATCCAAAGTATGGCGCCAGACCCCTCCGCCGCGCCGTTCAGCACCTGCTGGAAAACCCGCTCTCCAACGAGCTGATCGCCGGCAAATTCAAGGAAGGAGATGTCGTGAAAGCGGACGTTAAAGACGAGAAGATCTTCTTTGAAAAAGGGGAGGGGGTCGTTGAAAAACCCAAGGAAACCTTGAGGACCGACGCACCAAAACGGGGCCGGCCGAAAAAAAGCGAAGCGTGAAAAAGCTATCCGCTCTATTAATTCTCTTCCTGTTGCTGTCGGTCGCGGCAAAAGCGGAGCTCTTTGAATACAAAAACCTCCTTCTGGAAACGAAAAAGAACCGGGCAAGAGACAAAGCCAGCGGCAAACAGCTCTGGAGCTCGACCATCAAAGTAGCCAGGCTTACCGATAAGGGGAAGGACTTTGTCTATATTACCGAAGACGGCTCCGGAATATACGGCGGGGAGAATAAAAACTGGAGTTCGCGCGCTTACTATTATTACAACGGAACAACCGCCCGCCCCTATCAGGCAAAATTAGTCTATAAATCGCCCGAAGGAAAAATCCTGCAAGTTATCGAAAAATCCTATGACCCGGAGGGCAAGAAGGCCCTTTTCCGCGTCAACAATAAGGACACCGCCCTAAATACGTCAAACGATCTGATCGACAAAGAACTTCTTGGCCTCGCCCTGGCCAATTATCCGTTCGATGAAAAAAGAGAGTTTAGTTTTCATCTTTTAACCAACGAGCCAAAGATCTACCCGATGACCATTAAGTACATTGGCGAAGAGCCGGTCGCGATCAACGGCAAAGAGATCGCCGCCCACAAGATCCAGATGATCCCGGACCTTGGAGCCTTGAATATTTTCGGCGCTTTCGTACCAAAAACATATTTCTGGTTCACCAAAGAGAAGCCCCACGACTTTCTCCGCTATGAAGGATTAGAAAGCGGGATGGGAACTCCATACATAGTGATAGAAACTGTTCAATAGATTTCTCCTCCTAACCTGCCAATATATGGTAAAATTAAGGTCATGAGCGAATATTTACCATCGCGACTTGAACCTAAATGGCAGGAGGAATGGACCAAAGCCAAGCTTTACCAAACCCCGGAAGGGACCGATAAGCCTAAGTTTTACGATCTGGTCATGTTCCCCTACCCTTCGGGGAACCTGCACATGGGACACGTCCGCAACTACGCCATCGGCGATATTATCGCTCGCTTCAAGCGGATGAATGGCTTTGCCGTCCTTCACCCGATCGGCTGGGACGCTTTTGGCATGCCGGCAGAAAACGCCGCCATCAAACACCAAACCCACCCTAAGCCCTGGACCGAGAAATGCATAGAGCGAATGACCGTCCAGCTCAAAAAACTGGGTATTAGCTATGACTGGGAGCGGGAAGTTAACACCAGCAGTGAGGAATATTACAAATGGACCCAATGGATCTTCCTCTTAATGTATCAGAAAGGGCTCGCCTACCGAAAAAAAGCGATCGTTAATTGGTGTCCAAAGTGCGATACGGTCCTTGCCAACGAACAGGTGGTCAAAGAAGATAAATGCTGGCGCTGTGATTCAACCGTTGAACAACGCGACTTGGAACAATGGTTCTTTAAGATCACCGCCTACGCCGACCGCCTCCTTGCCGACTTGGAAAAACTGACCGGCTGGCCGGAACCGGTCAAGATAATGCAGAGGAATTGGATTGGGAAAAGTGAAGGGGTCGAAATTAACTTCCAACTTCCAACCAACAACAAACAGCTAACAATTTATACTACCAGGCCTGATACTTTGTTTGGTGTCACTTACATGGTCCTGGCGCCGGAACATCCGCTGGCGCTGGAATTAGCTAAAGGGACGACGCAGGAAAAACCGGTCCGCGACTACATCGAAAAGGTTAAACACGAAAGCACCCATGAACGGGCGGTTTCGACCGGCAAAGACGGGGTTTTTACCGGGGGCTACGCCATCAATCCAGCGACCGGGGAACAGGTCCCGGTCTGGCTTGCCGATTACGTCCTGATGGGGTACGGCACCGGTGCGGTCATGGCGGTCCCAGCACATGACCAAAGAGATCATGACTTTGCTAAAGCCCACAACTTGCCCATTAAAGAGGCAGAACCTTATACCGGGGATATTGGAGCTAAAAAGATAAACTTCAAGCTCCGCGACTGGCTGGTCTCCCGTCAGCGTTACTGGGGCGCGCCAATTCCCGTTATTTATTGCGATAAATGCGGCACTGTCCCTGTTCCGGAAAGTGAATTGCCGGTCAAACTTCCGATGGACGTAAAATTTACCGGCGAAGGGGCCTCCCCCCTGACTCAATCCAAATCATTTCTGGAAGCTAACTGCCCGAAATGCGGCGGGCCGGGCCGGCGCGAGACCGATACGCTCGACACTTTCAACTGCTCCTCCTGGTACTACCTCCGCTACAGCGATCCGCGTAACAGCCAGGAACCGTTCAGCAAAGAAAAAGCCAAACGCTGGCTTCCCGTTGACCAATATATCGGCGGCATTGAACACGCCATCCTCCACCTCCTCTATTCCCGCTTCTTCACCAAGGTTTTATTCGACGCCGGCTGGGCGCCGACCGACGAGCCGTTCACCAACCTCCTGACCCAGGGGATGGTCGTCAAAGACGGCGCCAAGATGAGTAAATCCAAAGGCAACGTTGTCGACCCCGACTACATCGTGGAAAAATACGGCGCCGATACCGCCCGGCTTTTCATCCTCTTCGCCTCACCGCCTGAAAAAGAGCTCGAATGGTCGGATGCCGGAGTTGAAGGAAGTTATCGTTTCCTCGGACGGGTCTGGCGGTTGATCACTGAAAAAGAAATAGGCGCTACTAACCCGCAGGTCAGCAAAAAAACTCACCAAACAATTAAAGGGGTAACGGAAGATATCGACCGTTTCTCTTTTAATACGGCGATCGCTAAATTAATGGAATTAACCAATACAATGTACGAACTCGGCTCGACTCAGGAAGGGATAAAAGCCTTGCTCCTCCTCCTCTCTCCATTCGCCCCCCATCTGACCGAGGAACTCTGGCGGCAGTTGGGGAACAAAGAATCGATCCACCGTGAACCTTGGCTGAAATTTGACCCGGAACTGGTCAAAGAGAGCGAAAAGACGATCCCGATCCAGGTCAACGGCAAACTCCGTGATGCGATCGTTGTCCCGGCCGACGCGACCGAAGCGGTGGTCAAGGCGGCCGCCGACAAGAGCGAGAAAGTCGCTTCTTTTACCAAGGGGAAACAGGTCGTCAAAGTCATCTACGTCCCCGGCAAGATGCTAAACCTCGTGGTTAAGTAGATGCGCGAATTAATTGAAGCCATTCTCCCCACAGTTTTGAGGCCATCCCGTTATATCGGCAACGAGATCAACGCCGTTCACAAAGAATGGCATGACCAGCTGAAAGTTGCCATCGCTTACCCTGACCTCTACGAGATAGGAATGTCTAACCTGGCGGTCCAGATCCTCTATCATATTCTTAATGCCAGGGCCGACGTCATCGCTGAACGGGTATTCGCTCCCTGGGGAGACATGGAAGCGGCTTTAACAGCCAACAGATTGCCGCTCTTTACTCTGGAATCCTGGAAACCGCTCAATGAATTCAACCTGATCGGGTTTAGCCTCGGTTACGAGCTGAACTACACCAATGTCGTTAATATGCTCAAACTTGGCCGGATCCCGCTCCATCGGACCGAACGGGAAGAGACCGATCCGCTGATCTTTGCCGGCGGGCCAAGCCTGTTCAACCCGGAACCGGTCATCGACCTCTTTGACTTCATCGTCATCGGCGAAGCGGAAGAAGCGATCGTGGAAATAATTGAAGCGGCTAAGCAGACCACCCGCAAAGAAAAACTCGAGGCGCTCTCCAAGATCGAAGGAGTCTTTGTTCCAGGACATAGTGTTACGGTAACAAAGCGCCATATCAAGGACCTTTCTTCAGTCCCCTACCCAACCCAGCCGATCATCCCATTTACCGAACCGGTCCACGACCGCGCGGTGATCGAGATTATGCGGGGGTGTAAATGGGGATGCAAATTCTGCCAGGCGGGATGGACCACCCGCCCGGTCCGGGAAAAGAAACTTGAAACATTGATCGATCAGGCTGAAGAGATCGTTAAGAAGACCGGCTACGAAGAGCTCTCCCTGATCTCCCTTTCCAGCAGTGATCACAGCAAGATCGAGGAGCTGGCCAAAGAACTGGCGACCAGGAACGAAAAACGAAGGGTAAACATCGCTTTGCCGTCGATGCGGACCAATTCCTTTTCCGTAAAATTAGCCCACGAAGTCGCCCGGGTCCGCTCCAGCAGTATCACTATCGCCCCGGAAACGGGAAGCCAGCGCCTGCGCGATTATATCGGCAAAAAAATGACCGAGGAAAATATCATGGAAAGCGTCCAGGCGGTCTTCGCGAGCGGGATCGAAGCGGTCAAGCTCTACTTTATGATCGGCCTGCCGACCGAAACCGAAGAAGATCTGCTGGAGATCGGCCAGCTCGCCCGCAAGATCTTTGAAGTAGGCCGCTGTCATACCCGCCGGGTCAGGGTCACGGTCAATTTATCAACTTTTATCCCTAAGCCGCATACCCCTTTCCAGTGGGAGAGGCAGATCACGATCAATGAAACCCTGCAAAAACAGCGTTTAATTAAGGAAAGCATTCGCCAAAAGTTCATAGACGTCCGCTGGCACCAGGCGGAAGCGTCGTTTTTGGAAGGGGTCTTTTCCCGGGGGGACGCCAGGCTCCTGCCGGTCATCGAAAAGGCGTGGGAGCTGGGAGCGCGGCTCGACGCCTGGTCGGAATTTTTTGATTTTGACCGCTGGCTCAAAGCCTTTGCCGACTGCGGGATCGACCCAACCGACTACCTGCGCCAGCGAAGCAAAGACGAACCCCTTCCCTGGGATTATATCGACTCCGGGGTATCCAAGGAGCAGTTAATTGCGAGTACAAATTAAATACATAAAAGGCGAAGAAGTAAAGTTCATCTCGCATCGCGATTTGATCAGGGCCTTCGGCCGGGCGATCCGCCGGGCGGAGATCCCAATCGCTTATTCGCAAGGCTTTAATCCCCGGATGAAAATTTCCTGGGGCCAGGCCCTTAAAGTCGGCGCGACCTCTTCCGGAGAAACGGCCGAACTTTTATTAGCCCTCCCACTCTCCCCCAGTGAGGTTATGGCCCGCCTGAACCACCAGCTCCCAAAGGGACTTGCGGTGATCGGGGCGAATCTGCTATAATAACAAGGTTATGTACGCTGTAATTCAAACTGGTGGCAAACAATATAAGGTGACCCAAGGCGATATTATGGAAATCGAACTGATCGATAACCAGAACCAGGTCACCTTCAAAGAGGTCTTGCTGGTCGTCGATGGGGATAAAGTAGCCATCGGAACCCCGCACGTTAAAGGGGCGGAGGTATTGGCCAAAGTCATTGGGACCGGCAAGGACGATAAGGTCACCACTTTCAAGTATAAACGGAAGACCAACTACCACCGGACCATCGGGCACAGACAGCCTTTCACCAGAATACAAGTCGAGGAGATCAAACATGGCGCATAAGAAAGCGGGCGGCGCGTCCAGGAACGGCAGAGATTCTAAAGGCCAGCGCCTTGGGATAAAATCCTTTGGCAGTCAGATCATTTCCGCCGGGAGCATCATTGTCCGCCAGCATGGTAGCAGATTCTATCCGGGAACCAACGTCGGCATCGGCTCCGACTTCACCCTCTTCGCCAAGGTCACCGGCAAAGTCGTTTTTGAATCCGGCAAGAGGGTCAGCATCGTCCCTCAAGCCTAAATGGCCACCTACGATCTGATAGTTATCAAGATCGGCTCCAGCACTCTCACCACACCCGAAGGCAAGCTTGACCACCGCAACCTAAAACGGATCGTCTCGGAAACCGCCTCGCTCCTTAAACAAGGCAAAAAGGCGGTGATCGTGACTTCCGGCGCGATTGTGGCCGGCCTGGAAAAACTAAATTTGGGCAAGCCAAAGTCCATTCCGGAAAAACAAGCGGCCGCGGCCGTCGGCCAATCCCGTCTTATGCGGCAGTACGAAAAAGCCTTTGAAAAACATGGCATTACCGTGGCCCAGATCCTGCTGACCCGGGACGCCATCGTTGACCGGAAAAGATACCAAAACTCCCGCCATTGTCTGCAAACATTGCTGGCGGAAAATGTCGTCCCGATCGTTAACGAGAACGACACCGTCTCGATCGATGAAATTAAATTTGGCGACAATGACAATTTGGCCGCCCTAACAGCAAGGATGATCGGGGCCGACCTGCTTTGTCTGTTAACCGATGTGGCTGGTTTTTACATGAAAGATAAGCAGGGGGGTTCGGTAATCGTCCCGGAAATCAACAAGCTGACCGCCGAGGTAAAAATGGCGGCCGGCAGTCCCAAGACCCTGGTCGGGACCGGCGGAATGATCACTAAACTGCAAGCGGCCGCGATCTGCTTAAAATCCGGGATAGAGATGGCAATCATCAGCGGACGAAAAATCAACGCTTTAAAACAAGCGGCTAACGGCGCGGCGGTCGGGACTCTGTTCCGCAAAGCTTAGCCGATAATTGCCCGCAAGCCCCCTGGACATCCCCTCCCAAGCTCTGCCTCACGGTCACCTTTAAATGTACATTCCTCAACTCGGAGTACATCTTTTCAATGTTTCCGTTCTCAAATTTACCGGGGATCGTTTCATTGTAGGGGATTAAATTGATATGGCAGTCAAGGTGCCGGCTGATCGCGATGATCTCTTTGATGTCTTTCATCCGATCATTTATTCCCCTCAAGACGACGTATTCAATGGTTATCCGCCGGTTGGTCTTTGCCTGATAATCGCCGATCGCCTCCACAACGTTGGGAATCGAAGGAAGACTGCGGTAAGGAACGAGCTGGCGGCGGTCGCGGTCAAAAGGAGAGACCAGCGACCAGGCGAGACGATATTGTCCTGGTTCCCTGGCCAGGCGATTGATCCCGGCCGGTATACCAATTGTCGAAAGAACGATCTTGCGGGCGGCAATGTTGAGACCAAGGTCGTTGTTTAGATTTTTAGCGGCAGACAGCACATTATTGTAGTTAAGAAAGGGTTCTCCCATCCCCATAAAAACGAGGTTTGTTATCTGGTGCATTTTGGCAAAAAAGTAGACCTGTGAAACGATCTCGCCCGGGGTCAGGTTCCGGCGAAAGCCCCCCCGGCCGGTAGCGCAAAATAAACAGCCGATCGGACATCCCGCCTGGGAAGAGACGCAAACGGTCTTTCGCTCTTCTTCGTATTCCATCAACACCGCTTCAACTATTTTGCCATCCTTCAGTTCGAAGGCGGCCTTGATCGTCCTGTTCCCCTTTTTGATCTGGAGCGGCTTGGGGGTCTCGATCTCAAATTGCTTTGCCAGCTTTGACCGTTCACCCAGCTGAAGAGTGGTGATCTCGGAAAGGCTCTCTTTCCCTTTGCCATGAATCGAGCGGTACAGCTCGCGCGCCTTGAACGGGGCCAGCCCGAACTTATTGCCGATTTCCACTATCTCTTCAAAGTTTTTACTTCTTAAATCTTCCATATAATTCATTGTAACACGCGGGCAATAAAAAAGGGCCAACAGGCTGGCCCTCTTTTATCTCGACAGAAGTGAAAAGGTATGTCTTCGCTTCCATATATATATCGGCAAGTTCAGCGGATAATTTCACTCAAACTGAAATTAACCGGGCCATCCTCCGAAAGATATTTGGCGGCTCGTTGAATTTAACGGTCTATTCCTGTACAATGAACTGTTATTCCGCTTGGATTCTCTATTACAGAAAGGGGTAAACAATGAAACTTCGCGTTACGTTTCTCTTGTTAGCTCTCGTTTTCGTCGGCTCTCTTAGTTTAAGCTGCGCCCCATCAAACACAACCTCCAGCAGTGAGCGGGTTGTCGAATTTTGGGTCATGCCGAACTCTTTGAGCCCGGTCGCCGATATTGAGACCCTGCTGGTCCCGTTCGAAAAAAAGACCGGCATCAGGGTCAAGATAACTTCGGTCGATTGGGGAGCGGCCTGGAGCAAGATCACCACCGCCGCGACCTCCGGGGATGTTCCCGACATGGTACAGCTTGGTTCAACCTGGACCTCCGCCATCGCCAAGATGGGGGCGCTGGAAACATTCTCCAGGGAAGCAATCTCCTCGTTTGGGGGATCTAAAGCTTTTGTTCCCGTCGCTTGGCAAACTGTTGGGATCGAAAAGTCCGGCCAGGTCAACGCTATTCCCTGGTTTGTCGACGCCCGAGCCCTGTTTGTCAGGACCGACGCCTTTAAAAAAGCGGGGGTCAAACCGGGAGATCTTCAAACTTGGGACAGCTTTAAAAATGGCTTAAAGAAGCTCTACGAAGCCGACCTGGTCTTTGACGACCAGCCAATGGCCCCGCTGGGGATCTCTGGTAAAAACGACTGGAACGTCATTCATTCGCTCGCTCCCTGGATCTGGATGGCCGGCGGCGATTTCCTTTCCGCCGACCGGAAGACCTGTGTCCTTGATTCCGACGCCGCGGCCCAGGGGATCTCCTACTACATGAACCTGGTCAAAGAAGGGTATGTCCCTATCTCTTACCTTGAGCTCAACACCGCGCAGGTCAGCGCCAATTTTAACAGCGGCGCCTGTGCCATGTATTTTGACGGTCCCTACGAGGTAAAGACCTTGACCCGCCCCGCATCCGAAGGCGGGGCCCAAGGATCGCCCGCCGCCAAGAACTTTTCCGTCATTGGCTACCCGAAAGGACCCAAAGGGCGCATAACCTTTGTCGGCGGCTCTTCTCTGGCGGTCTTTAATCAGGGAAAGAACAAAGCGGACGCCCTTAAGGTCATCCAATACCTGACCTCGCTAAAGCCGCAGGTGGAATACGCCAAGGTCACCGGCTTTCTCCCGGCCAGGGTCGAAGCTTTCAAGGACCCGTTCTTTTCCAATGATCCAAAGCTTAAGGTCTTTAAAGAAGCGGTCTTCTACGGCAAAACCTACCCGGCGATCCCCGCCTGGGGTCTGCTGGAGCCGATCCTGACCAGACGCTTAGGAATAATGTGGGACCAGGCAACCTCGGACAATAACTATGACCCGGCCAGGATCAAACAGCAGTTAAAACTGGCCAAAAAAGAAGTTGAAGCGATCTTAAACCAGCATCAATAGCTGATCGGCTGGAAAGGTATAGGGTTATGTGCGGAATTTTTGGCTACATCGGTCGTAAAGAGGCCCTCCCCTTCCTGATCGAAGGATTGAAAAAGCTTGAATACCGCGGTTACGATTCCGCCGGCGTCGCGACCATCAAAGGCGGGAAGATCCAGCTCAGCAAATGCGTCGGCAAAATATCTTTTCTTGAAGACAAGCTGGCCCAAAAGCCGCTGACCGGAAAGATCGGCATCGGCCACACTAGGTGGGCGACCCACGGCCAGCCATCCGACGAGAATTCTCACCCCCATCAAGACTGCAAATCAGAGCTGGCGGTCGTTCATAACGGGATCATCGAAAATTACCAGGAGCTAAAAATCCAGCTTAGCGGCCGGGGCCATCGCTTCCTCTCCTCAACCGACACCGAGGTCCTGGCCCACCTGATCGAAGAAAATTATCAGGGGGATCTTCTGTCCGCCGTCCGCAAAACGATCGAAACGGTCCGCGGCACTTACGCCATGGCGGTCATTTCCAAGTCCGACCCAAAAAAGATCGTCGTCGCCCGCTCCGGCAGTCCGCTCATCATCGGCCTGGGAGAGAACGAACTCTTTCTCTCCTCCGACATCCCGGCCATGCTTAAATATACCAGCCGGGTCATTTATCTGGAGAACGGTGAATTGGCCGTAATGACCCCGGGCGGGGTCAAGGTCTTTGACCTGAAAGGTAAAGAGATCGCTAAAGAGATCGACCTGATCTCCTGGGACCCGGAATCGGCGGAAAAAGGGGGCTACGCCCATTTCATGCTTAAAGAGATCCACGAACAGCCGAACGCCATCCGTAAAACGATCGCCGGGCGGATCCAGCCGGACAGCCACAAGATTCATTTTGACGAGCTGACAATGACCAAGGAAGAGATGAGAACGATCAACCGAGTTGTCTTTACCGCCTGCGGGACCAGCTGGCACGCCGGCCTGATCGGCGAATATCTTTTTGAGCAATTCGCCCGGCTCCCGACCGAAGTTGAATATGCCGCCGAGTTCCGCTACCGCCACCCGATCATCGACAAGAACACCCTGGTGATCGCCATTACCCAATCGGGAGAGACCGCGGACACCCTGGGGGCGGTTTGGGAAGCCCGTGCCCAGGGAGCCAAAACGATCGCCATTTGCAACGTCGTCGGCTCGACGATCGCCCGGGAATCCGACGGCGTCATTTATACCAACGCCGGCCCGGAGATCGGGGTCGCCTCGACCAAGGCCTTTACCACCCAGCTGACCGTTATTTACCTGCTGGCCTTGCTCTTCGGCAAGGTCCGCGAAATTATTTCCGAAAGCGAAGCGACCAAGCTGATCCAGGACCTGATCGAGATCCCGGACAAACTGGAAAAGGTACTGCTTGGCGAAGAAGGGATCGCAAAGATCGCAGGTAAATTTTACCAGGCGACCAATTCCCTTTATCTGGGCCGCGGCAAAGGTTTCCCCATCGCCCTTGAAGGGGCTCTCAAATTAAAAGAGGTCTCTTACATCCACGCCGAAGGCTACCCGGCCGCGGAAATGAAGCACGGGCCGATCGCCCTGATCGACAAGAACATGCCGGTCGTCATCCTCGCTTTTGCCGGGCGCCGCTACGAAAAGGTCCTCGGCAATATCGAAGAGGTCAAAGCCCGGGGGGGCCAGGTCATCGCCATCGCCACCGAAGGGGACGACGCGATCGCCAGACAGGCTGACGAAGTCCTCTACATTCCCAACACCACCGAGGCCCTCTCGCCGCTCCTGGCGGCGGTGCCGCTCCAGATCTTCGCGTACTATATCGCTCTCAAGCGGGGGTGCCACGTCGACCAACCGCGCAATCTGGCCAAAAGCGTTACGGTTGAATAGCCCGCCGTATTTGACTTTTAGCCCCGACAGGTATATAGTATTTTTAAGTGAAAAGTCCGCTTTTTAGCAAAGACATCGGCTTGGCACTTAACGTGGGCGTTGAGCTCGCGGTTGGGGTTTTTCTTGGAGCCTTGATCGGATATAAGCTTGATGAAATATGGCACACACTCCCCTGGCTGATGATCGTCGGGATCATCCTTGGAGCACTGGCCGGCTTCTGGAACGCTTATAAAATCGCCGCCCGCCCGCCACGGTAAAATAATAATATATGGTTGATATTCTCGAACATTTTCAGGCGCCCGTTTACTACCACCTTCAGTTATTTGGCGTTGATCTTTCCATTACTAAGGCGGTCGTCAGCATGTGGGTCGTTGTCGCGGCGGTCTTTTCGTTCTTTTGGCTGGCGACCCGTCGGCTCTCCACGATCCCCGGCCGAGCGCAGAGCGTGGCCGAGGTAAGCATTGAACTCCTGCAGGGACAGCTTGCCGGCATCCTTGGTGATGAAACAAAAAAGTGGCTTCCCTTCCTGCTGACCCTTTTTCTTTTTATCTTAGGTTGCAACCTTTCCGGACTAATTCCGGACTGGTTTTCAGCCTCCTCCAATATTAACTTTACCGCCACCCTGGCGCTCATGGTGATCATGGTCGCGACCGGCGCGGGGATTGCCAAGCACGGCTTTTTAGGTTATTGTAAATCCATTGTCCCCAGCGGCCTTCCGCTGGCTATTTTGCCACTTTTAATCCCGATCGAGATCATTAACCAGCTCGCCAGGCCGTTTTCCCTGGCGGTCCGCTTGTTCGCCAATGTCTTCGCCGGGCACACCGTTCTTCTCGCCTTCATCTCGATGATCCTGATATTTAAGAATGTTTATGTCGCGCCGCTCCCGGTGGCCGGGCACGTTATCGTCTCGATCCTGGAGCTGCTCTTTGCTTTCATTCAAGCGTTTATTTTTATGTTTCTCTCGGCTGTTTACGTGGCTGAAGCGACAAGCTCCGGCCACTAAATAAATTTTTTGAAGGAGGAATTGACATGGGAATTGATCTGACCACTTTAGCGGCAGGATTATCGATCGGACTGGTCGGTGTGGGAGCGAGCGTCGGGGTTAGCATGATCGGACAAAAGGCGATCGAATCGATGAGCCGCCAGCCGGAAATGGCCGACCAGCTTAGAACAAGCGCGATCCTGTTTATCGCCTTTATCGAAGCGATCGCGCTCTACGCCCTGGTCGTTTCACTGCTGTTGATCCTATTAAAGTAAGATGTTCGAGCTAGAAACCGGTCTGATTTTCTGGACGCTGGTCAGCTTTGGGGTGCTTTTGCTCCTCCTCCGGCAATTTGTCCTGCCGGCCCTGATCAATTTCATGGAGGAGAGGGAAGCGTTTTTTGCCAAACGCCTGGCCGACTCGGAAAAAATAAAAAAAGACACGGAAGTCATGCTTCGCCTTTACGAGGAAAGAATGAAGGAGGCGAGCAAAGAGGTTACGGAGCTTAAGGAAGAAGCACGGCTTGAAGCCCAGATCCTGCGCAACAAGCTGGTCACCGAAGCCCGTCTTGAATCCAAAGCCCTGCGCGACGGCGCCATGAAAGAGATCGCGAAGGAACAGCGAAAAGCGCTCGAAGAGATCCGCGATCAATCGGCCGCGTTGATCGCCGAAGCGACCTCTAAGGTCATAAAGAAGGCCTTGACCGCGGAGGACCAGCATCGACTGGTCGCGGAAAGTCTGCGCGAACTGGAAAAGGAGTTTTCCCCTGGATCTTGAAATTGACTATAAAAAACTGTACGAATGGGCGAAAGAAGAGAACCTACAGCAACAGCTGGAAGAAGAGCTTTACTTCATCAGCAGGCTGATCTATTCAAACTACCAACTGCGGCTTTTCTTCCAGGGCTCATCGGTAACCCCGGAGAAGAAGCTTTTGGTTTTCCGCGACCTTCTGCCGCCAAACTCGTCGCGGCTTTTCGTTAAACTGGTCGAATTTTTGATCAGCGACGGGCACAGCAATCAGCTGGGGAAGGTCTCCGAAGCTTATACCCAACTTTATTCGGAGATGGAAGGGGTTTCGCTTGGCCAGATCGTTTCTGCCGTTCCTCTCGACGACAACACGATCAAGGGGGCCGAAACTTCTCTGCGGCGGATCTTTGATCGGAACATCAAACTAAAAAACGATGTTAATCCCTCGATCATGGGGGGAATAATCATTAAGATCATCGGGGGGATGATGATCGATCTAAGCCTCAAAAAAACACTAACCGAATTGAAATATTCACTGGCCAATATTCCAGTATAGATAAAGGAGCGGTATATGTCCGACATGAAAAACTATCACAACATTTCGGAGGCGATCAAGAAACGGATCGAGGAGTTCGAGGCCCAGGCCAAAGTCGATGAGGTCGGGATCGTCCTGGAATCCGGAGACGGTATCGCCCGGATCCGCGGGCTCTCTTCGGCGCAGGTCGGCGGCATGATCGAATTCCCCAATAATATTTACGGCCTGGTCAGCAACCTGGAGAGGGACGAGATTACCGCCATGATCCTGGCTGGACACGTCAGCGTCCGCGAAGGGGACTGGGCAAAAAATCTTCACCGCCTGATGGAAGTCCCGGTCGGCGACCCCTTACTCGGCCGGGTAGTCAACGGCCTCGGCCAGCCGCTTGACGGCAAAGGACCGATCAAGACCGAGAGGACCAGGCCGGTGGAAGCCCCCGCGCCAGCGGTCGTCGACCGCCAGCCGGTCAAAGAACCCCTCCAGACCGGCTACAAGATAGTCGACGCCTTGATCCCGATCGGCCGCGGCCAACGCGAGCTGATCATCGGCGACCGCTCGACCGGCAAGAGCACCATCGCCATCGACACGATCATTAACCAAAAGGGACAGAACGTCATCTGCATTTACGTGGCGATCGGGCAAAAGACCTCGACCGTCGTCGAAACCGTCGGCACCTTGCTCAAGCACGGCGCGATGGACTACACCATTATCGTCGACGCTCCCGCCTCCGATCCGGCGGCGCTCCAGTACCTCGCCCCCTTTTCCGGGACCGCCATGGGGGAAGAGTTCATGCACCAGGGAAAAGACGTCCTGATCGTCTATGACGATCTCTCCAAGCACGCCACCTCTTACCGGATGATCTCTCTTCTGCTACGCCGCCCGCCGGGGAGAGAAGCCTATCCCGGGGATGTTTTCTATCTCCACTCCCGTCTCCTGGAGCGCTCGGCCAAATTAAGCCAGGCCAAAGGTGGAGGTTCGCTGACCGCCCTGCCGATCATCGAGACCCAGCTCGGCGACGTTTCCGCTTACATCCCGACCAACGTCATCTCTATTACCGACGGGCAGATCTTCCTTTCCAACGAGTATTACAACCAGGGGATCAGGCCGGCGATCGATGTCGGGATCTCCGTCTCGCGCGTCGGCGGCAAGGCGCAGATCAAAGCAATGCGCAAGGTTTCCGGCTCTCTCAAGCTGGAGCTCGCCCGCTACCGGGAAAAGCAGTCGTTCGAGATGTTCTCGTCGGAACTTGAAAAAGAGACCCAGGACCTGCTGGCCAAGGGGGCCCTACTGGTCGAAGCGCTCAAGCAGAACAAGCACGACCCTCTACCGGTCGAAGAACAGATCGCTTTCCTTTATGGCCTATCCAATAATTACTTTAACAACTGGCCGAAAGACAAGGTCAAAGAGTTTAAGGTTCGCTTTTTTGACTATATCAGGTCACGTGGAGCGCAGGCCCTGGAAAGTATCCGGACGACCAGCGACATCACGCCGGAAACCGAAACGGGCCTAAAAGAACTGGTCCAAAGCTTCCTTAAAACAATAAAATGAGAGCAGTCGTCCAATTAAAAAACAGGTTTGACGCGATCTCAAAGGTCAACAAGATCGCCAACGCCATGCAGATCGTCGCCATCGCCCGGATCGGCAAGATCCGAAAAATGGAAAAGATGGCGGCGGCCTACGAAGCGGCACTGGAGAAGATCCACGATCGGATCGCCGAAATAATGGTCAAGAAAAAGCCGGATGACGAACAGAAAAAGAAGGCCGGGGGAAGCCTGATCGTCGTCATTTCCTCGGAAAAGGGCTTTTGCGGGAACTTCAACACCCTGCTTTTTGACCGGCTGACCCGTCGTTATAAGCCGGAAGAAGCAGACCTGGTCGTCCTGGGACGCAAAGCGATCGAATTTTTTCGCGGCCGCGGCTACAAGATCGTGAAGGAATTCGCTAAAGTGACCGACCAGCCGACCTGGGCCAGAGTTTCGCTGATCTACGAAGAGATGGAAAAGCTCTTTGACGAGCGGTATTCCGAGGTGATCGTCGCGTACAACAGCTTCAAGTCGGTAATCAGCCAGGAGCCGACTTTTTACCGTTACCTGCCGTTCGAGCGGAAAGAGATCAAACAGGAAACAGGCTGGTTCATTTTTGAGCCGATCTCCCCCGCCCTGCTCGCCTCAGCCGAAAAGGGTTTTCGGGCGGCCAGGCTGTTTAGGATCATGGTGGAGAACCTGCTGGGAGAGATGGGGGCCAGGATGATCGCCATGCGGTCCTCGACCGATAATTCCAGGGAATTAATGGACGAACTGAACATCAAGCTGAATAAAGCGCGCCAGGCCTCGATAACGGCCGAGTTATCGGAGATCGCCGGCACGATCGAAGCAATGCGAGGAGGAGCAGAATAATGAATGGTAAAATAATCCAGATCATCGGTCCGATCATCGACGTCCAGTTCCCGCCGGACAAGATCCCGGCCATCCGCAACGCTCTCCAGATCAAC
Organism: candidate division WOR-1 bacterium RIFOXYB2_FULL_45_9; assembly: GCA_001771575.1. Taxonomy (GTDB): domain Bacteria; phylum Margulisbacteria; class WOR-1; order O2-12-FULL-45-9; family XYB2-FULL-48-7; genus XYB2-FULL-45-9. The sequence goes on along the minus strand of MEUD01000001.1, from coordinate 1,297,522 downwards.
TATCACGAGAAAGATCTCAACCTGGAAATCACCGCTGAAGTCGCCATGCATCTTGAAGGAGGGGTTGTCCGGGCGGTCTCGCTGGAGCCGACCGACGGCTTGCGCCGCGGCATCGACGTCGTCGACACCGGCAAGCCGATCTCGGTCCCGGTCGGCAGAGAAGCCCTTGGCCGAATGTTTAACGTCCTCGGGGAGACGATCGACAATCTGGGGGAGCTGAAGACCGGAAAAACTTATCCGGTCCGGCGCGACCCCCCAAACTTTGAAGAAGTGATCGCCAGAAACGAAATATTTGAGACCGGCATTAAAGTCATCGACCTGATCTGCCCCTACGTCAAGGGTGGGAAGACCGGCCTTTTCGGCGGCGCGGGGGTCGGCAAAACCGTGATCATTGAAGAATTAATCCACAACATGGCAACCAAACACGGCGGGATCTCCGTCTTCTCCGGGGTCGGCGAGAGGACCCGCGAGGGGAACGACCTCTGGCTGGAAATGAAAGAGTCCGGCGTGCTCGATAAGACCGTATTGATCTTCGGCCAAATGTCGGAACTCCCCGGCGCGCGGCAGATCACCGCCATGACCGGGCTGACCCACGCCGAATATTTCCGCGACGAAGAAGGCCAGGACGTCCTCTTTTTTATTGACAACATTTTCCGGTTCGTTCAGGCGGGAGCGGAGATCTCTACCCTTCTCGGCCGCATGCCTTCGGCCGTCGGCTACCAACCGACCCTGCAGGCGGAGATGGGACGCTTTCAGGAGAGGATCGCCTCGACCTCCAAGGGGTTTATCACATCGATCCAGGCGGTTTACGTCCCGGCCGACGACATCACCGACCCGGCCGCGGCGGTCACCTTCTCCCACCTTGATTCGACGACCGTTCTTTCCCGGCAGATCTCCGCCATCGGCATCTACCCGGCGGTCGATCCGCTCGCTTCCACCTCCCGGATCCTTGATCCTTCGGTCGTCGGAGAAGACCACTACCGGGCCGCTCGCCGCGTCCAGGAGATCCTTCAGCGCTACAAAGAACTGCAGGATATCATCGCCATTCTCGGCGTTTCCGAGCTTCCGGAAGAGGACAAGCTGATCGTCAACCGGGCGCGCAAGATCCAGAACTTTCTTTCCCAGCCGTTCTTCGTGGCACAGGACTTTACCGGCATGGCCGGCAAATTCGTCCCGCTGACAGAAACGATTCGCGGCTTTCAGGAGATCATCGACGGAAAACACGACGACCTGCCGGAGACCGCTTTCTATATGGTCGGAACGATCGAAGAAGCGATCGAAAAGGGAAGAAAACAATGAGCGAGTTCCTCTGCCGGCTGGTCACTCCGGAAAAGATCGTCTTTGAAGGAGAAGTCAGCTATCTTAACGCGAGCACGCTGATGGGGCCGACCGGGATCCTGGCCCGCCATGCCCCACTGATCTCGCCGCTTAGCCCGGGAAAGCTGGAGCTCCATTTGCCGAATAAAACCTGCGCCAACTACCAAACCGGCGAAGGATTCCTGAAGGTTGAAAACAACCGAGCGGAAATTTTTTCCCCAGAAATTTCCCCTATTTGATCCCCAGGTCAGTCGGCGCCCGGCCAAGCGACCGCAAAAGGTCCAATGTCTCTTTGATCTGATCGCCAATCTCTTCTTCAACATGCGCCCGATCCGGATAAATGCCGTAGAGTTTCCGATACTTGAGCGGCGTGACGTTCAGCATGACCGAATTCCCCCCGGCCAGCAAACCAAGCCGCCGGGCCGCCGGATCAAGGGTCTCAAAACCGGTCGTTACCAGGATCTTGGCCATCGGGTCGACAATTCTGGCGACCGCCAGGGTCTTGAGTACCAGGCTGGTTGGCGGGCCATCCGGTAAAACAGGGCCAAATGAGTACATCTCGGTATGAAGTTCTTTGGCCAATAAAATGTCATTGAGCAGATCAACTTCGGTCTGGGTCGGAAGGCCGATCAAACCGCCGGTCAAGATCAGATAGCCAAGTTCATAAGCGTGTTTTAGTTCATCGATCCGATCTTGAAGCTTATCTCCCGGATGAAGATTGGCGTAAAGCGCTGGGTTGCTCGTCTCGAAACGAGCCAGAAGCCCCCTCGCCCCCGCCTGGTACAACTTGGCCAATCCCTCTTTGCCAACCTCGCCAACAGAGATAAAGATCAGGACCGCGTGCCGGGCTTTGATCTCTTTGATCAATGCCGCGATCCGGTCAACGGGAAAAGCCGGATCCTCTCCGGCTTGCAGGACCAAAGCCTTAAAACCATACTTGTCGATCGCCTCGGCGGCGGTGGCCAGGATCTCTTCATCACTCATCCGGTAACGCTTTATCTCACTGCTCCGCCTGATCCCGCAGTAAGCACAATCGTTTTGACAGCAGTTGGAGAATTCGATTATCCCGTGGACACAACAGGCGTTGGTAAGATGCTTTTGGCGGAGGAAATTGGCGGTCTTGTAAAGCATGTCCAGTTCCTTGTGGTCTTCGGCCTTAAGCAGTCGGAGCAACTCATCGCTCTTTAATTGCCGGCCTTCGGCCGCTTTGTCGAGGATCGCGCTAAACTTCTTATCGATTCCCTCGGCGCCGCGGACAAGGCGGGATATCCTGATGTCGGTCTTCTTGAGGGCAAAGAAGAGCTCTTCCCAAGCGGCAAGAGTTTCCCTGGCTTCTTTTTCTTCGACGGTTGAGATGAGAAATCCACCCTGGGCAAAAACATAGTCGCCGATCCTAATTTTGGAAAGCTCATTAATGGCGGTTTTCTTTTCACCAAAGTAGTCAACGGTGACGGTCTTGCCGTTTATCTCGGTGATCTGGCCGGGGATAGCGTAACACATTTAGACTATTATAGCATCAGAAAACCCGCGGCAATTCAAACCGGCTTCGCGGCTCTCGCCCTGTACGTATTTGACTTTTTTACTCTCTTTTGCGCCTTGTCCATTTTCTTTATCCGGCAACAAAGAAAATGGACAACCAATAGGCGAGAGAGATATTTTCTAATACGTACAGGCCAGGATCAAGGCAGTGTATATTTAAAATAAGTTAAAAATACCCACTAACTAATATATCTTCTTCCACCCTCTCAACATGGATATTCTTCAGCCATTTGGCTTGCGCGGGGAGAGAGACGCCAACACCTTCGACCGACGTTTTAGCATCGCGGCCGCCAAAGACCTTGGGGACGATAAAAAAGAATGCCTTATCGACCAACCCGGCTTCGAGGAATGATGCGTAAACTTCGCCTCCCCCTTCAAGCAACAGACTGGTGATCTTCATTTCGCCGAGCTTTTTTACCAGCGCCTTGACGCTGACGCGATCGCCGCTGACCGGCAAATGGAGAATTTCCGCCCCTTTCTTTTTCAGCGCCTCGATTCGGGCGGCCGGCGCTTTTGGCCCGACCGCGACGATCGTCCGCTGGCCTTTGGAGAGAATATCGGCCTTGAGCGGGGTCCGCGCCATGGTATCAAGGACTATCCGGATCGGGTCCTTAACCTTCTGGACCCGGCGGACATTAAGTTTGGGATTATCGATCAGCACGGTCCCGACCCCGACCAGGATCGCGTCGTATAAGTTGCGCAGATGATGGGCGTAGCGCAGGGAAGCCGTCCCCGCGACCCAGCGGCTGGCTCCGGTCCGGGTGGCGATCTTACCATCAAGGGTCATTGCCGTCTTCATGACGACAAAAGGGAGTCCGGTCGTAATATATTTATTAAAGACTTCGTTTAATTTTTTTGCTTCGTCTTCAAGCAGACCAACCTGGACCTTGATCCCATGACGGATCATTTTTTTTATTCCCCGCCCATTGACCAGGGGATTGGGGTCCTTCATCGCCACAAAGACTTTTTTGATCCCGGCATTTATGATCCGGTCGGCGCAGGGGGGATTATTCCCAAAATGGGAGCAAGGCTCGAGGTTGACATAAAGGGTCCCCCCTCTGGCCTCAAGTCCGGCTTTGTCGATCGCCCAGGCTTCCGCGTGAGGTGTGGCGACTTCGCCGTGATAGCCCATGGAAATGATCCGGCCTTCTTTGACCAAGACCGCTCCAACCAGCGGATCGGGGGTCGTCCGCCCTTCGGCCGATTTTGCCAGGCTTAGCGCCTCGCGCATGAACCTTACGTCGTCTTCAGTCCACATATGTGGTTATCATAACATTGAATCTTAAAAACTTCGACCGCGGGTCTCGCGATTAAAACGGCGGAGTAAATGCTCAAAAATAAATTCGTCGGCGTGTCCAAGCTCCGTGAGCATATAGCCAAAATACGGCTCTTCGATTTGGGTCAATGGCTGGATAATTCCTTCCGGCTGAAACATCTGGTCCCGCTCATAAAGGACAACTAACGGTTCCGGAGCGGATTTGATCGACAAGTATTCAACGATCGCCGAGTAAAAAGCGTCAACCTCTTCTTTCCGTCCACCGATCAGAAGAAGACTGGCCATCGCGATGTGTTCTGCAAGAACCGCTCCGACCTGTTGCCTAAAATTATTAGGAATCATCGGCATCGCCAGCGGGTTCAAGAACATATCGACGACGGCTCCCCCTTGACGGCGCAAAGCCCGCGAAGCCAACAGGGCGAGATCCCTAGAGTAGTTGAAAGAAGTCGGGTTAAAAACTGTCCAATCATGAATTATCGGCGGGCGGACAACATCATATTCGGCAACGCTGGCGTCACGATTGTTCTCCAGCTCCGCCACAAATCTTTCCATCTGGCCTAGTTGCAGGCGGCTTTTAAAAGGGATCGAAGCCTTGACCTGGCCGTTTAAAAACCCGCCGCTTTCCAAGGGAAAGGTTTTCCTCATCCCAGTCAGGAGACTGCCGGCATCGGCGGCACCGGTTTCCAGCGTCAATCGAGTAACCAGCAATAAGCCCTCGTCAGATCCGCTCACAAGGCTGTTTAGTTCTCTGGCCGCGTCCGTCGCCAAAACCTCCCCGTTGATCAATCGATCTATCATTCCCCTCACTTGTTCCGGATAGACGCCGGCAATCTCAGCCAACCGCAAAAAATAGTGTGCCAATTCGGCGTTTAATATTTCGCCCGCGAAACGACAACGATATTCCTGATCCTTGCCGGCTAAACAATCGGCAAATCGGAGTCGGGCCAAAGGATTGTTTAATAAACGACCATAATCCCGATATTGCACTTCCTCTCCGATGTTTAGGCGCATCATTCCGATGTTTCCTGCCAATGGACGATCGATCTCGGCCTCGGCGTCCCGAAAAACAGCGGATCTCAATCTTAATCCGATCTCCGGATCGGCTATTATCGCCGCCTCCAATGGAGAAACGTCCGGAGGTAAAAAGGTTTCGACATGCATTGAATCATGCTTCTTTTTAATTAGCAATGAGGTTGGCTTGGCCCTAGCGAGCATTTTGACCAAGGCGATCTTCATTCTTTTGTCTTGCGTCCTGAAAATGACCCTAAGCCAATCGGTCTTTAACCAGGGGATATCTGGCTGCCTGAACTGTCCGCCTTGGGCCAAGGGAGCGGACAAGACTCCTTCATCAGCCGCTTTTTGCATCTCACCAGTCCTAATCTGGAATCTGACCGTCAGTTTACCGTCGATTAAAACAGCGGTATGGAGAGACCGATATCCGTTAAGCTTGGGATCGTTCACGTGATCGCGAAAAAAGCTATCCAGCGGGATCCCGAGCTGATGAATAATATCAAGAAGGGCAAAACAGTCATCAATCGACCCAACCACGACTCGTATCATCAATATATCAGAAATCCGGCTGGGGTCGGTCCCTCGAACGATCGCCGATTGGTCGGCTTCGTAAGGAGTTTTCGGCCGTTGTTTAACGCTCAACCCGGCCATTTTAGCGTCTAATAGCTCTCTCCCTTCCGGGGTCACGACTAGTTTTTCTCCCAATGTCCGGCGCCACAAAACCAAATATTCGGCTTTGATCGCCGCGGCCATCCCATCAAGCGTCTCTTTGTTTTCTTGAAGCAATCCATCGATAATCCCGCCGATCTGTTGATATCGCTCGGGCTCTAGCTTCCGAAAAGCAAGATCAGCCAGCGGCCGGGAGAGGCTCATCATGCCGCACAATCGAGCCAACGGAACATAAAACTCGAGCGCTTCTCGGCAATTGCGTCCACGGCTCTCTTGACTTAACCACTCGGCATCCTCCAAATTGATGAGCCGGTCAATGATCTTTAGCCGCAGGACCCTAATATCGGTTGTTAAAGCGGAGACAAATTTGTCAATGTTCTTCCCATCGATTAACCGATCTTTTTCAAGTTGTTCTATTTTTGTTAAGCCGTCCACTATGCCTGCCGCCACTGGACCAAATCGCTCCCTGATAAAATCGAGGCTGATCATCGTATCCTCAACCGTGTCATGAAGCAAAGCGGCGACTAATTCGTCAGCGATTCCAATCTTAAATTGAACGACCGCCCGTTCGACAAGTTGAATGGGGTGCTCAGCGTATGGCTCGCCGCTGACTTTTCTTTTCTGTCCCTGGTGGGCAAAAAGACAGACCCCGGCCGCTTCAAAAAAACAATCTTGGTCAAAACCAGCGTTAAGGGCTTTCGCTTGCTTAGCCAGGGTTTCTATACGACCACAAAAGGAGGAGCGGATCACCAGCTGGTGGTAAAACGAACGTTCAGCGGGAACACAGTACGTTTGTCCGTTTTTTCTAATGACAGTTCCCCTGACACCTAAAATAACCATATCAGTTATTTTTTCGTCAGGTAGCGGCAACAATTTCACCTGATAACGAGGAATACCTTTAGTTATGAGGCTTTCAGCTGTCTGATAACGGCGGGAGGATCGGCCGCGTAGAAGATCGCCGACCCGGCAACCAGGACATTGGCCCCGGCCTTAACAACTTCTTTAGCTGTTTCAAGATTAATGCCGCCGTCGACTTCTATATCAACTGACAACTTACGACTAACAACTAACGACTTAAGAGCTTTGATCTTAGGCAAGACTTCGGGCATGAATTTTTGGCCTTCAAAGCCAGGGTTAACCGACATTAACAGGACCATGTCGATCTTTTCCAGCACGTGGAAAATTGATTCGACCGGGGTCGCCGGGTTGACTACCACCCCTGGCCTGGCATTGTTTTGCCTGATCAGCTCAATATCGCTATCTAGGTTTTTTGAGGATTCAACATGGATAGTGATAAGATCGGCCCCCGCCCTGGCGAAGTCGGGAATAAAGCGGTCCGGGTTTTCGATCATCAAGTGGACGTCGAGCGGCAGTTTGGTCGCTTTGCGGCAAGCCTTGACGACCAATGCGCCAATGGTAATGTTAGGAACAAAGTGGCCATCCATCACGTCAATGTGGATCAGGTCGGCGCCGGCCGCTTCAACCTTTTTTATCTCCGCTTCCAGCGTCCGGAAATCGGCCGAGAGAATGGAAGGAGCGATCAAGGTCTTCATTTTACTTCCTCCGATACTGCTTGTTGAGTGGAAATAAGCAGGTCAATCCCGTCACCAACGGCCGACATCTCTCCGGGCAGGGGCTCCTGGGCCAAAACAACCCCTTCCGGCAGATCAAAGTTTAGTTCCCCGTTCAAATCGCCGGCCTTAAGCCCGACCGCCTCCAGCATTTTAATCGCCTGATTGACATCTTTCCCGACCAGGTCGGGGGCCGCGATCCTCTGCTTGCCGGAACTGATCATCAAACTAACGACGCGGTCAACTTTGACCCGCCGCCCCGCTTCCGGCCGTTGGGAAGCGACCGATCCTTCCGGCACATCGGCCTGCCGAACTTCTCCGGCGATGGCAATCTTGAGCTGGGCCTCTTCGATCCTGGCCGTTGCCTGCTGTTTGGTCATCCCTTTAACGTCTGGAACGATCGTTTCCGGCAGATCGTCAAAGTAAGTTAAATACAAATAACCGGCAATGACCGGGGACAAGATCAAAACAATGATCAGCGGGATCAACACGCGGGGGGCCGGGAGCTTCAACCTAAGGAAAAGCAGGCTGATCACCACGCTAACGACGAGCATAAAGATCAGGTAAGCGGTCAAATATCCGGTGATCATCTATTTCCCCAAATAATAGGCGTAAACCACGCCGATCGCGACACCGATCAAAACAAAAACGGCAAAAAGCCAGCTCCGGTTTTCTTTTTTATCCGGAACCATAAGGGACTGTTGGCTCTCCCCTTCACTCTCTGCCACGGTACTGCTCGGTTTTGGCGCAGGGAGGTCCTCGCCGCCATATTGGGTCACCACTCCCTCAAAAAGCTTAAGATACTCATCCCCGATCTTTGGCGGCAGGGGGAGCGACTGGGAAGCGAGGCTTTCACGAACCGCGGAGGCCGATTGGAAACGGAGAATCGGGTCGCGCTGGAGTAGTTTGAACAAAATGTCGGCTAAATATCCGGGTAAAAATGAAAGCTCCTGCCTGGGAGCGAGCGACGCTCTTTTCATTTTCTGCAAATGGGCGGCTATCCCCCCGTTTTTTATAAGCGGTCGGCCTGCCAGCATTTCAAAAAGGATCATCCCGAACGAGTACAGATCGGAAGCCGGGGTCAAAGGGGCCCCCTCCAGGCTCTCGGGGGAGGCGTAAGCCAGTCCGACCAAAAGCTCCTGGATCTTCTGCGGCAGAGCTTCTTTAAGCTCGCCCTTGATCACGAAATCGGTGATCTTAACTCCGCCCTTCTCGTCGATAATTATATTTTCCGGGGTCAGGGCGCCGTGCAAAACCCGGCTTGCTTCGGCCGCTTCCAGCGCGGCCAGGACCTGCTGGGCGATCAGCAAGGCTTGCTCCGTTTCCATTTTTCCCGCCGCCAAAAGCTGGCGCAGGCTTTTTCCGTTCACGTATTCGCGAATGTAATAGAACCCCTGCCAGCCATAATCCCCATCGATCATTTTCGCGATCGAGGAGTGGGAGATGAGGGAAAAATCCTTGACGCTGAATTTCATCCCTTTGATCAGGGTGGAGTTGAGGGTGCCGCGTTTGTATATCTTAACGATCAGCGGCTTGTCGGTCCCGACGTATGTCCCTCGATAGGTGACGCTAAAATGGTTTTCGGAGATCTTTTCCCCGATGGTATAGCGGCTCTTGAGGAGCTGTTCCATAATTAGCGAAATTATAGCATAAATCCCCCGCTCCGAGAGAGGGGGCATTGAGAGTGCTATAATTATGAAGTGAAATACCATTTTGTCAGCTTAGGCTGTCCGAAAAACCTGGCCGATACCGAGGTGATGATGGGTTCGGTCGCCGGCGGCGGCAATGAAATAACGACCGACCCGGCCAAGGCCGAGGTCATTGTCGTCAACACCTGCGCCTTTTTAAAACCGGCCCGCGAAGAAGCTCAAAAAGTCTTGCGGGAAATGGCCGCCTGGAAGAAAAAAGGGGACTGCCGCAAGCTCTATATCGCCGGCTGTCTTCCGCAATGGCTTAGGAAGGTCGGCAAAGCCATCCTCCCCGCGATCGACGGCGAGATCGAAAGCATTGGCCTCTTTAGCTGTGCTACTCCCAGGCTCAAAGCGACCCCCAAGTGGTACGCGTACGTCAAGATCGCCGAGGGGTGCGACAACCGCTGTTCTTATTGCCTGATCCCGACCCTCCGGGGAAAGCTCCGCGTACGGCCGGAAAAAGACATCCTGGAAGAAGTCGCCGCTCTGGCCAAAAGGGGGACCAAAGAAATCATCTTTGTCGCCCAGGACACGACCGCCCACCCGGCTTTCCCGTCGATCCTGAAAAAAGCGGCCCGGATCAAAGGGGTCCGCTGGCTCCGCGTCATGTACACTCACCCAAGCCATATTACCGATGAACTGATCGACGTGGTCGCTGGCGAGAAGAAGATCGTAAAATACCTGGACATGCCGGTCCAGCACACCAGCGCCGCTGTCCTTAAAAAGATGAACCGTCGCTACGACCGGAGCGACCTTGAATTCCTGGTCGCCAAACTGCGCCGGAAAATACCGGGCCTGGTCCTGCGCACTTCGCTGATCGTCGGCTTTCCCGGAGAGACCAAGGCCGATTTCAACGAACTCCTTGACCTTATTCGCGCCGCCCGGTTCGATAAACTTGGGGTCTTTGGTTATTGCCGCGAAGCCGGGACCCCCGCCGCCAAACTGCCGGGACAAGTGCCGGCTTGGATCAAAGAAGAGCGCCGGGAAACCGCCATGCGAGCCCAGCGCCTGGTCTCGCTCGAGCACAACCGTTCATTGGTCGGCCAAAAGATCGAGGTCCTGGTCGAAGGGAAAAAAGGAAAGCTCCACGTCGGCCGTACCTACCGGGACGCCCCTGAAATAGATGGCGTATTTTACCTGTCATCAAAGAAAAATATCCCACCGGGGACCATGGTCAAAGCCCTGGTCACCAAAGCCGCCGCATACGACCTCTTTGGCAAAATCAACTGAAATTACCGCTCAAACATGCCGATATATATGTGAGAGAGGTAAAGAGCCATGAACAACGAAGATGTCCGCAGAGAAAATTACGATGTTGTCCTCATCACCAGGCCAAATAAGGCCAAACGGTCCAGCTATGTTCAAGACGCCACCATTATCGGCAAAAGCCAGCTTCCCGCCACGCCTTTTCTTGATATTTTAGCCAACAAGCTCAAAACGGTCACCGTCAGCGACAAGTGCTATTTCTAAGGAGGAAGCCATGAACAATCAAAAAGTTATGGAAGTCCTGGAAAAGACCTCCGCTCATAACTATTACGACAAGATCGTCCACGCCAAGACCAAAAAGATCACCCTCTTCTCGATCTTTCCGTTCACCGCGGCGGCCAACCTGTCCGATCCCCGCGAGATCGTGTTGGTTGAAGACCTCGCCGGATTGCTTGGGCTCAACAGCGGCCAGTTCAACAACTAATTTTCCCCTAAACCAAAGGTCTCCCTGACCCGGCCAAAAAAATCGTACGCCCGCAATCTGATGAACCGGGTCTTTTCCGCCGCTCGTTTGATGATCACCCGCACGCCGACTTTAACCGGTATCATTTGCTGACCATCGGCGGTCAAGATCACTTCGCCCCCCCGGGTCAGCCGAAAAACAGCGGGGCTATCCAAGACCAGCGAACGGGTATTAAGGCTGTGACAGCAAATAGGCGAAATAATTATGCTTTTCGCTTCCGGCTCCAGGAGCGGCCCGCCGGCCGCCAGATTATAAGCGGTTGAACCGGTCGCTGTCGCAAAGATCATTCCGTCGGCGGTATATTTTGAGATCCCTTCCAGCTCAAATTTTATTACCCGTGAGATCCCGCTTTTGCCGATCACAATATCGTTAAGAGCGGTCACTTTTTTCCGGCCGACCTCGGCCTCGATCATGATCCGTTCATCAAGCTGGTAATCACCCCGTTTGATCCTCTCCACCGCCGCAATCAGGTCTTTCAGTTCGATTTCCGACATGAATCCAACGCCACCGAGATGAACACCCAGAATCGGCGTCCCTTTAGCAGCCAAAAGCCTCGCCGCTCGCAAGATCGTCCCGTCGCCCCCGAGGGTGATCACAAAATCGGCCTTGGCCAAGTTAACCGTAAAGCCCCGGCCTTTAAGCTCTTTGGCAACTTTGTCCGCGGTCGCCGCAATGAGGCGGTCTTCGATCTTACTGATTATCCCGATGGTTTTCATGTCATTCTCCTTTAAAACATTTTTATGTGGATCATCAGCCAGATTATCCCCGCGACAACCGCAATGGCCAGACCAAACATCAGGAATTGAAAGAAGAGATCAAGCCACCCCTTCTCGCGGACAAAACGAAAACTAACGACCTGGAGCTGGCTTTCGTGCGGATTAAAAAATACCAGTCCGTGGCAATTGAAGGCTCGGTCAAATTCAACCAGGCGGCGGCGGACGATCGGGTCGCTTGGGTCAAGCGCCCCTTCCCCCTGCTGAACGACTACAATAAATTGGTGATTGTCGCGGCTGACCAGGTAATCGGCCTCCAGCTTTCCCAGGTGATCTTTACCGTCGACCCTGGAAATAACCATCGCTTTCGGCTTTCTGGCCAGGACCTTGAAGCCCGACTTGATTAGATAGTCCTGTTCTTCATTTGGCGAGGTAGATGAGAAATTCAACATTCCCTTCCGCTCCTTCGATCGGCGACTGGATCACCCCGTTGACTTTAAAGCCCAATCTCTCCGCCTCGGCCTTAACTTTGTCGACTACTTCCCGACGTACCGCCTCATCCCTGACAATCCCTCCTCTTCCCACCTGCTCCCTACGCGCCTCGAACTGCGGCTTGATCAGGGCAATAACTTCGGCCCGCTCCGCGAGCAAATTATAAACCGCCGGCAGGACTTTGCCTAGGGAGATAAAAGAAACGTCGATAACGGCAATGGTAGCCGGATCCAATCCGCCTCGGGAAGGCTGGTACAGCTCCTCCCGGGTTAAATAGCGGACATTCGTCCTCTCGACCACCACGACCCGGGGATCCTGGCGAAGCTTCCAGGCGAATTGTCCATAGGCGACATCAATAGCAAAGACCCTGGCCGCTCCGCGCTGAAGAAGACAATCGGTAAACCCGCCGGTCGAAGCGCCAATGTCGAGAGCCGTCCGGCCTTCCGCCGAAACCGCGAATTGGTCAAGGGCGGCCGCCAGCTTCAGGCCGCCGCGGCCGACGTAAGGGTGGTCTTTTTTTTTCGGTCTCATTCAGCTTTAACGCTGCGCAGGTATTTGGCCGCTTCTTCCGGAACAACGGTATTAATGTAGATGCCGGAACCAAGCTCAAAACCGGCCACGGCGCTGACCCGGGGAAGGATCTGGATGTGCCAGTGGAAATATTCGGTCTCTTTCTCGTGGCAGGGAGAAGAATTGATCACAAAATTATAGTCCGGATTGTTCAAGGAAATGTATAGCTTTTTCAAGATCACCCTCATAACAAAAGCCAGCTCTTTGGCGTCGGCGGGGGAAACGCCGTCAAACGATGACGCGTGCTTTTTCGGCAGGACCTTGGTCTCAAAAGGCGACCGGGAAGCAAAAGGGGAAATAGCGATAAAATTATCGGTCTCCATGATCACCCGCTCATTGGCCGCTTTTTCTTTTTCGATCATCTCGCAATAGACACAGCGGCCGTTGTCGTCAAAATAACGCATCGACTCTTCCAGACGGTGGCGGATATGGACGGGGGTGATCGGTGTGGCGATCAGCTGGGAATGAGGGTGATGCAAAGAGGTTCCCGCGCCGATCCCGTGGTTCTTAAAAATAATGACCATTTCAAACTGCGGATTTTTTGATAAAGTAATATAGCGCTCACGGTAAGCGAGAAAAAGCTCTTCGACCTGTTTTTCTTCCATGGTCGCGATCGTCAAATCATGGTGGGGGGATTCAATGATCACCTCATGCTCTCCCAGCCCGTTCATCATGGTAAAAAAATCAAATAGTCTGGTCCGCTCTCTCTTTTGTCCGTCAGGGGCTAGGGCGGCATATTTATTATGAATTATCCTGATCCACCAGCCCGGAGAATCAGGATTAGTCCCAAACTCCCGATAAGCCAGGATCTCGCCGGGGGTCAAACTCTCTTTTCCAGGACAAAAAGGACAGGCTTGTTTTTGCGCCTCCGTCGCCTGGCGGGCGCCGGAGCCCAGGTCTTCCGGCCGCCGGGCCCTCTCAGAAGCGATGATCACCCATTCTTTGGTCGCGGGATTTTGCCGCAGTTCTGGCATGGCGGTTGTATTATAACACACGCGGTGTTACAATTAATCCTTGTCGAATATGCGTATTTTCATCGTACTAACGCTCTTGTTGTCACTTTTTCTTCCCCTTCAGGCTCAAACCAACGAGGGGGGGCAAACCAGCATGGCGGCCGAAAGTTTTCGAGCCGGACTCCAGGCGGAAAAGGGAAACAACATAGCGTCCGCGATCAACAACTATTTGCGAGCGGCCGACGACCGGGACTTTTCCCTTGGCGATTACGCTCGTTTCGCGGCGGCCAGCCTTTATTTCAACGACCGGAATTTCCCCGAAGCTATTGAGCAATACCAGCGACTGACTACCGAATACCCAAAAAGCCTGCTTATTCCCAAGGCGCGTTTGCGGCTGGGGAAAAGCTATTTCAACGACAAAAATTATCAAGCCGCTGTGAAAACTTTCAACCTTCTGCTGGAAAAATACCCCGACCATGAAGAAGCGGACGAGGCCCGCTACCTCATCGCTTTTAGCCATGAAAAAAGCGGTGACTGGAAAAACGCTTATTTCGCTTATGAAGAGACCGATCTGTACCACCCGCTAAGCTCATTTGGGCATAAAGCCCGGGCGACGATCGCCAAATTAAAAAAGTCCCACAAAAAGAAACTTCCCCAATACAAGCCTTCGGACAAAGCGCTCTACAACCAGGGGATGGCCTATTTTAACCAGGCGGATTACACCATGGCCTCCAACATCTTTAATCGCCTGGCCCGAACATACCCGAAAAGCAGTTACATTAATGAGGCCTGGATCATGCTTGGTCGGGCGGAAACCCTGGGGAACGATTACAACCGGGGGATTGCCAATCTGGAAAAAGCGGCGCGCGGCGCCCCCAACCTTGCCGGCAAAGCCAATTACTACCTGGGCCGGGCTTACGGCCGGCGCGGCAAATACGACTGGGCGGTCGCCGCTCTGGGAAAAGTCCCCCCATCGTCCGACCTGGCCCCGGAAGCTCTTTACTGGCGCGCTTATTTTCGGGAATTGCTGGGGAACACCAACGGCGCGCTGGAAAATTATTATTCAATAATCAAAAACTATCCAACCGGTAAAACCGCTTCTTCGGCCATCTGGCGGATGGGAAAGATCTATTATTGGGCCAGTGATTGGCAAAACGCCGTAAACTACCTCCACCTCGCCCAGCTCTATCCGATGGGGAGCGAAACTCCCCGCTGTTATTTTTTTGAGGCCAAAGCCCTGGAGAGACAGGGGAAGGCCGGGGCCGCCCAGGAAGTTTACAAAAAACTGGCCAAGCGTTTTGATCACACCTATTACGCATACCGGGCCCAGGAAAGGCTCCGCCTGACCGGCAGTGCCATCGGCGACCAAATCACCCTGAAGTGCGACAACATCGGCGAGGTACTCAAAACGATCAACGAAGACGACGAGGAGGAACTCGCCACTCTTATGGACATCTGGCTCCAGAGCAAATCGGAAGAGACCTCTCTTGATCGATCGGACCTCTCTCTGCATTTAAGCAAATACCAGGAGCTAATGGACCTGGGGCTGACCGCATTTGCCGCCGAAGAAGCGAAGTATCTGGTAAGCGGTTCCTCCGACTCCGAAAAGGAATCTGCCCAGCTCAAGCTCGGAGAGGTACTGGTCAGGGCCGGCCGCTACATCTCCGCCATCCGCTTCGCCCAGCAAAAGATCGACTCCGCCCTATACACCAACAAACTTGATGCTGTTCCGGAAAAGGTCTGGCAGCTCGCTTATCCCCGCGGTTACTGGAAAAGAGTTTGCGAGGAAGCCGGCAATTACGGGGTCGATCCTTATCTTGTCCTGGCGGTCATCAGGGAAGAGAGCCGTTTTTTAAACAATGCGCGCTCCCACGCCTCCGCCAGGGGACTAATGCAAATCATGCCGGGGACCGGCCGGGGGATAGCCAAACAATTAAATCTTTCCAGCTACCGGACCTCGAAACTCAACCATGCCGACACCAATATTAAAATGGGAACCTACTACTTGTCCGGCTTAATTAAAAGCTTCAATAATAATTGGTATTTATCGCTTGCCGGCTACAACGGTGGGCCGAACAGGGTTTGGCGTTACGTCAAAAATTGGTACGGGGGAAACATCGGCGCGATCGACATCGACGAGTTTGTCGAAAGCATCCCGATCCTGGAAACCAGGCTCTACGTGCAAAAAGTAATGAACAGCTATTTTGAATACAAGAGGCTTTATGGCGGAAATGGAAGTTAGGCCGGAAAAGCAGGAAGACGACCAGGCGGTTGAGGGGTTACGTCCGCGGCGCTTTGCGAACTTCGTCGGCCAGGAACAGATCAAGAAAAACCTGCGGATCCACATCGACGCGGTCCGCTCGCGCGGTGAAGCGCTCGAACACCTCCTCTTTTACGGTCCGCCCGGACTTGGCAAAACCACTCTTGCCAATATTATCGCCAATGAGATCGGCGCCAGCATCAAGATCACCTCCGGCCCGGCGATCGAGCGGCCTGGGGACCTGGCGGCGATCCTGACCAATCTTAAAGAGCACGATATCCTTTTTATCGACGAGATCCACCGCCTCAACAAAACCGTCGAAGAGGTCCTCTACCCGGCGATGGAAGATTTTGCCCTCGATATCATCATCGGCAAAGGGCCGAGCGCCCGCTCCATTCGCCTTGACCTGCCGAAATTCACACTGGTCGGGGCGACTACCAGGATCGGGCTCCTTTCGTCCCCCCTGCGCGACCGCTTCGGTATTATTAACCGGCTGGAGTATTACACTCACAACGAATTAAAAGAGATCATCGACCGGGCCGCGCAAAAGATAGACATTTCGATCGAAGACGACGGCGCGGCTGAAATCGCCAAACGCTCCCGGGGAACCCCCCGGATTGCCATCCGCTTTCTCCGCCGGGTCCGCGACTTCGCCCAAGTCAAAGGAACCACCAGCCTGACCGGCCCACTCGCCAGGGAGTGCCTGGTTTCGATGGGCGTTGACGAACACGGATTGGACAAGATCGACCGGAAATATTTGTCTACCATAATCGAGAAGTTCCGGGGGGGACCGGTCGGCGTCGAAACGATCGCCGCCGGGATCTCCGAAGCGGTAGAAACAATTGAAGATGTTTACGAACCATATCTGTTACAGCTCGGTTTTATCGAACGTACCCAGCGTGGCCGGGCCGCCACCCCAAATGCTTATAAGCATCTCGGCATCGCGATCAAAAAACAACCTACCGACCAGGACGGATTATTCAAGGAGGGTTAAATGAGAAGAGCAAAACTGCACCGCAAAACAAAAGAGACCGACATCAAGATCGACTTGACCATTGGAGGGAAAGGGAAGAGCGAGATCAGCTACCCAATCCCCTTTCTCGCCCACATGTTTACACTGTTCGCCAAACACGGGCTCTTTGACCTGAAAATCACCGCCAAAGGGGACCTGGAGATTGATCTCCATCATTTGGTTGAAGATACCGGCCTGGCTTTAGGGGAAGCCTTTGCCAAGGCGCTGGGAAAGAAGCTTAAAATTGAGCGCTACGGCCACGCCATCCTCCCGATGGACGAATCGCTGGCTGATGTCAAAGCGGCGATCGACATCTCCGGCCGCCCTCACTTTACCTTCAAAGCCAAGTTTCCCAAAGAACTGATCTACGCGGAAATTGGTAACGAGCGGGTCAAGCTCTCATTGGACGCAGAAATGCTGCGTGAATTTTTTGAAGCGTTTGTTTATAAAGCGGGGGTCTCCCTGCATATCGACCTGGTCCGGGGGAAAAACACCCACCACAAGGTGGAAGCGATCTTTAAAGCTTTCGGGGTCGCCCTCCAGCGGGCCTGCGCCATCAATCCCCGGAAAAGTGGGGTTCCGTCGACTAAAGGGGTTCTTTAACCCTTAACATCTGCTATAATTCAGCTGATGGTTTACCAGGAAAGAGCTTATCGCAACTACATTAAGGCCGAAGACCTGGTCCGCTTCGAGCTGGTAGAGAAAGAGACCGACCTCCTCATCCAGGCCAACGTTAACCTCTACGACAAAGCAATGGGAAGCGTCATTAAGCACCGCGGCGCCCTGGAGCAATATATTGAAACTAATCCCAAATTCCTCCGCTCTCTCTCTCCGGTTTGGGTCTCTTTTGGCTCCCCTCAAATCATTAGATTGATGGCCGCGGCCGCAAAAAAAATGAAGGTCGGGCCGATGGCGGCGGTCGCTGGAACCATCGCCGAACAGGTCGGGCGGGACCTTTTGCCTTTCACCAATGAATTGATCATTGAAAACGGCGGGGATATTTTCCTCCGCCTGGTCAAGCCGCGCAAGTTAACGGTCCACGCCGGGAGCTCCCCCTTTTCGGAAAAGATTCTGGTCGAGCTCGATCCCCAGAAAGAGCCTTTTGCCATCTCTATGACCTCCGGCCACTCCGGCCGTTCGGTCGGCTTCGGCAAGGGGGACCTGGTCCTGGCAATTTCAAGGGACGCGCCATTGGCCGATGCCGCCTCGACCGCCATCAACAACGTTATTAAAGACCCTTCCGATATTGAATCCGGCCTGGCAATCGCCAGAAAGACAAAGGGATTAGACGGGGTCTTGATCATAAAAGACGACCAGATGGGAATGTTGGGTAAAATCAAATTGATCGCCGCCTAAATCACCCTCGGCGTGACCATAAAGACGATCTCCGACTTTTCTTTCTCCACTATTTTATTCTGAAACAGTCCCCCAACGATCGGCAAGTAGCCCAGGACCGGCAAGCGGGTGACATTAGCGCGTTCGATCTCCGACGTCAACCCGCCGATCACGATAGTTTCGCCGTCTTTGACCCGGACGGTCGCGGCCGCGTTGCGGGCTGCAATGACCGGAAAGTCGCCGGCCGCCGTGGACCGCCATTCAGCGATCGAAGAAACTTCCGGCTGTAGCCAGGTCGTGATCCCCTTTTTTTCTCCCAGCTGGGGAAGGACCTTAAGTTTTATGCCGGCGTCAAGATATTGGACCGTCCATTGTGACACGGCGGAAGCGCCGCCGACCGGGACCGCGTAAGGGACACGGCTCCCAATGTTGATCACCGCCTCCCGGTTGTCGAGGGTAGCGATGCGGGGAGCAGCTAGTACGCTTGCCCGCCCTTCCGCGACCAAAGCGTTGATCGCCGAAGAAATATTCTCGCTTAGTCCGGTTTTCTTCGTATCGGCGGTGGTCATAAATCTTACTGTCCCGTTGCCGTATGAGATCCCCAGGCGGGTAGAGTCGCTTTGAGACAATTCAACGATCTTGCTTTCGATCAAGATCTGCGGCAGCGGCAAGTCGATCTTGGCAAGCAAGGCCCTGACCTCTTTCAAGTCGGAACCTTTCCCTCTGAAAAGGAGAGCGGCCGACCGCTCTCCTTCATGAAATACCGCTCCAGGAAATATTTTAGTTAATAGCTCGACCACCCTCACGGCAGGTAGATACTTGAGGGTCAGCCTTTCAACTGTTTGGGGATAACCGCTGATATTGATGTCCTGGGGAAGAGAAGAGATCAAATAGGCCTCCCCCTGTTTTTCAAAGCACAGGCCGTTCGTCGACAAGATCGTGCCAAGCGCTTCTTCCAGCGGAACATCCTTCAAGTGGATGGTCGCTCTTTTTCCTTGAAGAGCGGCCGGATCACCGGCAAAGATCAAGCTACAGCCGCTGCTTTTTCCCAGCGCCGCGACGATATCAACAATCGATGCGTTTTCAAAATCGATCCTGGGAATAATGACCTCCGCGGTCGCGGCAAACGGCAGGAAGATCAGCATCAGACCAATCAGCCATCTTTTCATTTTATCGACCCTTTTCTTAAGTAGGCCGACTCACGGCCAATTTTCTCGATCTCATAGCCGTCAACCATCTCTCCCGCGACCGCGGCGAGCCCTCTCCCTCCGATTTCGATCAACGCTACCTGACGAACCCCACTGACCACCCCAACCAATCGAGCGTAACCCGACGAAAGGAGTTTAGGCTCGCTTCGCAGTTCCATGCTGTCAATGACAGCCATTTTTTCATTGTAAACATAGACCGCTTCTCTGGTCGGCTCATCTTCCGCAACGGTATCGATCTTAAGGCTCGGTTGCTCCAGCGGCTCGCTAGGAGCGCAAGAAGAGAGAAGCAGAGCAACAAAGATAACAACGACAACGATAGAATTCTTCATGCTTTGAGAAAAAGCAATTTTATTGCCAGCTAATGATCGTTGCTAAGGGGTTAGTTCCGGCGGGGTTGTATCTGGGGGATCTGTAAAATAATATAAAGTAAAATTATGAAATTGCGATTTTTCGCCACTTGATACCGTCGCTTCAACTGAAGCGGGGATATAAATCGTTGAGCTTTCGTCAGTCCACACTTCATAATGTCCCGCGGGAACATTCTCGATGCTGTAGTCACCGTTAGAATCGGCAAAATCGAGCAAAAGAGGGGATGTATTCTTCAAATAAACCTTGATCCCATTCACCCTGTTTCCTATGTTGTCAGAAACCCGCCCTTCAACCCAACCCAAAGAAGTGATTGTCACCGCCGATCGCCCCGAGATCGAATTGACTGTCGCCACCACGTAGCCGGAAGCAGCCGTTGAAGTCGCGGTAAAAATCCCGCCCGAAGTGATTGAACCGATCCCGCCGGTCACCGACCAGGTCGGAGTAACCGAAACGATTTGGCCATTGGCGTCTTTAGCAATCACGGAAAAATATTGGGGTTGGTTAACGCCAACCGTAATTGTGGATGGAGAAACCGTAATTGAAGTGACCGCCCCTTCCAAATCGCCGCAGCCGGGCAAACCAACAACTAACAACCAACAACAAACAAAAAAAACCAGGCGCTTAATTAACAAGTTTGCCATCTTTAACGACTAACCTGCCGGAAACGATGGTATGCAGAACTTTTCCTTTAAGCCGCGCGCCGGCAAAAGGAGTGTTCCGGCTGATGGAGGCAAATTTATCCGGATCAACGATCCAGGCCGCTTTCTGATCGACAACAATTAAGTCGGCATCAGCCCCGATCGCCAGGCGCCCTTTCCCGGTCAGACCAAGGATATCGGCGGGGGCGGCTGACATTAATTTAACTATTTCCTTAAGGGTCAAACCTTCCGGCAATAATTTGGTTAGCGCCAGGGCTAGGGCTGTTTCCAGCCCGATCAAGCCGTTTGCCGCCAAACTGAATTCAACCTTCTTTTCTTCTATCGTGTGTGGAGCGTGATCGGTCGCGATCGCGTCGATCGTTCCGTCCTTCAAGCCCCGGATGATCTCCTTGCGGTCCTTCTCGGTCCTAAGAGGGGGATTGACCTTGGCGTTCGCGTCATATTCGCGGACCGCTTCTTCGGTCAGGGAAAAGTAATGGGGAGCAGTCTCGCAGGTCACCGGCGCTCCGTCTTTTTTCGCCTGGCGGACCAGCTTGACCGCTCCGGCGGAAGAAACATGCGCGATATGAACCCGGCCGTATTTTTTCGCCAGAAGCAGGTCCCTGGCAACTATTAATTCTTCGGCCAGGGCAGGGATCCCGGGCAAGCCGATCTCGGTGGAAAGCCGGCTCTCGTTCATTGCCCCTCCTTTAGAAAGGTTGGTATCTTCGCAATGAGCAATGATCGGTTTATTGAACTGCTTGGCGTATTCGATCGCCCGGCGCATGACGTCACTCCGGCCAATCGTCTGTCCATCATCGGAAAACGCGACCGCCCCGGCGGCAACACAGCGCCCCATTTCGGCGATCTCTTCCCCTTTTAGCCCTCTGGTCACCGCGGCGATCGGCAGGACGTTGACGACCGCTTCTTTTTCCGCTTTCCCCACCACATAGGCGATAAGGGCCGGGTCGTCGAGGGGCGGAGTAGTGTTAGCCATACAGCAGATCGTCGTGTAGCCCCCAAGCGCGGCTGCGCGCGATCCGCTGGCGATAGTCTCTTTTTCCGGTTGGCCAGGATCGCGCAGGTGGGTATGCATGTCGATCAACCCCGGCATGACCAGCAACCCTTTGGCGTCAATGACCCGGGCTCCCGACGCCTGAACCCTCCCGATCTTCGAAATTTTTCCATTCTCGATCAGGATATCGCGCCCTCCGCCATTCTTGCCGGCCGGATCGATAACGGTCCCGTTTTTAATCAACAGCTTTGTCATCTATTTTTAACCTCTTTTTAATTCTGGACAGGATCCCCGGTTTTTTATCGTCCCCTTTTAAGGCTTTTAAGGCGACGGTCGCGGCCCTCTGCTCCGCCTCTTTTTTATTATTGCCGCGGCCGATACCAAGAGATTTGCCGTTAACCTTGACCTCAACGAAAAAGATCCGCCGATGTTCCGGCCCGTTCTCTTTGATCACCCGGTATTGCGGCAGGGTCCATTTGTTCTTTTGGACAAATTCCTGAAGGGTCGATTTATAATCGCGGATATAACCGACCTTGGAGACGATCTCGATCTCTCCCCGCAAATTCTCCAGGATCAGGTCACGCGCCCGTCCCAGGCCGGCGTCAAGGTAGACCGCTCCGATGAGCGCCTCAAAAGCGTTGGCCAGGTTGGACTTGCGGTTGCTCCCCCCACCCTTTTTCTCGTTCAGGCTAAGCAGAAGCGCCTCGCCAAGCTCAAGTTGCTGGCCGATCTTGGCCAGGGTTTCATCGGAAATAACCGCCGCCCTGATCTTGGTCAGGTCCCCTTCGTCATGCGTGGGGAATTTATTGTAGATGTATTCGGTCACGACCAGTTTTAAGACCGCATCCCCAAGAAATTCCAGACGCTCATTGTCCTTGAGGTTTTTTTCGTGGGCGTACGAACTGTGGGTCATTGCCTGGTTTAGAAGGTTTTGATTGATAAAGGGGACGCTGACGCGTTTTTCTAGATCTTGGAGCTCTGTTAAGCGTACCGGCGATAAGGGTTCCATTGACATACTATTTTACATCATATAGAATGCGATTGCAAACGACAAAAACACCGAAGGAGATGGGAAAATTATGGTTATTTTATCCCCGATCATGAGCTATATCGTTGACAAAGAAGTCGGCTTCCCAGTCCCTTCCGAAAAAGAAAAGATCAACAAGGTCCTCAAGCGCTACAAAAGCATCCTCAAACAGCACGCGGAGCGCTCCGATTCCGCCGAGATCATGTTCGGCATCGCCGATCTGCTGGTCGGCCGCAATGCTCCCGGCGACCATGTTGAAGCAATGAAGACCTATGACCAGATCCTGCTCAAAAACCCTCCGGAATACCTCAAGGCCAGGGCGCTGATCGGCAAAGCGGAGCTTTTGATCGGTATCCCGGAAGAATTCGGCAACGCCATCTCCCTCTGCGAAAAAGCGCGCGAGATCCTGGGAAAGAACCTTTCGGAGTTTTTCGCCGCCAAGGCCCTGGTGGTGGAAGCAGAGCTTCGCCTTGCCCGTAGGGAAAAGGGAGATTGGGCAAGCGCGCTCGAGCTCCTCAACCGGGTGGTCAAGGAAAAAGACGCCCACTGGTACTTCCGCGGCCGCGCCCTCCTGTCAAAAGCGGAGATCATCCTTTACCGCGACCCGAATGATTTCTCCCCGGCCCTAAAGCTGGTCGACCTGTCGCTCAAAGAACTTACTTCCCGGCCGGACGACTACTTTGTCGGCAAAGGAAAGATCGTCAAAGCGGAAATCCTTATGAAGCGCGCAAAGTCAGGCGACCTGCAACGGGCGGAAAAACTGCTGACGGAAGTCGTCAAGATCGAGTTTGAATATCAGGACCTCGTCGCCCGAGCCAAGCTCAACCTGGCCGATATCGTTTCGCACCCCAAGGCCTCTAAGCTCTTGAAAGAGGTCCACGAGATGGAAGGGCTCGACCCCTACCTCATTGAAAAAGCGAGTTTAGTGGAGAAAGCGTTGGGGGATCGGAAAAAAAAGTAGTTCAATTCGTCATTTTTTCCGCTTTATGTTAAAATAGTTTTGTCATGGGAAAAACCATCGCCGAGAAAATACTTTCCAACCACTCCGGCCGGGACACCAAAGCCGGGGATATCGTCATTGCCGACCTCGATTTCATGATCGGCCAGGACGGGACCTCAGGGGTTGCCATCGACTCCTTCCGCAAAATGGAGGCCAAGAAGGTCGCCGACCCGAGCAAGATCGCCATTATCATCGACCACAGCTCCCCTTCCCCAAACGAAGGGGTTTCCGCCATCCACAAAAAGATCCGTGAATTCTGCCTCGAACAAGGGGTCAAGCTTTATGACGTCGGCTGCGGCGTCTGCCACCAGATCACGCCGGAACAAGGGCTGGTCGTTCCGGGTAACCTGGTAATTGGGGCCGACTCCCACACCTGCACCTATGGAGCGATCAATGTCTTCTCGACCGGGATCGGCTCGACCGACCTCGCCGCCGGGATGATCTCGGGAAAACTCTGGTTCAAGGTCCCGGAAACGATGAAAGTTAACTTCAACGGCCAGCTTCCAAATGGGGTCTACTCCAAGGACCTGGTCTTGGCCTTTATCGGCCAGATCGGCGCCGACGGGGCCACCTACCTGGCGCTGGAGATCGGCGGCCAGGCGATCAATGAAATGTCGGTCGACGCTCGTTTCACCATTTCCAATATGGCGATCGAATGCGGGGCCAAAGCTGGGCTGATGGAAGCCGACAACAAAGTCATGGAATGGGTAATAACCCACTCTAAAAAGAAACCGAACCCGCAAGTCGCCGATAAAGACGCCGCCTACAAACAGGTCGTCGAGATCGACGTCACCAAGCTCGAGCCGCAAATTGCCAAACCACATACGGTCGACAACGTTTGCGGCGTGACCGAAGTCGCCGGAACCCCAGTCCAACAAGGCTTCATCGGCACCTGCACCAACGGCCGCCTGGAAGATTTCCAGGTCGCCGCCAAGATCCTTAGAGGGAAAAAGGTCAAAGACAGCTGCCGGCTGATCATCGCCCCCGCTTCCAAAGATATCCTGATGGCGATGATCAAAGACGGGACATATCAGTCCTTGCTCGAGAGCGGAGCCCTGGCTGTCACCCCGGGCTGCGGCCCCTGCGTCGGGACCCACAACGGGGTCCCTTCCGACGGAGAGAACGTCATCTCGACCGCCAACCGGAACTTTCTGGGGCGGATGGGGAACCGGAACGCTTTCATTTATCTTGGTTCACCAGCGACCGTCGCCGCGTCAATGATCGAAGGACAAATAACTGACCCGAGGAAATACCTATGAACCTAACCGGCAAAGCGAAATTACCGACCAAGAAGATCGTCAACGACATCAACACCGATTACGTTATTTCGGGACGCTACAAGTTCAAGATCCAAGACCCGGTTGAGCTGGCCAAGCACGTTATGGAGGATCTCGATCCCGAATTTTACTCCCGCCTTGAAAAAGGCGATTTCCTTGTGGCCGGCACCAACTTTGGTTGCGGCTCTTCCCGCGAACAAGCCCCGATGGCGATCAAATACGCCAATATCTCGGCGGTGATCGCCAAATCCTTTGCCCGGATCTTTTACCGCAACTGCTTCAACCTCGGCATCCTGGCGATCGAAGCCGACACCGACGGGATAAAAGAAGGGGACGAGCTCGAGATCGACCTTAACGGCGGAAAAATCATAAATGAAACCCAAAACAAAGAGATCAAGATCGCCCCTCTTCCGCCAACCATGCAAACCCTGCTCGCCGACGGCGGTTTGGTTGAACACTTCAAGAAACACGGCGGATTTAAGATTTAAGGAGGCCAGCAATGTCCGACCTGACCGTGATCGTTAATTTAACTCTCGCGTTTTTCCTGGGGGGGATTGTCGGTTGGTTCCGCGAACTGGAAGGAAAGACCGCCGGAATGCGGACCCATATCCTGGTCTGCGTCGGCTCCGCGCTTTTTATGATCGTTTCTTACAAAATGATGATCATTGGCAGTTACGGCGACCCTTCCCGCATCGCGGCCGGGGTCGTCACCGGCATCGGCTTTCTTGGCGCCGGCTGTATCATTCAATCGGGAAACGGGGTCAAAGGGGTCACCACCGCCGCTTCGATCTGGATCACCGCGGCGATCGGAGTCGCGGTTGGGGCGAGTTTCTACGTTGAGGCGATAACGGTCATCGCCCTGACGATCATCGCCTTGGAATTGCTTCGTCAGGTGGAAAAGCGGGTCATCAAAACCAAGGAATAATCTTCGTCAATTGCCCGCTTTAGCCCGATTTGTTATAATTTACCCATGTACTATTACGATTGGACCTTTATCCTTCTTCTCCCCGCGATGCTCCTCGCTTTTTACGCGCAGTTCAAGGTAAAGTCGACCTTTGCCAAATACTCTAGCCTTTCTTCCCGGAAAGGGATAACGGGAGCGTCAGCCGCCCAAAGCATCCTCAACTCGGCCGGCCTGACTGATGTGGCTGTCAAAGAAACTCCCGGCGAATTAAGCGACCACTACGACCCCAGAGACAAAACACTTCATTTGTCACGAGATGTTTACAACAGCACTTCAGTTGCCGCGCTGGGGGTTGCCGCCCATGAAGCAGGCCACGCCGTCCAGGACGGCAAGGCGTACGCACCTCTCAAACTGCGCAACGGTATGGTCCCGGTCTCAAACCTGGGCACGAGCCTGGCCTTCCCTCTTTTTTTCCTTGGGATGATCTTTAGTTATAGACCGCTGATGGATATTGGGATCGTCTTCTTTTCTCTGGCGGTTTTCTTCTCGGTGGTCACCCTGCCGGTCGAATTTGACGCCAGCAAGCGGGCCATAAGGGTCCTGGCTGAAGGCGGTTTTTTAACCGAAGAAGAGGTCCCCATGGCCCGTGCCGTCCTCAATGCCGCCGCCCTCACTTATATCGCCGCCGCCGCCATGGCGATACTTAACCTGATCAGACTTGTGGCCCTGCGCAGTCAACGGGATTAGTGCTCTATTTGTTCGGCCCCACCGCAGTCGGCAAAACCAGCTTATCGATCGAACTCGCCAAACAAATTAACGGCGAAATAATCTCCGCCGATTCGATGCAGGTTTACAGAGGAATGGATATCGGGACCGCCAAACCGACCGCCGAAGAACGGCAAGGGATACCGCATCATCTCATCGACGTCCGAGACCCCAGCGATGAGTGGACCGTCTCCGACTTCGTCAGCGAGTGCTCCAGGATATCGGCCAAGGTAAAGAGCAAAGGGAAAATCCCGATCATTGTCGGAGGGACCGGCCTCTATCTCTGGTCGCTTGTTGAGGGCTTCTCTTTCCCGATCACCTCGGCTGACAAAGAACTGCGAGCCCGGCTGGAAACAATCCCCACCGCCACACTCTATTCTCAACTTTCAACTATCGATCCAGTTGCCTCCGCAAAGATCCACCCGAACGACAAAAAGAGGCTTATGCGGGCGCTCGAAGTCTTTGAGCTGACCGGCAAACCAATCTCGGAACTACAGAAATTACGTATTGATGAACCGCGACGTTCAGTCGCAGGCTCCAAATACAGCCTCTTTTGCCTCACTCTCCCCCGCGACCTGCTGTATAAACGGATCGAGGAGCGGGTCGACGCGATGCTGGCGCAAGGGCTCGTTAAAGAAGTTAGAGGGCTATTGGCCAGGTATTCGCCAACCCTAACTTCATTGCAGGCGCTCGGCTACAAAGAAGTTGTCGAATATCTTGAGGGCCGCTGGAATAAAGAAACGATGGTCGCCGAGCTAAAGAAGCGGACCCGCAATTTTTCCCGCCGTCAACTCACCTGGTTCCGGAGGTTCAAGGGAGCAATCTGGCTGGACGTCCAGGATAAAACCGCCGCTCTCAAGGCAATCTCTAATAGTTTATCTGAAAACCGGTAAACTCACCGGTTGCCGGTTCCCAGAAAAAATCCTCTTTTTGGATCCTTTGCTTAAATATCCGGCTAAGCGCGGAAGTATATTGATCTATCGCCTCTTCTTCTCCTTCAACGACCAGCTCCACTTTTTCACCCGGCAAATTCTTGACCCAGCCGGTAACTGGATACCTTCCCGCCTGGTCGACCGCCGTGTAACGAAACCCCACTCCCTGCACTCGCCCGGAATAAATGATATGCGCCCGTTTCTTCATAATCTGAATTATAACAAACTATTTCATTCTCTGGCCCTCTCCCGCCTCGGCGGGAGAGGGGGGACCATCCGCGTTGGCGGATGGTGGGTGAGGGTGTGTTGACGACCATAAGAAAATAAGAGATAATAGGAGCATGCCAAGACAAAGAGAACAAGAAATCAAACGGCGCCGCAAAAGAGCCAAAGAAGCGAAAAGAAAAAAAGGCTTATTAAAAAAACGCCCCTCTAGGATTTAACCACGACCGCGATCGATTCGACGTGGATGGTGTGCGGGAACATGTCAACCGGCTGAATGACCTCGGTTTTATAGCCATGCCGTTCTAATATCTTTAAGTCGCGGGCCAGACTTTCCGGGGCGCAGGAAACATAGATGACCCTCTTTGCGCCCGATTTCACGACGCTCCCCAGGACCTTTTCCGAACAACCGCCTCGCGGCGGGTCCAGAACAATGACGTCAGCTTTCTTCGGCATCAATTGCTCGACCTTCCCCAATTTCATTTCCACCTTCACAAAATTGTTGAATTTAATATTTTCCAGCGCGTCTTTGACCGCCGGAGCGCACTCTTCGATCCCGATCACTTCTCTGGCTTTGGTCGAAAGCCAAAAAGCGACCGGCCCAATTCCGGCGTAAGCGTCGACCACCAGCTCCCGTCCGGTCAGCGCGGCAAGATCCCTCACCGCGTCATAGAGCTTGACCGCCTGAACAGGATTGATCTGATAAAACGACGGCAGTTGGACCTTGAATATATATTTGCCAAGCTTGTCTTTAATAAAGGTCCCGCCAAAAAGAGAGTTGTATTTGTCCCCCAAAATGACGTTACTCTTAAAATTGTTAATGTTCTGGACGATGCCGATGATCCGCCGCTTTTCTTCGTAGTTTGGATAATCCTGGTGCCGGGCGACCAGACGGTGCATTAGCCTCTCCTGTTTTTTTATATCGCTCGCAACGGTAAAACCGGCGGGAAGGCCCCGGCCGTTGACCACTATCCCGAGCAAGATCTCATTGGTCGCGAAAGCGCTTCTGCCGATAAAATGCCGGAGCACCCCCTGGCCGCTCTTTTCGTCATAAGCGGAAAGACCGCGCTCCTCAAAGATCTTATGGGCGATCTGGGCGATCTCGGTCAAGAAGGGGTCCTGGATATAGCACTCTTTAATATTCACCACTTCATGGGTACGCCGCTTATAGTAGCCCATCTGCAGGCGCCCATTCTGCGAACGGATCGGGAACTGGATCTTGTTCCGGTAAAACCAGGGATCGTCCATACCGATCACAGGCTCTACCTTAACGCTGTTTATCCCCTGCTCCGCTAAACGGTCCACAACCTCTTCTCTTTTTAGCATGAGCTGAATCGGGTACGGAATATCCTGCAACTGACAACCGCCGCACGGCCCAAAATATGGGCAACGAGGCTTGATCCGTTCCTTAATATCTTTTAATTTTTCTTCCATGTTGTCCATTATACCTTACTATTATCTTTCCGCTTTATTCGGCTTAAATTTCAACGTCATTGAAATTCGGCCCGCCGTCGGCCGACATATAAGTGCATGAAAAAAACAAATTTCGATCGTCCGACCCCAGTTGCCTTTCCACCTTTCAACGGTCGGCGCATCATTAAATACGGCAACCCGAACCACCTGACCGCCGCGGCCAGATCAACCTGGGGACATCAATTATACTCTCAAAATATGGGTTTCTTTGCCCGTGTTTGGCAAGCCGCTCAACTCCTCCAGGATAAAGCGCATCAGGCCGGTCAACGAAGCAGTTTTAGCCTCGGTAAGTTTTATGCCGCGGCAACCCTGGCCGTTAAAGCTCACGTTAACCAGGCCGGGGGCCCGATCCTTAGGAAAACCGGTGAACTTTACGTTTACCACATGCTAAGGATAATCGAACGATTAACGGAAACAGACGCCCCTTATCTTGGAGGAGACGCTTATGTCGCCGTTTGGCTGCACGACACCCTGGAAGACACCACTTTGAGGGCAGAGGAGATCGGAATGGTTTTCGGCGAGCGGGCCAAAGGGATTGTCCAGGCCCTTTCGAATTTAAAGACCGGAAAACAGGAAACCAAGCTTCAGCAGGCCGAGCGGTATGAACCGCTATTCATCCGGGCGGCAATGCGGTTCATGGAATCCATATATATTAAGATGGCCGATCTTGACGACTACTTCAACACCTGTGAAAAATTGAGCCCGGAAAGCAAGTTCTACCATTTTCGGTTCGTCGATGAAGTGATCTTTCCGCTGGCGGTCGCGGTAGTCGGGGCCAGGGCAATGGCCCTGAACGTGGCCAACAAAGCCCTGAAAACCGCCCATCCGACCGATTTTTCTGACTTACATAATATACTGGAAACAACGATCCCCGGTCCTATCCTTCAAAAATATCGCCTCTCGATCGTCGACCAGCTTTTGGCCAAAGGGGTAAAGGTCGAGGCCTGGGTTGCCATCCGGACCCCTTATGAAATGTATGTCAAATACCGCGCGGAAGCTGCTGAAGCGAAATGGAATTTTTCGGTCCTTGAAAAACGCCTGGAACACTACGAAATGCCTCCCATTGCCGGGCCATTTAGATATTGTTTTTCCGGACGCAACCTATTCTTCCTCGATGTGATGACCGAAGACGAGACCGCCTGCTATCAAGTCCGGGCCCTTCTGGCCAAAGACGGTGAGACCGGCATCTCGATCCTCCCGGAAAGAAGACGCGACTTTATCGTTAATCAAAAGTCGAATGGCTATCGCGCCCTGCACGATGAATATAAAGGCGAAATTGAGATCCGTCTCCGGATCTTTTCGCGGGCAATGGACCTGACAAACCGTCTTGGGCTGGCTGCCATCAGCCTGTCTGCTTCCGGCCTGGCCTCTCTGTCGTCACCGTTGCTGTCAGAGTCAAGCCTGGAACTCGCCCAAAGGGCCGACCGTGAAGGGCGGCGGCATCTTCTGCAAAGGCTTCCCCACATGAGAGAAGTCGAGGTCAGGGTAAAATCCGTCGGAGGTCCTCTCCGGCAAAACAGATCGCACCTTGCTCTGATCGATCAGCGCAGTACTTGGTTTGATCTGGCGGCCGCCTGTGACCCTGGATATCCGTTAAGA
The DNA here is from genome assembly GCA_001771575.1 of candidate division WOR-1 bacterium RIFOXYB2_FULL_45_9. Lineage (GTDB taxonomy): Bacteria > Margulisbacteria > WOR-1 > O2-12-FULL-45-9 > XYB2-FULL-48-7 > XYB2-FULL-45-9. The sequence goes on along the minus strand of MEUD01000001.1, from coordinate 1,266,955 downwards.
CTGGTTAGCGGGGAATGGGAAGGACGCGTTTTTGGCGGGGGGGTGCTTGGCGAGGTTTTTCAATGGTTCACCGGACAAAATGTTTCCCTGACCTTGGCGACCAGCGGTGTGGGCCACGATCTTTTTTCTTTGATCCGTGAGCCAAATTTATTGAGCCAGGTTAAAACCTATATTTCCCTCCTTCCTTCCCAACGACAGGCCAGCCTGGGAAAAAAAATGATCGTTCAGGCGACCCTCGAGGCGCAGAGAAATGGGATAAAGATCTTTAGCTATTCTGATTTACACGGGGAATTGTTAGACGATTTCGATCGCTCCAGCTGGTTTCAAAAAGGGGTGATAATTCTCGAGGACATCCATAATGCCAGTTGGTCTTCAGCCGATGATTTTTACCGTCAAATCGCGAGCGGCGCTATTCCGCTCCACCAAGCAATGGGGGCTTTTTATTCTGGTTATAACGATCTGCCGTTTTAGCCGTAGATCGAATCCCGGAATTGCTTGGCCCTTGCCAGTTCTTCTCTGATCTTCTCCCCATTCCCCTCTTTGATCAACCCTTCAAGAGATGATAGGGAACGCTTGAACGAGCCAATCATCTTCAGGACCGCTTTTTTATTGGTCGTGAAGATATCGACCCCCAGGATCGGGTCGCCCGAGGCGACACGGGTTGAGTCGCGAAAACCGGAAGCGGCGCATTGGGCCATGATCACTTTCTCCGCTTCACCAGAGACCGCGTTGACCAGGGCCACCGCGACCGCTAAAGGAACGTGGCTTATCGCCGCGACGACCAGGTCGTGCGTCTTTGGCTCCAGCTCAATCGGCTTGGCGCCGATCAACCGGACAATCTCTGTCACTTTTTCCATAGCTCGCTGGCTGGTCCGGGAGGTCCGGGTCAAGACCCAGGTCCGGTCATTGAACAATCCGGCTTCCGCCGCGTCAATTTTGAACTGTTCTTTGCCGGCCAAAGGATGCCCGCCGATAAAATAGGTCCCTTTGGGCATCGCCTTTTCCAGCCGGGTAACGACCTCATATTTTGTGCTGGCGACATCGGTCACGATAGCTCCTTTTTTTAAGTGGGGAGCGATCTCCCCAACTACCGGAACGATCAAGTTGATCGGGACACAGACAAAGACCAAGTCGGCCTCCTTAACCCCCCGCAGATGGTCTGTTGTTCCCTCATCAACCACCCCAAGTGCCAGCGCTTTTTGGAGCGTTTTTTCGTCACGGGGAATGCCGATAAGCGAATGCGCTCCGTTTTTCTTCAAAGCCAGACCAAGCGAACCACCAATCAACCCGAGCCCGATAATTGCTATTTTCATGGTTCTCCTCTATTTAAACAGATAGGCCAGCAGTTCATGGCCATGTTTGATCTTAAACTTAGACTTTCTGATCTGACGCTCGCTGTAGCCTTTGATTTTTAGCGAACAAAGCTTGTTATACGACGAAAATATCGCGAAAGGGACCGGGTCCGCGGTATGGGTCTTGTACTTGATCGGGGTTGGATGATCGGGGAGGACCAGGATCTTGGCATTGATCTTTTTTAAGCGGATCTTTTCCAGGATCGGACCGACAACTAACCGGTCAAAGTCCTCGATCGCCTTCAGCTTGTGCTTGATGTCCCCTTCGTGCCCGGCTTCGTCCGGAGCTTCAACGTGGACAAAAACAACTTCCCGTCGTTTGATCGCGTTTATCGCGGCTTTGACCTTCCCGGAATAATTGGTGTCCAAATAGCCGGTCGCCCCTGGAACGTTTATTACTTCCATCCCGGTGCTCAAGCCAAGGCCTTTTAAGAGATGGACCGCGGTGATCACTGCGGCGCTCTTTTTATTTTTGCTCGAAAACGATTCGATCCGCGGCCGCCCGCCTTGCCCCCAGGGCCAAATGATCGTCGCCTTGGATTTGATCTGGCGCAAGATAAGTTCGCTCTCGTTGATCAGCGATAAAAGAAGCTCTTCCCCTCTTCCCTTGGGCAAATATGAAGCAATCCTTTTCCCTGAAATATCGTGAGGCGGAGTGGTTTTGGTCCCAACCAGCCTCTGGATCTCCCCGCCGCCTAGATCGCGAAAAACCAGCAGGTTCCGATAGCTAAGCCCGGGGATGAACTCGATCTTTTTCGAGCCGATCTTTTTATTAAGCTCCTTGAACGCCCGCCTTGCTTCATCGGTCGAGATATGTCCAGCGGTAAAATCCTTCATCTTCCCATCGCCAATGGTCACCAGGTTACAACGGAAGGCGATGTCTTTTTCTCCCAATCTCACTCCCAAGCTGGCCGCTTCCAGCGGTCCCCGGCCTGTATAGCCTTTTTTCGGGTCATAACCAAAGATGCTCATCGCCGCGACGTCGGAGCCCGGCGTCATACCGGACGGAACATTTTTTGTCCAGCCGCAAACGCCATACTTCGCGATATAGTCCATGTTCGGAGTGCTGGCCGCCTCCAGCGGAGTTTTGCCGCCAAGTTCTTTAAGCGGCAGATCGGACATTCCGTCACCGATTACTACGAAGTATTTCATTAAGCTTGCTTTCTCCTTTGCCGGTCGCCGCCGCGCTCGTTGTTTGGGTAAATTTTAAAAGCTGGGCTTCCAGCTGTGACTTTGCTTTTTCAATTTCAGCTAATTTATTTTTTAATACTTCCTGATCGTCTTCGCTCCCGATCTCAAGGTGGATCTTATTGATGATGTTCTCTTTCATTGTTTTATTGATCTGCGGCATCATTTTTTTGGCGATCGGAAAAGCCCATTGGTATGCCGAGACCGACAATTTGGTCATAAAGGCCTCGCTCATCCCCTGTTTCGCTCCGGCTGGCAAAGGGAGGGAGAGCATTAACTGCAGAATAAGGCCTACTACCAGCAATCCTTTTGCTCCTCCAACCGCCGCGCCAAGCGCCCGATCGACCGGGCCAAGGACCGTTATGGTAATGATCGTTTTTAGCGCCAGCCCAAGTAGCAGTTCGAGAACGATCAAGACGATCAGCCAGATAAAAATAAAGGTCAGGATCGTGGCAATGTTTAAATAATCTTTATAAATGGCCGAATAATTGGCGAAAAACTCGATTATTCCGGCGGCGGCAAAAAGAGCGATGAAAAAACCGACTACTCCGCCAAAAGACCGGGCGAATCCATCGCGGATCCCCAGCAGAACAAAGACGACGACAAGCAGTCCGATCATCAGGTCAGCCATACTACCCCTTTGCCAGTTCCGCTTTTAAGTCCCTTAACTTTTGTTTCAATTCCGGATATTTCAAGGCCAGGATCTGCGCCGCTAAAATCGCCGCGTTCTTGGCCCCATCGATCGCTACCGTCGCGACCGGAACCCCGGCCGGCATCTGCACGATAGCGAACAAGGCGTCGTGTCCGGATAGGGTCGGGGAATGCAGCGGCAAGCCAATCACCGGCAAAATAGTGCGTGACGCGACAACGCCGGGAAGAGCCGCGGCCATTCCGGCGGCGGCAATGATCAAATCATATTTTTCTTCCGCCGCGGCGGCGTATTCCTCAACCTTACTCGGCTCGCGGTGAGCGGAAGCGACGGTCACTTCGTATTCAATGCCAAAAACATCAAGCTGTTTTTCCGTTTTCTCAATGATCGGCAGGTCAGATTTACTTCCGAGAATGATCCCAACTTTTGGCATTATTCCCTCCTAAGTTAAGCCGGCGTCACCGTCATGATCTTGCGCGCCTGATCGGGGTATTTGGCCACAAAAAGCAATTCGTCCTTGGTCAGCGGTTTCTGGGTGTGGACATTGGCGTAGCGCGCCAGCTCCAAAACCCGCTCCGCTTCTTTCTCGTCTTTAAATTCGATCTCCAATTTGCCGAAAACATTATAGAAGCCTTTGATCCCGCTGTATTCCCCTACCGTTATCTGGCGTCCGGTCTCAACCAGCTCCGCCTCGCCGCGGCCCAGCTCCTCGTAATCGTAAAGCTCGTAGTTCCGGCGGTCCTTGAGCGCGCCATCGGCGTGGATCCCCGACTCGTGAGCAAAGGCGTTAGCCCCCACTCCAACCTGGTTGACAGGGATGGGAATATTAAAAGCGTACGAAGCGTACTTCGCGATATGCCAGGCTTTATTTAAATTGACCCCTTCAGGAAAAAGGTTTTTGTCCTTTAGGCCGCTCCCGTATTTAAGGGCGAGCAGGACCGAAAGCATGTCGGCATTACCGGCTCTTTCCCCAACACCATTAACGGTAGTATTAATAAAGGCATCCTGCCCTCCGTCAACCGCCCCTTTCGCTCCCATAACCGAACAAGCGACCGCCATCCCAATGTCATTGTGACAATGAAGCTCGATCGGGATCTTGATCTCCTGGGCCAGAGTTTTAATTCTCTCGTATATGGTCTGCGGGTCATCGGCCCCAAGGGTGTCGCAATAGCGCAATCGCTTGGCCCCTTTTTCCTTGGCCGCTTTGCCGAATTTAATCAGGAATTCCAGGTCGGTCCTGGAGGCGTCTTCGGCATTAACCCCCACCGTTTCCGCTCCGTAGCCGTATGCCGCCTCAACCGCTTCTCCCATGCTGGCAATGATCGATTTTTCGTCCATTTTCCCCATGAACTTTCCGGTCAGCATGATCGCCGAGGTCGACATCGACAAGTTGATATGTTTTAACTTGGGTACCAATTTAAAGGAAAGATCGACATCCTTCCGGATCGCCCTTGCCCATCCCTCAAGCCTGATGGGAGCCAAAGCTCCCATTTCCGCTAATTCCAGGTTGGCGTTCAGGTAATTTGTTTCATGCTTGGTAAAGGGAAAGCCAAATTCCGACTGAAAGACCCCCATTTCATTCAAGAGCATATTAATGATCGTCTTCTCCAGCTTGGCCATCCCAATCCGGGCGGTTTGCACCCCGTCGCGGTTAGTTACGTCTAATATATATACTTTCGGCATATTTTACCCTCCTTAATGAATTATAGCTTAACTGTTTCGCTTACACAAGGTTTCTCGTCAAGGCAAGCGCGGCGTGATATACTATTTTCAACCATGAAAAAACTGATCGGGCTAATTGGGTATCCATTAGGGCATAGCGTCTCTCCAGCAATGCATAACGCCGCGTTTAAGGCATTAAATATTGATTATGAATATGTCCCTTTTGAGGTCGACCAGTATGATCTATCCCAATCGGTGGTCGGCATGCGCGCCCTGCATATTGCCGGTTTTAACGTAACCGTCCCCCACAAGGAAGCGATCGTCCCTTTGCTTGACGACGTGACCAAGCTGGCCCAGGTGATCGGCGCAGTCAATACAGTCCAGAACCAGGAAGGGACCCTGATCGGATACAACACCGATGGGCCCGGCTTTCTTGAGTCACTTAGGGAAGACGCTGAATTCGATCCGTTAGGCAAAGAGGTTGTCGTGCTGGGGGCCGGGGGGGCGAGCCGGGCGGTCTCCATTATGTTGACGGAAACCAAGGTTAAGTCGCTGGTCATTGCCGACCTGGACGAAGACAAGGCGAGAGAGTTGGCCGCGCAAGCCGGCTCATTTTCCAAAGTCCCTTGCCGTCACGCCAGAATAGACAGCGTCGAGCTAAACCGGGCGATCGCTTCTGCCGATCTATTGGTCAACACCACGCCGGTCGGCATGGCTCCAAAAATCAGTTTTTCCCCTCTCCCCGCTGACGCACTGCTTAACGCGAAAACATTGGTTTATGATCTGGTCTACAATCCGGCCGAAACCGCGCTCATTAAACAGGCAAAAAAACGCGGGTGCAAAACCTGCTCCGGGCTGGGAATGCTGGTCAGACAGGGGGGGCTCGCTTTTTCTATTTTTACCGGCGAAGAACCACCGCTTGATGTTATGTGGCAGGCGGCACGGAACGGCCTGAAAAACTAAAAAACTTCTCCGCCATTTCCTTGATCTTGTTAAAAACGGCAACAACCACCAATCTGGCGTCTACCTTCGAACAATTAAGACAAGCCTTAAACTTGATTTGGGGGGCGGAACAGACTTCGCCATCGTAAAACAAGCATTTTTTTGTTTTTTTGAATCGATATATTTCGATCTCTTGCGTGTTCTCGATCTTATAGGTTTGCATCGCTCACCAGCTTTCAGTTATTTTTCGCCATCCGTTCAAGTTAATTTCACCTCATTTGCTTTGGCAATAAAGTTGCTCCACTTCCTGTTATGGAACAATTAAAGACCCCGGAACTCCTTGACGAAATCCTTCAAAAAGCGGCATCATTGTCCGCGTCAGACGTCCATCTTGAGCCGCGCGACGATTATCTTAGGGTCCGTTATCGGATCGACGGCCTGCTGGTTGACGGTTCTCCGATCAATAAAACGAAACAGGCAGCCCTCCTATCAAGGCTTAAGCTCCTCTGTGGCCTAGATATCGGCGAAACCCGCCTGCCGCAGGATGGTCGAAGCGAACTCCGGCTGACCAAACAGCTCATCGACCTGCGAACCTCGATCTTGCCGACCATTCACGGAGAAAAAGCGGTCGTCCGGCTCCTCCCCAGGCGTCAGGCTCAAATAAAACTTAGCGACCTGGGGATGGGGGAGGGATCATTTACCTCTTTCCAATCGATCATCGAACGACGCCAGGGATTGGTTTTAATAACCGGCCCGACCGGCTCCGGAAAAACCACCACCCTCTATGCCGCCCTTTCTTTTCTTAACAATAAGGAAACAAACATCATGACCATTGAAGACCCGGTTGAATACCAGCTCCCCGGGATCAATCAAGTTCAGGTAAACAATAAGGCGGGGCTAACTTTCGCGCGCGGCTTAAGAAGCATCCTCCGTCAAGACCCCGACATCGTCATGATCGGAGAAATCCGCGATCTGGAGACCGCCAGAATAGCAATCCAGGCTGCCTTGACCGGCCATCAAGTATTTTCGACACTGCATACTAATAGTGCGCCTGCGGCGGTCGAAAGATTGGTGGAAATGGGGATCGAGCCATATTTGGTCAAGGCAACCGTTGCCGGAGTCGTCGCCCAACGCCTCGCCCGGAAACAAATTGCCGGCGGCTATCAGGGCCGGATCGGACTTTTTGAGGTTTTGATCGGGTCAACCACGACTCCAAACTTTAAGCCGCTAACCGAGGACGCTCGCGAAAAAATCCTGGCCGGATTGACCGACCAAAATGAAATTGACCGGGTCCTGGGGGAAAGCGCCGTTCCTGAAACGACCTAGATTTGCTATACTTGCAGCATGATTATTCTCAAGGCGCTTCACAATCTTGCACTTTTTCTCGCGATCTTTATAGCTTTTTTTGTAGCCTCCTTGATAACCTTCTGTTTCACTCCTTTTTACCGGGACAAACGGTATCCTTTTCAGATCGCCGCCCGATACTGGTCAAAAATGATAATCTTGTTATCCGGCTCACGTCTTAAAATTACCGGCCTGGAGAATATCCCCAAGGGGGCAATTATGATCGCCGCCAACCATCAGGGGGCGGCAGACATTCCCATCCTCCTTGGCGGATTGCCGATCACTTTTCTGTTCGCCATCAAAAAAGAATTGTTTAAAGTACCAATCTTTGGTTGGTACCTTAAAAAGGCCGGCTACTTCCCGGTCGACCGGGAAATGGTCTTAAATGCTTACAAGCTGGTCGATAAAATGGTCACGTTGTTAAAAAACGGGGATCGAATATTGATCTTTCCGGAAGGGACTAGGAGCCGCGACGGTTCGTTAGGGAACTTCAAACGAGGGAGCCTGCTGGCGGCGTTAAAGTCCGGTGTCCCAGTTTTGCCGGTCGCCATTTCCGGCAGTTACGACATCCTACCAAAAGGGGCAAAGTTTTTTTCCCCATCCCAGGTCCGGCTTTCAATCGGTAAACCAATCTATTTTACCAATGATCTTGAATATGAGGCAAAAGTGGCGGAAGTTCGTCAGTCTATTGCAGAAATGCTGACAAAGCCTCTTTGACGGTTGCCGCTTCTTCAAGTTTAAGCTTGGTCGCGACCTTGCTCCCCCTGGGAGTTATCGCTGTTTTAAAGCCAAGTTTTTCCGCTTCCTTCAATCTCTTCTCAATTCCGCTAATTGAGCGGATCTCTCCGGCCAACCCGATCTCGCCAACCGCCATGGTGGCGGAGTCGATCGGCTTAGACCGATAGCAGGAAGCAATCGCCAGAGCGATCGGCAAATCGATGGCCGGTTCATACACCCTAACGCCGCCGGCCGCGTTCACGTAAACATCCGAAGATGATAGCTTCAGCCCAATTTGTCTCTCCAGTACCGCGAGAATTATCGCGACCCGATTTTGGTCGACCCCGGTCACCCTCCTGATCGGATAGGCCATTTTAGTCGGGGCTACCAAAGCTTGTATTTCTACCAGCAGCGGCCGGCTCCCTTCGATCGCCGCGGTCACAACCGAGCCGGGGGCCCCTTTGGGCCTTTCAGATAAAAACACCTCGGAGGGGTTAGAGACCTCGATCAACCCCGATTCCTTCATTTCAAAGATCCCGATCTCGTTAGTTGAGCCGAACCGGTTCTTGATCGCGCGGAGCAGGCGGTACTGTTTGTGTTTTTCCCCTTCAAAATAAAGCACGGTGTCAACCACATGCTCTAAAACCCGGGGGCCGGCAATCGTCCCCTCCTTGGTCACGTGTCCGACAATAACGATCGGGATCCCGGTCGCCTTGGCTATCCCAACCAGGTAAGCGGCACATTCTCGAACTTGCGCGACAGAGCCCGGGGCGGCCTGAACTTCCGCGCGGTAGAGGGTCTGGATCGAATCGATGATCACGTATCCCGGCTTTATTTGCTCGATCCTCTTTTCAATGTTGGCCAGGCCGGTTTCCGGTAAAAGAAGAAGATTTTTGGTGGTCGCTCCCAAACGCTCCGCCCGCATCCTGATCTGCCTGGGGGATTCCTCGCCGCTGATATATAGGACAGTCGCGCTTCGGCTTAGCGACTCCGCGACTTGAAGCATTAAAGTTGATTTGCCAATCCCCGGTTCTCCGGATATTAGGGTTGCCGAACCTGGAACGATCCCTCCCCCAAGAACCCGGTCCAACTCTTTTAGCCCGGTCGAGACCCGGTCTTCGGCCTGATAGCCGACATCGGTGATCGAGATCGCTTCCGCAGCTTTAAGTGGAGCCGGCTTATTGGGAGATTGGACCGTGGGGAGCTCTTCGCATAAGCTGTTCCATTCGCCGCAACTCGGGCATTGTCCTTGCCAGCGGGGAAAACCCTGACCGCAGGAGCCGCAGACATAGAGGACCTCTCCCTTCGGCATACTACGCCGAGGCGCTCTCGAGTTTACGGCTTTTGAGGGACGACTTTCCAACAAAAAAGAGAGCTTTGTCCTTTAGATCGGCCTTGATGCTTGTGCCATAAGGAAATTTACCCTTTAACACTTCTTCGGAGAGCTTGTCTTCAATGTGTTCTTCAATCGAGCGGCGCAGCGGCCTGGCTCCCAGCTTAGGATCATATCCCTGATCGACCAAAAAAGTTTTCGCTTTCTTGGTCAGGTTGATTGAAAGCCCTTTTTCGGTCAGGCGATCGTTAATATCGTTGATCATGATATCAATAATCAACAGCAGGTCCTCTTTTGAAAGCGGATGAAAAACGATCTTTTCGTCTACCCGGTTAAGGAATTCCGGCTTAAATCTCTTTTTCAGCTCCTCAAGGACAATCTCTTTCATTTTGCCATAGCTGGCGCCGGCATCGGCCCTGGTAACAAAACCGATTGAACTCTCTTTTTGGATCAGCTCCGCCCCGACGTTGCTGGTCATAATAATTACCGTGTTCTTGAAATCGATCTGGTGCCCCTGCGCGTCGGTTACATGTCCTTCGTCTAAAACCTGCAAAAGCAGGTTCATCACGTCGGGATGAGCTTTTTCTATTTCATCGAACAAAACAACCGAATGGGGACGGCGGCGGACCGGCTCGGTCAACTGTCCCCCTTCGCCAAAGCCAACATAACCGGGAGGGGAACCAACCAGCCGCGAGGTGGTGTGCGATTCCAGGTATTCCGACATGTCGATCCGGATCAGCGCTTCGGTATCGCCAAAAAGAAATTCGGCCAGTCTTTTTGCCAGTTCCGTTTTGCCAACTCCCGAAGGACCGAGAAAAATGAACGAGCCGACCGGGCGCTTGGGATCTTTAAGTCCCGCTCTGGCCCGCCTGATCGATTTAGCGATAACGGTGATCGCTTCTTCCTGCCCAACCACTCTTTGCCGCAGGGTCTCTTCCAGCTTAAACAGTCGCTCCGTCTCTTCCTGGGTAAGCTGGGTCACCGGAACACCGGTCCAGCTGGCAACGATCTGGGCGATCACTTCCGCGTTAACCTTGGGGATTTTTTCCGAAGCGGGTTGCTCCTTTGAGAGGGCCTCGTTTTGCAACATGGTCCGTGACGCCGCCTCATCCACCAGATCGATCGCCTTGTCAGGCAAAAACCGATCGGAAATGTAGCGGGCCGAAAGCCTGGCGGCCGCGACCAAAGCGTCATCAGTGATCTGGACGCGGTGAAACTCTTCATACCGGCTCCGCAAACCCTTTAGGATCTCAATCGTCTCTTCCACGGACGGCTCATCCACCATGACCGATTGGAATCGCCGCTCCAGCGCCGGATCGGATTCGATCCTTTTTCGAAACTCATCGATCGTGGTCGCGCCAATGCATTGGATCTCGCCGCGAGCCAAGGCGGGCTTCAATATATTGGCCGCGTCCATCGCCCCTTCGGCCGCCCCGGCCCCGATCAAGGTGTGCAACTCATCAATGAAGAGGATCACACTCTCGCTTTTGATCACTTCATCAAGGACCTTTTTCAGCCTCTCTTCAAATTCTCCGCGGTATCTTGTCCCGGCGATCAACAGCCCCATATCGAGCGCGACCAGCCGCTTGTTGGCCAAAGTCGCGGGAATGTTCCCCTGGATGATTTTTTGGGCCAGCCCCTCAACGATCGCGGTCTTGCCAACCCCCGCTTCTCCGATCAAAACCGGATTGTTCTTCCGGCGGCGAGAAAGTATCTGAATGACCCGCTCAACTTCCTTGGCCCGCCCAACGACCGGATCGAGCTTGTTGCTTCCGGCCATGATCGTCAGATCCCGGCCAAAAGAATCGAGCAGAGGGGTTTTGCTTGCCCGGGAGACCTTCTTTTGCAGGGGATTAACTTCGCCAAGCAGAGAAATGATCCTGTCCTTGGCCGCCGCTGGCGAGATCACGTAATCGGCAAAGATCTTGCCGGTAACACCGCTCCCCTCCCGCAGCATTCCTAAGAATAGGTGTTCTACGCCAACATAGCTATGCCCCAGCCCTCTAGCCTCATCCCAGGCCAGGGCAATGATCTTCTTGATCTGGGGATTGAATGGCAGCTCCGGAGAATCGCTGGCTGGCCCCTCTTTGATCAACAGCGATTCTTCTATCCGGTCCTTTATTTGCATGGGGTCGGCCCGAAAATGCTCCAGGGTCTTTATCACCGATTGGTCGTTTTCCCTGAGCATTCCCAGGCAAAGGTGTTCGGCGCCGACATAATTTGAACGGAGACGCTTGGCTTCCTCTTGCGCCGCCATGATCACTCGTATCGCCCGTTCGGTAAATCTCTCAAACATCTTGCGTTAGATTATATCAACGATCAGCTCTCCGGCGCAAGTTAATTAAATTTCGCTTCGATAGATAGTATATGGAGGGAAACAAATTGAGCAATTCCACAGAGAAAGGCCGCTGCGTGCTGACCCTCGGAGAAACCACTTACAAAACATCAGGCAACATAATTTTTGGGGAAGCGTCCGAGTTTTTTCTGGCTGAAAGCAAAACACTTGACCGGCTGGACAAAGCCATTCAGCGGGGCATTCTGGAGAACGGGATGCAGATGCTGCTCAATAAGGTCAAGAACTAAACTGTTGAGGCAGAGTAATAATAAAGGTCGTTCCTTTGCCGGAGCGACTGCGCACCTTAATTGACCCTTTGTGTTCTTCAATTATTCTTAGAGTGATCGGCAGTCCCATGCCGGTCCCGGTTATTTTGGTCGTAAAGAACGGATCAAAAAGACTTTTAATGTTCTCTTCCGATATCCCCTCCCCGGTGTCGGTAACCTCGACAAAGATGACTGGAAGCGGTTTTGCCATCTGTTCTTCTTCTCCCCAGACGATCTCCTCGCCCTGCCGGACCCCCTGACGACCGTGGATCTTTCCCAGCTTGATCACTTCGCCAACGTCGGTCTTTACCGCCAGCTCCCCCCCCTTTTCGTGCATCGCTTCAATGGCATTCTTCACGATATTAACAAAGACCTGCTGCAGCTGTCCGGCGTCTCCCGCGATCGGCGGCAGCTGGGCAAATTTCTTGGTCACCCTAACATTGTTTTTTTTGGCTTCGCTCTCAAAGAGCATTAAAACTTCGTCAAGCAGGGAGTTCACTTCAACCTTGGTCAGCTCCGGCTTGGCCGGGCGGCCGAACTTTAACAAGCTCTCCGCGATCTTATTGATCCGCTCGATCTCATGAGGAATAATTTGGCTGAATTTATCCCGGAATTCTTTGTCGTCCCATTTTTGCTGAAGCAATTGGGTAAAGGTCCTAAGAGAAACAAGCGGGTTTTTTATTTCATGGGCCATCCCGGCCGCCATCGTGCCAAGCGAGGCGAGCTTTTCGGAAAGGATCAGCCGCTCCTGGCTATCGCGCAGATCCTTGGTCATTTTATTAAATGCTTCGGCAAGGCGCCCGATCTCGTCGCTTGAGTTGATAGGGATGCGATAGCCCAGCTCTCCGTGAGCAACCGCCTCAGTCCCCTTGATCAGCTCCTTGATCGGTTTTTCGATCGACCGGGCAAAGAACGCTCCGGTTAACGCCGCCAAAACTATCCCGATAATGACAAAAAGGAGGGAATTGGCCTCCAGCTGGCGCAATTCCGCGTAGGCCGAGTTTCTTGGCTCTTCAACCACCACGCCGTAATTCGTTCCCGGTACCAATAAATACGCCCCTACCATAGGACTGCCTAACTCATTGTAAAACTCGCCTCGTCCCCCCTGTTTTTTCAGCAGGCTGGCCACCGCGCCGTTCCGTCTCATGTCGTCCTTCATGAGCGCCCTGCTCTTGTCCGGATGGGCCAGCAGGGCCCCATTGTCATCAACAACAAAGGCGACTCCCCGCGAGCCAATCTTCATCATTTCGACCGCTCTTTGCATTATTTCGTTATTGGTCGGCTGCGGTTCGGAAACGATCCGCTCGACCAAGTTTTTAGCGGTCTCGTAGTAATAGGTTTGAACAAATCTGGCCAGAGAGTTCTTGCTGATATTGATCGTCGCCAGAGCGGTCGCCTCAAACAATAAAACAACCATCAAAACAAAGATCAGCACCAGCTTGAAAAGCAGTCTCGTTTTCAGGAATTTTATCGGCGAGGCCGCCTCCGGGCTTTCCGGAGGAATGATCTCGCCTAAAAGCAGGGAGAGGGCGCCGGTCAAAAAGATCACCCACGAGGCAAGGAGATAGCCCGCCTCTCCCAGTCTGACATATGAATAAGATGAAAAGATCGCTCCCAAAAATAACGCGGCCGCGCAGGCGGTATAAAGCGGCAGTTTCCCGTTCTCCTTAAAAGACCCCCTCAAACCAAAAAGCGCCAGCAAAAGCCAAGAAAAGGAAACAACCGGCATCAAGGGGATCCAAACGGAATAATTAACAATCGGCTGGACTACCCCTTCGCGATAGACCAAACTGGCCGACGCGCTAAACACCTGGTAGGTAAAAAATCCGATGACCAAAAAGAATATGAACGAAAACACGTGTCCCGCGCGCAACACGAACCGCTCGACCACGAACAGCCAGACAAAAAAAGCGGTCGCCAGCAGGCTGATGGAAACGATCTTCTCTACCAGGATCAGATCAGTCAAGCTATTTCCCAGGTTGACCATTAATTGGGAAGCGACAACCGAACCGACATAGGCAAAAAGAGAGAAAAAAACCAGGCTTAACGCAAAATCCTTTCTGGACTTCAACCCGGTCTTAAAAAACGCCGCCCCTCCGGAAAAAAGGATCCCGGCGGTAAATATTTCCGCAAAAATACTGATTATCGTTAAGGTTGATAGCATTAATAAATTGAGATCGGGATCTTACCGGCCGCTGACCCGCCGGCAAAATTAACCACTTCGATCGGGATGAGATAGTTCCCCGGAGAGAGATTTTTGGGCAGGATAAAACGCAGGGTCCAGGTGTCGTCTCCCGAGGCGATATCGCCATCCTGTCCGTCATTGCGGAAAGAAAGCGCGTCCTGGAAGCCAAGCGGCCTGATATCCGCCGAAATATTTTTCACGTCGACCGGCCGTCCGGGATTGTCGACCCGCAGGACCAAAGTGACAAACGCCCCGCTTTGGGTGGATAGTTTTTCCGGTACCGCCTTCGCCTCAAGGATCAGCGGCTTGATCTCAACGTCAACGGTTGTTTTGGCCAGTGCCATCCAGCCGTTCCGGTTGACCGCCGAAATATTAATATCTTTTGGCCCAAGCGTGGTCCCCGGCATGATCGTTGTCAGAAGAGTAAACAAACCGTCGCCGGAAACGACGTCTCCGAACTTGCCGTTATCCAAAAGCTGCGCATCAGAGAGCTGGCCAATGCCGGTCAGGTCGGCCCTGACGCCGGCAATGTTCGACACTCCCCTGGGATCGTCGACCGCGGCCACGATCTCTAAAATTGTTTGTCCGTCAGGCGGCGCTTTTTTCGGCGCGACCTTGACCCAGTTGATCGTCGGGGTCAGCCGGACCTGGTTAACCTTGGAAAGGTCGTAGCCGGTCGTGAAGGAGAACAGGTCGTTCAATCGGTTCTTTAGGTTTTTGACGGCGGAGATCAAAAGGACGGCATCGTCTTTGGTCATGGCCGGCTCTTCCGCCGCGGCCGGCATGATCAAGAAAAGCAGGGCAATGATCGCGACAAACTGCTTTTTCATTTCTTCACACCCAAGACCTTAAATAAGCGCTCCGACTCTTCTTTGGTTACCGGCGTGTCCGGCCGGAAGGTCCCGTCCGAATAAAGGGGCATCAGGTTCCAGTCGATCGCCGCCTTATAATACGCGGCCAGAGGGTTGCTCCTCTTGATATCAACACAGACATCTTTGGTCACTTCCGGAAGCGGCAGGTCCGAAGATTTCACCAGCCAGGTAGCCAGCTCTCCTCTGGTGATCGTCGCTTCGAGCCTAAACTCCCCCTTGCCTTCATCAACATTAATGACCCCGATAGTAACCAGCTCTTCCACTTTGCTCCGCCGTTTTTTAAGCTCGGCCTCTTTTTTCCGGAGGGCTTCCTGCTCTTGCAGAGAGATCGTTCTCTCCAGTTTTTTCTTAAGTTCCGTCTCTTCCTCGACCGATATCCTGGCCTTCCGCAGCACCTTATAAGTCCAGGAAACTTTTTCCTGTTCGTTCCGGGCCTCGACGATCACCAGATTCTTTCCAAGGTTCAGCGGCACCAGGACCCGGAAGGAGTTATCCTTCCCTTTGCTTGCCAGGTAATTGTTGACATATACGTCTACACCCGGCTTGACCTTGCCGGTCACCTCAAGCGTTTCATCATAAGTCACAAAATTGTCTTCAAGCGAAAGCTGTTCGATCGCCGTTTCTAAAAAGACCGAGGGCCGGTCCAGATCAAGCTTCTTGAAAACCACCCACTCCTTTGGAAAATACATGCCGGACAAAAGGACCTGCCCCTCATCTTTGATCGGTTCGCGGTTCCCGGAAATGGTAAAAGCCCACTCTTCCGAACGCAAACCAAATCCCCAGGTCGGAGTAAACGAAAGGCCGCCGGGCCGCCACTGCTCCATTAAGCCGGCTTGCATAAAAAAGTGCTTGTTTACCGTGTACTCGCCGCCTATCCGCAACAGGGTCGGATTAGCGCTTGCGAAGTCAAGCTCCCCCCCCAGCACCAACTGCCTGGTGTCGCTATAATTAAGCGAGCCAAGAGGGCCAATGACCTTCGCGGAAAAACCAAGCTTGTGATAAGCAGTGATCGGTTCCGCGAGGCTGTCGTCCCACAAGATCGAGCCTCCGCCGAATGTTTTTTCCGGAAGGACGTTTTGCAGAGCCAGCCCGACCGACAGCCAGTCGTTCGCTTTATAAATTCCGCCAAGGTCAACGGTCCAGCCGTTTGCCGAACGATCGTTAATTCCCGTTCCCCTAAAAGTTTCCGAAAGGAGCGTTTTGACGCTAACGCCAAGCCCGATCCTTTGCAGTGCCTGGTTCTTTTCATACGCTGGAAAAAAGAAAAGTTTTGTCCCGTAAGAAACAACGACCAAACTGCTCTTCGACGTCCGCAGGGAACCCTGATAAACCAAATTTTCGATGCTGGTGTTGACCACGGCAAGACCGAAGGAGGAACCCAGACCGGTCGGATAAGCACCGGCAACGGTGATCCGGTCAATGTCCAGATTGGTGATCGCGATCCCTTTGGCCCAGGCCAGAGCGGCCGGATTATACAGCGCCCCGTTCGGGTCATCGGTCAGCGCGACGACCGCACCAGCCATCCCCAAGGGACGGCCTCCGGCTTCAGTGGCGAACGGATTGATCCCTAATTCGTTTAATCTGGCTTGAGCTGGGAAAACTAATAATGAAAGGAGAAAAACAAGCGAAAGCAAGCGGCGGCACTTCGAAATTATCATCTTGTTTTGCCTATTATAGTATAGATCCACGGCTCAAATTGTATCATTCATCCACTGGTTGCTCAAGCGAAATATTTCTGCTATAGTAGGCCCGCCATGTTTTTAAAGACCTTGTCGCTACGCGGCTTCAAGACTTTTCCCGACCAGACCGACATCGAGTTTGATCCTGATTCCAGGATCACCGGGATCGTTGGGCCAAACGGCTGCGGCAAAAGCAACGTGCTGGACGCGGTTCGCTGGGTGCTGGGGGAAGATAATCCCAGAATGCTACGGGTCGGTTCCCTGGACAACATTATTTTCGCCGGGACCGCCCAGCGCAAACCGCTTTCACTGGCTGAAGTGACCATGACTTTCGATAATTCTTCGGGACGTCTTCCGGTCCCCTTCACCGAGGTCGCGATCAAACGCCGGACCTTCCGCGAGGGGGAAAGTGAATTCTACATCAACAAAAACCAATGCCGGCTCAAGGATATCCGCGACCTTCTGCTGGATACCGGCCTCGGCGAAGGGACTTACGCGATCATCACCCAGGGGCAGGTCGACGCCATCCTTTCCAGTAAAGGAGAAGAGCGCCGGATCGTTTTTGAAGAGGCGGCCGGGATCAACAAATACAAAACCAGAAAGGTCGCCGCGGAGAAAAAGCTGATCGCCGCCGAACAAAACCTTCTCCGGATCAACGACCTTAAGATCGAGGTCAGCGAACACCTGATCATTCTTGAGGAGCAAGCCCGTCGGGCAAAAGAATACCTGGAAATCCATAACAAGGTCAAGGAACTGGAGATCGGCTTGAGCAAAAAACTTTTAGGAAGCATTCTGGAAAAAAAGCAGAAGCTCGAAGAGGCGCTGGCCCAAGCAAGACAACAGTCCCAGGCCAAAAGCGCCGCCGAAGAAAAAGATTTCAGCGCGGCAGCGGAACTCAAAAAACGGCTCCGGGAGATCGAATCACAGATCGACGATCTGGCCGCTCAACTCGACAGCGAAAAAGACCGGTTGCGCGACGCCGAACTCAATCGCCGCTTCATAGAAAAGGACCTGCAAAGAGAAGAAGAGCTCCTTCTCTCCGTCTCGGCAAAAACCAACGCTCTCGCCGCGAAGATCCTGGCTTTGCAGGCTCCGGAAATTAGCGACCCTTCGCAGGTCCATCTTGACGAGTCGCTCCACCTTCTGGTCGATCAAACCCGCGGCCTGGTCTCATTGCTCTCTTCCATTATGCAGTTTTTCGGCAAAGAAGAGAACCTTTCCCTGGCCGCCAGCGAAGCGGAAGCGACCCGCAACCTTAAACTGGAACTTTTAAACGAAGAAAACCGCAAGGCCCTGGCTGAGATGGAGAGACTTAACGCCTTGATCGGCGCTCATCGCCAGGATCTTTTAGCCGTTTCCATTCCTGACGATCAAAGAAAGGCCTCTTTGACCGAAGCGATCGCTCAATTGAAGCTTGAGCGGGAAAAGACAAACACACAGATCTCCGAATTTGAAGAAAAAAGCCGTCAGGAAGAACAGGAGGAAAGGGAGGCGGCAAGCATCATCGCCTCTCTTGAAGTCTCTCTGGCCAAAGTCGATGGGGAAATGCTGGCGATCGGCGAAAAGCTTTTGGCCGAATACAATCTTTCACTGCAAGATCTGGAAACTGTCTCCGGCATCGTAGCTAATACTGGCAAGGCCAAAAGCGAGATCGAAGAGGGAAAAGCCAGGTTGCGCCAGCTTGAACCGGTCAATCTCCTAGCGATCGAGGAATTTGACCGGAGCAAGGAGCGCCTAACTTTCATTGAAGCTCAACTGACCGATCTTAACGCCGCACGGGAGAACCTGCGCAACCTGATCGTTGAGCTCGACGCCCAGGCCGAAACAACTTTTCTGCAGACCATGGACCAACTTTCGGTCATTTTTTCCGAAGTTTTCGGCCAACTTTTTAACGGCGGGGAAGCGCGGATCTCTCTGGCCCCCGGCCAGCCGGCCCTGGAAGCGGAGATCGAGATCTCGGTCCGCCCAAATGGCCGGCGCTGGTTGCCGCTCCCGCTATTATCCGGCGGCGAGCGATCTCTCTGCGCCGTCGCCATTCTCTTTTCCCTGCTCAAGATCCGACCCTCCCCGTTTTGTTTTCTTGACGAGGTCGACGCCGCTCTGGACGAAGCCAACATCGGTCGATATACGAACATTTTAAAGGACTTTTCCGCCAATACCCAGGTGATCGTTATTACCCACAACAAACGGACCATGGCGATCGCCGACAATATTTACGGCGTGACGATGCAGGACCCCGGCACCTCAAAAGTGATCTCAATGAAGCTCGCTCAAGTCCCGGCATGAAACGTTCGGCGCTCGTACTTTTTTCCCTGGTCATCTTCTTTGGCGCAATCGCCGTTTCCAGGTCCCAGGAAAAAGATCTCCCCCCAATCTTGCCTGCCACCTTGCCTCAAGCGCAATGGGACGGCGGCGGCCTACGGGTCAACAATTCTTCGGGAAATACGACCCAGCAAAATCCGGTCTCCTGCCTGGGGGGGGACGGAAGTTATTATCTTGTTTGGGAAGACGGACGCTCCGGCTTCAGCAGGCTTTTCGCCCAAAAATACGACCCGGCGGGAACGCCGCTCTGGGGAAGAGATGGCGTAAAGATCAGTGACGGCGAAGGGAACCAGAACTCGGCCCGGGTGATTTGCGACGGAGGAGGAGGCCTGCTGGTCGCCTGGCAAGATTACCGCAACAACAATTCCGACATCTTCGCCCAACATATTACCGCAGGAGGGCTCCCTCTTTGGGGCAAAGAAGCTCTCCCTGTCTGCGTCTCATCTTACGGCCAGTTCGCTCCGGAGGTCGCAATAAGCAAAAAGGGAGAGCTCCTAATCGTTTGGCATGATTATCGCAGCTGCGTCGGCGAAGATATTTATGCCCAAAAGGTGGACCGGGTTGGTCGGACTCAATGGCTTGGCAACGGGATCGTCCTTTGCGACGAGGGCGGGACCCAGTGGTACCCCCAGGTCGCGTCCGACGGAGCCAACGGTTTTATTGTCGTCTGGACCGACGGGCGGCCGCAAAACAACGGCAGTGACGTGTACGGACAATATCTTTCTTCAGATGGCGAAGGACTATGGGGAAAAAACGGTCTGGCGCTGTGCTCCGCTCCCGACAATCAAGAGAACCCGGTCCTTACCGCCGGTAATAAGTTTTTTATTTTGGCCTGGAGCGATTTGCGCGGCAACAGTAAAAATATCTTTGTTCAAAAATATAATCTCTCCGGCGCTCCTCTCTGGGACAAGGCCGACCTGCAAATCACCGACGATCCTTTTTCCCAGGAATCTCCCGACCTGGCGCTCGCTCCCGATGGAGGGGCGGTCGTTGTTTGGGCCGACAACCGCCACGAACAAAGCACCATTTTCGCGCAAAGGATCAACAGGGAAGGCTCTCTCCTTTGGAAAAAGGGAGGGATCGAGGTCGCGCCGGCTCCTTTTCGACAGGACAAACCAAAGATCGCTTATTTATCGACTGTTGATTGGGTGGTGGTCTGGGAAGATTACCGCAAGGGGAAATCCCGCCTTTTCGCGCAGAAGATCAACAGCGCCGGTCGGCAGTTATGGGCTGACGAGGGGTTGTTAGTCTCCGGATTGGGAGATGACCAGGGAAAACTAAACTTGGCGGTCTCGGGAGATAACACCATTTTTATTACTTTTCAAAGTCGGGTCAACGGAAACTTTGATGTTGCTCGACAAGAAATATCCGGCGGCGGAGCATTGACCCTGGGAAGAAATGGGCAGGTCGTCTGCGACACTCCAGGAGCGGTAGTCCATCAAAATGGCGCCGCGATCAACAATGGCAGCAATGAGTTGATCATTGTTTGGGAAGACGGGCGTCACGGATTTTTAAACATTTACGCTCAAAAACTAACGAGATCCGGCTACCTGGCCTGGGGAAAAGAAGGGGTGCGTGTCGCCAGGTTCTCCGCCGAGCAAACCACTCCACAACTCGTCGCGGACGGCCAGGGGGGGGCGATCATTGTTTGGGAAGATAGGCGCGACGGTAAAAACGTTCGCCTTTTCGCTCAACGGATCTCGACCTCCGGTCGGCTATTATGGGGTGTATCCGGCCTAAGTTTGACCAAACTCGGCTCCGAGCAAAGAGCCCCTGTTCTGGTCCCCGATAATAACGGGGGGGCAATCGCGGCCTGGGAAGACGAAAGAGACCCGTTAAATTTAAAAGATATTTACGCTCAACGGATCGCCGCGGACGGCGAATTGCTTTGGGGAAAGAACGCCGCCCTGGTTGCCGCCGAAAACGGGGATCAGCTTGCCCCCTCCGCTATTGTTGACGAAAATGGCGGCACGATCATTGCCTGGGCCGATGCCCGCAGGGGAGATCGCAACCTCGACATTTACGCCCAGCGTCTTAAAGCGAGCGGGGTCCGACTCTGGAAAGAGAATGGCATGCTTGTTTGTGGAGCTCCCGACATCCAGCAGTCCCCCAAATTGTCCGGTGACGGAGAGGGAGGGGCGATCGTCGCCTGGACGGACAAAGCGGGAGGGAGTTACGACATCTACGCCCAACGGCTTAACAAGCTAGGCTATCCTCTCTGGTTAAACGACGGCATCCCGGTCTGTCAGATGGCCCGTTCCCAGCACGACCCATTGCTAACCAGGCTAAACGAGGGGACAATGGTCGTCTGGCAAGATTATCGTTTTGGCAACTGGGACATCTTCACCAACGCCTTGTCCGATGCCGGCAAGCTCCTCTGGGGGGAAGAAGGGATTCCCGTGATCGAAGCTCCCCTGACCCAGTTCGCGCCGCGATCCATTTCTCTCTCCGGCAATGCGGCCATCATCACCTGGGAAGATTACCGTAACGGCAAACACTACGAGATCTATATGCAAAAAATTGGTCTTGACGGCAGGCCGCTTTGGCCGGCCAGCAGCCTTTTGATCAAGACCAATAACGGCGCCCGCGCCCCGCAAGTCGTTGGCCTGGACGATTATTTTATCGTTATTTGGGAAGACTACGCCGGCGGCGGCAAAACCATCTCCGCGCAGGCTTTTATCGAAGAGTAGCGCTCTTCCCCGTCAGCAGATTATATGTTAATATTGTGTCTCTATGGGTAACCTAAGCGAAAACTTCAATCATAAGGACTTTATTTGCCGCTGCCCGGAATGCCGGGGCGCATATCGGATCCACCTTGGGCTGGTCGGCATTTTGGAAGAGATCGCCATCCATTTCAAAAAAAGACCCAGAATTATTTCCGGCTTTTATTGCGAAGCTTACCTGGAAAAACTGAAAAGGGAAAAAAAGAGCTACCACGCCATGGGAAAGGCGGCCAACATCGTCATTGACGGGGTCACCGCCGCCGAAGTGTTTAAGTTCGCCGAAACGCTGGAAGGGGTAAACGGCCTTGGTTATTATCCCGAAGAGAACATGGTTCACGTCGACACTCGCCCCCCGGAAAAAAAAGAGATCTGGGTCAGAGAAAAAGGAAAATATCTCCCGCTCAACCAGGAAAAACGTCACCAATACGGACTATAAGTGGCCATTGACCTTCAGCAAATTAACGGCTTTTTAAATTACTTAAAGACCGAACGCAATTACTCGCCTCACACGACCAGCAACTACCGGAGAGACCTGTTTTTTTTAACCGCCTTCCTTAAAGACCGGGAGATAAACCGCCTCACCGCGCGCGAATATTTGGTCCAGCTGGAAAAAAGGAGTTTCGCCCGCCGCTCCATCGCCCGCAAGCTTTCCGCCGCTCGGTCGTTTTTTCGCTACCTGCTAAGAGAAAAATTGACCGAAGGCAACCCTTTTGACCTGTTATTAACCCCAAAGATCCAAAAAAAACTGCCTAATTTTCTTTATCCGGAAGAAATGGCAAAACTGTTAAAAGCGCCAAACCCTGATCCCCTGGGAACAAGGGACCGCGCGATCATTGAGCTCTTATATGGCAGCGGGATCCGGGTCGCCGAGCTGGTTGACTTAAACATTAACGAACTTGACCTGTCTGAAGGAGAAATCAGGGTTTTTGGCAAGGGAGCAAAAGAGAGGATCGTGCTTTTCGGCTCATTGGCCGCCAAGGCTCTAAATAATTATATTAGCGGCGCAAGGCCCCAGCTCCTTGCCGGCCGGAAAAGCCCGGCCCTTTTTCTTGGGCGGCTCGGCACCAGGCTGACTGCGAGACAGATCGAGCGCCTGATCAGATTTTACGCGAAAAAATCCGGGATAACAAAAAAAGTCACCCCCCATACCCTCCGCCACTCCTTTGCCACGCATCTTCTTGATGGGGGAGCCGATCTTCGAATGGTTCAGGAACTTCTTGGGCATGTCTCTCTTTCAACCACCCAGGTTTACACCCATGTAACCAAAGACCGGTTGAAAAAAGTCTATGACCATGCCCACCCGCGGGCGGGTTAGCAGATTAATTTGACAATTACCCCCTTTTTTAAGTATAATTTCTGTTTGTTGTGAAGATTGAACTGGCTGAACTGCTCCGTCAGGTTGGGAATGAAGGGGATGTCGAGGATTCCGAAAAACTCTCGTTCCCTGAATATGGGCTTGTTCTGACCAAACCGGTCAAGGTCCGGCTTCATCTGACCAACACCGGGACCTCCGTCCTGGTCAAGGGAACGATCCAAACCGAAGCGGAGCTGGAGTGTTCGCGATGTTTAGATTCGTTTAGGCGACCGATCAACATTGAGATCGCCGAAACCTATGTCAAACAAGACCCGGAATCGTCCCAGGGGAAAGAAACCGAATTAAAAGAAAGCGATTTTGTTTATCCGGTCGAAAAGGATAACACGATCGACCTAAACGAATTGATCCGTCAGAACATTTTGCTCGCTCTACCGATCAAGTCGCTATGCGATAATAATTGTAAAGGAGTGTAAATATGCCAGTACCAAAGAAACGTCATTCGAACTCAAGACAAGGAAAAAGGCGGGCGTCCAATTACGTGTTAACCGCCCCGAACGTCGGCAAGTGCCGGCAGTGCGGTTCCCCTTCCCTCCCTCATCAGGTTTGCCCGACCTGCGGCACCTATAAAGGGAAGCAAGTCTTAAAGCTTAAGGAGAAAAAGAAAGGGAAGAAATAAGTGATCCGTATCGCGATTGACGCCATGGGAGGGGATTTTGCCCCATCCGAAATCGTCAAAGGAGCGGTTCAGGCCTCCCTTGAACTTCCGGTCGAACTTATACTGGTCGGCAAAGCGGACAAGATCAACAAAGAACTCTCCAAGTATAAAAAAAGAGGGGCTCTCTCCGTCGTCAACGCGGAAGAGGTGATCGCCAACAACGAAGCCCCGGTCTCCGCGGTCAAGCAAAAAAAAGACTCCTCGCTCAACGTCGCCGTTTCCCTGGTCAAAAAACAAGAGGCCGCGGCAGTCGTTTCGGCCGGAAATACCGGGGCCCTGATGACCGCCTCCCTTTTTGGACTCGGCCGGATCCCTGGCATTGAACGCCCGGCTATCGCCGGACTCTTTCCGACTAAAAAGCGGCCGGTGCTGGTCTTAGACATTGGCGCGAATTCAGACTGCAAAGCAAAACAGCTCAAACAATTTGCCGAGATGGGCGCCCAGTATTGCGAATGCGTCATGCATTACAAGTCGCCCAGGGTCGGACTGCTGAACATCGGCGAAGAAAAAGAAAAAGGGAACGAGCTGGTGACCGAAGCCTGGCCGCTTCTCAAGGACTCTCCCATCAATTTCCTTGGCAATGTCGAACCAAAAGAGATGTTCGCCGGTGAAATTGATGTCGTGGTCTGCGACGGTTTTGTCGGCAATCTGATCCTAAAATATGGCGAATCGGTCAGCAGTTTTCTGCTCGATCTTTTTAAAAAGGAATTGACGAAAAACCCGATCACCTATTTTGCGGCCTTTCTTCTCCTCCCCGCTTTCGCCGGCATAAAGAAACGGACCGATTACGACGAATACGGCGGCGCCCCCATGCTCGGAATAAACGGAGTGGTTTTTAAGGCGCACGGCCGGGCGAAGGCCAAGGCGTTTAAAAACGCGATCCGCGCGACCATGGAAGCGGTTCAACAGGACCTGGTCGGACGGATCTCCAAGATCGAGGCTAAACAATGAAAGCCAGGATCATCGGGACCGGCTCCCATGTTCCGGAAAAAATAGTAACCAACCACGACCTGGCCAAGCTTGTGGACACCTCCGACGAATGGATCAGGGAACGGACCGGGATCATTGAACGTCGGGTCTCCAGCGAAGCGACCGCGACCTCAGACCTGGCGATCGTCGCCGCGGAAAAGGCTATTGCCAAAGCAAAGGTCTCGCCGGAGGAGATAGAGGTCATCATTGTTTGTACTACCTCGCCGGACACCCTCTTCCCTTCCGTAGCCTGCATCTTGCAGGATAAACTTAAAGCAGTGAACGCGGCCGCCTTTGACCTATCTGCCGCTTGTGCCGGCTTCAACTACGGCCTTGCGGTCGCAAGCAGTCTGATCGAAGCGGGGCGTCATAAAACCATTCTGCTGGTCGGCGCCGACACTCTCACCAAATATTTGGATTGGACCGACCGGGGGACCTGCATCCTCTTTGGCGATGCCGCCGGAGCGGTCGTCCTAAAGGCCGACCAGGACCATGGGGTCATAAGCAATTTCTGGAAAGCCGAAGGATGGCTGGGGCAATCACTGGTCATGCCTGGCGGCGGCAGTCGCGACCCGGAAAACAAGCATGGACGATTTATTCGGATGGACGGCAGGGAAGTTTTTAAATTCGCCGTCCGTGCCCTTGAATCTTCGGTGAATGAGGTCCTAAAAGGGGCCGGACGCGGCCTTTCCGACATCACCCTGTTAATTCCTCATCAAGCAAATATCAGAATTATTGACCATGTGATCAAGAAAATGGGGTTGTCAAAAGAAAAAGTTTATGTTAATCTCCACAAATACGGAAATACCTCAGCGGCTTCTGTTCCCCTCGCTCTTGACGAGGCGGCGGCTGAAGGGAAAATAAAAAGCGGCGACCTCGTCATCTTGTCTGGCTTTGGGGCTGGTTTGACTTACGGGGCTAACGCTATCATTTGGTAGGAGGAAAGTAGAAATGCTGGATTACTTATTGACCGAGGAACAAAAGATGATCCGCGATCTGGCCCGCAAGGTTTCAATTGAAAAAGCTCTACCTAAAAGGGCTGAATGGGACGAAACCGGAGAGTTTCCGTGGGAAGCCCTAAAAGCCTTCTCTGACGCCGACCTCTGCGGCCTTTACATTGATGAAGCGTATGGAGGAATGGGGGTCAGCGTTTTCAACTTTTGCCTAGCGACCGAAGAGATCAGCCGAATTTGCGGGGGGGTTGGAGTTACCTTTGCCGCCTCCGCCCTGGGCTCTACCCCTATCTTGCTTTTTGGGTCCGAAGAACAGAAAAAACAATATATGCCCCCAATTGCCGCTGGAAAAAAATTGGCCGCGTTCGGCTTGACCGAAGCGAGCGCCGGATCTGACGCCGCCGGACTGGAAACAACTGCCGTAAAAAGCGGGGATTACTATATTCTTAACGGAACCAAGCAATGGATCACCAACGGAGGAGAAGCCGATACTTACACCGTTATCGCGATCACCGACAAGACCAAAGGTCCTCGCGGCGCGTCGGCCTTCATCGTGGAGAAAGGGACCCCGGGTTTCACCTTCGGCAAGAAGGAGAATAAAATGGGGATCCGCTGTTCCGCCACCCGCGAATTGGTCTTCCAGGACTGTAAGATCCACAAGAGCCAACTGCTGGGGAAAGAAGGAATGGGATTTATCGTAGCCATGAAGACCCTGGACATGACCAGGCCGGGGATCGGAGCACAAGCAGTGGGGATCGCGCAAGGAGCCCTTGATGAGGCGATCAAATACGCGAAGCAGAGAGTTCAGTTTGGGCAACCGATCATCAGCCTGCAGGCAATCCAGCATATGCTGGCCGATATGGCGACCCAGGTGGAAGCGGCCCGGGCGCTGGTTTATGCCGTGGCAAAAATGATCGACGCTGGACACAAGGATTTCACTCTTCCAGCTTCCGAAGCAAAACTTTTTGCCTCCGACGTCGCCATGAAGGTAACTATCGACGCAATCCAGATCTTTGGCGGCTATGGCTACATGAAAGAATATCCGGTCGAAAAAATGGCTCGCGACGCCAAGATCACCCAGATCTATGAAGGGACCAATCAGATCCAACGAAACCAGATCGGCCTGGCGCTGATCAAGGAAAGCGCCAAGAAGTAGCATGGATATCGTTGTCTGCATTAAACAGGTCCCCGATACGACCGAGGTCAGGATCAATCCGGAAACCAACACCCTGGTCCGCGATGGCGTTCCCTCGATCATCAACCCCATGGACGAAAACGCCCTTGAAGCGGCCCTTCAGCTTCGTGACCAGCATGGAGGAAAGGTCGTCGTCATTACCATGGGCCCGCCGCAAGCGACCGAGGCGCTCCGGACCGCGATCGCCATGGGAGCGGATGAAGTTTATCTTATTTCCGACCGGGCTTTTGCCGGTTCAGACACCTGGGCAACCTCTTACACTCTCGCCCAAGCGATCAAAAAGATCGGGCACTTTGACCTGATCCTATGCGGCAAACAGGCCGTTGATGGCGACACTGCCCAGGTCGGCCCCGGCATTGCGGAGTGGCTAAATCTCCCCCAGGTCACCTTCGCCGTGAAGATCGGCGCCGAAGCTGGGACACAGGAACTCAAAGTCGAACGACTGCTCGAAGAAGTCAACGAGATCGTTTCGATCCCACTCCCCTGCCTGGTTACGGTGGTCAAACAGATCAACGAACCCAGGCTCCCTTCATTAAAGGGAATGATGAAAGCGAAAAAAGCGGAGATCAAGACCTTGAGCGCCCAGGATATTTCCGCCGACCCAAAAAATATCGGTCTTAACGGTTCGCCAACCAAAGTGGTCAAGATCTTTTCGCCGCCGCCAAAAGGCGGAGGCGAGATGCTCGCCGGGGAACCGGCCGAAATAGCGGCCGCCTTGATCGGCAAACTCAAAGAACGCAAACTAGTTTAATTAAGGATATCTAAATGAGCATTAAAATTTTGCTTGATAAATGCACTGGCTGTACTTTGTGCGTCAAAGGATGCCCCTTCGCGGCGATCAGCATGATCGAAATGGAGGCGGAGGCCAAACCGAAAAAAAAGGCCTCCATAAACCTTGACGTCTGCACCCTCTGCGGCGCCTGCGTGGCGACATGTAAATTTGGCGCCATCGAACTTAAAAAAGAGCTGACAGCCGCTAAAGACCTTTCCGCTTATAAGAACGTCTGGGTTTTTGCCGAACAAAGGGAAGGAAAGATCCAGTCGGTCACCTATGAACTTCTTTCCGAGGGACGAAAGCTGGCGGCCGACCTGAAATGCGAGCTCGCCGCAGTGCTTTGCGGCGACCAAAATATCGAGGACGAGGTTGAACACTTGTATCGTTTTGGCGCCAACAAGGTCTATCTTATTACCCACCAGGAACTAAAACATTACCACACCGAACCTTATACCCGGGCGATCGCGGAAGCGATCACCAAGCATAAGCCGGAGATTTTCCTGCTCGGTGCGACCACCCAGGGGCGCGACTTGGCCGCCCGGCTGGCGATCCGGATCGGCGCCGGACTGACCGCCGACTGCACCAGCCTGGCGATCGATCCGGAGAAAAAGATCCTTCAACAAACCCGCCCGGCTTTTGGCGGCAACATCATGGCAACAATTGTTTCGCCCAACCATCGGCCGCAGATGTCGACGGTCCGCCCCAAGGTCTTTAAAAAATCTCCTCTCGACAAGCCGGCGGCGGGGGAGCTCATTAAATTCAGCCCGGTCCTGAACAAAGAGGACCTTGTCGTTAAATTGCTCGATATCGTCCAGGACGAAAGCGTCAAGGTCAACCTGGCGGAGGCGGAGATAATTGTTTCCGGCGGCCGCGGCATCGGCGACTCCAAAAATTTCGCCATGCTTGAAGAACTGGCGGCCCTTCTGGGGGGAGCGGTCGGCGCTTCCCGGGCCACCGTTGACGCCGGCTGGATATCCGCCCATCACCAGGTCGGACAAACTGGCAAAACCGTCTCTCCCAAGCTCTATATCGCTTGCGGGATATCCGGAAAAATACAACACCTGGTCGGGATGCAAAGCGCCGACACCATTGTCGCTATCAATAAAGACCCCGACGCTCCGATCTTCAAAGTAGCGACTTACGGTATTGTCGCTGATGTTCTGGAGATTATCCCGCTTCTAACCAGGAAGCTCAAAGAATTGCGCCAGTAAATCAGCCCAACAGGCGGTTATTTTATATGAAACTTGCCTTCGTTTTCCCCGGTCAGGGGTCGCAGGCCGTTGGCATGGGGAAAGGTTTCGCGGAAGAACATCTTGATCGTGCCAGCCGGCTTCTTGGCTTTGATCTTAAAAAGATCTGCCTGGAAGGACCGGAAGAGGAATTAAAACGGACCGAGGTCCAGCAACCGGCGATTTTTACCGTCAGCGCGGCGGCTTATGATCTTTTAATTAAAAAAGGGATAAAGCCAGACGTTGTCGCCGGACATAGCCTGGGAGAATATTCCGCCCTTTACGCCGCTGGTTCAATCTCATTTGAAGACGGGGTCAGGACCGTAAACCAGCGTGGTCGCTTCATGCAAGAAGCCGTGCCGGAAGGAACGGGAGCAATGGCGGCCCTCTTGGGGGGAGAGAGAGAAACGATCATCAGCATCTGCCTTGAGATCGGCAACGTCTGGCCGGCCAACTTCAATTCCCCCGGCCAGGTCGTGATCTCCGGAAAAAAAGAAAGCGTCGCTCTCGCCGGAGAAAAACTTAAATCAGCCGGCGTTAAGCGCATTATCCCTTTGCCGGTTTCCGCTCCTTTCCATTGTCCCTTAATGAAACCGGCCGCCGACAAATTGAGCGAGCGGCTCGCGGCAATTACCATTAATAACGCCAGGCTCCCGGTTTATTCCAACATCACCGCCAGGCCGGTCACGGACGGCGGAAAGATCAAGGAACTGCTGGTCCGGCAGGTGACCGGATCGGTCCTCTGGGAAGATTCGGTCAAGAACATGATTGACGAAGGCGTCTCGAAATTCATTGAAGTCGGGCCCGGCAAGGTCTTAGCGGGCTTGATCAAAAAAATATCAGCAAACGTGGAGGTAATTTCATATGAAGAGGTTAACTGATAAAGTCGCTTTCATCACCGGTGCCGCTCAAGGGATTGGCAAGTCGATCGCCGTCGCCTTTGCCAATGAGGGGGCCAATATCATTGTCTCCGATATTAACCTGGACCTTGCCAGGCAAACCGCCGACGAGATCGGGAAGCTTGGCGTTAAAACCTTTCCCATCAAAACGAACGTGGCCGACCTGTCCGACGTTCAGGCCGGGGTCGCCGAAGCCCACAAACATTTTGGACGGATCGACATCCTGGTCAATAACGCCGGGATCACCAAAGACAACCTTTTGATCAGGATGAAAAAGGAAGAATGGGACGCGGTGGTCGCAGTTAATTTGAGCGGGGTGTTCAACTGCTCGCAAGTAGTTTCCACCTTGATGATGAAACAACGATACGGTAGAATAATCTCAATCGCCAGCATTGTTGGCCAGATGGGTAATTTTGGCCAGGCCAACTACGCAGCAACCAAGGGGGGCGTGATCGCCTTTACGAAAACGATTGCGCGGGAGCTCGCGTCCCGCAACATCACCGCCAACGCGATTGCGCCCGGGTTTATCGACACCGATATGACCAAGAAACTGTCCGACGAAGTTAAACAGAAGATGCTGGCCCAGATTCCCATGGGGAAGCTCGGGTCGCCTGACGATATCGCCAACGCGGCTGTTTTCCTGGCCAGCCCTGAAGCCGATTATATAACCGGCCAGGTATTGGCGGTCAACGGCGGCATGTACATGTAGTCAGTCGACATTATCAAGAAGGGGGTGACGGAATGGACGAACAAAAAGCTTTTGAAGCGGTTAAAAAAGTTGTCGCGGAACAACTGGGTGTTTCAGAATCGGAAATTACCCGAGAGTCTTCCTTTGTCAATGATTTAGGCGCCGACTCGCTCGACACGGTCGAGCTGGTTATGGCCCTGGAGGAAGCCTTCGGCATGGAGATCCCGGACGAAGACGCGGAAAAGATCAAGACTATCGGTGACACGATTAATTACGTGATGGCTCACGGAAAGAAGTAAAATCATGAACTTACCAGAATTGACCATTGGCAGATACACGGCAAAGCTCCCGATAATCCAGGGGGGAATGGCCGTTCGCATCTCCACCGGCGCGCTGGCCGGCGCGGTCGCTGCGACCGGAGCGATCGGCGTGATCGGCGCTTCTGGCATGGCTCTTGATGAACTTCGCAGAGAGATCAGAATAGCTCGTGAACGGGCGGCAGGCGGGATTGTTGCGGTCAACATCATGTTTGCCGCCCGTGAATTTTTTGAGCTGGTCCAGACCGCGATCCAGGAAAAGATCGACCTGATCATCAGCGGGGCTGGCTTCTCGCGCGATATCTTTAAAGTCGGGCAAGAAGGCAACACCCCCATCGTCTCGATCGTTTCCACCGGCCGGCTGGCCGCGACCGCTGAAAAGCTTGGCGCAACCGCCATCGTGGTCGAAGGAGTCGAAGCCGGCGGACACCTTGGGACAGACCGCTCCATCTGGGAAATCCTCCCGGAGGTTCGGCAGGCGGTCAAGCTTCCGGTCATCGCCGCCGGCGGCATCATCAATGGCGCGGAAATGCTCAAAGCTTTAAAAGCCGGGGCCAACGGGGTCCAAATGGCGACCCGATTTGTCCTGTCGGAAGAATGCAATGCCGCCCCGGCCTTTAAAGAAGTTTATCAAAAAGCGACCAAAGACGACATCGTCAAGATCTCTTCGCCGGTCGGCATGCCCGGACGGGCGATAAAAACCGCGCTGGTCGCTAAGATCATCGGCAAATCGGCCCCGAAACCGGTCGGCTGCGACTTTTGTCTTAAACATTGCTCATACGAGTACTGCATTATCCAGGCGCTTAAAAACGCGCAGGTCGGCGACGTCGACAATGGAGTGGTCTTTTCCGGCGAGTATATCTGGAAGATCCCCGACCGGACCATTAAACCGGCCGCCAAAATCGTGGCCGAGATCGTAAAAGAGTTTGAGGAGGCCCAGTCTTGACCACTTCAAGAGTAGTGGTTACCGGATTGGGAGTGGTTTCTCCGATCGGTATCGGCAAAGAGCTGTTCTGGCAAAATCTTGTCGCCGGAAAGAGCGGGATCGACAAGATCACCCGCTTTGACACCAGCGGCTTCGACGTCAAGATCGCGGCCGAAGTCAAAGATTTCGATCCTTCCCAATATTTAGACAAAAAAGACGCCCGCCGCCTGGTCCGTTTCATCCAGTTCGCCGTCGCCGCCTCCAGGCTGGCGGCTTCCGACGCCGGCCTTGTTATCGGACCGGACAACGCCAACGACATCGGCGTAACGATCGGCTCCGGCATTGGGGGACTTGATTTTCTTGAGGAAGCGGCTAGAACCCTTCACGAAAAAGGGCCAAGCCGGATATCTCCTTTCACCGTTCCATTCATGATCGCCGATATGGCGGCGGGGTACAGCTCGATCATTCTTGGAGCAAAAGGTCCAAACTCCTGCGTCGTTACCGCCTGCGCTTCCGGGACCAACAGCATCGGCGAAGCCTACAAATGCATCGAACGAGGAGCCGCCAAAGCGATGCTCGCCGGCGGGACCGAAGCGTCAATCACCCCGCTTGGCCTGGCGAGCTTTACCGCTGCTGGGGCGCTCTGCGCGCGAAATGACGAACCTCTTAAAGCAAGCCGTCCTTTTGACAAGGAACGGAGCGGGTTTGTCATGGGCGAAGGGGCGGGAATAGTTGTTTTAGAATCACTTGAATCAGCAAAGGCACGCGGCGCCAAAATTTACGCGGAAATTATCGGCTACGGCATGAGCGGCGACGCCAACCATATCACCGCGCCGGCGCCGGGAGGCGAAGGAGCTTCCCGGGCGATCCTGGCCGCGCTCAAAGACGCGGGGCTCCGGCCGGAACAGATCGACTATATTAACGCCCACGGCACATCAACTGAATTAAACGACAAATACGAAACCATGGCTCTTAAGACCGCTTTCGGCGATCACGCCCGCAAGCTGGCGATCAGTTCAAACAAATCAATGATCGGTCACTTGCTCGGCGCCTCCGGCGCGGTCGAATTTATCGCCACGGTCCTCTCGATCCAAAACGACTTGGCCCCGCCAACCGTTAATTACGAAAACCCTGACCCCAATTGCGACCTTGATTATGTCCCCAATCAAGCCAGGAAAATGACCATTAACACCGCCCTCTCCGAGTCATTCGGTTTCGGCGGGCATAACGCGACCCTGATCGTTAAAAAACACGTCTCATAAAAAACACTTGATGTTAACAGTCAAAGCCACAACTAGGGCTCTGTTTGTGCTGTCGGCGGCGCTATGGTTCACTGTGGCCCCAGCCATGGCGCAGTCTGAAACCTACCCCCAGATCGATATTTCCGGATATAAAAAGTACGAGACCAAAAACGTTTCCGTATCACCCGACAAACAATACTTCAACGCTCTTTCCCAGTTAGGGGGATTTTACCCAACTTATAGCGGCGGCCCCTGGCAGGAGCGCCTTCAGCTGCGGATCCTCGGCCAGCTCTCCAAAGACCTCTCCGTCAGCTATGACCTTGAACAGCAACCGGAGTCTCCGGAGCGCTTTGACGTCAAGGTCAAATACTACAACACCGAACTTTCATTCGGCGATATTAACGCCACTTTTTCCGGCAATGAATTTGTTTCGGCCTCCAAAACCTTGAACGGCGTCATGCTGACGTCGAAAGATTCCTGGTACGACGTCACGGTCGTCCCTTCCGCCAAACTAAAAAGCCAGACCCAGGCCCTGACCTCGCAGAAGGGGAACAATACGCCCGGCCCCTACAATTTAGGCCACGGGGGGATCGTCGAAGGATCGGAAGTTGTCCTGTTGAACAATAACGTCATGGTCCGCAATGCCGACTATACGATCGATTATTTTGAAGGAAAAATCACCTTTACCCGCCAGTTGAGCCAGACCGATGAATTTAAATACAGCTATGAATACACCAACATTATCGACCTGTTCTTCCCTTCTTTGTCGCGCCGTGACTTCTTTGGGTGGCAATCGCGGTTTACCGTTGACCCGGAAAAGATCGGCAAACCGGAGCCAAAGCCGGAACCTCTGGTCACCTCGGTCAGGGAAACATTTCCGACCATTGGTTCATCTGACGCTTTTATCCAGGAGAACGAGGCCTTCGGCCAATATCGCCTGAAGAATTCACCTCTGATCAAGTTCAGCGAAACTCTGACCTTTATGGGGACCAAGCTCAAAAAGAACGAAGACTATATTATCCGCTACGACTCCGGGGAGATCAAACTGCTGACCAGGTTTCTCCCTTCAACCGAAGAGGCTCTCTCCGTGGAATATCGATTCCATCAGACATCTTCCGAAAGTGAATCGATCCCCGGCATGGGGAGCCGCGGTCCGTATAATACCAGGTACTCGGAGATCGTCCCGGAAAGCGAGCGGGTCATGGTTGACGGCAAATTGTTCGTGCGGGATCTTGACTACACCATCAATTATAAGACCGGCCAGCTACTGTTCGGTGTGGTAATTGGCCCAACTTCAACGATTTTCATTTCATATAAACATAACATAGTGGCCATCCTGCAAGAGGCTCCATCTAAATTTCCTAAAGAAATGAAGGTCGGGGTCACCTACTTAAAGGAGAGCGCGAAAAAGGGAGGGGGAGCGCCAACATCTACGGCGATCGACCAATTCAGCGGCCAGGACATAATCAATAAGGGGAACGTTGCCTACCTTACCAACCGCCCGGTCCCCCCAACCACCGAAGCCACCATCACCGTCAGGGTCCTGCGGGGAGGGGTCAGCGCCCTGATGAGCTGGGAGGCTGATTACATTATTCCAACAACTTCCGTTGATCCGGCGACCGGTTACGCGATAACCACCCCCAACGTCAAGCTGGCCTATATTAACGACCGGACCGACCTGACCGACGGCTATGGAACTGGAACGATCGCCTTTATTAACAACAGCATCCTCCCATCCGATGAAGTAACAGTAGCTTATACCTACAAAAAAGGGATCGTCGGCAAATATTCCGGCGTCGGCAACGGCTCCCAGGGGCCATATTATTTAAGGAATGTAAAGGATATTGTCCCCGGGTCGGAAACGATCCAGGTTTGGGAACAGGGCTCGTCGGTCATCACCACTTACGTGCGTAATTCCAGTTTTGAAGCCAACGCGGGAGACTCTGGATATTTCTTTAATTATAACAAAGACAACTCATCGATAACTTTTAACAATTTCTTGTCACCGACCACTAACTTCCAAATGATCTACCAGTACGTCCCCCCCTCAACCGACACCAACGAAGACATCTCTATGTCGGCGATCGGAGTTGACGGAAGCTTTAAGATCGGCGACGTTTTCAATATCGACTCGTCGTGGGCCAAGAGCGAATCCGACCAGGTAATGATCGGAGACACCAGCCTCGAAAGCTTCCGGGGGAACGGGACCAAAAACTACGTTATTACCTCCCCCGGGGACATTATCGATGGCAGTGACCGGGTTTACGTCAACAATCTGCTCCTCAACAAAGAAGCGGATTACTTCATCAGCAATCCGGACAAACGGACCATCAATCTTTCCTTCTATTACATAACCCCTTCGTCCGCTGACGCTATCGTCGTGGAATACATGTACCAGGACCCGGCCGGCGCCACCAGTGTTACCGGCGTCAAATCGGACACCGCGTTTCGTTTGGGCGCCGGCGTTTCCCTGTTTGACAATAAGTTGGCTCTTAGCGGTTCGACCAGAAAAGTCGGTTTTGATTTTTCTCCCTTGGGATCGGCCGCCTCCGGCGCCGGGTCGGAATCCGAGGAATACAACCTGAGCCTCGCCCCAGGGTTCCATTCCCTAAGCACTTCTTACGCGTACAAATACAACCAGAGCCCCATTGGGACCACGCACGATAAGTTTTCCCGGAGCTGGGACCATTCGATCTCGACCAGCGTTAATCCCAATGGACTGGCGGCTATCGGCTTCAGTTACCGCAAATTCACCTCTCTTGACGATCCAGCGACCCCGACCTCTTTGCATAATAGCGATAACGATCAAGACTCATATTCCGCCAGCGTCACCCCCCTCCCTTTCTCCAGAGGAGAGCTTTCTATCGCGACCAAAGGGGACGTTAGCTTTAGCCAGTCCAAGACCGACGTCGTGGATAAGACCAATCTGACAACCTCGCTCTCCAGGGCGTTCCATTACAACGTCAGCGGCAGTTTGACCAAAAACGCCTCCTTCAGCCTTGACCATCAAGAAAGCGAGCCCACCACCAAGAACTCGATTGAGGCGGAAACGGCCAGAACCAATATTCAGGACAATTCCTATTCCCTCTCTCTCAACCTGGTTGGGCTAAGCCTGGGCCGTTTCCAGTCCTGGACCGCACAAGCCTCCCGCCAGGAGCACTTTGAACGAAAGTATCTGCCAACCCCGGAAGCACGCTCCGACACCTTGAACGAAACCTATCACATGGACCTGCAACCGATCAGCTGGCTCTCGGGATCGCTCGACCACAACCGCCAGGAACGCGTCTCTTACGTCCTCAACCAGGAGAACCCGCGCACCGAGAGATCGGCAATTAGCGGTAAATATCTTCCTTTTGGCTGGCTGACTTTCGGTGGTAGCTATTCGCGGAGCGAAGCGATCCCGGAAACAGGCTCGGCGTTTAAAACATCCGGGCGGACCAAAGCGGGGGACGCCAGCTGGTCGGTGTTTTCCTTCCGGGCGATTTCACTCTCGTCCCGCTTCGCTCTCTCCGACGCGATCCAGCGCGCCCCTTCCGGCAACACGCAGATCAGCACTTTTACCAAGTCGCTTTCACAAGGATATACCATGTCTCTAACCCCAATCCCGGTCCTGCCGATCAGCATCGGCTACAGCCGCGAAGACTATAAGAACAATAATGACGCCGTAACCTCCCCGGTCACCACCGAAACCAGGAATGACACCATCTCCGCTTCGTTGACATTTAACGCCATTCCAAAACTTAGCGTGAGCGCTGACTATAACCT
The DNA here is from genome assembly GCA_001771575.1 of candidate division WOR-1 bacterium RIFOXYB2_FULL_45_9. GTDB lineage: Bacteria > Margulisbacteria > WOR-1 > O2-12-FULL-45-9 > XYB2-FULL-48-7 > XYB2-FULL-45-9. The sequence goes on along the minus strand of MEUD01000001.1, from coordinate 1,230,400 downwards.
GAAAAAAACCTACGACCTGATCGCCAGAAACACCCTTGATAAAACGGTCATCAACAGTAAAGCCAACTACCAGCTTTTCAGCTGGGGCTCGCTGGTTTATGAGTTGTCCGATGAATCAAACGGCGGAGAAGTCCAAAGCGGTGTGTTACAGACACTCAACATCAAAAAGCGGACCCAATCCCTTGGTCTGAACATTAATATCCCGGTCGACAATCCGGTCATGTCCAACATTTCCCTGCTGGCCTCGCTGAAGAACGTGGAATATCACAATCTCTCCAATTCAAATGACGACTTTACCGCCAGCCTCTTTTCTTTTGAAGGAACGCTGAACTTCTAAGGATTTAATTGAGGATGATAACTTTGCCGCGGCCAACAACCTTGCGGTCGGACACTATTTGATATAAATAAACCCCGGTTTGAACGTTCGCGCCAAAAAGATTTTTTCCGTCCCAGGCCGGATTATTCTCTCCTGCCTTGGCTCCGTTCTCACCGGCAAGGTAGCTCTTTTGCCAGATCATATTTCCCCCAAGGTCAAAAAGATTGACCGAGGTGTTCGCATTCGCTGGTAATTGATAATAAAACGTCGTGCTCGCGCCAAGCCTGCGATCGAACGGGTTTGGCAAAGCAAAGGTAAGGACTCCCGGAGAAAGGGATGACGCGACCCTGGTAATATTGACCGACAACGCCGAGGTAGACACATTTCCCGCTTTATCGGTCGCGGTCAGCCGTAAAACATAAGGGCCGCTTAAGCCGGTCGTTTCCCAGGTGGCCAAGGCCCCACTGGCCGAAGCGTAAAATGTCCCCAGCGTTTGATAATAAGCCGGTGACGCACCCTCCCCATAGTCAATAACGTAATTTTGCAAATTTTCATCGGTCGCGCGCCCGGCAATGGTAACCCTTCCCTCGATCGAGCCGCCAGCTGTCGGATAGGTTACTACCACGTCCGGCGGTGTGTTGTCAATAATTACAATGGTACTTGATTCAGAAGATCCCCCGGTTGTTGAAGAGGCCCTAAGCTTTAATGTTATCTCCCCATTAATCCCGCCGGTGTTCCAGCTGGCCAAAAGTCCCCCTTCAACCTCCAGCGCGCTTTGCGCCACAATTGTTTCCAGAGATGTCGCGCGGTATGCCTCGATCGTATAGCCGGCAAAGTTCCACCCGCTCGCCGTCCCATGGATCTCAACCACTCCTTTTAAATAGCTGTCGCTTATTGGAGCGCTGATCTCGGTTATTAACCCGGTCACCGCCTGGCTTAGGTTAAGCCGTCCACTCCCCAAAAGCCCTTTATAGGTCGGCTCCTGCAGATCATCGATCGGATCGGCAGTCTTCTTTAGCCGATCCATGATCTGCGCGTTGGTTAGCGTCGTTTCTGCCGCCTTTAATAAAGAGACGGCGCCGGCAACAAAGGGAGCGGCCAGGGAGGTCCCGTTCCAACCGGCGCTATAACTTCCATCCTTGTTCATGCTAAAGATATTTGTTCCCGGAGCGGCGACATCAACCCAGCTCCCGTAATTTGATCCCTGCGTTTTAAAAGTTTGCTCGTCAATTCCGGACCAGACCGAACGTTTGTCGTCTGTTGCCGTTGCCGAGACCGCCAGGACCGTCGGGTAATATGCGGGATATGTGTTCCAGTCGACACTGCCGTTCCCCGCCGCGGCGACAATAACGATCCCCTGGTCATACGCCTCCTGACAGCGGTCTCTCATGTTTGCCGGATTTTCTTCCAAGTACCGGTCGGAGCCGTCGTTATATTGACCCAGGCTCAAGTTCGCGGCGACAATATTGACCCCCGAAGATTTTAACGCGGCAAGATAAGCCAGGCCGGCGCTGATCGTCGACGGATCGCCAACCCCGTCCCGGTTAAGGACCTTGATCGGCAGGATCGTCACCTGCCAATCAACTCCGGCGATCCCTTTACTATTATTAGATATCGCGCCGATCACCCCGGAAATAGCGGTGCCGTGACCGTTATCGTCCATAGGATCGTTGTCTCCATTGTAAAGGTCTTTGGCATGGGTCAGATCGACTTTCCCGACGATATCTTCGTGGTTATAGTTCAACCCCGTATCCATAACCGCTACAATATTTGATGCCGTGCCGGTCGTCCTATCCCAAGCGTTTGGCGCGCTGATCTTGGTCAGTCCCCACTCCTGGCCAAAATAAGTGTCGTTTGGCGCAACCTGAAACGCCCTGATCACGCCGTTAACATGCGCGGCGACAACGTTCTGGTCTTTTTTAAATTCATCGATTATTTTTGACGGGCTTTCGGCGGTAGGAAAAAATAAAATATAATCATTCTCGAGGTGCTTCCAATCCGGGCGAACTTTTAGCGCCTCACTATAGATCTGTTTGTAGCGGTAAATTCCGTGCTTCTCGCTAAGCGCTCTGATCGAAGCGGCCCCGATCGTGGCCGATGAAATAGCTCCCGCGGGGACTGGGGAGGAAAATACGCCCGGCTTAAATTTAACGATGACTTGCCCCGGAGTGATCTCGGCAATTACGCTCGCGGCCAAAAAAATCGCTAAAATTATCGCTATGGCTGTCCTGCGCATCGCCTTGAGTATAACACATAACTGCAGTATAATTAAATACTATGAATAAGCTTGAAAATCGAGGGAAAAAAGTCCTTTCTCCCGTCCTGGCCAGATATCACGCCGGCTTTTCCGTTGCCAAGGCAAGGGGGAGCTACGTCTATGATGACCAAGGGAAAAAATACCTTGATTTCGCCACCGGAATCGCCTGCGACATTCTTGGCCATTGCCACCCCAAAGTTGTCTCCGCGGCGAAAAAACAGCTCGATCGCCTGATCCACGCTTGCGTCGGCGTCGCCCTTTACGAGCCATACGTCAAGCTGGCGGAAGAATTGCGTAAGATCGTGCCGATCAAAAAAGCCCAGTCGTTCTTCTGCCAGAGCGGGGCCGAAGCGGTTGAAGCGGCGATAAAGCTGGCCAAATTTGCCTCCAAAAAACCGGGGATCATCGCCTTCCAGGGGGGCTTTCACGGCCGGACCCTGGGAGCGCTTTCAGTCACCACTTCAAAAATGAAATATCGGGAAGGCTATGAGCCGCTTTTGCCGGAAGTCTACATCGCGCCCTTCGACCTTCTCCTGGTCGAAGGATTATTAAAAGAAAACGACTGGAAGATCGGCGGAGTAATAATTGAGCCGGTTCTCGGCGAAGGGGGCTACGTTGTTCCTCCATCCGGATTTCTCAAAGGAGTCCGGGCGCTTTGTGATAAGTATAATACATTATTAATAGTCGATGAGGTCCAAACAGGGATGGGCCATACCGGCAAATGGCTTGCCTGCGAACACGAGGGGATTGTCCCGGATATTTTAGTCCTGGCCAAAGGATTGGCATCCGGACTGCCGCTTGGCGCCTGTGTCGCCAGCCAGGAATTAATGGCCAAATGGTCCCCCGGGGCCCATGGAAGCACGTTTGGCGGCAACCCTGTTTGCTGTGCCGCGGCGATCGCCACTATTGAAACGATCAAAAAAGAAAAACTGCTTGCTAACACGGCCAAGCTTGGCCGATATTTGATGAACGAGCTCTCCAAGCTAAAGGCTTCCTTCCCGTTAGTCAAAGAACTGCGAGGTTTGGGCCTGCTGATCGGGGTCGACCTTGGAAACAGCGCGGCGGCCAGAAAAGTTATCGACCTCTGCCTGGCCCACGGCCTACTGCTGATCTCGACCGGCAAGGATGGCTCCGTTGTTCGCTTTATCCCTCCCCTTAATGTTTCAAAAAAAGAGATCGATCTCGCGCTAAAGATCTTCGGGGCGGCTTTGCGCGATGTTTAATTATCACTCGCTGGACGATGTCATTGCGCTGGCGGAGGAACGGGGCGAGCCCCCTTTTCTCCTGATCCTTGACGGGATCGAGGATCCGCATAATTTTGGCGCGATCCTGCGCACAGCCGAAGCCGCCGGGGTTCACGCCGTTATTATCCGCAAAGCGCGGCAGGTCCCGGTCACCCATACCGTCGTTAAAACCTCGACCGGGGCGGCGGAGTTCGTGCCGGTCGTTCGTGTTCCCAACATCGCCGAGGCGGTCCGCCAGCTTCAAGACGAGCTGATTCCCGTTTTCGCTGTTGAAATAGACGGGAAGGCATTATATAATACCCGTGACTATAAGGGGCCGGCCGCTTTTGTCATCGGCAGCGAGGGGAACGGGGTTTCCCGATTGGTCAAAGAGCGCTGCTCTGAAGTTGTCCGGCTTCCCATGCGAGGAAGAATTAATTCCCTCAACGCGTCGGTCGCCACAGGGATTGTCCTGTACGAAGTTCTTCGGCAACGGGGAGGTGAATAGCAAATGGCAGAAAAAGTTATGAAGTGCGGCATCAAGAAAGAAAAAGGATATCTTTATTTCATCGACAAGAATGGGGATATCTCCCGCGCCAAGATGGCTCGCGGCAGAAAGAAAAGCAAAAAACGGAAATAAACTTTTCTTGTTCTTTTTTGACTTTTTAAAAGAGAGCCAGCCCGCCAAGCGAACAGCTTTAGCGGGCTGCTCTCTTAAAATTTGTGAACGCCTAGATTTATGCCCTAGACTCTCGTCTTCGATAAACGGTTTCTTGAAAGATAAATTTGACATTTATCATTGGTCATTTGATAATAACAAGCGACAGCGAGTGGAGAGGTAGCCCCGCCAAAGGCGGGCAGGGAAGTGGTCAAACGTCCGCCGCAGGCGGATGGGGACATCCGCCTCTGGAGGATAAATCAGACGGTTTTAACAACTTTCAAATAAGTTTTTAAATTCGTTTTTTAGGGGGCAGTTGTGGTGGGGTTCTGGACTTATGTCTTAAAAAGTATTTCTTTTGGCACATTGTATGTCGGCAACTCTTCTGATCCTGACCGACGACTAATAGAGCACAATGAAGGGCGCTCAAGATATACCAAAGGCCGCAAACCGTGGACTTTGATTCATCGGGAACGGTATAATACTCGGGCCGAGGCAATGAGACGGGAACGATTTCTCAAGTCAGGCCAAGGCCGTGAAGAGCTTAAACGCCTACTGCAACTTGATAATTATGGAGAGGTAGCGAAGTGGTCAAACGCATCTGACTGTAAATCAGACGGCTAACGCCTTCGAAGGTTCAAATCCTTCCCTCTCCAAATTTGTTCCACAAATTTGGCGTTCGCGAAGCGAACGGCAGACGAACGAAGTGAGCATGCCAGAGGATAGTCCGCCGGAGGCGGGCTTCCCTCTCCATTTTTTTATGCGCTCGTCCGCCCCAAGCGGACGCAGGGAAGGAAAGGCATTTTTCGCCGAGCTGGCGAGGATAAGTGAGCGACACCCCCGACCCTAGTCGGGGTGCAGCGAACGAAGAAAAATGCCATGTCCCGGAGCCCCCGGCCCCAGCCGGGGCGGAGGACAAATCCCTACCCAAGGCAAGCAACGCTCCTAATATAAAGATTCTCATTAATTGCGACACCTCATCGCCCAATAATTATTGGGTTGCCGCTTTCTCTCTAAGAAGCGGAGCAACTCTGCCATAAATGGCCATGTTATAATAATTTAAGTCGGCAAAACACATGGTAACATCAAAAAACAATATTTATATATTTATTGACGAAAGTGGGGACTTTAATTTTTCCCCAAAAGGGAAGAAATATTATATCCTTACCTCTTTAACAACCGCCCAGCCATATAAGATGTGCGAAGAATTCCACAAATTAAAACACACATTAAATGTTGATGGGGACGGCCTTGAGGTGTTTCACGCAACTGAAGACAAACAAGTCGTACGGGATCAAGTCTACAATATATTAAACAATAATGACTTTGAAATAGACTCCGTTATTGTTGAAAAAGCAAAAACACACCCCAGTCTAAGGAACAACGTACAATTTTATACAAGATTTGATTCCGCTTTATTGCAGTATATTTTAAATAGATACGATGAAAATCGCATAGGGAAAATAATAATTTATCTCTCCAAAATAAACCTGAGTAGGCGCACTGAGGCACTAATAAAAAGCATTAAAATCTTTCTAGCTAGACAGTACAATCACAATAAAAAACCATATCATATATATTTTCACAATAGTGAGTCCAATTTTTATTTACAAGCAGCAGATTATTGTTGTTGGGCAATTTATAAAAAGTACGGCGATTGGAAAATCTCTTCGGATCTGCGGCCATATAATCTTGTAAAAAGGAATATTAAAAGTGAGTTTGACATTTTCTCTTCAGGGGCTACTTACTACTATTAAAAACGACCCACCCGACTAGCCAATGGCAAAACCCATAAAGAGTTTTTTCGCCGGGTGGGAACCTTTGGAACCCATTTATGATAAAATTATGCTCTCAGGCACGATATCTGTCAATATACATTTATCTCTTCATTTATAAGGATAAATTTCACTTTATTTAGTTATTTATCCCTCTTAAAAGGAAGGAATGTCCCCTTTTCTTTAACCATCTTCTTATCCATCAAGGCACTGTCTGGATTCTCTTTACTTCTGCTATAATCCCCATATGACAAAAATAATTCTCGCTTCCGCTTCGCCGCGCCGCAAAGAACTGCTTAAAAAGATCGCTCCAACGTTTGAAGTGGTCGTTAGCGACGTCAATGAAGAGGCCGTCGTCGCCGCTTCGCCGGAAGACTTTGCCGAAAAGGCGGCCATCGCCAAGGCCAAATCGGTGGCAAAAAAAGAAAAAGGGTCATTGATCATCGGCGCCGACACGATCGTCGTTCTCGGCGATCGGATCCTTGGCAAGCCAAAAGACAACTCTGAAGCGGCCGCCATGCTGCAGGGTCTCTCTGGCCGGAGCCACCGGGTCATTACCGGCTTCGCCGTCGTAAATTCCGACTCCATGGAATGCCGCTCCGGATATGAAACAACCATCGTCAGGATGAAGCCGGTCCCTGACAAGCTGATCGCCGATTACGTCGCGACCGGCCGGCCGCTCGACAAAGCGGGGGCTTATGGGATCCAAGAGCTGGAGGAAGGCTTTGTTGAAAAAGTCGACGGAGACTACGACAACGTCATTGGGCTCCCCATAATCAGGCTTGCCGGCCTTATTAAAGAAATGGAGAGATAACAATGAAACAGGGGAAAGCGATCTGGAAACCAGGAACAATGCTTTATCCCGCTCCGGTGGTCATGGTCTCGTGCGGGGATAAAAAAGAAAACTTCAATATTATTACCGTCGCCTGGACCGGCACGGTTAACAGCGAACCGGCCATGGCCTATGCCTCCATCAGGCCATCCCGCTACTCCCACCAGATCATTAAAAGGACCGGGGAATTCGTTATTAATCTTGCCACCAAGCGATTGGCCTTTGCCACTGATTATTGCGGGGTAAAGTCGGGAAGGGAAACAAACAAGTTTTTCCACCTCAAACTGACCACCGAAAAAGCCGAGCATGTTAAAGCCCCGTTGATCGCCGAAAGCCCGGTCAACATTGAGTGCCGGGTCACCGATATTGTCTCTCTGGGCTCACACGACATGTTCCTGGCCAAGGTGCTGGCGATCCACGCCGACAAAAAGCTGATCGACAAAAAAGGGGCGCTCAACCTGCAAGCGGCCGACCTGATCGCCTACTCTCACGGTCACTATTATGCCCTGGGGAAACAACTGGGGAGGTTTGGTTTTTCCGTCAAAAAACGTCCGCGCTCTTAAACTCGTCCCTGGAAACAAAGACGTTTTGTTTTAGCGGCTTGATCCCGGGAGCCCGGGCGGCTTCCTGTCTAATGTTTACCGTGATGGTTTTCCCCGACTCAAATTTGTCGTAGCGACGGGCGCTCCAGGCCGCCAGCTCCTCCGCCTGGAATTTTTTCTTTAGCTCCACCCGGTACTCCGGAGAATTGGTCCTCGCCAGCCAGGCCGCTTCTTCCTTTTTGATGTCTTCAACGGAGATCGACGCGATAGTGTCAAAAACATAGCGAAGGTTCTTTACGTAATGGTCGTAAGGGGGGACCCCTTTGTAAACATAGACCAGGTCCCAAATGTTCTTGGTCTTTCGATATTTTTTATACCAATCCCTGGTCCCGATCAACTGGCTGGTCTTGTAGATATTGGAATAGATCGATTCGAAGCTCGTATCCCCGTTGCAATGACCGGTCAAATTTTTCCGGGTTGTCGGATATCTTTTACCGTAAGTGCTTTCGGCCCCGGCGATCGCGATGTACAACCGGTAGTCGATCCCAAACTTATCCGCACAATAAAGGATTTCATGCTCATGTCCGCGAAGCGGGCTAAATTGATAACGGCCAAGGAACCGCTTGAGCTTGACCGCCCGCAGATCTTTGGCCGAAGCCGACCAACCGATAAAAACGATAAGTAAAAGGACCAACCATAGCTTGTGTTTAATCATTAATTAGTTATCGGCACTATTAATGAAGAAATTTCACTTTCCCATCTCTTCAAGCCATTCAAGGGAAGGCTCCCAAACGTCTTCCGCCGATCCAAGTCCGATCACCAGGTCGTTATGCCCCGATCCTTTCACCTCGATCAGGTTCCGTCTGTTATCCGGCGAAATGATCTCGTGTGCCAGCATGACGCTATTGGGAACCGCCAGCTGATCGACTTGTCCATAAAAGAAAAGGGTGTTTACCCCTTTCCCCTTGATCCGCCGCATCCCTTCCAAATAATCGTCCCTTCCGTCGAGAGATGCAAAGCCGTTTCGAATGAACCGGCTAAAAGACCTTTCCTGCCCGGCCGGGATCGGTTCGACGATCTTGCTGAAAAACGACTCCAACGCTCCGTCAGAAACGTTGCGCGGGTTATATAAAAAGCTCACCAACGGATCAAGCCTTAACAAGCCTTGTGGAAGATACTTTAATAGGCCGCTCAGCATCACGAACCGCTCCGAGATCAGCGCGTTAACGGCCCGATTGGCGTGGGCGATCGCCTTTGGCAATCTGGTCGGAAAAGAGACCGGGCTCCCAATGGTGATCAAATTGTTTATCCGCTTATCTTCCTTGCAGGCTAAATATGCGTAGGCGAGCATCCCCCCCATGCTAAAGCCGATCCAGGAGACCTCTTCCCGTCCGGAGTTTTGACAAACCAGGTCAAGGACCATTGGCATTTCATCCCGCGTCAACTGGTCAAACCCGAGCGACGATGGGACACGATATTTTTTGCCGTACTGCTGGCTCTCCCGACATTCCCGGGAAACATATCGCTCCATGATCCTCTGCGAAGAACTGTAGTGCCAAAGATAGACCTGATAGCCGGAACTGGCCAAAAGGTTGGCGAATGAAGCGGCGTGGTCGAAGGTCAAACACTCCCCATCTCTCATGACCCTAAAGAGGTTGGCGTTGCACGCGATCCCGGGAGCAAGGATAACCGCCCCTTTATTGGGGATCCAGCCCGCCACCGATGAGATCTTTTTAACGAACGCCTCTCTGCCGTTTCGGCGTAAAAATAGATTTTCGCCGTGCAAATAATATGGCGAGGCGTACCGCCGGTTGTCTTTTGGCCGTGTTTTTCCCACCGTGAAGCTCATGTTTTTTTATCGGTCAATCGGCCTTTTGATTTCAGATCTTTTCCCGGCATTTTCCCTTTACATAGCCTGCCATTGCGTTTATACTTTCTTATCGTTTGATATTTTCACGGGAGGCGGCTATGGAAATTAAAAAGAACCAATCGACGACGGAGCGCTTTATCCGGATCATCTTGGGGGGCGGACTTCTGCTTGTCGCCACTTATGTTCCAATGGCCGCCATTCTTGTCTGGCTACTTTTAATTTTCGGCGTTATTTTAATGCTGACCGGCCTCGCCGGATACTGCCCCATCAAGGCCTTGATCCAGAAGCTGACGAAATCGAAATAAAGAGGCCGATTTATGAAAAAAGCCTTTAAGTGGCTCGCCTTTCTCCTCGGCGGCTTATTAATCTTGTTGATCGTTGGGGCGGCCGCCCTGCCGTTCATTTTCCCCCTGGAAAAGATCAAGGACTTTGCCGCGCAAAAACTATCCGAGTCCCTCCACCGGGAGGTCAAGATCGACTCGGTCGCCTTTGACCTGTTTTCCGGGATCCGCCTAAAAGGGTTGACGATCAGCGAGCGCCGGGGTTATTCCGGCCAAATCTTTGTTGCCGCCGAATCAATCGACCTCCGTTACGCTTTTTGGCCTATTTTTTCCAGGCAATTGATCGTCAAGGAATTACGACTGGTTAAACCGGCCGTATATATTGAAAAATCAGCCAACGGTGAATTTAATTTTTCCGACCTCACCCAGGGAGACGACAGGCCAAAGCCGAAGGTAAAAGGAAAAGCTCCCGCCAAGGCCCCCTTTGATCTTTTTGTCACCAGCTTTTCTATTAGCGGCGGACGGGTTGTTTATCTTGATCGGGCCGCGAAAAGCAAAAACGAACTTAAGGATTTCAATCTTAATATTTCGGGCTTTGAGCTGGCTATGATCCGTCCGATCGACTTCAAATCGTCCGCGATCGTCGTCTATGGCGGCAAAGAGATCCCGCTTGGGCTAAGCGCCAGGATCGGACTTAACCTCCCCAAAGAAACGATCGTCATTTCCAACCTGGCCTTGTCCGTGGCCAATGAAACACTCTCCGGAGATCTTTCCATCTCCTCCTGGAAGCTTGCCCCCCAGTTGGACTTTGTCCTCCGTTCCAGCGGTCTCGAGGTCGACCCGCTTCTGGCCCTTTTCTCCGGACCATCAGCTGCTCCTAAAAAAAAGGCTTCCCCCGGAGCGCTGACCGCGACCATCAATCAAGCGGCCAGGTCGATCCCGGCCAAAATTGGACTTAAGGGATCGGTTGCCGCCAGCAACATCCGTTTTCAAGGCTTTCGGGTCGACAAGATCGACGCTTCTCTTGCTTTGAAGCAAAAGGTCGCCAGCCTCAACCTTAAAGAGGTCGCGATTTACGGCGGGACCATGTCGGGCAAAGCGACAATTAACCTAAACGTCCCCGGCCTTGCTTATGCGGTTTCCGATCTAAAGTTGTCCAATTTCGATTCGACTAAATTTGTTAACGATCTGGCATCCGGTCTTTTAGCCTCTCTCCCGGACAGCCAGGATTTAGTTGACAAAGTCAACGGAAAGCTCGATCTTTCCCTCTCGCTCTCCGGGAGCGGTGTCGAACCCCCCGCCCTGCTGAATAATTTGACCGCCAGCGGCTCACTCTCGCTAAAAAATGGGGTCTTAAAACGGCTGAAGACAATCGACGCGATCGCGGAAAAGATCGGCGCCACCTCCTTAAAACAAGACCTTTCCTTAAACAGTTTATCGGCTGATTTTTCTTTCAGTAAAATGGTCGCCTCGGTCAAAGGGCTGGACCTGCGAGACAACGACCTAAACATAAAATTCAACGGCGGCCTTGACCTGGCGAGGCAGGTTTTTATCGCGGGAAACCGCCTTGTCCTGCGGGCCTCCCCGGACGCCACCAAAGGACTCTCACGGGAATACAATCTTCTGCGCGACAAGGACAACTGGCTGGAGCTAACCCTTGAATTAAAAGGGAGCTTAAAAAAACCGCTCCCCTTCCCTATTCTGGACAAGCCGATCGACGCCGCGGTCGGTAAAGTTAAACTTAAAATCGAGGCCAAGAAGGTCGAGATTGAAAATAAGGCCAAAGAAGAAGCGGCCCGGATCGAGGCTGAGGCCAAGGCAAAGGCGGAAGAAGGAAAAAAGCGATTAGCCGAAGAAGCCAAAGATCAGCTTAAAAAACTCTTTAATAAGTAATCCCCCCCCCCCTTAATTTAGCGCAAGTTTCCCCGTACAAATGACGATATATATGCAGAGAGGTTTAGATATGAAATATGCCTTTATTATAGCGATTTTAGCCGTTTTATTGGCCCCGGCTCTGGCGGCGGATAAGGGAATGGAAATCCCCGTAAAGGAACTTTATACCGCCCCATCGGAGGACTCAAATTTAGTATATTCTATTCCGATTGAAGTGAAAATGCTCGATATGTCGCTTGATGGAAACTGGTATAAGGTCAAGATCTCCTACAGCATCGGACCGTTCAGTTACACTTATGTCGGCTGGACCAAGATCCCGGTCGGCGAAATACTGGCTGAACGTGAGCGAAAAGCGACCGAAAAAGTCGCACTAACAAACAAAGATAAAGCCCCGGCAGAAAAATAACCATTTTTAGGTTGATTGCTTACTAAGCAACCAGTTTAACTGCCTGGGGTTTTTCTTGCCTTTTTTACTCGCCTACTGATATAATTCCGATAACACTAAATAGGGGGGTATTTTATATGGCTTCAAAGCTCATTAAGGCCTTGATCGGGGTTTCGCTGGTTTTGATCGGCGCCTGGCTGGTTTATCTTTGGTGGGGAGACCTTCTTGCTTTGGTCCGAGGCGGGCTGGGATTCTTTCTTGTTCTTTGCGGAGTGATCGCCTTCGCCCTGATCGCTGACTAACCTCCTTTCGCCAACAATTAAAACAGAGTCGCCTTAGCCGGCGGCTCTGTTTGTGTTATAATCACTTGTCATGCCAAACAAAGAACTACTTGCCTTATTCAAAAACATCTCCGCCGTTAAAACCGGTGAGTTCACTCTCTCTTCAGGGAAAAAAAGCAACTTATACATTGACTGCCGCCGGGTTACGCTCCACCCCGAGGGGGCCAGATTGATCGGGAAGATCGTTCTGGAAAAAATTCGCGGACTGAATGTTCAGGCGATTGGCGGACTGACCCTTGGGGCCGACCCGATAACGTCAGCTGTGGTCACTTTGGGGGATATCCCGGGATTTATTGTCAGAAAAAAAGAAAAAGAACACGGGACCAAACAAAAGATTGAAGGACATCTTCAGCCCGGTTGGAAGGTGGTTGTTGTCGAAGATGTGTCAACCAGCGGGGCCTCCGCTCTTCAAGCGATCGCCGCAGTCGAAGCGGCCGGCGCCTCGGTTGTTAAGGTCATCTCCGTTGTCGACAGAGAAGAAGGGGCGGCGGAAGCGCTTAAGGCCTACACTTTCGATCCCCTCCTTAAAAAGTCCGACTTTTTTTGATATAATTGCCATTATGCCCGTGTAGCTCAGTTGGTAGAGCACGTCCTTGGTAAGGACGAGGTCACCGGTTCGATCCCGGTCGCGGGCTTTTTCGATTGACAATTCCAGCGGATTTGGTTATAATTTCACCCTATATTGTGTCGATAAATAAATTTACGGAGGTAAGGAAACATGGCAAGAGAAAAGTTTGAGAGGAAAAAGCCCCATCTTAACGTTGGAACGATCGGTCACGTCGATCACGGAAAGACGACCCTAACGTCGGCTATCACCAGCGTCCTGGCTAATGCCGGCATGGCCAAAGCAAAGAAGTTTGACGAGATCGACTCCGCCCCGGAAGAAAAGGCCCGCGGTATCACTATCGCGATCGCCCACGTCGAATACGAGACCGAAAAACGGCATTACGCCCACATTGACTGCCCGGGACACGCGGACTACGTTAAAAACATGATCGTCGGCGCCGCTCAAATGGATGGCGCGATCCTGGTTGTTTCCGCCGCCGACGGCCCCATGCCCCAGACCCGCGAACATATTCTTCTCGCTCGCCAGGTCAACGTTCCCAAGATCATTGTTTTCCTCAATAAAGTTGATATGGTTGACGATCCTGAACTGATCGACCTGGTTGAAGTCGAAACCAGGGATCTTTTGACCAAGTACAATTTCCCCGGGAACGATATTCCTTTTGTCCGCGGCTCCGCGCTAAAAGCTTTGGAAAACTGCAACAAGCCGAAGGATTCTCCGGAAGTTAAGCCAATCTGGGATTTAATGAACGCGCTTGATTCTTATCTCCCCGACCCGCAACGCCCGCTCGACCAGCCCTTCCTGATGTCCGTTGAGGACGTCTTCACCATCACCGGGCGCGGCACCGTCGGAACCGGACGTATCGACCGTGGACGGGTCAAGGTTGGAGAAGAGGTTGAGATCATCGGTCTCGGCTCCCACAAAAAGACGGTCGTCACCGGGATCGAAATGTTCCGCAAACTGCTTGACGAAGGGATCGCCGGCGACAACGTTGGACTTCTCCTCCGCGGCATCGAGAAAGAAGAACTTCAGCGCGGCATGGTCCTCGCCAAGACCGGCTCGATCAAGCCGCACAAAAAGTTCGAAGCCCAGGTCTACGTCCTTACCAAAGAAGAAGGGGGACGTCACACCCCATTTTTCAACGGGTATAAACCCCAATTCTTTGTCCGTACCACTGACGTTACCGGAGAGATCAAACTTCCGGATAAAGTGGAAATGGTCATGCCTGGGGACAACATTACCATGACCGTTGAGTTGATCACCGACGTCGCGGTCGAGGACGGGATGCGCTTCGCGATCCGCGAAGGGGGCAGGACCGTTGGGGCCGGCGCGGTAACAAAAATTATTGAGTAATTGAAAAAGTTACTCTTCACCCTGGCGCTATTTGCGGCTATTTCGGTAATCATTACCGGTGTTTTTGTTGTTTATGATTACCTGCGCAGTACCGAGCTTTTTCCGTATCGAACCTTTATCGGCAGAGTAGACGTTTCCGGTCTCGACCAGATCCAGGCCTATGAAAAGCTTGAATCTTTAGGGGCTGACGATGTTTACTCTGCCGTTGTTACTTTTGAGGCTGGGAAGGTCCGTTATTCCTTTCAACCAGACGACCTCGGGATTTACATCAATTTAAAAGAATCTGTTCGCTCCGCTTTCAATCAACTTCGCAAAAAGGGCTACGTTACAAACCTAAAAGACCGCTTATCTAAAGAGTCGATGTATTTCCCGGTCATCGTTGGGGTCAATGACAAACAGCTGTTGGACGCTATTACCGGTCTTTACGCGAAAACCCTGTCTACCGCTAAAGACGCCTCGATCCTTCTTGACGAAAGGACCGGAGGGTATCATATTGAAAGCGACGACCCGGGCCGTACCCTTAGGATCGTTGAAACGGTGAAGGCGTTTCACGAAGGGCTGGCCAAAGGGAACTCGATATTTCCATTGATCTTTGATTATGAAATCCCAAAGATCACCGAAGCCATGCTCCGGGCCCACCCCCCCGCTTTTCGTTTATCGGCTTACACAACATATTACGGCAGGCATGATTCCCCAAATCGGATCCATAATATCAAACTGATCGCCTCCTGGCTTGATGGGACACTGCTTCTTCCTGGGGAAATCTTTGCCCTGGGAGGAAAGATTGGCGATTTTACCCCGGAGCGTGGGTTTAAAGAGGCGTTTGTCATTTACAATGGCGAGCTTGTTCCAATGCTGGGGGGAGGGACCTGCCAGATCGGTACAACGCTATATAATGCCGTAACTCTGGCCGATCTGGAGATCTTACAAAGGGCGAGCCATTCCTTTTATTTCAATATTTACCCATTGGGGCGGGACGCCGCGATCTACCCCCCATCTGTCGATCTCAAGTTTAAAAATGACACCCCTTATCCATTGCTGATCAAAGCGGAGGCAACCAATAAACGGCTCTCGTTCAGAGTCTACGGAACGCCGACCGGAAAAAAAGTTGAGTTTTCTCCGATCAAGGTCTTTTTGCTCCAACCCGGACTTGGCTACCGCCCTGCTTCCGTTAGCCAGGTCCTGGCCGCCGACAGCCCCTTCAGGACCGAAACAACCCGCAGAGTGTATAATTCAAGCGGAATGATCATAAAACAAGAAGTTATTAAAAGCTATTATAAACTCTACGGAGAAAAATCAAATGTCCCAATCGCCCGGCCAGAGCCTAGATAAACAAACCACGATCGCCCGGCCATTTGCCATTGAAGGGATCGGCATTCATTCCGGCCTTCTCTCCAAAATGACCGTTTGCCCGGCTGGCCCATCGTCTGGAATTTCATTCTCAAAGGACGGTCAGCTTATCCGCGCGGTCGCCGGCAATATTACCAGGACTGAACGCGGGACAACCCTTGGGAAGATCGCGGTCGTTGAGCATTTTTTAGCGGCCGCCTATGGGCTCGGGATCGACAATTTAATCATTGAAGTTGAAGGGGAAGAGCTCCCCATTCTTGACGGAAGCGCCCTCCCTTTCATTGTCGCGCTGGAAAAGGCCGGGGTTGTCCGGCAAAGTCTGGATAAACAACCGATAGTTCTCTCAAGGCGACTGCTGGTTGAGTCTGGGAGCTCCTCTATCGAAGCCTTCCCCTTCAATGGATTTAAGGTCGATTTCATGATAATATTTAACTCCCTGGGAGAACAGGCTTATAGTTTTTCCCTTGGAAATCAGTCGTTTAAAGAGGAGATCGCCCCCGCCAGGACCTTTGGCTTTGTCGAAGAGTTTGAGCAACTGACCGCTCGGGGCCTGGGAAGAGGCGCTTCTTCCGAAAATGCTCTGATCTTGTCCGAAAAAGGGGCGGTCAACACCCCTCGCTTTGTCGATGAACCGGTTCGTCACAAAATACTGGACCTAATCGGCGACCTCGCTTTATTAGGACGGCCTATCAAGGGGTGGTTCAAGGCCAACAAAGCGGGGCACGCCCTCAACGCTCAATTAGTCCAAAAGATCCTGACGGCTTAAATAATAAGGAGGCTTTCAATGGTCATTGATATCAAAGAAATCATGAAAACTATTCCCCACCGGTTCCCTTTTCTCCTTATCGACAAGGTCCTGGAGCTTGAAGAAGGGAAAAGAGCGGTCGCCCTCAAGAACGTCACCATGAACGAAGCACATTTTCAGGGGCATTTTCCCGGCCATCCCGTCATGCCTGGCGTTTTGATCATCGAAGCGATCGCCCAGGTTGGGGTCGTTATGGCCTTGCGCTCCGCCACTTCCGCTGGAAAGATCGTCTATTTTGCCGGGATTGACAACGTCAGGTTTCGCAAGCCGGTCGTTCCGGGCGACCAATTGATCTTTGAAGTTGAAACCGTTTGGATCCGGGGCCCGCTTGGAAAAATGAAAGGGCGGGCGCTGGTCAACAACGAAGTGGTGACCGAAGGGGAATTTATGTTTTCTCTGGTTGATACCGGCGAAGCCAAGGTCCACCCGACCGCCACCGTTCACCCAACCGCTCAAATAGCCAAAGGAGTAGATATTGGCCCGTATTCGGTCATCGGCCCTAACGTCAAGATCGGAGAGAAGACTAAGGTTGGAGCTTATTGCTCGATCGCGGGCCAAACGACCATTGGCAAAGAAAACACTCTTTATCAGGGGGTAACGATCGGCGTCCCTCCCCAGGACTTTAAGTACAAAGGAGAGAATAACGAGGTCGTTATCGGAGACAAAAATATTATCCGCGAATTCGTGACCATCCATCTTCCTTCCGGCGAAGGAGGAAAGACGGTCATTGGTAACGACAATTACATCATGGTTCACGCGCACATTCCTCATAATTGCCGGATCGGCAACCAGGTCGTTATTGGCGGCTATGTTGGGCTTGCCGGTCACACCGAGATCGGCGATCAAGCGACGATCGGCGGGATGGCCGGTATCCATCAATTCGTAAGGATCGGCCGACTGGCAATGGTCGGCGCCCAATCCAAGGTTACACAGGACATCCCGCCATTCATGCTCGTCGACGGAAGCCCCTCGCAAGTCCGCGGGATCAACTCAATCGGCCTTCAACGCCGCGGTATTCCCATTGACGCCACATCTGAAATTAAAAAAGCCTTTAAGCTGATCTATGAATCCGGAAAAAATACCGCTGAAGCGGCCGCCGAGATAAAAAAACGTCTCCGCCAATTGCCGGAGATCGTCCAGATCCTTACCTTCCTGGAAACCGAAAGCAAGCGAGGGATCAGCAAAAAGACCGCAATCGAAGAAGAGTCCGATGACCTGCTCCTCCCCGATATTCCAGAACTAGGCATATGAAAATAATGGTGTCGGCCGGAGAACTCTCCGGAGACCTCCATGGTTCTCTTCTGGTCAAAGAGCTTCGCCGCCAGGCTAGCGGTCTGACTTTTTTTGGCATTGGATCTAAACGCCTGGCCCTGGCCGGGGTAGACATCCGACTTGATATTAGCCCTCGCAGCAGCGTTGGAATTTTTGAGGCCTTACCCAACCTTTTCTCGATCTATCGTTCCTTTAGAAAAGCCAAAGCCTTAATTCTGTCGGAAAGGCCCGACCTGGTCATTCTTATCGACTCTCAAGGCTTTAATCTCCCGCTCGCCAGGTTCTGCAAAAAAGTCGGCATTAAAACCGTTTATTATATTGCCCCTCAAGAATGGCTCTGGGGAAGCGACAAGGGAACAAAGAGCGTATTGGGCTCTGTCGATCTGGTCATCGCTATATTTCAAAAAGAATTCACCAAGTTTCGCGCGTTCGGAAACAATGTGGTCTATTACGGACATCCGCTTATTGATATTGTCCACTCTAGCGGCTCAAAAGTCTCCCTGCTCGAAAAGTTCGGCCTTTCCAGTTCCTCCGGCCCTATTGTCGCGCTCTGTCCCGGAAGCCGGGCGCACGAGATCCGCTCTCTCGTTCCCATTTTTTCAGAAACTGCTCGCCTGATCAAGAGATCGATCCCCGGCACCTCTTTTATTCTGCCACTCTCTTCTCCTCTATATCTTAAAACCGTCGAAGAGGCTTTTGCCGGGCTAAACTGCAAGATTATTATTGACGACACCTACAACGCTCTTTCGGTTTGTGATCTGGCGATTTGCGCCTCCGGCACGATCAACCTGGAGGCGGCTCTTTTATCAATCCCAAATATTATGGCCTACAAACTCTCTCCCCTGACCTTTCTCGTCGGGAAATACCTACTAAATATCGACCGGAAGATCAAATATTTTTGCATGATCAACCTTTTGCTTGATAAGCTTGTCGTTCCCGAGCTGGTGATGTCCAACCTATCTCCGCTAAATTTATCTCGATCGGCCGTTTCGTTGCTTCGCCAACCCAACGATAAAATGCTCGCATCATTTTCTCAACTAAAGGGCGAGTTGGGTTCTCCGGGAGTAATTCCCAACGTTGCCCGCGCGATCCTAAATCGGTTTTAATCATCACCTGTTTTCCTGCATAATTTTTGCTCCTCGTTTTTTTGCCCATATTATGCCTTATACTATTTTGTTGGTTCCTTTTTCTGAAAGATCATCTTGGTGATGATAATTGTTCAATATTTATAATTAATCTCCGCGCACTCTTTTGAATTATTCATTTTATGTTATAATTCATTTATGACGGTCAGCTTTTTTGACATTACCCGACAAAATGAATCTCATCGCGCCGAGCTTGACGCGGCTATTACCGACGTTATTAACTCCGGGCGTTTTATTCTTGGAGAAAATGTCGCGAGCCTGGAGCGGGAGGTCGCCGCTTTTTCAAAAGCGTCCTTTGCCATTGGGCTTGCCTCCGGAACCGACGCGATCCATCTGGCCCTTAGAGCTTGCGGGGTAAAAAGGGGAGACGAAATCATCACCTCCCCCTTTACCTTTGTGGCAACAGCCGAAGCGATCGGCTATATTGGCGCAACCCCTGTTTTTGTTGATATTGAGCCTAATACCTTTAACCTTTCGGCTAATTTGATCGAACGGAAGATCACCAAAAAGACTAAAGCGATCCTCCCAGTCCATTTATATGGCCAACCTGCCGATATGGTGACGATTATGGCCCTGGCCAAGCAATACAACCTAAAAGTGATCGAGGATAGTTGTCAATCGATTGGCGCGGAGTTTGACGGCAAACCCGTTAATTCGACTAGCGATGCCGGCTGTCTGTCGTTTTTCCCGACCAAGAACCTTGGTTGTTTTGGCGACGGCGGCATGGTAGTCACCAGCGACCCTCAAGTTGCCGACGAGATCAAAGTATTGCGCGGCCATGGCAGCCGCAAAACATATTATTATGAATTGGTCGGATACAACAGTCGCCTTGACGAACTACAGGCCGCCGTACTTAAGGTCAAGTTTCAATATCTCGACCTTCTCTCTTCATCTCGACGGAAGAACGCGGATTATTATTTCCGCCGCCTTGGTTCCCTGACAGGGATAACCCTCCCCCATATTCACCCCAAAGCCAAGCATGTTTTTAACCAATTCACCATTCGAACCTCTCGGCGAGAAGCTTTGTTGGCCTATTTGAAAGAAAAAGGGATTGGAGCGATGGTTTACTATCCCCTTTCTTTACACCTTCAGTCCGCCTTTGCCTTCCTTGGCTACAAACCCGGCTCCTTGCCTGAGAGCGAGAAGGCGCAAACAGAGGTACTTTCACTCCCTATTTTCCCTGAAATTAAGGAAGAAGAGCTTGATCAGGTCTGCTCTGCCATCGAGTCTTTTTTTAAGAAATGATAAAAGGGCGAGGCTTAAAGTTTGGCGTTATCGGCGCCGGATCAATGGGCCAGAACCACCTCCGAATTGCCGCCGGTCTTAGCGGGATAAGACTGGTTGGGCTTGCCGATAAAGACCCCATTATCGCGGAAAACCTTGCCGCGAGCCACGGGATCGCCCATTTCAGCGATTATCTCGATCTTTTTCCCGAAGTTGACGCGGTCAGCATCGTTACCCCAACTAAGACGCACCTAACTATCGCGACTGACGCCCTTGCCCAAAACAAGCATGTTCTTCTTGAAAAGCCCTTTACCGGCCGTTCTGCCGATGCCGAAACCCTCTCTCTCCTGGCCAAGGAAAAAGGAGTTATTCTGCAAGTTGGCTTTATTGAACGCTTTAATCCGGCGTTTATCAAGCTTAAGCGGCTGATCAAAGGTGAAAAGATCATTGGCGTTGATATTAAGCGCTTTAGCCCTTTTCCCTCCCGGATCAGCGATACCGACGTTATTTTTGACATGATGATCCATGACCTTGATCTGCTGAACATCCTTGTCCCTTTTGAGCGCGAAGAGTTGCGCGCCGAAGGAAAAAAGATCAAAAGCCGTTTTCTTGACCGCGTTTCCTCGACGATCGTTTACAAGTCCGGGGTTATTGCCCGCGTTTCTGGGGATAGGACCGCCGAAGATCGCCAGCGCAAAATCTCGGTCACCACCGAAAAACAGGTCATTGAGGCCGACCTGCTTCACAAGGTCATCTACTTGCGCGACTTTTCATCACCCGTTCCGTCTACTACCCCCGTTTCATCGGTTGATCAGCTAACTTCCGAGCTCACAGCTTTTTTGGCCGCTATTAAAGGAAATACGACAACCGACAATGACGCACTGGCCGCAATTCGAGCTATTAAATTAGCGGAAGAGGTAAAAAACGCATGTTAATTTCTATTGTTTCTTTTCTTATCGTCTTTACTATTATCGCGGTCGCCCACGAGCTTGGACATTTCATTTGGGCCAAACGGGTCGGCATCCGGGTCCTTGAGTTTGGCATTGGCTTTGGCCCAAAATTGTTTTCCGTCACTCGAAACGGCACCTGCTACTCATTAAACTCAATCCCCATCCTTGCTTTTGTCCGTTTGGCCGGGGAAAACAACACTGAAGAAGATAATGCGGTCCCCGACAACGAAAAGATCCAATCCAAGCCACCCATTCAAAAGCTTAAGGCGGTCTTTGCCGGTCCTGGGATGAACATCGTGGTCGCATTTTTCATTCTCACGCTTTATCTTAGCTTTTTTGGCAATCCAATTGGCGCCTCAAATGAGATCGGCGTGATCAACCGCAACTCCCCCGCCGAAGCGGCCGGCCTTAAAGTCGGCGACAAGCTACTTTCTATTAACGGAAAGCGTTTCGATAAAATGGATGACGCGATCAGCTACATCCACCAAAGCCCTGAAAAGCCTCTCAAGCTTTCCGTTCAACGAGGGAAAGAAAAGTTGCTCTTGACCGCCACCCCCAAGAACAACCCCCGCCTAAAAGTTTCCTTGCTCGGTTTTTCGCCTAAACCATTATTTGAAAAGGTCAGCCCATTTAACGCTATTTTTCTCGCCTTTCAACAAACTTATTTAATGGTTTTTTCTGTTCTCTTTGTGGTTTGGCAACTTATTACCGGAGGCGTTTCACTTTTCGATCTTGCCGGACCGGTTGGCATCGCCCAAATAACCGGGAAATACGCCCAATCCGGCCTGGCTTCACTTGTTTATTTCACCGCTTTTATTAGCGTTAACGTTGGGGTGCTGAACCTGCTTCCGCTTCCCGCCTTGGATGGAGGGAGGATCATATTTTATCTGTGGGAACTAGTCACAAAACGTCCCGTGGATGAACAGCTTGAATATCGGGTCAATTCTATAGGCTTTACCCTGCTTTTGTTGTTAATGGCCGTGGTTACGCTTAGCGATCTCCTACGCTTATTTCGAGGCCAATAGTTCGGCCGCTTTGATCGTGTTCCGTAACAGCATTGCGATCGTCATTGGCCCCACCCCACCTGGAACTGGCGTTATATAGCTAGCCCTTTCAGCCGCGCTATCGTACTCCACATCCCCTTTTAGCTTGCCATTAACCCTGTTTATTCCAACATCAATCACTATGGCCCCTTCCTTAACCATTTCCCCCTTAATTGCTTCCGCGCGGCCGATGGCGGCCACCAGGATCTCCCCTCTTCTGGAAACCGTCTCCAGTCCCTTCGTCTTTGAATGACAAACGGTAACTGTCGCGTTATGCTGAAGAAGCAATAAAGCGATCGGTTTGCCAACAATATTGCTTCTGCCAATAACAACCGCTTCCTTACCGCTTATTTCCTGGCCTGTGGATAAGATAAGTTCGATAATCCCTTGCGGTGTGCAGGGGGTAAAGCCGTCAGCCTCCCCCTTAATTAGTTTACCCATATTTACAGGATGGAGGCCATCAACATCCTTTTCTGGCAATATTTCGTTAAGAACCTTAACCTCGTTTACTCCCTTAGGCAAGGGTAACTGAAGAAGAATCCCATGAACATCTCGCGCGTTATTTAGGGCCCTTATCTGCTCAATAAGCTCTTTTTCCGTCGTATTCGAAGGGAGCCGGACTGTTTTAGATAGGATTCCAACCTCAGCACAGCCAAGCTCTTTATTGCGAACGTACGTTTTTGACGCTGGGTCGTCTCCCACCAAAACCACCACCAGCTTAGGCGACACTCTCTTTTCGTTTATTAGAGCCTTTGTCCGTTCCGCAACCTCTCCCTTTATTTTTAACGCAACCGCTTTTCCATTAATAATTTCTGCCATTACTTATCCACACTCCTTATCCACAGGCTCATTTTTTCTTATATTTTTGCTTTTCACATTGTTTCACGTGAAACAATCTCTGGCTATCTTACTTCCCTACACAAAATCTGTCAAATATCCCGGCAATAACTTCTTCTGTTCCTTCTTGCCCCGTTATCTCTCCAAGGGCATCAAAGCCTTCTTTAATGTCAATTGCTATCATTTCAAGCGTAGCCTTAGCGTTAATGCCAGCAGCGCCTCTCTTGAGGGCGTTTTCTGCGACTATCAGTCGCTCCTTTTGCCTTTCATTAATGCCGCCATACTCCCTTGGCTCAACAATATTCTCAATTTTCTCTACAATTCGATCTTCCAATTCAACGATGCCTATTCGATTAACAATGGAGAGGCCGACTTCTCCCTCTTTTGCCTGATAGCCCCGTAGATCGGTCTTGTTAACAACATATATTGCCTTCTTTACATCAATTGAGGACAAGATTCGATTGTCATCATTGTTAAACGGATCTGTGGCCTCACAGACGAAAAGAATTATATCAGCCTCGCTTGCCGCGGCCCTGGTTCTATTCATCCCCATGCTCTCAACCGCGCCTACCTCTAAATTATGAAGGCCGGCCGTGTCAACAAGATTAATTAAGTAGCCCCGCACATTAATTTGCTCTTCGATCGTATCTCTGGTTGTTCCCGGGATATCGGCCACAATAGCCCTTTCGTCCTTGAGCAATAAATTCAAAAGACTAGACTTGCCGACATTTGGCCGACCAATTATCGCAAGGCTTATCCCCTCTCTAACCAATTTCCCGTATTTTGAGGTTTTTATTGTGTCATCAATTTCCGAAATGATTTTTTTGATTTCTTCCGGGGATACTATTTCTTCAATATCGTCTGGAAAATCAAGCGTCGCCTCAATCTTCATCAGGATTTGTTTTACTTTTTCTCTTATCCCTTCGATCAACCTCTTCAGTTCTCCCATAAGCTGGCTTCTTGCTGATGACGCGCTCTTTTCTGTCTTCGCCTCAATCAGGTCAATAATCGCCTCCGCCTGCGTCAGGTCCAACTTACCATTTATAAACGCCCTTTTTGTGAACTCTCCCCTTCCGGCCAATCTTCCACCGTTCTCAATAAATATTTCTATTATCTCTTTAACGATTTGAGGGCTTCCGTGACAGCTGATCTCAACCATTTCTTCGCCGGTAAATGATTTTGGGGGGAGAAAACACCAAGCAAGAATTTCATCGACAGGCTCATTGTTCTTTGGGTTGGTGATCCATCCGTGGTAAATATTGCGTGGCGATAGCTTTTTCCTTGCGGAAAATAGTTTCGAAAATATTTTAAGACTATTTGGGCCCGTTATTCGTATAAGGGCTATTGGTCCGGCTACAGGACCAGTGCTAACCGCGACGATCGTATCCGCAAACATTTACACTTCTTTTGGGGCAACGATCAGCTTTCTATCCTTTCCTTCGCCTTCGCTAAATGTTTTAACCCGGCCATCTTCTTGTAAAAACAAATGAACAATGCGTCTGTCGCTTGGCTCCAGCCTGGGCATCGCCTTGCTTTCGCCGGTCCTAGCCACTTCATCCGCAACATCAGCCGCCAATCTCTGTAGCGCTTGCTCTCTTTTGTCCTTATAGCCGCCGGCATCAATTGAAATATGATATCTTTTTCCCATAAATTTCCAGATCATCGCGTTTATCAATGTTTCGAGCGATTTCAACATCGACCCGGATTTCCCAATTATCCGCCCCATGTCCTCCCCTTTTATCGAAATCACCACATTGTCACCATTTTCTGACGATATTTCGGTCATTGCCATAAAGCCCATTTTGTCCAAAATGTTTTGCAGGATTTGCTTTGCTTCTTCCGCCCCGCTCTCTTTGACTATTGCCTCAACCTCCGCCTCTTCCCCCCCGATCAAGCCCATCATTCCAGCCTTTCCTTCAGTAATTACCTTAATTTCAACCTTCTCTCTGTCAATCCCAAGGACCGCAACTGCCGCCTTTGTGGCTTCTTCAACATTTTTACCTTTCATCTTTACTGATTTCATGCTTTTCCTCCAATATTTCTATATTACTATCTCGTCCTTTTCATGCTATTTACAATATACACCTGCTGTGCCCACCCAATCATGTTCGAAACAACCCAGTATATCTGGAGTCCTGCCGAAAATGAAATACTAATAAAAGCGATAAATATCGGCATCATCCAGGTTACTATCTGCATTTGACTACCTGCGGCTGTGCTCGGCATTGATTTTTGCATTAAGTAAGTCGAAACCGCAATTAATATCACCATTACAAACGTTGGGTCAGGCTTTGCAATATTGGATATCCACAAAAACCCGTTATTGTCCCCTATCAGCGCCAGGAACTCCTTGCTTTGCAGAGCAAAAAACAGGGCCAAAAAAACCGGGATTTTTAGTATCATTGGAAGACATCCGCCTAACGGGTTAACCTTCTCAATTTTATATAAATCCATCATTTCTTTTTGCAGTTGTTGCGGGTTTTCCTTGTGTTTATCTTGAATCTTTTGCATCATTGGCTGTATTCTCTGCATTGCGGCCATCTGTTGAATTGAGGAGACCGTTAATGGATATAATGCAATATTTACGGCTATGGTAAGCCAAATAATTGCAAGTCCGTAATTATGCCCCCCGATCGCGTAAAAAAACTTTACTATTTCTAACATTATGTTGGTTAAGTAGTCCATTTTATCTCCTTCTGCCTCTTAGGCATTATAAAATGTTTCACGTGAAACATTTACGGAACTGGATCATAGCCACCAGGGAAAAGCTGATTGCATTTAAGTATACGCTTAATTCCGAGCCATAAACCGGCAAATAATCCATGTTTAACCACTGCTTGTTCCATATATATTGAACAGCTCGGGTAATATCTACAACTATTTCTCGGGAAAAGCTCTTTTGCTCTAACGTAAATCCTTAACATCAAAAGAAAGATCGTTTTCATTTCCCCAATTTTATGATCACGCCAGCAACCAGTTCCTTGTATTTCTCAAAAGGGCCTTCGTTTGGGCTGGCAATAAACACCATGTCGTATTTTTTGCCGTTATTGCTTGATATATTTAAAGTGCTGACGATTTTTCGTCGTATCCTGTTCCGTTTTACCGCATTGCCAACTTTCCTTGAACAGATTACCGCTGCTCTATTTAAGTCCAAGAAATTCTCCGTTGCGACAAGTGTGAATAGTGGGGTATGTATGCGCAAATCTTGTTTTTCGAGAACTTGTTTTACGTTTTTCGAAAGTCTTGCCTTTTTAGGGAGCAAGCCGCTTTCTTCCTTTTTTCCGACGGTTGGCAATCACCCGGCGGCCGCCCTTGGTTTTCATTTTAGATCGAAATCCATGGGTCGTTTTTTTGCTTTTTACGTGCGGTTGATATTCTCTTTTTGTCATAATTTTCCCTCTGGTTTAATTATACTCGATTTTAGATTTTAATGTCAACCTTTTTTTCGTCGATAAGCCTTGAATATTGTCCATCTTCTTGTTATACTCAAACACTACCTTTTATGGCTGATTTTGATATCAATCTTATCTGGAATCAAATCCTGGCTTCGCTGGAGAAGAGCTTAAACAAACCGATTTACGAAACATTGGTTACCTCTTCGAAGCCGGTTTCCGTTGAGCGCGGCAATCTGGAAATTGCCGTTCCCGGAGACGTTATAAAAAATTGGCTTTCCAAACACTGCGTTACCTTGCTTGAACAGGAAGCGCGCTCGGTATGTTCTAATATAAAAAGCGTGAGCTTTGTCGTCGGCAGCGAGGACCTTTTTACCACTCCGCTGATCGAAGCCCATTTAAGCGTGGAGGCCGCGCCAAAAAAACCGACGCGGCCGGCCAATCCTTACCTTAATCCGCGCTATACATTTGAAACCTTTGTTATCGGACAGGGAAATCGTTTTGCCCACGCCGCCGCTCTGGCGGTGGCCGAAAGTCCGGCTACCGCTTATAATCCATACTTCCTTTACGGTGGGGTGGGGTTAGGCAAGACTCATTTGATGCAAGCGATCGGCCATCGCGTTGAATCCCGCAACCATAAAGCCAAGGTGCTGTATATCACCTCGGAAATGTTCACCAATGAGCTGATCAACTCCATCCGTGACGATAAAACCGTTCAGTTTCGCAACAAATACCGCTCAATTGACGTCCTGCTGGTGGACGACGTTCAATTCATTGCCGGTAAAGAGCGGACCCAGGAAGAATTTTTCCATACATTTAACGCTCTTTATGAGGCGAACAAGCAGATTGTCGTCAGCTCGGACCGCCCGCCCAAAGAGATCCCAACTCTTGAAGAAAGGCTCCGTTCCCGCTTCGAATGGGGTTTGACCGCTGACGTTCAGGCCCCGGATTTTGAGACCCGGGTTGCGATCTTAAAAAAGAAAGCCGAGTTAAGCGGCATTAACATTTCTGATGATATCCTTTCTCTTATCGCCAGCAAGATCATTTCCAATATTCGAAAACTTGAAGGGGCCTTAATCAGGATCGTCGCTTACGCTTCATTGAACAACATTGAGATATCCATCTCACTTGTCGACCAGGTCCTCCGTGATATCCTCAATTCTCAAAAAGAAGACCAAAACATCTCGATCGATCTTATTAAAAAGATAACCGCAGAATATTTTGGCATTAAGGCCGAAGATATTGACGCTAAAGATAGGACCAAAAAGATCGCTACCGCCAGACAGATCGCGATGTTTGTTTCCCGGGAAATGACCAATGCCTCACTGCCTAAAATAGGGGAGGGATTTGGCGGCCGCGATCATACCACCGTTCTTCACGCTTTTTCAAAAATTAAGGCCGAACTTAAGGGGAACGTGGAGATCGGCGACGCGGTTAAACAGATCAGAAATACTATTAAAAAGTTCACACCTAAGGCTGTGTAAAAGTCTGTTAACAAGTATTTTAAAAAATACTTGTTAACAGAAGTTTGTTAGGGCTGTTGAAATCGTTGAATATCTTTTAGCTTATTGAAAGCTTTTAATTGATTTTTCAACATTTCTACAAACTCTTTTACTACTATTCTTAAATATACTATAATACTAAGGCCCTTGGACAAGTAGGTTAAGAGGAGGAAGGTTATGGAATTCAGTTGCGAAAAAAAAGAGTTGCAAAGCGGGGTATCAACGGTTGAAAAAATTGTCGCCACCAGAAGCACGCTCCCAATTATCGGCAATATTCTTTTTGAATTGAGCAAAACAGGATTAAAATTATCGGCAAACAACCTGGAAATGGGAATTGAGCTGTTTGTTAAGGCAAACGTTTCCAAGGAAGGTTCATTTTTATTGCCGGCAAAGACGCTAAGCGGAATAGTCTCAAAACTTCCCGACACAAGCATAAATTTTAAGGTCGGGGAGAATAAAACGGTAAAAATAAGCTACGAAAGCTCCCATTTTAATCTTCACTCTTTGCCGGCGGATGAATTTCCATCACTTCCAAAGGTAAAAGACGGAAAGACCATTACTGTTGACGCGAAAGTTTTTGCCTCTATGATCAAACATACGATATTTTCGGTATCGAGCAGTGAAGATAAATATGTTTTAACCGGAATATTAGTAGAATTTGGAAAAAGCGGTATAAGTGGGGACAATTCGAATATGAGGCTGGTCGCCACCGATGGCTATAGATTGGCGAAAAGGGGAGAAAAAGTCGTTGGAGGGGCGGAGGGGGTCAGTATAATCGTTCCTGCGAGAGCAATGAACGAATTGATCAAGATTCTAGACCTTAAGAACTGTGATACGGTAAAAATAACCGTGTCTAACGATCAGGTAAGTTTCAATTGTGGCGATGTCTATTTGGTTTCAAGAGTGATCCAGGGAAAATTCCCGGATTATAAGCAGGTTGTGCCTAAAAAGTGTTCAACCAAAGTAAAGATCAATCGAAAAGAGCTTTTGAGCGCCGCGGAAAGAGGAGCGGTTATCGCTTCGGGATCGGCGAACGTAACGATGTTTGAGGTTAAAGGGAGTAAATTGCACTTATCGGCCCATACACCAGATGTCGGCAGCTTCGATGAAGGGTTGGAGGCGGAGATAGAAGGAAGCGAGAAGGTCAGGGTTTCGTTCAACGTCAGATTGATCTCTGATGTCTTGGAGTCGCTGGCGTCGGAAAATGTTATGCTCGAATTTTCGGAAGGATTAAGCCCGGGCGTGATCAGGCCGGCAGATCAGACCGATTACCTATATATTGTGATGCCTATAAGGACCCAAGAGGCGGCTTAATGCCCGAACAAGTCGGGAAAATATTTCAAAAAGGCGACTTTGCCTGGGTAATTAAAAGCTGCAGCTTATTGGGGATCTGGGAAAAGATCATTGATGAACGAGCGAGGAAACACACTGAACCGGTTTGCATACGAAACCGCGTGTTGCATGTTTCTACGACAACATCGACCTGGGCCTATGAGCTCTCATTTTTAAAATCGCAGATCGTTTCAAAATTTAATGAATACGCGGGGGAAGAAGCGATCCTCGATATTCGATTTAAATCGTCAGGAGGAGTCAATGGTTAAGGATAAAGGGAAATACGACGCGTCAAATATTAAAATCCTGGGTGGGATTGAAGCGGTTAGAATGCGCCCGGGAATGTATATCGGCTCGACCGGTAAATCCGGGTTGCACCATCTTGTCTATGAAGTCGTGGACAATAGCATTGATGAGGCGATGGGGGGATATTGCGACAAAGTAACGGTGACCATTCACAAAGACAATTCGGTGACCATTGCCGACAATGGAAGAGGAATTCCCTTCGACATCCATCCGGACACAAAGAGGCCGGCGGCAGAGGTCGCGCTCACTACTCTGCACGCGGGCGGAAAGTTTGGGGACACCGCGTATAAAGTTTCCGGCGGATTGCACGGCGTTGGCGTGTCGGTCGTCAACGCGTTGTCGGAATGGATGGAAGTTGAGATCCACCGGGATGAAAAAATCTACACCCAAACATTCAAGGTAGGAACTCCGGGGAAAGAGAAGATCGCGTCCGACAAAGGACAGGAGAAAACCGGGACTATCGTTTCCTTTAAGCCGGACAAAGAAATATTCGAAGAAGTTGTCTACGACTACGATACAATAAAACACCGGATGCAGGAGATCGCCTTTTTAACCAAAGGGGTCGAGATCCAACTGATCGACGAGAGGGACAACATCGACGAAACGTTTAAGTACGACGGGGGGATAGTGGAGTTTGTTTCCTTCTTAAACAACAAAAAAGAAGTGGTTTACGCGCCGCCGCTATTTTTCACCGCGGATAAAGATAAAATTTTCGTCGAAATATCAATGCAGCACTGCAAGGAATATTACGATGAGAACATCTATTCCTACGTCAACTGCATCCGGACCAGGGAGGGGGGAACACACGTTGTTGGCTTTAAATCGGCGCTGACCAAAGCGATCAACAACTACGCCAAAAAGAACAACATTTTAAAAGAGAACGAAATACTCTCCGGCGAGGACGTCAGGGAAGGGCTGACCGCCGTGATCAGTCTGCGCATCCACGCGCCGCAGTTTGAAGGGCAAACAAAAACAAAGCTTGGGAACAGCGAGGTCAAAGGAATAGTCGACTCGATCGTTAATGACGGGCTTAGTTTGTATCTGGATAAAAATCCGGCGATCGCCAAGGCGATGATAGAAAAATCATTGGTCGCCATGAGGGTCAGGGCGGCGGCCAGAAAAGCCCAGGAACTGGAAAGGAAAAAATCGGCGCTGGACACGGCGACCCTCCCGGGGAAATTGGCCGATTGCTCCGATTCGGACCCGGCAAAATGCGAGATCTTCATAGTTGAGGGAGACAGTGCGGGCGGGAGCGCCAAGCAGGGGAGGGACCGGCGTTTTCAGGCGATCCTGCCGCTCAAGGGAAAGATTTTAAACGTTGAAAAGGCCAGGCTTGATAAAATATTGGCCAACAACGAGATCAGAACGCTGATTACCGCCATCGGTCCGGGGGCGGTTACCGCGCTGAAAGGGGACGGCAACTCGGAAAGCGAAAACGAGATCACTACGGAGGAGCTCAAGAAGCGATTGCGGTATCATAAAATAATCCTCCTTTGCGATGCCGACGTTGACGGGGCGCATATCCGCACTTTAATCATGACTTTTTTCTTCCGTTACGCTAAAGAGATTATCGAATACGGCTGTTTATATATTGCCCAGCCGCCGTTGTATCTTCTTAAAAAAGGGAAAAGCCAGTACTGGCTTTTTTCCGAAAAAGAGCTGGAGACCAAGCTAAAAGAGCTGGGCAAGGATGGGGTGACCCTTCAGCGGTATAAAGGCTTGGGCGAAATGAACCCGGAACAGCTTTGGGACACGACCTTAAACCCGGAGACCAGGACGATGCTGCAGGTGACGATGGAGGAGGCCGAAGTGGCCGATGAAATATTTAAGGTGCTCATGGGGAGCGAAGTCGAACCGCGCCGTGAGTTTATTGAGAAGAACGCCAAGCTAGTGAAAAGGTTGGACGTATGATGGCAAAAAAAGAAGAACAAGAAAAACTGTTTACCCCCAAGATATTGCAGACGACGATCGAACACGAAATGAAAAGCTCCTACATCGATTACGCGATGTCGGTCATCGTTGGCCGGGCGCTCCCCGATGTCCGCGACGGCTTAAAACCGGTCCACCGCCGCATTTTGTTCGCGATGGACGAACTGGGGCTCCAGCCCGGCAAGCCGTACAAGAAATCGGCCAGGGTTGTCGGTGAAGTTTTAGGTAAATACCATCCGCACGGCGATACCGCAGTCTATGATTCAATGGTCCGCATGGCGCAGGATTTCTCGCTCCGCTATCCATTGGTTGACGGGCAGGGAAACTTCGGCAGTGTCGACGGCGATTCACCCGCCGCGATGCGCTATACTGAAGCCAAACTCTCCCATATGGCGGTCGAGATGCTGGCCGACATCGATAAGGAAACGGTCGATTTTGGGCCAAACTTCGACGAATCCCTGCAGGAACCCCTGGTCCTGCCTTCCCGGATCCCCAATCTCCTGATTAATGGTTCTTCCGGGATCGCGGTCGGTATGGCGACAAATATTCCGCCGCATAACTTATCGGAGGTGATCGACGGCATGTCGGCTTTGATCGACGAGCCGGAGACGCCGATCGAAGAACTAATGAAGATCATCAAAGGACCGGACTTCCCGACCGGCGGTCAGATCTGTGGCAAACAGGGGATTAAAGACGGATTTTTGACCGGCAGGGGGCATTTGACCCTGCGGGCGAAGTTTGACGTCGAAAGAGTTAAGGCCGGCAAGGAAGCGATCATCGTCACCGAGATTCCTTACCAGGTCAACAAAGCGGAAATGATCGAACAGATCGCCGAGCAGGTCAAGGATAAGAGGATTACCGGGATTTCCGACCTGCGTGACGAATCGGACCGGGACGGAATGAGGATTTATATTGAACTGAAACGTGACGCTTCCCGCGATGTTGTCTTAAACCAACTATTCAAACATACCAATATGCAAACGACCTTCGGGATAAACCTGGTCGCCTTGGTCCACGGGGCGCCGAAGACCTTGAACCTGAAGGAAATGATGCAGCACTACCTGACGCACAGAGAAGAAGTGGTGACCAAGCGGACGAAATATGAACTGCGGCGGGCGGAAGAACAGGCCCATATTTTAGAAGGCTTGATGATCGCGGTCTCAAACATCGATGCGGTGGTTGCTCTGATCAAGAAAGCGAAGAGCCCGGAAGACGCCCGCAACGCCTTAATGGAAAAGTTCAAACTTTCCAAGATCCAGGCCCAGGCGATCTTGGACCTGCGGTTGCAGCGCTTGACCCAACTGGAAAGATTGAAGATCGAGGAAGAATTGAAGGCACTCAAGAAACTGATCGGCGAGTTGAAGGAGATCCTGGCCAGCCGGAACAAACTGCTTGGCCTGGTGAAAAAAGAGCTCCTGCAGGTCAAAGAGAAGTTTGGCGATAAGCGCCGGACCGAAATCACCAGCGCGGTTGAGGACGTTGACATTGAACAGCTGATCCCGGAAATGGAAGTGGTTGTGTTGATGACCCGCGATGGCTATGTGAAAAGGGTCCCGGTTACCGCCTTTAAAGCGCAATTGCGCGGCGGAAGGGGAGTTTCCGGCATGAACACCCGGGAAGAGGACGAGATCGAGAATGTCTTTACCGCTTCGACCCATGCCTTTGTCCTCTTCTTCACTAACAAGGGGAGGGTTTTTAAGCTGAAGGTTTATGATCTCCCTGAAGCGAGCCGCGCCGGCAAAGGACAGGCGATCGCGAATGTTCTTCAGGTCGGCCCCGGGGAGCAGGTCACGGCGACCGTCCAGGTTGAATCGTTTGAAGAAGAAGAAAACGAAGCGTTCCTTATTATGTCGACGAAAAAAGGGATGATCAAAAAAGTCTGCCTGGCCGATTTTGCCAACGTCAGAAGAAGCGGCATTATCGCCATCAAACTGCGGCCGGACGACGAGCTTGGCTGGGTTAAAAAAGGGGACGTTAAGCAAGAGATCATTCTTGGGACGGCGGCTGGAATAATGATCCGGTTTGGACAAAAGGACCTGCGGCCGATGGGCCGCGCCGCCTCCGGCGTCCGCGGGATCAGAATAAGCGGTAAGGACTATGTTGTTTCCATGGATATAATTACCGACGGAGGAGACCTGCTGGCGATCTCAAAGGCCGGATACGGCAAACGGATGAGCCTTGACGAGTTTTCTCCACAGAACCGCGGCGGCAAAGGGCACATTGCCATTAAATTGCGCGACGGGGACGAAGTGTCCCAAATGAAGATCATTCACCACAAAGACGAGCTGTTGTTCGTGACGGCGAAAGGGACGATGAGCCGCCAAAAAGCCGCGGGGATATCGACCCAGGGACGCTACGCGAAAGGGGTTCGCATCCAGCGGGTCGACGAAGGAGACTATGTCGTCGATCTGGCCAGGGTGATCAGCGACGAAGAAGCCGGCGAAGTGATCGAAAAGGCGGCCCAGGACGAAGAGAAGCGAAAGGAAGAGATCCGCCAGAAGATCAAGGAAGAGAGAGAGAAGCTCCCGATCAAGCGGAAACGAAAATAACTATTTTTCGGCCGCTTGCATAGTTAGCGCTTTGATCTTGGCTTTGTCGAGATAACCCTCGTGCTTTAGATAGATTCGGCCATTGGGCCGGATGAAAACAATGGTCGGGTGTTCGGTCACTCCATAGTAAACCGCCGCCTGCGGGTCTTCCGTTACGTTGATCGATCGAAAGCTGGCGAGCAGTTTGCCTTCTTTGGCCAGTTCGCGCGAAACAAACGCCGCCAGGTCTGATTCGCCTTCCCCTTTTTGGTACAAGGTTATTACCCGAGGCAACTTACCCGCGGCTTCGGCTTCTTTCGAGGGGGTGAGCTCCCCGATGGAATGCGGCTTAGCCAGCTGAATTTCCGGGTTTTTACCAGTATTCCCCATGGAAAATAAAAGTATAACGATCACGACAAAAACGAGCACGCCGACAAGCATGAATAATAATTGTGTTTTTTTCATAAAGACCTCCAGATATTTTCGCGAATTATAGCATTCCCTGTTTATTTATGAAAGTTCACTGATTAACTTGCCGAGCTCATCTAGTGAAGTAAGCTCGGAAACGGAGACCAGCCTTGCTTCGCCAAGCTCGGGATAGTGAGGGGAAAGCGAAAGGCCGATCGGACGATCGGTCTTGATTGCCAACTCGTTGAAAACGGGAGTATCGGGAAAAAGGAGACGCCAAGGAGGGATCGAGCGTTTTAAATAGGCGGCCTTTTGCAGGGCAAGGCCGGCCGCTTTTTTCAGGCCATTTTTACCTAAAAGAGAAAGATGGATCGCCGCGGCTAGCGCGCAGAGCGCCTCGTTACTGCAAATATTTGAGGTCGCTCTTTCTCTGCGGATGTGCTGTTCGCGGGTTGAAAGGGTCAAAACAAAGCCTCGTTTTCCATCAAGGTCGGTCGTCGCGCCGACGACACGGCCGGGCATTTGCCTGACGAACGATTTTTTTGTCGCAAAAATACCCAGGCCGGGACCGCCGAAATATCGGGGATTTCCCAGCCCCTGACCTTCGGCAACCACGATATCCGCCCCGTACTCCCCCGGACCCTTGAGCAGTCCAAGCGTGAGAGGATCGGCGGAAACAATAAAAAGCGCGCCGGCGGCGTGGATTTTTTCGGCCAACCCGGCGACCGTTTCCAGGGAGCCAAAAAAGTTTGGCTGTTGGATGATAAAACAGGCGCTATTGCCCAGCCGATCAACCGCTCCGGTCCGGCCGGTCGAGGGCTCATAAGGGATCTCGCGCAGAGTAAGGTCGGCGGCCCGACAGTAAGTGCGAAGAACATCGCGATAAAAAGGATTGACCGCCCCAGAGACAACTACTTCTTTGCGGCCGGTCAGTCGGACCGCCATAAAAGCCGCCTCCGCCAGGGCGGTTGCTCCGTCATACAGAGAAGCGTTGGCGACCTCCATGACGGTTAGGGCGCAGACCAGCGACTGGTATTCGTATATGGCCTGGAGCGTTCCCTGGCTTGCTTCGGCCTGATAAGGGGTATATGCAGTATAGAATTCAGCTCGCCCGATCAGGTGTTTGACTGCTGTTGGAATAAAGCGCTCGTAGCTTCCTCCCCCAAGGAAAGATGGGGAGTCATTGAGTTCTGCTAGACGACGAAATTCACTCAAAAGCTCCGGCTCGCTAAGTGGGGGGGAGAGCTCAAGAGGAGCGGTCAACCTGACCGAAGAGGGGATCCCGGCAAAAAGATCGCTCACGACAATGTTTTTTGGTATTCAGTGGCGGAAAGCAATCCGTTAAGATCGGCTGGATTGGCCGGCTTAACTTTAACGATCCAACCTTCGGCGTAAGGGGACGTATTGATGAGGGCCGGGTTCCCTTCAAGCGCGGAATTTGCCTCAACAACCGTACCGTTGATTGGGGCAAAAAGGCTGGAAACTGATTTGACCGACTCAACGACGCCAAATTCCTTCCCGGCCAAAAGCTCCTTGCCGACCGGCGGCAATTCAACGTAAACAACGTCTCCCAGTGAGTCCTGGGCAAAATCGGTGATCCCAACCAAGACTGCCGGCCCATCCGCCTTGGCCCATTCGTGTTCCTTGGTGTATTTGAGGTTTTCCGGGTAATTCATTAGCTCTTCTCCAGTTCATCTGCTTGTTTTTTGGCATAAAGAAAAACCACCCCACCGACAATGAGCCTGATCAGGCTGTCGGAATATCGATCAAGGAGCATTTTTCTTTGGTAGTAGACATCAAGGTTTTGTTCGCTCATCATGCCGTCCGGCGCCATCCCTTGTTCAGCCGACGGCATCGGAGCGCGGTAAAAGGAGCCGATTAACGTGTTCGCAAGGTCGGCGGCTCCCCAGAGCAGAATAAAAAGGGAAACAAAGGCGATCGAATAATAATAAAACTTTTTGGGATCCATTAAGTTATTTTACTCTCTTATAAAACGTTTTGTCAACAATTGCCGCTGCCTGTTTGACGCCGCGAATGTTGACAAAGATCCTTGATCCGATGGCGATGGCCGGATCGTTAATGTAGGCCAGAGCGATCGGCCGTGAAAAAGTGGGGGAGAAAGTCCCGCTGGTCACCGTCCCGACCTCTTTTCCCTCCTCGTCAAAAAGCTGATTCCCCTGCCGGGGAATCGATCGGCCTTCGACATTTAGGCCGAAAAGCCTTTTTGGCAAGGCGGCCGATCGACGCGCCAGGCTCTCTTTGCCGATAAAGGGCCCTTTGTTTAATTTTACCGCCCAGGCGTAACCGGCCTCCAAAGGGGAGGTTTCATCATCATATTCGTGGCCATAAAGCGGGAGCCCGGCCTCAAGCCTAAGGGTGTCGCGCGCGCCAAGGCCGCACGGAACAGCACCAAGAGCGAGAAACTTTTCCCAATAATCCAGGCAAAGCTCTTTAGGCAAAACCAGCTCGATCCCGTCCTCGCCGGTATAGCCGGTCCTGGAGACGATCAATGGCGCGGCGGAGACGGTGTGGTTCCTTTTAAGTGATGAAAGCGAAAACCCCAGTCCTTTTTCGGCTAGCGGCAGAGCGAGAGGGCCTTGAAGAGAAATCGCGCAGAGATTGATCAGCGGAGCTATTTCTACCTTGCCGGACGAATGTTGCGTTAGCCAGGCGACGACCTTGTCGGTGTTGCTGGCGTTACAAACTATTAAATAGTGATCGGCAAAACGATAGAGCAGGATGTCGTCGACCGTCCCGCCCCGTTCATTGCAAAGGATGGAATATTGACAGCGCCCGACCGCCAAAAGAGAGGCGTCGTTGGTGGTGAGCGATTGCAAAAAGGGAAGCTCCTTTCCGCCGATCCGCAGGAGCCCCATATGGCCGATATCAAAAAGCCCGGCCCGTTCCCTGACCGCCTTGTGCTCGTTGATTATCCCCTGATAGGAGACCGGCATTTCCCAGCCGCCAAACGGGACCATTTTTGCCCCTAAGGCAAGATGTTTTTCATACAAAACGGTTCTTTTTAGCATTTATTGATTATATACCTATTTTGAAATTATGTTAAGAAAATGACGATATATATACGATGAACACGACGGGAACTTTAAAAGCAAAGGTTGAAAGAGGCGTATACCGCCACCATCTCCGTCAACTATTTCCCTGGATAACGGCCTCCCAGTTAAATAGGGCCGAAACGTTTCGGGAGGGGATTATTGGCCGGACCGCCGGCTACGGTATCGCATTATACAATCCAGCCAAAAAGATCCTGTTGACCAGCGAGAAGATGGAGGAACTGCTGACCAGGGAAGAGAGGTTGAGCTACTTTCCTAAAATGGCGATCCAGAGCCACAGTCGACGGGCAATGTGGATCATCGCCGCCGACGGGAAGGTCATAGAGTTTAAAGGAAAAACGCCCCCGCAATTCAACCAGGACAAGAGGAACCCAAATTCCGGCGATCCCGAAGGGCTCCTTTCTTATGCCGCCGCCCGGAAAGAAGCGGAGGGACTGCGGATGATCGGAGCCATAGAAAGCGGCGCGACCAATTTGGCCGATCTTTTCCCCGTCTATGAAGGGTACGGACAGCTTTATCGCGCCGAGACGTCAAACGCCCGGTATTTCCCCTGGCTAAGAATTGATTCTCCAGTCGAAGTGACCAGGTTTTTGGCCGAGCTTGAGGGGATATCGATTGAGCGCTTTTTATTCGAAAGCGGAGAGCGGCTGGGGAGACAGCTTAGAAAATTACACGATGCGGGATATACCCTCCATAATCCTTTAAGGGAAGGAATAGTTGGCGGAACAAACATTCGCAAGCCGATCTGGTACTCTTCACTACATTCCGCCAACGTGGAAATTCACGGCAACCTCATCGACACCGAAGGGATGAGGACATTTGAAGAAGCCGAAACGCTTTTCTGGCGGCGGGTTAATGACGAGCCAGGCGCTCTCCAGAGCGATCGGGAAAGGGCCCTTTTTGAGTCCGGCGTCGTTCCT
This sequence comes from candidate division WOR-1 bacterium RIFOXYB2_FULL_45_9, assembly GCA_001771575.1. GTDB lineage: Bacteria > Margulisbacteria > WOR-1 > O2-12-FULL-45-9 > XYB2-FULL-48-7 > XYB2-FULL-45-9. The sequence continues at coordinate 1,192,095 of MEUD01000001.1, read as the reverse complement.
TTGCCCTACTATTCGCGGCTATGCGATTTTCAGCGTTTTCTTGGCGGAGTCGACCGGCTGGAAAAATCGATCGCCGGCGTATTGGGGAAGGCTTTGTTTCTCCGGATGTTTTTGGGTTTAATGGAAGGATATTATCCGGGAAGAATTAACGGCGATAAGCTTACGCGAGCGACCGCCAGGCTGGCCCGGCAGGAAAAGATCTCTCGGATCGATCTGGGGACGACCCACGGCATTCTTTATCAACTGGAGAAAGCGGCCTAAAGAACGGTTTTTAGCTGGGAGATGAAGCGGGCGTTTTGTTCTTTTGTCCCGATCGACACCCTGATCGCTTCCGGAAAACCGAACGAAGTCAGCGGACGAACACTTACCCCTCGCCTCATCATTTCTTCGCAAAAATGGGCCGCCGGTTTTTTTAGATCGACGAAAACAAAATTTGCCTCACTCTTCGTATATTTCAGGCCGAGAGAATCAAGGGCGGAATATAGTTGTTTTTTTCCGTCGAGATTGTTCCTCAAAGTTTTTTCTAAAAAGCGCTTGTCAGCCAGCGCCGCTTCGGCGGCCGCCTGCGCGGGGTGATTGACGTTAAAAGGAAGCTTTATCTTGAAAAGCGGAGCGATCAATTCCGGCCGCGCTAGGCCGTAGCCGATTCGCAGGCCGGCCAGTCCGTAATACTTTGAGAACGTTCTAAGAACGATGACGTTTGGCTGTCGCCTGATGAATTCCACCGATTTGGGAAAATCAGCTGCCGTCGCGAACTCGGCGTACGCCTCATCGATCACCACCAACACCTCCTGCGGCACATTGGCAAGAAAGGCGTCCAGCTCGGTCGCCGGGAGGTACGTTCCGGTCGGGTTGTGGGGGTTAGTCAAAAAGATCAGCTTGGTTTTCGTGGTAATTGCCGCCGCGATCGCCCCGAGGTCCTGGTGATTATTATTTAGCGGGACAAAAACCGGCCGCCCATCGAGCAGGCGGGTGATAAATTCGTAGAGGCTGAAGCTGTTTCGGCTGATGAGCGCCTCCTCTCCAGCGGAAAGAAAGGCGGTCGCGATCATGAGCATGATCTCGTCGGAGCCGTTGCCGACGATGACCGAGTCGTCTGGCAGGCCAAAGGACCGGCCCAAAGCTTCCCGCAACGAAAGCGATCGTTGGTCCGGATAAACCTGGGAGTGACCGGCCGCTTTTTTTAAGGCGTCGATCGCTTTGGGCGAAGGGCCGAACGGATTTTCATTGGAGGAGAGCTTGATCGCTTTCGGGTCGCTTGGCGTTTTCCCCGGGACGTAATCCTTTAACTGGTTAACCGTTTCGCGGATCAACCCCATTAGATCGGATTGGCCCAGCTAAAACCGATCAAGACGGAGCGCTGGTCTTTCGCGGTGTTGGAGTCAAGGACGTTGAGCCCGCTGACGTTCAGGCAGAATATAGGGGAAAAATAGATCCTGGCCCCGGCGTTGAGTTGGGAAAGATTTTCCCCCAGCATAAAATCCCCGACCAGAATAAAGGTGTCCGCGGTTGGGAATTCCGCGCCCAGCACGCCGAAGGGCCTAAACTTGTAGTTGGGAAAATCCGCCATAAAGCCAAAGGTCATCTTTGGTCCCTGCTTGAAATATTTGGTCGCGACCATATAGACGTCGGTCTGGGTGTAGGAAAAAAGGTTCTCAACCCCGAGCGCGACCTTGAGCGGGTAGGAGTCTTCATCGGCGGAAAGTGAGAGCTTCATGTTGACAAAGACCCCTTCCCGCAATTTGTTGGTTGTTTTGTCGTTCCCGCCGACCACCCCGATCTCCAGGCCATGGAACGACCCCATGTTCATATAGTAATAAAGGACGGAATCGGCGGTGCTGGAGGCGAGCGAAGTGGTGGTTGAGCCGTAGCTCATCCCAAAATTATAATTTTTATAAGGAACGACGTCGGCGGACGGGAGCCTGACCAGGCCGGAAGGTCCGTTAAAGGTAGAAGTCGGGAAAACGCTGGGGAAGGCGTGGGCTAACCCGCCGCAAAACAACAAGAGGGCCGCGAGAGAGACGGTTAACTTCTTCATTGCTCTCCTCCTTAAATACCGCCAGAGCGTTTGACCATGGAATTATAAAGAGTCTCAATGGTTTTTGCAACCGCCGGGGCGGCGAACCGGTCCAGCGCGTCTGCTCGAGCGGCCCGGGACATTTTTTGGCGGAGAGCGGGGTCGTCGATCAAACGGCTAACGTGTTCCGTAAAGCCCGCGAGCGAGCGGGGGACCAGATAGCCGTCAATCCCGGAGCGGACCGAGCCGGTCAGCGCTCCGGCAAAAAGGGCGACGACCGGCAAGCCGGAGGCCTTGGCCTCGGCGATCACCATTCCCTGGGTCTCGGTCATTGATGAAAATAAAAAGATATCGCCGATGGAGTAGAGGGACAGAATGCCCGGGTATGAAACATCGGTAATAAAAATAATGTTCTTTTGACGGCGAGAACGCCGGGCAAGCTCCGCGTCTAGCGGTCCACTGCCGACAATAATCAGGTAGACGTCCCGGCGGTTTAAGCGCTCAAATGATTTAAAGAGAAAGGGGATGTTTTTTTCTTTTGAAACGCGCCCCGCGTACAATAACACGACCGTGTCGCGGGGAATTTTATATTTCGACCGAAGCGCTTCTTTTGTCTTTTCCAGCGACTCCGGGAGCAAGTCGGTCTCAACGCCGGACGGGACAATTTCGATCGGCCGGGTTACCGTAAGACGTCGAAGATAGCGCCTGGCCATTTCGGACGGAGCAATGACCAGGTCCGCCCCGTTGGCGTATTGCCTGAGGTAGGTCGCGATCCCCAGCTTGGCCGCCGCTTTCGGGACGAAGCGGGCGTAGTGGGCATAGCGGGTAAAGAAGGTGTGAAAGGAATAGACCAAAGGGACCTTTTTTTGCCGGGCGATAAAACGGGCCAGCAAGCCCGATTGGAACGGAGAATGCGCGTGGATCAGGTCGACGCTCGGCATTTCCCGGATGACCGGGATAGCGAGGCGGAATTTCGGGTACCCCCCGGCGATGGAAGGAAAGCGAATTATATCAGGGTCGGTCTCAACGTGCCCGGGGTAAGCTGGGGCAAAGATATAAATCCGGTGCCCAAGGCGGCGGAGGTTTTTGGCCAGGATCTCGGCCGAGTTGGTCACCCCGGAAATATAGGGCTTATATGAGTCCATAAAAAAAGCGATGTTCATGCGAGGCTAGCCGGTTTTTTTAAGCAGTTTCTTTAGTGCCGCCTGCTGTTTCAATTGCTCGCGATGGTCCTCGGCGGGGAAGCCGGAAACAACCGAATCGGCGGGAATGTCTTTGGTTACCCCGGCTTTGGCCATAACGACGGCGTTGTCGCCGACGGTGATATGTCCGTTAAACCCGGCCATGCCGCCGACCTGCACATGCTTGCCAAAAGTGACCGAGCCGGCAAACCCGACCAGGGCGGTAATGGCGCAATTCTCGCCAATGTCGCAGTTATGCGCGATATGGGTCAGGTTGTCGATCTTGGTCCCTTTGCCGATCCGGGTCGTACCCAGCGTGCCGCGAGCGACGCAGACGTTGGCGTAGATCTCGACGTTGTCCTCGATGGCCACCTCTCCGATCTGGGGGATCTTGACGTGCTGGTCGTTTTCCCAGGCAAAACCAAAGCCGTCGACCCCGATCCTGGCGCCGGCGTGGATGACCACGTTACTTCCGATCTTGACCCGGTCGTAGATCGTGACATTGGGGAAGATCGTGACGTTGTCGCCAATTTCACAGTTTTCGCCAATGGTGACGAAAGGATGGATGGTCGGATTTTTCCCAAGCTTGGCGCTGGGGGAGATGATTGAATGGTCAGAAATAAAGGAGACGGGCTTTTTTGGCGAGAAAACCGCCAGGGCTTTCGCGAGCGCGAGGCGAGGGTTTTGGACCAGAATAGCGCTCTTTCCCCGAAGATCGTCCGGCAACTTGGCGGCCGCGATGGCGGAAGCGGCGGAAGAAAAAGCCGGGATGAGGTTTTTATCTTCAAGGACAAAGACAAGATCCCCAACCCCGGCTTCTTCGATCGTTGAAACCTTATTGACGGTAAGATCAGCGCTGCCGCTGACCTGGCCGGAAACGATCCCGGCGAGCTCCGCTAGTTTCACTTCTTCTTATTTAGCTCGGTAATGACCATGTCGGTAAGGTCCATTCCTCCGACGATCAAGACCTGCTTGTCAAGGACGACATCAACTCCGACCTTTTTCGAGACTTTTTTAACGGCCTCAAGAATTGCGGCCTGGATCTTCCCGGTCATTTCCTGGTTTTTCTTGATCAGGGAATCCCGTTTCGGGGCCAGCTTTTCTTCGAGCTCCTTTTTCATTTTTTCGAGCTCTTCCGGCTTTTTGCCGTTCTTTTCGGCGTCCGCAAGCTTTTTTTGGCTGTCTTCAAATTCTTTTTTGAAGGATTCTTCGTCTTTCGACAGTTCTTTTTGGGCTTTATCGGTTTCCTTGTATTCTTTGAACACCTTTTGGACGTCAATGTAGCCGATGGTATCCATGGCGGCATGCGAGACGCCGGCCAGGAAAACTGCCGCTAGGGCGATTAATATTAGCTTTTTCACGATCTCACCTCCTCTATTCAGCGGCCAATTTTATCATGGAGGAATGGCTTTGTCTACCGCAGGCTTGAAGCCAGACCAAAAGGACGGCGATATCGGCCGGAGAGACCCCGGCGATCCGCGAAGCCTGACCAACGGAGGTCGGCTGGAGCCGGGTTAGTTTTTGCCGGGCCTCGGTGGAAAGCCCCTTAAGGGCGGCATAGTCAAAGGAAGAGGGGAGGGGCCTTGATTCCAGGCGCTTAAAGCGTTCGATCTGCTCGAGTTGGCGGACAATGTATCCTTCGTACTTTCTGGAAATATCGACTTGCTCGGCGACTTCAGGAGAGATTGGCTGGCCGGCGGCCAGAGCGGTTTTCTTGATTTGAAACGCCTGGAAGCGCGCTTCCGAGATCAAACCCGTACGATGCCCAATCTCGGTCAGTCGGAGATCGGCGTTATCCTGTCTTAGCAGTAAACGATATTCGGAACGGGAGGTGAGCATTCGGTATGGTTCGGATATTTCTTTGGTGATCAAGTCGTCGATCAGGGTGCCGATATAGCTGTCTCCTCTGGAGAGAATTAGGGGGGCCTTATTCTGGTGTTTAAGGGCGGCATTCGTTCCGGCGATCAAGCCTTGGGCCGCTGCTTCTTCGTAACCCGAGGTCCCATTGATCTGACCGGCGCAAAAAAGACCGGAGATCGCCTTGGTTTCCAGGGTATAACGTAGCTGGGAAGGAAGGACATAGTCGTATTCAACGGCATATCCTGGCCTGATGATCTCCACGTTCTCCAGCCCAGGCATCGTGCGAAGCATCGCCAGCTGGACGTCCTCCGGCAGAGAGGTCGACATCCCTTGCGCGTACATTTCCAGGGTCGAGCGGCCGGTCGGCTCAATAAAGCATTGCTGGCGATCCTTTTCCGGAAAGCGGACAACTTTGTCTTCGATCGATGGGCAATACCGAGGACCAACCCCCTTGATCTTCTTTTGGAAAAGGGGGGAGCGGTCTAAATTAGCGCGAATTATCTCGTGGGTCTTTTCATTGGTCCAGGTGAGGTGACAAGGAACTTGGGGCAGGGAGAGGGAAGGATTTTCCATTCCATGTCCCTTGCTGTATTGTTTATATTCCCAAATAAAAGAAAACTGCCGGGGTGGCTCATCTCCCGGTTGGACCGACATTTTTGAGAAATCGATCGAGCGGCGATTGAGGCGTGCGGGGGTCCCAGTTTTAAGCCTGCCTAACAATAGACCGGCGTTAGCCAATGAGTTGGAAAGGAAATTAGCCGGGCCCTCACCCATGCGGCCGGCCTCCTGGTGGTTCATTCCTACGTGAATTATCCCCTTTAGAAAGGTCCCGGTGGTGACGATCACGTTCGGGGCGCTATAAATATTTCCCAGAACTGTCGCGACCCCTTCAACTTGATCATGGGCAATTAATACGTCTTTTACCTCCGCTTGTTTGATGTCTAAATTCGGCTGTTCTTCAAGGAACTTTTCCATGACCTGGTGGTATTGCTGGCGGTCGGATTGAGCTCGCAGGGCGTGCACTGCCGGGCCTTTGTTGGTATTAAGGGTCTTCATTTGAAGAAAGGTCAGGTCGGCGGCGATCCCGATCAGTCCCCCCAGCGCGTCGACTTCGCGGACGAGTTGGGATTTAGCCGGGCCGCCGATCGCCGGATTGCACGACATAAAGCCGATCGTGTCGATGTTCATGGTTAAAAGGAGGGTTTTGCAACCAAGCCTGGCAGAGGCCATGGCCGCTTCGATCCCGGCGTGCCCGGCTCCGATAACAATGACATTATAAGTTATTGGCCTCATCGTACAATTATATCAGTAATAGAGGGAAAAATGGAGGGGTAAATCAGCCCCGGATGTCGCGGATCACGAAAACGATCCCAATCGTTTCGCCAAAGCCCCTGACCCGGAGAAGGCGGGCGTTGATCAGCGAGGGAAGTGTCTCTCCCAGCGGATCTTTGAGTTCGGCCTCAAAACGCTCAATAAGCTGTTTCTTGCGGACGACTTCGTCATATAGCTTTTCGTAATCGGCCGGTTTTTTGAAGAGAGTGGAAATTACGTGACAGACGTTGATGCCGGAGGCATGCAGGATCTTTTTTGCTTCTTCGTTCATGAAAATAACGCACCCGTCCAGGTCGGTCACGATCAGGGCGTCGGGCATGGTTTCGATAATGTCGTCGGCCGCCAGGGAAGGGGAGATGGCAAAAAGACTATAGGAGCGCATCGCGATGAATATAAAGAAATTCATAACCGCGAGATCAAAGATCAGGGTTGGAGGGAAAAAACGGTAACCAAGGAGAAGAGGGGAAACAAAATCAGTGACCAGTCCGACCAGAAAAGAGAGGGTCGCGCCAAAGGCGATCAAGTAGGCTTGGTCTTTTTCGGTTTTTTGCGGCGCGACACGTGAATACCAATAAAGAAGGCCCACTCCCAAAGAAAAATAAACCAACGCCTCAAGAATGAAGAGCCAATATAGACCGGATGGCTGGCTGACGATCCCAATATTTTGGATCTCGTAACGCTGGTACATCAAATCGGTGAACAAGAAGAAGAGCCCTATAATGGATGGGGGAAGATAGAGCCACAGATAATTGTAAGGGTTTTTAAATAAACTGTCCTTTTTCGCGAACAAAATAGCAAAATGCGTAAAGATTGGAAAGATAAAGACCCAAAGCAGAGCGCTGATCCGATTGATGTCTCTAGCGATGTCAAGCGTGAAGGCGATCCGGTAGGAATAGGTTAAAATAGCGCAAAGAAAAGCGGCCAAGGCGAAAAAACTAAAAAAACGAGCGAGCTGATTCTCGTAATGCCGGGTCCAGATCTCAAAGGCCAACAGCAAGATAAACAGGGATGCGGCCAATTCAAAATATGGGAAGTACATTGCCATGACTGGGGAATTATAGTATAATCCTCACGACATGACAAGGCCAACTTATAAAAAGGTCCTCCTCAAACTTTCCGGCGAAATCCTGGGCGGGGAGCAAAAAGGGAGCATCGACCTTAAAGTCCTGCATACCGTTGCCAGGGAAATAAAACTAGCAAAGGATTCCGGGGTTGGGGTAGCAGTTGTGGTTGGCGGGGGAAATATTTTTCGTGGGGTGGCCGGAGCGGTCAACGGGATAGACCGGGCGACCGGAGATTACATGGGGATGCTGGCAACGGTCATTAACTCATTGGCGATCCAGGACGCGCTGGAAAAACAAGGCGTTAATTGCCGGGTGCAAACCGCGATCGATATGCGTTCGGTCGCCGAACCGTTCATCCGGCGCCGGGCGATCCGCCATATGGAAAAAGGACGCGTAGTCGTGTTGGCGGCAGGGACCGGTAACCCATATTTTTCGACCGATACCACTGCCGCCTTGAGGGCCGCCGAGCTTGATGTCGACGTAATTATCAAAGCGACTAAGGTTGACGGCGTTTACGATAAGGACCCGATGAAGCACAAGGACGCGAAAAAATTCAGCCGGATCACCCACATGGAAGTCATTCAAAAGCGCCTGGGGGTCCTTGATTCAACCGCGGTTTCGCTCTGTATGGACAATAAGATCCCGATCCTTGTTCTCGATTTGCTTAAGCCCGGGAATATCAGGGCGGCAGCATTAGGGAAAAAGGTCGGGACGATAATTGAGGCGGAATAAGGGGGAAGCAATGGAGACGATTAAAAACAGCGAGTTAGGGATGCAAAAGTCGATCGAGGCGTTAAAAAAGAATTTTTCCGGGATCAGGACCGGTCGGGCCAATCCGGCCCTTTTGGACAATCTGCATGTCGATTATTACGGATCGGCCGTGCCGCTCAAGCAGGTCGCGTCAGTCTCCGTTCCGGAGCCGCGCCTATTGCAAATTACCGCCTACGATAAGACCGCCGTCATCGGGATCGAAAAAGCGATCCAGGCCTCCGATCTGGGTTTGACCCCAAAGACCGAAGGGTCGGTTATTCGCCTGGTCCTGCCGGAGCTTTCAGAGCAAAGACGCAAGGACCTGACCAAGATAATCAAGAAGGAAGCCGAGGAGGCTAAAGTTGTGATCCGCAATATTAGGCGCGATGGGATGGAAGAGCTCAAGGCCAAAAAAACCGACAAGAGCATCACCGAAGACGAGCAGAAGCTATGGGACAAAAAGATCCAGGAATTGACCGATAAATATTGCGCCGAAGCCGACCACCTGGCCGCCGTCAAAGAAAAAGAAATCCTCTCAATTTAATGCCTGCCGTGACAAGAGACGCTAAAAATATCCCGGAACATGTAGCGATAATTATGGATGGGAACGGCCGTTGGGCGAAAAAACGGGGGCTCCCAAGAGCGGCCGGCCATCGCGAAGGGGCAAAGTCTCTGCGCGAGGTCTTAAAAGCGTCCAGAGAGATGGGCGTTAAGTATTTGACCGTCTACGCTTTTTCGACCGAAAATTGGGGGCGGCCAAAAGAAGAGATCGATTTTCTAATGAAGCTCTTGTCGCTGACGATCGACCGGGAAGTGGCGGAGCTGGTCAAAAATGGGGTCAGGCTCCGTTTTTTAGGCCGGCTGGATCGCTTCTCCGATGAATTGCGAAAAAAAATGAAACAGGCGATGGACAAGACCGCCAATGGGGCGGGGAATACCCTGAACATCATGGTTAATTACGGCGGCAGGGCGGAGATCGTTGACGCGGTTAACGAGCTGATCGCGGAGCGGGGAAAAAACGGAGCCGACGAGATAACGGAACAGGATATTCAAGCCCGCCTTTATACCAGGGACATTCCTGATCCGGACCTCTTGATCAGGACCGCTTCCGAGATGAGAATTTCTAATTTCCTGCTTTGGCAGGTAGCCTATTCGGAAATTTACGTAACCGATGTTTGCTGGCCCGATTTTCGCGGAGAGCAGTTTAGAGAGGCGATCGCCGCCTATCAGCAAAGAGAGCGGCGATACGGGAAACTATGAAACTTCGGGCGATAACGATCGCGATCGGCATGCCGATAATTTTAGGCTGTATTTATTACGGCGGCTGGCCATTTTTACTGCTGGTCCTCGTCTTAGCCCTTTTTTCGATCAATGAGTTTTATAATTTGATGATGAAAAAAGGTTTTTTCCCCGCTTATTACGTTGGGAACATTATTACCATGTTCTTTATCATGTTTTCATACTATTCTTTGAAAAGGAGTTGGGAGCCGGCTCATTCGGCGATCCTAACAATCGCGGCGGCGATCGCGCTGGTTTCCGGTATCTTTCTGAAGAGAGAAAAAGACACGATCGTTGACGTGGCGGTGACCCTTCTGGGAATGATCTACATTGGCTGGTTCTTTAGTTATTTAATATTTATCCGAAGCTTGACCGATCACGGCGGTTATTTGTTTTTCCTGGTCTTTACGATCTGGGCGATGGATATTGCCGCTTATCTGGCCGGCAAGGCGTTTGGCCATACTCCCCTGGCCCCGTCAATTTCTCCCAAAAAAACATGGGAAGGGGCGATCTCGGGATTTATTGTTTGCCTGCTTGCCGCCTGGATATTCAGCTGGACCGCCCAGCTTGACCTTTGGCATGCCTTGATCTTAGGCGCCCTGATCGGAATAACCGGCCAGTTCTCCGACCTGATCGAGTCGCTGATCAAGAGGGACGCCGGGGTAAAAGACTCGTCAAATGTCGTGCCGGGGCACGGTGGCGTTCTCGACCGGATCGATTCTTTTGTCCTGACCGCTCCCTTAATGTATTATTATGTTGTCTGGGTATTATTGAGGTAAACAAATGCAAAAATTACAGAGAAGCACCGAACATCTAATTAAAATGGCCTTGATCGAAGATATTGGCGAAGGGGACATTACGACAAAGGCGACCGTTCCAAAGGAAAAATACGTTGAGGCAAGAATGACGGCCAAGGAAGAGGGGATAATTGTCGGGCTCGACATTGCCAGAGAAGTATTCAGGCAAATAGACAGAAGGATCAGGGTGACGAGCAGGGTCAGGGAGGGAGCCAGAGTCAAGAAGGGGGCGGTGATCGCGACGCTGAAAGGCCCGGCCAGGGGAATATTAACCGGGGAGCGGGCCGCCTTAAACTTTATTCAGCATCTTTCCGGTATCGCGACGCTAACCGGCGAATATCGCGCCAGGATCAAGGGGACAAAAGCAAGGCTGCTAGACACCAGAAAGACGATCCCCGGATGGCGTTCCCTGGAAAAGCAGGCGGTTAAACTTGGCGGGGGAGAAAACCACCGCTTTGGCCTGTATGACGCGATTTTGATCAAGGACAATCACCTGAAAATAGCCAAGACCATTGAAAAAGCGGTCGATGCCGCCAGGATATTTTATGGAAAAAGGAAGGTCGAGGTCGAGGCCGGGTCGCTAACGGAAGTTAGGGGGGCCATAGAGGCCGGGGCCGACAGGATATTGTTGGACAACATGGGCCTGGCGGAGTTGAAAAAATCGGTGGCGTTGTGTAAGCAGGCGCGGATCGAGACCGAGGCATCGGGCGGCATAGGTCTGCGGAATATTCGAGGGATCGCCAAAACAGGCGTTGATTACATCTCCGTTGGCGCCCTCACTCATTCGGCCAAAGCCCTGGACGTCAACCTCAAGATAGACTAGCCTAATAGTTCCACGTGGAACGCTTTAGCCGATGACGTATACCCAGCCATAAGGATCGGGGATCCTCTCTTCTTGAATTCCCACCAGAGTTTCGTATAGGGTTTGGGTCAGCGGGCCAACCTCTCCATTATTAAAAGTTGTTTTCTTCCCCCCTTTGGCAATTGAGCCGACAGGGGTGACCACGGCCGCGGTGCCGGTGCAAAATGCCTCATCCGCCTTAAGCGCGAACTTAAGCGGCAAGGGCTGATCGTCTACCACTTTAATTCCCATATCCCTGGCCAGGGTGATAATGCTATCGCGGGTAATGCCGGGGAGGATCGTCCCGGTCAGTTTTGGCGTGTATAATACCCCATTGACGACAAAAAAGGCGTTGGCGGCCCCGACTTCTTCAACATTTTTGCCGGTCATTGCGTCAAGATAAATAACTTCAGCAAAATCATTCGCTTTGGCCCGTGTGCCGGGGAGGAGGCTTCCGGCGTAATTGCCGCCGACCTTAACGTCTCCCATCAGGCCGGGGGCGGATCGCCGGTAGTTTTCTTCCACGAGCATTGGTTTCCCGGTAAAACCTCCCTTGAAATACGGCCCGACCGGGCTGACAAAAACCATGAAGGTTTCGACCGGAGCGGGGGCAACCCCTAGTTGCGGGCCGCTTCCAAAGTGGGTCGGCCTAAGATACAGCGCCGCTCCCAATCCCGGAGGGGCGAGTAGGTGTTTGTTGGCCAAGACAGTCGCTTTAATCGCCTCCAGATAATAATCAGCCGGGATCGGTGTCAGTGCGATCCTGGCGGAAGTCCTGGCGTGTCTTTTGGCGTTCTCTTCCAGACGGAAGGAGACGATCCTTCCCTTGGATGAGCGATAGGCCTTCCCGCCCTCAAAGCCGGTTTGCCCGTAATGAATGACCTGCGCCGCCGGGCTCAATGAGAGGTCCTGAAAAGGGAAAAGAGAGGAATTGATTGGGACGGAGCGCCACTCCCCGCCTTTTTTTATTTGAGCGACAAACATAACGTCGGAAGCGTTGAGCCCGAATGGAAGATTGGCAAAATCAATCTTTGCGGACGGCATTGGAAAAAGCCGCGACCGGATTGCCGGCACGTTTGAGATCACTTTTTCAGCCCTCTCCAGGACAGGGCCGCAAACAAAAGTTTGGCTGAATGCCCCCGGGTCAAGCGATGGCACCAAGGGGACACCGTCGAAATCCCTAAGACGGAGGCTAACCTCGCCTCTGTTTGTTTCACAGCGGACGCCGGTCATATTTTTATTGCGAAAGTCGATCGATCTTGGCAAGGCCCGGACCTGACAGCCGTTAACAGTGACCCGCTTAACTACAACTATTGACATATAATTTGCCTCCAGATGGTTATCCGTCAGCCATTTGGGAAATTTCAACCAATTTGTTATAATGCCGATTCCCATGGAACATAAGTACGTATTAAAGAATTATTTTGGCGCGGCCAGGAACTACCAGATCAACTACCAAAAGGAGCTGACCGAAGAACAGCTCCCGATCGTCACCGCCCCCGGCGGGCCGATGCTGGTGATCGCCGGCGCTGGATCGGGGAAGACCCGGACCATCACCTACCGTGTCGCCTATCTGGTGGAATCAGGGGTGCCGCTCGATCGGATCATGCTGGTCACCTTTACCAACAAAGCGGCCCGGGAGATGGTCTCCAGGGTTGAGTCGCTTTTAAAGCTGGACATCAGGGAGCTTTGCGGCGGGACATTTCATCACGTTGGGAACATGATCTTGCGCCGCCACGCCAAACTGATCGGCTATGAATCAAACTTTACGATCCTGGACCGAGCGGACGCTAAAGACCTGATCGACAACTGCGTCGCCGACTGCGGCATTGATACCAAGGCGAAGCGTTTTCCCAAGGGAGACAGCCTGGCAGGACTGTTCGGCCTCGCCGTCAATACCGGCCGCCAGGTCCCCGATGTCATCGCGCGCAACTATGCCCAGTTTGAGCCGCAAACCGAAGAGATCGAGCAGGTTTATAAAATGTACAACCAGCATAAACGAAAAAGCAACCTCATGGACTTTGACGACCTGCTTTTCAATTGGTGGAAATTGCTGGCCGAACACGATGAGGTCGCCAAAAGATACGCCGGCAAGTTTCTTCATTTGCTGGTAGACGAATACCAGGATACCAACCACCTTCAGGCGAAGATCATGGATGTTATTGCCAGGGAGCATCGCAATATAATGGTGGTGGGTGATGACAGCCAATCGATCTATAGCTTTCGGGGGGCCCATTTTAAGAATATCATTAACTTTCCCAAGGTCTATCCGGACGCTGTCGTCCATATGTTGGAAGTCAACCACCGCTCAACCCCCGAGATCCTGATGATCGCCAATGCCTCGATCAGCCTGGCGAAAGAAAAGTTTGACAAGCGGCTTAAGGCCAATCGGCCAAACGGCGAGAAGCCGGCCGTCGTTCCATTAATTAATGTTTTTTCTCAGGCTTCTTTTATCGCCCAAAGGATGCTGGAGCTCCGCGACGAAGGGGACTCGCTCAATGGAATGGCGGTCCTCTACAGATCGCACTACCAATCGATGGAGATCCAGATGGAGCTGACCAAACGGGGAATCCCGTTCGAGGTCCGCTCCGGGATCCGCTTTTTTGAAGAAGCCCATATCAAGGACGTCCTCGCATTTTTAAAGATCTTCCATAATCCCAAGGATGAAATCTCCTGGACCAGGATCTTGAAGCTTCTGCCGAAGGTTGGCCCCCGGACCGCGGAAAAAGTATTTCAGCACATCAGCCAGACGATTGACGCGGTGGCGGCGATCACCGCCGAGCAGTCGGTCGGGTTGGTCCCGGCGGCGGCCCAAAGGGACTTTAAGATCTTTCAGCAAACCCTGCGCGACCTGCAGGACAAGATCGACTCCCCCGCGGAAATGATCAAGATCATCGCCGGCTCTAATTATGCCGAGTACATTAAGGGACAATACGCTAATTTCCGCGAGAGGCTGGAAGACCTGGAACAGTTGGGGAGCTATGCTACCCAATTTAAATCTTTGGAGGACCTATTAAGTTCATTGGCGCTGGTGTCGGGGATCGAATCAGAGACGATCGTTGACGGCGGTGAGGTAGAAAAGGAAGCGTGCGTTCTTTCTTCCGTCCATCAAGCCAAAGGGTTGGAATGGAAAACGGTTTTCGTAGTCTGGCTGGCTGATGGGCGTTTCCCCTCGTACCTTTCGTTTAACAAAGACGAAGAGATGGAAGAAGAGCGGCGCCTGTTCTATGTCGCGGTGACCAGGGCTAAGGACAATCTCTACCTGACTTACCCGTTAGTTTATTCCGGCTACGAAGGAGAAGTGATCCTCAAGGAATCCCGGTTCCTGGAAGAGATCCCGGAGGGGTATTATGAAAAATGGGCGGTGGAAGAAGAAAAGCGGTCCAGCTGGCCGGGGAGCGGGTGGGAAGAAAAGAACGAAGAGGTTATCGACTTAAGCGACTATCGCGAGGTCAAGGTTCAAGACAAACGGGATAATTTTGAGGCGATCGATATTTCCGAGTTGATGGGCGGTTAGCCGCGCCAGCCGACCATCAGCGATCCTCCGCTATGCCTTGGCCCAAACCCGGTCCGAATGAGTCCAAGCCCCGCCTCAAGAAATACCGCCCCATCCAAAAAGCCGATCTCCGTGCCGACAAACAATCCCCCGCCAAGCGACCCCAGCGTTCTGCCGGTGGTCAGCAAGGTAAAGTTTGCTCCGGCTCCAAGATAATGGTGCCATCCCGGCTCATATGGTTGATTTAAGCGATAGATCCCGTCAAGACCAAGGAAGAGGCTTTTCCTGAAATTGTTTTCGCTGTCGAGCCCTGAAGCGTAGGCGGCAAAAAGGCGCCCGCTGGATGAGATGACATGGAACGGCTCAAAAAAGGTCGCTTCAGCCCTGGCCGCGGGGATCCCGGCGAGCAGGCCGAAGGCGAGTCCCAGTTGAGGATTGCGTGGCATAAAGACCTCCCGACGGAGCTTTTTAAGGGCTTCGATCCTTGGCGGCGGCGGTGGTGGCGGAGGTTCTTCCGCAGGAGAAGCGTTGCCGGCGGTGGAAAAGGGCGGAGGTGGAGGGACGCGCAACAGCTGGTCGATCTCGTTTTGATACGCGTTCATTTTATCGACGATCGGCTGGCGCTTGCTCCGGCTGACCCGGCGAACCTGGCCGGAGAGACGGTTGATCTCTTTGCGCAGAAAATCAAGGCGAGACTGCTTTTCTTTTAGCGGGAGGGGCTCCGGTTGTTTAACCAGTGGCGGGAGGAAGACTTCGGCCAGGACGGCCGGTGAGACCAGCAAAACCAGCAGGGCGAGAACTAATATTTTCTTCATTGATAATTAGGATAAAAGAAAAAGAGACCGGTGTCAAATAGCAATTAAATAGTATAATAAGGGATAATGGAAAACCACCGAAGCGGTGAATTTGAAACGCTGGCCGAAAAATTCCCTTTTCTTCGGCATGCCAAAGAAAAGTCGCTTGGTTTGGCCGACCAGCGTTGTTGTGTGATCGACATAGAGACCACCGGGCTCGAATATCAAACGAGCGAGATCATCGAAATCGCGGCGGCCAGGCTGGAACACGGCAAGGTTGGCGAGAGCCTGAACGTGTTGATCAATACCCACCAACTGCTTCCCGATTTGATCGTTAACCTGACCGGGATCAGCCAGGAATTGCATGACGGCGGCGTCGAAAAAGGGGCGGCTCTTGAAGCGTTTTTTAAGTTCGTGGGTGGAGATCCTTTAGTAGTTCACAATGTTGAATTTGACATCCCTTTTATCAACCATCACGCGCAAACCATGTTTAAGCCGCGGCTTGAGAACCCGCTCATCTGCACGTTAAAGCTTGCCCGAAAGCTAATCCCCGGGCTATATTCGTATAAATTATCAAAAGTTGCCGAACATTTCCGGATTCCCACTCCGATCCTGCATCGAGCGGGGGCGGATGTGGAGATTACCGGCGAGATCTGGTTAAAGCTGGTCGAACTGCTGGAGAAAAAAGGGATAAAGACGATCCAGGAAGTTGAGAAATTCTGGCGGAGTTAAGCAAAATGGCCGGGGAAATGATATTATATTAGAGATGAGAACCACCCTCCTCACGGCAATACTTGTTGGGACAATGATCGTCGCGGGTTGCGGCGACCTGCCGGAAGAAACTACGGACGGAGATCTCTCGAACATATCAATTTCACCGACCAGCTCCTCCTTGAATGTCGGAGCGAGCGCGACCTTTGCCGCTACCGCGAATTATTCCAACGGATCAACGGCGATCGTCGTGGCGACCTGGAGCTTGACCAATAACCTGGGGACGGTCACCTCGGCAGGATATACGGCGATCTTTAAGGCGACCGCTTCCGGGACCGAAACGATAACCGCTACATATAATGAAAAAAGCGTCTCCGCGACCATTACGATCTCCGCGACCAGCGAAGGAGATTTGGCGTCAATCGCTGTTTCGCCGGCGACCGCGACCCTGCGGGTAAATACCACCCAGGTTTTCATGGCCTCGGGACAAAACTCTTCAGGCGAGGCGGTCGCCATCTCGCCGGTCTGGAGCCTGACGGGGAGTTCGATCGGCACGCTAACCTCCAGCGGATCAGTCGCGACCTTGGAAATAACAAGCCAAGGGACGGCAAAGGTCAATTGTACTTCTGGAGAAGTTGTCGGCTATGCCGATGTGACCGCCAGCGGGTATTCGGTTGATATTACGGTTGAAACGGACACCTATGTTGATTCTTCGGCAACGACGACAACATACGAAGGAGAACCCTCCCTCAAAGCGGGGAATTTAGCCCCGCCGGGGACGCAATATGAGACCTACCTTAAATATTCGCTTGCCTCGCTTCCCAGCAATATAACTATTCAAGAGGCAACGCTAAAGCTATACCCCACATCGGCCGCGACCCCGACCTTTCAAATTTATAATTTGGCGAGCGCTTTTTCCGGGACAACGACCTGGGCGAGCAAACCGACCGCCGGCGGCTTTATTGTCTCCGGCAACTTTACCGCCGGCGATTACAACCATATTAGCGATCCCGACCTGTTAACGGCGGCGCAAGGCTGGTACTCGACCCCGGCGACTAATTACGGTTTAGTTGTTAAACAGGACGGCGCGGACAATGGGATGGTCGTTATCTTAAGCAAAGAAAACGGCGCTAACCCGCCAATGTTGACGATTGAGTATACGAATAATTAAATAGAACCAACAGGATGCGTTTTGAACTCCCTGATGGAACTGATTAAAAGTATATCTTTTTTGGGGAATTAGGCAAATTTGCTTCATTGCTTGTTTCAGGATTGATTTACTTTAAGTATCCCCTGCAAGTGTTTGTTTCATTAGGGGATTGAAAGCTGTCCAATAATCTTTACTTTTTTAGTGGTTGTTGTTATTTGCCAGTGTAGAATATTGTTTATATCGACGAAAGTAAAATCTTCTACCACCATATTTTTGTTTGATTTGCTTTGCAACGAATCGAATATTTTTTTAATAGCTTTATTGCCATTTTTATTTTTCGGAAATGATATAGGCTTTTTTATTATATATTGCACAAAATTAGACAAGTATTTTTTCCAATTATTATCATTTGAGAATAAAACATCCGGCAAACTAAATTGCTTACAAAAGTTAATTAAATCGCTTCGTAGCATCTCAAGTCCTACAACCTTGTAAATATCACTGTTAATGGAAGGCTTCCCACAAATTAAAATGTCAGTCAGGCCTTCGATAATTTCTGCGCACATTAGTTGTCTATCTATTGAATCATGAACGAACCAACAACGATAAAAAATAAGTGTCTTATATGCTTTTTTTATATTATTTTTTTCGATCACGATGCCGATGTGTGAAATCAAGCTGTAAATGTCACTTGAGCTAAGGGTAGGTTGATTTAACATGTTCCTAACTGTTGATAATGCTGTTGACATACTTGTATATTATACATTAACAATAGCAAATGATTAGTAGAGCCGACGAAACAAGCGGGCAAGAAAAACTTGTTAAATAGCCCCACGGGGAATCGAACCCCGGTTCTTAGCTTGAAAAGCTAGTGTCCTAACCCCTAGACGATGGGGCCACAAGTTTACCGCGAACGGGAAAGGCCTTGTAGCGTGGATAAGTTAATTATAACAGATGACGAGGGAATGGTTCAAGCCTCTCCCCGACCGCTCGATGCGAAACCGGAGAGAGGCTTGATTATTAAGCCAGGATCGCTTTAAGGTCGTTATCCACGCTGGTGATCGGCATTAGATTATATTTGTCCACTAACACTTTTAAGACGCCTGGCGTAATGAAGTTGGGCAGGGTCGGCCCCAGCCGAATATTTTTGATCCCCAGATAGAGGAGCGAAAGCAGGATCACGACCGCTTTTTGTTCATACCAGGAGAGAATTAGCGAAAGGGGCAGGTTGTTCAACCCAACATTGAAGGCCTTGGCCAGAGCGGCGGCGATTTGGATTGCCGAGTAGGCGTCGTTGCACTGGCCGATATCCAATAATCTTGGGATCCCTTCAATGTCGCCAAAATCGAGCTTGTTGAACCGGTATTTGCCGCAGGCCAGGGTCAGGATGACCGAATCGGCCGGAGCTTTTTCCGCGAACTCGGTGTAATAATTCCGTCCGGATTTCGCGCCATCACAGCCGCCGATCAAAAAGAAGCGCCTGATCTTGCCGGCCTTGACGAGGTTGATGACTTTTTCGGCTACGTCCAGGACCGCGTCGTGGCCAAAGCCGACCAGGATCTCTTTGCCGGGAAGATCGGAGGGGAACCCGCCCAGCTCCAGGGATTTTTCGATCAGCGGGGCGTATTTCCCATGTTTGACATGCCTAACACCGGGAAAGGCGACTAGGCCGGTGGTAAAAATATTCGCCCGGTATTTTTCGGACGGTCTTTGGATACAGTTGGTGGTCATTAATATTGCTCCCGGGAAAACGGCAAACTCCTTTTGCTGGTCCTGCCAGGCTCCGCCGTAATTTCCGGCCAAATGTTTGTATTATTTGAGGCCGGGATAGCCATGCGCGGGAAGCATCTCTCCGTGGGTGTAGACGGATATCCCTTTGTCGGCAGTCTGCATAAGGATTTCTTCCAGATCAAGGAGGTCGTGTCCGCTGACCAGGATCGCCGGCCCTTTCTTTGCTCCTGTCGAGACCTTGGTCGGCTCCGGTCTCCCAAAGCGCTCGATATGCCCCAGGTTTAAGAGCTCCATTGCCCGGATATTGAATTTGCCGCATTCCAGGTTAAGCGCGATCAGCTCGTCGACCCCCTTCTCTTCGAGCATGGCGGCCAGGGCCCGTCGAATGAAGATGAAGACCTCCTGGTCTTTTTTCCCAAGAAGATACGCGTGATCAAGATAGGCGGCCATCCCTTTAAGACCGAAAGTTAACAGCTGTTTGAGCGAGTGAATGTCTGGGTTGTCCGTTAAGCTATCTGGCGGGTTTGCTACCGGCTTAGATAGGGTGAACTTTACCCGGGCCAGGTGTTTGGTAGCGGCATTGATCTGTTCTCTTAGCCTGGCGTCTTCAAAATTAACGTTGGTGACGGTCGAAAAGAGGGACTCAACTATAAACAGGTCAAGTTCTTCGTCAGACTTTCCCCCCTTTTCAATATAATAGGCTAAGATTTTGACCTCGCGCAATAATTGGTCTTGCAGGTCAGAGGTCTCTGGATTTTTACCGCAAACTCCCTGGACCCGGCAGCCACCCTTTACGCTTTGTTCACACTGATCGCAATACATAATAATTCCCCCTTTTATTTAATTGAACCGCCTAACCTGACTACGATCTTTTTAATATTGATCTTTTCCCCTGACAATTCGACCGCTTTTTGGAGCAGGCGAAAGAGACCGGAGCAGCATGGCACCTCCATAATAACCAACGTTAATGAATAGATCTTGTTGTAGCGTAAAATATCGGCCAGTTTTTCCGCGTAGCCGCTCGTCTCGTCAAGTTTTGGACAGGCAATGACCAGCTTTTTTCCTTTTAGGAGTTCGGAGTGAAATTTCCCCAGACAAAAAGCGGTGCAATCAGCCGCGACCAGCAGGTCCGACTCGTTAAAGTAAGGAGCATGCGGGGAAACAAGCTGGAGCTGGATCGGCCAATTAGAAAGTGCTGAAGTTTCGGCGTTTGTTGTTTGGGGGTGGCCTTCTTTGGGTATTTCCTTGGCTAATGTTCCAGGGCAACCGCAGGGAAGCGGCGCTTGAGCGCCATGGACTGAAGCGGCCGCTTCTCCCCCCCTTTCTTTAAGAACATGCTGGTAAGTTTGCCCGGCGTTATATGAGGCGCTCTCCTTTTTAACGATTTTTAAAGCACCGGTCGGACAGACGTCAAGGCAGGCTCCCAGACCGTCACAATATATTTCCTTGACCAGCGCCGCTTTTCCATCGGCGTCAAGAATCAGCGCCCCTTCGGCGCAGGCGGTCGTGCAATTGCCGCAGCCGTTGCACAGCTCGCGATCGATCTCAATAATTTCTCTCACAACCATTTGTTTTCCTCCCTTGATGCCGATATAATAGCTTGGCCGCGAGCCGCGGTCTTTGACTTGAGTCAAATATAAAGGGGTGTATAACGCGATGAAAAAAGCCCTCGTCATTCTTTTCCTGCTGGCCATCCTGCCGACCCTGGCGCCGGCGATATCGCCCGGCGTTAAGCTGGGAGAGATCAGTTCTTTGATGCTTTCGCCAAGCGAAACCGACGTGGAAATCAGCTTTGCCATCCCGATGACGCCGATAAATGTTATTGAGATGGGAACGGACCAGGAATTTGAAATATTCTGGAAGTTAAAAGACGACTCTCGGACGGCGGGGTTTCCACTGCGGGCAACAGCCAACTTAATGGCTTATGATTTCGCGAGCTGGAAGGCAACTCCGGCCGGAGAAGAAAAAGTTATCGTCGGCGACGATTCGCCATGGAATAAATATGAGGAAGCGGGGGCCTGGAAGATCAAGCCGGAGCTGGCAAAGCCAGTCGTTAGATACACTTGTTTGCTGGCTGGAGCAACGCGACAAAAAGAAAGGGCTGAAGCCGTAAGCTTTTACGCGGCAAAGATATTGCCGGAAGGGATTACCAGGAGCCAACAGGCAAAAGGATCGGCGGCGAGGTGGATCGCGAGCCGGTTGGAGCGGGCGATTGTTCTGCGGACCCTGGGGACCGTCTGGCAGGGGAGCGTGAAAAATGAACCGCAGGACCTTAAAAAAGCGGCCGCTCAAACCGAGGAGTCATTGAAAATGATCTTTGGTTTTGGCACGCCGCAAGAATACGCGGCCGGCAATGGATGTCCTTTTTTGGAGGTTGCCGGGCTTGATTTTCTCTCCACTCCTTTGCTGATCCCGGGCGGGGTCGTTTACGAGGCTTATAGTTGGGGGATGTGGGCCGAAAAAACAGTAAAGGGGACCGTGGCCGTCTGGCCGGAGGTCTTTTCCAGAGAGAGGCAATTGATCAATGCCAGCGACAATGGTTTTGGCCAAGCCCTCCTCTCGGCCGCTGAAAGCTGTCGCGATGAAGCGGACGAGGCAATGAATATTATGTACGTACAACCTGGCGATCCGGGAAATAAATGGCAGGAGAAACTGCTGGCGGAGAGATCGCAACTAAAGAGCCTTTCGGAAAAAGCGGCGGTGGTCATTTCTAAAATATTATTGGCCGCTGAAAGCGGCGGGATACCGGAAAACGACAAACTGGCGATAACCGCCTTTATCGATTCGATCGGTAAAATTGCCTCATCGGAAGCGACGGTGTTGGAAAAAGCCCTGGCCGGCAATTAATGCTCTCCAGCGAGCTTGACAGTCCTTTTATTATTATTGTAGACTGATATTCCAGTTGTTTTTAAATGAATTATGGAGGATTATGTTATGAATAAGAATTATTTGTTCACGTCAGAATCGGTGACCGAAGGGCATCCTGATAAAATATGCGACCAGATCTCGGACGCGATCCTGGACGGGATCCTGGCCAAAGATCCGGTCGGCCGCGTCGCCGTGGAAACGCTGGTGACCAACGGGCTATGCGTCGTCGCCGGAGAAGTGACCACCGGCTGTTATGTCGAGATCCCGCAAATTGTTAGGGAGACCATAAAAGAGATCGGTTATACCGATGCCAAGTATGGCTTTGACTGGGAAACATCGGGGGTTCTGGTCTCTCTTAAAGAGCAGAGCAAAGATATCGCGCGCGGCGTTGACACCGCGCTGGAGATCCGCGGCGGAGAAGTTGTCAAAGAAGACCTGGAATCGATTGGCGCCGGCGATCAGGGCTTGATGTTCGGGTTTGCCTGCGACGAAACGCCGGAACTGATGCCGATGCCAATTGTGCTGGCGCACAAGCTTAGTAAAAGATTGGCCGAAGTCCGCAAGAACGGCGAGATGCCTTACCTGCGCCCGGACGGAAAATCACAGGTAACGATCGAATATGAAAATGACCGCCCGGTCAGGATCCATACGGTGCTGATCGCCGCGCAGCATTCTCCTGAAGTCGATCCGAAAAAGCTGGAAAAAGATGTTTTAGAAAAGGTCGTCGCCAAAGTTTTGCCGAAAGATATGGTGGATAAAGAGACAAAGTATTACGTTAACCCGACCGGCCGTTTTGTTATCGGCGGTCCGCAGGGGGATTCAGGCGTGACCGGGCGCAAGATCATTGTCGACACGTACGGCGGTTACTCCCGACATGGGGGTGGCGCATTCAGCGGCAAAGATCCGACCAAGGTTGATCGCTCCGGGGCTTATGCCGCCCGCTGGGTCGCCAAGAACGTTGTCGCGGCCGGACTGGCCAAGCGCTGTGAGGTCCAATTAGCATACGCGATAGGGATCGCCCACCCGCTGTCGATCATGGTAGATACCTTCGGCACCGGAACAATACCGGACAGCCAGATCGCTAAGATAATTGACGAGGTCTTCGATTTGCGGCCGGGACTGATAATTAAAAACCTTGATCTGCGCCGGCCGATTTACAAGCAAGTGGCCGCGTACGGGCACTTTGGCCGCGACGACCTCGATCTGCCATGGGAAAAGACCAACAAGGCCGCGGAACTGAAAAAAGCCTCTGCTCTGGTTAAAAAATAATGGGGTTGTCGATCGGGATAGTTGGGCTTCCCAATGTTGGGAAGTCAACGCTGTTTAACGCGTTATCCAGGGCAAAAGCGCAGGCATCGAATTATCCGTTTTGCACCATCGATCCAAATATTGGGGTGGTGGAAGTCCCCGACCCAAGGATTGACGCTCTGGTCAAGCTTTTTAGCTCAAAGAAGATCGTTCCGGCTATTATCGAATTTTATGATATCGCCGGATTGGTCAAAGGAGCTCATAAAGGGGAAGGATTAGGGAATAAATTCCTCGCTCATATCCGCGAGGTTGACGCGATCGCCCATGTCGTCCGCTGTTTTACCGCCGAAGACGTCGTCCACGTCGAAGGGGCCGTCGATCCGCGCCGCGATATCGAAATAATTGAAGCCGAGCTGATCCTGGCTGACCTGGCGACGATCGAAAAGAGATTTGACTCGATCAGAAAAGCGCTTAAAAGCGGGGACAAGGACATTTTAAGGACCCTCCACCTGCTTGAAAAGATCAAAGAACTGCTGGACAAGGGACAACCGGCCAGGACCCTGGCTTCATCCATGAATTCGGATGACCTAAAATTATTGAGGGAGTTCTCTTTGATCACGTTAAAGCCTGTATTGTACGTGGCAAACGTTGATGAGGACGGGAGCCCGGAACAGATCAAGGAAATTGAAAAGATCGCCAGAGAACAAGGGGCAAGGGTTGTCACGATCTGCTCAAAACTGGAGGCGGAGATCGCCGAACTGCCGATCGATGAGGCAAAAAGCCTTTTAGAAGGAATGGGGGTCAAAGAACCGGCCCTTTCCCAATTGATCAGATCGAGCTATGAATTGCTTAATTTGATCACTTTTTTCACGGCTGGAGAAAAAGAGACCCATGCCTGGACGATCCAGAAGGGGACAAAGGGGCCTCAAGCCGCGGGGAAGATCCATTCAGACATGGAGAGAGGGTTTATCGCGGCCGAAGTTATCAGATTCAGCGAAATGATCGATTGCGGCTCATACCCGAAGGCCAAGGAAAAAGGCCTTTTAAGGACCGAGGGGAAGGAATACGTGGTTGAGGATGGGGATATTGTTGTCATCAGGTTTAACGTTTAACTGATTGCTTATTTCCTTCATTTATGCTACAATAATTACTCGCTGAGAGAAAATATTATCTATAAAACGGAGGTTATTTCATTGAAGGCATATGAATTGATCATGATCATGGACCCGATATTGGGAGAAGAGAAAATAGGCCTTATTATTGATAAAATAAGCGATAAAATTAATTCTGTTAAGGGAGAGATCGATAGCATTGAAAAATGGGGAGTTAGACGCCTTAATTCAATATTTAAAAAAGCCAAGCGGCAAACCAATGGTTATTACGTTTTAATTAGGTTAAAAGGCCCGGCCAATTTACCCGCCGAAGTCAAGGCGCTCTTAAAAGTGACCGAGAACGTAACCCGGTACTTTTTGACGAACGCTTTTGTTCAGACCGAAGCCCCGGTTGAAAAGAAAGAGATAGTCGGTACCCCTCTTGAGCCGGTCAATGTTGGCGAAATAAAGGGTGAAGCGGTTGGCGAATCTTAATCGAATAATTTTAGTTGGCCGATTAGTTGAGGAAGTTGACAGCCGGATCACGGTCAATGGACTGCCGGTCGCTAAGTTTAAGTTGGCGGTAGAGCGATCGTTTGGCGAGAACGCCGTTGATTACATCGACGTTGTCGCCTGGCGTAAATTAGCGGAAGAGAGCAAAGATCGGATCAAAAAAGGCTCTCTGGTTTTAGTTGAAGGGCGTATCCAAAACCGTTCTTTTGACGGACAAAATGGCCAGCGGCAATGGGTAACGGAGGTCGTGGCCAGAAGCGTTGTCCCGCTTCATCATGCGGAAGCGGCTGTCAGGGTCGCCGAGGCGGAGCCGACCGAGCTGGAAGCGGCGGAGGACCTGCCCTTTTAACATGTATAACAAAGTATTTTTGATCGGCAACCTGACCCGAGATCCGGAGCTTCGTTATACTCCGAGCGGGATAGCGGTTGCCAGGTTTGCTATCGCGGTCAATCGGATTAAAAAAAGTGACGGCGAAGGGGCGGAGGCGGCCTCGGGAGGGCAGGACGTCGATTTTATTAATATCGTCGCCTGGCGAAGGCTGGCGGAGATCTGTGGAGAATTTCTTAAGAAGGGGCGCCCGGTGGCGATCGAGGGGCGCTTGCAGATCAGAGGATACGTCGGGAAAGACGGCCAGAAGAAAACAATGTCGGAGGTCGTGGCCGACAATATGCAAATGTTAGGCAGAAAAGGCGACGCGGGGGAGGCCCCGGCGGCCAGTGAAGCCGGCCTGGCAAGGAACGAAATTGAAGAGGCCCCATTTTAAGGAGAGGTGAAGAATGGAAGGTAAGGAAAGGGAACGGAAGGGAAAATCGTCACAGTTTAAAAAAAGGAAACGCAAGCCGTGCATTTTTTGCATAGACGACAAAAAGATCGACTTTAAAGACGTCGCTTTTGTCCGGCGTTTTATGACCGATCGCGGCAAGATCGCCCCGCGGCGGCTCAGCGGCTGCTGCGCCCTGCATCAGCGGATGGTCGCGACGGCGGTAAAAAGATCAAGAGAGGTCGGCCTGGTGCCGTATATGGTGGATTAATTATGAAAGTAATATTTGTTGAAGATGACAGGATCGAAGAAGTTTCCAACGGGTATGCCCGCAATTTTCTGCTTCCCAACAAGCTGGCTATTGCCGCTACTCCGGCAGCGGTGATCTCGGCTGGAAAAAGACGAGAAAAGAGAAAAAACCAGCTTGACAAACGAAAAGCCGAACTACAGGCCCTGGCCGCCAAGCTGACCGCTTTGGAAATCAACTTGAGCGCTAACGCGGGAGAAGGAGGCCGGCTTTTCGGCACCATTACCACCGCCGATATCGCGGAAGAGATCAAGCGGACATCCGGGTACGACATCGACAAGCGGAAGATTGAAATAGCCGCGCCGATCAAGATGGTCGGCGAATATCCGGTAAAGATCAAGCTATTCCATGAAATAGCCGCCGCGCCGAAAGTTATCGTCGTCGCCAAGTAACGGGAGATGTCCTCTCTCCGGGAGAAAGCCGCGCAACTGCCTAATTCCCCGGGCGTGTATATATTCAAGGACCGAACCGGCGCGATAATTTATGTCGGCAAAGCTAAAGCCTTAAAAAGGCGGGTCCTCTCTTATTTTAACCGCGAAAACGACATCAAAACCAACCTCTTGCTAAGACGCGCCCGCGCCCTGGATTACCAGCTCGCGGGGTCGGAGATGGATGCCCTGCTTTTGGAAGACCAGCTGATAAAAAAATATAAACCCCGCTACAACATCAGCTTGAAAGACGACAAAACCTACCCATATCTTAAGCTGACCGTCAAGGAAGAGTGGCCCCGGCTTGTGATCGTTCGCCGAAAAGAAAGGGACGGGTCAATTTATTTTGGCCCGTATACCGGCAGTATGGCCAAAGAATTGGTCAGGCTGATAAAAAATATATTTCCGTTTCGCTGGTGTAAAGAATCACCCCTAAAACGCCGAGATCAGCCGTGCTTATATCATAGGATCGGTGTATGCCCCTCGCCTTGCGCCGGCTTGATCGAGCCGGCGGAATATCGTTTGGTCGTTAATGGGATCAAAGGACTGCTAAAAGGGGAATTGAAAGAGACGATGAAAAAACTCCGGCTGGAAATGGAGCGATCATCCAATGAAAAAGAATACGAAAAAGCGGCAAATTTGCGCGACAGGATCAATTACCTGGAAAAGATCATTGAGGAAAAGGAGAGGCCGGGCGGCGATGAATCGGAGAACCCAAAGGCGTTAATTAAACTACGAGACGCGCTGGGCTTACCCGCCTTGCCGTCCAGGATCGAGGCTTTTGATATTTCCAACACGGGGGGGGAGAATATCGTCGCCTCCATGGTCGTTTTTTTCGAAGGCTTGCCGCTTAAAGCGCATTACCGGAGGTTTAAGATCCGCTCGGTCAAGGGAGAGCCGAACGATGTTCGCTCGATGAACGAAGTGGTTAATAGACGATACGGAGGGGGTTTAGCGAAAAAGCTTCCCCTGCCTGACCTGATCTTGATAGATGGAGGCGTCCCGCAGTTGAACGCGGCGCTTGACGGGGTCAAAAGGACCCTGGCCGAAGGGATCCCGATGATCGGTTTGGCTAAAAAGGAAGAACTAATATTCGTGCCGGGCCGAACCAGCCCGATCGAATTGGGCCGTGCGTCGGCCGCCCTCCAGCTCCTGCAAAGGGTCCGCGACGAAGCCCATCGATTTGCCGTAGGTTACCATCGGTTAAAGAGAGGCCGGGCGCTTTTTCGTTAATCTTGAGAGAGATGTTTAATTGTGATAGTATTTATAATTCATGAAGCTTCTGGTCAGGATAATTATTATCCTGTTCATTACTGGGTTGGCGTGTCAGGCGATAGCGGAAGAGCCGGTCCCGGCCGATGAGCAGGCAAAGCTGGAAACCATTCGCCAGGCCCTGGAAGAGAACAAGGAAAAGCTAAAGCAGACCCGGGAGCAGCGGCAGGCCGCGCTGGGTAAGCTGGTCGTGGTTACCAGACAGCTTAAAAGCGCCAACCGTAAGATCAGCATGGCCAAGGAGAAGATCCAGACCAACGAAATGGAGATCGGCGTGTTATCGGTCGAACTCCGAAAAGCGGAGACGGAGATCAATAAATCAGCCGATCTGCTTAGGAAAAGGGTCAGGGAAGCGTATGTTAACGGCAGGATAAATTACCTGGACCTTTTTCTTGGTTCGAGATCAATGTCCGATTTTCTGAACCGGTTCTATTTTTTTCAGCGGGTGATTGAAAGCGACGCCGCGCTGATCAATAAGACAAAAAGCTATCTTTCCGCCTCCAAGGCAAAGCGTTCGATCCTCCAGGACCGGACCAAAGAGATAAAAACCCTGGTTGTGGTGGTGGCGGGAGAAAAGGAAAAGATCGCGCAGCAGCTTGAAGAAAAAAAGACGCTGGCCAGCGAGTTGCAGGAGCGGGAAAAGGGATACGAAAAAAAAGTCCGGGAGCTGGAACAAAGCTCCAGAGAGCTTGAGGTCTTGATCCAAAAGAAGACCGCGGAGCGGACCGGAGCCGCTGTTCATAGCACGGGAACGTATATCTGGCCGCTTAAAGGACGAATCACTTTGCGTTACGGGGTGCGGCACCGGATCCAGGGGCGGCATACCGGGATCGATATCGCCGATAGGTATGGAGCGCCGATCCTGGCGGCCGACTCAGGCGAGATCATCTTTGCCGGCTGGTGGGACGGATACGGCAAAGCGGTAGTTATCGATCATGGGCGAGGGATGTCGACGGTTTACGCGCATCTTTCCCGGATCTACGCGACCGTTGGGTCAAAGATATTGAAAGGACAGACGATCGGCCTTGAGGGGAGCACCGGATATTCAACGGGGCCGCATTTGCATTTTGAGATCCGCAAAAAAGGGACACCGGTCAATCCGACGAAATATTTGCCAAAGATGTAGGAGGCTAAAAATGATCAATAAAAGGAAATTTCAGGTTGGGATTGCGATTGTAATGATCTCGGTGACCGCTTTTTTTATCGGTAAAGGGGTCGCGCAAGGCGAATTCGAAAGAAAATTTGAAGTTTACCTGCAGGCGCTTGATCTGGTCAGAAACGATTATGTCGACAAGAAAGTCGACAGCCAGAAAATGGTCTATGGCTCGATCAGGGGAATGCTTGAATCGCTTGATGATCCATACACTCGCTTTTTGGAGCCGCAGCCTTACAAAGAAATGAAGATCAGGATGACCGGCCAATATTTCGGCATCGGCATCTACATCGGCATGAAAGATAACCAGCTGGCGGTCATCTCTCCGATCGACGGAACGCCCGCCGAAAAAGCGGGCCTGCGACCAGGCGACAAGATCATTAAAATAGAAGAAAAAGAGACGAAGCACATGGCTCTGGATGAGGCGGTCAGCATGATCCGCGGCCCCCGCGGCAGTAAGGTAAAGCTGGCGATTTGGCGCAAAGGATGGAAGGAAACCAAGGATTATGTTTTAAGCCGCGAGAAGATCGTGATCAAGAGCGTGGTCGTTAAAAATTTTGAACCCAACATCATCTACATTAAACTGAACACGTTCGAGAATATGAACGCGGCGAGAGAATTTGAGAAAGCCTTGCGGGAGAACCGCGACGCCGACGGGCTGATAATTGACGTCCGGGGTAACGGCGGAGGTCTTCTGCAAATGGCGATCGAGATCGGAAGCATGTTTGTGCCGAACGGAACGATCGTCCAGACGGTCGATCGGGAGGGAAAACGCGAGCTTCTGGAATCTACCGGACGGGTGATCTGGAAAAAACCGGTGGTGATGCTGATCAACGAAGCGTCGGCATCCGCTTCGGAGATCCTGGCCGGAGCCCTGCGCGACCACAAAGTCGCGACTTTAGTTGGAGAGCATACCTTTGGCAAAGCGTCCGTTCAGAACGTGCGGCAGCTGCAGGATGGCTCCGCCCTGCTTTTGACGATCG
The DNA here is from genome assembly GCA_001771575.1 of candidate division WOR-1 bacterium RIFOXYB2_FULL_45_9. Taxonomy (GTDB): domain Bacteria; phylum Margulisbacteria; class WOR-1; order O2-12-FULL-45-9; family XYB2-FULL-48-7; genus XYB2-FULL-45-9. The sequence continues at coordinate 1,162,469 of MEUD01000001.1, read as the reverse complement.
CGAAATATCAAACGCCCGACGGGGAAGATATTAACAAGAAAGGGATCTCCGCGGAAGTGGTCGTCAGCCTGCCGACGATCGAAGCTGAGGCAGCGGCCGAGGCAGAGATAAACGGCAAAAAAAGTTTTATTGACGCGCAATTAAAAAAGGCGATAGAGGTTTTGAAAGGAAAGATCGCCAAAGCTGAAGAATAATGGCTGAGCTCGAGCTGTTGGATTCCGTGGAAAAAATTGCCGACGGCGACAAAGGGAAAATGCTTTCCGCCGTCCTTCAAACTCCGGAAATGATCGAGACCGCATTAAGGTTCCCTTTGATCGGCAGTCTTGACCAGGGCGACAAAACCAAACTGGTCGTGATCGCCGGGATGGGAGGATCGGGCATTTCCGGAGAAATACTGGCCGATGCTTTTCCCCTTGCTTGCCCGGTGATCGTTGCCAAGAAGTATTCTCTTCCCGATTATGTCACGGAAGAAACGAAAGTTGTCGCCGTTTCATATTCAGGCGAGACCGAAGAGACCCTTTCCGTTGTCCGGCAGGCGGAAGCCCGCGGCGCGAAAATAATCTGCGTAACCTCCGGGGGAAAGTTAAAAGAGCTTGCCTCGAAGAACAACTGGCCGCTGGTCCTTATCCCAACCGGGTTTCAGCCGCGAGCGGCGCTGATGTACCTTTTTATCCCGTTGCTCCAGGTCCTCTCCAAGCTGGGCGTGATCGAAGCACAGGAAGCGGAGATCGTTAAAAGTTTGCCGTTATTAAAGAAACTGCGCGACGAGTACGCGCCGGCATGCCCGGTTCGCGGCAATCAAGCCAAGCAACTGGCTAAAAAAGTCGCGGGGAGGATCCCGGTGATAATCGGCTCGTCCGGTACGACCGGCGCGATCGCGACCCGGTTTAAGAATCAATTCAACGAAAACTCGAAACTCCCCGCCTGCGCCAGCGTTTTTCCGGAAGTAAGCCACAACGAAACCGCCAGCTATTTCGCGATGCCGAGGGATAAATACAACTTTGCTTTGATAATATTAAGGGACGAAGCCGATAACGAAAGAATAAAAAAACGGATCGAGATAACTAAATCACTCTTGAGCCAGCAGTTTGGCGGAATAAGCGAATTCGCTTCCCAGGGAAAATCCCGCTTCGCCCGGCTCGCGTCGCTTATTCTTTTGGCCGATTTTGCCAGCGTCTACGCCGCCATCATTCAGGGGGTCGACCCGACGGCGATCGAGGCGATCACCAGGCTGAAAAGGGAAATGTCCAGATGAAGGCGGTAATAATCGCCGGTGGATATGGGACCCGGCTCCGTCCTTTAACCTACAACACTCCAAAACCGATTGTCCCGGTCGCAAATCGGCCGTTTGTCATCCATCAGATCGAACTGCTCCGGCGGCACGGCATTAAGGAAGTGGTTCTTAACCTTCATTATTTAATGGGAAGCATCCAGGAGATCTTAGACGACGGGAAAAAACTTGGGGTAAAGATCCACTACTCGATCGAGAAATATCCGCTGGGGACGGCCGGCGCGGTTAAAAACGCCGAGGAGTTCTTTGACGATGAGGCGCTGGTGGTGGTTAACGGAGATATTCTGACCGATATTGATCTTACCGAGATGATCGCTTTGCACAAAAAGAAAAAAGCTAAGGTGACCCTTTCATTGACAAAAGTTGAAGATCCGACCTCATATGGGCTGATCATCGCCGACCATGAGGGGAGGGTCACTCATTTTGTCGAGAAACCAAGCTGGGAAAAGCTTTCTCTTTACGCGCCCCATGGAGCGACCGACAGGATAAACGCCGGGTTTTATATTATCGATCCGGCTGTTTTCAGGGGGATCGCCAAAGGAGTTGAACATTCATTTGAGCGCCAGCTCTTTCCATCATTGCTGGAGAGCGGCGAGCCGGTGTTCGCCTATTTTTCCGACCGTTTCTGGATAGATATCGGCAAGCCGGCGCAATACCGCCAGGCTCATGAAGCGATCTTAAGATCGGAAGTAGAAATTAAAATTCTCGGGAGCAAAGTCGGCCCGAATATTTGGCTGGGGGAAGGAACGAAAATCGACAAAACAGCCAGGATAAGCGGGCCGGTCTTGATCGGCGACCGGACGAGCGTTGGTCAGGAAACAAAAATTAACGGCCATTCCATCCTGGGCCATGACGTGAAAGTCGGCGCTGAAGCTCTGCTGGAGAGGGCGATCGTCTGGCATGGCTGTCAAATCGGCAATCACGTCGCGTTGAGCGGCTGTATCGTTGGGTTTAATTGCGTGATCAAGGATGACGTTAAGATCGGCGAAGGGGTTATTCTGGCCGACAACTCGGTCATCGAGAGGGGTTCGATCATAAATGCTTAAGATCGCGACGGGAGCGGACGTTGACGTTGAGGTAAAGAAACTGATCGAGCAAAAAAGCTTGAGCGGAGAATTTCCGGAAGAAAAGGTTGTTAAAGAGATCATTGGCAGGGTCAGAAAGGAAGGGGACGCCGCGCTGATCGAGTATTCCAGAAAATTCGACGGTGTGGAAGTCCTTCCGGGAACGATCAGGATCACCGAAGACGCGATCAAAGCGGCCTACGACAAGGTCAAGCTCGGTTTTCTCGACGCTTTAACTAAAGCGATCCAGAACATTACCGCTTTTCATAAAAAGCAAAAGAACGATGAGTGGTTTGAGACCCTTCCCCTGGATGTTGTTTTAGGCCAGCGCCTTGTCCCCTTGGAGCGAGTGGGAGTTTACGTTCCCGGCGGCCGCGCGACATACCCGTCATCCGTTGTGATGAACGTTGTTCCCGCTAAAGTGGCGGGGGTCAAAGAGATCATCTTAGCTTCGCCTCCGCCGATCAGCCCTTACGTTTTGGTCGCCGCCAAAGAGGTCGGGGTCAACGCCATTTACCAGGTTGGCGGAGCGCAGGCGATCGCCGCGATGGCTTACGGGACGGAGAGCGTTCCCCAGGTGGATAAAATAGTCGGACCGGGCAATATATACGTGATGCTGGCCAAGAAACAGCTCTTTGGCGTGGTCGGGATCGAGAGCTTGGCCGGTCCCTCCGACGTGTTGATCATTGCCGATGACGACGCTTTTCCGGAATTCATCGCGGCCGATCTTTTGGCCCAGGCGGAACATGGCCCGGGGTCGGTGGCGATCTTGATCACAACTTCGAAGGGGATGATCGACGGGGTCCAAAAAGAGCTGGCCTCGCAAAAAACAAAATTGAAGCGCCAGGAAATAATTGAAAAAGCGGACATCTATTTGTTCCACGTGGAAAGCTTAGGCAAAGCTGTTGAGCTTTCCAACAGGATCGCCCCCGAGCATTTAGGGCTGGAGATCGGGTCGCCGCAACGGGTCCTGGAGAAAGTCAAGAACGCCGGCGCGGTATTTCTGGGGCCGCACTCGCCGGTGGCGGTCGGCGATTATATCGCCGGGCCGAACCATGTTTTGCCGACCGGCGGGACGGCGCGCTTTTCATCGCCGCTGGGAGTTTACGATTTTATTAAACACCAAAGCATTATCGGCTACACCAAGCCGGCGTTAAAAAATGTTTGGAAGGACGTGAAGTTTTTAAGCGAGATCGAAGGGCTTGACGGCCATGGCCATTCTATGGACGTTCGCTTCTCTTAAGCAGTTCCAGCGCGTTGTCCCGCACCACGATCCGCGCCTCGTCGTCGTTTAAGCCGGCCTCTTTGCAGATTTGCCAGGCTTCCTTCTGGGTGATCAACCCTTTTTCATCGTGACAATCGGTATCAACGATCAATTTTGCCCCAGCCAGTTTAGCCTGCGCGGCGACATGGCGGTTGGTCTGGTTGTGACCGGGTTTTGCCGTTAATTCTAAGAAGACCCCGTGCTTGGCCGCCAGCGACGCCTCTTCAGCAGTGATCCGGCCGGGATGGGCCAGGATGTCGACGACCCCCCTGGCGGCGACCGCTGCTTTATTGGTCCCGGGATAGACCGCCTCGACCGGCGATTCGCCGTGGACAATGATCAGGCGGGCGCCAAGCTTTCTGGCTTTTTTCGCGTAGCGCTGGATCGATCCGGGTTGAATATAGCTAAGCTCAACGCCGGGGATAAATTTTAGCGGCAAATTTCCCTTGGTCTCCCGCTCAAAATGAGTCAAAGCTTTAACGACCGCTTCAAGGTTTGATTCGTCAACATGATCGGTGATCGCCAGGGCCGCGTGACCTTTGATTTCGGCTTCCCTGACCAGGGCCGCCGGGAGAAGAGAGCCATCGCTGAAGATGGAGTGGGAATGGAACTCGATCCGTGTTCCTAAATCGTCCATAAAGCTATCGTAGCACATTGTGTGAAAGTCGCCAATAGTTTGGTATACTTGTAGCGTCATGAGCCAACTCCATGTCCGGCAAGCGAAAGCCATCAAGGGCGAGATCAAAATACCAGGGGATAAGTCGATCTCCCACCGGGCGATCATGATCGGATCGATCGCCAAAGGAGAAACGAACGTGTCCGGGTTTTTGGCCAGCGCTGATTGCCTGGCGACGATCGATTGTTTTCGGAAGATGGGGATTGCGATCCAAACCGATGATAGCAACCATGTTATCGTTAAGGGAAAAGGGTTAAGAGGGTTAGAAAAGCCTGGGCAGAGGCTTTACGTTGGAAACTCCGGAACGACCATTCGCTTGCTCTCGGGGATTTTGGCCGGTCAGGATTTTATCTCGGAAATCAGTGGCGACGAATCGATCCAGCGGCGGCCGATGGGTCGGATCGCGAAGCCGCTTCGCTTGATGGGAGGGGAGATCCAGGGGCGGAAGGAACGGGATAAGCCGGGAGAGCTTTTTCCTCCCTTAAAAATTACCGGCGGCAAATTAAACGGGATCAGCTATGAACTCCCGGTCGCGTCCGCTCAAGTTAAATCGGCTATTTTGCTGGCGGGGCTGTACGCGAACGGCGAGACGACGGTGATAGAGAAAAACTATTCGCGGGACCATACCGAAAGAATGCTCGAGCATTTTGGCGCACCGATCGCCAAACAAGGAGAGACGGTCAGGCTGACGCCGGCGAAGGAGCTGTCCGCCAATGAAGTTGATGTCCCCGGGGATATCTCTTCGGCCGCTTTTTTTATGGCGGCGGCGACTCTGATCCCTGGTTCAGAGGTCAGGATCAGGAACGTTGGTCTTAATCCGACCAGGACCGGGATCCTGGATATCCTCCATCGAATGGGGGGGGCGGTCGAGGTCGAAAATGAAGTTATTGGGTCGGGCGAACCTCGGGGTGACATTGTCGTCAGATCGGCACAGCTTCGGGGGATCAAGATCGATGGCGCTATCATCCCAAGAATAATTGACGAGATCCCGATAATCGCCGTCCTTGCCTCTCAAGCCGAGGGGTTTACCGAGATCCGAGACGCGCGAGAGTTAAGGGTAAAGGAGAGCGACCGGATCAAAACGATCGCGGCCGAGCTGGGGAAGTTTGGTGTGACGATCGAAGAGCTTGAGGATGGCTTGCGCATATTAGGCCCGGCCAAGCTTAAGGGTGGAGCAATTGAAAGCCGCGGGGACCACCGGATCGCCATGGCGATGGCGATCGCCGGACTTGTCGCGACCGGCCCAACCGTAATTAACGATGCCGATTGCGTTGAAACCTCTTTTCCTGGCTTTATCGACCGGCTTCAGCCTTTTATTTAAATACCAATGTCAGAGATCAAGCTATTATCCGAAGACCTGATCAACAAGATTGCCGCCGGCGAGGTGGTTGAACGTCCTGCGTCTGTCGTCAAGGAGCTGGTGGAAAACTCGATCGATGCCGGCGCCGACAGGATTGTCGTTGAGATCGAAGATGGAGGAAAAAAGCTGATCCGGGTCTCGGATAACGGACGAGGGATGACCGAAACGGAGATTCGGCTCGCCCTGGAGCGGCATTCAACGTCAAAGATTAGGTCGGTTGACGATCTTTTTAACATTAGGACGCTTGGCTTTCGCGGAGAAGCCTTGCCGTCGATCGCCAGCATTTCCCAGCTCAAGATCGAGCGGAATCAGTCCTCGGGCTTGACCATTGAAGCGAAGGACCTATTTTACAACACCCCGGTCCGCAAAAAATTCTTAAAATCAAACGCGACCGAGATCGGTCGCTGCGGCGATATCATCGCCAAATATGTCCTGGCTTTCCCGGGGATCTCGTTTAAATTTGTTTCTGATTCAAAGACCCTCCTTTTTTCCAGCGGCGGCGGCGATCTTTTGGGGGCGGTCGCGGCCGTTTATGGCGCCGCGATCGCCAAGGAGCTCCTGCCGGTAAATAAAAGCTTTGCTTCCGGAAATATCGCCGGGCTGATCAGCCGCCCGACGATCTCGCGCGTCGACAAGGGATACGAGAACTTTTTCGTCAATTCACGTTACGTGAGAAACTTTCTGTTGAATCGCGCTCTTGAGGAAACCTATCGGACGTATATCCCCGGCAACCGTTACCCGATCGCGGTCCTTTCGGTCGCGATCGATCCGAGGGAGGTCGACGTTAATGTCCATCCGACTAAGATCGAAGTAAAATTCATGAAGAATCAGGAAGTGATGGCGGCGGTCCGTTCCGCGGTTGTGGAAGGGTTGACAAACATATCGCCCATCTCATCCGGAAACCAAACCAGTAACTCTTTCGCGCTTCCCCAGGGAGAATGGCAGGCGCCAATGACCGATGTTTTTTTTCCGGAAGAAATCCCCCCTACCATGCCGGAGCGATCAGCAGTGGCGATCAGCGACGAACTCCCTCTGGCCCCGCTTTATCAATTAAAAAATGCCTATATAGTAGCGACCGATGGTTCAGGCTTATCGGTCATTGACCAGCACGCGGCGCATGAGCGGATAATTTATGATCGGTTAACCAGGCAAGAGGAAATAAAAAGTGTTCAGGCTATGCTGATCCCGGAAACGGTTGAATTGGACCTCTCTGCCGCCTCCGCCATCAGGGAGCACCTTGGCTTAATTCAGGAAATGGGCTTTGAAGTTGAAGAGTTTGGGCAAAACAGCTTTATCATCAGAGGAGTGCCGGCAATTTGCGGCAAAACGAGCGGAGCGGAGCTCTTTGTTGACCTGGCCAATGATCTCCGGGAGAATGGAAAAAGCGATCAGTTAGCGGTTAAAAAAGAGAATTTAAGGAAGTCGGTCGCCTGCCATAGCGCGATCAAAGCGGGCGAGGGAATGACGACTGTCGAAATGACAACACTGATCCGAGACCTTTTTCGAACCGAGAACCCAACAACCTGTCCGCATGGACGTCCGCTGATCTTTTCAATTACAGCGGCTGAAATTGAGAAGAAATTCCACCGTTAACCACCAAAATTAGCCAAAAAACGCTGTTGTTGATATCGAGCGAAATTATTTAAAATGATCATCGATATCATAATGATATGGTAGGCGCGCCAACTGGCAATAAAGTTGCTTTGTTTGACAGTAAGGGTGAAGGTCTGTTAACATGGCTCAAAAGGAGATTCAAATGGCGAAGAACTTAGTTATTGTCGAGTCACCGGCAAAGGCCAGGACTTTGGGAAAATTTTTAGGCAAAGAATATGAGGTCAAGGCCAGCGGAGGTCATATTCGCGACCTTCCGCCAAAATCTCTTGGGGTAAAAGTTGACCATGATTTTGAGCCAAACTACAAGATAATCAAAGGGAAAGAGAACATCGTCAAGGAGTTAAAAAAAGAAGCGGCAAAAGCCAAAATGATCTACCTGGCCCCTGATCCGGACCGTGAAGGAGAGGCAATCGCCTGGCATCTTAATGCCATCCTGGACACCGCGAAGAAGACCAAACGGATCGAGTTTCACGAAATTACCAAGGACGCGGTTGCCAGGGCGATCAAGTCCCCCCGGGAAATAGACGAGGCGAGGGTGAACGCCCAGCAGGCGAGGCGGGTGCTCGATCGGTTGGTCGGCTACAAGCTTAGTCCCCTTCTGTGGAAAAAGGTCCGCAAAGGCCTGTCCGCCGGCCGAGTGCAATCGGTCGCGGTCCGGCTGATTTGCGAACGGGAAGAAGAGATCAAGAAATTTCAGGCGTTGGAATACTGGGATATTATCGCCTTGCTGGCGACCGACAAGGAAGAAGAGTTTTCCGCTCGTTTAGTCGCCAGAGGTGCAAGTCCGCTTGGCGGGCGCCCATCGTCACCGGAAAAGAAAGACAACATTATCCCTTCAAAGGAAATTATCGACCAGATCTTAAAAGAGCTGGAGAATGCCTCTTACGTTGTTAAAGAAGTCCGCAAAAAAGAACAGAACAGACACCCCGCCCCTCCCTTTATTACCAGCTCTCTTCAACAGGAGGCGGCCAGAAAACTCGGCTATTCTCCCAAGAAAACAATGCTCCTGGCGCAAAAACTCTACGAAGGTGAAGAGGTTGAAGGGGAAGGCCGGATCGGTCTAATCACTTACATGCGTACCGATTCGGTCCGGATAGCGGACGAAGCGTTGAAAGAAGTTCGGCTTTACGTTGAAGAAGCGTTCGGCGGTAAATACCTGCCTAAAGAAGCCAATCATTATAAAACAAAGAAGTCAGCGCAGGATGCTCACGAAGCGATCCGTCCAACGGCAATCGCCAGAACGCCGGAGAAGCTCAAAGAAAGCCTGCCGCCGGACGAGTTCCGGCTTTACGAGCTTATCTGGAAGCGCTTTGTCGCTTGTCAGATGGAGAGTGCGGTTTTTGACCAGACCTCCGTTGATATCGCGGCCGGAGAATATATCTTTAGGTCGACCGGGTCGGTCATAAAATTCGACGGTTTCCTAAAGCTTTATGAAGAAAGCTTTGACGAAGAAGAAGAAAAGGATGGCCGTCTCCCCGCGTTAACCGAGAAAGCAACGCTAATAAAGCGGGAAGTCCATCCGGAACAGCATTTTACCCAGCCCCCACCCCGTTACACAGAGGCCTCTCTGGTCAAGGAGCTGGAGCACAAGGGGATAGGCCGGCCGTCGACTTACGCGCCGATCCTCTCCACGATCCAGGACCGCGGCTACGTGGAAAAGGAAGGAAGAGCGCTCAAGCCGACCGAGATCGGAATGGTAACCAACGGTCTTTTGGTAAAGCATTTTCCAGAGATCATGGACATTACTTTTACCGCCGACATGGAGGACCAGCTGGACGACATTATCGACAATAAGATCGAGTGGGTCGACGTGCTGAAGAAGTTTTATAAACCGTTCAGCGCGGCGCTGGCCGAGGCGGAGATCAAGATGGAAAAGGTCAAAAAAGAGATCATGACCGATGAGCTTTGCCCGAAGTGCGGCAATAAACTGGTTATTCGCCAGGGGAGATATGGGGATTTTTACGCTTGCTCGGATTATCCAAAATGCACTTACACTAAAGACGTTGAAAAACCGGAAGGAGAGGGCGGAGCTCCGGCGGTTGAAGAAAAATGTCCAAACTGCGGCAAGCCGATGGTCGTTAAACACGGTCGCTTTGGGTCATTCCTGGCCTGCTCGGATTACCCCACCTGCAAAACCACCAAGCCTCTGCTCCGCAAGATCGGGGTCAAATGTCCCAAGGACGGTGGGGATGTTGTGATGAAAAAGACCCGCAAAGGCCGGTTCTTTTACTGTTGCAGTAATTATCCCAAATGTGATTACGCCGCCTGGCAGCGCCCCACGGCGGAAAACAAGGAAGAAGTGGGAAAAGAGAATGCTTAAGGAGTTTTTTACCAAGAATACCGGATTGAAACTCCTGGCCCTGGTCCTGGCGGTCATCCTTTGGTCGATCGCGAGGTTTTGGGCGGTAAAATGAAGGTCCTTGCCGGTACGCCGGAGCTGCGGGAAATAATCCTTGCGGCCAAGCGCGGCGGCCTGAAGGTTGGACTTGTTCCAACAATGGGGGCTCTTCACGAAGGGCACGCATCGCTGATCAGGGCGGCAAAAATCAACTGCGATTTTTTGGTCGTCTCTATTTTTGTGAACCCAAAACAATTTGGCCCAGCTGAAGACTACAATGCCTACCCTCGGGACCTTAAAAAGGACCTGGACCTGATCCTTCCCCATGGCGTTGACGTGGTTTTTACCCCGGAGCCGGCGGTTATGTTTCCGTCTGGATTTTCCTCGAACGTTGAAGTTGATGGCGGGATCTCCGAAGCTCTTTGCGGCAAAAGCCGCCCTGGTCATTTTGCCGGAGTGGCGACAGTTGTTGCCAAATTGTTCAATTTGGCCCAGCCTGACATTGCCTTTTTTGGGGCGAAGGATTACCAACAGCAACTGATAATAAAAAAAATGACGGTGGATTTGAATTTCCCGGTAGAGATTGTTACTCTGCCGACTATCAGAGAGCAAGATGGGCTGGCCATGAGCTCGCGCAACGCTTACCTTAGGCCGGAAGAAAGGCGGGCGGCTGGAGTTATATTTAAAGCCCTCCAGTTAGCCCGGGAAGAGTTTAAGGAAAAATCACCGTGGGAAATGAAGCGGCGGCTTAAGGTGTTTATTGAAAACGAGCCGCTGGCGAAAATCGACTATCTTGAGCTGGTCGATCCGGAAACATTGACGGAAGCGACGGACGGCCATAAAAAAGTCTTGGTCGCGGCGGCGGTATTCGTAGGGAAAACCAGGTTGATCGATAATATGGTGATCGAGAAAAAGTAGGCGGGGAGGATGGGGGATGAGGCGAGGGTTTACGCTGATCGAATTATTAGCGGTTTTGGCGATCTTTGGCTTATTGACGGCATCAATCTTGCCGTCGGTCGGTGGCTTGAAAGACCGGCTTTTTCTTAAAACAGCCGCCAGTCTGACCGTTTCAAGCGTCAGACGAGGGCAGGCGCTGGCGCTTTTAACCTCCACCCGCGCGGAATGCAAAACAAGCGGCCGTATTTTACCCGGAGTGATCGCTTGCCCCGCGAAATCATTTATTTTTTCCGCAGATGGCTTTGCCTTGCCGTCCGGTTCCGGAACATTGATCTTAAGCGCGAGGTCAGGGAGAAATAGAAAAGTGATCGTTTCTTCCGCCGGGAGGGTCAGGAGTGAATAAAGGGTTTACCTTGGTGGAAGTCCTGGTTGCCGCCGCGTTGCTTTTTCTTTTTTCCCAGGCTTCTCTGGCTATTTTTAAGCAAGCGAGAATGTTGAGCGCTCAGGAACGACCTATTGCCAGAGCGGTCCAGGCGGCCCAAAAAACATTGGCCGAGATAGAAATTGGCGAGCCAGGCGGCGATTTGCGCGTTGTGCCGTATTCGGCAGGCCTGGTAAAGATTGAGCTGGCGATAGAATGCGGACCCGGACGGTCACCCTTTGTTTTTTCTACCATAAGGAAAAGCAAATGACCGGCCGGAGAGGATTTACGTTGATCGAGATGATGCTGGCGATCGGTCTGCTGGCGGCGATCATCCCGACAATTTATATGCTGTTGTCGGCGGGGATGAGGAGCGCGGAGAAGATCATCGGCATCAGCCTGAAGAGGCAGGCGGAGACGATCCTGATCGCCAGAGTGACCAGGGATTTACGTTCCGCGGCGAGCCAGACAGTTGTTTCGTCAATTGAGATAGCGCTTGATGAAGGATGCGGTTATGTGTATGAAGAGGGGATCGTCAAAAGAAAGACCGCCGTCAAACAGCCGCTGACCAATCCGGGAGAGATTAACAGGTTTATTTGCGAAACTCTCCCCGGCGGAAAGCTTTCAGTCATAATTAATCAAAGGGAAATCTTGGTGCGAAAAAAATGAAACGAGGGGTCGCCCTGTTGCTCGCGATAATTATCGGCGGAACACTGCTGACCTTGGGTGTAATTACCGCGAGAATAGTTTATAATACCGTGTGGACGTCAAAAGCAATTCTGCAAAAAGAGCAGGCCTATTGGCTGGCGGCCGGTGGGATGGAAATGGCGGAAGTTAATCTTGAAAAAAATCCCGCCTGGTTCACCGATCTCCCATTGTCAGGGAACGTTAAAAATTGGCTGGCCGGAGCCGCGATCGGGGACGAGGTAGCAATAGGTGAGGGGACGGTAAAAATTGTCAGGGAGCGGGAAGGCCGAATGGTTTACACGGTCGGCAGTCGCCTAAGTGGAAAAGTGTTTTTGTCCGGAGAGATCGTTGACGGTTCCATCAAGAACCGAAAGGAAATATAAAAATGTCAAACTACCTGATCTTAATCGTGTCGGTCCTGCTGGCGGTTACCGGACAGTTAATGATGAAAAAAGGGATGGTCGTGTTTGGCGCTTTTCCGTTCAATCAGCTTTTGGTGAAATTGATCCCGATCTTCATGAACCCCTGGGTCTTTTTTGGCTTTGTCTGTTTCGGGCTCTCTTCGATCTTTTGGCTGGTCGTTCTTTCCCGTCTCCCGCTTAGCCTGGTCTATCCGATGGTTAGCGTCGCGTACGTTCTGGTCGCGTTGGCTTCGATGCTCTTTTTTCGGGAGCCGGTCTCTTTGGTCCGTTGGATCGGCATAGCGGTTATCGTGGCCGGCGTGGTCTTGATCTCCCGAAGCTAGTCTTTGTTGTAATACTTGGTGAAATCTTCCGGGCGGATGTTCTGGACGAAATCATTGAACTTTTTGGTCTCCTCAGCGTCTTTTTCAGAGTTGACCAGTTTAGCCTGCATCATGACCATTTCCGAAACAAAGATCGGGACGTGACAGCGGACCGCCAGCGCGATCGCGTCGGACGGCCGGGAATCGATCCCCAGGACCTTTCCTTCCTTGTTTTCCACGTTGATGACCGCAAAAAATGTCCCGTCTTTAACATCGTTGATCGCGACCTGTTTGATCTTCCCTCCGAGCGCCTCTATCGTGCTTTGCAGGAGATCGTGGGTCATGGGGCGGGGTGGTTTGACCCCCTGAAGTTCCATGGCGACCGCGGCCGCCTCGAAGACGCCGATCCAGATGGGGAGAAAATTCAATTCGTCCTGGTCGCGGAGAAGGACCAGGGGGGAAAGATTGCGCGGGTCAAATCCCAACCCGCCGACAATCATCTCGATCATGATTTGCGGGCGACTTCAGCGATCTGGGCGAAGACCTGCGGATCGTTCATAGCCAGGTCGGCCAGGGTTTTTCGATCAAGCAGAACCCCGGCTTTTTTCAGGCCGGAAATAAAAGTATTGTATTTTAAACCGGCGGCAACGGCAGCGGCGTTGATCCGTCCGATCCAGAGAGAGCGCATGTCCCGTTTTTTCTGACGGCGGCCCCTGGTCGCGTGAGTGAGAGCCTTAAATACGGCGGTCTTTGCCCGCCTAAACTGCGTCCTAACCGTACGCCGGAAACCCTTGGCCCGGGTGAAAACCTTTTTTCTGCGGCGACGAGCGACAAAACCTCTTTTAACCCTAACCATTTCTTAGCCTCCTGGGAGCATATCGTGGATCCGCCTGACATCCGAGGGCGATACTTCTTTTTTTGCCTTCAGACGCCGTCTTTTGGAAGCGGACTTCCATTCCAAAAGGTGGCGCAATCCGGAAGATCGTCTTAAGATCTTTCCCGACTTTTTAATTTCAAACCTTTTCGCGGCCGCTTTTCTTGTTTTTTGCATTAGTGTTTCATCGGCGCAAGCATTAAATTTAGGTTTTTGCCTTCCATCTTTGGAGGAGCCTCTGGCTTGCCCGCCTCCGTAATCGCTTCGATCATTCTTCCCAGGACCCGATGTCCCAGTTCTTTATGAGCCATTTCCCGCCCCCGAAAGAAAATGTTGATCTTGACCTTATAACCCTTCGCGAGGAATTCTTTGGTCTTTTCAACCCGCACGTCAAAATCGTGCTGGGCGATCTTGGGGGAGAGTTTTACCTCTTTAATGACCCCGGATTTGGAAGACTTGCGCGCTTCCTTTTCCTTCTTTGAAAGCTCGTATTTTAGCTTCCCAAAATCGCCGATCTTGGCGACTGGTGGCACGGCGGTCGGCGCGATCAAGATCAGATCGTAGCCACGCTCACGAGCCAAACGAAGGGCTTCGGGGGTTGGGCGGTTGCCAAGCTGTTGTCCGTTTTCGTCAATCAGTCTGACTTCTTTGGCCCAAATGCGCTCATTAACCTGATACTGTTTAATAGTTCTTAACCCCCATACGACTTAACTATTATAGCGCATTTCAGGGCGGAGGTCAAAGGAAAAATCCTGGATCGACTTAACACCGATCTCTCCCTTTTCCCGGGAGCGGATCGCGACCGTGCCGGCTTGTTCCTCTTTATCGCCAACGATCAGCATATAAGGGACCTTCTGCATTTGGGCGTTCCGGATCTTGGCGCCAATTGTTTCCCGGCGGCTGTCAACTTCGACCCGGATCCCAGCTTCTTTGAGCTGGGCGGAGACCTTTTCAGCGTAATCGTTATGACGATCGGAAACCGGCAGGATTGATACTTGCGTCGGGGCAAGCCAGAAGGGGAAGGCCCCACCATAATGCTCGATCAAAGCCCCAATAAATCGCTCCAAACTGCCCAAAATAGCGCGATGGACCATTACCGGAGTCTTTTGCTTCCCATCTTCGCCGATATAATTAAGGTTAAAGCGCTGGGGGAGGTTGAAATCTACCTGAACAGTTGGCCCCTGCCAGGCCCGGCCAAGGGAATCTTTGAGCTTAACATCGATCTTGGGTCCGTAGAAAACCCCGGCCCCCGGATCGATCTCGAATGGCAAGCCCCGATCCTGAAGCGCTTTTTCCAGGATAGCGATCGCTTTATCCCAATTATCGGCTGTTCCGGCAAAACTCTCGGGGCGGGTGGAAAGATTGATCTTGAAATCAAAACCAAAGGTTTTCATGACAAAAGCGATAAAATCCAGGGTTTGGATGATCTCTCCCTCAAGCTGGTCCTCGCGGCAGAAGATGTGAGCGTCGTCCTGGGTAAAGCCCCGAACCCGAAGCAGGCCATGAAGGACGCCAGATTTTTCGTAGCGATAGACAGTGCCGAATTCAAAATAGCGGATCGGCAGGTCACGGTAACTTCTGGTCTTTCGGCCATAGATCAGGATATGGCCGGGGCAGTTCATTGGCTTAACGACATACTCTTGTTCATCGATCTTCATAAAATACATGTTTTCGCGATAATAATTGGTATGACCGGAGGTGTTCCAAAGGTCGATTTTGGCGATATGAGGAATATATACCTGTTCATACCCTCGTTTAAGGTTTTCTTTTTTCATGAAATCTTCGATCAAACTGCGAAGCATCGCCCCTTTTGGATGATAATAGACCAGCCCGGCACCCGCCTCTTCGTGTAGGGAGAAGAGATCGAGCTCTTTTCCCAGTTTACGATGATCGCGTTTTTTTGCCTCTTCCAGGTTCGTTAAGTAAGCTTCCAGCTCGTCTTTGGTTGGGAAGGCGGCCCCATAGATCCTCTGCATCATCGGATTGGTCTCTATTCCGCGCCAGTAGGCGCCGGCAATGGAGAGGAGCTTGAAAGCTTTGATCCGGCCGGTAAAATCAACGTGGGGGCCGCGGCAAAGATCGACAAAGTCGCCGTTCCGATAGAGGCTGACCTTGTCAGAGTCTATCTCATTAAGAATTTCTACTTTATATTTTTCCCCTTTTTCTTCAAATAAGCGGATCGCTTCTTCTTTGCTCACTTCCTGGCGCTCAAACTTCTGGTTCTTTTTACAGATATCTTTCATTGCTTTTTCGATCTTGGGAAGGTCTTCCGGGGTGATTGCTTGCGGCAGGTCGAAGTCGTAGTAAAATCCATCGTCGGTCGACGGACCGATCCCTAGTTTTACCCCCGGAAAGATCTCCATAACCGCCTGGGCGAGGATATGGGAGGTTGAGTGACGCAGGGTTTCCAAATCGAATTTACTCATTTAATAATTATATCATAAAAAAGACGGGGCTTTCACGATCAATCGACGTTAATAAGGGATTTAATAAAGCGGATGACGTCGCGGCAACTGGAAAAACCGCTTTCCCTCATAACCCCGACTTCGGGCGTAGTTTTTGTCGCGGCAAATAAAAGCTCGGCAATTCCCGGGGTTAAGCCCCGGCAAATAGCAAGATCGGCGATCCTGCTCCCCAGGAGATTCCTGGAAATATGGGGGTCTGTCCCGGGGGGGAGGGCTGATTTGCCGGAGAGCATTTCAAAGAGAGACACGCCAAGGGAATATATATCATCTTGAATGGTCGGTTCGGAGCCGCTAACGATCGCCGGGGAAAAGTAACTCGATGTGCCGCTGCTGTGCTGGTGACCGTCAATGACGATGGGGAGGCCGTGTTTCCAGCAAAACGCAAAATCGATCAGTTTCGTGCCGACAAAATTGCTTGGTTTTACGTCCCGGTGGGTCAAGCCGTGCCTGTGAACATGGTGTAATCCTTTCGCAATCCCCAGCCCGATCGTTAAAACTTCATCCACTGGGAGGGGGAAGCCGAGCGAGCGACTCGATTGGTCCTGCTCCTCGTCCAGCAGTTCCATTATAATAAATGGGCGTTCGCCGATGCGGACGAGACCGAAATAATCAATAATATTTGGGTGCGGCTTATCTTGAAGAAGGGTGGCCAGAGCCCTGGCTTCATTGGCGAGATAGAACACGTTTTCGGGGTTGATCGGTTTATCGGCGGGGAGCCCCTTGGTGGCGACCTTCTTGCCGCAGAGCAGGGTTTGTTCATGGATATGCGACATTCCTCCCCGAGCCCTTAAATTATCCCGGTCGAAATAAAAGGTGCAGACCTCGTTCTCGTTGAGGATCCGCCGTCCGGCGGCAGTGAGATCGTAAAACTTTACTTTTGGTATCATAAAAAAACGTCGTCAACTATCGGCGGGAATTTCAGGTTGTTAGGCGGTCCTTGCCCAGGCGTCGGCGGCCAGGACGTTATCAAGCGAGGCGATCGGCTGGCTCTCGTGTTTATCAAGGACCGCTTTAACCCGTTGGGGGATTTCGGCGAAGTTGATCTTTCCGTCCAGGAACTGGCGGACGGCAACTTCGCTCGCGGCATTAAGGACGGCGGTCGTTGTTCCTCCTTTTTGGCCGGCTTCGTAGGCGTATTGCAGGCAGGGGAACTTGTTAAGGTCAGGCCTTTGGAAGGTCAATTGAGCGACTTTGGTAAAATCGAGACGTCCCCACATGTTCTGCTGGCGCTCTTCTTCTAGAAGCGCGTACTGGATCGGGATCCGCATGTCAGGGGCGCCTAACTGGGCAAGGATCGATCCGTCAATGAACTCGACCATGGAGTGGATGGTGCTTTCCGGGTGGATGACAACCTCGATCTGGGAGTAATCCAGCCCAAAGAGGTGGTGCGCCTCAATAACTTCCAACCCTTTGTTCATTAAGGTCGCGGAGTCAATGGTGACTTTAGGCCCCATCTTCCAGGTTGGGTGTTTCAGCGCTTCCTTGGCGGTCAATGTCGCGAATTTTTCGACCGGCGTTTTTAAAAAGGGACCGCCGGACGCGGTGATAATAAGTTTTTTGATCGTTTTGCGGTCTTCACCCCTCAAGCATTGAGTGATGGCGCTATGCTCGCTGTCGATCGGGAAAACTTTTACTTTATTAGCCGCGACCTCTTTCATGAACAGCTCGCCGGCGGCAACCAGTACCTCTTTGGTCGCCAGAGCGATCTCTTTTTTGGCCTGGACTGCGGCTAGAGCGGCCGAGAGGGGGGCGGCGCCGGGGATCGCGACCACGACCATTTTAGCGGTCGGGATGGTGGCCGCCTTAATGAGCCCTTCCGGCCCAACAATAATTTCCGCTTTGATCCCGGGGAGGGCGGCGAGGAGCTTTTGTTTCCCTTCTTCGGTTGCCAGGGCGACGAGCTGGGGTTGGAATTTCTTGATCTGCTCGACCAAAATTGGGATGTCGTTCCTGGCGGCCAAGGCGACGACATTCAGGCGGCTGGGGTAGATGGAAACTATCTCCAGCGCTTGCTTGCCGATCGAGCCGGTAGAGCCGAGGATAGAGATCCCTTTTTTCATAGGATAAAGTTTATCACGCCCAGGGTAGCAGCGGCAACCAGAACGGAGGCGATGGTCGTTCCTATTAGCCCGGCAAAAAAGGTCGGCCACCAGCGCAGGCCAAAAAGATAGGCGGCGATCGTTCCGGTCCAAACACCGGTCCCGGGAAAAGGGATGGCGATGAACAAAGTTAGCCCGATCAGTTCCATCTCTTTGATCAATCCGCTTTTTGAGCGGGTCCGGGCAAAAAGCCATTCGATAAAATTATTGAATGCGGGGACCTTTCGCAGGTGTTCGGTAACATTTTCTAAAAACCAAAGCAGAGGGAAGATCGGCAAAACGCTTCCGACAACGCTAAGCAGAATCGCGGTGGCTGGGGCAATCTTATATACGGCTATCCCCAGCGGAACGGCCCCTCTGACCTCAAAAACCGGGACCGCCGCGAGGCCAAGAACGATTAGCTCGTTCATGGTTTATTAGTGATGGTCACTTTTTTTAGAACGACTTCCCTGGCCGGCCGGTCGCTCTCGTCACGGTCGACTTGAGAGATCTTCTCAACAACATCGTATCCTTTGATCACGTTGCCAAAGATCGTATGTTTGCCGTCAAGCCATGATGTTGCGGCAACCGTAATAAAAAACTGGCTCCCGTTGGTATTCGGGCCCGAGTTGGCCATAGCCAGGCGGCCGGGGAGATCGAATTTCGTCTCTTGCGGGGCCTCGTCGTCAAACCGATAACCCGGCCCCCCCCTCCCGTTCCCTAAAGGATCCCCCCCCTGAACCATGAACTCGGGGATCACCCGATGAAAGATCGTCCCATTATAAAGAGGCTTCTTTTCGATCTCTCCGGTCTTAGGGTCCATCCAGCCGATCTCTCCTTTGGCCAGGCCGACAAAGTTCTTGACTGTTTGCGGCGCCTCCTTATCGAGCAGTTCGCAGACAATCTTTCCCATTGATGTTTCCAGGATCGCGTATGTTTTATCCATTGTTTTTTTCCTTCCTGCCGCGGACAAAGTAGCCGCGAAGATCATTAAAACGACGACCAATAATATTTTGTTTTTCATGTAAGGAATTATATCATATACTAACGTTATGGTTTTTAATTATCAATTAAAGAGAAGCCGGCGCCGCCGGAGCGTCGGGATTACAATCGATCCGCGACGCGGCGTAATTGTTGCCGTTCCGTTTTGGGCCAGCCAGGGTGAGATCAATCAAGTGTTGAAGGACAAACAAGCGTGGATCGAAGAAAAACTTGCCCTCCTTGCTTCGCAGCCGGCTCAGAAAGAAAAAACTTTTCAAGAAGGAGAACGGCTCATGTTTTTAGGCCGGGAATACCAACTGCGACACGATCGCGAGCTGGCTAAAGGGGTATATTTACAAGCAGAACAGGTTGTCGTTAGTCCCGGGACAAGGAACGACCCCCGTTCAATTAGGAAGTTGATACGCGCCTGGTATTGTGCGTCCGCCGGGAAAATATTGGCTGAACGGATCGCTTTCTACTCATCAAGCCTGGCCGTTAATCCGAGGCGGGTCGCGGTTAAAGAACATCGCCGGCAATGGGGGAGCTGTTCCCGGAAGGGGAACCTAAACTTTAATTGGAAGCTGGTGATGGCCCCGATCGAGATAGTCGATTATGTCGTCGTCCATGAACTAAGCCACCTCCATCATCTTAATCATTCTAAGCTGTTCTGGGAAAAGGTCGCGTCAATTATTCCAGATTATAAAGAACGGCGAAAATGGCTGAAAAACCACGGATTGAAGCTCGATTTATAGCTTTTATTACCCCCCCCCATCAGGTACAAAAAAATGCCTGAAATTATTACGACGACAAAGCGAAAACATATTGTAATGTATATTTCCGGGTTCACACCATTTATGGCCGGCATAAGACCGCGGACGGTAGCGATTCATGCGACTGCTTCACGTTCAGAGTCCGGTACCTACACGCTCTCTTTTTCACATGGCGCGAGAATTGGACATGGTTCCGATGGTCCGATCTACGGAAAGGCCAGGGTCTTGTTGGTTAGTGGCGACGATAGTCTGATCAAAAAAATGGAGGGGTTGATAACCAGCCTTGGTCACGAATATTATTTCTTGCCGCCGAACAATGAAACCCTATTGTTGAGCCATACCGCTCAAACAAATCTGGCAATCATAGATGTCAGTGAAATGGAATTGGCCGACAGAATAGTCGAACGCGTCAAACGCCAGGCCCCCAACGCCAAGATCGTTATTTTAACCGAATATGATCCGGTTGAGGCCGGGGGTGCGATAAACGTTAAAGCCAGTCAAAATGTCGATTGTTATTTGGAAAAAAATGAAGCGGAGAAAGGTCTCCCTTTCCTGATTGAATTATTATTAAGCCAGCAGCAGATCGAGTTCGAAAGAAATAAAGCGAGAGAGATTGCCGCCCAGCAAGCCCGTCTGGCGGATATTGGCTTAGGAGCGGCGGCAGTCGCTCACGAAGTTAACAATCAACTGGCCGGACTGTATGGCGCGTTTTACTTGGTAGATGAGATCATTAATCGGGAAGGGGCGGTTCTGCCAAGCATTCAGAATGCCAAGAAATATATAAATGGAGTGTTAGCAAACCTGGAGCATATCAAAACGATCATTCAGACAATCCAGGACTTGGGTCGGGGGAATGCCGTTGATTCCCTTTATTCCGTCAATGAGGTGGTTCAGGGGGTTAAAACCTTAAGCGCGGCTGACTTGAAGCGGAAATCAATAAGCATGGAAATGGCTTTGGATGAAGACAACCCGATGTTGTTCGGTAAAAAACAGCAATTAATGCAGATAGTTTTGAATCTGATAAAGAATGCCTGTCATGCCGTTGCCGATGGAGGCAAGGTTATCGTAATGACCAGGAAAACAGGGGATGGGGTTAGTCTGGTAGTCGACGATAATGGGATCGGCATAGCCGAAGAAAATATCTCCCACATCTTTAAGCCGTTTTATACGACAAAATCAGAAAAGGATGGGACTGGATTGGGCTTATATATAGTTAGAAAATTGGTTGAGGAACTTGGCGGAACGATCAAGGTCACGACCAAGCTCGGTCGGGGAACCACGTTCACGGTCTTTATTCCACTGACAACGAATTAAAAGCTACTTCTTGCTCAACCAGTTCATCATTTTGCGGAGTTCTCCTCCGACTTTTTCGATTAGGTGTCCCTTATCTTTCTCAAGCAGAGCTTTGAAGTTCTTTTGGCCGGACTTGCTCTCCGCCAGCCACTCTTTGGCGAAGGTTCCGTTTTGAATATTTGTCAGCGCTTCTTTCATCCGGGCTTTGACGCCGGCGTCGATGATCTTTGGCCCGACGGTGACATCCCCCCATTTGGCGGTGTTGCTGATCGCTTCGCGCATCCCCCAGATCCCCTTGGAATTCATCAGGTCGACGATCAGTTTCAGTTCGTGCAGGCATTCAAAGTAAGCCATTTCCGGCTGGTACCCGGCTTCGACCAGGGTTTCGAACCCGGCTTTGACCAGGGCCGAGGTCCCGCCGCAAAGGACCGTTTGTTCGCCGAAAAGGTCGGTCTCGGTCTCTTCTTTAAAGGTAGTTTCAAAGACGCCGGCCCGGGTCCCGCCAATCCCTTTGGCGTAAGCGAGCGCGGTCTGCTTGGCTTTGCCGGAAGCGTCCTGGTGGATGGCGATCAATGAAGGAACGCCGGCTCCCTGTTCGTACATGATCCGGACCATTGGGCCCGGCCCTTTGGGTGCGACCATGACGACGTCAATTTCTTTAGGCGGAACTATTTGGCCGAAATGGATATTGAAGCCGTGGGAGAACATCAGGGTCTTCCCCGCTTTCATGTGTGGGGCGATCTCTTCTTTGTAAACATCTCCCTGGAGCTCATCCGGGATCAGGATCTGCAGGATGTCGGCTGTTTTGGCCGCTTCAGAAATAGAAACGACCTTGTGGCCGTCCGATTTGGCCCTTTCCCGGCTGGCCGAGTCGTTGCGCAGAGCAATAACGACATTCAGTCCGCTGTCCTTAAGGTTAAGGGATTGTCCCCGTCCCTGCGAACCGTAGCCGACAACCGCGATCGTCTTCCCCTTTAATACGTTAAGGTCCGCATCCTGGTCATAGTAAACTTTTGCCATGTGAATCTCTCCCTTTTGTAAAAAAATTACTCGGAACTGCCTCGCAAGAGGCCGATCACTCCGGTCCTGACCAGTTCGCGGATGCCGAATTTAGCGAGAAGTTTTTCCGCGCCCTGGACTTTATTCTCATCACCGACTATCTCAATGGTCATGGATGTTTCCGCTACGTCGACGATTTTCCCGCGAAAGATGTCGACTATTTGATTGATTTCCTGCCTGGTCTTGTCGCTGGCGGCGACCTTGATCAAGACCAGTTCGCGTTCGATCGCTTTATCGGCCGGCAGATCAAAGACCTTTAAGGTATCGATCAGCTTATAGAGCTGTTTAATGATCTGTTCCAGGTCCTGCTCGTCCCCTTCAGCGACGATCGTCATCCTGGAAATATCCGGGGTTTCAGTCGTGCCGACCGCCAAACTTTCAATATTAAAGCCCCGGCGGGCGAAAAGCCCCGCGACCCGGGTCAGGACCCCTGGTTTGTTTTCAACTACTACCGAAATAATATGTCTCATTCTTCTTACCTCTAATCGATGATCATTTCGTTGATCGCCTGTCCGGGCGGCACAAAGGGGAAAACATTCTCCTCTTTGGCGGTAATAAAGTCGACCAGGACCGGTCGATCGTTGATGGCAAAAGCTTTTTCCATGGCCGGCCGGACTTCTTCCTCTTTGGTGACTCGCAGGCCGACCGCCCCGTAGGCCTCGGCGATCTTTACCAGGTCGGGATTGTTGCACAACTGGGTATGGGAATAGTGCCGGTCGTAGATCAGCTCCTGCCACTGACGGACCATTCCGAGAAAGCAATTGTCCAGGACAAATATTTTGATCGGCAGGCGGTTGTTGACCGCGGTGGTCAACTCCTGAATGTTCATCTGGATCGACCCGTCGCCGGCAATGTCGATTACCAGCGCGTTAGGGCGGCCAAACTGCGCGCCGTTCGCGGCTGGCAGGCCATAGCCCATTGTCCCCAGACCGCCGGACGAGATCCAATTCCTGGGTTTATCATATTTATAGAACATACCGGCCCACATTTGGTGCTGACCGACCTCGGTGACGATGATCGTCTCCCGGTCTTTGGTCAGGGCGTAAAGCTCTTCAATAATAAATTGCGGCTTGAGTCCCCCATCTCGCCTGTAGGAGAGAGGAAATTTATTCTTCCACTCGCTGATCTGGTCGAGCCAGGCCTGGTTTTTTTCTTTGGCCGGAAGCTTGGCCAGGATCGCCCGCAGGACCATTTTTACGTCACCAACGATCGGTACATCAACCCGGACGTTCTTGCCGATCTCGGCCGGATCGATGTCGATGTGAATGATCTTGGCTTTGGGAGCAAAACGGGCGATATGCCCGGTGACCCGGTCGTCAAAGCGGGCGCCGATAGCGATCAGCAGGTCGCATTCGGTCACCGCGTAATTGGCGTAAGCGGTGCCATGCATTCCAAGCATCCCCAGACAGAGTTCGTGCGTTCCAGGAAATCCGCCGATACCCATCATGGTGGTCGTAACCGGGATGTGGCATTTTTCCGCTAGCTCAATAAGCTCTTTGGCCGCGTCAGAAGCGATGACGCCGCCCCCGGCGTAGATGACCGCTTTTTGCCCCGTCTGGATCGCTTTTATTGCCATGGTAATTTGCTTGGGGTGCCCTTCGTATGTTGGCTTGTAGCTTTCCAAATCAACCTTATCCGGATATTTGTATTGAATTTTATTTACGAAAACGTCTTTTGGGATGTCGATCAAGACCGGGCCGGGACGGCCGGTCCTGGCGATATAAAAGGCTTCTTTGATTATCCGCGGGAGATCCTCGGTCTTTTTAACCAGGTAGTTATGTTTGGTGATCGGCATGGTAATGCCGGTCAGGTCGGCTTCCTGGAAGGAATCGCGCCCCAATAAGGGGGTCGCGACCTGTCCGGTAATCGCGACCATGGGGATCGAGTCCATATAGGCGGTGGCAATTCCGGTGATCAGGTTGGTGGCGCCTGGGCCGGAGGTAGCGAGACAGACACCAACTTTCCCGGTCGCCCGGGCGTAGCCGTCGGCCGCGTGAGCCGCCCCTTGTTCATGGCGGACGAGAATATGTTTAACGTCTTTATATGAGTACATGGCGTCGTAAAGTGGCAGGACGACCCCACCAGGGTAACCGAAGATCACGTCAACACCTTCGTGTTTTAGCGACTCCAATAAAGCTTGAGCGCCGGAGATTTCCATTAGATAACTCTTTCTCCTTTTTCGATTGCTTCGTTGATTATGCCAATTTCATTCTTTTTTTGCTCAAATTCTTCCAAGGTGTAACAGAGCGCGTCAATATGTTTGGGAAAATCAAATTTTTTAAGAAAATCACTCATTCTGTAAATAAACTTTGTTCCCTTGAATTTGTCCGATACCAAAACCATATCTATATCACTTTCTTCGCTCGGTTTCCCGGTAATTCTTGAGCCAAAAAACCATAACCCTTTTGGATTATAAGTGCTTCTTATCGTTTCCAGATGCTGTTTTACGAATTTGGAAATATATTTGTCTTTTTTCATGGTTTTATTTGAGATTTAATCCATTCGATTGCTTTTTCGGCTTTGGCGAGCTTGCTTTGAGCGTCAGATACCGTATATTCTTCATAAGGAGCTAAAGTCGCCGCATCGGGATACCGAGATATCATGTAATCAGATGAAAGCTCACGCGCAATATCCAAAATAGAATCAGGACAGGCCAGTCCTTTGGCCAATTCGTCCAAGTGATGAGTCTTTGGCGGATTTTTCCGTTCTTTAAAGATATAAAGCGCCTTGAGGTATTTTTCAACCGCTTGCTGGCAAAGGAAAGCGCAAGTATCATAGCCGCCATCTTCAATGATACTTTTAGCCATTTGCAGGTCATGATCGGCTTGTTTGAACCACTTATTCAAGGCTTGCGCGCCGGAGATTTCCATACGCTAATTTTACCATAAAACCGAACCATTTCAAAGTTAAGCCGACCGCTTGACCGCCTAGGCGGACGGGTAACCTTAAGGCTTCCTAAGTGATCGAACTAAAAAACTTGGAACCGCGACGTTTCCGCCAGGGGCGGATCTGCAAGAAATTATTTTTAAACAAAATGATGCTTCCAATGGGGTTTGGGGGAAATTATTCTTGCATATTTATGGGGGGGGGTATAATTTCCTTGTCCGTTGGGATTTTCCCTTTGGTCGATCGGATGGTTGGGATGAGAATGAATAGTGACGAGTTTTATAAAATGAATAAAAGGAGAAAATTACGATGATAAAAAAGATAAGCGGGCTAATTACATGTTTGATGGTTTTGTTTAGCTGTTCTTCCAGTTTTGCTTTGCCTACTGTGAGCCCAGCAGCAAGTAATATTTCTGTGACAACGATAAGATACTTGGACGTATCCTGTTTCTATAAGAATAAAAGGATTGCTGCACAAGTAAGTGTTATAGAAATTGATTCTGGAGAAAATGCTATTTCAGGAACTGGCATAACCAAATGGGCTTCGGATGGTAGAGCAAAATTTAACCTTAGTTCTGGAAAAAATTATGGAATATTTGCTCATGAAGCAGCGTCTTCTAGTACAGTGATTACTGGGACCGGCATTCAAGGATCCAAAACCATGCCCAATTTTTGGTCTAGCACCGCGATTGGTTTGGCATTAGATGATTTTGAAAGTGGAGGTCTTGAACAAAGCTACGCGGACGAGTTTAAGCCGGCACAGGAAGGAAAATAGAAAATCATCCTGAAGGGGGCATCGTTCCGGCCCCCTTCAGGAACGATTAACAGTGGACAAGCGAAGCTTAAATTGGTTTTTTGTGTCAAAGCTATGACCGTAAGGCCATAGCTTTTTACTAAGCAAGATCAGTTTTAAGCCTTCAACACCGCGCCGGTACTGGCCGAGGTGACCAGTCGCTGATAACGCGACGTAATTTCGCCGCCAATAAGCTACTATGCCCGAATATATATCCACCTTATAACATAACATCCAAAAAAAATATCTGGCAATATAATTGCTGTTATTTTCGCAGAGGTGGTTTGAGTGAAGGAGTTAATCCCGGTCGAGAGGATTGAGAACAAGATTTATCTGATTCGCGGGCAGAAAGTGATGTTGGACAAAGACCTGGCCGGACTTTATGAGGTAGCGACCAAAGCTCTGAATAAAGCTGTCGCTAGAAATTTGTTTCGTTTTCCCGCCGATTTTATGTTCCAGTTGTCCAGAGAAGAATTTGCAAACTTGAAGTTCCAATTTGGAACATCAAGTTGGGGTGGGACACGAAAGTTGCCTCGAGTTTTTACAGAACAAGGGATCGCAATGCTTTCATCTGTTTTGCGCAGCCGTAGAGCGGTTCTTGTTAATATTGAAATCATGCGAACATTTACGCGGCTTAAACAAATACTGTTGACTCACAAGGATTTGGAACTTAAGTTGACTTTATTGGAACAGAAATTTGGAAAGCATCTTAAGAAGCACGATGCTGAGATTCAACTTGTCTTTAATGCAATTCGCCAACTTATGATCCCGCCTGAAAAGCCCAAAGGCAAAATCGGATTTATTGTCGATTAAGCCTTCAAGACCGCTCCCGTACTGGCGGAAGTGACCATCTTCTGGTATCTAGCCAGCCAGCCGGACTCGAATTTCGGTTTCGGTTCTTTCCATTGCCGCAAGCGGAGATTGATCTCCGTGTCGCTCAACTTCACGTTTAATTTCCGGTTAGGAATGTCGATCTCAATTATATCTCCGTCTTTAAGAATGGCGATTGGCCCGCCGGCCGCCGCTTCCGGAGAGACGTGGCCGATGCAGGGGCCGCGCGACCCGCCGGAAAACCGGCCGTCGGTGATCAGGGCGACAGAGTCGGACAACCCCATGCCGGCGATCGCCGATGTGGGGTAGAGCATTTCCCTCATCCCCGGTCCCCCCTTTGGCCCCTCATAGCGAATGACAACGACATCTCCCGACTTGACCTTTCCGCCGAGGATCGCTTTTTGGGCGGCATCTTCGGAATCGAACACCTTTGCCCTGCCGGCAAACTTCATCATCTTGGCAGAAACCGCGGTCTGTTTGACGACCCCGCCTTCCGGAGCGATGTTTCCTTTTAGGACCGCCAAACTCCCCTCCTTGTGATACGGGTTGGCGGTTGAGCGGATGATCTCTTTGTCAAAAACTTCGCCGGCGGCGGCGATCTGTTTAATGGTCAGGCCGGAAACGGTCGGGTTGTCCAGGAGCATTTTTTGCAGGACGCGCATCGCGGCCGGGACCCCGCCGGCGTGCTCAAAATCTTCCATAAAATGGTCCCCCCCCGGGCGGAGACTGGTGATATGCGGGGTTGCTTTGCTGATCTCGTCAAAAAGTTCGACCGGCAGTTTGATCCCCGCTTCCCGGGCGATGGCGGTCAGGTGGAGAACGGCGTTGGTCGACCCGCCGAGTGCCATGTCGATCCGGATGGCGTTGGTAAAAGCCCTCATATTCATGATCTTGCGGGGAGTAACATGTTTTTCGACCAGCTCGACAATTTTTTGGCCGCTTTCGTAGGCGATCATTTTTTTCTTGGAGGAAACCGCGAGCGACGTGCCGCAATACGGGAGCGACATTCCCAGCGCTTCTCCGGCACAGGCCATGGTATTGGCGGTAAACATGCCCGAGCAGGAGCCGGCGCCCGGACAAGCGTTCAGAGTTAAATTATCAAGGTCCGCTTTGCCGATCTTTCCCTGTTTGTAAGCAGCTTCAGCCTCAAAAGTGTCGTGGACCAGATCAAGCCGGGTCATTTTATAACAGCCGGCGAGCATTGGTCCGGCGGTGACTAATATGGTCGGGATATCAAGCCTGGCCGCCGCCATCAACATGCCGGGAGTGATCTTGTCGCACGCGGTCAAGAGGACCAGTCCGTCCAGCTGGTGAGCTTCGGCGACCGATTCAATAGTATCGGCAATGAGTTCGCGAGAGGGGAGCGAGTAGTGCATCCCTTTGTGTCCCATGGCGATCCCGTCGCAAATAGCGGGGAGGCCAAAGGTGAAGGCGACCCCTCCGCCGGCATGGATCCCTTTTTCGATCGCCCTTTCCAGTGAGCGCATGTCAACGTGTCCCGGCACCAGGTCGGTAAAGCTGGAGGCCAGTCCGATAAATGGTTTTTTCATCTCTTTGGCCGAAACTCCGGTGGCGTGGATCAGGGAGCGGATGGGGGCTCGTTTTTTTAGGGCGTCGCTTCTCATTGATTTTCCTCCTCAAGTAATTTGGCGATCCATTTTAAGGCCCCTTTGGCCGGCTTAATTCCTTCTTCGATCGTCGGTTTTCCTGCCCTTGCTCCGGCGGCGCAGTGATAGGCGATCCGTCCGGCCTGGCTTTTGATGTCCGAATATTTCGCTTGTTTGATCGCCTCGTCGCTGGCGTGCGGAACGCCACCCGGCGAGCCGAGCCCGTAAACCCCGCCCATCAAGCGACCTCCGGAGGGAGAATGGTGATCAGGTCGGTTGTTTGGCCGTGGGCCAGAAAATAGTGAACGATCTTTTTAAAACGGACCAGGTCCCCGGTCCCGCCCGGTTTTTTATCGACGAACAATTTCCGGTCGTGCGCGGAGTAGTCAAAGATTTCAAACGATGCTCCGGCCTTTTCCTGGTAGACCAGGACCCAATGCCCGTCGTCAAGGCCAAGTGCGACTTTACTGCCGTCGGGGAGGGTCAGTTCTTCATCGCGAAAAGCGATGGTCCCGATGAATTTTTTATCCAGAACGTCAATTCCTTCCAAGAGTTCGGTGATCTTTGTCATGGAGCATTCCTTAGTTATATTTTGGGTCGCGCCCAAGTTCTTTAAGTAGGGCGTTGACCTCTTTTTCAAGGTTGATCATTTTTAATTCTCGTCCGGTGGCGGCTTCGTTGATCAGGGCTAGCGCGCTCATTTCTTCTTTGGTCTTCTTTTCGCTAGACTTTCGCTCCGTAAGATCAAGAATGGAGACCAGGACGCATTTTTGGTTGTTGATCTTGATCGGTTTTATCCGGACATCAGCCGGAAAATAAGACCCGTTTTTCTTTTTATTGAGCGCCTCTACCTGAAAATCTCCTTTTTCCAGCACGGTTTTGACCAACGCAGGAAAGGTGGCGGCCACTTCCGGAGGGACCAGGTCGGCGGTGGTCAATCTTAAAAAATCTTCTTTTTCGTAACCAAATAGTTCGGCGGCGGCGCTGTTGCAATCAAGGACCTTTCCGTCTATAGATTCGACAAAGATCGGGCTGGGGGAGACCTCAAATAGGGTTTCGAACTTTTTTTGGCTCTCGGCCAGGGCTGTTTCGGCCTGCTTGCTTTCGGTTAGATCGAAAAAGACCCCGTCGATGTAGGCGACTTTTCCTGATTCATCATAGACCGGTCGACCGCGCTGGATAACATGTTTTATTTCGCCGGTCTTATGAACAAGGCGGAATTCAATGCGGTATGGCTTATTGTTCAGCGTCACTTCTTTGATCGTGTCGGAAACATACTGTTTGTCTTCTGGATGAATGATCGAGTCGAAAGAGCAGAAGTCCCCCTTTTTCAATTCGTCGCGGGTGTAACCGGTCAATGGACCGAGCATGTTATTAAAAAGCTCCATTTGATGGCCATTGGTCAAATGACAGCGGAAAACAAGCCCCGGCAGGTTTTCCGCCAGAGTGCGATAAGCTTGTTCGCTGTTTTTAAGCTGGTCTTCGCGTTTTTTTCGTTCAGAAATATCGCTTAAGGTGGCGTAAAAAACAGGCCCTTCGGGGGAGCCGATCAAAGTCATGATGATCTCGGTCAAAAAGAGAGATCCGTCTTTTCGGGCAAAGAGCCATTCAAACCGGCTGGAGCCTTTCGCTATAGCGTCATCAACTTCATTTCTTTCCTTCTCTTTAGACGGCAGTCCGTCCGGCTGTTTTTCCGGAGAGATCGAGGAGAAACTGTTATTGGCCAATCCGCCAAATCCGCTAAGGCCGAAGAGGACCAGAGCGGACTTGTTGGCTTCGGCAAACTTACCGTCTTTTAATATTACCGACGGGGTAGCGGATTTTTCAAATAAAGCTTTAAAATGTTTTTCCGCTTTTTGTTGAAGTTCCTCGGCCTTAAGTTTCATGACGATTTCCCGGTAGGCGACCAGGAAGATTATTAGCGTGCTGAAGAGGACGAAAACTATCCCTTTATAGGTTTGCATGGCCGTTATTTGGTGAGGTGAAACGGCAAGCTTCGCGATTATTAGATCGGTCACGATGATCCAGGCAAGGCCAAAAGCCGCGTAGATAAAAGTAATGTGCAGAGCCGAGGATACATATTTTTTGTTCATTGAAGCACCCCTTGTCTCTTCAGGCGAATCTTACTACACCAATTGATTATTTTCAATTGCAATAGGGCGTGGTATAATCCCCCCATGCTTCGCTATTTAACCGCTGGAGAGTCACACGGGCCGGCGCTGGCCGTTATTTTGGACGGCTGTCCGGCAAATCTATCAATATCGGGAGAAGATCTGGCGCTTGACCTGGGTCGCCGGCAAGAGGGGGCCGGCCGAGGCGCCAGAATGAAAATAGAGAAGGATACCGCGGAAATAATATCCGGTGTAAGAAATGGCTTGACGCTCGGGAGCCCAATTTCATTGCTGATAAAGAACAAAAGCACCGAGTTTTTCGATCAACCAATTACCAGGATCCGTCCGGGTCATGCCGATCTGGCCGGCGCGATCAAGTACAACCAAAAAGATATTCGCAATATTTTAGAGAGGGCCTCTGCCCGGGAAACGGCGGGACGGGTGGCGGCAGGAGCGGTTGCCAAGAAATTATTGGCTGAATTTTCGATAAAGGTTGCCAGTCGGGTAGTTCAGGAGGGGGGAGTAGAGGGGGCGGAGATCATCGCGGCGATCGCCAAGGCGAGAGAGAAGGGGGACACCTTAGGGGGTGTTTTTGAGGTTGTTGTCTCCGGGGTTCCTGTTGGCTTAGGAAGTTACACGCAATGGGACCGTCGCTTAGACGGTAAATTGGCCCAGGCGCTTATGGCCATTCCGGCCATAAAAGGGGTGGAGATTGGACTTGGTTTTTCTGCCGCTGCCCTATTGGGATCAAAGGTTCATGATGAGGTGTTCCACGATCCCAACCGTGGTTTTTATCATAAAACCAATCATGCCGGTGGTTTGGAGGGGGGGGTGACCAACGGTGAAGAGTTGGTCTTAAGAGCCGCAATGAAACCGATCTCAACCCTTTTAAATCCACTAAATTCAGTTGATTTAGGCACAAAAATGCCGGCCAAAGCTCATGTTGAGCGCTCAGATGTCAGCGCGGTAGAAGCGGCGGGGATAGTGGGCGAAGCGGTCGTCGCGCTGGAAATCGCCAATGCTTTCCTGGAAAAATTTGGCGGAGACAGCCTGGAAGAGATCAAGGATAACTTTTCCTCTTATCAAAAACGCCTCTCTATGCTATAATAACAAAGGCTTTGCGTCAGACAAGCAGAGTTATATTTTTAGAACGAGGTTAAAACATGGCAGCAAAAATCAAGTTGCAAAGAGTCGGAACGAAAAACAGGCCGGTATACCGGTTGGTCGTGCAGGATGAAAGCCGCTCCCCATCGAGCGCGGTAATTAATGTGCTGGGTAATTACCAGCCCGGGATCGAAACCCCGCTTTTTAATTTAAAGGATGAACAGATCAAGGAATGGCTGAAAAAAGGAGCCCAACCGACTGAAAAAGTCAGGATCCTGCTTGGCAAAGCCGGGATAATGTCACCCATCGACCTGGCCAGCCTGCCAAAACGCAAATCCAAAAAGGAAGTTCCAGCCGCTCCCGCCGAGGCAAAAGCGGCCGAAGAAAAAGCCCAGGGAGGCTAGCAAAATGAAAGAGCTGGTCGAATATATCGCGAAATATCTTGTCGATAAGCCGGAGCAGGTCGACGTCAAAGAAATCGACGGCGACTCGCTCAACGTGATCGAAGTCAAGACCGCGCCGGAAGACTCCGGCAAAGTGATCGGCCGAGAGGGACGGATCGCCAACGCGATCAGAACGATCGTCAAAGCGGCGGCCGCCAAACAGCAAAAAAAGGTCAACGTCGAGATTATTACCGAAGACAAGCAACAGGGAGGAGTTTAACATGGCGGAAGGGATAGAATTAAAAAGGGTTGTTATGGTTAAAGCGATCGTGACCGAAGCTTTTAAGCAAAACCTGATCAAAGAACTGGAAAGAGCTATCGCCAACCTGGAAGGCCAGTTGGGACAAATGGAAAACCAGAGTAAAAATTACCTGGAAGACTTGAAGAAAAAAGGATTAATGCAAAAAGCGGCCGCGTTCAAGCACCAGCTTGACGAAGAACGCAACCGGCAGGCGGCCTCAAAATCGGATCTGATGATGAAGATCGAAGAAGCCAAGCGGTTGCAGATCGGCTCGGAATTTGTGCAAGGCCCCCTGGAAGGGCCGGTTTCGGTCAATATCGGCGATAATTTGTACAAGAAGGTCGGCGGCGCCGAAATCCTTGTAAAAGATGGGATAGTCCAGGAGATCCGCGGCGCTTAAATGCGCGTCGACGTACTAACCCTTTTCCCTGAAATGTTTCAGGGACCGATGAGCGAAAGTCTGATCCAAAAGGCCCGGGAAAAGGGCCTTTTGAATTTACGGGTCGTTAACATCCGCGACTTTGCCCTCGATAAGCACAAAACAGCCGACGATACTCCCTACGGCGGCGGGCCGGGGATGGTCATGAAGGCTGACATTGCGGCAAAGGCCGTAAGATCCTTGACAATGGAAAAGAACAAAAGAGTTATTTTACTTTGTCCGACGGGTGAGCCTCTTACCCAGGCCAAGGTAAACCAGCTTGCTGGTTATGAGCAATTAGTTTTTGTTTGCGGCCATTATGAAGGGATCGACGATCGGATCGTCCCGTTGATCGACGAAAAAATCTCGGTCGGCGACTTTGTCTTGACCGGGGGGGAGCTTCCGGCGATGATCGTGATAGACGCGGTCGCCAGACGGATCCCAGGGGTGGTCAAAGAAACCGCTTCAGTTGAAGGGGATTCGTTCTTTGCCGGACGGCTTGACTGGCCATGTTATACGAAGCCGGAAAACTTTGAAGGGGTTCGGGTCCCGGAGGTCTTGCTTTCCGGACACCACGCGCAAATCGATCGTTGGCGCAAAAAGGCCGCTCTGCGGTCGACTTTTTTGCGCAGACCGGATCTGTTGGCCGAGGTTGAATTTAATAATGACGAGAGAGCTCTTTTGACAGAAATAATCGGAGAACCGAATTGATGAGCAAACTGTACCTGGCCTTACTTCATCATCCGGTCTATAACAAGAGAAAAGAGGTCGTGACGACCTGCATTACCGGGTTTGACCTGCACGATATCGCCAGATCGGCCGTGACGTTCGGGATAAAAAAATATTTTGTGGTCAATCCTTTGCCGACGCAAAGAAGTTTTGCCCAGAGAATATTTGAGTTTTGGATGGACGAGGGGAGCCGGGAGTTCAACTGGACCCGGGCTGAAGCCTTTCAATTGATCAGAATAACCGATACACTGGAGTCGGTCATTGCCGAAATAACCGAGGTTGAAGGCCAAAGGCCGAAGGTGATCGCTACATCGGCCAAGCCGAGAGGGACGATCAAATTTGAATCCCTTCGGCAAGAGTTGAAAGAAAAAGACGGAGCTTACCTGCTGTTGTTCGGGACCGGGTGGGGGATGGCCGACGAGGCTTTTGAAGGAGTGGACGGAGTACTTGACCCAATCGTTGGACCGACGGAATACAATCATTTGTCAGTTCGGTCGGCGGTTGCTATAATATTAGACAGACTGCTTGGCAATTAGCCGGCGGTCGGAGAAAAAAGGAGCGATATCATGTCAGTGATCCAGGAAATCGAAAATAGCACAAAAAGGAAAATCCAGAATTTCAAAGTAGGAGATACAGTTAAGGTCTTTTCCAAGATCATCGAAGGCGGGAAAGAAAGGGTCCAGGGGTTTGAAGGGATCGTCCTCAAGCTTTCAGGTGTGGGCGCCCGGAAAAACTTTACCGTTCGCAAGATTGTCCAGGGGGTCGGAGTGGAAAGGACCTTCCCGATGAACTCACCGAAGATCGACCACGTTGACCTGCTGCGCAGCGGCAAGACCCGCCGGGCGAAGCTTTATTATTTAAGGAAAAGGATTGGGAGCCGCGCCATAAGGGTTGAAGAAGGAGTCGCGGAAAGTGCCCAGGCTTAATCACTGGATCTTTGACTGGCTGGAAACGATCGTTGTCGCCCTTCTGTTAGCGCTGGTCATTAGAGCCTTTTTCCTGCAGGTGTTTTGGATCCCTTCCGAGTCGATGGTCCCCAGTCTTGACATCGGGGATCGGATCGTCGTCAATAAGGTTATTTACCACTTTCGCCAGCCTCGCCGTTTTGAAGTCGTTGTTTTCCGCCAGACCCCGGAGGTCGGGCCGGGGAAAAAGGACTTGATCAAGAGGTTGGTCGGCTTGCCGGGAGAAAAACTGCAGATTAGAAAAGGGATTATCTACATTAACGATCAGCAGGTTATAGGCGCGCACCCCAAGAACGACGACTTCGGCGATTTCGGACCGATTAATATACCCCAGGGATACTGCTTTGTGATGGGTGACAATCGGGGGGCTTCGTTTGACAGCCGCTACTGGAGGGATTCTTCCGGGACCTTAAAATTCCTGCCGATGAAGAACTTGATCGGCCAGGCAATGCTAATGATCTGGCCCTTGAACAGGATCGGCTTAATACCATAATTAATGCTTTCCGCCGTTTACGAAAATCGCCTTGCCCGCCAGGGCTTCAAGCTGGTTGCGGGCGTTGATGAGGCTGGCCGAGGCCCTCTGGCCGGTCCGCTGGTCGCCGCCGCGGTTATTCTCCCTATCAACTATGATTTGCCGGGACTAAACGACTCCAAGCAACTCTCCGCCCGTCGGCGGGAAATACTTTTCGATCAGATTAGGAATATCGCCCTGGCGGTCGGTTTTGCCGCCGTTAGCCATACCGTCATTGATCGGATCAATGTCGGCCAGGCCAATTACCTGGCGATGGAAAAAGCGATTGCCGCCCTTAAGATCCAACCCGATTATTTGTTGATCGATGGCGGACGTTATCGTTTAAAGGTCAGCATTCCAATGCGGGGGATAAATGGAGGAGATGCGATCTCGCCGTCGATCGCCGCCGCTTCGATCATTGCCAAGGTGACCCGCGACTGCTTGATGGAAAAATATCACGAGAAATATCCGCTGTATAATTTCTTGGCCCACAAAGGCTACGGGACAAAAGAGCATCTTTCCCTCATTAAAAAGCACGGCTCTTGCCCGATCCACCGGCGATCTTTTGGCCCGGTCGCCAGAACCCTCCGTTCCGCTTGACATACAAACAAGGACGTTGATATAATCCGTGTCAATCAACGAAGAGAGGAGGTGAAGTGAATGAACAAACAAGATCTCTGCGCTTTCGTTTCCAAACAAACTAAAATGCCAAAAGCCAAGATAATGAACATTTTAGACACTACCTTTAACGCGATCGAAGGGTCGCTGAAAAAGGGGCAGAATGTTCGTCTCGTCGGCTTTGGAACCTGGAAGAAGCTTCGCCGCAAAGCTCGCCCCGGACGGAACCCGCAAACCGGGAAGAAACTGACCATCCCGGCTCGCAACGTCATCCGATTCTCCATGGGCCAGCATCTTTACGATGCCGTAAACTAAACAATTCCCCTCATCATCCAGACCGGAAGATGGGGGGATTTTTTTTGGCAATAAGATTGCTGGTTATGCCGCATGGCAATGAACAGTTATTTGCTTGGCGTAAGCGGCGAATCGATCGCGGAAAAGCACTACTTAAGCCTGGGTTACAAGGTCCTGGCGAAAAATTTCCGCTCGCATCAGGGTGAGATAGATCTGGTCGCGAGCCTTGGTTCTCTTCTCGTCTTTATCGAAGTAAAAAACTATTCCTACCGAAACTTTTGTCCTCCAGCGGCGGCGATCCGCAAAAGTAAAAAAGAAAACATAGTCCATGCCGCCCGATATTATCTTTATAAGAATAAGATCAAAGAGACTAATTGCCGTTTCGACGTTTTGACGATAACTCGCCACCTGGGGAATGACCCGATCATTGAACGGATCGAGAACGCGTTTGAGGTGACAGGATGCTGACCAAAGTAATTTCTGCCGCGGTTAACGGATTGGAAGCGATCTTCGTTGAGGTCGAGATAAATTCACAAAAAGGTCTTCCCGGACAAACGATCGTCGGTTTGCCCGATGCCTCGGTGCGCGAGTCGCGCGATCGGGTCCGTTCGGCGATCTTAAATTCCGGTTATGAGTTCCCGCCGGGATATTTTACGATCAACCTGGCGCCGGCCGATATCAGGAAAGAAGGGCCGATGTATGACCTGCCGATCGCGTTGGGGATACTCGCCCTGGCCGGGACGATAAAAAACGAGTTTCAGGAGCTGATCGTCTTAGGCGAGCTCTCTTTGGATGGGACCGTTCGCCGGATAAACGGCATTTTACCGATCTGTCTGGCGGCGAGAAGAGCGGGCTGGAAAAAGATCATGGTCTCTTTGGAGAACGCCGATGAAGCTTCGCTGGTTGAGGGAATAGCTGTCTTTGGGGTTGTGAACCTGCGCCAGGCGATCGAACACATTAACGATGAGAATCGCCTGGCGCCTCATCATGTCGACGTCAAAAAACTGCTTGAAGGTGAGATAGAAAGCGAGCTCGACTTTTTTGACATCAAAGGGCAGGGGTACGGCAAAAGAGCCCTGGAGGTTGCGGCGGCCGGCGGGCACAACATCCTATTGGTCGGTTCTCCCGGTTCCGGCAAAACCATGCTGGCCAGGCGCCTCCCCGGGATCCTTCCCCCTCTTTCCATTGAAGAAGCGCTTGAGGTTGCCACTCTCTATTCGGTGGCCGGTTTGCTGGGGAGTAAAACGCCGCTGGTGAAACGGCGCCCGTTTCGCTCTCCCCATCACACGACCTCGGACGTCGGGATAATCGGCGGCGGGCGGGTCCCCAAGCCGGGAGAGGTCTCACTTTCGCATTTGGGGGTCCTTTTTCTTGACGAATTCCCGGAATTTGACCGTCGGGTTTTAGAGGTCCTGCGCCAGCCGATGGAAGACGGTCAGGTGACGATCTCCCGGGCCCAGGCGACCCTGACCTACCCGGCGGAATTTATGTTGGTGGCGGCGATGAACCCTTGTGCCTGCGGCAATTATTTGGACCCGGTCAAACCGTGCGTTTGCTCGCCGCTTAAAGCGCAGAATTATTGGGCCAAGCTTTCCGGCCCCCTGCTGGACAGGATCGATCTGCAAGTTGAGCTCCCCAGGTTAAGCCGCGATGAGTTGACCGCCCAGCCGGACGGCGAAGGGTCGGCAAGGATCAGGGAGAGGGTTGTTGCCGCCAGGAAGAGGCAGAAAGAGCGCTTTAAAGGAAGCAAAACATTCTGTAATTCCAGGATGACCTCAAAACAGCTCCGGGAGCATTGCCGGCTCGGAAAAGAAGCCGAAAACCTGCTGAAGTCGGCGGTAGTTCACCTGGGATTAAGCGCCCGCTCTTACGACCGGGTACTCAAAGTTTCCAGGACCATTGCCGACCTTGAGGGGGACAACGATATTGCCGCTCCGCACGTGGCGGAAGCGACCCAGTATCGGGCGCTTGATAGAAAAAGTTATAAGTAGTAAGTGGTACTAATGTTGCAGGAAGGAAAAGTTTATGTATAAAGTAGTTTATCAGTTGCCGGTCAATCAGGTCAGAGAGATAAAAATGAGCGGCAAGGAGCTAAAGATCTGGCTACGCTGGTCGTGGCTCCGGGAGAGAATTATCAAATATTCCCCCTGTCAGCCAAAAAGAAGGCGCGGTTGACTTTTGAGGATACCGAGCCTATAATTGACCCGGAAAATCCCAGTTTACCCAAGGAGGGTCTTTGATGAAAAAGAGGATTTTGGCTCTGCTGGCTGTTGTTCTAATTTCCACTTCCGCTTTTGCCGTTATTAAAGAACTCGTGACTGCCGATTCCTCGCTTGTTAAAGTTGGGGATGGAGTGATCGTGCCGATCGGCGCGGAGGTTAAAGACGCGGTTTCAATCGGCGGCAACGTCACCGTTTTTGGCAAAGTTACCGGTTCAGCGGTCTCCGTCGGCGGGAATGTTGTGCTGAAGGAGAGCGCGAAAGTCCAAGGGGACGCGGTCGCGGTTGGCGGCATGCTTGTTAAGGAACCGGGAGCGGTGGTGAAAGGGAGCGTCGTGGAAGTGACCGCGCCGGGAGTTGGACCAGCGATGGTCTTCTTTACCAGCGGCGGGATGGTCAAAGGGTTGTTTTTCTTTAAACTACTGACCTTCATTGGATTTATCGTCTTGGCTATGATCATGGTGGTCCTTTTTATGGACCCTCTCGGCAAGGTTTCGGGCTCGATCGAAACCAATTTAATGCGGACATTCCTGATCGGGACGCTCGCTTTTCTCCTTTTTCTGCCGGTCATCTTTATCTTGATGATAAGTTTGATCGGGGTTATGATCATTCCTTTGTGGGTGTTGTTGGTTGGCCTTGCCGCTTTCTTTGGCTATTTTGGCGCGGCCCATCTTTTGGGGAAGAAAACCTTAAACGCGTTCAAGGTCTACAATAAGCCGATGATGGTCGAGACCCTAACCGGTGTCACCCTCCTTTTTCTGGTCGGCTTGATCCCGATAATTGGGTTTTTCGTGAAGTTTTTTGCCGCTCTTTGCGGCCTTGGAGCGGTCTATTTGACCAAGTTCGGCACAAAATAGCTTTTTAGCCTCGTCTAAGTTATTTCTTTTGGAGTGAAATTCTCGTAAGATCTCACCGAAAAGCAGGTATATGAGAATTTCGAGAATACGCCACATTTTTCCCGCCATAGCGCTAACCGCCGCGGCGGCCTGCGGAATTTCAAAAGAAAGGCACTCAATCCCGCTTGATCAAGCTTCAACGCTCGATCACGTCAGTTATTATGTGGTCCGCAACATCTGCGGACACCCCAACGATGACCAGGCGATCCCGATGCGACATGCGCTGGAAGCGAGCGGGATTAAGACGGTCCTTGACTTGAGGCAAAGGGAAAACAGACTGTCAGGGGTCTGGGCCGGCGGAATTCAAGAGTTAACCGGCGTAATAGTGCTCGACGCGGCCAGTTTGCCGGCTTGTCCGCCAATTGCCGCGCCCGCGTCGATATTGCCGGCCCTTCCGACACTCGCTCCTCCAAGCGCCAGCCTTGTTCCCCCGCCGCCAGCCAGTTCAGCGCCGTCGATTATTCCCCCCCCGGTAAGATCAATTCCGGCCTCAACCGGCAGTCGACCGCCGGCGAAAGAGATCCGATGCCCATTGGGCCAGATTGTGGTCGGCGGCCAGTGCAAGGACAATTGAGGAGAGAATCATGGAAATAAACGCGATCTGCACAGTAGAAAGAGGACGGGTGATCGATCCGGCCAAGGCGCAAGATAATGCCGACGCGTTAAATATTTTGTCGGAGATGAAAGCCGTTCAAACCATGGCCCAGGTGATCGAGGAATTAAACGGCGCGATCGGCGGATTGGTCTTTACCGATGAAACGAGCCGAATATTTATCGATCTGGCCCGCTCGACGACGGAAACCGATCCTTTTGAAAAACGCCTTAGGATCTTAAATGACATGGTCGCGGAATTGACCAGAAGGAACAAACTGACCGTCCTGAAAGAGGACGTCGACAACTTACAATTAGCCATCGGCAAGATCCAGACAGCCAGGCAAGAATATCAGGCATTGCGCGGACAATTGTCGCAGGCGACCCAAAACCTTGAGTTTGTTCTCTCTCGTGACAGCAATCGACTAAGAGGCTTGTCGTTAACTTATCTTCCCTCGCTCCGTGACCTGGTCCTCCAGCTTAACGGTCGTTTGCCGTCAGGCAGTAAACTTGATCAAACGGCAATCACCCTGGAAGCGATCAATGCCAAAATTGGAACTATTTGCGGCGACATCAGTAAGCCTGCGGAACTACGGGCCAATCGTCTCGCGCCGACTAAAAAGTTGGCTCCTGTTGCCGAGTCCCCCGCCGGCGAGAGGTATCGATTGGTATTGGGGGGAGGATACGCGACAGGTGAAGCGGGAGGGATCGTTGGTTTAGGAGGAGCCTCCTGGCAAATATTTAGAAGCGCAACCTTCCGGGGACAAGTTGATTACCGCGGCGCGTTAGCGCTGGCCCCAAATATCGGCGAATCCCGGTCGGGAGCGGACACGTTGACCGGAACAGCGGAGTGGAGAACAGAGGGAATGAACGCCCATATCCAAATTGGGGGAGAGCGGACCAGAACGACAACTCTTGACGCGGATGCCGCGCGGCTTGTTCCAAACACATTTGGTTTTAGCCAAAATGGACGGTTCAATTTTCAATTATCGAAAAAGTTTGGCCTAACCATTGAGGACGCTCTTTTTATCGGCCGAAGAAATGACGAGCCGCAAACGGTTATTTTTGGCGCGGCGGGAATTTCATTAAGGATCAGCGAGCCGCTTAATGTTTTCGCGGGAGGGATATTTGGGGGCGACCGCCAGCTTGGTGGAACAGGCGTAGGCGGCTATGGCGGAGGGGCCTGGCTTAGCGAAAGGCTTGACGCCGCCGCGCGGTTTGACTTTGACTCTTGCAGAGGGGCTCAATTGCGCGCTGTTGCCTTTTTTGGCGGCGATTTGGCCGGCGGGCCGAGCTTTACATTAATTAACAGGGATAACTATCAGCAAATAAGAGCCGGCGCTCAAGGCCGGATCAGATTTGGCCGGATATATATTCAGTCAGAAGTTGCCGGCGGAAAGATCAGTGACGAAGCCGGCGCGATCAGTCCGGTTTCCGCGATGATCATGGTTGGTTACGGCGCTCTTCAGCCGGCGACCTTGCCGCTTAATCCGTTATCCATAGATTCGCCGCGGGGGGCTTTTTAATGGCTAGCTCGATTAGTAAAAGAATCGCCGGTGTGGATCGCTTCGCGAATCGACACCCCATTGCTTCCGGCGTCGCCAAAGCGGGGTTGATCGCCGCTTGCGCGGCCGGTGGGGGATACGGGAGTGTCAAAGCCTCATTTAACGACCCTCTCTATAAGCCGTGGTCGCATTTAGTCGCGGCCCTGGCGAGCGCGGTTTTAGGCTATGGCGCGCATAAAGTTTTGGTCGCAGATCGGTTAACGATCTCTGGCCGAGCCATGGAAATTGAAAGGAAACAAGGAGAGCTTGCCGCTCTTCAATCGATGAAAGAGGATTATCTTCACCAGACCTTTTTGGAGCGCTACGAGGTCAAGCGGCCGCTGGGACAGGGAGGGATGGCGTCAACATTGTTGGTTTATGACCGGAGACTTGACCTGGAAGTTGTTTTAAAGATCCCTTTGGAAGGATCGCTCAATGATCCGGCGACGATCGCCCGGTTTGAAAGCGCGGAAGCCAGGAATCAGGCCCGCCTGGTGATCGAAGGAGTGGTCCACCTGTACGACCTGGGCCGCTTGAGCGCGAAAACTTTTGAAATGCTGACCGGTCGGCCTTTGCAGGGCTACAATGGTTCGATCCCGTACATCACCATGGAATATATGCCCTCGGGGACGTTGGAGAATATTGTTGAAAAAAAACAACAACAGGAAGGGATCAATTATTTCCCCGTGGATTACGTCCTTGACCTGGGGATCGCCATTGGCGAAACTTTGCTGGCGGTCCATCGCGAAGGGATCGTCCACCGCGACCTGAAGCCGGACAACATCTTTATCTATCGCCCCGAAGGGGAAGACAGGGACCGCTTTAAGATCGGCGACTGGGGATTGGCTAAATATATCCGCCGGGAGCTGGGGAAAAAATCGCTCAAACTTACTCAAGCGTATAAACAGGGGGTCTTCGGCACCCCTCTTTATATGTCTCCTGAAGTCTGGAAGGGGGAAGAAGCTGACTGGCGGGCCGATTATTACGCCCTGTCGGTCATTATCTTTGAATTGATCACTGGACGAGCCCCCTATCCAATCAAACCGACCGACGACGCTTCCGCTTATGGCAGGCGGGTTACGGACGAAAATATCCCACTCCCGGATTTTAGCTTTTTAGGCGAACCGCTGGGGGACTTTTTCGCCAAGGCATTCCAGAAACGAGCCGAAAACCGACACCCTTCGGCGCGGGTCTTTGTTGACGAGCTGAAGCAGATCCGGCGGAACCACTTATTGCAATTTGGCCAAACCAACTTTTCTCTTTCGATGGTCAATATTGGAGGACAAAATGATCAATAGAATGGGAATGATATCCAGGGTTCGTCCGCAAACAGCGCTACCAACACCAATACCAAACGTACGGGCCACCAGGCTTGGCCAGTCGACCGGTTTGGCGGCGATGATTACCGCCGCCCATCTGACGATCGGCTGTTCTTTCGCGGCGGAGATGCTGGCTCCGGAGAAGGTACAAGCAGTAAACGATGCCTCTTTGACCGATGTCGACGGGAAAGATGTTTTAAACGATACGGTTGAAGATATCTTAGACGGGGGGAAAGAAGCCGACGCCTTAGCCGATGTCGCGCTGGATACTATTATTGACGTGAACCAGGACACCCCTGATGTAATCCCGGATGTGATCCCTGATGTGGAACACGATACTCCTTTGGACACGATACTTGATGTTATCCCGGACATTACCGAAGATGTGGTCCAGGATGTTGCTGAAGACGTTAAGCCGGATATTATTCCTGATGTGATAGAAGATATCGCGCAGGATATTATCCCGGATATTACCGAAGATGTGATTCAGGATGTTCTTGAAGCTGAGGCAGAGGCGGACGTAGCCGATGGGCCGGTTTGCTCCACCCAAAATTTTACGGAAACTGAAAACTGGCAGGGGACGATCGATCCTCAAAACAGTTTGGATATTACGACCATTCCTGGCTCGATCATCTTAGGCTTAAGTGTTACTTCCGGCTCATATATCGTGACTATTGATACGGGGACCCCGTTTAATAATTTTAATGATGGAGCGACTTTGAACTGGAACGCGGATACTCCAAGCGGAACCTCATTAATAGTTGAGACTGAATCTGGAGATGGGGCGTCAAATTGGTCTGGGTACCTGCCGCTGGGACCGGGCAATACGATAGTTAATCAACCGAATCGCTTTCTGCATGCCAAATTTATTTTTAGTACAACCGGAGCCGCTACCCCTCAATTCAACGATTATACTTTAAATTTCTGCGCGTATTAATTGATAATAAAATACGAAAAGGGGATATTGGCAGACGCGTTATTTCCATCCAATGTCGCGACCCGAAAAGCGACGCCATTGCTAACCAGTGAAACCCGGATTCCGCCATTTGTGTTTGCGGAAGCGTTGTTGCCGATAGAAAGCAAAATAATGCTGTTTGACGTTACAGAGGTATTTGCGATATCAGTAAACGTAACGCCAGAAGTAATCGTCCCTGTTCCAGCAATCATATTCGACCCTGTTTTAACCCCAAGTTTCCCCCCATTAACGAATAAAGCGTAGTTGTTCCCGCTCGCCTCCGCTGAAACCGACATCCCTTTAAACTGTTTATTGTCGTCAAGTGGGAGGATTTGTCCGGCGGTCGCGGTTGAGTTGGCGTGAAAGCTGTCGACCGTATCGGCGTTCCCGCCGCTGGAGACTGGAATGACCGACGCGTCAAGTTTTCCGCTGGTGGTGACTGGAATAAAGCTGCCACTGCCGGTCGCGGCCGGTGAATATCCCCCAAGAGTGGTCGCTGATTCGGCCTGGCCCGCTGTTACCGCGTAGGCGACGGAGAGGATCTCGAGTCGGGGAGAGAGAGTTTCTGTCCCAATGGTAATTTCGAGCCAGCGGCGGCCGGAGGCGAGCTCGGTATAACCGAGCGGGCCGAGCTGGACATTGTAGAGGCCGTTGCTCACGACAACTTCAGGAGAAGCCATGGTCCAAAGAGCAGTCCCGGCGGTTGCGACGTCATAGAGCTTAAAGGTCAATTCTTTGGTTCCGGTCACCAGGCGCCCCTGGTCGTCGCGCAGGACCCCTTGATAATTGAGATAAGATGGGACGGCCAGAGCGGGAGCGGCCAAGCATAGAAACAATAGCATGGCTGTCAGCTGTTGTGCTTTGAACTTAACCGCGCAATTAATCGTTTTCATAAAGCCACCTCTTGCTTGATAATTATAGCATTTCTTGACACCCCGGGTGAAAAACTATAGGATTTAAATATGAAGTTGCTCCTGATCATTGTTTCACTGGTTTTGTTTTTATCCCCCGGGTTTGCTTATAGCACCACTCCGGAAGCGTTAACTATGACCCCGGCCATTTCTACCGGAACAAATTATATTAATTATGGAGTGGCGGGTGAAAGCGTCGCCGGATTGATCTATGGTGGTGGCTATGGAGGGAGCGTTGGCTTGGCTTCAATGATCTATACGCCCCTATTCCCTCAAGCGGGAGGAGCGGTCGCGATAATCCCGAGCGGCGAAGGAGAGGCCATAGTTTATCCAAATCCGTTCGTACC
The DNA here is from genome assembly GCA_001771575.1 of candidate division WOR-1 bacterium RIFOXYB2_FULL_45_9. Taxonomy (GTDB): domain Bacteria; phylum Margulisbacteria; class WOR-1; order O2-12-FULL-45-9; family XYB2-FULL-48-7; genus XYB2-FULL-45-9. Next base: position 1,118,281 of record MEUD01000001.1, on the reverse strand, counting down.
GGTTAGCCAGCCGGTGACCATCGCGTATAAGTATGCCGTAGACGCTCAAGTGAAGGCATATGTTTTTGATATTTCCGGAGGACTTATTAAGCTGATTTCTGATACCAGCGCCAATCGCGGGAGTGACGGCTATAGTCGGGTTGTCTGGGACGGCAGATCGGTCTTTGGCGAAAGCGTAGACAACGGGGTCTATTTTGTTCGGATAGTAATAGACGGCCGCACGATCGCTAAAACAAAAGTAATCGCATTGCGATAAGTCGCGGGCTATCCCATTACAACATCGACGTTGTACTCTTCCCCCGCTTTGCCGACCGGCAGAATATTGGATTTCAATTCCTTGCCGTCCAATGTAACTTGTTTAACCCCTTTGCTGACCCCGCTGGGGTTCTTTACCGAAATATTGTAGGTGGCGCCGCGAAACTGCCGGCGGGCGGTAAAACCTTTCCAGGCTTTAGGAATACAAGGATCGATCGTCAATCCTTTATAGTCGGCGCGGATCCCGATGATATATTGCGACATGGCGACAAAGTTCCAGCAGGCGGAACCGGTCAGCCAGGAATTCTTTCCTTCGCCGAAGTCTTTGTGGTCGCGGCCGGCGATCATTTGGCAGTAAACGTATGGTTCGGTCTTGTGCAGGTCGGCGATCTTGAGGCGGGCTGACGGCAGGATCGCCCGGTAATAGGCAAAAGCCTGGTCGCCGCGGCCGATCAAACATTCAGCGATCATTGCCCACGGGTTAGGATGGCAGAAGATCGCTCCGTTCTCCTTGAGCCCTGGAGGATAAACGCCGATCGAACCGAGCTGCCAGTAGAATTTGGAATAGGGGGGGGTCATGACCATGATCCCGTGTTCGGTCGAGAGGTTCTTTTTAACCGAGTCCATGCACTGTTTGGCCCGTGCCTCGTCGGCGGTGCCGGAGAGGACCGCCCAGGCCTGGCTTTCCAGATAGATCTTTCCTTCTTTACAGTTCTTGGAGCCGACCGGTTCCAGTTCGTCGGTGTAAGCGCGGGTGTACCACTGGCCGTCCCAGCACTTTTCGTTGATGACCGCCTTCATGTCATCGGCGATCTTGGTATGTTTTTTGACGTCATCTTTTTTGCCGAGGAGGTCAGCCAGTTTGGCCATTTCATAAGCGCCTCCGACCAGCATCTGCGCCACCATGACCGATTCGGCTTTCCCTTTTCCCTGGTCGAGGTTGAGACAGTCGTTCCAGTCGGCAAAGAGGATCCGCGGGATCCCATGCTCGCCGATGTTTGATGTCGAAAAGTTGATCGCCCGGGCGAGATGCTCGTACATCGTTCCGGAATCTTCGCCGGCGAAGGTTACTTCTTCTTTGAGGAAGTTAACGTCGCCCGTCTCTTTGACATAGCCGGCGGTCGAATAGATCAGCCAGAGGTGGTCGTCGCCGTATTTGTGGTCGGAAGGATTGGCTTTCTTGTAAAGCGGCGAATACTGGTGATAGGCGCTCCCATCTTTTAGTTGGGTGGCGGCCAGGTCTTTGATCCGCTCTTTAACTTTACCCGGGATCATGTGGACGAAACCGAGGGTGTCCTGGTTGGAATCGCGGAAACCCATGCCGCGGCCGATCCCCGATTCATAATAGGAGGCGGAGCGGGACCAGTTGAAAGTGGTCCGGCATTGGTACTGGTTCCAGACGTTGGCCATCAGGTTTAATTCTTCATCCGGGGTTTCGACCGCAAATTTGTTGAGGTTCCCTTCCCAGTATTCAGCTAATTTTTTGAGCTCTTTTTCGATCACTTCTTTTTTGCTGAACTGTTTCACTTTCTTTGCCGGACCTTCGAGGTTGTCTTCGAAGCCGAGGACAAAGATCAGGGTCTTGGTCCCTCCCTTTTTCAGTTTAACGGGAATTTTAAGGGCGCCGACCGGCGACCAGCCGCAGGCGATGGAGTTTTTCATCTTTCCCTCGACGACTCCGCGCGGGGCGGAGAAATCGCCATAAGTCCCCATGAAGTCGCGGCGCTGGGTGTCAAAGCCTTTTGGCAAGGCGTTGGCGCAAGCCAGGAAGCCGACGAGGTCGGGATTGACCCGGTGGCGGGAGAGGTGATAGATTATCCCGTCTTTATATTCGGTCTGGCCGATGTTCAGGTTATATTGGTAGTCGGTCATGTCGTTTAAGGCATCCCAGAGACAGAACTCAACGAAAGGGAAGACCGAGAGATCGCGATCTTTATTGGAACTGATCTCCAGCATCCAGATCTCCAGATTTTCGCCCAGCGGGACAAAGTAGGTGGTTTTAGTCTTGATCCCGGCGTATTCCGAGTTGATGACGGTGTAACCGATCCCGTGGCGGCATTCGTATTTATCAAGCTTCATCGTCGGTTGCCAGGAGGGAGAGAAGAATTTTTCGGTCTTATTGTCGCGAACGTAAATATAACGTCCGCCCCGGTCCATCGGAACATTGTTGTAGCGATAGCGGGTCAAGCGCCGTTCTTTAGGGTCTTTATGGAAGCTGTAACCTCCGGCGGTGTTGGACATTAGGGCGCAATATTCATCGGCGCCTAAATAATTGATCCAGGGGAGTGGGGTATCGGGGCGGGTAATAACAAACTCTTTGTTCTGATTATCGAAATGACCGTACTTAGACATTAGACTGTTCCTTTCTTTGCTGGGAATATCCCATATTTTAGCATAAAACTAGCGATGGGAAAAGAGGGAAAAATGGGTTAAGCCAGTTCTTTCGCGACCAACGAGGTCCACTTCTTGTTACCGTTTTTGATCTGTAAGAATAGGCTGAAGTTGGCGTAAACCGCTTTTCCCTTGCCGATTTTCCTGGTGAAAACCTGTTCGGTCCGCGGTTTTCCCTGCAAGCCATCAAGGAATCCCGCCGGTTTTGGTTCTGTATATTCATATTTAACGCCAACCAGATCCTCCATCAGCGGATGTTCGTTAAGATGTCCCAGCTCATTCTTCAGTCCAAAACGGGCTTCGGTGATCAGTTTCCCGCCGGCGTTGATCCACTTCTTTAAATTATCGTATTGCTTTTGTGAGAGGAGATAGGGATTAGGCGTCAAGATCGTTTTGTAAGGTAAGTTGCCGCTATCGAGCTCTCTTTCGAAGATAAAATCGACCGGTTCCCCTTTTTGGAAAAGGACGGAGTGGGCGCCGCCGATCGAGAGGATCGAATGCATCATGCCGATGTCGGAGCGGACCGCTTCCCATTGTCCGGCGATTCCGCGGGGTGGGCCTTGTTCCTGATAAGTTTGGATCTCACTGCCGCGCAGGTAGGCGATGGCAACTTTGGCTTTTACGTTGGTCTTCTTAAGTTTGCCGGAGCGGATCTCGCTCGCCAACTTCTTGATCACTTCCAGGCGCTTGCTCGGTGTTCCGTCGACATTGCAGATCCCAAAGCCGCCGGTTTCGGCGCCAAAGAGGGGAGGCCGCCAGGCGTGGTAGAGGATCGCTTCGGCCCCATGGTCAAGGGCGGAGGTGGTCCACCCTTTGATCTCCGGACCTTCGACGTATTCCGGCGCTCCCCAGCGGACATTCTGTCCGCCCTGAAGTTCAGTAATATGAAACTCCGCTTTCGTGCCGCGGACAAAACTTCGCCACAGGTCGTAATGGAAGGCGAGTCCCTGTGGGTCCATCCGTCCGCCTTTGGGATAAATATCCAGCCCGTACCAGTCGAGGTTGCCGACCATTCTGCTGTGGTCGGGGACCCGGGTGCAGATCCCGACAAAGCCGTTGGTCCCGACCTTGTGGAGTTTGTCGTATTCGCGGACAACGTCGGCCAGGTGATTGATCCATTGGCTTAAACTGTCGGTCTTGAAACGGAACCAGTCGAGAAAAATATGGGGGGAGACCGCTTCCCAGATCCCGGCCTTAGGGGTCAGGATATCTTCGAAGCGGAAAAAGGTCGTGGTCCAGAATTTGGTCCCCCACGCCTCGTTGAGCTTTTTGATGTTGCCGTACTTATTCCTCGCCCAATTGATGAAAGCCTGGCGGGAATGCTGGCAATGGCAAAAGTCGTTGACGGTGGTGTGGTCGAGTGGCGGATAGACCGGTTCGTTGTCGACTTGCCACATGGCGACCGCCAGATGCTTAGCGTAGCGTTTGACCATGGTCCGGACCAGCTTTTCGGCGTGCGCCCGGTAATGGGGGTTGTCTTTGCAGATGTTGGGTCGGGGGCCGTATTCGGGATAAAGAGTTCCGTCCTGGGCGACCGGCTGGCTATTGGGATACTTCCGGTAGAACCAGCTGGGGACCTGCGAAGTTGGGAGGCCAAGCAGGACCTGCAAACCGACCTTTTCGCACAGGTCGAGTGCCCGATCAAGGTCGTAAAAACGGTACTTTCCCGGTTCCGGCTCGACCCAATCCCAGGCCATCTCGCCGAAACGGATGGTATTGAGCCCGCTCTCTTTGATTTGCTTGAAGGTCTCTTCCCACGTTCCCAAGGGCCATTGGTCGGGGTAGAAAGTTACGCCGAAAGGATACATAGTTCACACATTGTAGCAAAACTATGAGAGGCGCGCCACGATCTTTTCAATCTTCCGCTCCCTGATCATTGAGGCATACGGTTCGGCGATAAAGGGTTGGTCGATCTCAATCTCTTGACCGTCGAAAAAAAGTTTATATGAGATGGGGGGCTTGCCAAAAGAATCTTTCTCTTTATGATTGATATAGGTGACATCGATTTGTCCAAAGAGTTTAAAGCTTAAAGCTTGCCGCTTAAATAACCAGGCGGGGAGGATCGGTTTTAGCTGGAAGCGGAGCTTCCCTTCCGGATCGAGGGAGAAAATATTTTTCCCGGTCGTCATGATCAGCCACATGTCGATAAATTCGGCCGCTCCCCCGGAGAGGCGGGCGATAAAGCCCCGACCGTGGTTCTTAACGTTGGGGTGGGCGCTACTGACGATAAAGGAAGAGTTTTCCAGGATGCTTCGCTTGTAGACCTTCGGGTCCATGAAAGGGACCATGACCTCTTTGAAGTCGGCAAAAAATTCTTTGTACAGTCCGGCTTTGAGCAATTCCAGCATGTACTTATATTCCATGTGGACAAAGACCGACTCGTTTTCCAACCAGCCGGGGGTAAAGATCCTGGTCCGGCCGATCTCGACCGGCATCTCGGTCAGCGGGGAGTTGACCCTGTACATTTTAAGTTTTTTGTCGAAGAGGGGGCTCTCCTTGACCCGCCGGTAAATGCCTTGGTCCTTTTCAACTTTCAGGGCGTGGACGAAGCCTTCCAGAAAAAGCGGGAGCGGGGTTTGGCGGAATTCCCGGACCTTGATCTCGCTCTGGCCGGTCGTGTCATAGGCGCTGACCTCATTGATGAAATAGGTGTGGTAGTTGCCGTATTTGGCCAGGACCTTTTGGACCGCCTGGTCGCAGCGGGCGACGACCAGATCGAGCAGGTCTCCGGCTTCTTTAGGCTCGATTAAGCTTTCATGCCCGCTCACGCCGGGCTTGATCTTTTGACGGTAGTTTTCTTTGAGCTGGCCGGAGCTCTCCCAGTATTTAAAGCAGTCCCCTTCAGCGAGGACCGGCAGAAGCCGGTCGATAAATTCTTTGACCTCGACCGGCAGAGCGATCTCTTCCGTCGTTAAATGACGGCGAAGATAGGCGGCAAGCCTTTTTAGCTCCAGCGTTTCCGAGAGCGAAGAACCAAACAATCCCGGGAGGCCGTTTAAGGCGTCGTACCAGTCGGGCTTGTCCGCTTCCATTTCCAGTCCGATCCCTTCGGCGTCAAAAGAGGCCGCTTTGTTGGCGATCAGGCAGAGGAGTTTGGCCGCCAGCGTGGTGTGATAGATCTTCCCTTTGCCGTGATCGACCCGGACCGCGTTCTTGCTCCACGCCCGGTGGTTGATCGACGCCGATTTTTCCAGGTCGAGCCTCACGCTCTCGTACTGGCGGACCTTGTCGCCGCAGAGCCTGTATTTCTCCTTGCGCGGGACGACAAAATGGTCGCTGTCGTAATAGGTCAGGGTCTTCTGTTTGAAGAGGACGTCGCCGATCCGGTCGGGGTAGACCGCTTCAAAGCTTTCCAGCAGGTCGGTGTTATAAAAAGGATGGTCGATCCAATAACCCTCGCCGTGGACCGCCCCTTCCTCGACCTCTCCGCTTTTGAGGAGGTCGGCGGCAAAATCTTCCCTGGAGGTTTGATAGTCTATTCCCTCATGCTCAAAACCTTTCAGCAGTTCTCCCAGGATAAAGGGCCGGGATATCTTTTCGATCTGTTCTTTAGTCGGGGTTTTGAGGTGCTTTTTGGCCAGTGCCTCGGCAAGATGGGATGATTCGATAAAGTATTTGCTCCCCAGGACGACCAGCGGGTTGAACCCGTCAAGCTGGACCAGGTTGAAGAACCGGAAAATATTGTCGGCGCCGATCTCCGGGCTGAAGAAAAGATCGTTGCGGCGGTTTTGGTTGATGTCGCGGTAGTTGCCGTTCCCCTGGGAAAAATAGGTCGGCATCAGACGGAAGTCGTTATAGTCCCGCTCCATGTCGCCGTGCTTTCTAAAATAGAGATAGATCGGTTTGCCGCCGATCATGACCGGCAGGCCCCCCCGCATAACGTTGTCGAGGAAGGTATATCGGGAATATAGATCAAAGCTCCGGCTCGCGCTCTTAATGTCCATCAGATCGCTGATCCCGTTGATCAGGTCCCGGTTGGCGTCCGCTTTCGCGTCCAGATATTGCCGGCTCATCAGGCGGAGCCTGTCTTTGTTGAGCAGGTCAAGGCTGTCAATTTGCCCGATGATCGAAGAGATCTCAAAGTCGCAGGTCAGGGTAACCTTCGCGCGGGCGAAGGCGGCTGGAGTAAATCCGTCGGTCAATTGTTTTGGCGGAATTTTAAATGTCTTTTCCAGGAAGTTGTCGGGTCGCTCCAGGCTGGTGTTTTCGCCGAAAACGATCGCCGGATCGACGACCACCTCTACCCGCTGGCCGTCCCGGCAAAACGGGAGATAGAAATTACCTTTTCGCAGTAGTTTGGTTTCGGAGCTGTCGGAGGGGAGGACCTTCAGCTTGTAGAAGGGGGCCCCTTGCTCCAGGTTCTCTACCACGCACCAGGCTTCGATCGTTTGGCTCATTTTCTTGAGCAGGAAATCCTCAAAGCCAAAAGGGATGATGATCGGCAGGCCGTCGATTACCTCAAGCTGACGTGGTTTTTTTCCGAGATTGACGATCTTGACCCGCCGGGCCAGAGCGGGAAAGTGCTCGTCCGGGACATTGAAATAGTGGACCTCGACCCTTATTTTGAGGTCGGGATTTTCCTCGACAAGCTTCAGGTCGTGAGGATTGATCCTTAGTTCGCTCGGGTAGGGGGAGGTTTCGGAGAATGGTTCGTAAAATTCGCCGTCAACCTTGATAAAGGTCCTAAAACCCTGCAGGTGGGCGTTCCGGTAAGCCTTGTTCGCGGCATGGAACTCGATGATCGCGCCGTTCTTATCCTGGACCCCGGCGGAGGTTATGCACTGCCCCCGGTTGGCATAAAAAACCCACATGGGACAGCCAAAAATACCAGCTATACCGGGGAAAAAGCTCGAAAAAGTCGGAGCCTGGTTATAGTTCTCGATCACGAATTCATTCTGTTTGGAGATCGAGTATTTGGGCTTGTTCATGGGTAATTTATATCATTTTTCTCGACAATAGTCAAAAATAAGCGACCCGGTCGCCGAGCTTGACGCGCGCCGCGTTGATCTCTCCGGCGTTGAGTTCAATAACTTGATCAAAATCGTTTTTTGCTTCGATGTTGGTTGAGGGTCGATCCGGGGCAGTCGGGTTGACTGCTTCTTTAAGATCAACGACCTTCCCCTGCTTTAGCCAGATAAAATCAAGAGGCAAAAGCATCCCTTCCATGGTAAAAATATAGCGGCCCGGTTTTTCAAAAATAAAGAGCATTCCCCGATTCTTAGCGAGGGTTTTTCTCCAGGAGAGCCCCCGGCCGCGTTCAGTCAGATCGTCGGCAATTTCCAGTTCGTACCGCTTTTCCCCAATGACCGCGTTAGTCGTCGACCGGCCGTGAAAGATCGCCTCTGGATTGGGGCCGGGGGCCAGCATGGTCCAAAAGGTCAGTCCCAATATCAAGACCAATAAATTGATCGGCATAAGAGAAATAAATTATAGCATTTTCTTTTCCTTGACACGGGGGGCTCATTTGTTAAAATCGGAAATATCGACATGAGCGAGTATTTCATCAACACGAAAGACTTCAACTATCTGGTCAGTGATCTGATGGATAAGTCGCGTGTCGCGGCTCCGGCCGGCGAGTTTGGCCGGAAGTATTGGTTTGACGTTGACGGCGATAGTTTGGGCCGGATCGACCTTACCGGCTATCGAACGGTCGAACCGTGCAAAGCTTATTTATTTAAACCGACCGAACTGGTCGCCCGCTACTTTGACGGTGATACCCATCTGTCGGCCGGTCCCCTTGTTCTTTTGGGAGCGCGCGCCTGCGATCTGGAAGGGATAAATGTTTTAGACCGTGTTTTTGGCGAAGGAGACCAGGACCCCTTTTATTTGGTGAGCCGGGAAAAAACGGTCCTGATCGGCGCCGATTGCACCGACTGCGGCGCCAGTTGTTTTTGTTCGCTGGTCGGCGGCGGGCCATATCCGACCGCCTGCTTTGACTTGAGCCTGGCGGTCGTTCCCAACGGATACGTGGTGGAAGTGGGGAGCGAAAAAGGGAAAAAGATCATTGATGACCACCGGAATATTTTTGCCAGGGTCCTTCCTCCGGCCGCGGCGGCTAAAAAGGAGAATCGGGAAAAGGTCGAGGCAAAGCTCAAGCGGGTGAACCAGGGATTTTCTACCGGAGAATTAAGCCTCCTCCATAAGCTTAACCTGGAAAACGATATTTGGCGCCGGCTAACGAAGGATTGCGTGGAGTGCAGCGCCTGCAATTTTATTTGCCCAACTTGCTCCTGCTTTTTGCTGGTCGATGAGGCGTCCAGCGGCTTAAACAGGCGCCACAAACTCTGGGATGCCTGTTTAAAAGCGGGGTATGCAAAAGTGGCGGGAGGGGGTAATTCCCGCCCCAGGCTTTTCCAGCGACTGCAAAACCGCTATCACTGTAAATTTGATTATTCCTTTGACCGGCTCTCCCGCTATACCTGCGTTGGGTGCGGCCGCTGTATCGACGGCTGTGCCGGCAACATCGATATGCGGGAGATCTTTGCCGCTCTTGACCGGGAAATAAAAAAGTGAGGCCAGGCTAAATGACAAGCAACCCATATCAGCCGATCAGGGCGGAGATAAAAGAAGTGATCGCGGAAACGCCGCAGATCAAAACTTTTGTCCTCGCCCCGGAAAAGGAGATCGGTTTTTTATCCGGCCAATTTATGCAGGTGACAATTCCGGGGGTCGGCGAAGCCCCGTTCACCCCCTCCTCAGATCCCAAAAAAAACGACATGATCGAATTTACCGTCATGAAAGCGGGGCAGGCGACCGGCCGATTGCATGAACTGAAATCCGGCGAAACAGTCGGCTTGCGCGGTCCCTTTGGCCACCCTTATCCTTTGGACAAATATCACGGCAAGGACGTGTATATTATCGGTGGCGGAGTGGGGATCGCCCCTTTGCGCGCTCTGCTTCTTGCCCTGTTTCATGAGCTTGAGCGTTTAAACAAAATTGAGCTTCGGCTGGGGGCGCGCTCGCCGGAAGACCTCCCTTTCAAACAGGAAATGCCGACCTGGGGAAAAAGGGAAAAAACCAACCTGGTTGTTACGGTCGATCGCGGGGACGAGAAGTGGCCGGGGAAGGTCGGGGTAGTGACGGAGATCATGCTCCCGGGGGACGTGAACCCTGAAGCGGCGGCGGCCATTGTTTGCGGTCCGCCGATCATGATGAAGTTCGCGGTGAAAAAGCTCCTTGACCTGGGTTTTAGCGATAAGGATATTTATTTATCGATGGAAAAAAACATGAGCTGTGGTATCGGTAAATGTTTCCATTGCAATTTGGGCAAGCACTTGTGCTGTGTCGACGGTCCGGTCTTTACCTGGGAACAGGTCAAGGAGATCCCCGACCCATGGTGAAAAAATCGGTTTGCCTATTTTGTTCGCTTGGCTGCGGCCTGGCCTGCCGGGTCGAGGGCCGGGAGGCGGTCGCGATCGATTATGACCGGAACAATCCGGTCAATTTAGGGGCGCTTTGTCCGCGCGGTTATTATAACTATGAATTACTCAATCATCCCGGCCGGTTGACCTCTCCGAGCGTGGGGGGAGAGGATGGTTCCTGGGGAGAGGCGGCATCCAAGGTACGGCGCGAACTTCAGGGGATCGATCCTGGCTCGATCGGGATCGTTGTTTCGCCCCTGATGAGCCTGGAAGAGGGGGCGATCGCGGCGGCGCTGGCGGAGAAACTTAAGACCCGCTATCTTTGCGTGGGAGGCGGGTTGGCCGATAATGACGCCGCTCTTGGAGCCTCCTGGCGGCTGGCGGAAGACCATCCAGCCACCCTTGAGGAGATTGAGACTAGCGATCGCCTGCTGATTATCGGTGATATTTTAACGAGGACCCCCGTTCTCTCCCGCCGGATCAACGCGGTAAAAGCAAAGAAAGGGAGCCGGATAATCGTTGTCGATCCTCATCGTTCGCATGCCGCCTGGTTCGCGAGCAGGCATATAACTCTCAAGTCAGGGATGGAGGTTCTCTTTGCCGCCGCGCTGGTAAAACTGCTAAGCGGCGCCGATGAGGCGGAGCTTGCCGCGCTGACCGACAAGATAGGTGTGCCTATGAGCGCCTTGAAAGAGACGGCGGCCGATCTTTTTGGTCCGGAGCCGGGGACGGTGATCGTGGTGCCGAGCCCCAACCGGAGGCGCAACGACCTGCTGATCTATTTTGTCAGAATTCTTGCCGGTTTGACCAACAAGAAATGGATCTCTTTTCATGAAGGGGGGAACATTGTCGGCTTGAATGCTTTATTTGACGGCCGGCACCCCGGCCGGGCCCGTTATTTTGAACTGATCAAGAAGTTAAAGCAGGGGGCGATCCAGGGGCTTTTCCTTCTGGGCGAAGACCTCTCCGATCTGGAATCGGTCGCTCCGAAGTTATTGATCAAAAGCCGCTTTTTCAAGTCAAAGTTGAGCAGAGAAGCGATCTGTTTTCCTCAAGCGAGCCACCTGGAGTTGGCCGGATCGTATATTTTTTCCGGAAATCGGCGGGAAAATGCTTTGCCGCTTGTCCCGGCGGCCGGTGGGAGAGATCTTGCGGCCTGGCTCGCGGAGATATTTGAGCTTGATGTTGAAGGGGCTCGCCATCAAGCGGCTGATACAGCAGTGAAAATGGCTGGAGAGCTTTTTGATCTGGAAACGGTCATGAATGAAGCCGCAAAGATTGAGCCCATGCCTGATTGTCAGGTAGAGAATGTGACCAATTTTGCCGGCAACGAATTGGCGAGCAACTTTTTTTGGTACCGGGCAAACAACAAGAGATAAAATATGGCTAAAAGGATATATTTGAACCTGGATCTTTGCTGCGGCTGTCGTAGCTGTGCCGCCGCTTGTGCTTACGGTCACCATTTGCAATCTTTACTTGGACACGCGGTCCCGCGGGGAGAGGCGAACGTGCCGCTCCATTGTCTGCATTGCGACCAGCCGGCTTGCGCCGCCGCTTGTCCGAACGATGCGATGAAAAAAAACGCCGAGGGACTGGTCTTGCGGAGCCATATAAAATGCGTCGGCTGTCATTCTTGCGAACTGGCCTGCCCTTTTGGGGTGATCCAGCCCGATCTTTTTAAACATATTGTTCCGAAATGCGATCTTTGCCTTGATCGATTGGCGGAAGGGGAGATCCCGCGGTGCGTCGCCACCTGCACTTCCGGCGCCCTTTCATTTGAAGAGGTCGATGAGCAGGTCGTTGACGTTACAAAGAATCTGGAATCGACCAGGATCCTGTCGAATTTTATTGGGAGAAGAAGATGAGCCGGTTATTATACGCGTTTCTTGTTCCGGGCTTTTTAGTCCCCCTGGTCTTTGGCTTGCTCGCCAATTGGTTTGACCGGAAGCTCTCGGCGCGTCTGCAGTGGCGCAAGGGACCTCCGATTTTTCAGCCGCTGGCCGATATCATCAAATTGTTCGGCAAAGAGGTTGCTGTTCCCGATGGAGGAGGGAGATGGCTCTTTCTTCTGGCCCCTCTATTAGCATTTTCATCGGTCATTGCCGCCTCAACCATATTAGGGGTGTCTAACCTGGACATTTCCGAAGGTTTTATCGGCGACCTGATTGTAGTGATCTATCTGCTGGCGATCCCTTCCCTTGCTTTGGTTTTGGCCGGTTCGGCTTCCCGCAACCCCCTTTCCGCTTTGGGGGCGAGCCGGGAGATGAAACTGGTCCTGGCTTATGAACTTCCTTTTTTGATCGCATTGCTTGCCCTGCTGGTCAAGGTCAGGACTTTTATGATCGGTGACTTTATCGCTTACCAGGCGGCGGCCGGCTGGCTTGGCCTGTCATTATCTGGTTTTATCGCGTTTATGGTTGTTCTGATCGTCTGTTTGGCAAAGTTAGGGAGCGTCCCTTTTGACGCGGCCGAAGCTGAACAGGAGATCATGTCGGGGCCGCTTTTAGAATATTCAGGCGGGCCGCTGGCTATTTTCCGCCTCTCCAGATCGATGCTTTACTGGACCCTGCCGGCCCTGCTGATCACCCTCTTCTGGGGAGGGATCCAGTTTTCAATCAGCGCGCTTTTGGCCGGGTTAGCCAAGTATGTTATTATCCTGACGATCATGGTTTTGGTGAAAAATACCGCTCCCCGCTTGCGGATCGATCAGGCGGTCAGTTTTTTTTGGGGGCCTTGGACCATCTTTGCCTTGCTTAGCCTGGTCCTGGCCGCCGTCGGCTGGTAATAATGAACATTTTAAAGTGGAGCCAAAAAAAATCGATCTGGGTCTACCATCTTGGGGCGTCGGCCTGCAACAATTGCGATATCGAGATCCTTGATCTGCTGACCCCCAGGCACGACGTTGAACGGCTGGGGATCACCCTGGTCGGCTCTCCCCGTCATGCTGACCTGATCCTGGTCGCCGGGATCGTCAATCGCCAATCTCTGGAAAGATTTAGGCGGGTCTATGACCAGGTCCCTAAGCCGAAACTGGTCGTAGCGGTCGGAGTATGCGCTTGTTCCGGGGATATCTTTCGGGACAGTTATAATTATGTGAAGCCGGTCGACGAGATCATTCCGGTCGATGTCTATGTGCCTGGTTGTCCGCCGAAACCGGAGGCGATCATCGCCGGTATCGTGAAGGCGATAAATAAATGAACGTCAGCGAAAAAATTAAAAACGCGTTCGCGCGGGTGGAAATAACGGAGCGGCCGGCCGGGCGGACCTATGTTTTGGTCGCCAAAGAAGACCTGCGTGCCGTCGCCGGATTTATTTGCGCCGAACTGGGGGGGAGGCTCTCAACCATTTCCGCGGTCGACCTGCGCTCCGGGGTCGAACTCTTATATCATTTGGCGCTAAACGATGCCGGCGCGATCGTTTCGCTTCGGGTCCACGTTGATAAGCCGGAGCTTGAGATCGGGTCGCTGACCGACATTATCCCCGCCGCCGACTGGATCGAGCGGGAGATCGGCGAAATGTTCGGGCTCTTCTTTGTCGGCCACCCGCGGCTGGAGCGGCTCTTATTACCGGACGATTGGCCTGCTGGAAAATATCCGCTCCGCAAAAAATCCTTTGAGTCGGAGAACGAACTGCCGGAGGGAGCCAATGGCTAAAGAGAATATTATCCCGATCGGGCCGTTTCACCCCCTCCTGGAGGAGCCGGAGTTCTTTAAGTTCTATGTCGAAGGAGAAACCGTCATTGATGCCGACGTCAGGGTCGGCTACAACCACCGGGGAGTGGAAAAGCTTTTGGAGAGCAAGACCTATGACCAGGGGGTTTTTCTGGTCGAGCGGATTTGCGGTATTTGCTCCACTTCCCATCCTTTCGCTTTTACTCAAGCGGTAGAGGATATTTCGGGAATAGAGGTCCCGGAGCGGGCGAAATACATCAGGATGATCATCGGCGAGCTGGAGCGGATCCACAGCCACCTGTTATGGGTCGGGCTGGCCGGCCATTTTATCGGTTACAACACCGTCTTTATGTGGGCCTGGAAATATCGGGAGCCGGTCCTGGATATGTTCGAGGCGATCTCCGGCAACCGTAATCATTATAATATGTTCAAGGTTGGCGGGGTCAGGCGGGACATCAAAGACGACGACGTTCCGGGCCTGCTCAAAGCGATTGACGAGGTAGAAAAATTTACCTCGATGCTGGCCAAGTCGGTTAGCGAAGACCCGATCATCCAGGCCCGGACCAAAAATATCGGAACGTTAAAAAAGCAGGACGCGATCGATCTGGGGGTCGTTGGTCCGGTTGCCAGAGGATCGGGATTGGCGATCGATAACCGCAAAGACTTTCCCTACGCCAATTACCGGGAAGTCGAATTCGAAAAGATCGTCCTGGAGCAAGGGGATGTCTATTCCCGGGCGGTCGTCAGATTGCTGGAGATAATCGAATCGGTCAAGATCATCAGACAGTCGCTCAAAAAATTATCTGCCGGTCCGATCGAAACAGAGGTCAGGGAGATCGGTATTGGCGAAGGGATCGGCCTGCATGAAGCGCCGCGCGGCGAAGTTTTTCATTACAGCCGCTCCAACGGTTCAAACTATCCGGAGCGTCACAAGATCCGGGCTCCTTCGTTCATGAATGTTCCTTCTTTTAAGAAAACGGTCATTGGCCAAAAGATCTCCGACGCCGCCTTGATCACCGCGGCGGTCGATCCCTGTTATTGCTGTACCGAAAGAATGGCGGCAATCGACCCGCAGAACAATAAAACTTTATTGACCGGCGAAGAGCTGGTCAGACTAAGCCAGGAACGGACGGAAGAGATCAGGCGAAAAATTAGGAGCTAAATAGTGCAGTTTAATTTTCTCGGTGGTGTTTTTTTTGCCATATCGGTCTTGTTGACCATTTTGGTTTGCGTCTATTCCCTTGCCGATGGCGGCGGCGGGCGGCGTCGGGTGGAGTATTATGCCTATATCCTGATGACGCTCGGTTTGGCGGCCGGTTTTTTCTTCGCGACCGACTTTATTTTGCTGATCTTTTATTGGGGGGGGCTGGGGGTCTTGCTTTATTTGTTGATCGGCATCGACGCGGAACGGGGAGGAGAAGCGGCCCGCAAGACCTTGCTCTTGGTCGGCGGCTCCGACGCTCTGATGCTTTGCGGCATCGGACTGCTGGCGGCGCTGACCGCCACCCCGACCATTGGCGCGGTCAAGGTGGGGCTGACAAGCTGGCCGGCGATCGCTTCTTTTTTCTTGCTGTTGATCGGCATTTTGGCCAAAGTCGGCGCACTGCCGGTCCACTTTTGGGTCCCGGCCGCCGCGGACGATACCCCGCCGGCGATCCTTGCCTTCCTGCCGGCCTCTCTCGACAAGCTGATCGGGATATATTTGCTTGCCCGCCTCTGCCTTGATGTCTACGTGATCGTGCCAAACTCGATCGTTTCAATAATCTTAATGACGATCGGCGCGGCGACGCTTATGTTCGGCGTCCTGGCCGCGCTGGTCCAGCATAAATTAAAAAAACTCCTCTCCTATCATGCGATCTCTCAAGTCGGCTACATGATCCTGGGCGTTGGGAGCGGTATTCCGGTGGCCGTAGCCGGCGGGATATTTCATTTGATCAACAATGCCTTATATAAATCCCTGCTCTTTTTGGCCGCTGGGATCGTTGAGCGGCGGACCGGAACTGATGACCTGAAGAAATTGGGAGGATTGGCAAAAGCCCTTCCCTGGACCTTCAGCTTTTCTCTGATCGGAGCGCTTTCGATCTCGGGGATCCCGCCGCTCAATGGTTTTGCCTCGAAATGGCTGATCTATCTTGGTCTGCTTGATCTGGGGGGATGGGGACTCCTCTGGCTGGGAACGGCGATGTTTGGGAGCGCCTTGACCCTGGCCAGCTTTATCAAGGTTATTCACGCGGTTTTCTTGGCTCCGGGAAATTATGACCGAAGCGAAGTGGCCGAAGCCCCATGGGGGATGCTGCTGCCTCTGGGGGTGGCGGCCTTTATCTGTGTTCTATTTGGTGTCTTTGCTTCTTTCCCGCTAAAGCTGATGATCCTACCGGCGATACCAACGATCTCTCTTACCGGCCTTTGGAGCTCAGAGACGGCGACAGTTTTGATCGCCGCCGGGCTGGTCCTTGGGCTCTTCTTCTACTGGCTGGGGGGGGTCGGCAAGGCCGTCACCAAAGAGCCCTACATTGGGGGAGAGAAGCTAAGCGAGGCGGAAACCAGGATTTCCGGAGTGGAGTTTTATAACACAATCAAAGAAACCGAGCCTTTGAAAGAGGGGTACCTGATCGGAAAAATATTTAACCTCTACGAGCTGACCGCCAGACCGGCAACCTGGCTGTCAGGTTTGGTTTGCTGCTTCCATAATGGATCGGTAAAAAATTATTTGGCCTGGATGCTGGCCGGGATCGCGTTGGTAGCGATCATTTTGAAGTAAATAAAGGAGAAAGGGATGCTTGAAGGAATTATTTTTGTCGCGGTGATCTGCGCCGCCGCGGCGGTAGAAGCAAAAGACCTTAAGCTTTCGACTTACGCCTTAGGCGGGGTCGGCGCCTGTCTTGCTTTGGCCTTTCTAACTTTTGAATCGTACTTTTTTGCCGCTTTCCAGCTGGCGGTCGTTTCCGCGATCGTTTACGTTTTACTGCTGGTCCAGAAACGGCAAAAAATAGTCAGGGACGATCAGCCGCGAAGTTCGGTTTGGAACTATTTGGCGGCGCTGGCCTTCGCCGGGTTTGCCGGAACCGCCTTTTTTCCCGCTCTGGCCGCTTTGCCGGACCCGCTCCAGGTCAAATATACCGAAACGCTTAGGACCTTTGACGTTGTCGGGATGCTTATCGTTGTCTGCGTTGCCGCTGTCGCGATTTCTTCTTTATTTAAAGCGAGAAAACACAAGGATAAAAGATAATGATTAGTTATTTGGGTTGTTTTGGCCTGTTCATGATCGGACTATACGGAGTGATGGTCAAGCGCCATATTTACAAAATCGTGATCAGCGTCTTGATCATGGAGTTCGCGGTCGATTCTTTTCTGGTGTTGATCGGCAACCGAAAGTGGGGAACGGCCTTGATCGTTCTTTCCGCGACCCTGATCGCGGCGGCGATCATAATTAGGGTCCAGGAATCGTTCGGCACGCTGGACGCGGATGAGCTAAAGGAGCTAAAAGGATGACCCTTCTTTTGCCGCTTTTTATCGTCCTTCCCCTTTTTGCCGCTTGTTTGGCGGGCGCCTTTTTTTGGCTCAAGAAACCTGGAGCGGAACTTTTGACAAACCTGGTTGCCGCCGCCCTTTTTGCCGCCGCGGTTGGTTTGTATTTTTTTCGACCGTTTAATACGCTGATGATCTATGATCTTAGCGGCTGGCTGCCGCCGGGAGGGAGCCACCTAATTCTTGACGGATTAAGCCATTTGCATATATTGGTCGCTAATTTTGTCGCCTGGCTGGTCGCTCTGTATTCGGTCGCGTACATGAGAAAATACACCAACCGGACCGGCTATTACGCCCTCCTCCTCCTGCTGGTGACCGGCATTAACGGCGTGATCTTGACCGGGGACTTTTTTACCCTGTTTATTTTCTTGGAGATCGCCGCTTTGTCCGCTTACGCTCTGGTCGCCTTTGGCAATCGCCGGGCCGAGATCGAAGCGGCGTTCAAATATTTGATCCTTGGTGAAACGGCCTCTCTTTTTATCCTGATCGGTATCGGCCTGGTATACGCGACGACCGGGACCTATGACATGGCGAAGGTCTCCCAGTCTTTTCCCGCCGATGCCTCCGCCGTTAAAGCCGCCATCCTGGTCTTGTTTTTGGCAGGGTTCGGGATGAAGGCGGCGCTGGTCCCTTTCCACGCCTGGCTGCCGGACACTCACGCCTCCGCTCCCAGCCCGATCTCGGCACTCCTTTCGGGCGTTATCATTAAAACTCTTGGGGTCTACGCGCTGATCAGGATCTTATATAATGTTTTCGGCATGACCGGTCAGCTTTCGTTGGTCTTAATGGTTTTAAGCGGGGTGACCATTATTTTGGGAGGGCTTCTTTCCATCGGGCAAAACGATATAAAACGTTTGATGGCCTACTCAAGCATTTCGCAGATCGGGATCATTGTCGCCGGGCTTTCACTTGGTTCGCCGCTTGGAATTATGGGAGGGATCTTCCATTCGTTCAACCATGCCCTGATCAAGCCAATGATGTTTTTCAACGCGGGGGCGATTTATCGGGCGACCGGAACGCGCGACATTAGAAAAATGGGGGGGTTGTTCTTCCGGCTTCCGGTCGTTTCGGCCTCTTCGATCGTCGGCTCATTGGCGATCTCCGGTCTCCCCCCGTTTAATGGGTTTTGGAGCAAAATGTTCGTAATCGTCGCGGCGGCGCAGACCGGCAACCTTTTTTTGGCCATGGTGATTGCGATCGGCAGTATCTTAACTCTGGCTTCGTATTTGATCTTCCTTACCGGAGCGATCTTTGGCCGGCCGAACGGCGAGGTAAATGAAAGAACGCCTTGGCTTATCGCTTTACCGATCGTTATTTTGGCCGGGTGCTGTTTTGCGGTTGGGCTATTTGTCCCGTTTATCAGTCAATACCTGCTTAATCCGGCGGTCGTTTCGGTCTTTAACGGGACCGGATACGGAAAACTAATGGGAGGGAATTAATGAGGGTCCCGGGGCTATTCCAATTTAGGATCCTGCGTGAGGCGGTCCGGGCGCTGATCTTTGGCCCGTACACTAACCGCTATCCCTTTACTCCGACCAAGGTTCCGCCTGGGTTTCGCGGTAAACCGCAATTTTATGAAAAAGATTGCGTCGGCTGTGGCGCCTGCTCCGAAGTATGTCCGGCCAGGGCGATTGAGATCATCGACGATCTTAAGGCGAAGACCAGGACCCTGGTCCACCATCAGGACCAATGTGTTTACTGCCAGCAGTGCGAAAAATCCTGCATTACCGAAAAAGGGATCAAGTTGACCGCCGAATACGATCTGGCAACTTATGATCGGTTTCAGGCGACGACCAGGTCGGTTAAAAAGTTGGTTATCTGCGAACATTGCGGCGGGGTCCTGGCACCGGAGGACCAGCTCCGTTTCCTGGCCAAAAAGGTCGGGCACCTGCTTTACGCCAACCCGACCTTGCTGATGGCCAGGGGGGCGGAGCTAAAACTATATTCTTCCCGTCCGGAAAATACTCCTCACCAAAGGGGAGGGCATCTGCGGCTTCTTTGCCCAACTTGCCGCCGGGAAATGATCGTTAACGAACAGTGGTAGAGCTAGCGGGACTGCTTGTCGAGCGGACGGTGATCATGGGGGTCGGCAATTGGCTAAAGCGAGACGATGCTCTTGGCCCGTTGGTCATAAAAGCGTTAACCGATCGGGGCTTTGCCAAATACCCGCTCCTCGATGCTGGAACAACTCCGGAAAACCACCTGGGCCGGATCGCCAGGTTAAGGCCCGATCTGTTGTTGATAATTGACGCGGCGGATTTTGGCGCCGAGCCGGGAACGATCGCTTTGTTTCGTCCGGACGAAATTAGTTTAAACAGTTTTTCCACCCACAATTTATCGTTGAAAACTTTTGCCGAATATCTTAAGCAAACGCTTCACGGATTGAAGGTCGTGTTATTGGGGGTTCAGCCGGCCGATGCCGGGTTGGGTGAGGGGGTGAGCCGACCGGTGGGGGCGGCTATTGAGCGGATCGCCGGTCTGTTTATCGCCCGGCAATAATATGATATAATTTATTTCATGGAAGAAAAGATCACGGCCGAAATGACGATCGCTGACGCCCTGAAGAAAAAACCGCACATTGCCGCCGTTTTAATGGGGAAAGGGATGCATTGCATCGGCTGTGTTATCGCTTCCGGCGAGACCATTGCCCAGGCGGCCGAGGTCCACGGCCTGGACGTTAATGAGTTGCTGAACGAGATCAACCAGGCATAAGGAGGCAGGAGATGGCCAGCGTCAAAATATATTCAACCCCAACCTGCCCGTATTGTAAAATGCTCAAGGGATATTTGACCGAGCACGCGATTGGATTTGAGGACGTTGATGTTTCGGTCAATCAGGCGGCGGCCCAGGAGATGATCGCGAAATCCAAGCAGATGGGGGTCCCGGTCGTGGAGATCGACGGCCAGATCGTGGTCGGTTTCGATAAGCCCAAGATCAATCAGCTTTTAAATATTAAATAAAGATAAGGGGGGATAATCATGGTTTCAGTTGACCAAGCTCTTTGTATCGGTTGCGGCGTTTGCGTCGATATGTGCCCTGAAGTATTTACGCTGACCGCCGAAGGGAAAGCCCAGGCGATCAAGAACGACTGTGAGAATTGCAGTCTCGAAGACGTCGCCAGCGCCTGCCCGGTCGAAGCGATCAATATATAGCGAATGTTCAAAAATCTAACGTATAGCCTTGGAGCTTTTGCCGCCTCGCTTTCGTATCAGGTTTTTGCCGCTTATATCGTTTTCTATTATGTCGACGTGATGCGGCTCCCGGTCTATATGGCCGGGTCCGCCATGTTGATCTATGGCCTGTGGAACGCGCTCAACGATCCGCTGGCCGGGTTTTTGTCTGATTCCACCCATTCCAGATTTGGCCGCCGAACGCTCTATATTTTATTGGGGGCGGTCCCACTCGGGCTGACTTTCTACTTTTTATGGCGGGCCCCTTTCTTCGGCCTTGACGAGCCGTATTTTCTTTTCCTCTACTTTGTCTGTCTGATCTGCCTGTTCGACGCTTTTTACACGATCGTGGTCTTGAACTGGTCGTCGCTTTTCCCCGAAATGTTCAGCGGACTGAAAGAGCGTTCCCTGATCAACATTTTCCGCCAGGGGTTTGCCCTGCTTGGTTTTTTGTTTGGGATCGCCCTGCCACCCCAGATCTTTGTTAAATTCGGCTGGGCGAACATGGGACTAATCTTTGGCGCGGCGATCACCCTTCTCTGGCTGGCGACCCTGATTGGCTGTCGGGAAAAGAAAGAATTTAGCAAAGAGAGCTCGCTTCCCTTGCTTTCGGCGTTAAAGGCGACGCTGGCCGACCGCTCGTTTTTGCTTTACGCGGCGTCCGACCTGATGATCTCTTTCGGATTCATTACCCTGCTCGCTTCGATCCCGTTCTACGTGAAATACGTTCTGGAAAGAAGTCCGCAGGAAGTGACCCTGCTTTTTGGCCTTGCCTTCTTTGTCGCCTTCCCCATGCTTTTTGTCTGGCGGACGATCATTGTTCGCCGGGGGGCGAAGTTTGCGATGATGGCCGCGGCCGGTTCCATGGCGCTAAGCCTTTCTCCTCTTCTATTCAGCCGCGCTTCTGGCGTTATTTTATTGACCGCGGCCATTTTTTGCGCTTCGCTCGCCGGCTACTTAATGGTCTCCGACGTGGTCCTTTCCGATATTATCGACGAGGATGAAGTGGCGACCGGCCGGCGCCGGGAAGGGATGTTTTTTGGCATCCGTTCATTGGTCAGCCGCTTCGCGATAGTGATCCAGTCGCTGACGATCAGCTCGGTCTTTTTGTTGTGCGGCTATAATCCGTATGTTTTTACCCAGCCCAAGGCTTTTTACACCGGAATATCGGCCCTGGTCATTGTGATCCCGATGATCGCTTTTGGTTTAGCCTGCGCGATAATCAATATTTATCCATTGGCCGGAAGTAAAATAAGGGAAGTTCAGCAAAAGATCAGGGAGCTTCATTCTCTAAAAGGGATCAAATGAGGCGTTCAGTTATTTCCGCTAAGCAGTAAGAAGAGGAGGGCGGTCCTGACCGCCACGCCGTTGGTGACCTGTTCGAGAATAACGGTGTTCGGGCCGTCCGCGACTTCCGACGTCATTTCAATTCCCCGGTTGATCGGTCCCGGATGCATAATGACCAGATCGGGCCTCGCGTTTTTCAGCCGCCCGGCGTTCAGTCCGTAAAGTTTGGCGTACTCGCCGATCGAAGGGAAAAATCCTTTGTCCATCCTCTCCCGCTGGATCCGGAGCATGTTGACGAAGTCGGCGTCCCTTAGCTCCCGGTCCAGATCATAGGATACTTTAACCCCCAGCTCTTCGATCCCGTCCGGCATCAGGGTCGGCGGGCCGACGACCACGACATTTGCTCCCAGCTTATTGAGCCCCCAGATGTTGGATTTGGCGACGCGGGAGTGGGCGATGTCGCCGACGATGACGACTTTTTTCCCTTTAACGGTCTTCTTTTTGTCGATCATGGTGAAGATGTCGAGCAATCCCTGGGTCGGATGCTCATCACAGCCGTCCCCGGCGTTGATCACGCAGGCCCGGGTCTGGCGGGCTAAAAGATGGGCCGCTCCGGCCATGTTGTGGCGGATGATGATCGCGTCGACCCCCATCACTTCCAGGTTTTTCGCGGTGTCGATCAGGCTTTCTCCCTTGGAAATACTCGATGACGACAGGGCAACGTTGGTGATGTTGGCGGAGAGGACCTTGGCCGCCATATTAAAAGAGGTCCTGGTCCGGGTCGAGGGTTCATAAAAAAGAGTGACCAGGTGTTTGCCGAGCAAGGTGGGGACCTTGGGGATCGGGCGGCTGATGACCTCTTTCATGGAGACGGCGGTCTTTAAAATGAGCTGAAGTTCCTCTACGGAGAGGTCTTTGAGGCCGAGGAGATCCTTATTTTTGAGCCCTTTGACCTTATTCATACAATTGATTATTCTTCTTATATATTATATCATTATAGGGATAATAATTCCATGAAAAAATATCTGCTATTCATCGTGGTGGGCGTTTCTCTTCTCGGGCTCAGCCTATTTTTATTGTCTCCAAGAGAACAAACCATTTTTACCATGGGGACGACCCTCCGGGTCAAAGGGGATGGCCGGGAGATCGCGATCGCCGAAGCCGGGCGATTAAACGCGTTGCTTAACCGATTCGACCCCAGCTCTGAAGTCTCGGCGATCAACCTGGCCGCGGGGCTCCATCCGGTCAAAGTATCCAGGGAAACCTTTGACGTGATTGCCATCTCTCTTATTATTTCAGAACTATCAGACGGCGCCTTTGACGTTACCATGGGGGAGAATGGTAATTGGCGGGATATCGCGCTAAACGGCAAAGAACAAAAAATTTTCCTTGCCCGAAAGGGAATGAAGATCGATCTGGGCGGGATCGGCAAAGGGTACGCGATCGAGAAGATCAAACGTCTTTTGCGCGCCGATAGAGGGAACAAGACGCTGGTTGACATGCGCTCTTCGATCGGGGCGATCGGCCGATCGTGGAAGATCGGCATCGTCGACCCGCGGCTCGCCGGCCGGGGAGCTTCCAGGGTCCTTGGCGTGGCTGTTCTTGATGATGGAGAAACGCTTTCGACCTCCGGCGGCTACGAACAGCCGGGACACATTATCGACCCGCGCACCGGTCAAACGGCCGAGCAATGTTTAGGGGTGACCGTGATCGCGCAAGACGCGGCGATCGCCGACGCTCTCTCGACGGCGATCTTTGTGTTGGGCCCGGAAAAAGGGATGGAACTGGCGAACAAACTTGCCGCCCAGGCGGTAATTGTTGATAAGAAGGGAAAAATATATGATAATTTTGGCTTTAAACTGCGGTAGTTCCTCGGTCAAGTTCAAGCTCTATAAATCCGGCGAGAGAAAATCGCTGACCAGCGGAGAAGTTGAAAGGATCGGGATTTCCGGGTCGTTCCTCTCTTTCGCCATTTCCGGCAAAGAGGTCAAAAAGGAATTTGAATGTCACGACCATCGGGCCGCATTGAAATCGATCATCGAGGTCTTGACCGACCGGCAATATGGGATACTCGGCGACCTTTCGCAGATAGCGGCGGTTGGACATCGGGTCGTGCATGGCGGAGAGAAATTTAAAAGTTCGGTCATGATCAACAATGAGGTCCTGGCGGCGATCAAAGAAGTGCAGGACCTGGCGCCGCTCCATAACCCCCCCAATATCATGGGGATTGAAGCGGCCAAAGAGGTCCTTCCCGACATTCCTCACGTTGCCGTGTTTGATACCGCTTTCCACCAGACGATGCCGGAGCAAGCCTATCTTTACGCGGTCCCTTACGAATGGTACGGGATGTACGGGGTCAGACGTTACGGTTTTCACGGCACCTCCCACCTCTACGTTTCCCGGCGGGCGGCCGCCCTGCTTGGGAAAACCCCGCTGGAGGCGAACCTGATCACCATGCATATCGGCAATGGGGTCAGCGCCGCGGCGATAAAGGGGGGGATTTCGGTCGATACGACGATGGGCTTGACCCCGCTGGAAGGAGCGGTGATGGGGACCCGTTGCGGCGACCTTGATCCGTCGATCATCCTCTTTATGATCGAAAAGGAAGGCTTTTACGTTGAAGAACTGGAAAAGATCTTGAACAAAAAAAGCGGCCTGCTCGGGATCACCGGCAAATTCATGGACCGGCGCGACGTTGATAAAGCGGCCGATGACGGCGACCACCGGGCCAAGCTGGCCCAGCAGATCGAGGCGTACCGCCTGCGCAAATACATCGGCGCTTACTCCGCGGCCCTGGGCCGGGTTGACGCGATAGTTTTTACCGCCGGAGGCGGCGAGAGAAACATTCGCCTGCGCGAGCGGGTCTTAAGCGGTCTGGAAAACATCGGCATCGTCCTTGACGCCAAAAGGAACGCCGCCGCCAACACCAGGGAGAAAGAATCGCTCATCACGACCGACGACTCTCCGGTCAAGGTCTACGTGATCCCGACCGACGAAGAACTGGTCTTTATTGAGGACGTGATCGCGATCCTGGAAGGGCGCTACGAAACACATACTCATTTTACTTACAGCTTTGAGGACCCCAAATATAAAAGGAAGGCCGAATGAACAAAGATAACTTTTATCCTTTGACCTGCTTGCGGGAAGCCGAGGAACTGCGCTGCGGCGCGCTGACCCTGCGCGACCATCCGGAAAGAATGATCAACTATCCCTGGGAGCTTATCTCCGGGTTAAAAGATGACCTTATGGCCGATCTAAAAGTTCTTGGGGCGAAGATCAGGGGGACGGTCCATCCATCGGCGGTACTCTACGCTCCCGAGAACATGATCATTGAAGAGGGGGCGCAGGTCGAAGCGCTGGCGGTCCTTGATGCCCGCAGCGGGCCGATCTATATCGGGATCAATACGGTCATCAGGCCGCAAAGCTATCTGCGCGGGCCTCTTTACATCGGTCCGGAGTGCCGGATCGGCGGGGAAGTTATGAACTCGATCTTTCATGGCTACTCCAACAAAGCCCATTATGGTTTTATCGGCCATTCCTACGTTGGGGAATGGGTGAACCTGGGGGCGGGGACGACCAATTCCAACCTTAAGAACACTTACGGCACGGTAAAGATGACGATAAACGGCGAGACGTTAGATAGCGGAGAACGGTTCCTGGGCTGTCTTATCGGCGATCACGCCAAGCTGGGGATTGGAAGCCTGGTCCCGACTGGCGCGGTTATCGGCGTCGGGGCAAATTGTTTTGGCGGAGGTATGCTCTCCAAGGTCGTGCCTAATTTTTCCTGGGGCGGGGTGGAACGGGTCGAGCCGGAAAAATTTATCGCCGCGGTCAAAATGGTCATGGGTCGGCGGGGGAAGAATCTGGGGAGCGAACAGGAAGCCAAATTAAGAGGAGCGATCAATCTTTAGCGATCGTGACCTTTACTTTTTTCGCCTTACCGAACAGCCGTTTGTCGATCAGATCTTCAAATTTTAACACTGAAATCGCTGGAAGAATGATCCTGGCCCGAACATCCCGGTCAAAAGTTTTTGGCGAAGCCTCAAATTCTATTACTCTGGCGCTTAATCTGTTCAAAGCGGAAAGAGCGGCGACGAAAAGCGACCGATCAAGATTGAAACCGACCTCGATCTTTGACTGTCTGATGGGGAGAGGTTCGGCGGCGTAAGAATGTTTGTAGAGCTCGCTAAGTCTCCCGCAGAAATCTTCCATGGCCGACCGCTCGGCGGCGACCTTGAAACGCGCCAGACAATAGCCTTCTCCCTCCGCCAAAGAGAGTTCCTTTAGGTCCAATTTTGACCCTTCAAAATATTCCAGCAGTCTCGCGAGCGCCCCTTGATTGGTGTTGTTGAACATTATATAAATGGAATCGCCGAAAACGGCGGTGACGATCGATGAATTGGCCAGGGTTTCTTTGACGCGGGTTAGGAGTACCGTCGAGGTCTTGGCGCTGATTCCCAGCGCGGCGTGAAACAAACTTGAGTCCCTGAAGCCGGCCAGACCGTAAATTCTGGGGAAGGAAAAAAGCAATCTTGGGATACCGCCGCAATCGCGCCGGCAAATCTCTTTGAACAGGGAAAAAGCTTTTTCTTCCCATTCCCGGGAGAGATCGGTGAAAAGCTCCTCGCCGGCGCTGACTAATTTGTTGAAACTGGCCGAGCGTCCGGAGGTCACGCCGGCGGCGATCAGTTCAATTGAAGCGATGGCCAGATGGGTGCGGGCGGCGCGGCGTCGCGCTTTTGTCAGCGGTTGGGCTTCATGGGCGCAGGTCAGCGCGATCTTGTCCCCGCTTTTGATCGGATAGTCAAACCCGACCCGCTCCGTTTTCCATGAGCCGTCAGGCGTTTGTCGCTGAATAACCGCGCCGGTCGCCTGACAGCCGGGTTCCAACCCGAGACGAAAGGCATAGTCCAGAACGGTGACCGGGTCGGCCCCGTATTTTGGGCCGACGTCGACGAGCCGCTCTTGTTCGTCGATGACGTAGGCCATTCCTTTGCTTCCCAGCGCCAGATGAGTGGCTTCGTAGACCGCCCTGGCGTTGGGGGCCTCAATGATAAAATCTTCGTCAAAGCCGCTCCCCGATAGCTTGTATCTGATATGTGAGCATTCCCCGACCGCGGCTTTCTGCGCCATCTCCCGCGATTTGATCTGGATCTCAATCTCCCATCCCAGGTCGGACATAAAGGTCAAATGCAGGGCCTGGTAATATTTATCGTTTGGTTCGTTGATGTTTTTTGGGTCCTTTCCCCTGGGAGCGAAAATATAATCCTCGTATTTTTTTAACTTGTAGCCCATTCCGGACATGTTGTCGGTTATTGCCGTCATGGCCGATCGGCAGGCCTCCTCGGAATCGGTCTCGCAGGAGACCCCAAGAATGTCGTGTACGGCGCGCGGTTTGTTTGCGGTGCTCCAAACCCCTTTCAGGCGCCAGGAAAAATGATAATCGGGGAGCTGTTCGGCCAAAAGCTCGACGATCGTTCGCATCTCGCCAATAAAATATTTTGGGCCTTTTTGATAAATACCGCTGAAGGTCGAGGTCGCGGTTTCGATATATTTTTCGGGGTCGCTTTTTAGAAAGCCCAAGTCTTCCAACTGCTGGGCGCTGTAATCAAAGTGCAGTACCTTCAGGAACCGGGCGTAAGCGAAGACCGCTACCCGGGCCAGCGGATGGATTTTATCCCCGATATTGGCGGAAAGTTGAGAAAAAAGGTCGGCGGCGTTGATCAGCAGGACCTCAATGTTCCTTTCGCGGGAAGTGAGCATTTTCATGAACAACCCCCCCTGATTGCCGCCAAAATCAGGGTCAAAAGAGAACTGGCGGGCTAACGCACTCCGGTTGATCAACTCAATGATGCCTGGGTCGATCTCCGCTTTGGTCAAATCCGCTTCGGGAAAATCCAAAAGGACGAAGGCGGCGACCGCGTTGGCGGAACAGCTCCAGCTCATCAGCAATTCGATCCCCAAAGCTTTTTCCGACAGGTTGATCCCATAAGATGCGGCAAGATCCAGGGCGGCCTTGAGGTTTAGCAGGTTGGCATCGGGAAAATTCTGCCGGTAAAAGGTGAAAATGTCCTTGTCAATGGTCGAGTTGACGGTTGATCTGGCCGGGTGGCCGCTTGATGGGTGGTCGCTGGCCATCATAACAATAGGAATAGACAGTCGGAGGTCGGGCCCGGAAGCCGGGACCAATCCGGGCGCATGGCCGGTTCCAGGAAAAAGACGGGTGGCCGCTCGGTCCAAGGCCCGATCGATCGCGGGAGCCAGTCGAGAGCTTGAGGCTGGTGGTTTGTTGTGGATCTTCACGATATGTATTTATCGACAATAAAATTGCAGAATTTCAAGGAAAAAGGTATAATTTTAATGACCTGATGGGGGATCGTCTAATGGTAGGACACCGCCCTTTGGAGGCGAGAATCGGGGTTCGAGTCCCTGTCCCCCAGTACCTCTGAAGAAATAAGTATAGAAAAATCAAAGTTTGATAATATTATAATTTGAAAGAATTCCACTACAAAAGAGAAATATCCAATAGAAGATTGTTGGAACTGCAAGAGAATTAGAAGCAAGTATTCAAGACCACGTTTTTGAAAAATATAGCTATAGCCGTTATTTTGAGAGTAAGCTTTATAATATGTGCCAGTATGTTGGCGAAAGACTGATACAAAAATATTATGAACGATGACAAGGTGTAGGTTTAATAAATATTAAGTAAGATAATGTGTCAGGAAAAACTGGCGATTAGCTTTGCCAGAGGTCAGCCCCGAAACGTTAAATTCTCACGGTCAAAGGTGTCGAGTTCGGCGATCAGACCTTCGAGTTCTTTGTAGCCGCTGTCGACCGCTTGCTGGTGCTGGTGGGCGCTGATCTGTAACTGTTGGATTTCGGTCCCGCTTTTTTTGCCGCTGGCTTGCGCGATCTCCAGGCTGGCCGCTTCGAGCGATCCTTCTGCTTCATCGATCTTTTTTTCCACCGCCGCGATATTGGCGAGCAAGGCCTGACGCTGTTTGGTGTGATCGGCTTTTCTGGGCTCCTTATGCTTGGCGGTCTTTTTGGCTTTCTTAGGCGCGTCTGATTCCCAGCCGATCTTGTCCAGGAATTCCTGGTAGCGGCCCTCAAAAACAAAGACCCGGTCTTCATTGAAGACGATCAGGCGATTGGCCAGATGATGGAGAAACATTTCGCTGTGGGTCACAATGATGACCGCTCCGGGGAATTCGTCGAGGGCGGCGACCATTGAATCGCACGATTCGACGTCCAAATGGTTGGTCGGCTCGTCCAGCAGAAGCAGGTTGGTGGGGGAGAGGAGGATCTTTCCCAGCGTGACCCGACTTCGTTCTCCTCCCGAAAGGACCGAGATCTTTTTTAGGGCCAGGTCGCCGGTGAACATCATCGCGCCGCAGGTTTTTCTGATGTCGCTGTATTTCATATCCGGTCGCAACTGGTGGAGCTCTTCCTCGATCGTTAGATCAGGGTTTAAACGTTCAATGTTAGTCTGGCCGAAATAGCCGATCTTGCAGTCCGGGTGGCGGGTGATCTCCCCGGTCAGCGGTGCGAGTTCGCCGGCCAGCAGGCGGAGCAAGGTCGATTTCCCCTTGCCGTTCTTGCCAATGACGCAGATCCGGTCGTCTTTGCCGATATCGATCGACAGATCGTTGATCAGGACCCTATCCGGGGAATAACCGAAGGCGATATTTTCCGCCCGCATCAGGTAGTTGGCCTCAAATTCGATCGAGTTGAAGCGAAAACCGAGTTCGGTGACTTTCACCAGCTCTTCTTTCTTCCCCATTTTTTCCAGCGCCTTGATCCGAGACTGGACCAGGCTCGCGCGGGCCGCCTGGGCGCGGAAGCGGTTGATGAACTCCATCGCCTCTTCGCGTTTTTTTTGCTCCTTCTGCAGGGTCTTGCCGTAGCTCTCTTCTTCCACCGCGATCTGCTCAAAAAGCTTGGCGGTGTCGCCTTCGATCTTTTTTGTTTTCAGGCGGTGGATCCCCAGGGTGTGGGTGGTGACGCTGTTCATGAAATCGCGGTCGTGGGTAATGATCATCAGTTCGTTGCTCCAGCGCTGGAGAAACTTCTTAAGCCAGCGGATCGAAATAATATCCAGGTAGTTGGTCGGCTCGTCGAGCAGTAAAAGGTGCGGCTCGGAGAGGAGAACCTTGGCCAGGTTCAGTCTCACCTGGAAGCCGCCGGAAAATTCCGCCGGGGACTTTTCAAATTCGCTCTCGGCAAAGCCGAGGCCGCCTAGGATCTTCTCCGCTTTCCAGATCTGGTCTTCTTCTCCGGCCGGGAGCCCCAGGCAGGCCTCCTGAAGGACGGAAGGCTGGCTGAAGCGAAGATGCTGTTTCAGATACCCGACGGTGTAGTTTTTGGGGAGGGAGATCGTGCCATCTTCGGGCAGGAGCTCGCCGGTTATCAGCTTAAAAAGAGTGGTTTTGCCGGAGCCGTTGCGGCCGACCAGGCCGATCCGCTCACCACTATGGACGGTGAAGCTGATCTTATCGAAAAGATCGTGTCCGACAAAGGAGAGCGATAGATCGTTGACCTGTAGCATCCATTAAATATAGCACACTTTATTAAATTTCCGAGGTTAGTCCGATTTGCAGGGCGCTCTGATAGCCGCCGTCGGAGAGCCCTTTGCCGTAGCCGACGACGAATTGGGTATAATCGCCGAGCCAGAAGCGGGCGCCGAGCGTAAAGGTCAACGGCGCGGGGGTGACCGAGGAATTTCCGGCGACTTCAGTAAAGAGTTCGCCGTGCTCGCCAAAAAAGATCGTCTCCAGGGCCGCTGAATATGACGAATAATTGGCGCTGGCCGCCCCGGCCGGGACGCCGACCATTGTGTAGCCCAGGTTTAGGTGTCCGGTAAGCAGGCCAAAGCCCTTGGTCATGATCGCCGCTATCCCATAATTTGCCAGGCCGGACCCGGTCCCCATGACCGGTGATCCATTGGCCAGTTTGGTCGAGAACTTTAGGGTAAGTCCTTCGCTCCTGGAGAATTGCAGAAGCCGGAATTTTAAATTAAGCGAAACATCCTGCAGACCGGTCGGCGTGCTAAGGGAGACCGGCAGATCGGTCCCCAGTTCAAGGTTGCCAGAGAGTCCCCTTTTAACGGTAAAAAGAAGTTGTTTTTGCTCGCCGCTCTGTGGCTGAAAGATCGAGTAGCCCATTTCCAGGCCGGTCCGGTTGGGGGGAGTGGTCCTGGCGTTGTCGGTGGCGAGAGGAAAAATTGACCAGGCGGGGACCGCCAGGATAGCCAGCATGACCAGGGTTAATTGCTTAGATAATTTTTTCATTATGATCGAAATTGTTCAGGACCAGCCCGGAGAGCAGTTTTGGAAAGAAAAAAGTCGACTTATGGGGCATCTTTTCGAAACTGCCGGCGATCTCGATGATCTGATCGATCTTAACAGGATTAAGCAGAAAAGCAAGCTGGGCTTTTTTGGCGTCGACCAGGGCGACCGCTTCATCGTCCATTTGAGTGTATACGACTTTCTCTTCCGTCTCGTGGGCGATTCGGAGGATCCGGCCAAAAACGGCGTGATGCAGAACGTTGGTGTCGAGCTTTTTCCAGGCCGGGGAGCGGTCTTCTTCGACCAGCTCGTCGACGTTTTGATCTGCCTTTAAGGTTAACATGAGGTACCGGTTGTGTCCCAGATAAAGCCCGAAGGACTGGCGGCTTTCCCCTGCCTTGGCCATATCTTTGAGCAATTTTTTCCTTGTCGCTTCGGCGGTTTTGGCGGTCGCCTGGTAAGGGGTCAGGTCAAAGAAGTGGGCGAGCTCTTCCTCAAAGCGCTTGGGATCAAAAAATCGGAGGTCGCGGACGACCCGGTGGATCGGCAGAATGACCAGTCCATCCCCTTCCAGCGGGGTAAAGTACATCATGATGTGGTTATATGCCTCGTCTTCCGAGAATTTGGTGTTTTTTTGTTTCATTTCATCCCGGAAACGGATGGCCGCTTCGTAGCGATGATGCCCGTCGGCAATGTAGACCGCTTTGTCTTTCATCTCCTGAACGATCTTCCCTATCGCGGCCTGCCGGTCGACCCGCCAGAGCCGGTGAACGATCCCCAGATCGTCCTTTACTTCGACTATCGGTTTCCGTTTGGTAAAAGCTTTAAGCGTTTTAGTGATCTTCTCTTTTTTATCGGAATAAAGGGAGAAGATCGATTCAAAGTTGGCGTTGGAAGCCCGCATCAACTGCAGTCGGTCAAGTTTGGCTTTCGGGTAGGTGAATTCGTGGGGAAAGACCTTCCCCCGGCCGAATTCTTCGAGCCTTAGGAGGGAGATAAAACCAAGTCGGGCGTAGGTTTTTCCCTGCGCTTTGAACTTTTGTTCATAGGCGTAAATATTGGGCTGGTCGTCCTTGAACATGATCTTGTGGCGGAGCCAGCCCTGAAGAAAAGCGGCCGCCCGAACATAGCGGTTGTTGTAAATAGTGTCGGAGGCGAACTCTTTTCCCAGGATCAGCCTGATAAAGTTGAAATCGTTCCGGGCGTAGAGCTTTTCCTGCAGTTCCGGGCTGATGACGTCGTAGGGGGGGGCCATGACTTTGGAAAGGTTGGCGAGCTTCTTTTTATTGTAAATTATCCCTTTGAACGGGAAAATCCTAGCCATAATTGGGGTTATTGTAACATATTTATTTCATAATGCCAAATTCATGCTAAAATGGCCAAATGGAACTGTCAGAAAAACTGCAGCAAGAAGTCCGGGGGTTTTTGGAGACTTATAAGTATCTTCCCCCTGCCGGTCGGGCCAGTTTTGAGGCGGTCCTGGCCAAAAATCTGCTTGGCGAAGACGAACGGACCAAAAAGCTATATCAGGCGTTGATCGAAGCGGCCAAAAATGATGCCACGGTCGAAGGGGCGATCGAAGCCCTTAACGCTTGCGTCCCTCAATAATATCCAGCACCCTTTCCAGGTCTTCGCGCGAGAAGTAATCGATCTCAATCCTTCCTCTCTCCGGGGTGCCGTAGACCTTGACCTTGGTCGCCAGGCGGTTGGTCAGCTTCTCGATGATGGAATTAAGCTCGGTGTTTTGGGAAAAAGCCCGCTTGGCGGTCGATTTTTTTCGATGCTTCGACTGCGTGACCACTTCGGCGTCGCGCACGTTCATTTTTTGCCTGACCATTTGTTTCCAGAGGTCGAGCTGTTTTGCCTCGCTATCCAGGCTTAGCAGGGTCCTGGCGTGCCCCATAAAGATCTCTCTCTCGCGAAGGCTTTCCTTGATCGGTTTGGGGAGAGAGAGGAGCCGGATCATATTGGCGACCGTCGACCGGCTTTTGCCGACTTTTTTGGAGATATCTTCCTGGGTCATGCCGAATTCGGAGGCGAGCCGGGCGTAGCCTTCTCCCTCGTCCATTGGGTTCAGGTCTTCGCGCTGAAGGTTCTCGATCAGGGCGATCTCCAGCGACTGCTCATCGGTAAAATCCTTGACGATCGAAGGGATCGCCGCGATCCCAGCCATTTTGGCGGCCCTAAGTCGGCGCTCGCCGGCCACCAGCTCGTACTTGCCGTTGCGCATCCTGGTCAGGATCGGCTCGATCACTCCCTGGGCTTTGATCGAATCGGCCAGGTCCTGCAACATTTCTTTGTTGAAGTTGGTCCGTGGCTGGCGGGGGTTGGGAATGACCGAATTAATGTCGACGTTGATCACGGTCCGTCCCCCCATGAAGACCGAACCCTGTGGAATAAGAGCCCCGAGCCCTTTGCCTAAACCTCTTTTTTGAGCGTTAGATCCTGTTGTCATCTAATACCTCCCGGCATAAATTTTCGTACGCTTCGGCCCCTTTGCTTCCGGGGTCGTAAAACAAGATCGGTTGACCAAAACTGGGAGCCTCCGCCAGGCGGACATTGCGGGGGATCACGGTCTTGAAGACCTTGTTGCCAAAATATTTTCTGGTCTCATCCGCGACCTGGGAAGAGAGGAGGGTGCGAGGGTCGAACATGGTCAAAACGATCCCCCTGATCTTTAGGCTCGGATTTAAGCTTTCCCTAACAAGCTCCAGGGTATGGGTCAACTGGCTGATCCCTTCCAGAGCGTAATATTCGCATTGGATCGGGATGATCACTTCGTCGGCCGCGGTCAGGGCGTTGACCGTTAAAAGGGAAAGAGAAGGGGGGCAGTCGATGACCAGATAATCGTATTGGTCTTTGAGAGTCGCCAGGGCTTCTTTGAGCCTGGTTTCTCGCGGGTCCATTGAAACCAGCTCGACTTCGGCGCCGGCCAGACGAGGGGTGGAAGGGAGAACGTCAAGATTGGCGATGTTGCTTTTTAGGACCGCTTCCTGGGGATTAACCCCTTCAATTAAAATGTTGTATAAACAAAGGCTTAAGTTGCTTCGATCGACGCCAAGACCGGCGCTGGCGTTGCTTTGGGCGTCAATGTCGACCAGGAGGATCTTTTTGCCGAAAGAGGCCAGATAGGAGGCCAAATTTACCGTCGTGGTGGTCTTCCCGACCCCTCCTTTTTGATTGACAACCGCGAATGCTATCGCCATGGCGGGATTATATCATAGGGGTCTTTTTTTTGCCATGCCGCTCCGACGGGGGAAATTCGGCGGTGTCGGGGAGATTTTATCGATAAAAACCAGTGACCTGGCGTCGTGCTTATCGATCCTGTTGAACTTTCCCCCCA
Organism: candidate division WOR-1 bacterium RIFOXYB2_FULL_45_9; assembly: GCA_001771575.1. Lineage (GTDB taxonomy): Bacteria > Margulisbacteria > WOR-1 > O2-12-FULL-45-9 > XYB2-FULL-48-7 > XYB2-FULL-45-9. The sequence goes on along the minus strand of MEUD01000001.1, from coordinate 1,083,988 downwards.
GGGTTTTTAGGGCGTTTCCTGCCCTCTTGATCTCCGGCTCTATCGCCAGCTCCTTGTAAGCGACGAATTGGCCGCCAAGTTTAACGTAAGGGAGGCAGTATTCAGCCAGGGTCGTCAGGTCGGCGACCGCCCGGGCGACCGCTAGGTCGAATTGTTCGCGCCGGCCGGCGAGCGCTTCTTCCGCGCGTCCCCAGACGACCTCCACATCCTGCAGATCGAGCAATGAGACCAGGTGGCGCATGAACTCAACCTTTTTTTTGGTCGCTTCGATCAAAGTTAAGCGGATCCTGGGGCGGGCGATCTTTAAGGGGATCCCTGGAAACCCGGCTCCGGCGCCGATGTCGATCACCGATCCGTCGTTTAGGTCGAGGGATCTTAGCAGTAGTAGCGAGTCGTCAAAATGCTTGCGGCGGACCTCTTCCGGGTCGGTGATCGAAGTTAAATTGAATTTTTTATTCCATTCAATCAGTTCTTTAAGATAAACTTCAAATAATCTTCTATCATTCATTCAGTCAGTCATTTTTAAAAGGCCTGGCCGATAGAAAAATGCATGATCCCTTCGCTGAAGGTCCTGCCGGCCGGGACGCCGTAATCAAGCCGGATCGGGCCGAGCGGAGTATTGATCCTCATCCCAGGTCCCCAGCCGGAAATGAAATTGGCGGTATCGGGAGCGTCGCCGCTCCAGGCGTTCCCCCAGTCGTAGAAAAAGACCCCCTGGAACATGTCGGAAAAATTGAGCCGGTATTCGCCGTTGAGAATGATCTTGAGGGTCCCCTTATGCGCTTCCGACGGATAATAGCCGCGAATGGTATTGGCCCCGCCCGCCCAGTAGAGCTCGCCGATCGGAACATCCCCGGTACCGGCGCCGAATCCGCCGTGAACTGCGGCGACCTGATTATCAAAAACCGGGTAATAATGATTTAGGTCAAGGGAGGCTTTGGAAAAGGTTGAGTTGGCGGCAGCTTCTTTAAAGCCCTGCTTTAGTTCCAAGGTGTAATAGCGGCCTTCTTTGGGATTGAGCCAGAAGTCGCGGGTATCAAAGGCGAGGGTGACCGCCAGGGTGTTGGAGATATACGCTTCAAATGTTGATCCGCCGTACGGATCGACATTTTCCCTGCCAAGGGTGAGCGTGACGCTGTAGTTGCCGCCAAGAGGCTTGCCGAAAGAGACGTCGGCGCCGTTATACTGTGCCTGCTGGTCGGTCTGGAAGACGTCGCGGCCGACGGTCAGCCAGCGGCGGAAAGTGAAAGCGGTCTTGTCGCCGAATCTTTCCGGCCAGAACCAGGGATTGGTGTATTTGAACTGATAGGATGAGAGTTGCTGTCCGACCTGGCCGCGGATCAAAAGCCCCTGGGCGGTTCCCATCAGGTTATTGATCGAAAGATCGACAAAACCAAAGCCTCCCTCGCGCTCTCCCCAGCCGCCGCCAAAGTTAATGGTGCTGGTCCGCGACTCTTTGATTTTGAGCTCCAGTACGATGTTGTCCTTGGTGCTTCCCGGTTCGAAGTTGGGGGTGATCTCGGAAAAGAAGCCAAGGTTGAAAACGTTGCGCAGATCTTTTTTTAGCTGGACCTCGTTCAAGACGGTCCCTGGAAGGGATTTGAATTCGCGCAGGATAACGTAATCCTTGGTCGAGTCGTTGCCGGCCAGGACGATCGATTCCAGTCGCCCTTCAACGATCTTGAAGGTCAGTGTCCCGCTCTTTTTGTCCGTGTCGACGTCGGCGATCCGGGAGAGCATGTAGCCGTCTTTTTTATACAGGTCGTTGATCGCCGCGATGTCGTCTTGGAGGCTCTTAAAGTTCAGGATGCTCCCCTGTTTGATCTTGATCAGCGCCTGCAGTTCGGCGGTCGAGTAGACGGAGTTGCCGTCAAAAACAATGGCGTTGATCCGGGGATTTTCAACGACATTGAAGATAACTTTGGTCCCGCCGGAGAAGGCTTCGAACGAGGAAGAGACGTCGGCGAAATAGCCCAGGGTGTAGATCGCTTTCAGGTCGGCCCTGATCTTTTCGTCGGTGATGGTGTTGCCGACCCGGCTAAAGATCACGTCGACGATCTCTTTTTCCGGGACAGTCGAGTCGCCCCGGATCTCAAGGGAGGTGATCATGGGGACCAGCTCGACTTCGGCCGTTTTTTTAGGGGCGGCAAAAAGGCCGCCGGAGAGGAGAGTTACGCCTAACAGGAGCCCCACAGTTATTTTTTTCATGGAAAAATCCCTTCTCTACCAAAGATAGAATCCGGCTTTTAGGGTGACCTTTTGATAGCCGGTCGCCGGTTCGTTTAGGTTGATTGGTTCCCGGTAATATATTATAGACCATATGGGGGTGATTTTGAAGGTCAGTTGATAATTAAAGGCGTTCTGGGCGGCCGTCGCAACCGTTTGCTCTCCCGCCTGGGAGTAGCGGATGTCGATATACAGCCGGTCAAAAAAGCCTTTGACGAAACCGACGCTCCAGGCCGGCCGATCTTCCTGCATACTGTTGATTTCCCTAAGCCCCATTGCTTCCCGGACCTTTGGCCCGAGGTTGTATTCCAGGGTCAGGCTTTCAAGGCCCAGCTTTTGTTCTACCTCGCGCTCTAAGCCGCGAAAGAGGATCGTTTGGATCCGACTGCTGACAAAGTCGGCGACGACCAGGTTGGTGTCGACCTGCGAACCGTCCGTCCCCTTGGTACCGGTCTTGATCCCGGTCAAGCCCTTGATAAATTCAGGGAGGAGCAGGACCTTGAGGTCGGATTCGCTGTAACTGGCCGGGCGCATTTCCGGCGGCGACTTGGTCTTGTCTTCGACGAAGCTGGTCAGGTTGATCCTAAGGCCGCGGGCTTCTTCTCTGGCGCCGATCAGCCCGGTCAGTTTAGCTACGATGATTACCCTCTTTTTATAGAGCTTCCCTTCCGCGTCCCTTTCCTGGTCGTCGACGTTGACCAGTGAAGTTATCCTAATTTGAGGAAGATAGCCTTCGGTCCCTTTTTCTCCGGTAAAAATTGCCGTGTTGTCGCTGATCTGTTCCGAGCTGTATGGGAAATATCGCTGTTGCTGATCGGCTGTAAGGATGGTGAATTCCCGGCTGAGCAGGTTGACCGTCCCTCTTTTGACCCGGACTCTTCCCAGCAAAGTAGGGGTTCTCATGTCGCCTGTGATCTGCAGTTTCTGGCTTTCGATCTCCAGGTTCATGAAGATGTTGCTTAAATCGAGCGTTCCAATGTCCCCCATCACCGCGTAGACGTTCTTGTTGAGATCGACCTCAAGCTCAAACTGGAAGGGGATCCCCTTTCCCGGCTGGCCGCTGGATTTGGAGAGTGTAATGACCGAGTTTTCTATCTCGATCGCTCCTCTCAAGGTCGGGCCTAAGGTTTGGTCAAGCCGGAGCGGGCCAATGATCGATAGCTGGCCGGTCTTTAGCGAACCGACGAATATATTGGGAAAGGCGGCGTAAATTCTGGTCGGGCTGACCGCCAGATTCAGGTCGATTTCCGGGTTGGCGACGAGCGCCCGCTTCAGGTCGATATAGCCGGAGAGCCCCAGCAGGTTTGAGAAATAGCGGGTCCGCTCGCCGGTCCAGATCGCGGTCAACCCTTCGATGTTGAGCAGGCTTGCTTTGATCTGGCCGGTCCCGTCGATGTCTCGCAGGCTGGACGCCAGGGACCTTAATTTGACCTCGGCATTGTTCAGCTTTATCTGGCCGTTGATCGTTGGCGTGTCCAGGCTTCCCTCGGCCCGCAGGGATAAGCTGGCTTCCCCTTTGACCCAGGAGACTTCGTCGTTCCACAAGTTCAGCAAACCGAAACCGCCGTTATTGATCTGGGCCTTAAGGTCGATCATGGCCGGGCCGGAGAAGATGACCGTTCCTTCGATCGTAGAAAGGTCATTGCCGGTCTTGATCAGCGACCGGTGAACGGTAAGCCGCTCCTTTTGGTAATCGATGTCCGTCGACCAGGAAGAGAAATTGGCGCCGGCGACAAGATTGTTGCGTCCATTGGCGGAAAGGGAAAAATATGGGGCGTAGTATGGGCCGCTTAGCGCCGCGTTGAGATTAAAGGTCCCTTTAAACTCTTTGCCGGGGAAGAAGATCACGCAAATATCCAGCGGCATCTCCTTTGCTTTGATCTTCAGGTCGAGGTTCCCGGACAGGTCGGTCCCGCCGGTCGCAGTGAGCTCCCCCCGCTCTTTGGATAAAACCGCTTTCTCGATCGAGACTTTCCGGTCCGCCAGGGAAGCGGAAAAGACGAGTGAATCATAACGAAAAGCGCCGGCCCCCCCCTTTTTTATCTCGGCCCGCAGTGAACCGGCAGGGGAGCTGATCTTTCCCTTGAATTTCAGGAGAGCCTTTAGTTCCCCTTTTAAGTTTTCGCTCGGAATGCCGGCCTCTTTTTTTTCAAATTCGGCGCGGAGAGCCCCCCAATCCCGGACGAAATTCGGCGCGCGCGGATCGGCGTCGTACCAAACGGTTTTTCCGTCTTCGGCCCGCTGGGCCGAATAAGAAAGGTTTGCCAAAGATAGCTTTTGCGGGGCGATCTTATTGGGCGAGGTTATTCCCCAGCGGTAAGCCTCCCCCCGGATCCCCTGCAGTAACTGATAGATCGCCGCCATATCGGCCCCATCGGTCTTAAGTTCAAGATCAAGGAAGGAGTTTTCCAGGGAGTGTTCGTCGATGATTGCCCGGCCGTTTAGATAGAGACTGGTTTCTTCGTCGCGAAAAAGCAAAGGGGTCAGGGTCATTATTTGCTTGTTTGCCCAATAGACGCTCCCGGCCGCCTCATCAAAATAAAGGTCGTTGATCTTCAGCTCTTCGGCCCGAAAAGTCGCGGCGATGGCCGGGGAGCTGGGGGTCCCGCTAAGTTTGATCGTCGCGCCGATCTCGCCGGAAAAACGGCCGTAGCGATAGGTAAATTCTTCAAGAGAAAAAAGATCGGCCGCCCCCTGGATCTCTCCCGACAGGGACCGCTTGGAGATCATCAGGTCGGCGGTCAGGCGGAGAAGAGGGCCGGTAAGACGGGCTTCTTCGATGAAGAGGGCCCGCTCGCGCCAGCCTATCCCGGCTAAGGCGCTGGTTAGCTTCACCCCGCCGATTCTGCCGTCTGCCAGAGCGATCCGCCCGTTGATATTCAAGTCGAGAAGCTGGTCGATCTCGGTTAGCCTGGTTTCCGGAGGGAGATAGCCGGTCGCCTCAAAGCTGGCGCTAATATTCCCGGACGGGTATTTTAGGTCATCAGGTAAAAAATAATTTAGGATCTTATAATCCTCCAGGCGCGAGCCGTTGGTCCAGAAGACCAAACTTGTTTCAGTTCCGATCCCGGTTTGCCCCGCGATAAAAAGCTTTGATCCCCCTTTTATCAGGGAAGCGTTCTTGACGTCGATCTTGCCGTGATCGATCTCGATTGTCCCATCGGCCCGGTCGAATTGCTGTTCTCCGATCTCTCCGTCGCTCAAGGAGACCTCTCCGTCCGCTTCCATGTTCCGGAGCGGCGACGAGAGGAAGGCGGGGGTCAGTTTCCAGCTGACCCGTCCGTTAAAGCGGTTCAAAGAAGCGCGCATTGGCCCAAAGATCCCCCGGCCGGCAAGCTTGAGCCCGCTTGCTTCGGTCAGCAGGTCAAAGGTCAGGTCGCGGCTGATCCTCCCTTTGGCGCTGATGCCGGCTTGCTCCGATTCCCCGATAAGGTTGTCGAGAAAAAACTCCCCCTCTTTGATCTGAAAGGCGGCTCGCAGTGAATTCAGCGGCTGGCCAAATACGGCGGTCCGATTCAATCTGCCGTTCAATTTCCCCTTTAATTGGGAAAATGGTCCGGTGATCGCGAGGTCTCCGCCGGCCAGGCCGGTTATTCCGGGGGTGTTTTGCGACAGGGTGGCCAGGTTAAGGCCGGAGATGTTTAGCATTAAATCGAGTTGGGGAACTCCTGTCAGATTGATGGTTACCGGACCGGAAAGAGTGCCGCCGTAAAAAACGACGTCGCGCAGGTCCGCCCGGAACGTTTTGCCGCCGAAAGAGAGATCCCCTCCGCCCGAAAATGCCTGTCCATAAGCTTTTCCATTGATAACGCTGGTCGATCCGGATAGGGTGGGGGCGCCGATCGTTCCGCCGACCCTGAGGTTGGCGCTAAATAAGCCGCCGACCGGGACCGTCTTTAAAAATGGGAGGATGGCGGCAAGCTTGTTGATCTCGCCTTGTTTGATCCCGATTGTTAGGTCCAGACTTTGAAAGCCGGTCAGGCGGCCGTTTAAGCTCACCGGCAGGTCGTTTAGTTGGCCGGATATCCCCTGGAAGGCAAGGCTTTCATCCGCTATAAAAATATTTCCCCGGATGGAAGTCAGATCGTAATTGCCGTACCTGGCCGCGGCGTCGTGAAAGGTTGCCTTGCCGCTAAGCGAAACCGGCCACCCTTTTGTTTTTGGCGGAGTAAGCTTGAGCGAGAGATCGACTTTTCCCTGCTCGGGCGAGAGACCCGGGAGCGGGATGGTGTATACCCCCCATTTGCTAAAGGGGAGCTGTTCGGCGGTTACCGTTAATTCATAGCGTCCGGTCTTGGAGTTGACCAGGCCGGCCGCCTTGACCTTTTCCGGAACGGCGCCGGCCGCCGAAAAGGTGATCCGTTCAATATTTCTTAAGTCGACTTCTCCGTTTACTCCTTTGGCGATCGCCTGGAAATTGGTCGGTTCACCCATGAACCCGACCAGGTCGATGTAGGCGATCTCGCAGTTTTCGAGGACGATCTGTCCGGAAAAAGGGGGAGGAGGGGCGGCCTTATCGTTTGGTTTTGGGAGCAAAGGGTCGATGTTCCATTTCCCTTTCAAGTCACGGGCGACGGAGATCTTTCCGTTAATAAAACTAAGTTTGGTTAATGAGGGGATAATGTCCCCTTTATTGATCGCGAATTTAATGGGATTGAAATGTAGAACGACTTCGTCGATCTCGCCGATATCTTTGATTGAGACCCCTTTGAGGACGATCTGTCCAATGAGGCTTCCTCCGGCCTCCTTGATCGAGACTTTGGTCTTAAAAAGGTCCGCAAACCCTTTTTCCGCCTGGTCGCGGATCGACATGTCAAGAGAGTTTTTCCAGTCCTGAAGTGAGAAGGCGTGAAGCGCTGTACTAATAATAATAGAGAGAAGGAATAATAATAATAACTTACGCATAGTCCTCACCGGCAAGGTGAGAAATAACTATACCATAAAAAAAGAGGGCGGACAAAAGTCCGCCCTCTCTAGGTAGCGCTAGTGGAATCGCTTAATAAGCCGCCGCGACCGTAGTTGTCCCTTTTTCCAAATCGATCGCGTAGGTCCCGGTCCCGCCGCTGGTAAAGGCCAAGACTGCGGTGACGGTCCCATCGTAGGTGATCGTTCCGGCGTAGGCTTCTCCGGCGCTGACGCCAAAGGAGAAACTGACCGAACCGGACGGATAACCGGAAGCGGTAAGAGAAAGACTGTTGTAGGTAAAGGCGATGGTATATGAATCGCCGCTGTAGGCGCCGACGAACTTGGTATAGCCGTCCATCATCCTGGAGGCGGTCCCAAAACCTTCCATTTTAAATGGTTTGTCGGTGCTCTCGCCGAATTGGTAATGAGTGGTATAGGCTCCGGCGGTGGTGGTCAGGGTGTAGTCAAAAGTGACATAAGCCCAGATCTGGCTGACGTCGGACGAGCTTAGCCCTTCACCGTCAGGGTCGAGCCCGGCGGTGGTTTTGATTTCGTCCCCGGCCGCGTTCCAAATTCTAAATCTGTACTGCCAATCGTAAGAATACGAATAGCCGCCGGCAGTTTCTTCCCAGGTGGCGCTAGTGGTCCACCAGCCTCCGGAATATGCCGGGGCGGCAGGGGCGGAAGCTTTGACCTGGCTTGACCTGATCGAGGCGTAAGAGGTGACCCCCAAAATGTTGTTATCCACGGAAAGACTGGTGGAAGCGAGTGCCCCGATGCTGGTGGCCGCCGCCGAAGCCGGGATCGTCGTGGAGACCGTTCCCCCGCTCGAAGTGGTGCTGCAGCCGGAAGCCATGAACAGAGCGACGGTCAGAAGCAAGGCCAAACTAAATATCTTCTTCATTATTATTACTCCTCCTCCTAATTATTAGAACGCGAATCCGGTGTCAAATACCATCTGGTTGTTTTTAGTGTTCTTTCCATCCATGATCATGGCGATGTTCAGGTTGCCAAAAAAGTTGAGCCCGGCCCCAATGGTGGTCATGGAGATGCTCCCATTGGTCCCGCCGGTGATCAAGCCAGCGCGCAGGGCTAGAACCGCCAGGGGATATTCAACCCCAAGGTGGGTGACGGTGTAAGCCGATTGGTAAGAGGTACTGCCGACCGAATCGATGTCGGCGGCGACCTTTAAGCCGATCCCGGGGATGGTGGTGGAGGCGCCGATAACGATCGTTTGAGGGGCGGTAATGCTGGTGTTGGTTTCGGTCGCGGGAGAAGTGGTGGTGGTGCCGGTCGCTGGGTCATAAGTAGAGGTCGTTGCTTTGGTCGTGCCGCTAAGCGTCTCCCCCAGGTCCTTGATAACGACCGCGACCGAGAACGGAATGGCGAAGGTGTCGATCTTTGCTTTAGCTCCCAGGTCGAACCCGGTGCCGGAATAATTGGTGACGCTGTTGGTCGAAGCGTTCAGGTTGGCGGCGACGGTGGCGGCGGCGGCGCCAACATATTTGATGTTAGCCCCCAAGTCAAGCGTGGCGACCGGCAGGATCGGGGTGGAAAGACCGTACCCCAGGGTCAAGATCCCTTCGTAGGCCATCATCGCGACGGCGTTTCCGTTGAAGCCGGCCGGTTTAACAAAAGCCAATGAACCGACCGGAATGACCGTAAGGCCGATCTTGGCGATGTTCAAGCCGATCAAAGCGTTCATGTTCCCATTAACGTTGATGGTGTTGGAGACGTTGTCGGCAATAAATTTGGTCGGGTCGGAGACATTCCCGAAAACCTTCATGATATCGGCCAGTCCCTCGGTCGCGGCTCCCGCTCCGAGCTTGAGTTCGACCCGACCTGATTTAACGATCCCCGCCGGATTGAAGTAGGCGGAAGAAATATCGTCAACGATCGCGGCAGCGGCCCCGCCCATTCCGGCGTATTTGGCCCCAACGCCGTAAGGGAGAAGTCCCGATTCGAGAGCAAAACCGGCGGAGATCATTGAACCAAGGATCGCGCAGACAACTATGATTCTTTTCATTATGTAACCTCCTAATGCAAACTAGTTGGGTAATTTTAGACTTCACCCGCTTCTTTGTCAACCCCGGGCGCTTGATTCCGGGAAGGTTATATGCTAAAATTACTTAATAGATGACCAAAAAAGCCCGGCACAAGCGCGGCCTGCTGGTAGTGATTTCCGGTCCTTCCGGAGTTGGAAAATCAACGGTCGTTCGCCGTCTTTTAAAGAAAAATCCGGACCTATCCCTTTCAGTTTCCATGACGACTCGCCAGCCCCGTCCGGGAGAAATGAGCGGCGAACACTATCATTTTGTGGAACGGGACGAGTTTGACCGGTTGGTCAAGAACGGCGACTTGCTCGAATGGGCCAAGGTCCACGGGAGCTATTACGGGACCCCCCGCTCTTACGTTGAAAAAGAACTGGCCAGGGGGGGAGTGGTGATCCTGGAAGTCGACGTGCAGGGAGCGGCTTCGATCAAGCGGTCGGTGGAAGGGGCGGCGCTGAAAGCGGCGGTGGTTTTTGTTTTTCTGATCCCGCCGTCGGTCGACATCCTGGCTTTCCGCCTCAAGAAGCGAAAGACCGAGGATCAGGAGGTCATGAACTATCGTCTGCGGGCGGCGATAGCCGAGCTCCAGGTTATGGAAAAATACGATTACATAGTGGTAAATGACAAGGTCGAATCAGCCGCTGACAAGATCAGGGCGATCATAAATGTTGAAAAAGAAAGGACGTTGCTAAATTGACAGAACTATCAGTTGATAATTTATTGACCAAGGCCAAGAACAAATTTTTATTGGTGAACGCCGCTTCCGCCAGGGCCAAGCAGGTCTCGGACGGGTCTCTGCCGTACATTGACAATTTTGACCCGACCAATCCGGTGATCACCTCCCTGCGGGAGATCGCCGCCGATAAGTTCCGGATCAAGGTTACCAGCGCCGACAGCAAAAAACCGCAGGAGATACTGTTGGCCGACGACGACGAGAACGCCCCCTCCCAGCTTGACCGACTGGCTAAAGGGGCGAAAGAAAAACCAAGAGAAAAGCCGAAAAAGAAAAAATAACGGCTTCGGGTAAATTATGTTAAAAGGCAAGACAATCATTTTAGGGGTGACCGGTTGTATTGCCGCTTATAAAGCCGCGACGCTGGTTTCCCGCTTAAAAGACCTTGACGCCGAGGTTTGGGTCGTCATGACAGCCGAGGCGGCCCAGCTGGTCGGCCCGCTTACTTTCCGCACGTTGTCCGGCAATCCGGTTATCTTAGATCTGTATTCCCAGGAGATCGCCACCCCCGTTCCGCATATTTCGCTTTCCCAAAAAGCCGACCTGCTGGTTATTGCGCCGGCGACCGCCAACATGATCGGCAAGATCGCCGGCGGTTTGGCGGACGACGCGTTATCTACCATGGCTTTGTCGACGACCGCCAAAAAACTGCTTGCTCCGGGGATGAACTGCGAGATGTGGCGCAATCCGGCGGTTGCCGCCAACTCGGAAAAGATCGTTAAGCTTGGCTGGGAATTGATCGGCCCGGAGGAAGGAAAACTTGCCTGCGGCGATCTTGATATCGGGCGAATGAGCGAGCCGGAGGAGATAATATCCAGGATAATAGAACTGCTGGTCGCTCCCCGGGACCTTAAAGGAAAAAAGATCTTAATAACGGCGGGCGGGACCCGCGAGCAGATCGATCCGGTCAGGTATCTGGCGAACCGCTCATCGGGAAAAATGGGGTATGCGATCGCCAAAGCGGCCAGCCGGCGCGGCGCGGCGGTCACCTTGATCTCGGCCAACGCGTCCCTTCCGGTCCCAGCTGGTGTTAGGTTGGTCGAAGTTGAGTCTGCCCGGGAGATGCTGGCCGCGGTTGCCGGCGGCGCCCAAAATGCGGACGCGGTGATCATGGCGGCGGCGGTCGCCGATTTTAAGGTCAAAAGTAAAAGAGCAAAGATCAAAAAGGGGAAAGGCCTGGTCTTAGAGCTTGAAGCGACGTCGGATATCCTGAAGAAGCTGGCCGGGAAAAAAGGGAAAAGAAAACTGGTCGGCTTCGCGCTGGAGACGGAAAACCTGGTAAAAAATGCCAAAAAGAAACTGGCCGAGAAGAACCTGGACCTGATCTTTGCCAACGGGCCGGAGAACTTTGGGAGCGATCAGGCCCGGGGAGTGCTAATTGACCGGGCGGGGAGACGTGTTGATCTGCCGCTGGCCGATAAGGAAACGATCGCCTCCCGGATACTAGACGCGATCTTTTAATGTACGCCGAGGTTATCCTCTCTAAAGCAGCGGACCGGATCGACAAGATATATCATTACGCCATCCCGGGACCGATTATCGATAAGATCAAGATCGGCCAGGCGGTCGCCATCCCTTTTGGCAAACGGAGCGAGACCGGTTACGTGGTCGGTTTTGTTGAGAAGGCTGATGTCGAGCGGACAAAAGAGATCGATTCGATCGCGTGTGAAAAACCGCTATTTAATGAAAACCAGGTCAAACTGGCCAACTGGCTGGCCGAATATTACTCTGCTTTTCGTCTCTCCGCTCTAAGGCTGGTGATGCCCCCCGGAAAAAAGGATGTTAAAAGTCTAAAGTCGAAACCAAGGGGGGAGAAGGCAGAGCCCAAGGCTAAGGCAGAGGGCGCAAGTTCCGGTCCGGATTTGACGGCAGACCAGGCCGGCGCGGTCGAGAAGATCACCCGCTCGATCCAAGAGACGGACGGCGGCCGATTTTTACTTTTTGGGGTGACCGGCTCCGGCAAGACCGAAGTTTATATGAAGAGCGTGGAACAGGCGCTTAGCCAGGGAAAAAGCTCGATCGTTATGGTCCCCGAGATCGCGCTGACCCCGCAGTTGGTCCAGCGGTTTAAGGCCAGGTTTGGCGATGGTATCGCCCTGGTCCACAGTGACCTGACCGGAGCGAAGCGGCGCCGGGAATGGGAGCGAATCGCCGAAGGAGAGGCCAGGATCATCCTTGGCGCCCGTTCGGCTATTTTTGCCCCTGCGGTCAACCTTGGTTTGATCGTTATTGACGAGGAGTATGAGCGCTCATATAAACAAGATAACGCCCCACGCTATCATGTCAGGGAAACCGCCGAATACCTTGCCGCATTAACCGGGGCGACCATCGTTCTTGGTTCGGCGACCCCTTCGGTTGAGACTTATTATCAGGCGGAACTGGGATCGCTGGTCAAGTTAACATTGCCGAACAGGATCGACGCCCGGCCTCTCCCTCCGGTCGAGGTCGTCGACATGCGCCGGGAGCGAAGCGGCCTGCTTTCCCAAAAACTGCGGGATGAATTATTTAAAACATTGAAGCGAGGAGAGCAAGCGATCCTCTTCATTAACAGGCGCGGCTACTTTACCTATGTTCAGTGTCGCGACTGCGGATTTCCCCTCCACTGCCCGCACTGTTCGATCTCGTTGACCTATCACAGCAGTGAAAAAAAACTCTTATGCAACCGCTGCGGTTATAGTGCTCCGCCGCCAACCGCCTGTCCGCAATGCAATAGCCGCCTACTCGGTTATTTTGGGACCGGGACCCAGCGGATCGAAAATGAAGTCGCCGATGTTTTTCCCGCCGCCAGGATCCTTCGCTATGATCGCGATTCGGTGAGCAAGCGGGGATCGCACGAGGCGTTTTTTTCGATCTTCGCGGAAGGGAAGGCCGACGTGCTGATCGGGACGCAAATGGTTGCCAAGGGGCTTGACGTCGCGCGGGTTACCCTGGTCGGAGTGGTCTCGGCCGATACCGCTCTCAACCTGCCGGATTTTAGGTCGGCCGAATATACTTTTCAGCTATTGACCCAGGTCGCGGGACGGGCCGGCCGACACAATCTCCCCGGGAAGGTGATCGTCCAGAGCCACCTGCCGGACCATTATTCGATCCAGGCGGCGGCCAGGCAGGATTATGAGCTTTTTTTTAGCCAGGAAATCGTTCATCGCCAGGAACTTGGGTATCCGCCGTTCTCAAGGTTGATCAGTCTCCTTTTTTCCGGGGTTGAATCATCGCTGGTGATCAAGGCGGCGGAGGAATTTGGGCGCCGACTGATGTCGGTCAAGCGGGAAGGGGTGTTGGGACCGGCGCCGGCGGTGATCGCGAAACTGCACGGCGAATGGCGCTATCGTATTTTATTAAAAGGAGAGCTGGACGAGCTAAGGCGGCTGGTTAGGTCCGTGCCGATCGATTTTGATCAGGCCAAGGTCAGGCTGACGATCGACGTTGATCCTCTCAATCTCTTATAAGCCGGTTTTCTTACTATATAATGTAGGATATAATTAAGGCATGGCGATACTTAAATTCCCAAATCCGGTCCTGCGCAAAAAAAGCCGGGCGGTCAAAAAGGTCACTCCGGAGATCGTGAGATTGATCGATCAGATGATCGAAATAATGCATGCCGCGCCGGGGGTCGGTCTGGCGGCGCCGCAGATTGGTCAATCTCTTCAGGTGATCGTTGTTGATGTCGGAACGGGTCCGATCGCTCTGGTCAACCCCAGGATCACTAAACGAAGTGGTTTACAATGCTATATCGAAGGGTGTCTTTCGCTCCCCGGGGTTGAAGCTCCGGTCGAACGGGCCTCAAAGATTATTATTAAGGGGTTGTCACGTGACGGTAAATTATTGGAAATTGAAGCCAATGGTTTTTTGGCGACTGTTTTTCAGCATGAAGTTGACCACCTTGACGGCAAAGTCCTGATCGACCGGGTCAAGGACCCGAGTCTGATCAAGTTTGTCGCTAAAAAAGAGCCCAAGGAAGAACTGCTGTGAGAATAGTTTTCTTCGGCACCCCGGAGGTGGCCGCCGACGTCCTGGCGGCGCTGTTAAAAGAAAAGGGGGAGGTCGTTGGGGTGGTTACCCAGCCCGACCGCCAAAAAGGCCGCGGACAAAAACTCGCCTTCTCTCCGGTCAAAGAGATCGCCCTGAAGAACGGTCTTCCGCTGGAACAGCCGGAAAAGGTCAAGAATAACCCGCTCTTTAAGTCGATCCTGGGATCGCTTCGGCCCGATATTGGCATTGTCGTCGCTTATGGTCAGATAATTCCCAAAGAGATTTTGGACCTGCCGAAACATGGCTTCATCAATCTGCACGCTTCTCTTCTTCCAAAGTACCGGGGAGCGGCCCCTGTCCAATGGGCTTTGATCAAGGGGGAAAAAGAGAGCGGGATGACCATATTTAGGCTTGCCGAACAGTTGGATGCCGGGCCGGTCCTGGCCCAGCTCGCGGTCCCGATCTCCCCGGAAGATGACGCGGAAACTCTGCTAAAGAAAGTCTTTGGAGTTGGCCAGGACCTTCTATTATCTCTGTTGCCGAAAATTGCGGCTGGAGAGGCCCCTCTGATCCCTCAAAATGACGCGGAAGCGACCTTTGCCCCAACCCTAAACAAGGAGAGCGGCGCGGTAGATTGGCGTAAAAGCGCCTTGGAAATAGCTAATCTGACCAGAGGAATGGTCCCCTGGCCTGTTGCCCACACTATATTTAGGGGTAGGCAGTTAAGGCTTTTCAAGGTTAAGCCGGTTGATCTGCCAGGTTTAACTCCCTCCAGCTTACCCGGAGAAATAGTCGCTATAATTAAAGAGGAAGGGATAGTTGTTGCAACCGGGATTGGGCATCTTTTGATCGTAGAACTGCAGTTAGATGGCGGGAAACGGATGTCCTGTAAGAGTTTCCTGTCTGGGCACGACGTAAAAATCGGTGAAACCCTTCCCAATTAAGGGGAAAATCGCCTATTGACTCCCCCACAGGTAGCGTGGTAATCTTTCCAGCACACTAAATCTATGAAATGCCCATTTTGCGATAGCATAGAAGACAAGGTCCTGGAATCCCGCGAAATTGATGACGGGGAGTCAATTCGGCGGCGGAGGGAGTGTCTCTCCTGCCGGGGGAGGTTTACCTCGTACGAAAGGATCGAAGAACGGCCGGTCCTGGTCATTAAACGGGATGGGCGGCGGGAACAGTTCAGCCGGCAAAAGGTCTTGACCGGGATCCTGCGCGCCTGTGAAAAGCGGCCGGTCTCGCTGGAAACAATGGAAGCGATTGTGGATGAAGTGGAAAAGGCTCTGCATCGAGAAGCCGGGAGGGAGGTAATTAGTTCGAAGGTCGGAGAGCTGATCATGGAAAAACTGCACCAGATCGATAAGGTCGCGTATATCAGGTTCGCGTCGGTATATCGGAAGTTCGAACATGTCTCGGAGTTCCAAAGAGAAGTAGAAGAATTAACTGGGAGGTACTTAGATGTCCACTGATTTGATGGCTGAAAAAATGAGTAAATTTGACGATTCGACCGACCTGGCCCTTTTTGTCAGGACCTCGGAAGAGGATATCGTCGGCTGGGACCGGGCGAAGATCGTCGCCGCGCTGGTCCGCGAGACCGGGATCGACCAGAATGTCGCCGAGATGATCGGCAAGGAGGTTGAGGTCCAGATAAAGAGCCTTAACCTTAAAAACGTGACCTCCCCGCTGATCCGCGAATTGGTCGACGTTAAATTATTGGAATATGGACTGGAAGACGCCAGGCGCAAGCACACCCGCCTTGGCTCCCCGCTTTACGACGTCAAAAATATTATCTTTAATCCGAACAAGGAGAACGCCAACGTTCCCCACGGTCCGGAAGCGACCAACCTGACCCTGGCCGAGAACATTAAAAAAGAATTTGCCCTCCTTTCGGTTTTTTCGTCGGATATTGCCGACGCCCATATGCGGGGGGACCTCCATCTCCATGACCTTGGCTTTATTGACCGGCCATATTGCAGCGGCCAATCGGTCGAATACGTCAAAAAGTTCGGTCTTGATCTCCCCAACGCCCTTTCGATCGCCAAACCGGCCAGACACGCCGAGGTTCTCCTGGCGCAGATGGTCAAATTTTCGGCCGCCCTTCAGGGGGTGTTTGCCGGAGCCATCGGCTGGGACGCGGTCAATATCTTTTTTGCCCCTTTCCTGGTCGGTATGTCCGACGCTGAAGTTCGGCAGATCGCCCAGATGATGATCTATGAATACAGCCAGCAGGCGGTCGCCCGGGGCGGTCAGGCGATCTTTTCCGATATCAATCTGTACTGGGAGGTTCCCAAGCATTTTGAAAAAGTTCCGGCGATGGGTCCGGGCGGACAATACACCGGCAAGACTTATGGCGATTATATTAAGGATTCCCAGCGCTTTGTCTGGGCGATGTTCGACGTCTATAAAGAAGGGGACGGCTCCGGCCGCCCGTTCTTTTTCCCCAAGCCGCTGGTCCATATGACCGAAAAGTTTTTTGAGACCGAAGGGCACGAAAAGTTCCTGCGCCATATTTCCGAAGTCGCCACGGAAATGGGTAACACCTATTTTGTGTTTGATCGCGGCGAAACCGCCAAGATCTCCGAATGCTGCCGGTTGTCGTTTAAACTGGAGCAATCGGACCTGGATGACGCCAAGGAGCCGTGGCGGATGCGCTACTCCGCCCTGCAGAACGTGACGGTCAACCTGCCGCGCTTAGCTTTCAAAGCCGAAGGATCGGACGCCAAACTGTTTGAGCTGATCGACCAGCATTTGGAATTGGCGGCCAAGGCCCATCTCCAGAAGAAGACCTTTATTTCCGAGATCCTGGCGGCCGGCCAGAGGGGGCCACTGTCGCTCCTGGCGATGAACCGGGACGGTCAGCAGTACCTTAGAATGTTCCGCGTCAGCTACCTGATGGGGATCCTGGGGCTTAATGAAGTGGTCCAGGCGCACAAAGGCCAGGAATTGCATGAATCGCCGGAGGCGCTCAAGTTCGGTCTGCGGGTCATCTCTCATATGAAATTGACCTGCGAAGTCCTTTCCAAGAAGTACGATATGCACTTTGTCCTGGAGCAGACCCCGGCCGAATCGACCGCTTACCGCTTTGCCAAGCTTGACCGGGAGCATTTTCCGGAGGCGGCCGATCGGGTGGTCAAGGGGAATAAAGGGACTAATGAGATCTACTATACCAACTCGACCTATTTCAACGTCTCCAACTCCATGAGCTCGATCGACCGGGTCAAACAGGAAGGGCTCTTCCACCCGCTGATCGACGCCGGAGCGCTGACCCACGTCTGGCTGGGAGAGAGCAAGCCGTCGCCGGATTCGATCGCGAATTTCGTGACCAAGACCTTTCGCCACACCCAGAATGCCCAGATCGCGTTTTCGCCGGAATTTACCTCTTGCAACCAATGCGGCAAGATCACCCGCGGCCTGCGCGACCAGTGTCCGTATTGCCGGTCAGAGAACATCGAAGGGATAACCCGGATCACCGGTTATTTCTCCCGGATCTCCGGCTGGAACAAGGGGAAGCTCGCCGAACTAAAAGAGAGGTACCGCAATGGAAACGTTAACAGCTAAACCGCCCGTCAAGCGGGAAGAAGAAGCGACCGACCTGTCGGTCTTTGTTCGGACCTCGACCGACGATATCGTCGCCTGGGATCGCGACCGGATAATCGACGCACTGATCAGGGAGACCGAGCTCAAGCCGGAGATCGCGCTTATTATCGCCATTGAAGTGGAAAAGCAGATCAAGGCGATGGCGGTCAAGACGATCACCGCTCCACTGATCCGCGAGCTGGTCGACGTCAAACTCCTTGAGTACGGCCTTGAAGAGGCCCGGCGCAAGCACACCCGCCTCGGGGTCCCGGTCTATGATGTTAAGAAAATCATCTTTCACAAGAACAAGGAGAACGCCAACACCCCCCATTCTCCGGAAGCGACCAACCTGACCCTGGCCGAGAACATTAAAAAAGAGTTTGCCCTACTCAATGTCTTTTCCCTGCCGGTGGCCGACGCTCACATGCGGGGGGACATTCATCTCCATGACCTGGGATTTGCCGATCGGCCGTACTGCAGCGGGCAGTCGATCGAGTTCGTGAAAAAATTCGGGCTCGACCTGCCGGACGCCCGGGGGATGGAAAAACCGGCCCGTGAACCGGATGAGCTTATCTCGCAGGTTGTTAAATATTCGATCGCCCTCCACGGGCATTTTGCCGGCGCCATCGGCTGGGATGCGGTCAACATCTTTATCGCCCCGTTTATTGTCGGGCTGGGACCGGAGCGGATCAGGAAGCTCGCCCGCCAGCTGATCCTGGAATTCTCGACCGCGGCGGTTGCGCGCGGGGGTCAGGGGTTGTTTTCCGACCTGAATATTTATTGGGAGATCCCCAAACATTTTGAGACAGTTCCGGCGATGGGACCGGGGGGAGAATATACCGGCAAGACTTATGGGGACTATGTGGCCGAAGCGCAGGCTTTTGCCAACGCGATGTTCGAGGTCTATCTGGAAGGCGATGGGGCGGGACGGCCGTTCTTTTTTCCCAAACCGCTGGTTCACATGACCGAAAAGTTCTTCAACACACCGGGACACGAAGAGTTCCTGGAGCTGATCTCAAAGGTAGCGGCGGAGAAAGGGACGACTTACTTTGTTTTTGACCGGGGGGAGACCGCGAAAATATCCGAATGCTGCCGACTCTCATTCAAACTTGATTATTCCGACCTGCAGGACGCGCGGGAGCCCTGGCGGATGCGCTATTCGGCGATCCAGAACGTGACGCTTAACCTCCCCAGGCTCGCCTATCTCGCCGCCCGAGACGAGAAAAAGCTGTTCGAAGAGATCGAGAAAAAACTGGAGATCGCCGCCCAGGCCCACCGGGAGAAGCGGCGTTTTATTGAAGCCTTGCTCAAGGAAGGGAGCAACGGCCCCCTCTCATTGTTGGCGATGAAGCGGGACGGTGAAGCTTATCTTCGTTTGCGGCGGGTGACCCACCTGATCGGCGTGCTCGGGTTAAACGAGCTGGTCCAGTTCCATTTCGGCAAGGAATTGCACGAAGATCCGCAAGCGGTCCGTTTTGGCCTCAAGGTCATTTCGTTCATGAAGTTTAAATGCGAACAGCTTTCCGAAAAGTACGATCTGCATTTTGTCCTGGAGCAGACCCCGGCCGAATCGACCGCTTACCGTTTTGCCCGGCTCGACCTCCAGCAGTTCCCGACCCAGGCGACCAGCGTGATCAAAGGGAACTATGAAGGGTCGGAAATATATTATACCAATTCCACCTACATTAATGTTTCCCACAAGATGAGCCCGATCGACCGGGTCAAGCAGGAAGGGCTTTTCCACCCGTTGATCGACGCCGGTGCCCTGACCCATATTTGGCTCGGCGAATCTCGGCCCGACGCCAAATCTATCGCCAACTTTGTCATTAAGACCTTCAAGAACACCGATAACGCCCAGATCGCTTTTTCGCCGGAGTTTACCGCCTGCGACGATTGCGGCAAGGTGACCCGGGGGCTGGTGGAGCGCTGTCCGCACTGCAGTTCCGCCAATATTGAAGGGATCACCAGGATCACCGGCTACTTTTCCCGGGTCCCGGGATGGAACAAAGGTAAGATGGGAGAGCTCAAGGATAGGTTCCGCTCCGCTGATCTGTCGGGAGTGTTATAATGCTGAAAAAGGAAAGGGGAAATATCATGGAACAAATGGAAGTAAAAGTGTTCGGTAAGCCGGGGTGCGAGTTTTGCAAGACGACAGTGAAAAAGTTCGAGACCTTTTTTGGTCGCTGGAACATTGATGATACTGTGGCTAAACTGTCGTTTTACGACATGGAAACGGTCGACGGGCTGGCCGAAGGAGCGTTTTACAGCGTGACCAAGATCCCGGCTACCGTGATCGAGCGCAAGGCCGACGTCGTTCGCCGCTGGGACGGCAAAGTGCCGCTTTCGGAAGAGTTCAAGGAATATTTTATCTCGGAAACAGTGGTCGTTGATAAAAAAGAGATCAATTAATACTTAGGTCTGATGACCAGGGCGTTGCTGACCGGAGAGGCGCCTCCGTTGACCGGCCGGTTGACGGTCTTTCCGTCTATCCACATGGTGGTGGAGCCCCCGCCGTCCAGGTTCATCGCTTCGACCGCTCCCAGATTGATCATTAATTCGGCCAACTCCTCAAGGGTCATCCCGATACTGCTCTTTTCGCTCCGGCTCTTCTTCTGGCGCGGCAGTCCGTCAACGGTGACCAGGAGGATCTTGTTGTCTTTGGTGATGCCGACGGCGGAACGGGCCGCCCGGCTCTTGGCAATGTCCGGCCGAAAATTTTCTTCATGCTTGGAAACGTAAACCTGACCCTCTTTGACCAGCCGCGGACCTCCGGAAACAAGATGGAGGATACTGCTGGGTGAGCTGACGTAGGGGATCACCCTGATGCGCAGATCGACCGGGTCGCCGATCTTGAACTTATCGGTTATAAACTGGCTGACCGTCCCGGTGGTCGAGAGAACGTAGCCGTTTTGAGGGATGGTAGAGTTGGCCAGGCCGATGCTAGCGACTTTTGAGTTGACCACAGTCAGCTCGACCCCGCCCCGGGCGGTTCCGGTCTTTTCCCCCCAGACCGGGGTATACATGATGATGGAATTATTGCCGATCCCCTGATTGACCCCGGTGATATCAAAGCGCTCGTTGGCGGGTGAGTTAAAATAGCATTCGATCTGGATATTGTCGACAAATGCCTTGCCGTCGTCGGAAAGGATCAGGGCGGTCCGGTCATAGATCGGGGTGGAGACCAACTCTTTGTCGATCAGAAGAGTTCCGAGAGGCTTGCCGTTGTAGGCGAAATAGGTTCCGTTGATCGCCGCGACCGCTCCCTGCTCTTCGGCTATTTTGCCGACCGTCGCCCGGAAGAAATGCTGGTCGCTCTTCTCTTCTTCCTGGTTTGACCAGGGGGTGAGGACGTCGGCGAACGAGGTCAGCGTGTTGGGTTTGTGTTTTTTTGCCAGGGCGGGGGAGAGGTCGGCCCTGGTGGGATCGACCTTCAGGACCTGGGCAACGACCCGTCCGTTCTGGGTCCCTTTATTAACGGTAAGAGCCTCGACGCCGTCGATGATCGTCCCGCCGGAAGTTAAATTGGTAAAATCGCGGTCAAAATCGACGATCAGGCGATAGGGATCGGTCAGGGCGAAGATGTTGTAGGGGATCGGCTCTCCCAGGGGAATGGTGATCTTTAGTCCGTTCCCTTCTTTTTCAACTTCAAAGTAGCGGACAATGACGTCGTTGACCTCGACGTAGCTTGGGATGTCGCGGCTTGCCTCGGCGTTGGGGAAGTGGAGGGTGATCTTTTCTTTGCTTTCTTCCGGGGAATAAGTAAAAATGGAGTTAAAGTCAAAAACCGCCCTGATCCGTTCGGGATAGTAACCGAGCCGGATCTTCTCCAAACGCTCTGCTTGAGCCGCCGAGAAAGCGAGGGCAAAAGCAATTAAAATAGAGACAATTCTTTTCATTGCTCGGGAAATTACCTTGGCGGCATTATAACACAATCTTCGAGAGTAGACTAATGACTTCACCGGTAATCCACTTGGGAGTTGAGGCTCCGGCGGTGACGCCGACCTTCGTTTTGCCGGTCAGCCAGGAAGGATCGAGTTCGGCGGCGGTTTCGATCTGAAAGGTTTTGGTCCCGGTCTTGGCGCAAAGCTCGGTCAATCGGTTGGTGTTGGCGCTCATTTTGTCCCCAATGACCAGCATCAGGTCGACTTGTTTGGCGATCTCGATCGCCGCACTCTGGCGATGCGAGGTCGCGCCGCAGATCGTGTTATGGACCTCAACGTTGGCAAACTTGGCCCGCAGGGCGGCGGCGATATTTTGAAATTGTTCTTCCGCCTGGGTCGTTTGCGCGATCATCCCCAGGCAGTTTTCGGCGACCGTCAAGTTTGAAACGTCAGCCGGGGTTTCGACCACCGTGCCGCGTCCGCCGCTCCAGCCAAGGAGCCCTTTGACCTCGGCGTGCCCCTTGTCGCCGACGATCACTACCCGACAGCCCCGTCCGGCCAGCTCGGCGGCGATCTTTTGTGCTTTCTTTACCCAGGGGCAGGTCGTATCGATGATCTTTAGCCCTTTTTGTTTCGCTTCTTCGTAGATCTCCGGCGAGGCGCCGTGCGCCGAAATAAGAAGGGTCCCTTTGGCACTGATCTCGGAGAGGGAGTGGACGCCGATTATTCCTCGCGCGCGGAGCCGTTCAACTACCTGTTTGTTGTGGACCAGGTTCCCCAGCATATAAACCGGCTGATTTTCGGGTTCCTGAAGGGCGATCTTGTAGGCTCTTTCCACTCCGACGCAGAAACCGGCGTGTTTGGCGACAAGGACTTCCATGTTAAAAGCGGATCTGGGCTTTGGCCAGGCGGTCGATCGCCGCTTCGATCCGTTCTTTCGGCAGGGTGATGGCGAAGCGGACATATCCTTCGCCGGAGGGGCCGTAGCCGCTTCCCGGGACGACCAGGATGCCGCATTTATCGAGCAGTTTTTCGGTAAACGATGCCGAGCTTTCCCCTTTGGGGACCGGGACCCAGGCGTAGAAGGTCGCTTTGAGATCGGCCATTTTCCAGCCGAGGGAATTAAGCCCTTTGACCAGGATTTTTCCCCGCTCTTCAAAAACCGCGTTGTTACTTGCGACGCATTGCCGGTCGGCGGAGAGAGCTTCGATTGCGGCGAATTGGATCGCCTTGAAAACGCCGCTGTCGACGTTGGATTTGATCGTTGCCAGGGCCTGGACCGCTTCAGGGTTGCCGACCGCCATGCCGATCCGCCAGCCGGTCATGTTATACGTTTTGGAGAGCGAATGGAACTCGATCGCGACTTCTTTCGCGCCGGGAACCTCCAGGAGGCTGGGCGGTTTATAGCCGGCATAACCCATTTCCGAATAGGCTAGGTCGGAGACCAGGAGGAGGTTGTGTTCTTTGGCGAAAGCGACCGCTCCGGCAAAGAAAGTCAGGTCGGCCACCGCCCCGGTCGGGTTATTTGGGTAGTTAACGTATAGGACTTTGGCTTTTTTTAAGACCGCTTCGGGAACCTTGTCCAGTTCAGGGAGAAAATTATTTCGCGCGGTCAGCGGGAGATCAAAAACTTCTCCCC
This sequence comes from candidate division WOR-1 bacterium RIFOXYB2_FULL_45_9, assembly GCA_001771575.1. Taxonomy (GTDB): domain Bacteria; phylum Margulisbacteria; class WOR-1; order O2-12-FULL-45-9; family XYB2-FULL-48-7; genus XYB2-FULL-45-9. The sequence continues at coordinate 1,061,002 of MEUD01000001.1, read as the reverse complement.
CGGCCAGGGTGGTCGCGATCTTATAAACCGGGTATGAAGGATCGGGGACCAGGGCAATATCCCCCTGATCGATGAAGGCAAGGGAAAGATGGGCGAGCCCCTCTTTGGAGCCGATCAGACTGCAAACCTCGTCCGCCGGATCAAGGTTGACGTTAAAGCGTTTTTTATACCAGTTAGCGACCGCCTGGCGAAATGATAGTTCCCCCTTGGTTGAGGGATAATTCCCCGCCTCTTTTGTTTCCAGGACATCGCGCATCTTTTTGAAAATACGAGAGGGGGTCGGCAGGTCGGGGTCGCCGATCCCAAAGTCGATGACATCCACCCCTGACTTGATCAGTTCGGCCTTTTTCTCCTCGATCTTGACGAAAAGATAGGGGGGGATCTTCTCAAGCCGCTTGGATTTATTCACGAGAATAGCTCCCTTCAAAAACTTTTTCCGCCGGGCCGCGCATCAAGAGGTGATTGTCTTCTCCCCATTCGATGTCAAGGTTACCGCCCGGGAGCCTGATTATCGCCCGTCGGCCGGTTTTCCCGGCCAGATTGGCGGCGGCGAGCGCGGCGCAGGCGCCGGTCCCGCAGGCGAGGGTTTCACCCGCTCCTCGTTCCCAAACTCTGACCTCGATTTCCTTGTTGCTTATCACTTTCACGAATTCAACATTGGTCCGGTTGGGGAAGTGGGGATCGTTCTCGATCTCTGGGCCGACATTGGCCAGATCGATCTCGGTTAAATTTTCGACAAAAGTAACGGCATGGGGGTTTCCCATGGAGATCTTTTGGAACTGAAAGCCGTTGAGTGTGACGGGCCCTTCGTTTTTTGGTTGACCCATATCGACCTCAACGCCGCTGATCAGCCCGTTCTCTTTGATGATTGCCGGCAAAAGAGTTCCGGCCAGCGTCTCCACCGAGATCACCTCTTCGGATAACTTGTCGGTCTCGTAAACATAGCGGGCAAAACAGCGAATCCCGTTGCCGCACATTTCGGCCTCGCTCCCGTCGGGATTGATAACCTGCATCCGGTAGTGCGCTTTGGAGGACGGCCAAACGAGCAGGAGGCCGTCGGCCCCGATCCCAAAGTGCCGGTCGCACAGGTCGATCGCCAATCGCTTTAGATCGATGCCGTCAAGTTTTTCCCGGCGGGTGTCGATCAAAATAAAGTCGTTTCCCAGCCCTTGCGTCTTGGTAAAGTTAATAGTAAGCGGCATAGGTCCTCGCGCTCTCCCAGACAATGACTTTGTGGATGAACTTAAAACGTATTTTCAACCTATCAAACAAATATTTGGCCAAATTTTCCGAGGTCGGATTGATCTTGTCGAAAGGGGGCGTTTCGTTGATGTAATTGTGGTCAAACTGGTCAAGGGTCGCGGCCAGGACCTTTTTGATCGCCTTAAAATCTTCCAGCAGGCCGAGCTTGTTTAGTTTGTTCCCTCGCAGAAAAAGCTGGATCCGCCAGGTATGGCCATGGAGGTTCTCGCAGGGGCCTTCGTAGCCCCGCAGAGCGTGAGCGGCGTCAAAAGTATCTTCCACCATTAGCTCGAACATGGCTGTATTTTACACCTATTTTAGAGGTAAATCCACCTGGGTCGCTCTGACGATATTTCTGCCGAGGAGCCGGGAGCCGATCTCCTGGAAACGGAGCGGATCGGCGGTTGTTAGGTATTCATAAGAGGGGTTTGTTCCGGTCCTTAACGTTCCTTCTTTTTGCAGGAGCTTTTTCGCGGCGGCGACCGCCGCTCCCGCCGGGTCGACCAGAGCGACCTCCGGACCGACGACTTCGCGGATGACCTTTGCCAAATGAGGATAATGAGTGCACCCCAGGACCAAAGCGTCGATCTTTTCCTTGATCAACGGAGTTAGGTATTCCTTGGCCGCTTTGCGGGCCTCATCGGAGTCAAACAACCCTCCCTCGACCAATGGGACGAAGAGCGGGCAGGCTTGCGAGGCGACAACAATTTCTTTGTTCAGCGACTTAAGCGCCTTTTCGTACGAGCCGGAGTTGATCGTTCCGGCGGTCGCGATGACCCCGATCCTTCCCCGGCGGCTCGCGGCCAGGGCCGCTTCCGCACCCGGGACAATTAGGCTTACCAAATATACGGAATAGTCGTCTTTAATGATCGGATAAGCGATCGACGAAGAGGTCCCGCAGGCCATAATGACCAGTTTTGCCCCCCGTTTGATCAGGAAGGGGATTATTTCCCGGTTGAACGAGACGATCTCTTCCGGCGCTCGCCCACCGTACGGGACGCGGGCGGTGTCGGCGAAATAAATAACATCCTCTCCCGGAAGCTGGCGGGTGATCTCTTTGAGTACCGTGAGCCCGCCGACCCCGGAATCAAAGACCCCAATTGGAGAAGAGGGAGGGACCTTGTGTTCGCTCCGGATCGGAGAGTGTTTTTCCCTAACAATATCGGCGGCAACCTTGCTAACGTGGGCTATTTCTAAAATATAATTCTACCCCTTTCAGGATCGAGCCGGCGACCAGCTCTTCAAACTCGGCCGAACGGGCCAGGTTGGCCTCTCCGCCATTGGAGAGGTAACATGGCTCAAGCAGGACCGCGGGAATACTCGCGTGCTTGACGATGAAGAACCGGACCCGGCGGAGCCCCCGATCTTTGCGGCCCAACCCCCTGACCAGCGCCTCATGCATGGTCCCGGCCAGCCGGCGGCTGATCGGATTATAATAGTAAGTTTCGGTCCCCTTGATCCCTTGGTCCTTGGTTGAATTATAATGAATTGAAATGAAAATGTCAGCTCTTGTTTTATTGGCAAAAGCGGCGACCTCGCTTAAGCTCGATCGGCGATCTTCGTTCCTGGTCAGATAGACTGTTCCTCCCGCTTCGCGCAATAGTCTGGCGGCGCGGCGAGCGGTTGACAAGGTGAGGTATTTTTCCTGGACCCCGTTGCAGGAGGTCGCCCCCGGATCGCCCCCGCCATGTCCCGGATCGAGAATAATGGTTTTTCCATGAAGCGGTCCCTTGCCGGCTTTATGTATAGTTGAAGGTAAAACCGGTGATAACTTGACCGGTTTTAAGCGGGCAAATTTAGGCTTGGTGTTTTTTGCTTCCCATGAATATTGATCTGAATATGCCGTATCCGAGCGGTCGTATATTTCAATTACCGTTTTATTACGCCCAAAAACGTTGATAATGTCATAGTCAACATCTTTTTTTAAGTGGACTGTTAGCCTGGCGGTATTCCGGTCTTTTTGGGTAACATAAAAATTCCCGATCCTCTTTGATTTTCCCTTACTTATTATAATATTAGATGATTTAATGGCCCCCGGAAAATCAATGTAGAGGGTCCTTTCCAGGAGGAGTCCTTTGGCTTCGGACCAACCGCTGGTGTAGATGTCCAAATAGTCGATCCCCCGGTCCCTGATCGCTTCGATATTGGTAATGGCCGCCGGGGCGGCGAGTGAGGAGGAAGAGAAGGTCAGGAACAGAAGAAAAACGGTTAAAAAGAACTTACCCATATGTTTTAGCTAATTTTAGCAGAGTTTCTTTTTGGTTGAGGGTTGGGTCATCGAGCACTTTTTCCAATAATTGCTCAAGGATCAGGCCGACCTTAGGCCCAGGCGGGATACCCAGCGCTTTCATGACATCGGTCCCGTTGATCTTTAGGTCCTTGAGGTGCAGGGCGTTTTCTTCGGCGATTATTTTGTCTATTCGCCGGCGAAGTTCGTTCAGATAATCGGTCCCGACCGTCTCTTTCATCGCTTGGGCGTCGGCGCGGCGAAGGGCGAAGAGGAGGCCGATGCTTTCTATTCCTCCGGCTCGGCGGATAAACCGCCTGACCGCGGAGTCGCTCCACTCCGGCCGATAATCGAACATGTGGCCGGCGATAAGGAGGGAGGTTAATTCGATCTCGCTCCCGCCGAAACGGAGGCGGCGGAGCAGTTCGACCGCGAGCTTGGCCCCAACCTGGTCGTGGTTGTAAAAGGTCATTCCTTCTTTGCAGGCAGGTTTGCCGATGTCGTGCAGAAGGGCAGCGAGTCGGACGACCAGCTCGTCCGCCGGAGCGGCGTCGCAGGCGAGGAGGCTATGCCAGTAAACGTCATGGGTGTGGAATTCGGCTGGCTGGTCAACCCCAAAGCAGGCGTCAAGTTCGGGGAGGATCAGCTTGAGCAGGCCGGTTTGCCGCATCAGCTCAAAGCCGACGGAGGGCTTTTTGGTTTTCAGGATCTTGACCAGCTCGTCGTGAAAACGTTCAGGCGCGACTTTTTTGACCGTTTCCAGGGAGGGGGGGATTGCCGCCAGAGTCGCGGGATCGACCGAAAAGTCGAGCTTGGCGGCCAGTCGGCAGGCCCTAACCGGGCGGAGCCCGTCCTCAAGGAAACGCTCAAGTGGATCGCCGACGGTCTTGATCAGGCGGCGTTTAAGGTCGGCTTGCCCGTTAAAAAGGTCGATGATTTTGTTTTCCGCCGGGTCGAGGGCGAGGGCGTTGATCGTAAAATCCCGCCTTGCCAGGTCGGTTTTAAGGTCGACGGTGAACAAGACGCTCTCCGGATGCCGCCCGTCGGTATATCGGGAATCGGAGCGGAAGGTGGTCACCTCATATTGGCCGTCCGGTAAAACTATCAGAACGGTCCCAAAATCAATTCCGGTTGGCACAACCTTCGCAAAAAGTTTAATAACCTCCTCGGGTTTGGCCGAGGTTGCGATGTCCCATTCGTCCGGAGATAAGCCGAGCAGTAGATCGCGGACGGACCCGCCGACCAGGTAAGCCTGGAAACCGGCCGATCTTAGGGTAGAGACTATTTCCGCGGCGCCGCTGTCGATTTCGATCATTGTGCTGATCATTATAACACCAAAATCGCCGACCTTTAACCGCGGAATTAATTCCGCGGTTAAACAACGAATGGGGCGACCCAAAAAAAACACTTGCATTTGTTTTTGACATGTTATAAAATTCTCACACAATCGTGAAGAGCAAAATATTTATAACACTGCTGATCTCGCTCTCCGTTGCCTTTGCCGGGACTTCCTGGGCAAATTGGATTACTCAAGAATCCGGGACCACGCAAAATATCAACGCTATTCATTTTCCCAGCAACACCGTCGGTTATGCCGCCGGCGGCGCCGGGACCGCGCTCAAGTCGACTAATGGCGGGACCACCTGGGCTGTTTTTCCCGGAATGAGCGCTTCCGACTTTAACGATGTTTTTTTTCCAAGCACCAGCGCCGGATATTTTTTAACTACAAAAGAAGCTTACAAGAGCGACGGAGCGACCGTCACCGAGGTCGGCTCTACCTTCGCGGTTGCCGCCAACACTAATTTTTTAAGAGGACATAATTATGGAGCCAGGATCTCGATCGTTGGTTACAACCTGGCGACCGCTCCCGCGACCAGCTATCTGGTCACGTCAGACGATGGGCTTGCCTGGACGACCACAAATATTACCAATTTAATTGACGGCGCGTCGTTCGCGGTCGGCGGGGTTTTTACTACCGGTGAAGGAGCGGCGATCGATACCTGGCTCTGGGGGGTCACTTCAACCGGCTCCAATTGCGCGATCAATTACAATGCCGCGACGGCGACTATTAATTCAGTCACTTACTTTGACTCGGCGGTCAATGATCTTTTCTTTTACGATCGGTTGAGCGGGTTTATCGCCCTGGCGGACGGGACCGTCAGCCGGACGACGACCGGCGGCACCGGCTGGAACAATGTCGATCCGTTCCCCTCCTCGGTCTCCCCGCTTAACGCCATATTCTTTATTACCAAAGACTTTGGTTGGGTCGCGGGGGATAGCGGAGTGACCGCTTACACGACCGACGGCGGGTCCAACTGGGGGATATATGATTACACCCCGGCGACCAACATTCAGGATATTTTTGTCCGGCTGGTCTATCCGGGTGAACTGGCCGGGGTTTACGCGTATATGTGCGGCGACATCGGACGGATCTACCGACTCCGCTCGCCGACGGTAACAGCCCTTACTCCCAGCACCAGGTATCGCGGCTGGATCGGGACGATCGAAGTCAGCGGGACCGATTTTATGCCGTCGTATCCGGGCGGCAGTCCCCTGTCATCGGCCTTTATGAAGAGCGGCGAAACCTCGTTTGATTATGATGTTGATGTCAGGTCAACGACTTACGAAAGCGCAAGTAAAATTGTGATTAACATTTTTATCGATCCGAGCATTGAGGCGGGGACCAGGGACCTGCTGGTCACCAATCCCGATTCGACCGCGACCAGAGAGATTAACGCCTTAACTATTATTAATGGATCGGGCGAGGTAACGATCAGCAGGGTCTCGATCAACGGCAATGTTTATCCGGAAGCCCTTCTTTCCGAAACCCCTGCCACGACCGTCAGCCCCAACCCGAGGATCAGTTTTGACATTTCAACCATTTTGCCCAATTCATTGAACGCGAGCACGGTCAGGGCGAAGGTTGTTGCCAGGTATAATGAAGGGATAAACATTGTCACCGTTATTGAAGACATCCCAAGCAGTTACATCCGGTTTGACGATTCGACCGTTCCGCCGCTCAAAGCGTACGTAGAAAACTTTATTTTTAACGCAAATTTGCCCAACACTGATGGCCGGCCGGTCACCCTCTTCTTTTACGCCGAAGACGATGCTGGTCATGTTGGGATAATCCGCTATGACCTTTATACCGAAGGGGGAGGGGGAGGGACCGCCGTTGAGGAGACCAGGGCGATCACTACTCCGGTGGAGATTGACGGTGGAGGGAACTTCTACGCCACGGTCTGGACCAAGAACGGGAATTTGCCGGACCAGATCCAGTGGATCATTGTCAGCGGGGCCAGGACCGGACAGGTCATCTACCGCAAAACTTTCAGCAAAACCGGCGCTTTTGGGACAAAGAAAATGGACGTCAGCGTCCGGGCCGACCGGGCCAGGCTGACCGCTCAGACCCAGGACTTGCGGCCGGATCGCGCCGCCCAGATCGGGATGTCGATTTTTATCGATCCGGCGACCGGCAAAAGGATCGCGAAGGCGCCGATCCTGCTCATTCCCGGATCAATGCTCCAGCATCATATTAGATAATAAGCGGCAAGTATTAAGTGGTAAGTAAATTAATGAAAAGAGTTATAACTCTATTAGTGTTAATGTTGTTAGTCGCGGGGGTTGCCCTGGCGGAATATGTCGCCCAGGACCCGACCCGCTATATTCCTAACGCCAGGGTCCTTGGTTTAGGCAAAGCTTACATAGGCTTGTCTGATGACGCGGGGGCAATGTACTCCAACCCGGCCGGTATGGCGGGGATTGAAGGGTGGCAACTCTCTTCCATGTCCGGTAAATTCCTTGATGAATACTCCTACCTCTCCGCTTCCGGACTTTACGCCACCGACTTTGGGGTGATCGGCTTTGGTTTTGCCGGGACCTCGATCGGCGGCGCTTTTGCCACCACCATTGAAGCGGCCTCCGACCCGGACGATCCGATCTTCGTGGTCGACTCTTCCCAGCCGGTCATGGGGAATTACAACAACGCCATGGTCATTTCCTATGCCAACGAACTCAAGAAAATGGGTTATGTTAGGTTGGACAAACTCCCCTTTGCCGATAAGATCTCGATCGGTGCCAGCGTTAAGTTGTTCAAAGCGGCGCTCTACGGTGACAGTATCGTCGGCGGCGACGCCAGCGGCTACGAGCTTGATCTTGGTTTAACGATCAAGCCGCAAAAGTGGCTGAAGATCGGTGCGACCGGGACCAATGTTTTGCCCGCCGCGATGGGGGGAAAGCTGACTTACGCTTCGGGACACACGGAATATTATCCGGCGGTCTTTTTTCTGGGAACAAGCGTCAACCTTTTGGGTAAAACAGACAGTTTATATAAAATCGGCGAAAATAAATTAATAATATTGGCCGATTACGAGCTCCACCCGACAATGAAGAATTTCCCGGGGCTAATGCATCTTGGAGCGGAATGGAAACCAATAGATTATATCGGGATCAGGGCCGGGATCGACCAGGATTCAGCCGGCGACGGAAACGGAGGCTTAACGACCGTTTCCGATATGGCCTATGGTGTCGGGCTCTACTACGGCGGTTTCCGCTTTGATTACGCTTACCACACCTTTGCAGGAGCGCCTAACATCGACAATAGCTTCTTCTCCCTTTCATACGCTTTCCAGCCCCCCAAGATCGAGATCCCCAAAGAGGCGTTCAAGCTCTTCTCTCCTGAAGACAAGTTGATCACCTTTGCGGCGCAGGTCCCTGTTTCGGGTGAGGTGGTTGACTATCGGGTCAAGAGTTTAAGGGCGAATGGGGTGCCGGTCAAGTTCAATCTCAAGGGGATGTTTGCCACGACCTACGACCTCTATATTGGTAAGAACGCCATTTCGATCGAATCTTACGCCGACAAGGCTTTTATCTTCGGGAAGCGGCCGCGCATTTTGCGACTGGTCACCTTCCCGGATGTCCCCATTGGGTACTGGGTTGACAAGCCGACCTCGCTTCTGGCGATGGCCGGAGTGATCACCGGTTACCCTGACGGGACCTTTAAGCCGGAAGGCAACATTACCCGGGCCGAGATGTGCTCCCTCCTGATCAAGTCAATGATCGGGGTGCCGACTGCAGACGCCAAAGCGGCCTTCAAAGATGTCTCGGCCAAGCATTGGGCGGCTCCATTCATCGCCGAAGCGGCCAAGAAGGGAGTAGTCTTAGGCTACCCTGGGAACGTCTTCAAGCCGAACGGGAAGATCACCCGGGCCGAGGGGCTCCTGATGATCGCCCGGTTCGCGGGGATCGCGGAAGAGGTCTACTTAAATCAATTCCCTGATATCAGGGTCAATCACTGGGCGGCGCAGAGGATCTCGGGAGCTTACAGCGCCGGTATCCTGGAATACCTGAAAGGGCGCGGCTTTGAACCGAACAAACAGTTGACCCGCGCCGAGACGGTGGAAATGCTTCAGCGGACCAAAGTTGTGCAGGAACTCCTAAACCGAGACCTGCTCAATTGGGATAGTTATTGAAAGAATTAATTTAGGAGGATAAATAAAATGAATCAATTAAGGAGTGTATTTATGAAAGGGAGATTGGGGCTGTTTTTACTGCTTGGTGTTGTGCTATTACAATTGTGTGTGTTTGCTGAACTTACAAAGAGCTTTAACGTTCAGGGAGTTTTAAAAGAAAACGACAAACCCGTGGATTCAGCTTTAGGCGTTGATGTGACCTTCGCGTTGTGGCCGACCCTTGCTAGCACGACAAAGATATGGGAGGAAACAATTAAAGTATATCCTGACAAGAATGGTTTTTTTACGGCAAGGCTTGGAACGACAACCGCGAATAAAATAACTGCTAATTTTGATAGTCATTATTATTTATCAATAAGTTATAAGGGGAATTATTTATTAACCGATAAAAACAATGCGCAATCATACAAGACCCCGTTATTATCTTCACCATACTCAATTTCTTCGATCAATTCTGTAAATGCCGTAAATTCCAGGAACCATACGGGTGGATATATCAGCATGGAATCAGATGTAGTTAATTTAAGCGGGACATTAAACATTGTTGATAACTTTAATATTAGAACGGTCGAAGTCCCAAAAAAGAATATGCTGGCCGGTTGGATAATATTGGACAGTGTCACTGTTTTATGGGGAACAAGCTACCATGCGGAATCAAGTTGGTTTCAATTAAAGATTAACAATGATTATGTAAAAACGGACTCCATAATTCTGATGACCCCTAAAAATGATGAGAAAGCGGTGTTGACAGAGGTTGGTAACGGGTATTTTAAGGTTAAAGTGACAAACAAAAGTGCCGTAATTTCTTACGTGCTTGTTAACGCGGCAAAGGCGGTCTCGGCAGTCCCCCCGCCATTCAATCACGCGCCGCAAGCGGAAAATGTTTCATTTTTAGTTGCTCCCAGCGCATTTGCTGGAAAGAAGGGGCAATGGGTAAAAATTGGCGAATTAGACGGGTATGATTATGAAGATAATGCCGATCTTGAATATTATAGCAATGATGGAACGACAGGTGACCAGGCGGGGACCACTGGATATAATTGGACGATGAGATTAACAGGTAAAAACTATGAATATATGATCAAATCCGACTCTTGGTATAACCAAATTGTAAATATGCCGGCAAACTCGGAAAGGAATTTGTTTGATGTTTCGGGAACAAGCCCGGACGAGCATCGTTATTATTATTGCCAGGATAAAGGATTGAATGGAGTTGACGTGAAGCAAAGCAATGTGGCAGAGATTTATGCCAGAGTTGGAAACACACCCCTGTTTCCTCCGGGCGGTTGGAAGGAAGAACTCGTTGGGCCATGGCCGCCAATCTCTTGGCCTGAACCAGAATGGGGTTACAACGAAATGGTCGACTGGAAGCAAAAAGTAGTCAGCCCACTATTGGAGGCTATTCAAAACCCGATGACTGAAGCAACCAATCCGTTATTGTCAGGCTTAAATAATGCGTTTGCTTCAAAAGATGTGCTAACCCAATACGCCTTAAAAACCGAAGTTGCCGGTTTGGCGCTGGCTGATAACTCCGTCACCAGCCCGAAATTAGTTGATTTTTCGGTTATTTCATCAAAGCTAGCCGACAACTCGGTTATTTCCAGCAAGATTGCCGATGGAACTATATCTAACCTCGACATTATGACTGGGGCTGGCATTAACACCAGCAAGCTCTCCGGCGCGGTTTCGGCGATCACCGGCAATGGCCTGGGCACGTTAGCTTTTAAAAGCAGTATAACCGAAAGTGATATAACCGGCGGCATCAACGCCGGGAGCCTTGTTGGCCAATTGACCGACAGCCAGATTTCTGGTTTAAGTGCCAGCAAGGTCAGCGGCCAGTTTGCCGACAGCCAGATTTCCGGCTTAAGCGCCAGCAAAGTCAGTGGTCAATTCACAGACAACCAATTAGCAGGTATAAGCGCGAGCAAGATTACTGGGACATTGGCCGGAAGTCAATTGGGCGCTGGCGTAGTAACTGGGGATAAATTAGCAGCGGGCGCGATTGCCGGAGCAAGCGCGTTTAAGACGGTTGCTTCGGTTGCCAACCTGCCGGCTTCAACTGGTAGCGGCGCGTTGGCTTTCGTCAATTCTGGTACTCTTGGTGAGACCGGAATGTATATGGATATGATGGGGGGGAGCTGGCACAAGATCAGTGCTTTCCGGGCGCCGCTGGGTGATATGGATGGGACTTTGTCGACCTCTAAAATTTCCGGTTTAGGAACGCTGGCGACCAAGAACGCGGTTGACTATAATTCGACCGACATCGCGAATAAGCCGGCTTTGGGTTCGCTCGCCTATAAGAGCTCACTGGCGGCGACCGATATTCCCGCTCTTGACGCCTCCAAGATCGCGACCGGGACCTTGGCTGACGCCAGGATCGCGAGCGTTAGCGCCAGCAAGATTACTGGGACTCTATCTACAACCGCGATTCCTAACCTTGACGCCTCCAAGATCACGACCGGGACCTTGGCTGACGCCAGGATCGCCAGCATAAGCGCCAGCAAAGTTACGGGAACTCTGGCTACAACGGCAATCCCTAACATTGATGCCTCAAAGATCACAACCGGGACCATTTCTTTGTCGAAAGTAACATTTGCCAACTCAACCGAAAACCTGTCTAATTGGATGGAATATAAAGCGGCATATTCACTGAACTTTGGTGGGTTTATCATAAATATCCCTGCTCAATTGAAATTTAAACAGGGATCGACCTTTAACGGCAATGTTTATCCGGAGGTTAATTCAACGGGTGACACAACGGGTTATTACTTAGGGACATCAAGCTTGAAGTGGCGAAGGATTTACGCTTGGAAATACTATGGGACCAACACCGCGATTACGGCTGCTGACTTGAACGAAAAGCACAATGTCTCCGGCGCGGCCGAAGATGGTGACGTCATGATGATCTCCGGGAGCGACCAAATGTCAGTTTGTAATGTCGCCAATTCGACAAAAGTTGCCGGCGTCTACCGCGGAACTGAAGGCGGCTTGACGATGAATGACGAGCTCAAAGACGGTAAGCCGATCGTTTACACCGGCCGCTATGACGTTAAGGTTGACGCGACCAGCGGCGCGATCGAGCCGGGAGACCTTTTGGTCAGTTCTGCCAACCCGGGTTACGCCATGAAAGCGCCGGCCAACCCCCAGGCGGGGACGATTATCGGCAAAGCGCTCAAATCAATGCCGGCTGGACAAAAAGGAAAACTCCTGGTCCTGGTGACTCTGCAGTAGAGGATGCTAAGTAATTAGGTGACTAGGGAAATTAGGTAATTAGGGGATTAGGGAATGACCATAACCAATAAAGATGTTGAAAAATTAAAAGAGGTCTTTGCGACCAAGGATGACCATCGAGAGATTATGACGACTCTCGATAAAGTAATGGATGAGTTGGTCAAGGCTCGGGAAGACCGGATGCTGGCAATCGGCAAGGACCGGGAGCAGGACCGGCGGCTTGATCGGCTGGAAGCAAAAGTCGGTTAAAAAAGGGAATTTAAGGCTTTTTAAATTAATGAAGAGAAAGTGGGCCCTAATTAGTTTGATTTTGTTGGTGATGGCTGGATTGGCCATGGCCGATGAACTGCAATCTCAAGACGGGACCACGGTCCTGTATGATAACATTAACGGCGCCGGGCCGAGACTGCAAGACACCGGCAATACTATCCAACTATATAATGCGGTTGGCGACGCCTTGGGCCCCAAAACGACCGATGCCGGCGGAACAATAACGTTTATCCCCGGCCTCTTTGGTTTGTTTGGCGGAGGGACAAAGATTGACACGGCTCCCTGGGGTACGGTCCCTCTTTATATTTCCCGTGATGGTGAGAATATCAAAATCACCTGGGAGGCGACCAAGGCTCCCGGCGCGCAAATTTATGTCTTGACCGGTGATGGGTCCGGAAAGTTCCAGAAAAATGATCCCGCCGCCTGGAAGCTTTACACCGACTCAACAATTGCCGGACAGTTTAATGCCGGCTCTGTCGCGACCGGCGTTTTATATCACAACAAACAAGTCGGCAGTGTGGTGCCGTCCGGGTTCTCTAACCATGGCGAAGCGTTCTACTTTGGCTTGCAGGCCGGGGTTACCCCGCAAACGATCTGTACCGATCCTGACCCACTCTACAATGGCAAGCCCTGTTTTGCGGTTGCCCCGGCGGTGGGGAAGGTTAATATGAGCTTGGCCGTAGGATATAACCTGGTTTCTCTTCCCTTTACATATAATACTGGCGGGGATGCCCTTGTGAATGTATTCGGACAACAATTGACCAAGCAGGATAGTCCGATCAATGCCGACGAAATATATTACAAACAAGATTCTGCTTCTTGGGGAATGACCAACGCTTTCCAAAAAACCAATGGCAGCTGGTACTTGTCTTCATCGGTTAATACGCCGGCCGCGTTTACTGTTGGTCGGGATAAAGGCTATTTAGTTTCAATAAAAGCGAACAGCGCCAAAATAACGGCAGTGGGAAATGTTTCACAAAGCAACCAGATCATAGTCATGAAAACCGGGTTTAACGCGGTTGGCGTAGTCTGGCCGCAAAACAAAACGCTCGATTCTTTGGGCCTATTAAATGTCGCGAACACGACCGCCGGCGCCAATCCGATAAGCGCCGACGAGATTTATTTAAAGAATTCGCCGGCTTCCTGGGGGATGAAAAATGCTTTCTTGAAGTCTGACGGCAAATGGTATTTGTCGGCCAACCCGACGGTGCCGGCCGACTTCGGTTTTAATATTCCAAATGGGTACTATTATTCGCTGAAAAAAACTTCAGCGACGGTAAATTGGGAAAGAACATACTCGGATAATTAAGGGAGGAAATGATAATTATGATAATAAATAGATTTCTAAGGGTGGTGGTGATGGCGGCGGTATTTATTGCGCTCTCTTCTTCACTCGCTTTCGCGAACCTGCAAAACATCGGGATAATCGTGCCGGACTCAACACTGAAAAATTATAACGCCAGCGTTATCGCTAAAGGTGCCGGTTTTGTCCAGTTTATCAAAGGGTCCCCAAGTAACCCGCCGACCGCTGTTGCCAATGATTCGACCCAGGCGTTATCCGGGACTGATGCTTACGCGATTTTCAAGGACCCAAATAACGCGACATTATTGAATCAAGCGGTTAAGGGGAAAGTTGGCGATTTTACTGGTTACGGCGCCGGGAACGGCGGGTTCGCGGTAAAAAACCAATTTGATCATTCGATCAGCACAAATTATTACGTTAGATACTGGACTACTGATGGTTATTATGGAAATTCGGCGCCACAATCTTTTTGGTCATCGGGTGATCCGGTCCCGGTTGATTTAACTTTCTCGAGTTTTACCCTTTACAAGGCCGACAAACCGTATTCTCCTGATATAACTTTAATTAAACAAGTCGAGTCGACCAATAAGGACCTTTATCCCGAAGGGACAGAAGCGAAGGTTTCGCAACTCTCTTTCACGTGGAAAGATGGAACGACGGGAGCGAACGGCAATATCCAGGTCAAGGGGGATGGGACGTTAAAGTCTTATATGCTGCAAATTAATAAAGGGGACGCGACGTTCTCGCAAAACCCCCCTTATAAAATTCAGCTGGATGAGACATCCTATACGCTGGATAAAACCAACGATCCGGATAAGACTTTCTTCAGCGACACGAATGCGACTTATTACGCCAGGGTCGTGGCGGTCAACTATTTTGGCAACACGCCTAGTCCCGCGATCCCCTTCAAGGTCGCGGTCATAGGCGAGGGGGGCGGCGTGGCCGGAGAATCAATGGTCCTTAATCTTGTCAAGACCGCCGACCTGGGGGTCAACCAATTCGAGTTTACTCTTGATCCGACCAAGACGATCTTTTACACAAAACAGGGAGAGACTTTGACCAGCACCGAACTGACCGCTAAGACGGTCAAAGGATTAGTTGACGCGATCAATACTTTTGCCGGCGGGGCCGCCGTAAAATCGGTCGGCTGGTGGAATAAAGACGTCAATAGCTCCCAGAGAATGGAAGGGTATACCATCTCCAGCGGCGTTTGGACAGGTTCAGTCGGTACCGCCGGGAACGGGACAGAAACCCTGGAAAATAAGGTTTATCAAGTAAGCGTATCGCCGAGCATCGTCAACTTTAAAATGACCAGGGAAGTCGGCAAATAGGGAGAAATGTGAAGAAGTTCAGCTTAATATTATTACTGTTACTTACCTCTTTTGCGGCCCTCCCCGCCTTTGCGGTGGAGCCGCCGCCGGTATTTAACGCCATGTACTGGCTTAGGGGAACCTTAACGATGCATTCGACGAACCCCGCGGCTTCAACGGTATGGGGGAGCAGACAAGTAGTATTTTATAAGGTTTTGCCCGGAGCCTATGTTTCAACCGCTCCGTATGGCAATGTTCAACCAGTAATGGGAACGGCGTCATATATGCTCAATATTTACAACCACGCTTCTTTGCCGATCGACCCAACGGCGACGTATTATGCCGCGGTGGCGAAAGACCCAATTGATAAGTACGGCGCCAACCCCAAAGAGGTCAAAATAACCGGCCAAGGCTTTGAAGTTGTTGACTTTACCCTTGAATACGATCAGGGTCCGGTCCTTCCCCTCCCCGGCGCGGTCCAGTTGTTTATTTCCCGGTCCGGCAACGACATTAAATTGACCTGGAACGATGATGAATTAACGGCCGACCAAAAACCGCCAAAGATCTTCGGGCTCAATAAAGCTGCCGGCGGCGGAGCGTTTGATAATGCGAAAACCGATTGGGTCGACATAACTTCCAGTTTGGTAAAAAATGTCAACGGGAAGGATTACCTGCATACCCAACAGGTTGGCGGCGGAGCGACCGAATATTATTACAAGGCGATGTGGAAGGATAAGGTTAAGGACGACCTGTATAATGGGGCTTCAATCTTAGAGTCCGCCTGGGCGGTCGGTAAATTTAATATTGATTTAAATAAGGGGTGGAACCTGGTCGCCATGCCGATGAACTCGCAGGGGGGCGCGGACATTTCGGCTGTTATCGGCGGCCAATTGACACCCAATAGCTCCACCGGTGATGAGGTTTATAAAGCAAACCTTGATAAAGCAATATACGTTAACAACGCCTGGAACAAAGCAATGGCTATTGATCTTGGCGAAGGATTTTACGTCAATATGATCGGCGCCGCTAAAAAGGTGACGTTTGTCGGAGATGTTCCAACCCAAAAGGTAGTTTATTCCGTTTCGGCCGGCTTCCTTAGGATCGGTAATAGCTCTTGTGTTACCAGGCCGGTCGCCAACGCGGGATTTACCAACGCTTATGGGGGTGCGGATGGGGACGAGCTTTATAATCGAAGCCTGTTGAAGCTTATCAGGCAGTCGGGATCCTGGACGGGAACGACAATGTTTGATTTTGACGCCGCCGGGGGATTCTGGTATAACCGGAGCAAGGCGGCCGTTGGTCCATTACAATGGGAATTTGATCCCTTGTTAAAGTAAAATTAGGAGGTTTATTAAATGAACAGGAGAAAAATTAAAATTAGGATAGGGGCATTATTTCTTTTTATCGCTCTCTCCGCAGGCTTGGCGCTGGCTGAAGATAATGGCGTGACTTTCACTACCTGGACCGACACAACTCTTCCTGGTTATAGCGTTACTACCGAAACCGGCGCGCTGGTCAAAGTTGGCAGTCTTGTTCAGTTGATCAAGGGATCTGTGGCCCCTCCCGACAGAAACAATTCCGGGTTTTTAGCCACCGGCCAATCGCTGTTAACTTCTGATAATACGACGGTTGGAAAAGACAATGAAAACTTGGGAATTACCCAGGCAGGGGAATTCGATTATTATTATAAAGTTCCCGCCGGCGCTTATTATGTCAGGGTTTGGAATTCAGTCGCTCCCATCCAGGGCGCTTTTTATAACAATCAGGCGGTTTCGGTCCCCAATCCGCCGGCGCCGCCAGTAAAGCTGAATGTTTCTTTTAGCACGACTTATCAGGCCGACGAGCCATTCATTCCGTTTATAACCCAGTTTGATACCACCCTCTCCTGGTTGGTCCAACCTGATACGACCAGCGGTTCGGTTAAAGTTTATTCCGCCCAGCCCGCGCCTGGAGCGGGGCAGGGTGTTCGTGAAATTACCAGGCAGAGCTGGGAATACACGGAAAAAGGAACCAGCGACAAAAAAACAGCCCCTGGTGATTTGGCGAGCAAAACTCTTAGTCTGCCGGACGGGACATTAAAACCGGGAAAGATTTATACTTTTAGGGTAATGCACGGCAATAGTTTTGCCGATAAGTGGAGCGATCCGAAAGACTACGCGTATTCAGGGACGGCGCTTGGCGGCGGTCCGCTTACATATCCGATAACCTTTGAAGTTGTAACTAATAAATCTGGTTTTAACTTCTTTGCCATGCCGATGCCGGCAAATACCATGACCGGAACATGGTTTGCTACGGACGTTGATGGGAATAGCCTGGGCAAAATTGAAACGGCATACGATTTAATAAAGGTAGTGAATATCGTAGCAGGAAAAAATACTGGCAAGAAATTTATTTCTACTTTTGGCAAATGGGATCCGAACCAGCAAGTTGATGCCGGCATCATGATCCCGAATAACGACCCGGATGGGACGGCCAAGGCCGCCCTCATCGCGCTTAAGCTCGAACCGAACGTCGGCTATCAGGTTTATATTGGGAAAGATCCGGCGACGAATTTGTGGCCGTCGAGTTCAAAGACGACCATTATTATCAAGAACGGTCCGTAGAGTGGGGATTGGGTAAATAGGAGAAGGCAAGAGGCAGAGGGGAGTGGAAGGTGTGGCTCACGCTTAGCGAGTTTGAGGATAAATTAGGAGAATTAGGTTGATTAAAAAGTTTATCATAATGATGATTGCGGTAGCGGCTATAACCGGCGCTACCTTCGCGGCCGACCCGCAGGCGCCGACGATGCCTTTCTATTGGGTTAATGGGAAAATTAACAATTGGACCGCAACTGATACCAGAAAATTAATTGTGTTTAACAATGATTACGGTAGCACTGTCAATAATCTTCAGGTTACAGTTAATAGTGACGGAACGTTCAAGTTCAATATTTATGAATTAAAATATTTTCATCAAAAAGAAAATTGGCTTGAGGTTGACGGCAAGCCTGTATTTATCATGGCAATTGTCAGGCATTGGGGATCTTCTACCCCGCCTTTAAATATGGGGACCGCCGAGATTGCTTCGGTAAATTGGGATAAAGGGTATATTGATGTCGACTTGAGTTTGGTGACCGGTGGAGGACCAAATGATTTCAGCGGTGGGATGATCGCCGGATATGTTTCCAGTGAAGCGACCAAACAAATGATCGCCGGCGCGGGTATGTCCGAATTGCCGGACGGCGCGGCTACCACTACTGGCGCCAATGGCGTATATTTATTTAGCCAAACATTTAATACCGGTAATGACCATGGTGTTACAGCAGTTGCCTCAAGTTACGATCCCGCAACAAAATCCACTGCTGTTAGCCCAACCAAAGTCTCCTGGGTCAACTTCGCGCTCAAGGGGGGCGGAATTGTTGATACCGGGCTGTACATTGAACGCGACGGAGATGGCCTGAACGCCTCAACGACCATTAGCTGGGCTCCTCTTATGATTAACAACCCGGCAATTTGGATGCTGACCGGCTCTGGGGTTGGGGTTTATACCGATGCTCCAACTAATTGGGTAAAAGTATATGAAAATGGCGCGATTGAGTCGGCTTATACGGGTGAATTTACTTTAGCGGCTAATGGGATTACCCATCAGGGACAGGTTGGGGCTGGCTATGCCGAGGTATATTATAAGGCGGTTGCCCAGGGCGGAGTATTCGCGACGGCTCCGGCAGTCGGCAAGGTCAATGTGGTTGTTGCCGGTGGCAAAAAATGGACCTTATTTAACTCTCCTTTCCTTGCTCTGCCGGGCGATCCAAACTTGATCTTAGGCAAGCAGGGGGCGTACACTCCTGGTTCGGAACCGGCGACTTCCGTTAGGATCTTCAGTTTTGAAAACAGCGGCTGGAACCGGGTCAGCTATTACGACGGCAATTCTTGGGTCGCCGTCCCCGGAGCGAACGCGGCGATTAGCGACCCGCAACAGGGCTTATATCTCTTGACCAAATCGACCGATGCCGACAAGGTCTTTTCGATCGTCGGGAACGTTAAGCCGCTTAACACGGTATCGGCATACACGATCACCCAAAACTGGAATGTTGTCGGGATCCCTTATCCGAGACAAATGGACCTTAATTTGATCAAGCTTGACGTTGGGACAAAGAACGACAACTGGGAACAGGCCGACCGGGTCTATGGACGGCTTAACAATGGCTTTAATACCTGTTCGTTCCTGAAGGCCGACGGGACCTGGGCTCCCCAGCCGGGGGTGACCGGCGTTGATGTGATCAACGCGACCCCGCTTTACTATCGTTCCCGAACGGTCAATCCGATAAATTGGAATCTGACGCCGTCAATTCAGGGGTATCAATAAAGAAGGAGTGAATATGATGAAAAGAAAACAAAAATTAAGTTGGGTGGTGGCAATTTTCCTGATCGGTCTGTTTGTTATTCCGGCGGAGGCCAGGCTTTTCTCTATTGTCACAAACTCGGTCAATCTGGTCCCGGGAACTCCAGCCAACGGGGGAAAAGCTGCTTTCTCCGATTCTTCCACTCCTTTTACTGAATCCAGAGATATTACCGCGGGGAGTATTACTCCGGGCGGCCCATACACCGTGGCCAATGACGCCAACGCCGGCTCGGCGACCTTGAGGTTAACGGCCAGCGACGCCGGCGCCCCAGGCGGCGCCAAGGACAGAACTATCAGTTTATCGGCCGGTTATACAGCCATGGGCGAACCGGTCGATATCACGGTCAATACCTGGTTGCAGACAATTATCGACACGCCGCCGCCGCCGTCCGGGCTGGCGTCGCAAATAGGTTTTACCCTTGCCATCAAGCCGATCATTACCGCTACGCTGGAAGTTAAGGCGGAAGCCCCATTTACCGGGAATTACGCGCCGAGCTATTACGGCGCGACCGGATATCATTATGAAGTTCGGCTTGCGGGCCAGGTCCCGATCGTCGCCCAGGGAGATGTCAGCGGCGCTCCAGGCAAAGTAACCTTCCAATTGAATCCGGAAAACTTTCTGGCGGGACAAAATTATGTGTTAAAAGCTTACGCCTACAACGCGCAGACCAAGGAAAAGGGCGGAACATTTGACGCGAGATGGTCGGCCGACATACTTTTCTCTACGGTTACCGCGGTCGGCGGCGGTCCGATCACCATTGTGTACAACCTGACCAAGCCCATTGGTAAGAGCGGCATCAACACCATCTCTCTGCCGTTTGATTTTGCCAGCGGTGTGACCGACGATACCGCCGCTTCTGTTACAACAGTCGACAGTTTGATCAAGAGCATCAATGCCGCCTACGTCGCGGTTAACCCGGCCAATACCGACGCAGTTACCGTCTTTGGCTGGTATGATGAAACGACCCAGACCCACGTCGGCCTGACCGGAATTGTTTATAACGCGGGGAACATTGACTCCTCGTCCAAATACACCGGGGCGGCAAACGTTGCCGCGATAACCGGCGCCGCGCTGGTTAAAGGACGCTCCTACCAGGTAACGGTCAAATATGACAATGTGCTTACTTACAGGCTGACTGGAACGGTCAAATAAAAGGGAATTAGGAATGGCAAAGTCGGTTAAAATATTATTCGCGGTGTTGGTGGCGGCAGTTCTTCTGCCGGGGGCGGTCTCTTTCGCCGCCCAGTCACCGACCCCTTACCCGGCCGCTTACTGGGTCAACGGGGCCCTGCAAAAGGACGCGAGCTCCCTTCCGCCGGCCCTGGACGGCTTTAAGCTCTACTTTTACAAAGCGCCCAGTAATGGCTTTGTTCCGACCTTTGACTACGCGGTCGCCAGCTCCGACGCCAGCGGCAATTTCTCGCTCAATGCCTTAGAGGACCTGGGACTGACGCCGCTGACCCAGGCGACTTATTATTTCGGCGCCCAAAAGAAGGACTTTACCGTCGGTGGCGTTTTGCGGAGCTGGGGGATAAACGAGACCCCAATTGCGATTTCCCAGGCCGACATCGACAGCGGCTATAAGAACCTGGCGGCGGCGCTGACTACACTGGTTGAAGGGGCTGGATTGGTCCCTTCGGGCGAGTTTTCCGGCATGACAATCTCTAGGGAGGGAGACGCTCCGGGTTCGAATATTAACGTGGTTTGGGACCCGGCAAAGTTTGGCGGAACTAATCCAAAAATATTTGTAATGACCGGTAATGGCTGGGGGCAGTACTCAAAAGAGTTTGTTCCCAACGTTTGGTACCAGGTGTTTGACGGCAACGCTTTAGTGGGGGGCTACCCGGCGCATTTTGGATCATTTACGGTTAATACGACCACCTACACTTTGACCCACAACGCTCAAGTCGGGACGGTCGGCTCGACCAGCAGTCCGGAAGTCTACTATAAAGGCTATGCCGGAACGGTTACCGGCGGCTCGCCGGATGATCTTCCCGCTTTTGCCGGCGCTCCGGCGGTCGGCAAGACCAATATTTTACTGCGCGACGAATACAACGCGATCTGTTATCCGTTAAGGACGATCGATTACAGTTTGGGTAATATTATCGGCGATCAGATGCAGACCGGCGATCAGATCCATTATTGGGATTACACCAGCCAGGGTTACCAGCTTTTGACCAAGACCACCGGCTGGCCGGCCCATACCTTCCAGACCATTGAAGGGATGTTCGTCTACCTGGTCAAAGGCCCGACGGCGCGCTATGAATACCTGACCATGGTTGGAAACGCGGGCGGCTTTGTCACCGATCCAACTGTCAATTTTGGCGACAAATACAACCTGACCGGTTATCCGTATCCGTTAAGAAAGACCGCGCCGGAAGTTGGGATCATCCCGACGGAAGGCGACCAATTGCATCAGTGGGATTCCGCCGGCCAGACCTTCGCGCTGACCACCTTTGTCGGCGGCAGTTGGAACGATCTGTCGGTGGCCACGTTTAATCTGGCGAATGGCAAGTTCTATTACGTTCCCGTCGGGAACGCGAAAACACCATGGGTGTTAAAATTCTAAGGAGGATGATGAAATTGAGTAAAATTAAAAAAAGGTTGGTGATGATGCTCTGCCTTGCGCTCTTGCTCTCCAGTCAGGCTTTCGGCGCTGGTATCATCATGAAGATCCCATTCAATGGTTTGGACGCTTGGAGCGGAACGCTTAACCCGAGTTACTCCGGCCCCGGTTCGGTTGACAGCGCGAACGTGGAGTTTTTTGCAGGTTCAATCCCCGGGCCTAACGCGACGACGGGACGCATCACGCCTAACTACACGACTTTTGGCACTACTCACCAGTACGACAAAATGGACCAAAATGGCGGCACAGTATATATCAGAAGCTGGGACGGGCCGCCGCGGACCCAAAAAAGCTACTATGGTAAATCGGCGGGGATGGCGTCCGCTTCCGGCGCTCAACCGGCCAACCAGTATAATGTCGTTAAGTTTAAAACCGATTTCCTCGCAGATGTTCCCAAGAACGCGCCGGTCATTACCAGCGGGTCGGAATCGAACCAGAGGGTGGGTTATACCTCTGACGTGGTATTGAAACTGTCGATCGCGTTTACTTATGACATGGGGACCCCTAAGATCGAGGCGACTACTTACGATGTTAAATACTGGGTAGATCCGGAAACCGAGCCGGCGGATAACGACGTTAATCGGGTCGTTAATATCTCCAGCACAAGTTTTAGTCTGCCGGATAATGATCCGAAGACCAGCAATCCTTTCTCTTCCGGAACATACCATTTTAAGGTCAGAGCGAACAACTGGTATGGATCTGGGCCCTGGAGCACGGTGAAGGACTGGACAACGCTTGCCGGAGGGCTTACCGGCGGCGGGACCGTTAGCTACGTCCTGAAAGCGGGGATCAACGGGATCGGCTTGCCGTTTGGCGGTTCAATGAACATCTCGGTCAACGGCGGGGCGCCGGTTGCCGTGGACAGCACGCAAAAACTGGTGACCGCGATCGGCGGCGTCACCGCGATCTCTGTTTGGGACGCGACCAGCCAGAAGTTAGGCGGTGCTACGTTTGACGGATCGGGGAATGTCACCTTCCAGACCCCCGGCTATGACCTTAACAGCCCGCTTAACGCCGGAGCGGCGTTATATATCTCGGTTGGCGCCGACAGCAGTGTGACTTTGAGCAAATAATAAATATGAAGAGACTAGCCTTAATAATCGGTTTGTTGGTTTTGACTTCAGCCGCGTTCGCGCAGGTGGCAACGCCTGCGACACAGCTCAAGTTTATGACCCCCGGTTATTGGGTGGTCGGTAATTGCCCGGATGCCAAGTCGGGCGCCGGGGCCGACATTCTGGCTGACGGCCGGATCGTCTACTTTTTTGAGAACGAGGCAGAGCTTGTTAGTGGAAATTACGTTACCACCACCATTTACGGCACCAAGTTCATGGTCAACGCCATGTCGATCTGGCCGGCGGTTCTGACCGTGGGAAAAACTTATAAGGTTGCCACCGAAAGAGGGCCTGATAATTACGGGGCCAACCCAACTGACGTCACTATCTCCGGCAAGGGGTGGGATCAGGTTGACCTAACATTGGTTTTGGGGGGCGGGATCTCACCGCCGGCAGGCGACGCCGAAATGGGGATGAAGATCTGGTTCGGCAACCGCCTCTATCAGCCGGCCCTGGTTGAAAAGGGCGATCCGTTCATCGTTTCAGCTAATCCGACGATCAAAGTTGACCTGTCGGTCAATGAGCCGCATACCCTTTCCGACAACGTCAGCGACTACACGATCATCCTGGACCCGCAATCGACAAGTCCCAAGACCTATCAGATGGAAGCTTCCTTTGTTACCAGCAAAACGCTCGCTTCGGCCACGGAGTTGATCCGCGCCTTGAGCTTAAAATACACGGTCACCGAGCCATTGACCGACGGGCTCCACACCTTTGCGGTATCGGCCAAGACTGCCGCTTCCGGTGGGATCCAGGCTTCAATGACCAAATACGCTACGGTCGAGGTCATGGGGGGGCCGCTCCGCTTAGTCGGCACGCCGCTCACTTTCCCCAGCCCTTACAGCATCCCCAGGCACGGAACGGTTACCATTCAATACGGCCTCTCGGCTGACGCCAATATCGAGATCTACGTTATCGGGGTTGATGGGACCAGGATCAAACATTTCATTCTCCCGGCGGCGACTGAAGGTGGTTCCGCTGGTATAAATAAAGTGACCTGGGATGGAACTACCGACCAGGGATACAAGGCTGGGAACGCCATCTATGTCGGGACCATCGTCGCCCGGGACGAAGGTCGGCTCCTCGGCAAGTTTAAGCTGACGATTGTTAATTAAAAAAGCTTAAAGCTGTAAGCTTACAGCTTGTCCCTATGCTATAATAACCCCATGTTATTAGAAGTTATTGGTAAAAAAGCAAAAAATGCCTCGCGCAAATTAGCCGTTACTCCTGAAAAAATCAAGAATTACGCCCTCGAAAAAATAGCCGATGCCCTTATGACCAACGCCGATTACATCCTTCAGGCCAATTCACTCGACCTCGAAGCTGGGACAAAAAAAGACTTGTCAAAAGCCTTGCTTGACCGCCTCTCGCTGGATGGCAAACGGGTCAAGGCGATGGCCGATGGGTTGACCATGGTTAAAGGGCTTCCCGATCCCATTGGCGAGGTCCTTGGCGAGTGGAGGCGGCCAAACGGGTTAAGGATAAAAAAGGTCCGGGTCCCGCTCGGAGTGATCGGTATTATTTACGAAGCGCGTCCCAATGTCACCGTCGATTCCGCCGCCCTTTGCGTCAAGGCGGGGAACGCGGTCATTCTGCGGGGCGGCTCTGACGCCATCAAGACCAACGTTGAACTGACCAGAATTATTACTGCCGCCGCCTATGAGGCCGGGATTCCTGAAGGAGCGATCCAATTAATCGAAGATACCGACCGCTCGTCAGCGGAAGAGCTGATGCGCGCCAGGGAATATGTCGACGTTTTGATCCCGCGCGGCGGGAAAAACCTGATCCAGACGGTGGTGTCGACCTCGACCGTCCCGGTCATTGAGACCGGTGAGGGGAACTGCCACGCTTACGTGGAAAAAAGCGCCGACCTCAAGATGGCGGCCGAGATCGTCTATAACGCCAAGGTCTCCCGCCCGTCCGTTTGCAACGCGATCGAGACCCTGCTGGTCGACGAGGCGATTGCAGAGGTCTTTCTCCCGCCGATCAAAGAGCGGCTTGCGGCGGCCGGCGTTGAACTTCGTGGTTGTCCAAAGTCCCGGCGGATCATACCGGAGATCAAAGCGGCGACCGAGGAAGATTGGCGGACCGAATTTCTTGGTTTGGTCCTGGCGGTCAAGGTCGTTGCTGGGGTGGACGAAGCGATTGCTCATATTAACAAATACGGGACCAAACATTCCGAAACTATCGTGACCAAAGATAAAGGTGCGATGAAAAAATTCGGAGCCGAGGTCGATGCGGCGGCGGTCTACACCAACGCTTCGACAAGATTTACCGACGGTTTTGAGTTCGGTTTTGGGGCCGAGATCGGGATCTCGACCCAAAAGCTCCACGCCCGCGGTCCCATGGGCCTGCCGGAGCTGACTTCATATAAATATATTATTGAAGGCAGCGGCCAGATCAGGGTTTGATGGATAAAATAGGGTTTGATGGATAAAATAGGGTTTGATGGATAAAATAAAGAGGATCGGCATTATGGGTGGGACCTTTAATCCGATCCATCGCGGGCATCTTGCCCTGGCGGCGGCCGCCAAAAAGGTGTTCCGGCTCGAGCGGATCGTTTTTATCCCGTCTGGGACCCCTCCCCACAAAAAGCCGGGGGAGGTTTTGGACAAAGAGAGCAGGTACCGCCTGGTAAAAATGGCGATCCGCGGCAGGAAGAATTATTATCTCTCCAGGATCGAGCTTGACCGTCCCGGTTATTCTTACGCCATTGACACTTTTGTCGCTTTGAAAAAGAAGTATCGGAATGCTAAGCTTTATTATATTATGGGCCTTGATTCGATCAACGAGGTCCTTTCCTGGCGCAAGCCACTTGAGCTGTTTAAAATGTGCGAGTTTATTATTGGGACCCGGCCGGGGTCAAAGATCAGGTCTTTCCGCCGGCTAATAAAATTCCCTCCCCTGCAAAAGGAGGCGGACAAATTGAACCTGATCGAGCTTAAGGAGGCGATTTCCGCGTCTGATATTCGCCAGCGGATCAAAGAGCATAAGGCGATCGGCCGCCTGGTCCCTAAAGTGGTTGCCGGGTATATTATCAAAAATGGGCTGTATAAGGACAAAATATGACTATTCCGAATGCTAAGAAAACAGTTTTGCCTAATGGGGTCAGGATTTTAACCGAAGAGATCCCTTCAATGCGTTCAGTTGCCATGGGGATTTTGGTTGGGGCCGGTTCTGGGAATGAGAGTGACCGGGAAGCTGGGATCTCTCACTTTATTGAACATATGATGTTCAAGGGGACGCCGAAACGGAGCGCTTTTCAGATCGCCCACGCCCTTGATTCGGTCGGCGGCAAGATGAACGCCTATACCAGTAAAGAAGTGACCATGTATTACGCAGTTGTCCTGGACAAACACCTTGAAGTAGCGGCCGATGTGCTGGGAGACATGTTCCTGAACTCAATTTTTGATCCAAAGGAGATGGAGACCGAAAAAGGGGTTGTCCTTGAAGAGATCAAGATGTATGAAGACACCCCGGACGAGCTGATCCATGACCTGTTCGCGGAAAAGATCCTGCATGGACATCCTTTAGGGAAGCCTACGATCGGTTTTAACGAAACGGTCGGGGCGATCTCCCGCGAAGACATATTAAATTACCAAAAACGGCTCTACGCCCCCAACAATATTATTGTTTCGCTGGCCGGCGCGGTCCCCGATAACGCGCTGGAGCTCATCAAACCGTTCTTTAACGGGCTTCCCGGCGGAGAGTTCAAGCATCAGGAATCAAAAGCGGAGATCAAAGGGGCCGTTTTTCTTAAAAAGAAGAAGACCGAACAGGCCCATCTTTGTCTCGGCGTCAAAGGTCCTTCCCATCGAGACAAAGATAGGTATGCCTATTCACTGATGGACAATGTCTTGGGCGGGACAATGAGCTCAAGGCTTTTTCAGGAGGTCAGGGAGAAGCGGGGTTTGGCTTATGCCATCTATACTGCCTCGTCTCCCTTCCGTGATTTTGGCCTTTCGTACGTCTACGCCGGGACCGGCAAAGAGACACTGGGGTATGTGATCGAGCTCATCATTGAACAATTCACCAATCTGAAAAAAGAGGGGATCACCAGGGAAGAGCTGACCCGGGCAAAAGAGTATATCAAGGGGTCGATGGTTCTGGGCCTTGAATCGTCTTCTTCCCGCATGGGTTTTATGGCCCGCTCCGAGCTCTATCATGACCGGATCCAGACGGTGGACGAGATCTTTGAGGCGATCAACAAAGTCGACAGGGACGACATTGTCCGTTTGGCGAACCAATATTTTAGGGACGAGGACCTGACCCTGGTCGTCATCGGCGACCTGGACGAACTGCCGGTCAAGGAGTTGAAATGTTAAAAGTTCAGGTCAAGGTATTACCGCATGGAGCCGGTTTGCCTCTGCCGAAATACATGAGCGAACACTCCGCGGGGATGGATCTCTGTGCGGCGGTGGAGAAGGAACTGATTATCGCGCCTGGCGCCTGGACCCTGGTCCCAACTGGTTTGGCCATTGCCCTGCCGGAAGGGTACGAAGCGCAGGTGCGACCCCGGTCGGGTCTGGCGCTCAAGCAGGGAGTTTCCGTCCTCAACACCCCCGGAACTGTTGATGCCGACTACCGGGGGGAGGTAGGAGTGATCCTGATGAACCATAGCAAACAAGAGCTGGTGATCAAGCGGGGGGACCGGATCGCCCAGATGATCATCAATAAATATGAGCGGATTGCGTTTGAAGAAGTCACGGAGCTTTCGGCGACCGATCGGGGAGCAGGAGGCTTTGGTTCGACGGGAAAATTATAAATCCTCACCCACCGTTCCGATGTGTATCGGAACGGTCCCCCCTCTCCATCTTTGATGGAGAGGGTTAGAAAAATGGCCTTCTCCACGAAGTGGAGAAGGGGGACCACGAGTGAAACGAGTGGTGGATGAGGAAAAGAGGGGTGAGCCATGGGAAAAATTAAAGTTATCGTTAACGGAGCGAAGGGAAAAATGGGGCTGGAGGCGGTCAGGGCGGTTCAGAACGAAGCCGACCTGGAATTGGTCGCCCAGACCGATATTGGCGACGATCTGGCTAAAGTAATTAATCAGAGCGGAGCGGAAGTCGTGGTCGACTTTACTCATCCGTCGGCGGTCATGGAAAATATCCGCCGGATCCTTGAGAGCGGGGCCCACGGAGTGATCGGCACGACCGGCATCAGTGAAAACGACCAAAAAGAGATCCAGGCCCTTTGTGAGAAACATAAGGTCAACTGCCTGGTCGCCCCCAATTTCGCGATCGGCGCCGTCCTGATGATGCTCTTCGCCAAAGAAGCGATCAAGCATATGCCCAAGGCCGAGATCATTGAATTTCACCATGAACAGAAAGCGGACAAGCCCTCCGGCACCGCGATCAAGACCGGCCATATCATGGGGAAAGAGGTCCCGATCCATTCGGTCAGGCTCCCCGGTCTGGTCGCCCACCAGGAAGTGATCTTCGGCGGGTTGGGGCAGACCCTGACCATTCGCCACGACTCGCTCTCCCGCGAATCGTTCATGCCGGGGGTAGTCATGGCGGTCCGCAAGATCAAAGGGCTCAAGGGTTTGGTCTACGGCCTGGAAAACCTGTTATAATTGAGGCGTGGAAAAATACTACAAAGTAATATCCGACAATCGGAAGGCCCGTTTTGATTATATTATCCTCGAGGTATATAAAGCCGGTTTAGTTTTGACCGGAAATGAGGTAAAATCCCTTCGGTTGGGGAGGGTCAACCTCCAGGACAGTTTCGGCCGGGTTGAAAACGGCAAAATAGTGTTATATGGTATGCATGTCAACCCGTACGGCCAGGCGAGCAAAAGCGATCCGCTCCGGCCGCGCCAGCTATTGCTTAATAAACAAGAGCTGGTGAAATTGATGGGGAAAGTGGCCGAAAAAGGATTGACCCTGGTCCCGCTCAAGATTTATTTCGACGGTAACTGGGCCAAGGTCGATCTGGGAGTGGCCAAGGCCAAAAAGAAGTACGAAAAACGTGATGCAATTAGACGTAGAACAACTGAAAGAGAAATTGAAAAAGCTTTTCGAGGAAAAAATCGTGATTAATAAGACCCAGGCTAAAACTTACACGGTTTCCGATCTCTACAAGGAGGCGGCAAAACTGGTCCAGGACGAGTTCAAGGGGATGAAGGAGCGCGCGCTCACCCCCGCGGAGCAGGTCAAGTCGGAAGAGCTGGCCAAATTGATCTCTAAAATGGCTTTGAAGGAGATGAAGCTGTTATGATCGAAATACCGGGACAGAAACCTTTCACCCCTCCGATCGCTCCTAAAGAAGCAAAGCCGGTGGAAAAAGAATCGACCGATAAGTCGGCGCAAAAACCGGCCTCTCAACCCAAAGGGCCTATCCCCCAGGGGATCGGGCGCGGTCCGGAGCTTGACGCCCAGGCGATCGCCACCCGTTTGGCGGTCCTGGCGACCGAAGCGAAAGAAAAAGAGCTTAAGTTTGAAGACATTATTGACAGGGCGATCGCCGAGACCGGCATGACCAACGCCCAGGGGGCGATGGAAGAGGTCAACCGCCGGATCCAGCAGGAGATAGAAGAAGAGATTGATAAGATCAAAGAGAACAAAGATCTGATGGAAGAAGCCGAGAGCTGGCAGGAATTTGCCGAAACACTTTCCAGAATGAACAAAGAGCAGGTTGAATCTTTCATGGGACTGCTTCAGGAAACCATCAAAGGGCGAAGTTTCGAGTAGGGGCTGTAAGGGTTTTGACGGGGAGTTGTGGTCGCGCGAGTTGCGAGCCGAGGATGTCATCTCACCTCGTAAATCAAGGTGGCGCCGTTCAAATGCGAACGTTAAAGAAGCATTAAGTGGCGTGGTTTGGGCCTGGACTAATACTTCAGTGCTTAGCCCCGTCGCTGTCGCGGCTTAACTAGTTTAAGTCGCCCGTCTTCCGGCCTCGCCGATAGAGCCGGGTCAAGATGTAATTATGTCGGATACTCGCCGGCTTCGCCGGTTAGCCAAGCGGGGAAACATTAAGCGGCTGGCTTGAGAAATCCCTCGTTCCAGGTTAAATCTTAAGCGAGAATAAAATAGGGGCTACGCTCGTAGCGGCTCACGTGATCGCCTTTCCGGACAGGGGTTCGACTCCCCTCAGCTCCATTTTGGCTCTGCTCCAACAACTAATGAGTAGTTATAAATAATCAGTTGTTAGTTGTAGCGAATCCGCCAACGGCGGATGAGCGTGTTGTAGGTTGGTAGTTATTATGCCCTTGACCATGGCCGTTTACCACCTTATAATACATTACATGCGGCTTACATCTTTTCAAAAGGGTCTGCTTGTCGCGCTCCTGGCGGTCTTTGTTTTTCTTTCCATTATTTTTATCAACGGCATTTTGCTTGGCGACGCTTTTACCAAAGAAGAAGCCCAGCACGCGATCTACGGCCTCTGGCTTTATAAAGATATTACCGCTTTGGACTTTGGTGCTTTTTGGTACGATACCCAGCGGCAAATGTTTTGGCCTTTCCTTCATTCCTGGTTCCTCTCGCTTACTTTTTTACTGTTCGGTGTCAGCTTTGCCTCCGCCCGGTTTTTGAGTTTCTTGATCTATATCCTGACCCTCTTTTTTATCTACCAGGCGTCGCTTCAGCTTAGCCGCAGATCGGGCTCGCTGATCGGTCTTATGGCGGTGGGGCTCGCCCTGTCTTCTCCGATTATGATAAGTTACGCGACCAGGAGCACCCTGGAAGGTTTGGGGGCCCTGATCTTTTTGGTCGCGTATTACTTCTACATCAGCACCGAAGACCGCAAGTCTCCCGCCTATTATGTTATTCTTGCGGTCCTGGTCGGTTTATCGATCTATACCAATTATTTGTACGCTTATTTTATGATCCCGGCTTTTCTCGTCGTTTCTTTTGCCAAGCTTGGCCCGATCCTTGTTGATGTGATCGCGCTCAATAAAAAGGGAGAGCGGTCGGCCTATGCTTTTTTGTGGTGGGCTTATCGGAAGCTGATCTTTGTCACCGTCCTGTTTGTCGTGGCCGGGACCTGGTTCTTTACTTCCGCCTTCGCCCGCAAGTTTCTCCTTTTTCTGCAGGCGATCTTCCGCTATTCCGGCGGCGAGGCGGTCCCTGGAGTGGTTCCGTCCCTGCTTTATTATCCCCGGACGATCATCGAGAATTTTTCTTTTTCACCCTGGATCGGCTTGCTGATCGTGGCGGCCTTGTTCCTGCCGTTTACCGCGTTCCATTACTGGAAAACCAATAAACTATACACCTTTATCTGGACGGTCTTGATCCTGGCGACCATGACCGTTCCCACCAAAGCTCCACAGTTTATTTATATAATCGCTCCGTTTCTCTTTATGATCGCCGCCTCCGCGTTCTTTTATTTTATCGAGAAATACGACCTCAAAGTCAAGCGGGTAGCGATCGCCCTGCTTCTTCCCGCCCTTCTTTCTTTGCCGGCCTTAATTGGGCTCTATTTCCCGGCCAGGCCGGCTGAGAACATGACCGGGGTCTTGAGGTATTTTCGCCAGAGCATTCTGCCGCGGCATCCGGTCGCGATCTCGGTCAACCTTCAGCGGCTGAACTCTGAAGTGGTCAATTTTTACTTCTGGGACTGGAACGCCCCGGTCCTGGCTGACACTGCCGCCCAGGAAGAGCAGTTATTCCAGTCGGCCCGCTACTTTTTTGCCC
This sequence comes from candidate division WOR-1 bacterium RIFOXYB2_FULL_45_9, assembly GCA_001771575.1. Lineage (GTDB taxonomy): Bacteria > Margulisbacteria > WOR-1 > O2-12-FULL-45-9 > XYB2-FULL-48-7 > XYB2-FULL-45-9. The sequence goes on along the minus strand of MEUD01000001.1, from coordinate 1,029,193 downwards.
TGGAGCTTGATGAGTGCGGCCCCGCTCCCCTGGAGGTCTTAGACGACTCGGTCTTCCGCTGGAACGCTTTTTTAAGCGATAAGCTTAAAAATGGGGAGGTTTCGGAGCTCTCGATGCGTCATTTTGCCGGTCTTGGATTGACCGCCAAGGTTTACGAAAAGAAAGCCCAGCTCGATCCTCAAAGACCGAACCTCTTTTAGCTACCTGACCTGCCACTCACTTTTCCCAATTTAAGTGAAATTTTCCCCTTTAATTATCGAGAATTAGTTGGACACAGACTCAATTGCCTGTCTAACTGCGGAATTAATTCTGCGGTTAAATAACTTAAGCGACACAAAACAAAAAAGGAATTCTTTAATGGCAAAAATTTCCTCTCTCGGCAGAGCTTATTGCGATTTTGGGCGGGAACGTTTAGCCGCCCAAAAAACCGGCGCCAGGGTTACTTTCCCTGATCGGGCGGGGTGGAAATATCTCCCGGCAGGGATTTATTACCATCTGATCAGTTCGATCGTCGATCGTTTGATCGATACCGATTGCTTCTCTCCAGGTTTTGCGCCCGCTCTGGCCGCTTCCGGGATCAATCCGGAAAGGCCGGAGATGTTGAATTACCAATATTTGCAGGTCCAGATGACCAACCGGGTCCCGTTGAGCAAGAGCGACACTGCCCCCGGGCATTTGACCGGTGAAGCCAAAAGGATGGTCCGGCTCATCAGGGAACTGACCCGCCGGGATAATGGGACCTTTACCCGCGAACAATTCTTTAACTACTGCTCCATGGGGAGCTTTACCGTCGATCACCACGCCTTATTTAACCACCTGCTTAGCGAGAATATGGTCCGTCTGGTCGAGGATCAGTCGGCCGAGCGGTTCGAGATCGTCGATCAGGTGGAATGGATCTCGAGCAAAACGACCCAGATGAAGGTCAATGGCTCGGTCATGAGCCTCCGCCGGGCCCTTCAGGGGGTTTATACCCTCCATGAAGTGGTCAATCTGGCGGCGCAGACCCTGGATATCCTTTGGGGAAACTCCCGGGTCTATCTCTACGATAAGGAAAGCGGCAAAGCGACTTTGGCGATCAGCAGCGGCGACGGCGACAAGGCTGATTCGCACTATCAGGGTGAATGGATCGACTTGAGAAAAATAAACGCCGAGGCGGAGCGCCGCTATGTTCAAAACGGCCGGACCCTGTCGGTTGTCGATCTGAAGGCGGAAAAGGCCCTGCATGGCGCGGGACGCGGCGAAGAGGCGATCACAGACCTTGCTTCGATCGAGGCCGACCACCAGTTTTACGTTTTGCCGGAAGACAATCCCGGAAAATTGGTCTACGGTGTTTTTCCTTACACCTCCGACCAGGCCGAACACCGCTTTGAAGGCGACCCGGTCATGAAGAGGAAGCACAGCCTCTGGGCGATCTGGACCGCCTCCAACCGCCTTCCTGACAGCGAAAGGGCCCGGGCTTTAGCGGAAAGATATCCCGCCTTGATGACTGCGGAGCCGATCTCCGCCAACAACCGGATCCAGGACGTCGCCTCAAAACTGCACAGCATGGTCTTGCGGGAGGTCGCCCAGCGAATTTCGGAGATCTGCGGCGGGCGGCTGATCACGGAGGTCTGGCAAGCGGAAGAGCGCTCGATCGCCAAAGAAGAAGACACCGGGAGTCGTAAAATTAAAATGACCCAGGTTGGCTTTAGCGTGGTCTCTCTGGTTGTGAATGGAAGTCAGAGGACGGGTTACGATCTGGCCCCCCAATTGACCATGGAAGAAAAAATGGAAGTTTTGGAAAAGGGCGAAATTAGAGATATTCAAGGTCAAAGAGTAAGGATATTTGAATACCCTTATCCAAAATTAAGAGACCATTTAAGAGGGTTTCTCAGTTGGATGAGGGAGACCGTTTTAGCGGTTTATGAAAAGACCAAAATAGCTGAAGGGAAGACCAAAGAAGAAATGATCGCGTCTTTGTCTCTTGAAGACGAACCAATGATGGAAAGGACCGTTAATCCACGATACACAGTTTTGATTGAGGGTCTTCCTGGGAATGAACATGACATTTTAGGGATTGTGTCATTTAATCTAATAGAAGTAAACATTGGAAAGAAGCGCGTGGTTGCCATGAAAATTCCAGCGGCCATGATTAGAGAAGTTGCCCGAGGGAAAAAACTGCAAGTTGCAATAACGAATGAGATTGGTAGAAGGTTGTTGTATAAGTATTGGTATGAGAATGGTATTTTTAGAGGGTTTTGGCTGGCACTTACAAGAGGTATTCCAGTCTACGCTACCAGTCAAAGTTTACGAGTGATTAAAGATTTTAGCCGGATGAGTAACTTTTCTTTAATAAAAACAATTAATGGAAAAGAATTGACCGAAGAGCAAAAATTAATTATTGAACAAGGATCGCAAGGCAAGGCGGATGATTCCGGTATTGAAACAAACGCTTACGGTGGAAGAATAGCTATTGATGAAGAAGAAGCTGGGGTTGTAGTTTTTGGAAAAAAACAAGATGCCCAATTGAGAGAAATGCTTAAAACAAAGGTTGGCGAAAATGGCCGCATCCATATGGTCGCGTATTATACATTATGGGTTGGATTAAAAACAATGATTGAATTGGCCTTGGGGCGACTAAAGCGAAAAATGTTTGGGTGGTCTTTAAAAAGATGATAATTAATAGTCTTAATAAGCATTTTTGGCGGCTTTATTTCAAGGTTTACGATCGGAACCAGTCGGAACCTTATAAGCATTTATTAGTGGAAGGGGCTAGGCAGATGGTTGTTAAGCCTTCAGGTTATTATCTTGACCTAGGTTGCGGTTCCGGCAATTCAACCTTAGCAATCGGTCGGCTTTTAGGCTCGAATGGTGGAGCGTTGGGAGTTGATACTTCTCTTTACGCATTGGAAAGAGCCCGTAAAAAGAGTGATTTTGGCGGGTTGAATAATGTTTCGTTTCAGCAAAGAGACATGGGGACAACCCTGCCTTTCCCGGATGGGGCATTTGACGGGATCTTGGCGAACAATTCGTTCTATCTGGTCAGTGATCCGCAAAAAACCCTGGTTGAAGTAATGCGTTTGCTAAAGCCCGGCGGTTCTTTCTTAATGACAAACCCCAAAGAAGCGGCAAGCTCTTCGGCGATTTTCAAGGAACATTTGGCGGCCATGAAAGAGCGTTATTTTTCCCGCTATGGGCAGGTGATCGGCGGTTTGGCGCTCGCGGGCCATGCCACGCGCGCCGTCTACAACTACGCCCTCCTGCTTCCTTTTCAACTGGTTCTAAGACACAGTTACAAAATTGAATCCCATTTCTGGTCGGTCCGGCAATGGGCAGAGGTCATCGAAGGAGCGCGGCGCGCCTCCCCTTATCCGTTTTCCGTTAGAGAACCTTACTATACTTACGCCGGGCAGAATCACACCTTTATTTTTGATAGATTGCCGCGTTAATTCGGGTTATAATACCGGATCATGGCCTTAAAACCGGAAATCAATAAGCAGTTGCTGAGCCTTATGCTGGCTATGTTTATTGTTGCCGCTGTTGTTGGCACCGTGTTTGTCTTTTTTTATAAATTAGATTTAATCTATCTGCCTAGTTATTACCTGGTTCTCTCGCAAATATTGCTTGGTTGTTTTATTGTCATTAATAATTCGCACAGCCTGATCAATCTTTATTTCTTTCATTTTTTATTATTCTTGGCTTCTTGGAATTTATTAGCGTCAATAATAATTAATGCTTTTCCAAGAACGACATTGTTTTGGTGCGATTGGTATGTGTATATCGCCGCGATTTTAATGACCTTTTTTTTGATGATGTTTACTATGGTTTTTCCCCAGCGTAAGCCGTATTTTACGCAAACAAGCAAGGCTCTTTTGTTGATTCTCCCCTTGTTGTTAATCGTCGCTATATTGGTGGATCCGGCATTTATTATAAAAGGGATTATTTTGGACAAAGGAACAAGAACGCCTTTGGCCGGTGGTGGATATGGCATTTTTGCTTTTTACATAATCTCTTATATCGGCCTGGTTTTGTTTAACTTGGCGCAGAGTTATTTTCACGCCAACAATTTAGAAAAACTGCGCCTCTTTTATTTTTTGGTTGGAGCGTTTATTTCCGTGCTTGGTTTTGTAATTACAAATTTACTGCTTTTATTGGTGGGAATCGCTTCTTTGGCGTGGATGGGCTCATGGTTTTCATTAATATTTGTCGCTTTTACCGCTTACGCGATCACCAAGCACCACCTTCTTGATATCTCGATCGTTATCAGCCGGTTTTTTGCCGAAATAATAACGATCGGCCTTCACGCCACGATGTATCTTCTCCTGGTCTGGGGATACCTGGCTTACGTGGGTTCGAATATCGGCTGGGTCTTTTTGAGCCTGACGGTGATCTACGGGATCTTTGTCGGCCAAACCCATCACAACCTCCGGATCTTTGTCCAGACGACCTCGGATAAATTGTTCCTCCGGGGGAAATACAATTATTACCGTGAGCTCTCCGACGCGACAAGCAAGGTCGGGGAAAAAATGTCGTTGACCGAGATCCTCAAGGTCCTCTACAGCACCTTTTACAACGTCGTCGAGATCTCCGAGCCGAAGATCTATCTCCCCGAGCACTTTTCGGAGCTGGAAATGAAATCGACCTGCTATTTGGTCTATGATCGGGTCGACTGCGCCCCCCAGCCGAATACCTGCGCCGTGCCTGTCGACTCTCCGTTCATCGCGGAAATGATCAAAAAAAGAGGGCCCCTCTTTGACGTCAAGGAGATCGAATCAGCGCTGGTCGTCCCCTGCATCCTGGAGAGCAGGCTGATCGGCTTTTTCGCCCTGGGGCGCAAGCTCTCTGAAGACGCCTACACCGACGAAGATCTTCGTCTGCTTCAGGTCCTGGCCAACCAGGCGGCCATGGCCCTTGACCACACCCGATCGTATGAAAAGATCAGGACCGACTTGGAAGCGGTGGAGCGCCAACTGGAGCGCTCACAGCGGCTCGCCTCGCTCGGAACCCTGACCGCCGGTGTGACTCACGAGATCAGGAATCCCCTGACCGTCATCCGCGGAGAAACGGAGCGGCTGGCCAATCAGTCCCGTGACCTGGAATATCTGAAGAACTTCCGCGACCTGACCCTGCGGCATATCGATAGGATCTCCGGCATCGTCAACCGGATGCTCGACTTGGCCAAAGAGAAGAAGAAAGAGAGGAAGCCGGTCGACCTTAACGAAATGATCGAAGCCTCTTTGGTCCTGATTTCCTTTGGCAAGGTCCAGCTGGAAAAAGATCTAATGGAGATCCCCAAAATTTCCGGCGATCCCGAGGCCCTGCAGGAGGTTTTTATCAACCTCTTCCAGAACGCGATCGAGTCGATGCCCCAGGGGGGGAAGATCATGGTGAAGACTTTCCAGGAGAACAACCGGGTGGTGGTCGAGGTCAGCGATACCGGCAAAGGGGTCCCGCCGGAATTGAGAGAGAAGATTTTTGACCCATTCTTTTCTACCAGGCACGAGGGGGTGGGGCTGGGACTGTCGATCGTTTATCGGATAATCCGCGAACATGACGGTGATATTTCCGTCGACAGCGAAGTAGGGAAGGGGAGCACGTTCAGGCTGACGTTTTAGGGGCAGGAAGAAACCCTCTCCCTCTGGGAGAGGGCGTTAAACGAAGCCCTAGCGTTATCTCAAACTTGGGTGAGGGTTAGTGATTAGGCCGCTTATCCCTTCTTCTTAAACTCTTCCCGTTTCTCGATGTGCTTTTCAAAGGTGTTCAGGACCATGCTGGTGTCTTTCCCTTCAAAAAACTTTTCGACGGTAGCGATAAGCTCGTCGCCTTTGAACGGTTTCTTGATGTAGTTGACGACAAAGCCGGAGGTGGCGCGGTCCCATTTTTCCTCGTCTTCCCAGGCGGTCAGCATCGAGATGCCGATATCTTCGCCGTAGTCTTTGCGGATCTTTTCCAGGAGCTGAAGACCGTCGACTTCCGGCATCTTAATGTCCAGGAAGACCAACCTGATCTTGTTTCCGCCAAGGCCGAGAAAGCTCCTGTTCTTGTTCAGTTTGTCGAGCGCGTCTTTGGCGGAGTAGGCGGTCAAGACCTCGTATTTGCCGGTGTCCCTGATAGTGTCGGAAATAACGTTAGCGACATCAACCTCGTCGTCCACAACCATGATAATTGGATTTGCCATTATTTATCACTCTCCGGGGAAATTTTCTCATGAAACCGGGGCCGCGTCAATGGGGCGCCGTCATGCTACAATACTGGCATGAAGAAGTATGTGTACGCCGTCTGCGCGGTCGTTGCCATCTCTCTGCTGTTGCTTTTTCCCTTATTGTTTCAGAGAGCGGCGGTGAGTAGCGACCACCCCGACCTCCCGCTGAAGGTCAAAAAGAAATCCGACAAAGGGATATATATTACCTGGTATGTCGCACGGACCCCAAAAATGCTCGATCACTTGCTTGCCCAGGCCAAAGCTTGCGGGCTCAATACGATCGTGGTAGATGCTAAATTTGCCCTGACCCCGCCCCTTCTGGAATTGCTCAAAAAGAGAGGGTTGACCGAGAAAACTGTCGCGACTGCCGATCCCTGGCTCTCTGAACTTACCGCCAAACTCCACGAGCAGGGCTTTATTGTCTCTGCCCGGCTGGTGGTCTTTAAGGACGATCACCTGGCCTTGACCAGGCCGGACCTGGCGATCAAACTCCCCGGGGGAGACTATTACCGCGATCTAAAGGGGGGGAAGTGGGGCGATCCATACTCCGATGAGGTCAGGCTCTACAATGAGCTGGTGGCCGAGCGGGCGGCTGCTTCCGGGGTAGACGAGGTCCAGTTCGATTACATCCGCTTCCCGGCTGAAGGGCGGGCCAAAAACGCTTATTACCCGCACAAGAAAGAAGGGGTCAGCCGGGTCGATACCATTTGCGAATTTTTAGCGGGAGTAAAAAAGCGGCTTAACCGCTACAATGTTTCTCTGGCGGTCGACATTTTTGGGATCGCCGCCTGGCAGCAGCCGGTTGATATAAAAAATCTGGGGCAGGACTTAAAAAAGATGGCTGCTTACCTGGATGTGCTGTCGCCAATGCTCTATCCATCGCATTTTCATGCCGGCTATGACGGTTATGCCAACCCGGGAAACTATCCTTATCATTTCATGAGCCAGGGAGTGAAGAAATCGCTGGATATTTTGTCCGGTGAAGCGACGACCCTGGTCCCGTGGATCCAGGGATTCAACCTCCGTTCTCCCAATTATGGGCCAAACTACATCTTGGAACAGGTTAGGGCGGCCAAAGAACTGGGGGTTGACAGTTTTCTCGTCTGGAACGCTTCTAACCGATACGAAACTACCTTTGCCGCCCTGCGGCGGCGGTAAATCAAACGCAGGAACAAGCCGTTCGGCTGATGCCCTTGCCCCGCATAATTATTGGACGATCTTGGTGATTGACACGGTAAACGTAATGACCGGGTTTGCCGCGTTTCCTCTCAAATCCTCGGGAAAAGTTATTGTATTCAGCAATCTTGAGATTTCCGCCGTTGGGATCGTTTCCGAACCGTCTTCGTTACGCCATCGACTGCCGTGAGGGATGGTTGCCGATTTCAGGGTTAACCTTCCATCTCTGTTGACATCGATCTTCAACTCTAAATTGCCACGGCCGGCCAGCCTGCTTAATGCCTGTCTGACTAAGTTAATGGCCCGTTCTCTTTTACGGCGGTCACTGACGTAGCCGACTTCTTGTGTAGAGCTTTGGCCAGGGAGAGGGGTGATGAGGACTGGCCCGTCATCTTGTGTCGCTAAGCCGGCATCGATCGGCTGGTTGATGTCAACATCAACCGCGTCGGCATTGGCGCCGACATTGCGCTGGGTAATAGGGTAAAAATGAGGTCTGTCACTGCCGGCAAAACGAAGGCGAAGGAACTCTTCACCAGGGCGGCTGGCGATAGTGAAAACAGTCTCTTCTTGGCCGGTGCCGTTAACATACTTGACTTTCTGGTCAATGGCTATAGCCAGCGGCATGGTCGGCCGCGGCGGCAGTGGGCTAACCGGGGCGCTTGTGCTGATTGGCGCGGGAGCCGGCCTATCTACTGGCTTTTTTTTTCAGGCGCAGTGGCGGCAGGGGTGCCGACTCTGACTGACGCGTCAATGCTGGCCGGGACACTGGCTCCGCGGACGTTAAGCGGCCGCTGGAATGATGGCAAGGCGCTGTTTGGCGTCAGGTACCTGGCCGGTGTTCCCATTGGCAGAAGCGGAGCGGAATATGGTCCTACCCGGCTCTGTCCTTTGTAGACTTCTCTTCCATAGAACAAGGAGGTCGCCCCTCTGACCAGATCGTAGGTGAGCATTCCGGTCACTCCTCCACCATTGTCGGCGATCTGCAGATGAGCTCCTAGCGGCGCTAGGACCGGCAGGCTTTCGCCGAATTCAGGGAAATACGAGAGTTGCAGGAAATTTCTGCTTTCGTCAACATAATGATTTGGCGTGAAATGACCGGCCCAAATTTCCGGTCGTCCCAATGAGAAAAGACCTCCGACGCTAAAACTGGTCAGTGCGACCGTGTTCCACGCGTAGTCGCCGTCTCCCAGGGTTTCGCGCCCAATGTTGAGCAGGGCGTATGGTTTCCAGGCGTGGCTCGGGAAATCTCCTCTTAAACCAAATGCTTGAGCGCCAATTCTTTCATAGTAGTCTTGTCCAGCCAGGGTGTCGGGGGCAGATTGCTCACCCCAAAGGGCAAACGCCCCGCTCGCGGTCACGCGCAACTGGCCGACCGGATTGAATTGGAACTGGCCGCCGGCTCGGACAACTCTGCGGGTCCCATCGTAATTGCCGCCGTAAGCTTCGATATCGTTTAGAGTAAAAGCTCCGCGATCGAGTTCCAGGAAGAGCCCGTAGCTCGCCCGGTCGCCAATAAAGCCGCTGGAGGCGAGGCCAAAAGTGGCGTTGGTCGCGTCGCCAGTCGGGAACTGGCGGGTTGAGTCTTCGGCGTGAGTTTTGCGCCCGCTGGCCAGAACGTAGGCTCCCGGCTGTAAGCCGCGGAATATAGCGTAGCGGATGCCGATTCCGGCGCCGGCGTCGGTAAAGCGGTTGCCGTCAAAATCGGTGGCGAAGGTCCCCTGAAGAGGGGCGACAATTTCCAGGCGCGGGCTTTCGATGATCCCGTTGGGTCCGACCACGCGGACCAGAGCGACCGGGGCGAGACCAAAGTTGGAATAGGAGCCAAGGGTGACCGGAGCGCTGTCTCCGGGGACAGTGCCAAGGTTTAGTTTAAGGCTTGGGTTGACCATTCCCGGGGTATCTTCGGTCCCAATATATCGCCGCCAGGAAGGGAGCCCTGTGCTGACCGCGACCCGAGTGACGCCTAAAGTATTAGATGAAAGAACTCGGTCTCCTTCCCCTATCAGAGTGATCGTGGCGCCATAGTTATTGGCGCTGGGGTTGGTGTATTTGCTTAAGTCGCGCGGCATAACCGTTGGGACAGTGATGGTCCGATTACCGGAGGAGATCATCGCGGGTGTGACCGAAACCTCGGCCAGGACGGTGCCGTCTTTGCCGGTGATCCGAACTTTGCGTACCGGGCGCAGATCTTCTCCAGCCGCTGTGCTGGTTAATGTAAAATTGTGAGAGGCTCCGTCAGCGGGAACCGAGGCAGGATTGACGGAAAAGGCGGAAACAGGCGATTTGACCTCAATCGCGTCAACTTTGGTCGCGACAAAATAGGTGTCGCGGCTGATGATCCTGACCGTTCGTTTGCCCAATGGCGCGGTAGCTGGCAGGGTAACGGAAAATGAAAGATTATTTAGTGGAATGTTGTCGACTTCAATGGTGTCGCCGTTCAGAATTTGGACTATTGATCCTTCCGGTACATTTGTCGCCCCGTTCACTCTAAAAGTTTTAGCGATCCCCGGCCTAATATCTCCCGGAGTGACGCCGTCAAAAGTAAGGCAGGTCGATCTGGCGCTATCGACGATGCAGAGGGCCCCTTCCAGGTCGCGGGTCCCGGCGGGATCGGTTAGGTATTCTTTCTCAATGCCATCGGGGAGCTGGTCTTGCTGATAGGTCCTTGCTTTTTCAAACAGGGCCCTAACAGTTAAGGCGTTTGGATTAATCCTTCCCGGGACATTTTGGGCTGGATCATCGCCGTTCCAAATTTCATCGCATTTGCCATTAACTGAAGAATCGCCGCATTCCCTCTCTTGCGGTAAATTGGTCATCGCGGTGGCGATGTAACCGACCACGTCAATCAGATGCAGAGCGGCGGTCAATTTCGCCTTGGTCCTTACCGGCAAGCTGGAGGCCTCTATTTTCGTGACAGCATCGTTTAGATCGCTGTTGGTGTTCGATCTGTTAAGAATGACCCTTTCGATGTCGTCTTGGGTTGGATTGACCGGCAGATCAGGGAAAATGGTCCGTAATTCCCGCCGATGAGGGTTTAGAAATGTTGGGATGTTAGTGGCCGCCGGATCATCGCCGTTCCAGACGTTGTCGCAATTGGCGCCGGTTGTGCCGCCGCATTCCGAGTTAAGATCGGTCATTGATTTAGCAATGTAGCCGACCACGTCCATTAAATATAAACTTGATTTTATCTGGGCCCTTTCTAACGGTGTAGTCATTTTTTTCTCCTTTTACCTTTGGTTTCTTTTGCAAGCTGACAGGAATACGCCAGTTTTTCCGGCACATGGGTCGGTTGTCGTGGCGGGTGGCGCGGTCTTAGCCGGTGGGGGGGGCGGAGTTGTTGCCGTTGGTGGTGCGACAGTTGCTGTTGCCACGGGGGCGCTGGGAAGAAGCACCCTGATAAAGGCCGACTGGTCGGCAACCGCAATTTGGTTGTTTTGCTGTTTGACGTAGAGTTTGAGAGCTCGGAGGATGGGCTCCCGGACGTTTGTGTCAGCCGTGAATTCGATCGTAAAAACGGTCCCGTCAGCCGCCAAGGTGCGGCCGGTGCCTGGGACCGTATATCCGGCATTATGAGATTCAATTGTTTTAATGATGCCGACCAATCCGCTGTTGCCGATGTTAAGGAGATAATCGTTAATACTTATCGGGAGATCCTTGCCATTAAGAATAAGGGTGACGGTGATTTTTTGCCCAGGCGTAATATTGTTGGTCGAGCAGGGGATGTTGGCGTCGCAACTCCGCAGTCCAAGCTGGGCCGTTGCCGTTGATGTCGACGCGGCCAGCGGCGCGCCGCCGCTAATGGCCTCTTCGATCATTTGGTCGGTAATGCCAACTTCAACGTGAGGGATCAAGCCGGTTGGCGTTGGGCGCCCGCCGGTTTCGCAATAGCGAGTGAGCAGGGCAAGGGATTCGGGAGAAAGCTTGGCGAGGATCCCGCTGTTAGGATCAATTCTTGAGGCGACCGCTTTAATGGCTTCGGCTTGCTTGCCCGGTGTTAAGGCGATAAATTTGGCCCGCTGGTCGCTTTCCCGAATGACAAACTCGGCGACGACCTCGGCTAAAGTCACCTGTTTGCCGTTGACGGAGAGGATCGTGTTAAGTAGTGGGTTGTTGGGAACTGTGGCGATGGTTGTCCCATCGGTTGCCTTCGCGCCGCAGATTGATTGGGCCAGCAGATCGCGGCTTTCCATTATATGGGCGTAAGAGCTATTGGGGAGCTGTCCGGAAACGTGTTTCTTGGGAGCGGCTTTGTTGCAGGCGCCAAGCAGAGCGGCGGCCGACAAAGCGATCGGGGCTATTCTTCGGGACACTCGATTAATTATTGACGTATAGCTCATATTCTATTCTCCCCTATATATATCGATGGATTTTAAGGAAAATTTCAATTAACTTATTTTCCTTGGGCTTTTTTGCAAGCTGACAGAAATACGCCAGTTTTTCCGGCACATGGGTCGGCTGTCGTGACGGGCGGTTTAGCCCCCGTTGAAGTCGGTACCGGAGGACGAACGGTGCTGGTGCTGGTTGGCTGTGCTCCGCTTGCCGCTGCTTCCAGTTTAATATCGTTCAAGGAATAGATCTTGTCCAGATTGCTGTTCCTGTCGTAAGCCATCAATGAGATGGTGTAAGTTCCTGGTCGGACGGCAAGGGTGACATTAGGGATGGTGATGGTGTTGCCGGATATGCCGACGTTCTGGTCAAACAATGGGAGCGGTGAGGTGCCGTCGGCGGCGATTAGCCGGGCGGAAAATCTAAAATCGGTTGGAACCTGGGTCCCTTGAGGGAAAGAGAAAATCAGGCTGGTTGGTCGGCCAATGGTGAGCGGTGTGTTTAGGGTTGGAACAAGGTCTTTAATTCCATCCAGTTTGGTCACGATAATGGTCTCGCTTACCGTTGGCGCGGCCGGCGCGGCGGCGGTTGAGCAGGCTGATGTGGCCGGCAAATTGACGCACCTGGCGTCGATCGGCGCGGCTGATTTTTCGCCGCAGCCGGTTTGAGCCGCCAGAAGAAGGGCCGGAGCGGCGAACCGACGGACAAAATTAACAACCCGGGCGTGATTAGCAATTGAACTTGTTCTAATAGACATTGTTTTTCCTCCTGAAAGATATTAATTAACTACCAAGTATCTATCGGGGGATCATGGGAAAAATTTCAGGCTATTTGGGGAAAGGGCGGAAGTAAAGGCGGGACAAAGGGCTCGGGCAAGGGCGGGACAGAGAGTGGGACAAAGACAACAAAAAAGCCCCAGGTTTACCCGGGGCTTTTATTTTTTTTAGCTTACAGCTTTAAGCTTAAAGCTTAATATAATGATGCCTTCAGCGTCGGGCGCTCCTGGATGGTTGATGGGGCAAAGCCTTTCTCCCACTCATACAGGTCTTTGATCTTGGCGCCGGCCAGCGAAGTTTTGCCAAGAACTTCAACAGTTTGGGAGCGGAGCATCGCTTGTTTCGGGTTGAAACGGTTGTCGGAAACAAAGTTGAGCATCCCGGCCGACTTGGCCGCTTCAATGTAGCGGGCGGCCCAGTGGTAGGCGGGGACGTCCCAGTATGGCTTGGCGTTGGCTTCAGCCAGCGGGAGCTTGTCGAAGCGGACCAAAACCGCGATCCCTTCAGCTTTGCTGATCTTGTTATTGGGGCGGAAACTCTTGTCCGGGTAACCTTTGACCAGCCCTTCGCGCTGAGCAATCTCAATGTACTTGGCGGCCCAGAAATCTGATTTGACGTCTTTGAAGACCTGGCGGGCCCGATCGTCCTTGACGTCAATCCCTTTGGCTCTGACCAACAGGGTGGCAAGTTCGGCCCGGGTGAGCGGCCTCTCCGGCTTGAAGTTTCCGTCAGGATATCCCTGGACCAGCCCAACGGTGGCGTTGTTTTCGATCGGCATCTTGGCCCAGTACCCTTCGGGAACGTCGGCAAACGAGGTCAGGCGGACGATCCGCAGGTCTTTGGCCCCGGCATTTCCTTCGGTATCGTAAGCTTTGACAACCAAAAGCTTTTTGCCGTACTGGTTGACCGGGACATTGACCTGGAATTTACCGTCCGGGGAGACAACCGCGTTGATGTCGTTGACCTTGACGGTCAGGTTTTTGGCGGCGTCGGAGGAGGTGAACCCTTCGATCCGTCCGGTGACCGCGACGTTATCGGAATAGACGATCGATTTGTCGGCCGGGCTTTCGATCAGGACGTTATATTCCCGCTTTTTGTCCTCGCCGAGGTAACCGAACGAAAAGTAATGAGTGGTGTTCTCGCTGATCTCGGAATAGGGGTGGTAGGCGTAGTTGAACTCAACCCCGGAATAGCGGATGCCGATCCCGGCGGTCAGGTCGCCGTTGTCGGCGCCGGCGCGCAGGGCGAGGCTCTCGACCGGCCAAAACTCGAGACCGGCGTAAAGCGCGGACGGTTTTTTACTGCTTAAGTTGATATCGCCGTCAACGGAGAGGTAGAGCTTGCGGGTGGCATGGCTGAAGAAAGCCTTGTCGCTTTCGCCGATCAGGTTGAAGCGCGAACCGAGCTTCAGAACCGGGGCGAGAGTGTCGTCGGTTGAGCCGCCGCTGGTGTTGAGCTTACTGCCAACGAGGATATTCTGAAAAACACCCCCGAGCATGATCTGGTTATTGACCGGAAATAAGACCCCAAGATCGGCGTTGAGAGCCGTCCCGCCGACGGTCGAAACGGTGGTTCCTTCGCCGCCAACGCTGACATATTTCAGGTTGGCGCCGAGCAGGATATCTTTGTTAAAGTTGGGATTGAAAGCGCTTAAAAAGGTGCCGTAGGAGAGGGTTAGGACATGGTTCCCCCAGCCCCCGGTTCCGAGGACATTGCCGGTCGAATCGGTAATGGGAATGCCCGAGAGCCTGGCGCTGGCAAAACCGAGGCCCAGGGCCGCTTTATCGTTGATCGGATAGGCGCCGCTCAAGACGCTGTAGCCCACGTCCCCCATGACGGACGAATACATGGCGCTGACCTTGGGACCGGTGATCAGGGCGATGCCGGCCGGGTTGGCGAAGACCGCTTCGCCGTTCTCGGCGATACCGACATAAGCGCGGCCCAGGCTCAAGGCCCTGGCCCCGACGGCGATGCCGGTCGGTTCGGCGATGTAGCTGGAGGCGTGGGCAGGGGAAATAAGCTGTAAGCTGTAAGCTGTAAGCAATAAAGCAAAAACCGTTGTCAGTAACCGGATGTTTTTAATGTTTTTCATGATATTCTCCATTTGCCCCTCCATTACCGTTTCACCGCGAGGATCTTACCCTTGGCGAGCAAGCTCTTGGTATCTTCGTTGACAACCCGCAAGAGATAAGCGCCGTCTGCTACCTGCTGGCCCCATTGGTCGATCCCGTTCCAGGCGATTTGGCTGGTGCCGGAAGTCGTTTTGTAAACCAGCTGGGCAGCCATATCGTAAATGTAATAGCCGAGGCGGGAGGCGCCGCCGGTATTGCTGACGACAATATTGACCTGCTCGGTCAGCGGGTTGAATGGGTTGGGGAAGATCTGAGCGATATCTCCGGCCGCCGAAGAAGTGACCTGGAAGTTGGCCGGGGTCGAAACATAGGTGGTAATGATCGATGGATCGGCCGCCGACGGGGCGGAGACCTTGACGTCCACGGCGTAGAGCCCGGCTGACAGGCCGGCCGGCAGGATCGCTTCAATGGTCGTGTCGGTCCAGTTAATAATGACCCCTTCGGTCAGAGAGGAGGTGGTCAGCGACGTGAACTCAAGGGCGCGGCTGGCGCTGGTCGCGCTGTCGCGGAAGCCGGTCCCTTCCACGATGATCCTGACCCCCGCGGGGCCCATCGCCCTGTTGGGATCGGTCGCCAGGGAGCCTAAGCGATAGATGTTGGTAATGACCGGTGAAGTTCCCGGAGTTGGCGGGATCGGCGGCGTTGCCGAGCCAACGGTAATGTTGACCGTCGCGACGTTGGAGTAGGCTGTTCCGTCATTAGCCCGGTAGGTGAAGCTGTCGGAGCCGGTGTAGCCGGCAGTCGGCGTGTAGGTGACCTGGTTGCCGCTGATAGCGCCCAAACTACCGTGGGTTGGACTTGAGACCAGCGAATAGGTCAGGGGATTGCCGTCCGGGTCGCTGGCGCTAAAGTTGACGATGACCGCGGTGTTGGTCGGCGTTGAGGTGGCGACATCATTGGCCGTTGGAGCGTGGTTGGCCCCGCCGGAAGCGTTGACGGTAAAAGCGATGGTATTGCTGGCTGAAGCGCCCGGATTGGTTAAAGAAACAGTCCGACCTCCTGTGGGGGCTGAGGCCGCGATACTGATATTAACCGTTGCCTGGGTCGCGCTGTTGATAGTTGTTGAATTGATCGTGATCCCGGTCCCGCTGAACGTGGCGGTGGCGCCATTCTGGATATTGGTCCCAGTTAATATGACCGCCAGATTGCTGACCCCTTGGGTCCCGTTGTCCGGGTTGAGCCCGCTTAATGCTGCCGGAGTGGCGGGTGTGGATAAGCTGGTTGTGGTCGCGAAGCTGGCAGGTTTATAAGTAAAAACAAAACCGGTGCCGACACTACTTGGGATCGAGGTTCCATAGTTTCCGGAAGGGGTACCGGTCCCGTTCCAGGTGTCCCAGGCCCGGATGTAGATGTAATTACTTTGAGTGATATTGCAGGCGCCGGTAAAGTTGCCTGCGGCAGAGAGTGTTCCGGAAGAGATGACCGTATCGCCAGCTGGCAGACCGGTGGAGCTGTTTGGCGCTCCTGCGGTGTTATCGGCTGATTGGATGAGTTGCACGTAGCGGCCAGAGGGTAAAAGGGTCCCGCCGACGCCGGTGTTGTTATAGATCTGGTTGGCTGGTGAATTTGTGTTGCTACAGGAAACAGTGACGGCGGT
Source organism: candidate division WOR-1 bacterium RIFOXYB2_FULL_45_9 (assembly GCA_001771575.1). Taxonomy (GTDB): domain Bacteria; phylum Margulisbacteria; class WOR-1; order O2-12-FULL-45-9; family XYB2-FULL-48-7; genus XYB2-FULL-45-9. The sequence continues at coordinate 1,013,005 of MEUD01000001.1, read as the reverse complement.
GGCATTGGCGATACCGGTAAAAGCGACCAGTGATAACCCGACAACTAACATGGTCCCAAGGAATCTTTTAATTTTCATTATCTTACCTCCGAGTAAACTTGGATCCAATAAAACTAATTATGCACTCGGAGGTACTATTTATGTCGACAATTATATCAAGACTACAGGCATTAGTAAACTGACGCCCTGATCTTTGGCCGATCTTCTGGAGTGAACTCTTTCTGGAAACCTTTTTCCCAGGTGTAGAGGTCTTTGATCTTGCCACTCGCCAGAGATGTTTTACCCAGCATGTCAACCGCCTGGGCGCGGACTAAGACTTGTTTGGGACCGAGCCTGTTGTTGTCGACGAACTTGAGCATCCCGGCGTCTTTGGCCGCTTGAATGTGGCGGGCCGCCCAATGATGGATGGAGACGTCCCAGTACGGTTTGGCGTCGACTTCCGCTAAAGCGAGCTTGTCGAAGCGGACCAGGACGGCGATCCCTTCCGCTTTGCTGATCTTGTTGTTGGGTCGGAAGGTCTTGTCCGGGTAACCCTTGATCAGTCCTTCGCGCTGGGCGATCTCAACGTACTTGGCTCCCCAAAAATCAGGCTTGACGTCTTTGAAGACCTGGCGGGCGCGGCCGGCGGAGGGTTCTATCCCCCTGGCCCTGACAAGCAGGGTGGCGAGCTCGGCCCGGGTCAGGGCGCTGGCCGGCTTGAAGTTGCCGTCCGGATAACCCTGGACCAGACCGACGGTGGCGTTGTTTTCGATCGGCATCTTGGCCCAGTACCCTTCAGGAACGTCGGCAAACGAAGTCAGGCGGACGAGCCGCAGTTCTTTGACCGTGCCGTCGCCGGCGGGAGTGGTTGCCTCCACGACGATCAGTTTCTTGCCGTATTTGTTGACCGGAGAGTTGGCGGTAAAGGAGCCGTCAGGCATGACCTGGGCATTGACCCCATTGACCTTAATGGTCACGTCTTTGATGGTGGGGCCGATTTCCCCTTCGGTGAAATTGACCTTGCCGGAGACCTTTATGTTGTCGTCATAAATGACCGCTTTGTCGGCCGGCGAGTCGACCGAGATCTGGAGGGTCCGTTTGGTCGGGTCGCCGACGTAGCTGATCGAGAAATAGTGGGAGGTGTTTTCGGTGATCCCGCTGTAAGGATGATAAGCATAGTCGAAAGCGACGCCGGAAGCCCGGACACCGACCCCCAGGGTCAGGTCGGAACTGTCGGAACCGGCCCGCAGGGCCAGGTTTTCGGTCGGCCAGAACTCGATTCCGGCGTGAAGAGTTCCGGGGACGCTGGTCCTGGTCGGATAATAATCGTAATCGACATTGGTGTAAAGCTTGCGGCTGTTGTTGGTAAACAGCCCTTTCCCTTCTTTATCCATCAGGGCGACTTTGGCGCCGACCTTAAGGGTTGACGGGATAGAGTCGTAATCGCTCCCAGACTTGGTGATCTTGGCCCCGATGCTGGCCGGCAGGGCGTTCTGCAGGGTGACGCCGAGGGTTGCGTATTCATTGGCCGGATAAAGGGCCGAGAGATCGGCGTCAAAACCGGAGCCGGACCCGTCGAGCCCGGAGCCGCCGACATTATAATACTTGAGATTGGCTCCGACAGCGACATCTTTGCCCAAATTCAAATTGAGCGGCAGTTCGCTTAAATAGGTGCCGTAAGAAACGAACAAAACGTGGCTCCCCCAGGTCAGGTTGGAGCCGGTGATCGCTCCGGTATCGTCGCGCAGGGTAATATCGGCCACGCGTGAGCTGACCAGCCCGATCCCGATGGCCGACTTGTCGCCATAAGGAAAGGCGCCGCCGAGGACGGTGTAATTAACGTCCCCCATCAGGTTGGTGTACATGCTGGAGAGCTTGGCGGAGCTGATGCCGGCGATCCCGGCCGGGTTGGTAAAAATCGCGTCCCCGTCTTCAGCCATACCGACATACGCTTTCCCCATCCCCATAGAGCGGGCGCCGACGCCGATGCTCATTGGGTCAGCGAGGTAGCCGGAGGCGAAGGCAGGGCTAACAAGCTGTAAGCTTAAAGCTGTAAGCAATAAGAAAGCGACACAAGCACGCGACAATTTGATGTTTAGCATTTGGCTTTTCCCCCTCGTATATATATCGTCAAGTTTGGTAAAGAATTTCATGGCTTCTCCTTTACTTCTTGACGACGAGGATTTTGCCTTTGGCGATCAGGCTCTGATTCTCGTTGTTGACTATCCGGACCAGGAAGACCCCGTCCCCGACCGGCATGCCGTAGGTGTCTCTGCCGTCCCAGGTAAACTGGCCGACGGAGATGTTGTCCCGTTTGACCAGTTTGGCGGTCATGTCGAACAGGTAGACCCCAATGTTGGTCGCGCTTCCCGGGTCGAACTCAACCTTGAGCGGGTTGCCGCTGTTTGGATTGAACGGTGTCGGGTAGGCGATGATCGTTCCCGGAGGGGGAGCGGTTGCGGTGACGGTGAAGGCGGCCGGGTTGGAATAGAACGACCGGATAATGCTCGGGTCAGAGGCTGACGGGAACTCAACCAGGACTTTGACGTCGTAGGCTCCGGTCCCCAGAGCGGCAGGGACGGTCAGGACGATCCGGGTGCTTTCCCAGCTGATAATTGATGCTTCAACGATGACGTTGGCGGCCGAGATAAATTGGACCTTCCGGGTGGTGCTGGTATCTTTGTCCCTAAAGTTGTAACCGGTGATCGTCATCTTGGTCCCGGCCGGGCCGATGACAGGATCGATCGCGGTGATGACCGGCTCGTCCCCGGTTGGCGGAGGTGGAGGCGGCGGCGGGGTGCTCCCGGTCGACGCGAAAATGCTGTCGATATATTGATAGTTGGCGGTTGTCCCCTTGGTTGTGTAAACAAGGTTGTAGCTTCCGACCTTGGTCCAGTCGAAGCTGGCGTCGGCGCCGGTGTCACTGCCGTCTTTGTCGTAAGCAAAGCTTGATTTGTCAAGGCTAACCTGTCCGTATCCCGAAAGGGCGGCCAGGGTTGCGTTGGTGACGGAAGCGGCAAACGAAGTTCCGTCGGCATCTTTGAGGCCGATTTTCACGTCGTTGCTGGAGCCGTCCCATTTGACGTAGAGATTGATCTTGTCCGCGCTGGAGAGGTTGATTTGGTTAGCGAGAGCCGCTCCCCAGCCGCCGCCCCAATCAGAGGTATAGGAGTATTTGATCTTCATCCCCCTGGCCCCTTCTTTGGCCGCTTCGGCTTGCGGGCCGTTGGCGGTAATGGTGCTGTTATTTGGGTCAACCCCGGTACCAAAGGCGTAGTAGCCGGAATCCGGGTTGCCGTCGCTATTATTATCGATGGTCCAGTTGCCGACGCACCCTCCCTCAAAATCTTCGAGGTAGGTCCGGCTGGTGTCGACTGAAATTGAGCTGGAGCCGGTCTTGCCGGCGACGGAGACCACGACCTGGGCCGCTCCGCTGGCGACACCTGAAGGAACTGCGACGGAAATTGAAGTGTCGCTCCAGGTGGCGGGGAGAGCGCTGACGCCGCCGATCGAGACGGTGCTGGCCCCTTTGCTGGCGCCAAAGTTAGCGCCGCTAATGATAATGGATTGGCCAAGATAAGCGGTCGCCGGGTTAATGCCGGAGATGTTTGGATTGGTTACAACCCCCGCCGGATCGATTACGATCGAGAGCGCCTTGATTGCCGTCATGGCGGCTGAATCGGTTACCTGGACCGTGAAGTTAGCTGTTTGAGCGGTGGTCGGCGTTCCCGAAATCATTCCGGTTGAAGTGTTGAGCGACAGACCGGCTGGTAATGAACCAACAGTAATTGCCCATGAGGTGTAAGGAGCAGTGCCGCCGGACGCTTGCAAGGTTTGATTGAAAGTGACACCGACGGTCCCGTTGGGGAGACTGTTGGTGGAGACGCTAAGCGCCGGAGGAGCGCTGTTGATCGTCAAAGGTTGCCCGTTACTGGCGACGCTATTAACAGTGACGACCACGTTGCCGGAAGTTGCCCCGGTTGGAACCGCGATATCGATCTTGCCCGCGCTCCAGTAGTAAAATGCGGTAACAGCGGTGCCGTTAATCGCGATCGTGCTGGTTCCTTGAGTTGCTCCGAAATTAGAACCGATAATCGAAATACCATCGCCGATGCTGGCCGAAGTGATCGGCACACCGGGGGCGCTGGTTTGCTCCAGCCTGGTGATGGTCGGAGCGGTGGAAACAGTATTAATAGTTAAAATCGCGCTGCTGGTCAAGATACCGGCGTCATCGGGGTTGGTCAGAGTGACTGTCCGCGCGCCGGCGGTTGCTCCGGCGGCGATGGCGACGTTGACGGTTAATTGGGTCGCGCTATTGAAAGTGACAGAATTGACGGTGATCCCGCTGCCGCTGAAAACGGCGTTGGTGGCGGCCCAGGCTCCGCTGTGGAAGTTGGTCCCGGTCAGGACGACATTGCCGGTAAAGCCCTGGTCCGCGGTGGCCGGATTGGCCGAGGTCGCCAAAGGGCCGGCGTTAATGGTAAACGTGGCCGTGTTGCTGGCCTCTGCGCTCGGATTGGTGACGGTGACATTGCGGGCGCCAGTGGCGGCGGCCGTGTCAATGTTGACGTTGATCGTAATCTGGGTCGCGGTGTTGACGGTCGTTGAATTAATGGTGATCCCGCTGCCGCTGATCTGAACGGTGGCGCCGCTCTGGAAGTTGGAACCGGTCAAAGTCAGGCTTTGGCTCTGTGCTCCCTGGCCGCGGCTGTTGGGAGCGATGGTAGTAAGGGTCGCTTGAACCGGCATGTCAATAGTGGTCGCGAAACTTGCCGGTTTAAATGTATAGGTAAAACCCGTACCGACGTTTTTTAACTCGGAAGTGCCATATTTGCCAGTTGGTGTTCCGGTTCCGTTCCAGGTTTCCCAAGCTCGGATGTAAACATGGTTGCTAGTGGTGATGTTGACACTGGCTGAAAAATTACCAGCGGTAGCTAGGGTTCCAGTCGATGCTACTGAATCACCAGCCGGAATGCCGGTTGCTGGGTCCGGTGCGCCAGGAGTAGTGTCGGTGGACTGAATGATTTGCACGAATTTGCTGGCAGAAAGGAGCGTTCCTCCGATCCCTGTGCTGTTATAAATTTGGTTCGCCGGGCTATTGGTGCCGTTGCAAGAGACAGTTACCGCCAAAGCGTTAGCCGCCCCAGTCAATAGTGTCACCGCTAGGAGGGTAAGCAACAATTTTTTAAAAGACTTCACTTTTTTGATCATTTAATGATTCCTCCTATTTTAGTAGGGCTTAGGCTGGGACCAGTTAAATGACTGTTTAACCGGTTCGTTCAGCATATAGCCCTTACCCGGGACAAGCTGCAGCATGGCCGGTGCGCTAAGCGTCGCGTTGACCCAGCCACCGGTCGTGTTGACCGCCATTCCGTCAACCCCGTTCATCAGATCGGCGTTGGCATTGAACTGGTATGCGGTTCCGCCGTTGAGAGGGGAATCGCCAATGGAAGTGGCGCTGGTCAAACCGGACACAGCCATATTTATCGGTGTCGGATAAGCATTACCAATCCATTCGGCAATCGCTGCCTGGTCTTTAACACTGTCCCAGCCACCTGCCAGCGACAGATCGTTGGTCGGCGCGGTTGGCACTTTACCGACAATGGTGATGTATTTTTCAGCCAGCGTCAAGAATCCGTAGGCCCGGCCGGCGGCCAAATTGTTGATCGCTGGTACGCCCGGGAATGCGGCCCAAACGCCGCCTTGATAGAGCGAGCCATAGGTAACGTCTTTGTTCATGTTGAAGATCAAGAGCCCATCTCCCTCGCCAACCTGGCTGCCGAAAAGATCGGTGACCGAATTGGTTTTGGGAGCGATCGGCTCAAGTGGCAGGGAAACAAAGAACTTGTCTGGTTGCGTGTCGGACGGTCCGACGATCAGATCGAATTTTCCAACAACATTGGCCAGCAGGTCGCTGTCTTGCAGGGTCGCGTTGTGAGCGATCAGCTTATAGTAAATCGCGTTGCCGGTCCCGACTAAATTCGGGATCTGGTATGTTCCGCTGGTCAGATTGTCGGCGACCTTGCTCCACTTAGTCGCTTCGGTAGTGAAGTACGATGTGTAGCTGGCTGATGGTTGATCGATAGCGCAGGTCAGTGCGTAAACATCAACTCCGATATTAGCAGGATCAGTAGTCCAGGTTATAGTGATTCCCGAACCGGGCGAGTCACCGTCTCGGGTAATATTAATAATGGTGACCGGGTCGGTTTCGCTCGACGTAACGCTAAACCCGTCGGTCAGTTGTCCGGTCTGGGTGTCCGGATTGGTGACCATGACGGTCCAGGAGCCGGTTACGGTAGTCGCGGCAAGCGGAATGAAGCAGGTGATCTGGTTTGAGCTGATCACGGTGACCCCGGTCGCGTCAATCGGTGTTTCACCGGTCTTGGCGATCTTAACGGTCGCGCCATTCAGGAAGTTTGATCCGGCCAGATTGGTAATGGCGACGGTCTCTCCCAGTTTGCCGGTGTTAGGCGTGATGCTGGTGATGACCGGAGCGGTTCCCGGCGCCGCGAAGATCTCAAAACCCTGCAGTAGGGTGCCGGAGAGGGTGCTTGGGTTGGTGACGGTGACGTCCCACTTGCCGAGCATTGCCCCGAGCGGCAGAGGGAAGCGGCAAGTGATGTGCGAGCTGTCGAATACGGTAACATTGGTCGCGTTGATGTCGGGCTGGCCGCTCAACGAGAGCTTAACGGTCGCGCCGGTCACAAAGTTTGTCCCGACGACGTTGACGATGTTGACCGTTTCTCCCTGGACCCCGTTGTTGGGGTCGATCGAGGTGACGGTCGGGACGATCGTTGAAGATGAAATAATAGTAAAACCATTAGTCAAAACCGCGCTATCGGTCCCTTGAATGATCTCAACATTCCATTGTCCGGTTGAGGCGAGAGCCGGGATCGGGAACTCACAGGTAATCTCTTTGTTGGAAACAAAAATGAGCTTGCCTCCATTGATCGGGGTTTGGAAAAGCCTGGTCAAACGGACGGTCGCTCCCGGCTCAAAGTTGTCGCCAATAATTGTGACTTTAACGGTCTCCCCTTGCAGGGCGCTGTCTGGTGTGATGCTCTTGATGGTTGGCGCCAGGGTCGCCGGTTCAACCTTGAACCCATTGACCAGGGTCGCCGGTGTTTTACCAGGGTTGGTGACCGTGACGTTCCGGAAAGTAGTGGCCGCCGTTCCCATAATGCTGATATTGGCGGTAAGCTGGGTCGCGCTGTTGACCGTGATCGAGTTAACATCGATGTCTTTGATCATTCCGCTAAAAACGACATCGGTTGAACTGATAAATCCGGTTCCGGTAATAATTACGTTGAGCGTTTGGCCCTGCTGACCGGAATTTGGATTGACCCCGTTAAAGTCGATGGTCGGGGTCGGTACCAGGTCGGTGACGGTAAAGGCGCCGGACAGGGTCGCCGGTGTTTTGCCCGGGTTGGTGACGGTCACGTCACCAGCTCCGAGAGCGGCGCTACTGGAGATTGAAATATTGGCCGTGACCTTTGTCGCGCTGTTATAGGTGGTTGAATTTACGGTGATGCCGGTCCCGCTGAAGGAGACCGCGGTCTGGTCGTAGAAGCCGGTCCCGGTGATCTCCACGTTAAGCGTTTGGCCCCGCTCGCCCGAATTCGGGTTGACCCCGTTGGCGTCAATAGTCGGGGTCGGGACCGGAAGGATTGAGAAATACCACCACGGTTGCGAGTCATAAGAGGCTCCCCATTTATCGAAAGCGGCCACATGCCAGGAGTAGGTGTTTGAAACCGAAAGAAGCGGCGTGGGGAAAGATGATTCGGTTCCCGCCACCGTGTAATCGGTGGTGACTTGAGTATTGTTGTTCTTGATCGTCACGATATAGTGATCGATATAATCTCCGGCGTCAGGGTCCCCATTGTTTTCCCAGGTCAGGGTCGGGGAGAGGGTGTAAAGGATCGACGCGTTGGTTGGAGAGATCTTGTCGAAAGCATTCGGGGCGGAATTGGTCCCGGCGACAGTGAAGTTCAGCTTGAACTCGTCGGTCGGGTACCCTTCGCTGACCCCGTCTTTGTCGCCGTCAAGAGTGTTGCCGGTGATGTCGGCGATCGCCTGGTTTTGGCTGTTGTTGTAGAGCGAAACTTTAACCGCGGAGCCGGGCGGGAGGCCGGGCGAGCTTGGGGTGATGGTCAAAGTGTTGGTCGCGTTGTCGTAGCTTTCGGTGTGCGCGATGACGGTGGTGCCGATCTTGACTACGGCGGCGGCGCCGTTGAAAACCGAGGTCTTCATCGCTTCGTTGAAAACTATTTTAATGGTGGTGCTGGGGGCGGCGGTGGCGCTCCCTTCGGCCGGGGTGGTGGAGCTGACCTTGGGCGGCGTCCGGTCGATGATAAAGTCAGGGTTGGAAGTAGGGGCTGTCGCGCTGCTGTAGGTATTGGCCGCGTCTTTGACCCGGGCGCTCCAGTTGTAGCTTCCATCGGCATAACCGCTAATATCAACGGTTACCGAGCCGTTAACTTCAGTGCCGGTGTAAGAGACCGCTGTTCCGGAAACCCAGCTTCCCCCGCCAATATTGGTCTGCGGGGTCAGGGTGTCCGGATTGTTGGGATCGGACATTTTCATCCCAAAGGTGATTGATGCCGCGTTGGTCTTTCCGCCGAAAGCCAGCGTTTGGCCGCCGACCTTTTGGCTTAAACCAGAGGCGGTTGGAGCGATAGGGGCCTGGTTGGTCTTATTAATAGTGAAAGCGCTAAGCAGATCGTTCTGCGAAGTCCCGTTCTTGAGCCGCAGAGCATAGGTCTTGGTTTCATTGACAAATAAATTTGTGTCAATCGTTGCGTTGATGGTGGTTGGAGAAACAACCACAGGCGCCGAGATTTGATGTTCGGTGCCGTTTACCAGAAAAACAGTGGTAGTAGCCAGGAAGTGTTCCCCTTTGATCACCACTGCTTTTGATTCCCCCCAGTTGGCGGAGGTCGGCGTGATGGAAGTGACGACAGGGGCGATCGCTCCGCTATTCCCCAGATCGCCGTTAAGGTCAAACTGTTTGATGGTGCCGTCGCCGCTGTAGGAGGTGGCGAGCCGGAGGCGGTCGGGAGAGATCGCCAGGCCGTCATACTTGCTGGTGGTCGTGTAGCTGTTGACGTTGAGCGCGGTGATCGCGCCATTGGCGCTTGGCAGGTAAACTTTATACATCTTGGTTGATGTTTCATTGGCGTTCTGGGCCTGGATATAATAAAGGTAACTGTTATCGGGCGTGACATCGAGCCCGTTCCAGCCGTAGTTGGCGGTGACCCCCGATGGGTTGGAGATCGTCGCTTTTTCGGTCAGGTAAGGGGAAGTGGAGCTAATGGTATAGATCTTGACATCGCCGTCTGTCCCGTTGAGGGCGATGCAGAGCTTGCCGCCGGCGATTTTAAGATAGGTTGGGACCTGCAGGTCGAAAGAGGTCTTGAGCGTATTGACGACCGCGCCGCTCTCATAGCGGTAAACCAAAAGCTCTTTTGCTGATGTGTTGCTTTTTCTAGTGACAAAGATCGAGTAATTGCCGTTGGCTTCGGGAGCGGAAACGGCGACGTCGAAATACGGGCCCAAAACTGAAAGGCCGCCGGTAATGTCGCCATTATGGGCCCAGGTCCCGTTAGTTTTCTTAAAATAGTGGATCCTGCCGAGGTTCATGTCGGCGACATAGAGCATGTCTCCCTGGACCGCCATACCGGCGATCGAGGCATCCCCTTCGGTCAGGTTGCCGGAGCCGTCTCTGGCCCAGGTGGCGTCCTGGTAAGTGCCGGGTGTGCCACTGGTAAGGGCGTATATCCTGACGCGCGATTGGCGCAGGTCGTTGATCGAAACAAAAAGGGAAGAGCCGTCTTCAGAAACGGTCAGGCCGTAGATCTTGGCGGTGGTCAATATCCCGGCTGGAGTGATATTGGTCGGGGTGGTGTTCCAGCTTGAGCCGTTATAAGAATAGACCCTGATCCGGGCGGGTGAAGTCGTGTTGTCTGGAACGTAGAGGGTCTGGTGGATCGGATTGACCGCGCTCTTGGACGGGATAATGACGGCGTCGGCCGCGGCAAAGGCACTGCCTAGCGTGACCAAGCCGAAAATCAAGAAAATTGTCCAGACCGCTTTTTTGATGCTTTTCATGTTTTTACTCCACCACCCTTACAATGAATTTTACGTTAAAACCATATCCGGAGTAGGCGACCCCCTCGGTATTGACGCCGAACTGGGCCTCTCCTTCCCACTGCATGGAGCCGGAAAGATAAAAGTCGGGGTTGAGCACAACAGAGGCCGGCGCGGAATAGGCGGTCCCGGCTTCCATGTTGGTCAGTTCAGCCGGCAGTTCGCACGCTGATCCGACCATGTTGGGAGAAGTTTCCAGGTCGAAAGGGGATTCCTGCGGCGCCACGGCCTGGCCGTTGTTGGAGATCTTGGAAACCGCTTTGAACATCGTTAAATATAATGGAGTGATAATATCGCCAAGCTCATTGGCCGGGACCGATTTTATCAAATATTGGCCGCTGCCGTCGAGCGCCAGGTTGCAGACTCCGGGAACGCAGGGATAAGCGGCGTTTGGCGCCCGCATCGGGTCGTCGTAAAGATTTGGGAGTTCGGTCGAGTCGGTGACAAATTCAACCACGACTTTTTTGGCGTTCTGGATCCCAGGGATGATCATTGGGGTGCCGTCTGGGGCCTGGAGAGCGAAGTTGGCGGTCACAAAAACCGTTTTGCCGATCTGCTCGGCCGGGACATAGAGCCAGCCGGACTGGGCGAGGATGCCGACCGGCGGGTCTTGTTTGACTTCTTCGGAGACGGCGTCTGTTTGAGAGGCTTCCGGTTGAGCGATGGCATCGGGGAGAGCATCGGCCCGTCCCCCGTCGAAAGTGCTGAATGAACCGGCGTCGATCCCTTCTTTGGCGATCTCAAGACCGGTGGGGCCGTCAGACCCTCCACCGCAAGCGGCGTTGAGCAAACCGAGCCCGCCGACAAAGCCGAGCGAACGGACCATTGTCCGAAGCAGGGCGGCCAGCTGGTTGGTCCTCGGCGTGAAAGTAGTTGTTATCCTTGAATGTACCGGTCTTGTGTTGTGAATCATTTTTTTCCTCCTGTAAAATGGGCGGGAGGCCTATTGGCCGCGCGCTCCTATTCCTTCCTTATATTTATCGACATCCTCTGGGGGAAATTTCAGTTGATTTATGAGTTGTTTTGATCGTCGGCTGGATTCTCGCTGGGACTGTCCACGGCTAGCGGCAGGCTGTCAAGCAAGCCCAAAACCCGGCGCTCGCCTGACTTAAGTATACCACGGATCTCGTTAAGTTGTCCGACGAGAGGGGTGATCCCCAACCGGGCCTGTTCGCGGGCGGCCAGCGATTTGTCCAGCTCCACTGCCGCTCTGGTTTTTCGGGCGACCAGGGAATCTATCTCCCGTCGGCGCTTAGCCAGGTCGCGCTGCATTTCCGCGGAGATCTGTTCCCGGCCGCCGAGACGAAGTTCGCGGCGCAGGTCTGTTTCCATTTTCGCGAGAAACTTTTGGGCGGCTGTCAGCTGAACGTTGACCTTTTCCCGGTTTGCCGGATCGATGGCGGCGGAGAGTTCATTGGTCAGTTTGGCTATAGTTTGTCGGGCGATCTTGATCCCTTCGTCACTGTCGGCGGCGGCGGCAAATTCGGAATCCAGGTTATCGATCCTGGCCTGGTAGCGTCCATTCGCCTGGGTCATTTGCGCCAATCGGGCGGCGACTTGCAGGTCGAGGTCGGCCGCTTCACTCTCTTTGGCCGTGATATTCGCGCTGATCTCGCTGATTGACTTATTGATCTCTTCCGCCTGGCCGGCCAGGGAGCCAAGGGCCAGGGTGATCGCTTGTTTGATCATCTCAAACGGAGAACCGGTTAAAACAGGAGAAGACACAATCGGCTTGGCCGATTCAGTCAGCGCTTGTTGAAGTGTTTCGATCTGTTGGAGAAGATCGGTGATCCTGGTCTCTTGAGCGGCAACTTGGGTCATTTTAGCTTCCAGCTCTTTCTTGATTTCGACCAGGCTGGTGTTTAATTGACGGACACTTTCATTATGTTCTTTTTTTAGCTCCTCCAGTTCTTTTGATGTTTGGGTTAATTCTTCACTTTTAGCCTCCGAGGTTATCATTAGCGCTTGGTGCTGAAGCTTTAAAGCGTTGAGTTCCGCTTTGGCGGCAAGAAGCTCCGTGTTCAGATTGCCGACCGCTTGTTGGCTGGCGCGCAGGGTGGCAAGTTCTTTTTCCAGAGTTATAACATTTGCCTTTGCCTTGTCGCGTTGTCCCTCTACCTCACGAACCCTCTCGCGTTGGCCGCCCAAGCTGGTCTCCAAGCGGAGGGATCGTTCTTCTTCTTTTTTTAGCTTTGCTTGCGCATTTTCCAATTCGGAGGTGAGCCGGGTGACTTTGGTCTGGGCGGCCGTCAATTGCTGGCTAAGGTCCGCGGCTAGCGAGGCGGCCGGCGTGGAAGCTGGTTTTGGCGCGGCAGGAGCTGGAGCTGGTGTCGTGGCGGCGGCCTCGGCGGCGGCAGACTGGATAAACTGCATTGCTGATTGTTGGGTAAAGACCGACATCCGGCCGGCGTCGGGATCGGGCACCGCGGGAGAGGGTGAAGGCAAAGGCTGAGGCAAAGGCTGAGGCAAAGGCGCAGGCACAGGTGTGACCAGAGCGTCAATATCGATTGGGGCAACGGGAGCTCCTTTTGGCAAAGAAGGAACAAGGCGCAAAAGCTGCGCTTGCAATGATTCAACTTCGCCCTTCACATCATCAGGAACAGATATTGAACCGTTGAGGACCGGATTGATCACCCGATCGTTAATTGGTTTTAGATCAGCCCGGACCCTGGCGCTTGGTAAGCGGCTTCTAATGCCGTTGATTAAATGATGATCGATCTTTAATGTTGCCATTTTACTCCCCTTATTAAGACATTAATAATTCCAGGATCTTGGTCCTGGAGGCGATGCATTGCATATTGATCCAGCTATCGGAACCGTAGCGCTGTTTGATCTGTTCCAGCCGCTCGTTTTCCTGGTTGACGATTGTCTCTTCTTCGGCGGTTAGCTCCCCTTCAATGTCAGCAAGAGCTCCCAGAGAGCGAAGATAACTTCTGACGGATTTGACGTCATTGATGTCAAAAGCCGGCTCAAGGGTAAACCTGGCCACTGGAGCCGGTGGGGTGGCTGGAGCGGGCGGCGCGCTTGGCGCGATCAGATCGCAATCAGATGCCGGGATAAATAGCTGTCCGTCCTGGCTAAATTGCAGTTCCCGGTCGCGTTTTAAACGCCATTTTCCGGCAAGCTCCTGCCCGGCCTTTGCCTGGGCGTTGATAATCTTATCGCCGTTAAAAAAGAGGACCGATCCAACCAGCCAGGTCGTGTCGCCGATCTTTTGCTGATTGTTGACTTCAAGCGCGTCCCAGTTGCCGTCATTTTTCAGGTATACTGTATTGCCGGCGGTGATCCCGTCCCAGTCGTCTGCCGGGGTGATGGAAACAACCGTGCCGTCGGCCGTGATCTCGATTCGGGAGCCGACCGGCAGGTCGGAGAACCTGTTGTCGGTGTCGGCCAGTTTAAATGGGTCGCTTGGTACGATTAAGGCAAAGGTGTTGTTCCGATGGCTTAGCTCGAGCTCCATTCCGGCACCGATGATAAAACTGCCGATCGTCAGGTCGGTTGATGGGATAACGACCTCGTTGCCGGTTGTCCATTTGCGAACGACCCCGTTCGCGAACTTTACCCCTAAGACCTCTATCTCTTGGTTGTATTTGACCGCGGACGTTTCTCCGATCCCGTTAACAAAGAGCTGGGCCCCGGCCTTGGTCTCTCCCATGTCGGCCCCAATGATGACGCTGGCGACCCGCTGGTTGGCGTTATCCAGAATAAGCGTTGAGCCGGCCGGGTATTCGGTGCCGAAAACGCTCAATGGCCCGTTGGTCCTGATCTTTTCGATGTCGCCGTTAGTGGCGAAAAAGAGCTGACTGCTGGGTGGGACCGGGGCGGTGAAATGAGATAGAGTTAAACTGCCAAAGAACCTTGCTTCGGTCAATTGTCCGTAGATCGAATAGACCAATTCGCTTTTTTTGCCGTAATCGATCCCGTTGACGGTCCTGGTGTCGCCGTTGTTAAGTTTTAGCTTGACTCTGACCGTTCCATTGTCAAAAAATATCATGGTCCGGTGGGGGTGGGAAACGCCAAAAATGTCGTGTTGGCCGAAAAGCTCGGCGCCGGTCAAATTGCCGTCGTGGTAAAAAAGGTAAGAGCCGGCGTTGAGATCAAGCCCTTTGACGGAGAGGGACCGGCTGATCCGGGCGGCTGAAATTGCTCCATTGCCGTCAAACCAGAGCCTGGTGCCGGCTGGAAAAGTTTGGCCGTCAAGGTTTACTCCAGTGTTGAGCAGGACCCCGTCCGCCTTTCCGGCTTCATCATAGTAAACGACTGTGCCGGCCGAAAAGGAGAAGTTGTGAATAGATTCCGGTCCGGCCAGGACCTTTGAGCGAAGTTGGCCGGAGGCATGATAAGTGTTGCTATTGGCTGTCACTTTGGGGTTAAAGGTCAGGCCCCCTTTTTTATCAGCGACCAAGTCGGCGACGATGGCGGTGGCGTTGTCCCCTTCTTTTCCCGCGGCTTTCATGTAGTCAAGAGCGGTTTCGGCCAATAACCGCGACCTCTCGTCCGCCGGCAGATGGGCGTTATGCTTGAGTAGGCCTTGCAGGACATCAAAAGGGATAAAACCGTGCAGGCCGTCGGTTGAAAGAAGGAGGGTGTCACCTGGTTTAATTTCGATCGTCGCGCGGCTGACATTTTCCGGGCCTACAAGGTGTCCCAGCGGGTTTAGTATTCCGCCGCCAGCCGCTCTGGTGTATTCATGATAATCGGCGCTTTCAGCAGGGGTAAACGGATAAGCGATTGCTCCGTTTGGATTTACCATTCGCGGCAAAACACCATTGCTTGAACCCCATTGGAGCGTGTGTTCGTGATTGTCGACGGTTTGCAAGATTAATTCTCCGCCGCGCAGGAGATAGAGCCGGGTGTCGCCCACCCAGGCGATCTGGGCTTTGTTTCCTTCGACAAAGAGTGTAACCGCCGCCGCTCCCATGCCGAGCAATGGTTCCGCGTTGGCCGGCTGGTTCTGTGCTCGAAGCTTGATCATTTCGTCAGCCATAAACAAAGCCTGGGCCGCATTAAATGGTCCGCGCGGTGAACGGCCAAGATATGCCTGTCTGGTCTTGTGCACGGCGATGTCAGCGGCAACCTCTCCACCGTTATGTCCCCCCATGCCGTCAAAAACCCGCAGGTAGAGGCCGTCGATCGCGGCGGCGTCTTCATTGTTTGAGCGGCCGCCGACCGAGCAATATCCCCCCAAACCTTGAGCGATCTCAAGTGGAGTGTATAGCGCTCCTTTGACGGTCGAAGCGTATTCCGGTGTTTTTGGTTTAGTGAGAAGTCCCACTAGTTTGACTGCCAGGTAGGGGAGGATCCAGATTGGGCTGGTCGCTAAAAGCAATGCCCACTTGATCGCTTTTAATGACCGGCTGGTTTGTTTAGCCGCCGGGGCCGGTTTTGATGCCGGCGGAGTGGTTGGAGTTTGCGACGGAGCTGGAGGTGTGATCGCTTGCCTGACCGTGGGCGGTTCCGTTTCCTCGGGAACATTGATAATCACGCTTGGTGTAGCGACCGGAGGGTTGATCGCCGGGGGAGGTGTTTGTAGCACGACCGGAGTAATTATTTCCAATATTTGAGTGGAAACAGTCCCCAACTCGGGGTGAGTTTTAAGCGGCTTCAGACCAGTAATGATCGCCTGCTCATTGCAGACGATCCCCTTTTGGACCGCTGTCAATAATTTCTGCGCGCTTTCCAACCTGTCGGTAAGCGAAACATTTCCTCGTTTATTGGTGATTATGTTGATAAAAGTTCTTTCGCTCTTTTGGTACCTGTTAAATGACGGATGGGTTGTGTTTATTCTGGTAACTTGGCTCATGCTGTTCCTCCTGAAGAATCGAAGTCATCTTCAACAAAATTTGAAAGGTACGTGTAGGCGGAACGCCCGGCTTTTTTCAGTTCCTGGTCTGCCGTAGTTTTAATGAAGGCTTGCAGGATAGGCAGTAATTGGCTGGCGATTGCCGCGTCTTCAATATATTGATCGATATTGCGGCAAAGATCGAGCTGGGCTTGCCGGTTGCCGTTTCTGACAGTTTCCGTCAATTGCTGGAGAGTAGGCAAGCCGCTGATCTGCGGATTAGTGATCGCGCCACTGGCGACCTGGGTCGGCTCGATCCCGGAGAGCCGCGGCTTGGTCGGCTCCCCGCTGTTGCTTGGCTCCTCAATTACGGAAATGTCCGAGCTGGTGATCAGGTCGGCCTGGATCAAGCTATCGTCCATGGTCTCACCGGGAAAATGCTGGTTGAAAAGAGCGATAACCCGATCGCGCAAACCGGAAAAATCTTTAGGCCGGTCGGTCGGATCGATCGAGGTGATCTCCTGGACCAAGGCGGTTATCTCGAGCATGACAGGGTCGCTCCCCAAAGGGAGTAGCGAGTATTTGGCCTTTATTTCGGCCATTCTGTTTTGGTCGCCGGCCGCTTTAGCCTCGCGATAAGCTTTGAAATCAGCGGCATATTCCATCAGCCAGCTGATCTCCTTGACCGCTCGTCCGGTTCGCCGATCGACCGAATTTCCCGGGTTCAGAAGGTCAGTGGAGGTTTTGAGCAATTGGCCGTTGTATTCCCAGACCAGGGGGGTTCCCCTTAGAAGACGATAAAGAATGACCCCGACCGCGTACTCGTCATGGAGGACCAGAGTCGGGAAAAGAGTTCCGCTGTTATTTCTGGCGTCCCTTTCGGCTTTGGTCAGGTTCGCGTATTCATACGGGTATTCGGGAGACATGTAAGTGACCGTTCCCTTTAACACGCCGGTCGCCGATTTGTCGTTCCGGTCGATATTGGCCAGGAGCCCAAAGTCGCCGATCTTGATCTTTTTGGCCGCTCCTTCAAGAACGACAAATATATTGCTCAACTTAAGGTCCCGGTGGGTGACCCTCTCGCCGGTGATCGCGATCATCGCCTCGCATATTTTAGCGACAAAGACGAGCGCTTCCCGCGCGTTGAGCGGTCGGCCGAGTTTTCTGGCGTAATCGTCCAGGTCGACCCCTTCGATCAATTCCATGACAAAGTATGGGCAGTCGGAGCTCTTTTTACCGCTTTTCTCAAATCGGCCAAAAGCGAAAGCGTTGACCACTGCCGGGTGATTGATCCTTTCTTGAATATCGTACTCTTCTTGAAAACTGGCGACCGCGGCCGGGGAGCCCAGGTGTTCGGGGAGCATGATCTTGACGGCATAGTGTTTTTGGTCATGAGGATTGAAAACCAAATATACTTCACCCATTCCGCCGCGTCCCAGAAAGCATCCCCCTTCGATCATTGGCGGGATTTCGGGATCGGGGAGCCCTTTGTCATTTTTGTGATCGGCCATTGCCTTGATCTTTTGTTTGGCCATGGCGTTGGCCGGAACTATAAGGTACGGGACCTGTCTCGCGTCCTTTGTCTGTGGGGAGATTTCCAGACCAAGCGCCTTTGAAGTGGTTGTAATCTCTTCGATCAATTTGGCGATCTCGGTCTCTCTGGCTGTTCTATCGGCGTCAGGGAGGGACAATAACTGGTTCAATTCTTCATAGGCCAGTTCCAGGGCGATCAGGGAATCTTTCCCATCGATCGCACGGCCGTTGAGTCGGGCCAATTCTTGAGCGACCTTGTCGCGGGCTTCTTGAGGGAGATGGTCCAGGAGATAGTCGACTTTTTTGCCGTTGCCGAGCTGGGCGGCCAGCTCCTTTTCTCTTCCTTGAGCGAATTTGGCGATGTCGCGGACAGCCGACCGGAGCCTGCCGTATGAGACTACTCTGGCAATCGCGTATGGGACAAAGCAGAGGGCGCCGATAATCGCCCCCGGAGCCCAGATCGGGGCGGCAATTGGAAGGAAAGAGAAAGCGGACGCGACGGCCAGCGAATATGAAGAGGCGATGCCGGCGGCGACGCTTAAACCGGCCGCGGTGAGCAGGCCAAGCCTGCTTCTCAAGACGGAGTCGTGGCGCTTGCCAAACGAATTCATTTTGTCGGTAAGTTGGTTGCTTTGCGAAGGGAGGGTCTGTTTAAGTTTTTGGATGGCGGTTCGGGTTGTTCCGTTGCCGTTGCCGGCCATGAAAACAGCGGTTGAATTCAACGGATCGGATTTTTGGGGAGCGCCGGCAATGGCCGGCTCATTGAAGGAAGAAGCGTTGGGAAAGAGAGTTTCTGCGGCCCGGTCGGTTACCCGGACAAAAGCCCGCCGGCCAAATTGTTCCAGTCCGGCCAGGGTGAGAAGTGAGGGTCTTGCCGCTCCCGGATGGATAACGCGCGGCAGACGCCGCGGAGCGGTGAGCTCTCTCCTCGGTTGGCCATTTTCGATTCTGACGATCGGTCTATATTGCATCTTTTCTCCTCGCTTTACAATTATCGATACTTATACGGAATAATTTCACTTATATCGGCCAGGTCGAGACGACCGAGGTCAGATCCGACTTATTGCCGAAATTGTCCTCGATGGTGACCTTTACGGTATAAGTACAGGCCTGGGTGCCGCCGCAGGCAAAAGTGTGCGGCAGGCTGGAGGCGATCCCGCTTTCAACTGGAGAGCCATCCCCCCAATTAAAGGCATAGTTGACCAGGCTTCCGCCGGCGGCGTTGGTGTAGCTGTTGCCGGCGTCGGCAACGACATTGAGCGGCGCCGGTCCGGATCCCGGGTTGATTACCAGGTTGGGTACAGGCGAGCCGTGCGGCACAACAGTAATAATGAAAGGAACAAAGTATTCGGTCCCATCAATTAAACTTTTAACCTTGGCGACGACCTGATATTTGCCCGGATTATCGAACTGGTGCGTGACGTCGGTTCCCGCGCCTGCCGGCTTGCCGTCGGCAAAGTCCCAAGTGACCTCCCAGTTGGCCGGGTCAGGGAGAGTTATGCTCATCGGGATCGGGGTGTCTTCTTCAGCCGCGTAAGGAATGGTGACGCCAATTGCCGGCGGATTGACCGACTGTTTGACGATAGTGATCTTCTGGGTGACTTCGTCCTTAACGCTTGGATCATCGATCCTGGCCATGATCAGCTTGACCGTGTAAGTCCCTTCTTTGGTGAAAGCGTGAGGCGTCGGGGTTGGACCGGTGCCGAAAGTACCATCGCCAAAATCCCAGGTGTAGGTGTACTGGGTCCCGTCGATGATGCCGGCGGTAAATGGGACCTCTTCTCCCATTTTGCCGGAGAACGGTCCGACAATGCTGGCTTGCGGCAGGGGGATGGTATTTTCGTAAACGTTAACTTTTCTGGCGGCGGTTGTTTTGATGTTCCCCTGGGCGTCTTTGACCGTAAAGGTGAAAATATATTCTCCGGTGACCGGGAAATCGACCGACGCAATCGTTTTACCGGAGTAAGGAGTGGTAATAAATTGTGACGGGTCGTTTGGATCAGGGGAGACGATCGTCCACTCGTACTGGTTGTTCGGGTCGTTGTCGGTGGAATAACCGGTGATGTTGACCGCCGATTCTCCCTGGTGATAGGAATATTGAAGGTTGCCGGAGATCGATGACTCCGGGGTTGCGGTGGAGCCAGGGTAAACGTTGACCGACCGGGAAGCGGACCCGATGACAATGTTATTGCCGTCGAGAACTTCCAGTTTAAAAGCGTATTCGCCGGTCTGGGCAAAGTTAAATGAAGCGATATCTTTACTGTTGACCGTTTGAGTGGTCAGGTCGGGCCTCGTGATGGTCCAGCGATATTTCGCGTCAGGGTCGGTCGAGTCGGTCCAGCCTGATATGCTGGTCGCGGTCTCTCCCTGGCTGTAAGAGTAATCAAGGTTGCCGGAGATCAAGACCTGCGGCGCGCCGGTGTAGAGGGCGTAAACGTCGACGAACTGGGTTTTTGTCACCGTGTACGATCCATTAGCCCCGGAGACGGTCATATCAAGCCGGAAAGTGCCGGAGCTGTTAAAGACGGGGGTAACATTTTTTCCGGACATGGAATAAAGAGGAATATTGATCGTCTGACCGGGATTGCCCGGATCGGGAACATCCTGGCTGACTGCCCAGTCGACCTGGGCGGCGTTATCTTCCGGCCAGTCGCGGCCGATCAGGGCGGCGACGTTGATCGGTTGGCCGACAAAGATCCCGTTGTTGTTGTTAAGGTTGACTGCCACCGGCGGAGCGGGGAAAGGATATATCTCGAGCGCGTCGCTCCCTTCTTTGGTGACGGTCGCCAGGACCGCCTGGTTGGCGTCAAGGACGGTCAGCCGGATAGCGTATTTCCCCGATTCATCAAAGGTATGGGTGACGGTGGGGGAAGCCCCTTCTTCCATGAGGATGGGGGTTGGATAAGCGACGTTGTCTTTGGCGACGATCTCCCAGCGGTAGCTGGCGGCGCCGTCAATGACCTGGGCGTTAATGGTGATCGGCCGGTGAGCCAGGCGTTCCGAATAGGGAGTTGCGACCGTGAAATCACCGGTGACCGTGGTGGTTGTGCCTGATGGCGCCACAGAAATGGTTTCCGTCCTGGCGATCTCATAGGAATTGTCCCCGCCGACCGCTTTGACTTCCAGGTAGTAATTGGTGTTGGTCGCGACCTCCGGGAAAGAAAAATTGAAAGGATTGGGCTGGCCGCTTGCCAGGCAGGGCTGGTCGGCGGTTTTGTCTTCGACCGGCGCTCCGTTGAAAAAGTGGTAGAGCCGGAACGAGCAGACGGCCGTTTCATCTTCCGGATCGAATTCCGGTCGGTATTCGCTTGGGATCAGGACCGGGAGATAGCTTTGCGTTGTCTCTCCCTTGGGATAAAGATTGCCGTCGATCTTAAGGGTTGGTGCCGGGAAAGGATAGACGATAATATCGCTTTTTTGGACGGAGAGCGGCTTTTCCAGCTTTTCGCCGGTGATCGTCAATGTCGCGGAATAGGTCCCATCGATCATTGGGGTGAAAGTGGTGTTGTTCCCGCTGGACGTCAAAGCGACCGGGTTGCCGCTTGGATCTTTGACCTCCCAGGCGTATTGCAGGGTCCCTTGAGGGATCTCGCTAAGCCAGTTGGGAGAGAGGGTGATCGGCCGGCGGGCGTATTGGCCGCTGACTTCGTAGCTGGTGTTGATCCCGGCCTGGTAATTGCCGGAGGTCCCGGTGGACCCTGGGGCGCTGATGCTAAAATCATTGAAGCTTTGGGACGAGATGATCTTTCCTTCTCCGTCGCGAACGACAAGCTTGAGCGGTTTTCCCCAATCCCGGTCGGCGTTTTGGGTGGTTGAGAAAAGACCGCTGGCGTGCGTCAGTGGGAAATTTCCCTTGGCGGTCTCCAGGCTGACGCTGATCTTGCCTGGGTCGACGCATTCGGCGTTGACCGCGACCGTAAAGGTGATCGGCGTCCCGGATGGAATATTGTACTGGTTGACCCCATCTGGAATGTTCATTGAGAAACTACCGATCCCGTCGCTAATGCTTTGGCAGGCGGAAGATCCAGCTGGGTTGACACAGCCAATGAAAATACTAAATGGATTGAAGTCGGCCAGGGTTAAAGGTTGGTGCGATGCAACACTGCGCGGCAGAGGGCGCGAGTCGCGAGCGGAGAGTTCCGGCGCGATCCTGGAAGGCGAGCGCGACGTTCCTTCGGCCGGCAGGCACATCCCGTTTTCGTATTTACCGACTAAATTTGGGCCGTCATAAATATCCATTATTTACCCCTTTTTTTGTTGTTGTTCTCTTTCCATATAATTATCGACATCTTTGGCCGAAAATTTCAGTTAAAAATGGAGGAATCTGGCAAAGTCGGCGCTGATCCCGACGCTTGTGCTCCGATAAGAGAATTGATCGGTCGCTTGATAGTTGATCCCTCCCCAGAGGTGGAAAACTCCGACGCTACCAGGGTTCCATTTGATCGCCATGTTCGCTCGAAGCGGGATCGGTCCCCAGAAGGGATTTGATCTCCCGCTGTCGACCAAATAATCGGGGCGCTCCTCGGAACTGCCATTGCCGATATTTAAAAATCCGCGGCTGACGTTCTGGCCGTTGACCTCTTCACGCTGATAGGGGACAAACCCAAAACTGGTCTCAAAGATCAGAGTGTTGTGGTTTATGGCGGTGGTTGTTTCGGCGACGTCTCCCCTGATCTTAAGGTCCAAGCCGAAGTCCTGGCGGGCCGGAGAGCGGCCGTCGGATAAAAAATGATAATTGCTGTATGATCCGACCAGCTCGGCCTGGACCGGCCAGCGGGGGAAAAAGCCGGTCGAATTAAGCCCGGCGCTTAAGTAGTATGTGTTAAGGTCAGCGTTTCCAAAGTCCTGGCTGGTCGAGGCGGAGGCGGTCATGTGTCTGGTCCATAACTGGGCGGCTGCGGTCAGGTTGGGTTGGCGGAAATACGTTGGTTTTGGGGCGGGATCGCCGGGTTCCTGGGCGCCAGTCTGCAAAAGGCGGTACCCCAGGTCGAGCGTGACCAGTCGGCCAAAAATGTCCGGGTTGGCCCTCAAGCCAAGGTAGGCCGCCCCCAGGGAGCGGTTTCCCTGATCGGTGGTCCGGTTGTCGGCGTGATAGGTGAAGCTGGGGATATATTGGTCGCGCAGGAGTGGAAGCTGGAAGCGGCTGGTCAGCCGGTCTTCCATGGAGTGGTAGCCGCCACTGCTGGTCTCCGAGAAATGAGAGGCAGTGACGGAAACGTTCGGTGCCAGTACGCTGTTCTCCATCCGGCGAAGGGAGAGAGAGATCTCTTTGAGCGGCCGGCGGACCCGGCTAAGCCATTGGCGGGCCAGGCCTAAATACTCGCGCATTTTATCCTGATTGTTTTCTTTCTGTTCCAGCGTCGCCAGTCCTAAATAAGCTTTAGCTGTTAATTCAATCCGAGGAATGGAGTGCTGAGGGAGAGTTTCCAAAGCTTTCAGCGCGTCCAGATAATTTTGTCTTGAAATGGTGGCGTTTAGGATCGGCCGGCCAAAGTTGTGGATTTGGCCGAGACCATAGTGGATCTTGGCCCGCAGGAGCCGGGTGTCTTTGGTCGTATCGGTCCCGATAAGCCGCAGGGCTTCGTTGTAACGATCACGGGATGAATTAAAGTTTTCTCCCGTCCAGCGGTAGGAATATAGATCTCCCAAGAAGACCTGGGCGGCGGCGTCTCCCCGGTTAGCGACATAGGTCAGATGGGGATCGTCGCGGCGAATAAGAGTGGTCAGGGCGGGGATCTCTTTGGCGGCGGTTTCAGCGGCGGCAAATTCTTTGCCGCCGATATTGGCTTCGACCCGCTGGTAAGCGAGGCCAAGCTGCAGCCGGCGGTAGCCGAGCCGGCGGCTTTCAAAGAGGGTTGAGATTTCCTCCAGAAGGGTTGGGTTGACGTTGGTCGCGGCAACCGCCTGCGGCCAGCTCTCTTCGACGACATAGGCTTCGCTCAAGTCCTGAATAATCCTGGCGGCCAGATCGGGATCTTTTTCCCGGAGGGCGATCTTAATCGCTTCGCTCTCTGCCAGTGGTTTGTTGTCAAGAAAATCAAGAAAAGGCTTGGCGCCATAGTCGCGCCTCATCTTGGCTTCCGCCTGGATCAGGCCGTGCCTGACCCGGTAAAGATCGCGATTTTCAACAACTCCTCTGACCTCGGCCGGCAGGGGGAGATCGAGAGCCTCATCAAACCGCTGGCGCCAGAGAAGGGCTTCGGCCATGTTCAGATAAAGGTTGGCTTTAACTCGCGGCTCCAGGCTCCCCCGGTCGATCGGGGCAAGCATTTGCCGCAGGGTGGCCAGACGGCCGTTGACTTCAACTTCAACTTTGTTTAATTCCGGTGTTTCTTCCCCGAGCAGTTCACGGCCAATGAAGACGATCCGCTCCTGCAGGTCTTCGTTCGTCCGATACGCTTCGGTCAAATCTTCGAGCGCCCGCAGGATAAGAGATGAGGCGGGAGGCTCTGACGCGAAAATGGCCCGTGCTTTTATTTCCAGGGAGGCGA
The DNA here is from genome assembly GCA_001771575.1 of candidate division WOR-1 bacterium RIFOXYB2_FULL_45_9. GTDB lineage: Bacteria > Margulisbacteria > WOR-1 > O2-12-FULL-45-9 > XYB2-FULL-48-7 > XYB2-FULL-45-9. The sequence goes on along the minus strand of MEUD01000001.1, from coordinate 989,074 downwards.
TCTGCTCCTGGCTGTAGGTTTCATCGGTCCGCATCTGCGCTTCCAGGATGCCAAGCTGGGCTTTGGGATAAACAACCGAGTTGCGCGTTACCCGCTGATAGTAGGGGAGAGAATCGGCATAGCGTCCCTGCCAGTTGAGGATATCTCCCAGGCCCGAGACGGCAAAATAGTTGCGGCCAAAAATTCCTCTAATATCTTCGAAGGCGAGCAATTCAGAAAAAGGAGAAACAGTCGTGCCGGTTTTGACGGTGAAAAGCTCGCGCAGGTAAGGGTTGCGTGTTAGTTCATCGGTGGACAATTCGGTCCGCTCGCCGATCGCCAGGCGGTAGAACATGCCGGCGTCGTAGAAGTTCTTCTGGGCGGCGTAGATGTCGCCGACCGTTTGCAAAGCCGACGACAGACTTGTTCCCCTTAAAAGCGGGCGGCCGGTCTCGGCCAGGCCAAAGACCTGCCGGAGCTGGCTCATGGCGGAGGCGAGGATAGCTTCTTTTTGTTCGCGATCAAGTTCTTTGTCGGCCTGGGCGAGAGAGATCTTAGCCAGCCAGACCCTGGCTTCCGCCTGGGTTTCGCGGGTTTTTTCCGCCGGCGGCAGGGCGGTAATTTCAGCGAGCAGGCGTCCCGCTTCACCCGGCTGACCGGGGGTCCCAAGAAGGGCGGCATAACCTCTGATGGTGACAGTTCTCTGACCGCGCTGAACCTGCTTATCTTGCGCGGCGTTAAAGTCGACCGCGATAAAAGCCTGGCGGGTTAAATTTTCCGCCAGGGTTCGTTTGGCGTCGGCGATGATCTCCGGCTCTAAAAGGTCGGTCTGGCCGATGATCCGCCGGATATTCCGTTCGGCGTTTTGGAGCATGGCAAGTTGGTCCAGCGAATAATTTTTCGGTTGGCCGGTCCGGGTTTCGCCGGCGCGGAACATCTCTTCTTTGACCTGCCAGAGATAATTGAACGCTTCCATCTGCCTGACCCAGAGCGGGCGGTTGGCCGGAGTCGTAACGACGGAGGAGTTGTAACCGTTGATCCAGCGGGCGTTGTCGGCCAGAAACGCGCCGGCGACCTGAAGAAGTTCGTTGTGGGAATGGCCGGTCCGTCCGTTGATCGATAGAGTCGTGTTCCGCTGATCGAGATCTTTAAGGATAAAGGAAGCGCGGAGCAAGCACTCCGCCGCCATCTGTTTGATCTGGACAAAAAAGAGATCGGTTATTTCGCTGACCCTGGTCGCCTGCTTGAGCAGATTGTAGGCGGCGGTGATCCGGCCAAGCGCTTGCGTGGGCGAGAGCTCTTCCCCGGAGAGGGTGAGCAGGATCTGGGCTTTTTGGATTTGGGCGTTGCCGCGAGCAAAACGGAGACGCCGCCGCGCTTCGTATGGGTGCTGGACGCGGGAGAGCTCGGCGTAAGTTTTACCCCGGTTGATTCTGGAATCTTCGCTCACCTGGTTGGTCAAGACGAGATCGAATTTCCGTCTGGCCGCTTCCAGGAGCCGGTTCTCTTCGGTCCGGTTGGGGGCGTTGATCGCCATTTGCAGGATCATTTCTCCTTCGAGTTCCGGGTCGGGAAGGTTGCGGAGAATTGGATTTCTCGGTACCCGTCCGTAGAAGGCGTGGATTTCCTGGTAGAGCCGGTATCTGGCTTCCTTTTTGGTCAAGTTGGACGGCAAATTCCGGCCGAACCCTAAAGTGTTAAGCTGGCTCCGGTAGCGATCGGGTTCCGCCGCCAGGATAAAAGCGATCTGTGATTTTTGGTAAACATCTCCCGCCCGGCTGAAACTGCGGATCGCGGTGTTAAGATCGTCCATGTGAGCGGGATCGCCAAGTTCGCGTCTCTTTAAAAAACGGACAAAGAGAAGATCGAACATGGTCCGTGACGCCTGGTACATCTTAGCGTCATCCTCGTCCCTGACCACTTCGGCCCGATTGTAATTGGTGATAAAGCCCTGGTTGTTTGGGCTGTTGATCTCTCTGGTCAATTCGGCAATCTGCGTCCGGTTCCTCTGGACCAGGAAGGCGGGGGCTTCGTCGTAGCGGCTGAATTCCCGCGGCAAGGTGGTCTCGTGGCCGGTCGTCCCGGATGGCAGGGCAATACCGGGCGTTGGGTAACGGTTCATCAGTCCCATGGCCAGGGCGACCCAGTGCTGGGCGTAATACGAGTCTTCTTCGGAAGCCTGCCAGAACCCCTGGTTGTCATAGCGGGCTTGCAGACGGGCCAGGATCTTATTGGCGGAATCATTGTCGCCGGCCGCCCAAAAATAGACCATGTAGGCGGCCAGTGATTGCGGGGTTTCGTTCGGCCAGTGGACCGTGCCGTCCAGCCGATAACTGCTGAAGATGGTCCCATTTTGGTTTAGCTGGCTTCGCAAGAAAGAGTAAGGGCCAAAATCAGCGGTCGTCCCGGTCCGGTCGCTGAAAAATCTTTTAGCCATGGGATCGTTGGGGTTTTCCTTCAGTCTGGTCGCCATCCAGTAAAGAATACGGAAAGCGTCGCCGCCGGAGAAAAAGTCTTTGGATTGGTGGTCTCCTTTGTTCCAGCCATAGTCGTGAAGGTTAAAATTGCTGTCGATGGCGATCCAATCGGGATTGAGATTGACCCGGGCGACCACCGGCTGTCGCGAGGCGTCCCGCGTGGTTGCGTCGGCCGCCTTCTCGATCAGCTCATACGCGGGAGCGACCATGGAGCGCCAGTTGTGGGTTGGATCGGCGACGGCAAAAAGATTGTCGTAATACGAAGGACGAAAGTAAGATGTGTTGACGCCGAAGGTCGGGCTGTTGTCGAACGGGTCGCGGGTCCGGTCCTGGGTGTCGCCGGCGAGAAGGACCCGGCGGCCGGCGACGACCCTGGTTTCTTTGTTCCAAATATCGTTTAAGACTGCCAGCCCTTCGCGCTGATAATTTACCTGGCCGGTGCTTCCCCATTTTTGGTGGGCCTGGATCAGGGCGGCGGCAATGTCCTGATCGGCGTCGGACGCCGGATCAAAGTCGTTGTTGGTCGTCATGACGCCGCCGGAGCGGCCGCCGCAGTCGGGAGTATAGCGCCAGGCGAAGAGATGGTCGTTTTTGCTGAGCGCCTGCCAGGTCCGGGTATTGGGATTATAGATCTGGCGGATATTTTTTCTCTGCAGATTGGCCTGGGCCCACAGCCAGACCTTGTCAAAGGTGGAGCGGTCGTTCATCTCGACCGCCCGGAGCAGGGCGTAGGAAGCTCCTTCCGAGTAGGTTATTTTTTCGTCAAAACTACCGTCGCCGTCGTTGTCGGTGTCGTCCAGATCGGCCAGCGGACGGCCATCCTGGGCGATTTGCGTCCGGACCGAATAATCATACGAGGTTCTTAAGATATTGCTGAAATCTACCATGACAGAACTCCCTTCTGCCTATATATCGTTAAAATTGAGCGATAATTTCAGCTAAATTATCAGAGGGCGGATTGGTCTTCGGCAATATCGGGGAAGTCCATGGTCAGGAAGGTCGGTCGATAGTAAATGTCGTATTTAATTGTTGAACGGCGGGACTCAAAGTAGGTGCTTTGACCGTATTCAAAGATCACGTCGCCGCTGGGGCGCTCCCGGCTAAGCGAAGCGGCTACTGTGGTGAAATGGTAGAGCTCCGCCCGGATGGAATGAAGATCAAGAGTCAACCTTTCCCCATATTTACGTTCAAACTCCGCTGAATTGTCCAGTCTGCCGAGCTGGTCCATAATTTCCCCCAGCGCGGTGGCCGCGGCCTGATAATCGCGTCGGGCGACCAGAGGGGAGAGCTTTCCCATTCGGCTGGCCAGCCTGGCGAAAACGTCGGTTTGATCCAGGACCTCAAATATCTGGGAGGTTTCGGCCGGGGTCAGTAAAATATTTTTAGTGCGCAGAGCGGCCGCGAATTGTCCCTGGCGGTTTAGAAAATCAGGCTTTACTTTTCCTCCCCGGTCAAGGCATCCGGCGGAAACCAGCGCTTCCTGGATCGGCAGTCGTTTGTTTTCAGAAACAGAGAAAGAATGGCTCGTAATCCGGCCTTTATATTCCAGAAGAGTTCTGGCGACGCCAATGATCTTGTTTGCCGATTCAAGCAAACGGGGGTCAAGATTGCCTGATGCCAGCGCCTGGCGGACCTGCTGGAGTTTGTCGGCCAGATGCGATGGCAGAGGGGGGGCGACCAGCCGTTCGCCTGCCCGCAGGAGTGCCAGCGCCTGATCGTAGTTCTTTTGCTGGATCAGGGCGCCCGCTTCCCTAAGGTTGAGCTGGACCTCAAAATAGAGCCGGTCTTCCTCGTTAAAGTCGCGGTAATTATCTCTGATCTGATCGATCAGGGCGAGTGTCTCCCCGGGGTTTACCCTGTTCTTGCCGCGAAGGTATGATCCGTCGGGATTTTGTCCCGGGATACCGGCCAAAAGATAAATGACCCGCATAAAATCGAAAGAGACCCCCAGGTATTCGGTTGGACTGATGTTAGATTCGGGCAGGCGGCGCCCAAGCTCCTCCGCCCTGGCAAGCTGTTCGCGAGGATCGTTCTTCGGCCTGATCTTAGAATTGAAATCGTTCCGGGGATCAAAGAGCTCCCCCTGGAAATTGAGACGGACGACGTAGCCGGCGTCCCGAACGTCGATCTCCAGCTGTTTGATCCCGGCCCAGGCGTGAAGATAGCCGAAGCGGGGGTTAATGGTCGGGAAGAAAGAATCCCGGGCGGCGGTGATCAAGATATCGGCCAGGCGGGTCCGGTTCAACTGATCCCCGGAGTAAAGTCCAGGTTGATAGGCGCGCTGAAAGATCCCGGCGATCGCCGCTTTGTCGGAGTCGCTAAGCTGGATCCCGAGGTTGTTTAATTGGTCGGTGGAAAACCCGGGGTTGATCAGGCTGAATATATTGATCAATCGCGGGTTGGCGGACCTTAAAGCCCGCCAGATGTCGTCTTTTCTTTCTCCGAACCGGTCAAAGTCGGCCCTTTCCACCACTCCCAGATATTTGGCGTTGGCGGTGGTCTGGCCCTGATCGAGGGCGGCCGCTAATTCAGGGAATTGTTTCAGGCTGTTTACGATCCGCTGGTTGGCCGTGCTGTTTTCCGGATAATAGCGGATCCGGTCGGCCAGAAGGAGCAGGAGTTCCCCTTCGATCATTGTCGCCAAATCCAGAAAGAACGAAGAATTGACCCGGTCGATGGTGTTAATTTGGGCCGCGACCGTGGCGCCTACCGAATCGTCACGCCAAAAAAGGCCGGGGAAGGCTTGATCGATCATTTTTCCGACCGCGCGGAAAGTAGTGTTGGCGGTAAGGTCGTTTTCTCCGGTCAAATTGCTTGCCAGACGGAGAGCCTCTTTGGCCCGCTCAATGTTAACGATCTGCTCGGCAACGTCGTCGATCGACTTGAGCCGCGGCCAAGCGACCAGTGCCCCCGCTTGCTTAAGCAGGGCGATCCCCCGCTGATACTGATAAATGCCGGCCAGAACTTTTCCCCGGTTTTCTTTTCGGATGTAGCCGCGGGTAATGTTGAAGTCGATCGCCTCGTTGATGTTTTCCGGCGTGAGCGAAAGGGCGAGCGGCCTGGCTTCGTTCCTGACGGGGAGCGAAAGGTTAACGCGCAGTCCGGATCGGTCGTTAATACCGGAGGCTTGCCGGTACAAATTAAAGGCGGTTTCGTAGTATTCGTTCCGTTTGGTGAGCTGGGCCAGTTTTTGGTAAAGGTCTCCCAGCGCGGTGATCCCTTTCAGGTAGGTGAAAATATCGAGTTTCGACGGGTAGAGCGGTTTGTTCTCCAGTCCTTTGATCCGCTCCAATCCCTTCAGGACGAGATCGATCCCGGACCAATAATAATCGGCGGTTTGGTTCTTGACCTGCGAATTGGCTTCCGCTTCCAGGAAATAGAGTGAAGCGATGGCAAAGTCCGACGGGAGAACGCGCTCGCTGTTGTTGGCGGCTATTTCCGGTCTCGCTTTTTTATTCGTCTCGAGTTGTTCCAACCGCTGGCGGATTTTGCGCGTCCACTCGATAGTAGCCGGCAATTTGTAGGTCTGGCCGGTTTCCATGCACTCCTGGGTGTACGAGGAGAGCAAGGTGATAACGTTGTTCCAGTATTCGCGCGGATCGGCGAAGTACCAAAAAAACTCATGGCGCTGGGTCCGATCGATCTGTTTGATCGCGGCCAGGTCGTGGAAATGACGGATAAAATCCTCCTGGCGCGCGGACATTGGGCTGAAGCCGGCTGGAGCGGGCCGTTCGATCTGGTCGACTACCGCCGACAAGATCCCTTCGACCGCTTCAAGGTTGAGCTCCCCTTCCTGGAATCTGATCTTAATTAGGTCCGGATCGAGGACCGGGCGAAGCTCTGAACTGGTTTGTCCCAGGCCAAAGTCGGCGGAGCCGGTGGGTGAGTTCCGCAAGGCGGGCAGAGGTGTAGGCGGCAGGATCCGCGCGCGAAAAAGGCCGTCACGCTTGCTTTCCGCCGCGGTCATAGAATCGCGAAAAGCGTTCCTGGCTTCCGGGGTCCGGATCGCCCAGCGCTGGCGTTCACCGTTTTCCACCTTGTCCTGGTTGAAATAGGCAAAAGCCCTGACCCGTCCGCTGTCTGCAAAATAGTTGACGCAGTCGCCGACCCAGCCGGCTTTTTGCTGTTCTTCTTCAGGCGAGTTGGCGTCGGAAGCGAATTCCCCGATCATTAATGGTTTACCGAGCGGTTCAAGCTCATTCAAGCGCTGGGTGAAAATGTCGGAACAGCTCCGCCAGGGAGCGCCGGAATCGGTGGAGTTGTAACCGTCAACCGCGACCCAGTCGACGTAACTTTCGCCGGGATAGTAGTTGGCCGCCGGTTGACTGGCGTCGGCGTTAAAGACCCAGGTCAGGTTGCAGGCGCCCGCCCCGGCCATAATGTTGTGAACATGCTGGTAAGCCCGTTTGTAAGCTTCCGGCTGATTTCCCCAGGGGTAACTGCCAATGTTCATCTCATGGCCAAAGGTGACAAAGATCGGCCGGCCAAAACGTTTGGCCCCTTCGGCAAAGTTGCGGAGCAGGTCGTCATACCGGCCGGCGGAGATATCTTCCAAACGGTAACTGTTTTGGTCCGGCCTGGCCGGGTTCCACGGCTCAAGTTTAACAAATAGCGTCGCGCCTGTGCTGGCCGCACCGTTGGCCGAAGCGGTTGGGAAATTGAGACCACTTTCAAAAGAGACAAAGCGAAGCGCGAAATCGACTTCAGCGCCGGAGGTTTGGGCAAAATCGTTTATGGTAAAAGGGGAAACCGACACGGCATCTCCCAGATGGACCCCTTGCCAGAGTCCGCCGTTGGGAGCGGGACCTATTTTTCTACATTCTAATTCGCCCATATGTCTTCCCTCTTATTTATCGTTAAAAAATGCCGTAAATTTCATGGTTATCGCGCCGAGGCGAGCCACCAGGCGACGATCGAACCGAGCAGTTTTTTATCGACTTCGGAGCTTTGTAGACAGCGGATCGCGATATCCAGCCTGGTCTCGGGATCGCTGATCGCCGGATCGTTGAGATTGATTTCGGTGATGACGGCTTTGGTGTCGTTCGGTGCCAGGTCGGGCCGTCCCAAATAGAGAAAGATGTTCCCCATGACCTCTTTTGGCTCCGGACAGGTCTCCCGGGTCGCGTTGGCAAAGAGGGAGCAATAGCTCTCTCTCCTGACCAGGAGACCGAGCGTTTCCTTGAAATCAGGAAGCTGGTTGACCTTTTCCCAGTCGATATATGAATTGAACTTTTCGGCCGCTTCCTTGCGGGAAGCCGAGCCGCTTATCGCGATGTAGAGAAGATTGCCGAACGATTCAAGTCCCAGGTCGAGGAACCCGCCGTATTTCCGGGTCGTTTCAGGGGCCGCCAGGACCGCCTGAAAAAGCTTGATCGATTCGGAAAAGTCGCGATCGGCGGGAGCTTTTCCCATCTCTTTTCTCATCAGGAGTTTGGCGGTCGTTATCTGCGCTTGCAGGGCGTCGTGTCGAAGATCTTTCCGGCTCAAGCCGTAAAGCAATAGATACGACGTGGGACGATTAGACTCGACCTCTGCCCAGCGCTGGCTCTCCCGGGCGATATTGATCGCTTTGTCCAGGTCGGGACTGGTCTCAAAAAGGGCGAGGTTGCTTTGCAGAAGGCGGAGGCGGTTGACGAAACCCTGGGAGGAGATCTCGTTGGAGCGCTGGGCGGTAACGATCCGCGAAGAGGCGAGCTCCTCTTCGATCTCCCGGCTCAAGGTGGCCGCCTTCCCCGGGTCGGTGATATTATAAATTTGGAGCATGGTCAGTTTGACCTCAAAATATCCTTCGACTGGGAAGATCGTTTCCGAACGCAGATCGGTCCAGGAAGAAGGATCGGTATCAAAACAGACCGAGGTGTCGCGGTTCTCTTTGGCGACTTCCAGGAACCGGAGGGAGCGTTGAAGGTTGGCGGCGTCTTCGGTCAAGTAAAAAAGATAGACCCCTTTGCGGGCCGCTTCCAGGAGGAGCCAGTTATCGGTCTGCGAGTTGGCGTGGCGAAAGATGGATAAAAAGCCATGTTCGATCGAGTTGATCGGATCATGCCAGAAGGAAGGGGGAGCCTGTTCCACCAGGCTAAGGACATGGTTGGTCCGGGAAATCGTTTCGTTAATGACCCTTTGCCGGTAGGCTTCGTGGATCTTTAAGTTCTCGTCGATCACGCAAAGATGAAACTCTTTTGGCGGGAGAGGGGGTTGTTTCTCCGTGCAGATCTCTTCGGGCGTCTTGCGGTTCGCGATAACTCCGTGAGTTCTAAGTAAATTATTAACGAACAGTTCCAGGTCCATCTCTCATCCCTCCTTAGATCCACCGTCCCCGCGGCGCGTTGCCGGGGAAGGCTTCTTCAATGACCAGTCGATTTAGTTCGCAGATCCGGTCATATTGTTCGGCTTCTAATATGCCGGCCTGGCGGTGTCCCTTAAGCAAAGTGATGACCTGATTGCGGGTTCGCGCCGCCAGACGGGCAATCTTCCGACGGCGGATAATGTTCCCCAGCCCTTTGGTTTTATTAGCGGCTAACTTATCTTTTAGCTCATCGTAAAGATAGATGATCCTTGACCCTTCTCCGTTGATCAAATTATTGAGGTTGACCATTGGATTGCCGGTCGGCTTATCAAGCAAGCCCTGCTTGGCGGTATTGATCGCTTCCCAGAGCTTATACGGGTCGACATTGGGGTTGGAGCTTGCGGTAAATTCCTGTTTGGTAAAGGCCGGTGGACGGATGCCGAAGATTTCCCGCAGGGTATTTCGCCAGGTGTCGGCCTGGTGTCTTTGGATCCCAGTTGGGTTTGGCTCCGGTCGAGTAAAGGTCTCCCGTTGTTCTTTGTGATAAATAGAAAATTCTTTGAGGATGTTAGCCCCCATAAAGAGCGACCAGCCCCCCGCCATTGCCGCGGTCACCAGCGGAATGGCAAAGACCGCGTAGTAGGGGAGGACCAGGAGCGACGCGCCGATCCCCAGGGCGAACGGAATATTGCGGGCGGCAAAGCGGATGGCCGCTTTGGCAAAACTCCGTTGGTCGGCGTTTGGCAGGAGGCGGCTCGCCCACTTGTCCAGGAAACGGGAGGTGAGCCACCCGGCGATAAAGGGGAGGCCGGCTAAGGCGATCGGGACGGCTCCCATCGCGACGGTGATCGCCAGGGCTCCGCCGACAAGAAGTGTTCCGGCGGTTGATGGAAGAACGATCCCGACCCAAAAAGAGGTCCGTTTATCGCGCAGAGGGACACGATTGCCGGCATTGCGGTCGCTGATCCGGAATTTGCCGACCCCGAGCCGTTCCATGTCAAAACCGGATTTGACGGTGGTATGCATCGAGAGATTTCCCCAAAAAAGATGTTTGGGGAAAACAGAAATAATAGTCTTTGGCGCGATCCCAACCTTGGCCATCTGTGCCGCCCAGAACGGCCAGCTGAACATGGTCATGGCGAGACAAACGAAAAAGAATGCCGCTCCCGCGACCGCCAGCGGAGCGACCCCGAGCGAAACGGCGATCGCGACCATTGAAAAAGAGACCAGCTTGGCGCCGGAATCCCAATACCATGTCCCGACGTTGAGCCATTCCCTTGCCTCGGCCGGTTCAAACATTTTAGCGACCGGTTGGTTTGGAGCGATCGTCAGTTTTACCGGGCTTTTTGTCCCACCGTTCGCGGCGACAGCGGCCGCTTTTTCCGCTTTGATCGCTCCCAGGCCGTCGGCCCGGTCGATATTTTCTTGGGTCGCTTCTACGGCAGCTACATCCCCGCGAAGAACAAACGTTTTGGCCTGATGATAGATGGAACCGGGAGTAAAGCCTGGGCCCCGTATCATATCTTCGTAAATTACTTCCCAGGCGTCTTTGGAGTAAATGTTTTTTCCGGCGTTCCAGCGCTGGCCCCGCTGGACGATCAGGGAGAGCTGGTAGTTGTCGAGTCCGCCTCCCGCGCTTAGGGTTAAAACAGTGGTTTCGGTAACTAAACCGAACATCCGCATAAACATATACGAAGAGAGGGCGTCTTCAATAACCTCAATATATGAACCGGGGATAGCGGTTTTGACAAAGATCGGCGGCCGCCCCGGGATCCTGACCGGGAAGAGCCGGCCTTCCCTGACCGGGCTGGCCGAGTCGGTGTTGGGGCCGGTCACCATGGCGGCGCCGACCATCTTGGCCGAATACATAGCGTTTCCAAAGAGGGAGTAACTCCGTCCGGCATCCCGTTTGCCGTCAAAGATACTGTGTGAGGTTGATCCAAATAAGGAGACAAACCATGGATTCATGAACGAATCGGTAAATTGCTTGCCGTGCGGGAAGGCCATGGCGGTCAGCATGAAGGGGCCAAAGAAGCCGAGCTGGTCGGCTTTTGGCCAGACAGCGGCCATGATCTCTGTCCCCATGACATAAGGGTCAATCAAATGCTGGGGAGCAATGGCGGTGTCGACCGGCCTGACGAACCGGGTGGCATGGATCGAATTTGGCCGCGGGTCAAAGTTCATCAACCGGAATTGCTCCGGGTGTCCTTCGGTCGGGTCAAAGGGGAGAGGGATCGTTTCTTCAAAACCGCGCGGATGGCCGTTTGCTTCGTCAAGATGGACGACTTTGGCGGACGATTCAACCCGCAGGGCGACGACCGATTCGCCTTCCCGCAAGGGAGTTTCCAGGGCATTTTTGATCCGGCTTTCCCGGTAATTATAATACTGCAGTGAATAGCGGTGGCGCATCCTTTTGACCCGTGACCAGGGGAGGTTGGGAGTTTCATAAGTTTCCCAAAGAGTTTTTATGATTGCCCGGCGCACTTCTCTGGGGAGGGTTTTATATGCGGCTGATTTTCTAATCTCCCGGAAAGTTTTGCCGGTCAAAACAATTGGTGGGGCCGGTTTTGGGTCTTTAGCGGTCGGGCGGTTTTTAACCGTTACCTGGAAAATGCCATGCTCGTCACGGTAAGCGCGGATGGTCTGGTGGTCAAGGAATTTGATCGTTTCGTTGTGGAAAACGGTGACCTGTTCCCTCTCCAGAACTTCAAAGTCGATCCGGGGATCGGACTCGATCAGGCGGATGTTGTATTTTTTGTCCCGGATGTCAACATACATGCTTTCTCTAACTGATGGAGCGATCCAGCTGATATCGATCTCGTGGACGATCGGCCGGCCTGATCTATCTTTGATCTTTGAAGTTAAAAGGAGCTTGGTCCGGTCTTCAGACATAGTGCTTGATTCAATATCGGTTGAGAGCGAAATCCCGTCAAGCTGTTCGATCAGCTGTTGTCGTTCCGGGTGGGTTTTGGTCCAGCCGTCGGGATTGATGTGGATCAGTCTCCGGTCCTGGTCGCCGGAGATGTGAGTGGTGATAATATCTTTTCCCTCGGCCCGGCAGGCGGCAATATTGCCGCTGACCGTTTCATGACCTAGATAGGAGAGGACAGAGGAGCCGGTTTTCCAGATGATGGGGGAGACTTGAAGGTCGGAGGCCGCTTGCCAGGCGATCGGCCCCTCGGGCTTTCCTGGTTCTCCCTGAAAACGGCCGACCGCCCAACCGGCCCCCTTTTGACCAATGCTTTGCCAGAAAACATCCGGCAATCCCATGCCGACAATGTGCAGATGAGGCTCGGTGCCGTGGAGAAAGCTGTAGCCCAATTGGCGGGGGTTGCACTCCCAGCTTCTCCCTTGCCAGTTGATCACGGTCAAGTCGACGGTTTTGCCCCCAAGCGTTAGGCGAGGCAAGCTTCCCGCTGGTTTGACCGCCGCGAAGGGGAGCGATCCCATTCGGTGAATATGTTCATATCTTACGGCGCTCATAGTTTAACCTCCGCCGCTTCCCAGAAGGTCCGGTAGCGGTCGTCCGGCATAAACCGACGATAAGAGAATTGTGAATAGGCGCTATTGCAGAGGGTGACAAACTCGCCGACCTCTATGGTAATTTCCCCCTGGCGCCACATTGCTTGACGCCTGCCATGATACATGGGGAGCCAAGCGATAAGTTGAGCGAATTCTTCCCTGGTCATGTTCATGTGGACAAGCCCATCGTCGTCGGTGTAGGGGAGATCGCCAGGTTCAATGGTTTTATCGACCAGGGCGGCATGGTCCATCTCTTTCTGGCTAAGCAGGGAATAAGTCCCAGCAATAATCTGCTGGGCCAGGCGCCGCGGCAGAGTTTTTTGCCTTGACTGGTCGGTGACGTCGCCGTTTTCGTTATGGCGGATGAAGAAGTAGTCCATGACCGGGACCGGACCGCCGACGTCGCCGTAACGGATCGGGTCGATCTCAACCGTGCTGATTTGATCAGCCAGGTCGATCATCTCGATCGGCATTGGGACCTCGCTAATCGATTCGCGGTTATTGTATTTGCCGCCTTTCATGACCGGGAGAGAGCCATCCGCGTTGGTTTCTATCCCGACGGCATTGCGAAAATCAGGATCTTTCTTTGCTTCTTCGCGATAGCGGATCTTTAGGAAATAGCCGGTCGCTTTTTTAACTATCTCCAGCGGCTTAGTCTGATCGATATATTTCCACAGGTCTCCGCCAAAGGTTCTCTCGTTCTCTTTGTTCATGTTGAGCGGGAAATAGAGTTCCCGGCCGTCGTTTAATTTAACTTTCGTCATCATCCAGACGACGGCAACTCCGGCTTCCAGCAGAGAATCATTCTTCGATTCGACCATCTCCGGCGAATAGGGGACGGTCTCAACTCTCGGCCGGCGGAACATAACCCGTAAATGGGGATTGGCCCGGACGTGGAAGAGCCGGAGGTTGGTGACGTTGATATCCATCTGGTCGGCGTCGCTGACGCTGGTGTATTCGGTCGGGTACATAAAGCGCCAGCGGCAGGCGATAAGAGAATCTTTGATCAGTGATCCTCCCCAGGGGTGGGGAATATCTCCCTTTTGCAAGCTATCGTAAAGGGTGGAGTCGATCGGTGTGCCGTTTAAGACCTCGGCGGCGTTGGCCGCGGTGTATTCGTGCCGTTTGGTCCCCGGCAGGATTAGCAGAGGGGCTTTCCCTTCAAGGGTGCCGGAGATCAATTCATCTCTTCCGTCTCCAAAAACTCTTAAACGGGTGCCGTCCCGGTAAACGACATCGTAGTATTCGTCGTTGGCCAGGGTTGGCGGGGTCAAAACCTCGGCGGTCGGGTATTTGCTGATGTCGTGTCCGTACCGGCGGAAGTGGTCGGTGTTGTCAATATAAGCAATGTCGCTAAGGGTAGTATTGACGATGTCGTGATCAGCCCGCTCGTACCAACCGAAGCGGAGGTCTTCTCCTTCGGTGTCCCGGCTTTCGATCGCTAAAACATTGCGGAAATCCTCTTTAAAGTCTTTGACCACTTTCATCGGGACCAGCCAGAGTTTAAGCTGGCCGTTGGGGGCGATGATGGCGACGTCGAAAGCGCCGACAAAATCGGCCATCACCTGCTGGCAGAAATCGACGGCAAATTGTTTGGCGTTGTAACCGTCCGGCAGAATGTTGGTGTAAAAACGGACCGGCGTGGTGTCGGAATGGGGATAAGCCCGGCAATAGAGAGCGTTCAGGCGGGTCGCCAGGGTCACTTTGTATGAAGCGAGATCAACCTGGCTGACATCCTGGGAACGGATCCGGCGCGCGGCCTCTTCGTAGGTCCGGGCGGCAAAACGCAAGTGTTCACCATGGACCCGCAGGTCCTGGTCGCCCCGTTTGTTGGCGATACCGGGGAGCCCGGTGGCGAACATACCGTCCTTGAGAAAACCGAGCCCAGAAACTGTTTTCAGGTCGCCGGTCGCCCGCTCTTCAAGAAACCGGGCGGTTGCTTCCAGAGAATCGGCAAAAGCGTCGCGGGCCGTTTCAGCGGTATCAGCCGACTTAACTTTATCGTAGCCGGTTTTTATAATTGATCTCATCTTCTGCGCCGCAGGGTTAAGGAGCTTGGCGATCATTTGCATCGCTTTGGAGTAATCGGCGGCAGAAAAACAACCGGAAAGGGCATTAAGGACCCAGTTGGCCCCTTCGGTCAACATGACCATGATGTACGAAGAGACCAGGGGATCGACCATGTCGACCCCGGGCTTGAAAATTGTTCTGGCCGCCCCCCAGGGACCGCGGACATTTTCCCAGAGCGATTGCAGATCAAAAACCGGGAAGACCTTATCTTTTTGATGGAGCCCACCCTCTTGCGAGCGGCTGGAGTGGATAAAGTTGTGGTAGAAGCCCAAGACCGCGGCAAAAACCAGCAGGTTGGCTGCGGCAAGGGCCGGGCCGCCAAGAGAAACTCCGGCGCCGACTAAAAACGCGGAGCCGGCGGCCATGGCGGCGGTTTTGACCCATGGATGTTTTACCAGCGGCTGGCCGACTTTCAATTCATTCCGTCCGACTATTAAGTGCCTGGCTAAACTGACCAATCCAAAGACGGCTCCCAAAACAGCGGCGCCGGCCAGGGCGTTTGGTTCAAACAGGGCGTTGTGGAGGAAATTGCGCAGCAAGCCAAGCGCTTGCGTGGCGTAGATCTCGCTCAAGTGAACGGTAAAGATCGCGCCGACCGTCCAGGCGCTGTTCCCCCAGACGTTGGTGATCAATGAGGAAATCAGCCTTGGCCGGATGATATCGTTTCGTTGGATGCCGTGACGTTTGAACTGGTAAGCGCGGTAAAGATCAACGGCGGAGCTGAACGCCATTTTTATTGCCGCCCGGCCGAGCAAAACAGAGCAGACCGCCCAGGAAAGGGTGAGCGGCATGCCGACGATCGGGATGGTCAGGTTGGGGAGTACCACTCCCAGATATTTTTCGGTCAATGGAACGAGCAGAGAGTCGATCGCCGGGGCAAAGCGCATCGCGCTGCCGACCGCCATCATGGTCAGCCAGGCGGGAGCGACCAGGGTCTTGAATATTTTTTTTGGAGTCGGGCTGGCGGTGTTTAGCTGGCTTTGCGGCGACTGATAATCGCCCGGTTTAAGTTGTTTCCATAAGAGCCTGGTGGTGTAGGCCAGTCCCAGTCCGATCGCTCCCCAGGCGAAAAAAGCCTTGTTTCCGCCGGTGACCAGCGGAGTGGCGACATCGCTCGCCAAGACCAGGGCCGAAGTCAGCATGGTTGCGGCGCCGGCGGCGGCGCCGATCATGAGCTTCTTTGCCGTTGATGGGGCGCGATTTGTCTTGGCGATAATCGGCTGGGTTAAATTCAGTTGAGTGACGGTTGGCGCAATAGTTGCTGGATCACAACTGGCGATCTGTCCGGATGTTATGGGGTTGAAGCGTGACGGCAAAATTGATCCCGGTCGCGCGACCGGAGGGTGAACCCCATGGAGAGGAGCCGCTCTCCCCGGCAGAGGGTTGATTCTTGTAGGTAGAATTCTTTGATAGTTCATTGCCGACATACTTACCGCTTCCTTTCTGTATATATATCGGCAAAAAATGGGAATAATTTCAGGCAAAAACCCGTTTTACAGGCTGGAGATGAACATCCCGGAAGAGTTGGCTACCATTACCCGGTTCTTGATCTGTCTGGCGTTGGTGAAGGCCAGCCCGTAGTTTCCGCCATCGTCGACAAAAAAGGAGTCCTTGTCCGGATGGAACCCGCTTCCGATCAGTGTATGTTCAAGAACGGTTCCGGAGAGTTTGTACAGCAGAGGGATTGGACCGGGGGGGAGGCCGATTGCCAGCCGGTCGGGCCAGAGAACCGAGTCGGTGATAGCTCCGCCGCCGATCTCCCAACCCGCTCCAATGACCGAGCGCTGGATAATTGACCCTCTTTTTATGATCGTGCCGGGACCAAGCATCAGAGGGCCGATGAGATGAGCCCCTTCCTCAATGATTGCATTGTCGGCGATCCACAGTTTGTTCCCCGCGCTGTCGCGCGAAAGCCTGAAGCCGG
The DNA here is from genome assembly GCA_001771575.1 of candidate division WOR-1 bacterium RIFOXYB2_FULL_45_9. Lineage (GTDB taxonomy): Bacteria > Margulisbacteria > WOR-1 > O2-12-FULL-45-9 > XYB2-FULL-48-7 > XYB2-FULL-45-9. The sequence goes on along the minus strand of MEUD01000001.1, from coordinate 972,816 downwards.
TTTTGGGCCACCAGGAAAAATCGTGCCGGCCGCCGTTGTGGTTGTAGCCTCCTTCTTCCCTCAACATTTCCATGTTCGCCTGGAGCAGGGCTTTTCTGGTCCCGTCGTCCGCCCAGAGGCTGCCCGTTATGTAGCCAAAAAATCCTTCGCGCTCATCGGCCTTTCCAGCCCGATAAATTTCCGGATGGTGGGTCACGATCTCCGGGAAGACATGACCTCCCCAATCCTGGAAGCGCCGGTTGGCTTCTCCTTCTTTTATTTTGCCGAGCTTGCGTAAAATAGAAGAGAAAACCCCAAGGCGGTAATGCCGGCCGCTGATTGGATCGGTCCAGTCGTTTGCGTAATTTCCTCGCCTGGGATCAAAATTGTCGGCGATCGGCAAAGCGTAGGGATTTAACTTTTGTTTCTCTTCTTCGCTAAGATCGGGGTCAAGCTGGTTCCGGTTGGCGGAAACCTCAATGTCGTCTTCGATCAGGCGGAAAACCCGATCGTCAATTATATAGATCGAGGTGTTGTTTAAGTTGCTTTTTGCCGCCGGGTTTTTTTCCTCAAAGCGGGTGATCCTGGAAAACTTGCCGCCTGACAGAGGCATTTGCCGGCCCAGGCCGTCATAGGCCGCCCCTTCACGGAAAGCGACGCCAAAACGGGCGACATCGTCCCAGGCGACCGGGGCGAGCGCGATGGTTATCAAGGCGTTATGCCGGTCATGGAGCTCTATCATTTGTCCCAGGTTTGCCCGTGAACGGATATCGGCGGAAAGGATAACGTACGTTTCGGCATGTTCGCTTTGCTTTTTAAGGTCAATTTGCCAACCCCTAACCAGGCAACCGGCGGTATTGAGGTTGAAGTCGCTTTGATGGTCCCAATAAAAACTGCTTCCAGATCCGGGACGCAGTCTTTCCATGTTTGCGCCAAAATATGATTTGATGTCGCCACCCAAATACATGACCGCCATGGCGATATCCTTGATGCCGATCTGGGAGATAGCGCTTTCAAATAGGGGACCCATAAGCGGTGTTTGTCCCAGGTGGGTCAGCGGCTTAGGGACCGCGTTCGCGTTAAAGCTTTGCGGACCAAGGTTGACTTTTTTTAATTCTTTCGGAGATAGCCTGGAATGGGCGGTTGGCGGATAAAGCCTTGACCCAACCCCTCCGACAAGACCAAGGAGCATTGTTCTGTTAGAGCTCATTCAACAAATTCCTTTCGATAAATTTGTTATCTGGCCGGACTGAACTGTGTTTTTCCACCCAGAGATCCAACGGCGACCCCCCCCACCGGGTCATAAAGCATGGCGCCGTTAAACCGGCTTCCCGGGGTGATGTGGCCGCTTAATACCAAAGAATCGGTGATCTGGGTCCCCGCGCCGATCAGCGTGGAAAACTTCGAGTCGCGTTGATGGAAAACTACGGTCCTTCTTAAGCCGACGTTCCCTTCGAGGTGAGCGTTGGAGCCGATTACCGATTGTTCGACCAGGGCGCCTGCCCCGATAGAAACGTTGTCGCCGATCAGCGAATTGGCGACGTAAGCCGATGGGTGAATAAAAACGTTATGGCCGCGCCAGCTATTTTCTCCCACTGGGAACCAAAAAGCTCCTTGCCCCTCTTGAATGCCGGAATCAATTTTCCCGGATAAAACGTCCAGGCTGGCCAGGCGCAGTTCCTCGCCGATCCCGGCGTCCCGCCAATATGATCGCTGGGGCATGATATATGTGAAGACCGGAAATCCGCTTCTCTGCGGTTCCTGGGTCAGCCATCTGAAAATGTGTCTTCCCCAATCTGAAAACGGGGCCGGTCCGCCTGGTTTATAAATTGCAGGAAGAAGCGGGGCACCAAGTTCATCTTTGGTCAGATGGGGGAGGATGAGCTCAAAAAGGGACGCGTCAAAAAAATAGAGCGACGAATTGTTCAGGTTGCTCAAAGCGGCGCCGCGCCGCGCTTTTTCCTTGAATTCCATGATCCTCGCGCTGGAGGCGGAATGGTCGACAAGCCAGGCGCCGACGGCGTCCTCAAAATCAAGGTCGCTTTTAAAAGTCTGCCGGTCGGGCATCCCCTCCAGACGGAGCGTGCCAAAGCGATCGACGCTGTTCCAGGGGACCGTGTTGGAGACAATCGTTGAGCAGGCTCCATGACGTTCACGGTTGAAAAGGTGCTGGTCGAGAGCGGCGGCGATGTCGACGTCGTGGATAATATCGGCGCTGGGAACGATGATCACGTCACCCGGATTTTTTGACCAGCCGCTGTTGTTGACCAAATTGCCGACGACGCTGGCGGTGTCGAGGGGGTCGGTCACCTCCTGGGTCGATTCGGTTATTGCGACGCTGCCGCCGTAGATCTTTCCGTTGCCGATGACCTGGCGGATGGTATCAGGCAAGAAACAAAGGAGAAGATGAAAATCGCTGATCCCCGCTTTTCTAAGAGCGCGAATGGTAAACTCAATTATCCGGAGATTGCCGACAGTACAGGCTGGCTTGGCAACGGCAAAGCGGTTGCGGGTCGGATCGGTCGCGGCGTCCAGGCGGGAGCCAAATCCCCCGGCTAAGATCGCAGTGTGGACAATTCCTCTCTGGATCGCCTGGTGTGCCGAAAGATGGTTAAACAATTTCGTTCCACTCCCGGTTTAGGTTAAGGAAAACTTCCGCGTCTCTTTCTTCGATTTCCTGTTTGGAAGAGCAAAAGGCGTTGATCACCCGGCCCCCCTTGCGGCTGGGGAAGATCGCGACCAGCGCTGATTTGTAACCGGAAGCGAAAAGAATTTTAGCGGTGAAATCGTCCATGCCGAGAGCCTGCAGGCTCGCCGGATCGATCTTTTCGCGGACCAGCCTGACCTCTCCGGGATAGAGGTAGTGGTCGATGAAATGTCGTAAAAACATCGCCGGCTGCGGCTGTTCCACACCGTATTTATCAAGCAGGAACGATTCATGGGCCGGAGCGGGCGGGTGGAAGCGTAGCTTGAAGCTGACAGCCCTAAACATTGCCGCGTTTCCCTGGTTTTGAGAGTTAAAGATCACGCTTAAGACGAAACCGGGCTGTTTTAGAAGAGTGTTGTAAACGAGTTCGATGAAGTTATTCTGGGCGTCCAGCTCTTTGATGGTGGGGAAAGGGATCAGTCGTTCCCGTAGAGCCGATTCCAATTCGCCAATCGTGGCTTCCGGGAGTTTTTTTTCTTCATGGCTTAATTCAAATATGCGGCAGGCGGCGCCGTTCAGCTTAATGACCCGGGTCGGGATAACTTTGACGTGTTCAAGCCCGAACTGGTGCAGGACGTACTTGATGACGTTTTCCCAATGAGCCCTGCTGACCGAAGGGGCGTCGCCGGCGATGACGATCTCCGACCGGCGGGAAAAATTATTGACCGATAGATGGTGCCGGCCGGTGGCTATATAATCGAGAAGGCGGCCGACCTGGCCGTTGACCTGGGCGACTAATTCGGCGACGGTGCTTTCCCGAAGATGCTCCAGGGTCATAAATTCAAAGCACTGGCTGACGTACTGCTGGTATTCCGGAGCGACCTGTTTTTTGACCTCATCGATCTTTCTGGGGAGATCGATCGTAGTAATGGAAGGGATCTTGACTGACGACTGTCGGGGGAGAATAACGGTGAATGTTGTTCCTTCCCCAGGCTGGCTGACAAAGGTCAATTGGCCGCCGTGAATGTCTTCGATCACTTTTTTGGCGGTCGGGAGACCCATTCCCGACCCGCTTTTTTTAGTGGTAAAGAAAACGTCGAATATCCTTGGCTTGATCTCCTCCGGTATCCCGCAGCCGTTGTCCTGAATAACGATCTTTACCCAGTCGGCCAGAGATTGTTCGTTGATGCTGACGGCGACCAGGCCGGGTTCGGTCCGGTTGGTCTGGATTGCCTGAATGGCGTTATCAACCAGTGAAGCGAACGCGTTGCGCAAACCTCCTTCAACCCCAAATATTGTTGCTGTTCCACCGGTCAGTTTAAAATTGACGTTGTTTGCCGCTTGATGTTGGCGCGAGAATACTATCTCTCCCAGCATTTTTCTGATGTCGATCTGTTTTAATTCCGGCCGTCCGGAGCTAATGGCGAAAGTTTCCGTAACCGTCCGGAGCAAGGCGTCGCATTCGAAACCGATCGCCTGGCTGTGCCTCAAGATCGCTTCCGGATCGTGGCTCATTTTTCCCAGCAGAGCGGCCAGCGTTCTGATCGCCAGGATCGGTGTCTTAACGGCGTGAAGAGCGCCGAAAGCGTAAGCCCCCGCTTCGAGCAGGAGCTGTTCGTCGGCGGTCAGGGCGGAGGTTCCGGCCCCGTCAAAGTTGGTTTGGAAAAGGAAACAAAGGATTTTGTTGTTGGAGACGCGGACGATTTGTCCCGAGAAACGAGGGGAATCGGGGGCTTCTCCAAACCTGATGTTCTTAAAAACAATGTTCAGGTCGCGGACCAACAGGAGATCGGTTGGAGAAATGCTTTCATGGGTAGTGGCGGCGATAGTCGCCAGCAGTCTGGAAAAGTCAGCACTGTCGAGGACCGATTGGTTGGGGTGATCGCTTGGACCGTAAAATAGCTTGGCAAATCCGGTGTTTAAACCTTTCAAAACACCCTGATTGTTAAAGGCGGCAACAGCGGTCCTTTTGAGCGGGTTTAGGTCGCTAAAGGGGAGAGTTTTCCGATGGCCAGCGATGGTCAGCGCCGCCGGCAAAAGGCTTGGCTTACCTGCTTGTATGACCATTTCTTAATTGCTGTGGCATCATTCCCCCAGCAGTAGTTTCGCTAGGAAATCGGTTAGTTGATTTGGGATAACTGATTCTTTTTTGACGTATTCAACGCCGTCGTATTTTTGGGTCTGAAAAACGCTCAAGCCTTTTGACGCCTCAACGCTTTCCTGGCCGCTCCAGAAAAGGACCCTGGCGTTATGGTTGCGGGCTTCGGGATTATCTTTTAATCCTCTCAATATCGAGACCCCACCGGTCATCTCCTGTTGTTGGTTTTCCGGTTCCAGGATCGAATCAAGCATAATCAGGTCAAAATCCTGGTCCGCTAGCAATTTCAGCGCCTCTTCTCTGGAAGCGGCGGTAGCGATATTGGTCCAGCCGTCGGCCCGGAGAAGGTCGGCTGTCCCTTCGCGAAACGCGTTGGCGTCGTCCACGATCAGGACTTTGGTCGTTCCTTTGACCCGATCGAGGAGGAGGTCATGATTATAGCTGGTAATGTACACAAAGAGCGACGCCGCCTGTCGGCGATGTCCCCATTGTTTGACCGGAATGAACCGATTGTCCCCGTCAATGGGACCGGTGGTTTCGGCAAAAGGGGAGAGCCGGCTGACCGGCTGATTGATCTTGGTTGGGGGGAGTTCACCTAGCCTATCCGGGATATGGCGGGGAACCTCAACAAAGGCTGTTTCGATTATTCCGGCGAGGTTCCAGAAATTGCGATCTAACTGGGAGAGCCCGTTGCGGACCTGGATCAGGTCGGGGAGGGAGGCGCCGGCGGGAATTGATTCGACGCCGTAGGTGGCGTTGGCGGTATTAAAAGGGAAGGGCTTTTCCGGGTTCCTGGTCTGCTGAAGGACCGATTCGGCCAGAGCGTTCCCGTCAACGATGGTGGGTACTCCATCGACGTTCAATGCGACCCCGCCTTCGTCCCAAAAGAATTTAGTGCCGTCCTGTCGGATGCCGATCAGCGGTCTGGTCAGCTCGACCAGCATGCGGACCCCGGATTCTTCTTCCTTGGCCGCGTAATAACCAAGGACAATGCTGTATCCTCTGGTACTGGTCCTGGCCCCCAGGTTGTCAATGTTTGATTGAAAGATCTGCCGGACGTCGCGCTGGGCCAGAAAATCGTGCGGAGTTTGGTCGTAGCGTTTGCCGCGAATGAAGATCTGATTTTCCCGATATGCCTGGACCAGGGCCCCGTGGCCGGAAGTATAAAAAGCGATCCGATCCTCCTGAGTCTCCCCTCCGTCCATGTCGGCTATGAGAGCGATCCTGCCATCGCGCCTGAACTTAGGGACATAGGCGGTATTTTCAAAAAGAGCGATCGAGTCGGGATCAAGCCCAAAATAATCGTGTTGTTTAAAATAATCTTCAAAATTCTGTCGCATCGTCGCGCTGACGAAAAGGAGCCAGGGGATCGGACTGGAAGGTTGAAAACGCTGTTGGGTCAATAAGTGATCGTGGGCCATGATCGACAAATAGGTTTCGTTGGCCAGAGGACCTTCGTCGGTTATTTCGATCAGCGCTTTTGGCCTTAGATCGCCGGGATTGCGGAATCTTGCCGCTTCGCCTCCGGCCACGGTGATACGGGCCAATCGGCCGCTTCTGATCAAGAGTTCTCCAAGCTGTTCATGTTTCCCCTGGGTTGAAAGGGTGGTCAAGGTTGGAATATCGGCCTGATCAATGAACGAGACCTGTTCGGGGCGGATCTTGGTCGATCTTGGGTGGCCGACCAGGTTTCTGACGGTATCGGTGGTGTCCCAGGGAATTTTTGCCAGATCGGTAAAGCGCTGCTGCTGCCACTCGGCGGACATCCGATGCCAGGGAGAGCCGTCCCGCCCCTGAAGAAGATAGGTGTAATCAGTCGGTAAAAGAACACTGGTTTGTCTCTGTTTGCCGTTCCAGATGATCTGATGACATGGTCTCCTGCCAAAAGAAATTTCGGGAGCTTTTTTAAGCCCGGTTGGTCTCGATTGTCCTACCATTAATATTGAGCTCATTTTATATCTCCTATCTCCAGATATATATCGGATATTTGGTCAAGAAATTTCACTTTCCGGCTTGCTCAAAATACTTGTTCATCAGGACCCGGCCGTTATATCCGGCGATCGCCCGGCCCATTGATTCGATCCTTGCTCCAAGGCCTGGCGCGTGACTGCCATTACCTGATTCAAAGCGGAGCAGGTCTTCGTGCAAACGGGCGGCGACTTTTTCGAACGCGCCGATAAAGCCGTTGGCTAAAAGATATCTTGAGAGTCTGACGATCGCTTCGTTGTTCCACATGTCATTGTGGAAGCTGGTGTTCCCCGCGAAAGCGACCGGGCCGAAATTAAGGACCGTTGGGTATCTTCTTAAACAGCCGGCGCCGCCATCAAAAGTTCCCATGACATGGACGCCGTTCATCGTTGCTTTCAAATAACTGGGGCCGAAAGCTTCGGTCCCCTGCGAACGATTGTCGAATGGGTTGGTATTCCCGACCCAACAGCCTCTTTTGGCCATCCCGGGAAAAATGAACCGGGCCCGGTCATAGCTATAGCCGGACAGGAAGTCGGTCGTGAACGATTCTCCCCCTTCATTGATCTTTTCCATTTGGGAGAGGAGGTTTTGCAGGGCGTCGATCGATTGGGTGTCGTCCTGATGAGCTAAGCCGCCAAAGAGCCAGAAGATCGGTCTCCCCAGTTCACGGCTGATCGCGCGGTAGGTTTCATGTTGATTTAATACGGCCGAAATCAAGTTGATCTTATAAGCGGTCGCCCGGCGGAGCGAAGCGAAAACTATGGCATTTTCCGGGATCGTGACGCCAAAGCGCCGATCAAGCCGGCCGTTTAACAGGCCAAACAAATGGCTTTCCTGGACATCATACGCGCTGACCAGTTCGCGGCGAAAATCAAGGTTACAGCAGAGCGAATCAATCATTGAGCGCTGTCCGAGGCTTGCCGGTTCCTGGCGCCAGTCCGGTGCGAAGTGATCAAGGGTCAAAGCGGTTCCCATCCCGAGCCAGCTCTCCACGTCAAGAGTGTCGGGGAATTCGGTCAGATCGGAGCAGTTGATCTCTTCCGGCAGAAGCGGTTTCGCCTGGCTGGAAAAAGCCCTCCGGGCTGCTTTTTCCTCCGCTTCGGTAACCATGGTGTGGATCGGGGAGACCGTGCCGATCTTCTCGCTCAAGCGCATTTCCACGTAAAGGGCGTTAGTCCTCTCAAATTGCTGGGCGCCGAAATATCCGTAAAGCTCTTCATGCGCTTTTGGATAATGGGCCAGGACCATATCACCGGTCGTCCGGGGTACGGTCCCATTTTGCGGCGCGTGGATCGTCGCGGCACAAAGCATCCGGGTCGCCTTTAAGGCCGCTTCTTTGGAGCCATATTTTTCTAAAAAGTAAAGAAAGAGGTTGAATTTGAAAAGAGCGGTATGCCCATCGTGGCCAATGACCAGGCTGGCTAAAGGTTTTTCTACTCCGGTAAGGCCAAGTTTTTGACAGAGCCTGAATCCCCCCTGGCCCAGTACCTGCATCTGGTCAAAATTTTCCTGGGTGTAAAAAGGAGGATAAAGCCGGTCGGTGACGCCGGGAACGCTAAGGCGTAGGGAGAGCAAGCCGTCGCCGCCGTTGCGAAAACCGGTGTAAAGCCAGGTTTGGACCGGGACCTCTTTGCGGTGCAGGGTCACGGAGCTGACCTCGCCAAGCGGGAGATAATCGGGATCTCGTTCCGGGGAGACGGTATATTGTTCGGTGACCTGCCGGTTCCCATCAAATGATTGTCGCCTTCTTATAATATGTAAAGGGGCGATGCAAACCAGTCCATAGCCGTCTCGTGCCCCATGCCGGGCGGCGGTCCAGCCGATCGTCTCTTCAATGATCCCCAAACCCCCGGCTCCGCCGATCGGTTTTTCTTCTTCAGAATTGAAAACTCCGATCACGCCGTTCAGGTCCAGCTGGCCCATGCCGGAGAGCGAGTGGGACGCTTCATCACCGTGAAGCCTGGTCAGGACCTCCGACGGGTGAATGCCGCGGACGCTTTCCATTCCGACATCAATGCCGACCCGATGATTTGGATTTTGCTTAAGCTGGCCTCTTTGGTGGGTGAGCCATTGGGAAATGTAGCTCGCGGCGTCGTTTTTGGGAAGAGCGGAGGGACGGAAACTAGTTCTAACAGCCATGTTTTACTTCCTTTCTTGGAAAAAATATTCTCTGAAAGGATTTCGTGCGAAGTTGAAAATAATTTCACTTTATTTCCAGTTGTGCTACAATCCGCTGTATGGCAAGCAAGAAGCCGATCTTCGCCGGTTTTGGCAAACCGGGCGAACAGGTCGCCGAAAAACAAGAGATCTATTATCTTTCCGGCAAGGGGACCGATCTTGGCTGTGTTCTCCTGGTACAGGAAGAGATCAAGAACCCTTCGCTTTTGGAGCTTGAGGTCAAAGGGCACATCAACAAAGGGGCGGCGTGGTCCCGGCTTCGCGTTGAAGTGTTTGATAAAGAGAGCCAGGAGATCCCCGCGACCTCGTTTGAAGAAGAATATTTGATGGAGGGTCTTTCTCCCGATTATTTCAAGCGCCTTGATTTTCCGATCCTCGGCATCGTCAAACATCCATTCAAGGTCCAGGTGATGATCGTTGGGCCGTCGGAAGCAAAGCTTGAGATCCGTAATGTCCATCTTCGCTAGGAGCTGGCCTTTTGTTTGCTTTATTGTTTTTTTCCCTCTTATCTTTTTTACTTCCTGCGCCAGGTCTGACGTGACAAGCTCCCCGCTTACCCCGGTTTCCGGAGATTATTCCGGTTGCGGTATCGGCGCTTTCACCAATGGCTTGGACAATCTCTCCGCTTTTCAGTCAACTGTCGGCAGAAATCTGGCGGTCGTTCTCTGGTACGTGTCGTGGGAAGAGCCTTTTCCTAAAGCCGACGCGGATAAAGTCGCCGCTAATGGGAGCGTTCCGCTGATTACCTGGGAGCCCTGGATAAGCGCTTCGGCGGAAACTCTTGAGGCGATCGCGTCAGGGAGCCATGAGAGCTATGTCCGCGCGTTCTTCCTGGGGGCAAAAGAATGGGGGAAGCCGCTCTTTCTTCGCTTCGGGCACGAGATGAACGGCAACTGGTATCCCTGGGATGGAACGCATAGTGGAGGCGCGACCGGCCCGGAGAAGTACAAGCGGGCCTGGCGTTATATATATAATATTAAAAAGTCTTTAGGGGCGGACAATGTGACCATGGTCTGGTCGCCAAATCATGCCAACCTCCCGACAGAGAGTTGGAACACGGTTGCCGCGTATTATCCGGGAGATGAATACGTCGACTGGCTGGGGATCGACGGTTACAATTGGGGGAACGGTGAGTGGCAGGAATTTGGCACGATCTTTAATGCCACGTATTTGTCGCTGACTGCGCTTTCTGCCAGGCCATTGATGATCGGCGAGTTTGCCTGTGCCGAAACCGGAGGAGATAAAGCCGCCTGGATCGGCGACGCTTTCAATAAGATGCGGAATGATTACCCGAGGATCAAACTTTTTAACTGGTTCAATATCAATAAAGAACGTGATTGGCGTGTTGAGTCATCCCCCACTTCCGCGTCCGCCGCAAGAAATGCCTTGCAAGACGGCTATTTTTTAGATAAGATATTGCGCTAAGTGTGTTTATCTGGCTAATTTGATTTCAACTGAAATTAATCCTTGGCCGTTGCGACATAAGGGTAGGCTAACTCGGGTGGCCAAAGAAAGGCGTCATTTTGAACTATAAAAGGAAGCAAAAAGGTCTTTGGACCAGAATAAAGCAAAACAAAATTGCTTACTATTTTATTGCCCCGACCGCCCTGGCCATGATCTTTTTGCATCTGGTGCCGATCGTGCAGGGGATGTATATGTCCTTTCTTGATCTTAACCAATTTACTCTCCAGCGGTATCTGCTTGCCCCTTTTATCGGACTTGAAAATTATTCCAAGGTTTTGATCGATCCCAACAGTCCGGTCCGGATCGGGATCTTTGAGGCGATCCGGAACACGGTTCTTTATACCATTTTAGTTACCCTGGGGACCCTTTCAACCGGCATGATAGTCGCTTTGATGCTCAACCGGAAATTTTTTGGCCGTGGAGTGGTTAGGACCTTCTTTCTGTTCCCCTGGATCATACCGACTTACGTGACAGGTCTCCTTTGGGGGATTATGTGGCTAAGAGAGGGAGGACTGATCAATGTCCTGCTGGTCGATTGGCTTCATATTTTGCCCAGCAAGCCGTCCTGGCTGACCGGGCCAAATACTCTTTGGGCGATAGTCATACCGACGATCTGGCGTTATTGGCCGCAATCGATGCTGATGCTCCTGGCCGGACTTCAGACGATCCCGGAGGAGCTCTACGAAGCGGCCGATATTGACGGCGCCGGTCCCTGGCGCAAGTTTTGGATGATTACCTGGCCGATGCTCCGGCCGGTCTGGTTCATCCTGATCCTCTTTGGTTTGATCTATAACACGTATTCATTTAATATCGTTATTATGATGTTTGGTTTCGGCGCCGGTTTCCCGGGTGAATGGGGAGATCTGATGATGACCAACATCTTCCGTAACTCATTCCAGCTTTGGAACTTTGGGACCGGGGCGGCCGCTTCGGTCATACTTTTGATCGTAATGATCAGTATCGTCAATGTTTGGTTTAAATACTTCAAACAGGCGGAGGAAATGCGCTAATGCCTTATTATTTAAAAAAGAGAATTACCGACATCATCATTAACATTGTCATGTTGATGTTTTTGGGTCTGACCCTTTTGCCGATCGGCTGGATGGTCTTTTCTTCGCTCAAGAGCTCGACCGATATCGCGATTGGACGGGTCGGTCTTTCCCAGACACTCGATGGCCGGCCAAAGATCCAATGGGAAAATTACGTCGATATGTGGAAAAACGTTAACTTTGGGCTCTATCTAAAAAACTCCCTTATTATCTGCGGCGCCACCATGGTGATCGCTATGCTCCTGTCAACTCTTGCTTCATACAGTCTTTCCCGGTTTAAGTTCCCGGGATCGGATCTTTTTAGCAATACGATTTTAGCGACGCAGATGATCCCGGCGATCATGTATCTGATCCCGCTATACATTATGTTTGTGAAGTTTACGGTAATGACCGGTATCCAGGTAAAGGGGACGTATTGGGGGCTTATTCTCATTTATTCCGCGTTCTTTACCCCATTTTCGATCTGGATCTTACGTGGATTTTTTGCTTCAATACCAAAAGAATTGGAAGAGTCAGCCAGGATTGATGGTTGTTCCGCCCTTCAAGTCTTTTGGCATATTGCCTTGCCGCTGGCGATCCCCGGCATTATTGCCACCGGAATTTTTATTTTCTTGACCGCCTGGGATGAACTGATGTTTGCCTGGGTCCTGACCAACGGGGATACTATGACCATTCCGGTCGGCATCCGATTGTTTGTCGGAAATTACCAGAACCGTTTTGATCTGATGATGGCGGCGGCGACCGTTGCGACCCTGCCGCTGGTCGTGTTATTCTTCTTTTTACAAAAATACATCGTTGCCGGCTTGACCGCGGGAGCGGTCAAGGGCTAGGAGGGGAAACAATGAACAACAAATGCTCCTGGAAAGTATTAATGTCGGTTATTGGGATATTTAGCCTGGCGATGATCGTTTCCGCGGCCGCTCCGGCCGCTCCGGCCGATCAGGCCTGCTTGACCGAAAAGCAAACGGTTTATACCGGAATTTTTCGCGAAGGGGCCCCCCGCAACATGAACTACATTAAGCAATACGAAAAACAGGTCGGGAAAAAGCCGGGGATGATCATGTGGTACCAGGATTGGGAGCAGTCGTTCCCAATGGAAGATTGTCAGAAGGTCTCCGAGTACGGGGCGATCCCGCACATCGTTTGGGAGCCGTGGTACTGGGGCGATCACAACAAGGTCCCCTTAAAGGATATTATTGACGGTAAATGGGACGAGTATATCCGCGGCTGGGCCAAAGGAGCGAAGGAATTAAATCAGCCGATCCTGCTCCGGATCGCCCACGAATTTAACATTGAAGGCTATCCCTGGGGGATAGTGAACAACGACAAAAACCACGAAACTTACATTAAAGCCTACCGCCATATCGTCGATATCTTTAAAAAAGAAAAAGCGGATAAGGCCAAATTTGTCTGGTGTTTCATGAACTATTCTTATCCCAGCGAAAACTGGAACGATTGGGAAAAAGCTTATCCGGGTGATAAATACGTCGACTGGATCGGGATTGACGGGTATAACTGGGGGACGACCCAGACCTGGAGCGAATGGCAGGTCTTCAAATATCTTTTCCGTGAGCAGGCGAGAAGAAGCCGGAAGCTCTGGCCCAACAAGCCGATCATGGTCGCGGAGTTCGGTAGCGCCGAAAAGGGTGGGAATAAAGCGGCCTGGATAAAGGAGATCCCCAAATATTTGGCGACCAGCATGCGTGATATCGACGCGATCATCTGGTTCGACCTGAAGAAGGAGACCGATTGGCGGATCAATTCCACTCCGCAAGCTCTTGCCGCTTATCGCGATATCATGAAGGACCCAATTTTTGCCTCGTCCGCGGCCGGCCTGTCTTCTTTGACGGTTGCGTCGGAGAAGATCGCCCGGCGGACCGCTTTTGCACCGCGGGCCGCCTGTCCGATCGCGATCGATGGGAATTTAAGTGAATGGGACAAGACCTATCCGATCGTCATGAAGGATGCTTCGTTCTTCAAGGAAGGGCTTGATTGGGGAGGACCGGAAGACCTGTCGGGGAACGTTTACTTAATGTGGGACGATCAAAACCTTTATCTGGCCGCGGAAGTGACCGATAGGATCCCGCTGGTCAACAAAAGGGTCAATCAGGACGTTTGGAACGGCGACGCCATAGAAATGGTCCTTGGGACCGAGTCGGCCGACCCGAAACGCGATTCCTTCGGCAAGGGAGACTATCAATTTGGTTTTGGCTCCGGTGACGGCAAGACGACCAAGCCGCAGATCTGGAACTGGCAAAGAAGAAGAAGTCCGCGAGGAGGTGAGATCGCAGTTAGCAAGGTTTCCAAATTAAATGGATACGTCCTAGAGGCGAAAATTCCCCTCGACTTTTTTACCAATGGGTTCAAACCGGCCGCTGGTCGAAAAGTTGATTTTGACGTCGCGCTGGATGACGCCGACGCGAGCGGTCAGCGCGAGAAGCAGTTGATCTGGAATGGTGATTTTTATTTCTACAAGGACCCCGGCGTTTGGGGGATCCTGGAGTTTAAATAACTTAGGAGGTTAATTATATTATGAAGCGTTCACTGGTAATTGTTACCTTGTTATTGTTAACCATGTTCTGCGGTTCCGTTATCGCGCTTGGTGGGCCAAAACCGGAATCTCCAAAAGGACCGGAAAAGCAGGTCGAATCGACCAAGCCGGCCGCGTTCGCGGAAAAAGTTTTCTTGATCGATGATTTTGAGTCCGGCAGTTTGAAGTCGCCGCGCGATTGGTGGATTTTTGATGTTAAAGCCGATATCGTGCCGACCGACGCCTTGAAAAACGGCGAGTCTCTGGATGTTGGAATGAAATCTCTTTCACTGACCGGTCCGGCCAGCAACTTTTACGTTGGAGGGATCGGCTCTTATTTGGCTAAAGAAGGGCAGGACCTTTCCAAATATAATTCCGTCCAGATCGATGTTTACGGCATGGGCCCCGATTCCGGCTCTTTGAAGATCGAACTCTATGACGACGACAATGGCAACTGGCAGATAGAACAGGACAAGACCAAAAACTATGTTCCTTTCTACGACGACAAATGGACCAACGAGATCAAGGTTGATTGGAGCGGCTGGCGGCGGGTAATCGTACCGCTCTCCGACTTCGTTGACGAGAACCCGGCGATCGGCGATGATATTTGGAACCCTCATCAGATCAGCAATTCCGGGGGACTTCTTCAGGTTCAGCTTATTTGCATCGCGAACAAGTCAAAAGGGAAGATAGGGTTTGACATTGACAACGTCGCGCTGATCATTGAGTAAGGATGAGAACTTTATTAATTAGCATCGCGGCTGGGCTTATTTTTGTAAGCTCAGCCGCCGCTTCCATGAAACCGTTTGCCGAGTTATGGAACAACCTCGCTTATTACACAACCAATGTCGAACAACAGGATTTTTCCGCTCTGCTTCTGCGCTACGAAGGGAAGGCCGGTTTTAATGTCGGGAATTCTCCCTTTGATCTTTACGGTGTTTATTACGGGACCGCTTCGCAGACCAGCGATTACTGGGACAATTCCTTGTTTTATGGCCTGGGAGCGAGGTTTCGCCCTTTTTATGATTTTAAACCGCGCGATTGGACAAATGAATGGCTCCCGAACGTGAAATTGTTCGTTGAATCGCTCTCCGCTACTTACCAGAAGAACGCGGCGGTAGCAGAAGCAGCCGGCCTCCCCAAAAATGATACCCGCTACGGGGTTGAAATCTGGCATGTTTGGAACCTCGACCAGCCGAACCTAAACGACTATTGGGGTGAGCTCTGGACCAACCTTGCGTTTAGGACGACCAGCTTTACCATCTCCGATTACAACGATTGGCTCTTTTTTTTCCAGCCGAAGATCGGCCGACACCTTGGCCGGGGGATCGAACCATATGTCAAGGCTGACTTGACCTATTCCAATAAAAACTATTACTGGCAGAACGTTGCCGCCTTCGGTGTTGGGATCAGGTTCGAGCCGTGGCGCAATACCGCCGATAACGAATCGCCGCTTAAAAAAGTGAAGCTCTTTGCCGAAGTTCTGTCGGTCTCATATTTAAAGGACAAGCCTGCGGCTGCTCAACAGACGGTTTCGTCCGATATCCGGTTCGGGATCGACATGTCGATCGGGAGATAAACATGTTCTTGATCGTTGGGTTGGGAAACCCGGGTGAGGAATACGCCCGGACCCGTCATAATCTTGGATTTATGGTCGTTGACGAACTGGCGTCCAGGTTAAAAATATCTTCATTTAAATCCAAGCACCGCTCTTTTACCGCCGAATCGATGATCGGCGAGCATAAGGTTGTCCTCGCTAAGCCCCAGACCTACATGAACAATTCCGGCCAGGCGGCCCAGGAGCTTCTCTCCTGGCATAAAATACCTCCAGCCAGGATGATCGTAATATACGATGATGTTGACCTTGAGACCGGGGTGGTCCGTGTCAGGGAGAGCGGCTCCGCCGGCGGCCATCATGGGATCGAATCGATCATGAACTCTCTTAATTCCGGAGCGTTTATCAGGGTGAGAGTTGGGATCGGCCGGCCGACGGTTAGCGGAGATGTCGCTTCTTATGTTCTGGGGTTGATCTCAAAAGATCAGAGTGATTCACTTGCCGCGGCGATCGAAACGGCCGCTGACGCCGCCCTTGAGATCATTAGCCACGGCCCGGCCTCCGCGATGAATAAATTTAATGCTTGATAAAGTATTAGCCGCGATCGCCGGGAGCGATCTTTTCCGCCGCTCCGTCGCCCGCCTCAAAAAGAACGAAAAAGTCAGTTTAACCGACCTTCCCGGAGGTGCTTTTGCCGCCGTTTCTGCCGCTCTGGCAAAGGATTTTCCGGTCGTGCTGGTCGTCGCTTCGACCGTTGAAAAAGCGGAAGGCCTGTGCCAGGAGATCGACCTTTTTATTGGCGGCCGGACCCTTCATTTTCCTCCGCCGGAGCTCTTCGGCGCCGATAATTTTTCCGAAACGGCGGGAGAGCGTCTTGGGATTCTAAATGAGCTTAGCCGCCGTAATTTGATCGTTGTCGCTTCAGCTCGGGCGGCAACGTCAAATTGCCAGCCTCCTAAAAGCCTCCATCCCCTTGAGGTCACTGTTGGGGGTGAGATCGAAAGAGACGGTTTGCTGAAAAAACTGGTCGACTTTGGCTATCGCCGGTTTGACATTGTCGGTGAGCGTGGAGAATTCAGTGTCCGCGGCGGCATTGTCGACGTCTATCCGGTCAACCTGGAGCGGGCGGTCCGCCTGGAATTTTCCGGGGATACCGTTGAATCGATCCGCTATTTTGATCCTTATTCACAGCGCTCAACCGAAAAGCTCGCCGCGGTGTCGGTCCTGCCGGCCAGAGAAAGCGCTTCGATCCCGTTCTTTAAGGCCCTTCCTTCCGGATCGCTGATCGTTTTGGCGGAGAAGGCAGAGGCCTCTTTTAAGGAGTTGGGGGAAGCGGCCCGTGTTGAGCTATCCAGTTTTGCCTTGCCGGGGGAAGAAGGGCTTTGCCAGCCGGCCGATAGTTATCTTGATCGCCTAGCGCTGGTCCCCGGGGAGGCGCTCCTGGTCAGCCGTCATCCTCATCGCCTGCGGGAAGAGCTTGCGGGACGCGCGATTATTGAAGGGAAGCTTTCCGGCGGGTTCGTGATCAATGGGTTAACCGTTCTTTCGGACAAGGAGCTCTTCGGCGAGCACCAGCTGGCGAGAAAGAAGCCGGCCGCCGCGAGAGAAGGGGTGGCGGACGAACTGTTATCCGACCTTAAATACGGCGACTTTGTCGTTCACGAAAACTACGGCATCGGCATCTACCGCGGCATGAAAAATATGGAGTTGGGCGGCGCGACCCAGGAATACCTGCTGATCGAGTTCAAGAACGCCGACCTTCTTTATGTTCCGCCGACGATGATCGGGCTGGTCGAGAAATATTCCGGCGGTGGCGAAGCCAAACCCCGTCTTTCCCGTTTGGGGAGCAATGAATGGGTCAAGACCAGAGGTCGGGTCAAAAAGGCGCTTCGCGATATGACCCGCGAACTGACGGTCCTCTACGCCGCCCGGGAGAAATTTCCCGGCGCCTCTTTCCCTCCGGATGACGTTTGGCAAAAGGAGCTGGAAGCAACCTTTCCCTATGAAGAGACCATCGACCAGGCTAAGGCGATCGCCGCCGTTAAAAAAGACATGGAGGCGTCCCGTCCGATGGACCGGCTGGTTTGCGGCGACGTCGGCTATGGTAAAACAGAGGTTGCCATCAGGGCGGCGGCCAAGGCGGCCAGCGCCGGGAAGCAGGTCGCCATTCTGGCGCCGACGACGATCCTGGTTGAACAGCATTTTAATAATTTTAAGGAGCGCTTTAAAAATCTCCCGTTTGTCATCGAAATGCTCTCTCGCTTCCGCTCTCTCAGGGATCAGAAAGCGGTGGCCAGGGGGTTGGAGTTTGGCGGGGTCGATATCGTTATTGGGACCCACCGCCTTCTCTCCAAAGATATCAAATTCAGAGACCTGGGGTTGCTCATCGTCGATGAAGAACAGCGCTTCGGGGTCGCGCATAAAGAGAAATTAAAACAGCTCAAAAAGAGCGTTGATGTTTTGACCCTCTCGGCGACGCCGATCCCGCGTACCCTTTACTTCTCCCTGGCCGGCTTGCGGGAGATCAGCCTTATTACTACTCCGCCGGTAGACCGCTCGCCAATCCGAACCTACATTTTACCCTATTCCGACGATGTCTTGCGCGAAGCGGTCGTCAGGGAGATCGATCGGGGAGGCCAGGTCTATTTTGTGCACAACACCATTGACAAGATCGTTGGACTGGCCGCCAGGTTGAAAAAATTGGTCCCATCGGCCAGAGTGGCGGTTGGCCACGGCCAGATGGACGCGAAAAAACTTGAAAAAACGATGCAGGAATTTATGGAGCGGAAATATGATGTTCTGGTCTGTACCTCGATCATTGAGTCCGGTCTGGACATTACGAACGTGAATACGATCGTCATTGATAATGCTGATCGCTTTGGCCTCTCCCAGCTTTACCAGATCCGGGGAAGGGTCGGGCGCTCGCCGGTCAGGGCTTACGCCTATTTGTTTTACCATCCGGAGCGGGGACTATCGGAGTTGGCGTTGGAGCGGCTTAAAGCGATCCAGGATTTTACCGCCCTCGGATCGGGTTACAAGCTGGCGATGCGCGATCTGGAGATCAGAGGTTCCGGGAACCTGCTTGGGGCTGAACAGTCTGGACATATCTATGAGGTTGGTTTTGACCTGTATTGCGAGCTTTTGGAAGAAGCGGTCAGGGAGGCGAAAGGGGAGAAGGTCTCCCCCCCACGAGAGGTGGAGATCGACCTGAAAGTTGAAGCTTCGATCCCGCCCGAGTACGTGACCGATGACCGTCAGCGGGTCGCGCTCTATAGGCGGCTGAACATGATCTCCTCGCTCGATGGGGTAGAAGAGATCAAAGGTGAGTTCAAAGACCGCTTTGGGCCGATCCCAGCCCCCCTGGAAACCCTTTTGCGGATCATGCGGCTAAAAGTTAAAGCTTTAAATAATGAGGTTAAAAGTGTAAAAGAAGCCGGCAATTTGATCAAAGTGGAATGGCAAAGCGGCAAGGCGAAGCTTTTTAAAATAACCGGGAAAGACATTATCTCGCTGGCGGAGAAGGCGCTTACTGTCGGGAATTGATATATTGCTGAACGATCCGTTGGTCGTTGACGATGACGAGCGGTTTTCCCTTGGGGCTTTTGATGATCAATTTGTCGGTTGCGACTTCAATATTGCCTATTCCAGAATCCTGCCGGGAGGTCTGGGTTAGGTAGTTCAAGACGAGGAGTTTAAGGATCTCCGGATTGAGCTTATCGCCCATAAAGACCTTCGGTTCGATAACAAATTCGGTGTGCTTGGCGGCAATGACCGACGCCTGCCCGCTCTGACGCCAGAATTCTTTTAAAGATTCCTCTAATTTTTCTAAAGCGCTTTTTTCTTCAGACATTAGGCTGTTCCTCCATTTTTTAACGCGGCCCTTTCTTTGACCAGTTGCGCCGCCAGCGGTCTAAATTGCGGGGCAAGAGTGGCCAGAGCTTCCAGATCGGTTGCTCCGGGGGCCAGGGAGAAGGCCGGCTGGTAGGTTGCCGGCGTGGCTTCTATGTCAGGGTGAAGATTAATGGTCGTTCTGGTGATCGCCGGGGTTTGTGCCGCCGCCGGTGTTTCCGTGGATAAGCGGCGGATGTAAACCCCGCCGTTCGAGCTTCTGGACAAAAGACTTCGAACATCGGCGATCAATCCGTCAAGCTTTTCTCTGGACAAGTTAAGGTGGGGCAGGACGCTTGTCTGTCTTTGGGCTTGGTCAACCTGTCCTATTCTAGATGTGATTGGCGGCATTATTTTCTCCACGCCAGGCGGCCGCTCTTTAATTCAGTTTTGATCGCGGCGGCCAAATAGGGCAATTCCCCTGGCTTCAAATTATGCTTCTCGACAAAATATTCAATGACTGTCCGGGCCTTTTCCTTCGGGTCGAGGAGCGCTTGGTCGTTTTTTACGACCGGTTCGCCGTCGATCCGGAGCAGGCCTAAAATGTCGATGACTTCCATCGACGATTTCAGGCCCAAAGCCTGGAGGTTCGGGCCGCTTTTTTTCTCTTCTTGTCCGTTATTTGTCATAGTTTGTTTGCTTGTCCGTTCACTTATTTATCGTTTCCAAATGGTAAAAACTTGCATGGGGGGAGAGGAAAAGGCTAAGGCAAAGGCACGGGCAAGGGCGGGACAGAAGGAGGGACAAAAGGCTGAAGCGAACGCAGAGCGTGTAGTATAATACATGTTATGAACAAGACCGGCCAATCATTTGAAGAACTGGTGAAAGTTGTGGCGATCCTTAGGAAGAAATGCCCTTGGGATCGAGAGCAGACCTTTGCGAGCCTTAAGCCTTTTCTTATTGAAGAAGTATATGAGGCGATAGAGGCGATTGACCATAAGGACTTTGACCACCTTTGCGAAGAGCTGGGAGATATGCTCCTTCATATAGTGATGCTTTCAGTATTTGCCAGCCAAAAGCGGAAATTTGACATTAATCAGGTTGTTAAAGTTATTACCGAAAAGATGATCAGACGGCATCCTCATGTCTTTGGGAAGGCAAAGGCTAAGAATAAAGAAGAGGTTTGGCGGAGATGGGAAAAGATTAAGAGAGAGGAGAAACGGTCGACGGTTTACGGGACAGGGAAAGGGATGTTGGATAGTATTCCTAAGTCATTGCCGGCCCTTTCCCGGGCGGATAAAATCCAGAAAAAGGCGGCTCGGGTCGGTTTTGACTGGGACGATGTCGCCGGCGCCTGGGAGAAGGTTGACGAAGAACGGGCCGAGATCGCGGAGTTGCTTAGGAAAAGCGGGAAAGCGGTAAGCGATAAGCAAAAAAGCAGAAAAAAGATGATCCGAGAGGAGATAGGGGATCTTCTCTTTTCTGTCGTCAATGTCGCGCGCAAGCTGGAGATCGATCCCGAAGACGCCCTCCAGCAGGCGAATAAAAAATTTATCCGGCGCTTTAGCGGGATCGAGGACGATCTCTCCGCCAGGCAAATGACCGTTTCCGAGATGGATTCGCTCTGGAAACAGGTCAAAGCGTCCGAAAAAATGGTATAATACTCTCTATGAAAGCCAACTGGCGCGTAATTACCACATATCTGATCGTTTTCTTGTTGGGAGCGGCGATCATTGCCCCCCTTTTCAACACGGAATCAAAGGTCACGGAACTTCCTTTCTCCAGTTTTCTTGATAGCTCTGACCAGGGGAAGATCAGCCAGGTTACGATTTCCGGCGACGTGATCACCGGGGAGTTGAAAGATAAGACCAGCTTTCGCACCCATGCCCTCAATTACCCAAATCTTGTCCCGATGCTCCGTGAAAAAGGGGTTTCCATTAAGGTTGAATCACCGGTCGAATCAAGCTGGGCCTGGAACCTGGCGATCCAGCTCCTTTTTCCGATCGTCTTCTTCTTTTTTCTCTGGTGGCTGATTATGCGGCAGGCGCAAGGGGCCAATAGCCAGGCGATGTCTTTTGGCCGGGCAAACGCGAAACAGCAGACCGGCAAAGTTACGGTGACTTTTGCCGATGTTGCCGGCGTTGACGAGGCAAAGGAAGAACTTAAAGAAATCGTTGATTTTCTCAAGAATCCCGCCAAATATCAAGCATTAGGGGCAAAGATCCCCAAGGGGCTGCTTTTAATGGGGCCTCCAGGGACCGGAAAAACATTATTAGCCAGGGCGATCGCCGGCGAAGCCGGGGTTCCCTTCTTTTCGATCTCCGGTTCTGACTTTGTGGAAATGTTCGTGGGGGTCGGCGCTTCTCGGGTTCGTTCAGTGTTTGAACAGGCCAAAAAACAGACCCCATCGATCATTTTTATGGATGAAATTGACGCAGTCGGCCGCCATCGCGGCGCCGGACTTGGCGGCGGGCATGACGAGCGCGAACAAACTCTCAACCAATTGCTGGTCGAGATGGACGGTTTTGATCCTAAGGCCAATACGATCGTGATCGCCGCGACCAACCGGCCCGATATCCTTGATCCGGCCTTGCTTCGTCCCGGAAGGTTTGACCGGAGGATCGTTCTTGATAAACCAGACCTTAAAGGACGGGAAGATATTCTAAAGATCCACGCCAAAGGGAAGCCATTTGCCAAAGATGTGGAACTGTCGGTAGTTGCCAGAAGGACCCCCGGATTTTCCGGCGCTGATCTGGAGAATGTTTTGAACGAAGCGGCCATCCTGGCGGCGCGGACCGATAAAAAAGAGGTTGGGATCGAGGAAGTTGAAGAAGCGGTCGATCGGGTGATCGCCGGACCGGAAAAGAAAAGCAAAGTTATTTCCGATAACGAAAAATCAAGGGTCGCCTATCATGAAGTTGGTCACGCGGTTCTTTCACAGATCTTAAAGAACACCGATAAAGTGCACAAGATCTCGATCCTGCCGCGCGGTATGGCCCTTGGTTACACCCTTCAACTACCGATGGAGGACAAATACCTGGTGACCCGTTCCCAGGCGACGGAAGAGATTACCGTTCTGCTAGGCGGACGAGTGGCTGAAGAAATGATCTTTAACGAGCCCAGCTCCGGCGCTCATAACGATCTGGAGCGATCGACCGACCTGGCCAAGCGGATGGTGACCGAGTTTGGCATGAGCAAGCTTGGCCCCCGGACCTTTGGCCGCAAAGACCGGCAGATCTTTTTGGGTCGCGACATTGCCGAAATGAAGGATTATTCGGAGCAGACCGCCGATGAAATAGATCACGAAATCGAGAGGATCATTTCTGAATGCCACGACCGGGCGAGAGCGCTTCTCTCAAAGAACCGGGGGAAGGTCGAAGAGATGGCCAAACTGCTCATTGAAAAAGAGACCCTGGAGAACAGCATCCTGGAGGAGGCGCTCAAAGGGCTGCAGGGTGACTAAGCTTATCGAATGCGTCCCCAATTTTTCTGAAGGGGCCGATAGCGGGATAATTGAAGAAATAGTTTTCGCTGTTAGGTCTGCCAAAGTGCGAGACCTCCACTCCGATCCCGATCATAATCGCTCCGTTGTCACTATGTGGGGGGAGCCGCGAGCGATCAAACAAGCCGCGTTTGAACTGACCGAACGGGCAATGCAACTTCTTGATATCCGAGACCACGCGGGAGTTCACCCCTATATTGGCGTGGTCGATGTTATCCCTTTTATTCCACTGCGAGATTGTTCAATGGCGGAAACAGCCGACTTAGCCAGAGAATTGGGGAATGAACTTTGGGAGAAATTAAAGCTTCCTGTTTATTTCTACGGCGAAGCGGCCATTCTCAAGGAACGTCGCGACCTCCCAATGGTCCGCAAAGGGGGCTATGGAGCCCTTAAGCAGGAAATAAACACTCCAGCGCGCTGTCCTGACGTTGGACATGGGCTTAACCCAAGCGCTGGCGCTGTGGCAGTTGGGGCCCGGGAGTTTCTGATCGCTTTTAATGTTAACTTGAAAGCCAGAGAACGTGACCTTTCGCAATCGATTGCCAAGAATATTAGGGAGAAAAACGGCGGCCTGCCGGGAGTCAGAGCGCTTGGATTAGAGCTTCCTAGCCGGGGCCTGACCCAGGTCTCGGTTAATATCGTCGATCATCAGAAAACCTCGCTCAAAAAGCTCTTTGACGAGATCAATAAATGGGCGAAAGAATATGAAGTCGAGATAGAAGGCTCGGAACTGGTCGGGTTGATCCCGGCCTCCGCTTGTTTTGAGGGGATGAAGGATTATTTGCGGCTAAATCGCTTGACCGAAGAAATGATCATTGAACATTACTTGTAAAGCTACTTCTTTTCCGGATGGTAATAAACGCGGTGCGAGTTTGGCAGTTCCTCGACATTGACGACAACCCCGCTTAATTCAGGATCGGCGGAGGTGGTCGGAGAAGGATGACCGAAAGAAAGCGTGTCCTCATTGACCACTGAAGGGAATGATCGGGATTGACCGTCTAATAAATTGCGACCGTGTAAGGCTACTTCCCTCATGCTTTCCCGATATTCATCAATAACCTGGGTCAGGATATCATATTTGATCATTCTTGTTTCCTCAAGATCGAACGCTTGAGGTTTTTTTTCTAAAAATATGACCAGGTGGAGCAGTTCGTTCATGTTCAATGTTCCGGCGGAAGCTTTAGCGGCTAACTTTGCAATGTTTGGCCGGATCAAACAATAGATTTGTTTTTTTACGGTCGAAACAGTGACCTTGCCTATCCTGATCATAATTAATTCCTTTCACTATAACTACAAGATTATCCAATAAAATATGCCGGAATTTCAGCTCTTGTTCCAGAATCGCCATATCTTTGCTATAATTAGACGATAATCGAGGAAAACAATGAGCGAAGAACTAGCTAAAGTCTATAATCCAGCCGAAGTCGAACAAAAGTGGTACGCTTTTTGGGAAGGGACTGGTCTATTCAAGCCTGCCGCAGGGACTAAGGGACTAGGGGCTGGGAAGACCTTTACGATTGTAATCCCTCCTCCCAATGTCACCGGTTCACTTCACATGGGCCATGCTTTAAACAACTCCATTCAGGACCTGCTGATCCGCTACAAAAGAATGAACGGCTTTGAAACCCTTTGGGTCCCGGGGACCGATCACGCCGGGATCGCCACGCAGAACGTGGTCGAGCGAGAATTAAAAAAAGAGGGGAAGAAGAAAGAAGATCTGGGACGGGACAAATTCGTCGAGAAGGTCTGGGAGTGGAAAAAAGAGTACGGCGGACGGATCACTTGCCAGTTGCGCCGTTTAGGCGCTTCCTGCGATTGGTCGCGCGAACGCTTCACGATGGATGAAGGGTTGTCGCGGGCGGTCAAGCGCCATTTTGTCCAGCTTTACAACGAGGGATTAATTTACCGTGGAAAGCGGATCATAAATTGGTGTCCCCGCTGTCAAACAGCCCTGTCAGACATCGAAGTTGAACACGAGAACAAGAACGGGTCACTTTGGCATATAAAATACCCGGTTGAGGGGAGTAAGGAATTTGTCGTTGTCGCCACCACCCGGCCGGAAACAATGCTGGGTGACACCGCGGTTGCCGTCAATCCCCGGGATGAACGCTACAAACACCTGGCCGGCAAGAACTTGATCTTGCCTCTGGTTGGCAGGCATATTCCGATCATCAAAGACCAATTTGTCGACCAGGAATTTGGGACCGGCGCCGTTAAAGTCACCCCGGCGCATGACCCCAACGATTATGAAATGGGAATGAGGCATAATCTCCCCTTCATCAACGTCTTAACCCCTGATGGGAAGATCACGCTTGGCGAATTTGGGAGTGATGAGGAGCGACAGGGAGTAGTAGGGATTGAAGGGATGGATCGGGGAAAAGCCAGAGAATTGATCGTTAAATTGCTTGAAGAACAAGGCTTTTTGGAAAAGGTCGAAGATTATCAAAACTCCGTCGGGCACTGTTATCGCTGTAAAACTGTTATTGAACCATATCTTTCAGATCAATGGTTCGTAAAAGTGAAACCGCTCGCCGAAAAAGCGATCGCCGCGGTGGAAGATGGCCGGATCAAGTATGTTCCGGAACGCTGGACTAAGGTCTATCTCCAGTGGATGACCAATTTGCGTGACTGGTGTATCTCCCGCCAGCTTTGGTGGGGGCATCAGGTCCCGGCTTGGTATAAAGGGGACGAAATCTACGTCGGTGAAGAACCGCCAAAGGGTGACGGCTGGGTTCAAGATCCTGACGTATTTGACACTTGGTTCAGCTCGGCGTTGTGGCCATTTTCCACGTTAGGCTGGCCTAATCAGACGGGTGACCTTAAAAACCATTATCCAACCGATGTTTTAGTTACCAGCTACGACATTATTACTTTCTGGGTCTCCCGGATGATCATGGCCGGTCTGCATTTTATGAAAAATGAGCCGTTTCATACGGTCTATATCCATGGCTTAGTGAAAGATATTCACGGTAAAAAGATGAGCAAATCATGGGGGAACGTTATTGATCCGCTGGAAGTTATCGACCGAGCGGGGGCGGATGCTCTCCGCTTTGCTTTTATTTCGCTGATCGCTGGTCAGGGGCAGGATGTTAAACTTTCCGAAGAAAAGATCACCGAGGCCCGTAACTTTGCCAACAAGATCTGGAATGTCAGCAGGTTTGTGCTTCTTAACTCACCCCCTTCCTCCCCCTCTCTTAACAAGAGAAGGGGAAACCCGCCGCAGGCGGGAGGGAGTGAGCTAGTTGACCGTTGGATCCTTTCTCGTTACAACTCGACGATCGACAAAGTTTCCGCCGCCATTGAAGCCTATGAATTTGGCGAAGCGGCCAAAACTTTGTACGACTTTATCTGGTCGGAATTCTGCGACTGGTACGTTGAACTTGCCAAGATCCGCTTGTATGGTGACGATCTTGAGGCTAAAGAAACAACGTTAGCGGTTCTGCTGACCGTTTTGGAAGGGACGATGAAGATCCTCCATCCTTTTATGCCGTTTATTACCGAAGAAAATTATCAAAGGCTAAACGGGCGGACGGTCGTCAAACCGGTGGAATCGCTCATGGTCCAACCATGGCCTAAAGCCGACCGATCATTGATCGATCCCAAGGCGGAGGAGGCGATGGCTTTTTCCATGGAAGTGATCAGGGCGATCAGGAACATCAGGGCGGAATTTAACGTACCGCATACCGGCGAGGTGGAAGTGGTCATTGTTTCGAATCGTCAACCGGTCGAAATGTATGTTAAAGCCCTGACCAAGGTCAGCAAGCTAACGATTGTGGCTAAACTTGACGCCAAACCGGCGCAATCAGCTTCCGCCACGATCACCGGAGCGACCATATACGTCCCGCTGGGAGGTTTTATTGACCTGAACAAGGAAGTTGCCCGCCTGACCAAGGAAAAGGAGAGACTTGCAGCCGAGATCATTAAAATTACCGAACGGCTGGGTAATGCCAATTTTGTTGCTCGGGCCAATCCGGAAGCGGTCCAAAAAGAAAAAGAACGTCAGATTGAGTATAGTGAAAAGGTTAAGGCGCTTTCGGAGCGGATTAAAGACCTGGGTTAGTTTTCTTCTACTTTTAGCGGTTCGGTTATCCTCTTGATCCTGGCAATTTCTAATGTTTTTCCGCTATTAACGTCGAGCGTGACGACCACGCCGTTAAAAAGTCCCGGGCCTTCCGAGGCTGGTTCCAGCCGTTCCGGCATTTGTTTGATTATCCGGCGCATGACCTGCTCTTTCTTCATGCCGATGATCGAATCAAGCGGCCCGGTCATGCCAACATCAGAGATAAAGCCCGTTCCGCCGGTCAAGACCCGCTCGTCGGCGGTTTGAACGTGAGTATGCGTGCCGATGATCGCGGAGACTTTGCCGTCCAAAAAATAACCCATGGCGCATTTTTCCGACGACGCTTCGGCGTGCATATCGACCAGAATCAAATTGGTCTTCTCTTTTATTTTGGGGATGATCCGCTCGGCTGCCTGAAAAGGGCAATCCATGCATTGCATAAAGACCCGGCCGTTCAGGTTGAGCAGGCCGAGCTTCGCCCCTTTAACGTCGATGATCAGGTGATCGTTGCCTGGCGTCCCCGGAGGGTAATTAGCCGGACGGGCCATTTTGTCAAACAAATGAGCTTTGTTGACGACTTCTCTCTTTTCCCAGACGTGGTTTCCCATGGTGAAGGCGTCAACTCCGGCGCTAAGGAGATCGTTATATATCTTTTCGGTGATGCTGAAACCGTGGGCGCAGTTTTCGCCGTTGGCGATTGTTACGTCAATGGAGTATTCGCTTTTCAGATCGGGTAGCAGGCGCCTGACGACCGCTCGCCCAAAGGCGCCTACGATATCCCCGATAAATAAAAGTTTGAGCTTATCTGGCGACATCCGAAGCCCTGATCTCCCGGACGACCGTTACTTTGATCTCGCCTGGGTATTCCAGCTCCGCCTCGATCTTCTTAGCGATGTCATGGGCCAGTTTGGTCGCCAGGTCGTCGGATATCCTGTCCGGCTGGACGATGACCCTGACTTCCCGTCCGGCCGAAATGGCAAAGGTCTTTTCGACCCCGTCAAACGAGTTGGCGACGCTTTCCAGCTTCTCCAGCCGCTTGACGTAGGCTTCCAGTGAATCGCGCCGCGCGCCCGGCCGGGCGCTGGAGATGGCGTCACAGACCTGGACGATGACCGCTTCTATGGTCTTTGGCTCGACGTCGTTATGATGGGCTTCCATGGCGTGGAGTACCTCCGGAGATTCTCCAGCTTTTTGCGCGAATGTTACGCCAAGGCGGACGTGCGTTCCTTCCACTTCCTGGTCGATCGCTTTTCCCAGATCGTGCAGAAGGGCGGCCCGTTTGGCCAGCGCGACGTTGGCTCCGAGCTCGGCCGCCAGCATCCCGGCCAGGTGGGCCATTTCAATAGAATGTTGCAGGACGTTCTGGCCGTAGGAGGTCCGATAATGAAGCCGGCCAAGCAATTGGATGATTACCGGTGGAACCCCATGCACGCCGGTCTCCATGGCGGCCCGCTCACCGTGCTCCCACATGGCGTTTTTGAGCTCGGTCTTCGATTTTTCGTACATCTCTTCCACCCTGGCTGGGTGGATCCGACCGTCCGCGATCAGTTTTTGCAGGGTAAGCCTTGCCGTTTCGCGGCGCAGGGGGTCAAAGCTCGAAAGAATGACCGCTTCCGGAGTGTCGTCGACGATCAGGTCAACGCCGGTCTTGGTCTCAAAGGAGCGGATGTTGCGTCCTTCCCGACCGATGATCCGTCCCTTCATGTCGTCGCTGGGGAGCTCAACCATTGAGGTCGTGGTCTCCACGACATGGTCGACGGCGCAGCGCTGGATCGCGGTCGCCAGGATCTCGCGGGCCCGCCGGTCGGACTCTTTCCTGACCTCTTCTTCGCTTGACTTGATCTTTTTAGCGACTTCAACCTCCAGCTCCTTGTCCAGCTTTTCCAGCAGTTCCTTTTTCGCTTCCTCCTTGGAGAGGGTGGCGATCTTTTCCAGCTGGACGATCAACTGCTCTTTGGCGGACAGCAAGGTCTCTTTGAGCTTGACCAGGTCGTCCTCGATCTTTTTGATCTGTTTTTCGCGGGTATCGATATTCTTCTCTTTGTTTTCCAGGTGATCTTCCCGGGACTGGAGACGGCGTTCCATCGCGGTCAATTCGTTCTTCCGCTCTTTGGCTTCGCGCTCCAGTTCCGCCCGCTGGCGGATCCCCTCATCCTTGGCTTCCAGGATCGATTCCTTCCTGATCCGTTCCGCCTCTTTCTTGGCCTCTTCGGTCACTCTCCGGGCCGATTCTTCGGCGATCCGGAGCTTTTGGCCCGCCAGCTGCTGTTTGATCAGCAGATAAGCGATCGCCAGCCCGAAAACGACGACCGCAACTATCACCACGTAAAACAATGAATATACCGACATAATTAAACCCCCTCTAGAAAATTACCGCTTTTTAATGGGACAACGATTTGCGAATCTCTCCTTCGATCTTGGCCGCGACCTTGCCGTTCTCTTTCAAATACTTGACCGCGCCGTCGAATCCTTGACCGATCTTTTCCCCGCCATAAGAAAACCAGGAGCCGCTTTTTTCGACCAGGTTCAGGTTTACCGCCTGGTCAAGGATATCGGCTTCCCGGAGCAGTCCCTCACCGTGGATCAGGAGGAAGCTGGCTTCGCGGAACGGCGGCGCCACCTTGTTCTTGACGACCTTAACTTTGACCCTGGTCCCGATGATCTTCTCGTTCTCCTTGATCTTTTCTCCCGCCCGGACGTCGAGCCTGACCGAGGAGTAGAACTTGAGCGCCCGGCCCCCCGGTGTCGTCTCCGGATTGCCGAACATGACCCCGATCTTTTCGCGCAGTTGGTTAATGAAGATCATCACGGTCTTGGACTTGCTGATGACCGACGTCAATTTGCGCAGGGCCTGGGACATCAATCTGGCTTGCAGCCCCATGACCGCGTCCCCCATTTCCCCTTCAACTTCGGCTTTCGGGACCAGCGCCGCCACCGAGTCGACGACGATAATGTCGATCGCTCCGGAGCGGATCAAGGTCTCGGCGATCTCCAGCGCCTGCTCGCCGTAATCAGGTTGTGAGATCAGGAGGTTGTCGATGTTGACCCCCAATTTCTTGGCGTAAGCCGGGTCCATGGAATGTTCGGCGTCAATGAACGCCGCCACGCCGCCGCGTCTTTGGGCCTCGGCGATTGCGTGC
Organism: candidate division WOR-1 bacterium RIFOXYB2_FULL_45_9; assembly: GCA_001771575.1. GTDB lineage: Bacteria > Margulisbacteria > WOR-1 > O2-12-FULL-45-9 > XYB2-FULL-48-7 > XYB2-FULL-45-9. The sequence goes on along the minus strand of MEUD01000001.1, from coordinate 942,818 downwards.
AAAGAGACGGTGGTCTTTCCTCCGCCTTCCGGGCCGTAGATCTCAATGATCCGGCCGCGAGGAAACCCGCCGACCCCAAGGGCCGCGTCGACGGAGAGGGCGCCGGTCGGAATGACCTCGACGTTCAACTTGGACGCTTCTCCCAATTTCATGATCGAACCTTTGCCGTAATTCTTTTCGATCTGGGCGATCGCAATCCCCAGGGCCTTGGACTTTTCACTGCTTTTCTCGGCGAGTTTTTCAACGCTTTTTTCGCTGACCATATATGTATCCTCCTTAAAAATATTCGAATGGGCCGTTAAATAATTGACGCAAACTCCCCCAAGATAAAGGCCTGGCAGCCTTTCCCTTGAAAGCTTATTATTTCAACTCCTTAAGTTTTGTTTTTACTACCGCGAGCCTTTCAACTCGCGGAACACGCGGTCATTTTTCGTCGATTTTTCCGCCTAAATGAAGCCACAGCAGGCCGAGCGCGGCGGCGGCCGATCTTTCCCTGATCTCTTCGCGCTTACCGTCTAAGTTTAACTCTTTCCAGTCAGTCCCGTCTTTACCGGAAACGGCGACAAAAACCTTGCCGACCGGGGCCGGAGGGATCGGGTCCGGTCCGGCGACGCCGGTCGCGCCAACGCCGATGTCGCTTTTAAAGCGTTTCCTGACCTCTTCAGCCAGGGCGACGGCGACGTCGCGGCTGACGACGCCGAACTGGCTGATGAGGGCGGGGGATACGCCGACCTGGGAAACTTTGATCCGGGGTGAGTAACAAACAACTCCGCCGATAAAAAAATCGGAGCTTCCGGCGAGGTTGGTCAATCGACTGGAGATCAGGCCTCCGGTCAGCGATTCGGCGACCGCGACGGTCAAGCGCCGCTCGCGCAGAAGTTCGCTTACCTGTTGGTCGGTATTCCGGCCAAGGGCCGCCAGGACCTGACTAAAAAAACCTAAGTTGTTTTCAGCTGTTTGACCAGATCGCTCTGCCATAAATAGGCGCCTCCAGAAAAAAGCGACAGCGCCACGGCGATCCAGAGAGCTAATCCTGAGAGCGGGAGATTCAAAATGATCATGAAAACCGCCAGGACCTGGAAAACGGTCTTCCATTTAGCGACCGGGCTCGCGGCAAAGATCTGCCGCCCGCGAACGCTGGCAATGATGAACTCCCGCGCGCAAAGCAAAATGACCGGAACAGGATCAGCTTTTCCTAAACCAGTTAGCGCTATCAATACAGAAATCACAAGGATCTTATCCGCTAAGGGATCGAGCAATTTTCCAATCTCCGAGACCTGATAATATTTACGTGCTATATAACCGTCAAGAGCGTCGGAAAAAGAGAGGAAAAGGAAGGTGACGGCCGCCAGGCCATATAAGCCAAGCAACAGAAATGTCACGCAGACCGGAACTAGGGCTAACCTCAACAACGTTATTTTATTCGCTAATGATATTTGATTAAATGAATCGATATATTTTTTCAATTAAAACACCGCAGATTAACCCAATTTATTCCTTTTCCTCAAACCATTAGAATTTTAACATAGTGGGGAGAGGCTGACAAGCTTAAATAACGGGGGATTTCCGCCAATATGCTAAAATAACAGTAATATGCTGATAAGACTGCAAAAATACTTGGCCGATTGCGGCTACGCTTCCCGCCGCCGGGCGGAGGAAATAATCTCGGATGGTCGGGTGAAGGTCAACGAGGTTGTGATCGATTCTCAGGGAGTCAAGATCGATCCGGAAAAGGATGAGATCAAGGTCGACGATGTTAAAATATCAAATAACAGCAAGAAAATATACATATTATTGAACAAGCCAAGAGGGGTCGTTTCAACCTGCGCGCAAGGAGAAATGACCACGGTTATAGACCTGCTAAAAGGGGTTGAAGGAAGATTGTTTCCGGTGGGTCGTCTTGACCGGGACTCTGAAGGTTTGCTTCTGATCACAAACGATGGAGAGGTCGCTTTGAAGTTGACCCACCCACGCTACGAGCATGAAAAGGAATATGATGTTGTTGTGTTAACCCCGCTTTCGCCCACGGAAATTGATAAGCTTAGACGGGGGATCTATCTTGAAGGGAAGAAAACCCTGCCGGCCAAGGTGATAGTCATTGATCCCAGGCGGGTTAAAATGATCATCAAGGAAGGGCGAAACCGCCAGATCAGAAAGATGATGGAGGCGCTGGGGAACGAAGTTGTCGCTTTGCGTCGGGTCCGAATGGGAGGATTATCTTTGGGCGACCTGCGGCCTGGGGAATGGCGATATTTGACGGCCGTTGAGATCTCCTCGCTTATCGCTTAATTTGTTTTTTTTCTCATATTTATTTTTTATTGAAATTATTTAATGAAAACGGGGATAATTATGCGATCTATGTTTAATCGCAAAGGAGAAAAATATGAATGTGTGTACGAGGGTTTCTAATTATGCCGCGCGGCCGGCGCGCCGGGTCCTGGCCGGGGATATCGGCGGCACAAATTTACGTTTGGCCGTGGTGGAACGAGGAGCAATCGAAAAGAGCGTCCGCGTGCCGATGAAAGAGTTCTCCAGCCCTCAAGCGCTGGCAGAAAGATCCGCCCTGGAAATTTCCCGGTTTGGGATCAATGACGTTGCCGTCGGCGGGATTGGCTTTCCCTGCCCGATAGACGAAAAAAGCGGCGAACCCTTATTCTCGCCTCCGAATTTAAGTTTTGGTTTTGAAGGGTTTATTGACGCTTTGTCGAGGGCGGCTGGGATGAGGATCTTCGGGTTCAATGACGCGCGTTCCGCCGTGATGGGGGAAGCGATGTTTGGCGCCGGTCGGGAGCGGGATGTCGTGATCTGGCACGGTATCGGCACCGGATACGGGTTCGCGATAGTTGACGGCGAGCAAGAGATCTTCCCCCGGGCCAATGAAGGAGGGCACTTTAAGGTCGTCAACCCAATCCTGGATCGATCCGCCAAAGAATGCGGCTGCGGCGCTCGCGGCTGTGCTGAAGCTTACGTCAGCGGAACTGCCATGTCCGAACATTATTTTCAATTAACGGGTAATCGCCTGACCGGAGAAGAAGTTGGCGCCGCTTTTCTTTCAAAGAACGAGGTCGCGGTCAAGGTGGTCCACCAGGCGATGGCTTATCTGGCGATGAATATTTCGACCGGCCACGCTTTGACGTTAAATGGTCTCCACGTTTTGGGTGGGGGAGTGGCGCAGATCGGTCAACCGCTGTTGGATACATTGAGAATAATGCTCCGCTCGCCGGGGGTCGTTTCCTGGCCGCGGCAGAATGATCTGGCCTCAAAAGTCGTCCTCTCGGAATTAGGCGACGATGCAGGTTTATTGGGAGCGGCTGTACTGGCAGAGACAAGGGATTTCTCGTTTTATAATCCCGTGCTATAATTTCCAGGTCATGTCAATAATCGTTCACAAATACGGCGGAACCTCTGTCGGTGACCCGGAAAAGATCAAAAAGGTCGCGGAGCGGGTCAAAAAAGCCAAATCAGCCGGGTACGACGTGGTTGTTGTCGTTTCGGCCATGGGACACACCACCGATGAACTGATCGAGCTAATGAACTGCGTGACCGAAAATCCCGACCCGCGCGAATACGACATGTTAGTCTCTACGGGAGAGCAAGTTTCCGCGGCCCTCTTGGCGATGGCCCTGCAAACGGCCGGTTGCCCGGCAATTTCCCTGACTGGCGGACAGGCGGGGGTTGTCACGGAAGATATCTATAAAAAAGCCCGGATAAAAGAGATCAGGCTGGACCGGTTAAAAAAGGAACTTAAAGACGGAAAAGTCGTGGTGATCACCGGTTTTCAGGGGATTGACAGCAAAGGGGACATTATAACCATTGGCCGAGGTGGGTCAGACACTTCCGCCGTTGCCCTGGCCGCCGCCCTAAAAGCTGACGTTTGCGATATTTATACCGACGTTGACGGGGTTTATACGACCGATCCGCGGATCGTTCCGGATGCCCGCAAAATTAAATACATTTCTTACGAAGAAATGCTGGAGCTGGCCAGTTTGGGCGCGCAGGTCCTGCACCCTCGTTCCGTCGAATGCGCCAGTATATACGACATGGTCATCCATCTCCGTTCGAGTTTGAAAGACGACGAGGGGACCTATATCATGTCGCCGTCCAGGATCGCTAAGGAGGCGGGAAAAATGGAAAAAACGGAAGCGGTGAGGGGGATCGCGCTTGATGACAATGTCGCCAAGATCGGCATTCTTAAAATGCCCGATAAGCCGGGGATCGCCTCCCAACTGTTCGGTGCGCTGGCAAAAGAGAAGATCAACGTCGACATGATCGTCCAGGCGATAAATTCGCAAGGGACCCACGCCGACATGGCTTTCACGGTGGAAAAAACCGACCTAAAAAAAGCGGTCGAGGCGGCCGAAAAGGTCGCCAGGGTACTTCATGCCGATAAAGTTGTCGCTGACGCCGACGTCAGCAAGGTTTCTCTGGTCGGGGTCGGTATGGTCAGCCAGCCCGGTACCGCTTCAAAAATGTTCGGCGCGCTGGCGGAAAACGGCATTAACATCCAAATGATCAGTACCTCCGAGATCAAGATCTCCTGCGTAATTAAGGCTGAACAAGGGAAAAAAGCGGTTAAAGTTCTGCACCAGGCCTTTGGACTGGAAAAAGTTTCCTAAATAGATGGTCTATATTCTGACGTTAGGCTATCTTCTGTTTGCGTATTTACTTGGGAGCCTCCCCTTTAGCCATTTTTTCCCGAGTAAGATAAAAGGAAAAGATGTTCGCGAGGAAGGGTCCGGTAATGTTGGGGCGACCAATGTTTTGGTTGTTGCCGGTCCATGGCCAGCGCTTCTCTCTCTGTTCGGTGATATTGCCAAGGGGTATTTGGCGATTGTGGGGGCCCGTTTGATCGGTTTGACCGATTGGGGGATTGCCCTGGCTGGTTTGGCGTCGATTGTTGGGCATGATTTTTCGGTTTTTTTGAGATTTCGAGGAGGGAAAGGGGTGGCGACAACCGGCGGGATCTTATTGGCGCTGGATCCTTTCCTGACCCTGGTGGTCGTTTTATTTTGGCTGTTCAGTTTTTTGGTCGTTCGTTATTTTATCCCTGCGACCGTCCTGATCATTTGTCTGCTTCCGGTCTTGCTTTGGCTTGGTTCCTGGGGGATAGAATACATAACCTTTGCCGCGGTGGGGGCGGTCCTGGCGGTCTATGTCCATCGTTTTGATCTCCAGTGGTATTTTAGCGGCAAAGACACTACGATCGGCGAGGCGTTGCGCAAGTTTCTGAAACAATGATTACCAGAGTGGCGTTAATATGTCGATAAAATGGACACAGGAAATGAGCGTTAACGTCAAAGAAATTGACGAGCAGCATCAATATTTTCTAGGGCTGCTTAACGAACTTTACGAGGCGTATTATTTTCATAAAAAGTTGGTTTTGGGCGACTCGATAAATAAATTATTAGCATACGCGAAACTCCACTTTAGCACCGAAGAAAAATATTTTGATCTTTTCAATTATGAAGGAGCGATGGAGCATAAGAAAATCCATCAGGAATTGTTGGGTAAGATCGCGGAATTTGTGGCGAGGTTTGAAAAAGGGGAGACCGATATAGTCGGTCAAATGGTCGAGTTTATGGAGACTTGGCTGACCGAGCACCTGATTATTATAGATAAGCAATATACTCGTTGCTTTAACGAGCACGGCTTGCGTTAACAGTTCGTTAGCATTTAACAACTTGACTGAATAATGATAGAATAGAGCAATTAATGACAGCGGGGCGTAGCTTAGTCCCGATGGTCATTGATTATAATAATTATGGAATCATCGGGATCCCGACTTTCCGCATTATATATAATTGATAAGTCGGGACTTGGTAGAGTGTAAAGAAGTGGACAGTGGGGTGAGGGGGGGCGGTGTTTGTTTATATTTTAAAGAGCTTGAAAAGTGGTCGGTATTATATCGGCTGCACATCGAATCTTAAAAGAAGACTTGCGGAGCACAACGCAGGAGAAACCAAAGGGAACAGGTATTTTAGGCCGTTCGAATTGGTTTATCAAGAAGAGTATAAGACCTTAATTGAAGCGCGGAATAGAGAAGCCTTTCTTAAAGCGCAGAAAAGTCGGAAGTATCTGGGAAGTCTGTTTATTGTCGGGGCGTAGCTTAGCTTGGTAGAGCGCACGGTTCGGGACCGTGAGGTCGGAGGTTCAAATCCTCTCGCCCCGATATGTTTACTTGGTAGAGCGTCCCGATCCGATCGGGAAGGTCGTCCGCCAAAGGCGGATCGCCCCGATATTCCCATAATTTTGGGTGGTATTTATAACAAAACGAGCTATCTTAATAACCGCGGGCCTGCTTCTCTTTAGTGTACTTGCTTTTGCCGAACTTTCAATTTGCCAAAAATTTCCAGCCGCGAAAATATCCGGTCGCGGACCGCTTCCATATAATTGCCGGTTGATCGACGGACACATCTGGGCCGGCGGACATCCCTTGGGCCCGAAAAAATTAGATAATAGTGATCGGCAAGTCATGTCGATAATGAATTTTTTGAAAGAGATGGGGGTCAGGGAGGTTGTTGACCTTGAGAATTCCCAAAACGCCCAAAAAAGATACGCGAGGCTTTTGAAAAAGGCAGGGATGTCGAGACTGCATGTCCCGATGAGCTCCTCCAAGGTGCCGACCAATGACGAATGGCTGAAGATCAAAGAAAAGCTGAAAGGCCCCGTCTACCTCCATTGCCGCTGGGGAGCTGACCGGACCGGAGCGGTTATCGCCCGTTATTTGATCGAAGAGAGCGGCTACGCTACCGTTGAAGCCTGGCAGGCGGTGATCAGCGGCGGGAGTCACGCCGGCGAGCTTGGCGGACTTAAAAGGAGCCCGGCGTACCGGAATTTAATATATTTCCTTGATCCGGACGCGGCCGGTCGCGCAGAATTTAAAGATTATTATTAAAAGAGCTTGAAGATTCCAAAAATACCTTCGCGCACAAACTGGATGGCGATCGCGGCGATCAAGATAGCGGAAATCTTAGTTAAGATCAGCGAACCGTTCTTCCCCAAAAAAGAATATATGTTGTCGGCAAAATGCAGGACCAGCCAGATCAGAAAAAAACAACCGCCGATCGCGCTTAAGGTTATGGCGTAACCGTAAGTTTGCAGCATGACCAGCGAAGCGGTGATCGCCCCCGGCCCGACCAGCAAGGGACAGCCGAGAGGAACGATCCCGACATCTTCTTTATGTTCGAAGTTCACTCTACCCCGCAGCATTATTTCAATGGCGATCCAAAAGAGGAGGATACCGCCGGCGATCCGGAAATCGTCCAAGGTGATGCCGAACAGGTCAAAGACCGCTTTGCCGGCCAGAATGAAGGCGATCAGAGTGAAAAAGCCGGTCAGGATAGAGGTCGCGAAGATCGACCTTTTTTCTTTCAGGCTTAGCCCTTCGGTCAGCCCCATGAAAAAAGGGAGGTTCCCCGGTGAATCGGTAATGATGAAAAGAGCGATCAGCGATTTTAAAAATGGAAAGAAAAAAAGCTCCATCGTTTAGCGCATGAACGGCGGAAGCTCGATGTCGTCTTTGTGGCTGTCTGCCGCCGGCTTGGGCTGGACCGGTTGGTTTTGCCGCGGCCGAATGAAAGAGACGCTCTCTTTTTCCCGGTTCAAAGCCGCTTTAAAGCCGGTGGCGATGACGGTGACGGTGACCTCTCCCTGGAGCTTCTCGTCGATCGTTGCGCCAAAGATAATATTGGCGTCGGGATCGCCGGCGTTGTAGATGACTTCGGCCGCTTCATTGACTTCGTAGAGGGTAAGGTCGGAGCCGCCGGTCACGTTGAAGATGATACCTTTGGCGCCGGTGATCGTCTCTTCCAGAAGAGGGGAGGCGATCGCTTTTTCGGCCGCCTCGACCGCACGATTCTCTCCGCTGCCGCTGCCGATCCCCATCATGGCGGAGCCGGCCTCGAACATAATGGTCCTGACGTCGGCGAAATCAAGGTTGATCAGCCCCGGTACGGTGATCAGGTCGGAGATCCCTTTGACCCCCTGGCGAAGGACGTCGTCGGCGATCTTAAACGCTTCAATGATCGAGGTTTTTCTCTCGACCACCTGAAGAAGTTTGTCGTTTGGAATAACGATAAGCGCGTCAACCTTTTCTTTGAGGAGGGCGATCCCGGATTCAGCCTGGGAATTGCGGACCGGACCTTCGAAGCGGAACGGTCTGGTCACGACCCCGATCGTCAAACAGCCTAATTCTTTGGCGACTTCAGCGATGATCGGCGAAGCGCCGGTCCCGGTCCCGCCACCCATCCCGGCGGTCAGAAAGACCATGTCGGCCCCCTGCAGGCCCAGCTTGACGTCGTCGCGGCTCTCTTCCGCCGCTTTTTGTCCGATCTCCGGATTGGCGCCAGCCCCCAATCCTCTGGTCAGTTTAGCGCCAAGCTGAAGTTTGTGGTCGGCCAGTGAAACGCTTAAGGCTTGCAGATCGGTGTTGGCCGCCCAAAACTCGACGCCAACCACGCCGCTGCTGATCATCCGGTTAACGGCGTTGGTCCCGCCTCCGCCGACGCCAAAAACTTTTATTGTCGCGAAACCTTGACCACCCATGTGCGCTTCTCCTTGTCAGGGAATTTAGGTAATTTTAACATACGGCCCCGAAAATGCAACGGGAACTGTGCTTATGATTTGTATTTTATGACCGGCGTTTCCGGGAAACGGACATCGATATATTCAACTTCGTTCCAGCGCCCGCCGATCAGCGGCAGGAGACGTTTGACGACGGATATCTTGGTCTTGACCTGCGTGTCCTGGCCAAGGTTGATTCGGAGGACGTCGTCGAGCAGGATGCTGATCCGGCGGTAGCTGCCGACCTCCAGGTTGATCCGCCGGGAGCCCAGCAGGCTGGCCAGCTCGACGACCGTGTCGTTTATTAAAAAAGAAAGCTTCGGGGCGATTCGTTTGCCGGCAACGATCTCGCCGGACCCCAGTCCGGTGATGACCGGGAGCTCAACGCTGTTTAACAAGTGAAGGTTGAGACGGGGGTCATTATTCAAAACAAATCCATCACGGTCCACGATGGTAAAGCGTCCGTTGACGACCAGGATCGCGATCGGACGGCGCTCTTCCACGCGGACCAAAACGGTGGCCGGAGGCCGGCGGTTGATCCGGTATTTTTTTATCGCGCCAACCTGGTCAAGATTTGTCCTGGCGGTCCGGAAGCTGGTGAAGAAAAGGTTCCTGCCGATCGGCAGGCCGCTTAATTCGCGCAGTTCTTGCGGACTGATCATGGCGGTCCCTTCGATTGAGATCTCCTGGATGTTCCAGATGGAAAGAGAGAGGACGTAGTAGCCGATGCCGATCAGCGCGATGGCGGAGAATAACAGCCAACGGAAGCGGTTTCTTTTTTTCTTAGAACGCGCTTTCAAGGATTTTAACCACCAGCTGGTCGAAAGTGATGCCGGCGCTTGCCGCCTCCGCCGGCAGGTCAGAGTGCTCGGTCATTCCGGGGAGAGAGTTGACTTCGGTGACGTAGGGGATATGGTCGTGGGAAACAATCATGTCGACCCGGGAAACACCGTGGCAGTCGAGCGCTTTGTGCGCGGCCAGCGCGATGCTTTGGGCTTGTTTGTAGAGCGGTTCGGGGAGGCGGGCGGGGACGATAAATTCGGTCAGACCGGAGGTGTACTTAGCCTCAAAATCATAGAATTCATTTTTCGGGACCAGCTCCAGGATCGGCAGGGATTGGATGTTCTTCCCCGTGCCGATGATGCCGACCGTGATCTCTTTCCCTTTAATGAATTCTTCGATAAAAAGTTCTTTGTATTCCTGAAGCGACTTTTTCAAGACCTCCTCCAGCTCCTCGCAGTTCTTAAGGATCGTCACGCCAAAGCTCGATCCTTCGGAAACCGGTTTAATGACCAGCGGGAAGGGAAAGATCCTGCGGATCTTGGCCGCTTCCTCTCTAATGTCGGCTTCCCGATCGATCGGCAGGTAGCGCGGGGTGGGGATGTTCGCCGCGTCAAAGATCCTTTTTGCGGCAAGCTTGTTCATGGCCAGCGCGGAAGCCAGTACCTTTGATCCGGTATACGGGATGCCGGCCAATTCCAGCAGGCCCTGGACCGAGCCGTCTTCGCCAAACTTCCCGTGCAGAGTATTGTAGACCAGATCGATCTTGTTTTTCTTGAGATCGGTGGCCAGATTATCGGTCAGGTCGAGACTAATGACGTTATAACCCTGACCTTTCAACGATTCGTAAATCCGTTTGCCGGAGCGGAGCGAAACGTCTCGTTCACGGGATCTACCGCCACAAAGGACGGCAATTTTGAGTTTTTTTAAGGATTTCATGCAAATTGATTTTATCATTGAAAAAAAGTATAATCAATAAATATGGCGCGCAAAATAACCCTAATACCCGGCGACGGGATCGGTCCGGAAGTTTCCACGGCGGCCAGACGGTGTGTTGACGCGACCGGGGTCAAGATCGATTGGGAGATTGCCGAAGCGGGTGCCGATGTTATTGCAAAATACGGGACCCCTTTGCCGGAAGCAACCCTGGAGTCTATTAGAAGGAATAAAGTCGCCCTCAAAGGGCCTTTGACCACGCCGATCGGGACCGGTTTCCGCTCGGTCAACGTTGCGATCCGCAAGGAGCTCGACCTTTATGCCTGCCTGCGCCCCTGCAAGACATACCAGGGGGTCAGAAGCCGCTTTGAGAGCGTCGATCTGGTCGTTGTTCGCGAGAATACCGAAGACCTCTATGCCGGGATCGAGTTTGAAGAAGGGAAGCCCGAGACCAGGAAGCTGATCGGCGAAATTGAGGCTTTGTCAAAGAAAAAGATCAATCCCGATTCGGGGATCTCGATCAAGCCGATCTCGATATCCGGGACCAAAAGGATCATTAAGTACGCTTTTGACTATGCGGTCAAGCATAAACGAAAAAAAGTGACCGCTGTCTCCAAGGCGAACATTATGAAGTTTACTGACGGCCTTTTTTACGCCGCCGCCAGGGAAGTCGCCAGGGAATATGAAGGCCGGATCGAATACGAAGAGCGGCTGATCGACGCGATCTGCATGCAATTGGTCCAAAACCCCGGCGGCTTTGATGTGTTAGCTCTTCCTAACTTATATGGAGATATTCTTTCCGACCTGTGCGCCGGTTTGGTCGGCGGGTTAGGGGTCGCGCCGGGGGCTAATTTTGGCAAAGAGATCGCGGTTTTTGAGGCGATCCATGGATCGGCCCCCAAATATACCGGGCAAAACAAGGTCAATCCGACCGCCATGATCCTTTCGGCGGTATTAATGCTGGATCATTTGGGAGAGAAAGAAGCGTCCGCGAAGCTTGAGAAGGCGGTCGCCAAAGTGATCGCCGAAAAGAAGAGCGTTACCTACGATCTTAAAGCCGATCGGAACGATCCGACCGCGGTTTCAACTTCGCAAATGGCCGATGCGGTGATCGCCGCTTTGTAGCGCCGCTTAATTTTTTTTCGCCGTTTTATTGTCCGTTTCTTTACTGGTTTCTTTTTTACTGGTTTTGGGAAGACCACTTTTTCTCCGGTATATTCTTCATAGGCGGCTTGCGAGAGCTGATTGATCAGGCGGCGGGCGTTATTTTTTTGGCTGAATCCCTGGGTAAAGATTGCTAGCACGTAATTGCCGGCTTTGGTGTAAACGATCCCGACGTCGTTTAAAATCCCGGTCAGGTTTCCGGTCTTATCCGCGATCGTGGTCCCGGGCGGGACCCCCTGCCATAGTCCCCAGCGATATTTCTGGTTGCGCATAAATTTAAGCATCTCCGCGGTGGAGGTTTCACTGAACCCCCGGCGCTGTTCGATCCTGGTGACTAAGTGGGCCATGGCCAGCGGAGTGGTCAGGTTTCGCCCTGGGAGCGGCGGTTCGCGCAACATGGTTGGATCGGCGATGACAATATCGTTCAACCCTTGAGATCGTAAATAATCGTTGATCGCGGCTAACCCCAAATTGTCGACTATCATCTTTGTCGCGGTGTTGTCGGAGTGCGTTATCATCAATGAGATCAACCGGCGGAGCGAATAGTAGCGTCCGCATTTGGTCCATTGCAAGAGACCTGATCCTCCCAGGCGGTCTTCAGCCAGATAACGAACTTTGGTATCAAGGTTTAACTGGCTTTTATCCGCCAAGGCGTAAGCGGCCGCCATGACCGGGACCTTGCCGACAGAGGCGGTCGGAAATTCAGCCGTTCCATTGACGGTCAGCTCCCGGCCTGTTTTAAGATCAATAAAAGCGACCCCGACTTTTTGGCCGTGATTCCTGGTCAGCGCGGCAAAGCGCTGGGACAATTCGGCATTGGCCGGTTGGCAGAATAGAATAACTAGTATTAGTAAGAGGGCTTGCCGCATGAGGAATAATTATAACACGCTCGGAAAGAGAGATAAAAATTGCTATAATCATTTGCAGGGGGTGGGTTATCATGCCGATCGTTAGAATTGAAATGTGGGCTGGGCGCGACAAAGAGACCAAAGCTAAACTGATCCAGGAAGTGACTAAAACCGTTTGTGAAGTCGCGAAGTCCCCGCCGGAAGCGGTTATCGTTGTGATCGAGGACATCCCGAAAGAGAACTGGGGCCAAAACGGCAAACAGGGGGGCTAAATATGGATCAGAGTGAACTATTAAAAAGGATCAATGCCGATTTGATGCTGGCGATGAAAAACAAGGACGAATTCCGCCTAGCGGTCTTGCGGATGATGAAAAGCAAGATCCTGTACGTCAATGCCAGAGGGGAGATGCCGGAAGCCGAGGCAGTCAAGGTCGTTAATAAATACGCCAAAGAACTGAAAGAATCGATCGAAGAGTTCGGCAAGATCGGCCGGACGGCTGAAGTGGAGAACACCGCGAAGGAATTGACCATTGTGCGGGAGTACCTGCCGAAAGAAATGTCCCCTGAAGAAGTGAAAGCCGCAGTTTCGCAAACGATCTCCAGCTTGGGGGCGTCTTCGATCAAGGAGATGGGAAAAGTGATGAAAGAGATCACCGTCAACTATCCGAGCATTGACGGCAAGCTGGTCAGCCAATATGTCAGGGAAATATTGAAATGACCTCGGTCTGGCTGGTCCTGACCGGTTTTATGGCCGGGATATTCAGCGGGTTGTTTGGCATTGGCGGCGCGACGATCGTTATCCCGGTTTTGGTCCTCGGGTTTGGTTTAAGCCAGCATCTGGCGCAGGGGACCACCCTGGCGATGATGATCCCGCCAATCGGCCTCTTGGCTGCCTGGCATTATTGGAAAAACGGCCAGGTCAATTTCCCCTGGGCGATGCTTTTGTGCGTCGGCTTTTTTTTCGGCGGTTTGATCGGCGCCTACTGGGCTAATTTAATCTCCCCCGATCTCCTGCGAAAACTATTCGGAGTGGTTTTTCTGATGATCTCTTTGCGGCTGATCTTTTGGTGATCAAAGGCGGACGTAAATTATCAGGGTCAGCGCGGCGATCCATAAAAAAATGTCAATTAATAACGGCGGGTCGGAAAGCAGGGTCTTCTCCGGTTGTCCCCCTTCGTCTCTTTTATAGATGAGATATAAATAACGAAAGATCCCGTAAAGAACAAATGGAATGCTGTAGACCAGGCTGTTTGTGCCGAACTTTGCGATCGTTTCCGGCCAAAGGGTATAAAGGGCGTAGGCCATGACGGTCGAGCCGGCAACCGCCGAGATCAGTTGGTCAAGCAGTCGCGGATTATACTCATCCAAAATTTGGCGGTGTTCGGCCGCCAGGTCAAGCGAGAGCAGTTCATGGCGCCTCTTGCCTAAGGCGATAAAAAGGGCGAGCAGGATGGTGCAGATCACCAACCAGGGAGAGAGGATAACATCAATTACCACCACCCCGGCGATCGCTCGCAGGACAAAGCCGGCGGCGATCGAAAAAACATCTAAAATTACTATATTTTTAAGAAAAAACGTATAACTGAACATTAGGACCAAATATGAAACAACTACCCAGCCGAAAAGGGAATTCAGCATAAATGAGATCGGCAGAGCGGTTAAGATCAGTAAAAAAGCGAAAAAAATGGCCAGCGAGGGAGAAACCTTGCCGCTGGCAATCGGTCTAAGTTTTTTGAGGGGATGTTTTTTGTCAAATTCCAGGTCTTTGATGTCGTTGACCAGGTACATCGCGCTGGAGATAGCGCAAAAAACGATAAATGCGTCAATGACCTTGAGCAGTGGAGCAAGATGAAAAAATTCAAGCGAGAATATTATCCCGGCGAAAACGAAGAAATTCTTGGTCCACTGCTTTGGCCGGAGAGAGAGCAGGATGGGGATCATGCTTTTTTGATCAGAAAAAGCTTTTGCCCGTATTCAACCGGCTTGCCGTTCTCGACGAGGATCTTAACGATCTTGCCGCTCATTTCCGCTTCGATCTCGTTGAACAGCTTCATCGCCTCGATAATGCAAATTACTTTGCCCGGCTGAACGCTGTCGCCGACCTCGACAAAGGGAGGGGATTCGGGGGAAGGGGAGCGATAGAAAGTGCCGACCATCGGGGAAGTGATGGCGGCAAGCCCGTCTTCTTCGCTGACGGCGCTTGATTTGGTCGGTGTGGAAGCGGTTGGGACCGGTTCCTGGGCGGCAATGTGAGCGGTGGAGGGTTTTCCCCCGTCGCGGCGGACATCATATTTGACCCCTTTTTCTTCGATCGACAAGCCGGAGATATCTTCTTCTTTGACCAGTTTGATCAGCTTTTTAAGAACGTCCCAATCTAACATAATTTTAGACCCTCCCGAGGTATTTGCCTTCGCTGGTATCTACTTTTAAAACTTCGCCGACGTTGATGAAGAAAGGAACTTGCACTACCGCTCCAGTTTCGAGGGTGGCCGGTTTTCCTCCGGAAACGGTATCTCCTTTGAAACCGGGAGAGGTCTCGACAACTTTCAGCTCAACGGTAGCCGGCAGGTCAATGTCTAAAACCTCTTCGCCGTAGAAGGAGACGTTGCAGACAAACCCTTCTTTTAAATATTTGCTTTGGTCTCCGATCTTCCCTTCAGGGACGGTGATCTGTTCAAAAGTGGCCTGGTTCATAAAATGAAAACCTTCGGTGTCGGAGTAGAGGAATTGCATCGGCTGGTACTCGATCCTGGCCCGTTCAACTTTATCGTCAACATTGAAGGTCCGTTCAATGATCGCGCCGCTTCGCAAGTCCTTGAACTTGGTCTTAACCCTGGCCTGCTGGGCCCACTTGATGTGGTTGTACTCAAGGCATTTGTAGATCTTGCCGTCGATCTCCACGGTCGTGCCGGGCCTGACTTCGGTGATTGATATTGCCATAAAGGAATTAAAATTATACCAAGCTTGACGGTCAATTTCAAGTAAAGTAGAATTGAAACATGATCTTTTTGCTTGTTCCGACTTGTTACCTCCTCGGCTCGATCCCTTTTAGCTTTATTATAGCCAAAATATGGGGGGTCGATCTCCGCCGCGTCGGCTCCGGGAACATCGGAGCGACCAATGTTCTCCGTTCCGCCGGCCTGATGCCTGGAGTATTGGCGTTTTTTTTCGATTTTGCCAAAGGATGGGGAGCGGTTTTGCTCGGCAGTTTGGTAAGCGGCGATCCATTGACCATTATTCTTCTGGGGTCGGCCGCTTTGCTGGGGCACACTTTTCCCGTTTTTCTTAAATTTCGCGGCGGCAAAGGAGCGGCGACCGGTTTTGGGATATTGGCCGGGATAACCCCGGACGTCTTTGGCCTCGCCCTTCTATTGGTCGCCATTATTATTTACGCGACCAGGTATGTTTCGCTCGCGTCAATCATTACCCCATGGTTTACGGCTTTATTAATGTATTTAATGGGCAAACCGGCTCCGTATTTGTACCTGACCGTTGCCGCCGCGATCTTTATTTTAGTTCGCCATCTTCCCAATATCAAACGGTTGATAAACGGGACCGAGCCGCGGATTGGAGAAAACAAATGAAGGTTGCGATCGTCGGCGCCGGTGCCTGGGGGACGACCCTTGCTTTGTTATTCGCGGAAAATAAATACCCGGTAACCATTTGGGCGAAGGAGGAAGAGGTCGCTCTCTCGATCAATGAGTCGCGTGAGAACAAGCTTTTTCTTCCCGGGTTTCAGCTCCCCGCTTTAATTGAAGCATCGCCCCGCCTAACATGCCTGAAAGACGCTGACCTTTCCATTTTTGTCGTTCCGACCCAGTACCTAAGGAGGGTGGTCAAAGAAGCCAAAGGGATGATCAACCGAAAAAGCTTGATCGTTTCCGCGGGCAAGGGGATCGAAGAAGGAACCAGGTGTTTGCCGGCTGAAATAATCAGCGATGAGCTTGGTGGAGCAGAAGTAGCGGCGCTTTCCGGACCGAATTTGTCAAAAGAGATTGCCAAAGGACTTCCGGCGGCGGCGGTCGTTGCCGCGGCTAACATTAGTACGGCGGCGGCGGTCCAAAAACGCCTTATTTCCCAGAGGTTTAGAGTTTACACCAACGACGATGTTGTAGGGGTCCAGCTGGGGGGAGCCCTAAAAAACGTGATCGCCATCGCTTCGGGGATCGTAGATGGTTTGCGGCTTGGAGATAACGCGAAAGCGGCGATGCTGGTTCGTGGGCTTGCCGAGATCACCAGGTTGGGGGTGGCGATGGGAGGGAGAAGAGAGACTTTTGCCGGATTGTCCGGCATGGGGGACTTGATCACAACCTGTTCCAGCCAAATGTCGCGCAACCATCAGGTTGGCCAGAGCCTGGCCGAAGGAAAAAATATCAAAGAGATCCTGGCTGGGAAAAAGGAGGTCGCGGAAGGGGTGGCGACTTCCGCTTCAGCGCTTGCGCTGGCCAGGGAATTTCGGGTTGAACTGCCGATCACCGAGCAAGTGTATAACGTAATTCATCAAGGCAAAAAGCCTTATGACGCGATAGCTGAATTAATGAACCGCGACGCTGCTTCCGAAATATCCTAATGGATTAGTTTGGCTTTTTGTTCCGCGCTCTTTTTTTCCAATTCATCCTTCGGTTTGTTCATTGAGTCTAAAAATTCCTTGGTCACGATATGGGGGGTGACAAAGACCAGAAGCTCGTTTTTTTCCTTGGTGATGACCGACTTCCGGAAAAGTGAGCCGACCAGCGGAATATCCATCAAAAAAGGAACCCCGTAATCAGTCTGGACGTCTTTGTCTTTGGTCAGTCCGCCGATGACGAAAGTTTGACCATCATTGACGACGACTTCGTTCTTTGTTTCGGTCGTGTTTTCCTGCGGCAGGTCGCCAACTACCGACCCCTCGCTGACCTTAGGGGCGACCTTCATCCTGATCAAACCGTTCTTGGAAACATTTGGAGTGATGGAGAGCGATGTTCCAACGGAAAGAAAGTTGACTACCTGGGTGGTGGTCGTGTCCGAGATAACGGTCGTTTTATAGCCGTATTTAGCGCCAATCAATATTGTCGCTTCCTTGTTGTTCATGGTGGTGATCTTAGGCGTGGCGATGACATTGTAATTGGTGTTGGTGGCCATGGCGGAAAGATAGCTTTCCACGTTCACGTCGGTATATGCCTTAAAGATCTGGCCATAAAGCCCCTGGGCGGGGTTGTCGGTCGGACGGCCGGACAAGTTCTTGGTCTGCACCACGTCATTGGCGTTGGTGGCCTTGGTCGCTTTGATGTCAAGCCCCAGATTGGCGTTGTTGCTGGAGCGGATCTCAATGATCTTGGCTTCGACCATGACCTGGATCGGCGGCACGTCGAGCTCCTTGATCAATCGCTCGATCCGGGGGAGGTAATCCGAAGAAGTTTGGACGACTAAAACGTTGTAAGCGTCATCGGCGGTCACGGTACTGCCGGCCGGCAGAATGGTGGTCAGCGTGGTTTGGAGATCGGTCGGTTTGGCGTTGGCCAGGTAATAGGTGCGCATGATCTTTTTGGTCGAGACAAAGATCGTCCCCGATTCTTCAAACCAATCCAGCCCTTTGGTCCGCAAGACCGCCTCAAGACCTTCCTTCGGGGCGATACCGGAAAATGTGACCGTGACCTTTCCAGTGACGTCGTCCGCCGCGACAATGTTGACCTTGGTCGCTTTGGCGAAGATCTGAAGGACAGATTTTACGTCGGCATCCCTCAAATTTATATATACTTTTCCCTTGCTGATACTGACGTTCTCCATCTCTTTAGCCGGGACCGCCGATCCACCGAGCAGACAGAATAGAAGCGTTAAGCATAGTATCGTGGCTCCAAAATTGTTTTTCATGTTATTTTTCCTCCATTTTTAAGGTTTTTTCCGATGATCCTTTTCGAATTACGACCCGATCTTTATTAATAGCGACGACTTTCCATCCCATGATCGATCCACCGACCGGAATCGCCTGGCCTGAAATAAAAGCGACTTTCATATCCGCGTCCCACCAGATCCCTTCCAGTTTTGGGAGGGGAACCGCCTCCTTTGGTTCCGTGGAAACGGGCTTGGCGGGAGCGGCTTCGCCTACTCCCTTGACTTTGATCCTCAACGCGAATGGGTCGACCAGCTCTTTTTCTTTTTCCGCTTCTGGTGATGGCGGGGGTGGGAGTGTGGGTTTTGGAGCGGCTTCCGTTGTGCCGGCTACCGTTTTTTCCGGAGCGGGGGTTTGCATGACAAGATGAGCCGCCGGTGCAGTTTTTTGCTGTTGAGGCTGTTTGATGAAAGGGAAGGCGCCCGGCCAATAAGTATAGGCCGCGTAAAACACGGAAGCGATCAAGGCAATTGATAATATTATTATTCTCATGTTTCGCTCACTCGCTTCTTTTTAGTAATAGGCCGTTACAGTCATCTTGACATCAAGTATCGGGTCGACCGCTCCATTGGAGGTGCAGTCAAGCACATCTATTATAACCATCATTGGGAGTTCGTTCAAATAGACCATGAAGTCATAGAGGTTTTTATATTTACCGGTGCAGGAAAGGCCAAACTTCAGGTTCCCTTGTTCCTGGCCAAGGATCGGACGGACCGTGATCAGGTTGAGCTTTGATTTGGTCGTAACATAGGAGATGTTCTGCAGAGCTTGCAGGGCCCGGGTCTGGCGGGTGTTTGAGCTTTCGTCGTATATTATCCCCACTTTTTTTTGCAATGTTTCCAGGATCCTGATCTTTCCTTCGGCCACCCGGAGCTCCATGCGAAAGTCCCGAAGCTTGTCTTTAGAGCGCTTAACCTCCTGGAGGATCGGAGAAAAGAAAAGGTTGTCGAAAAAATAAATGGAGATGAATATCGCCATGACGATGAGCAGGTTCTTTTCCCTGTTTGACAATTTAAAGATAAACATTATCGCTCCTTGATTATTCCGACGATCTCGAAATTGAACGATTCCAGGTTGTATTGATAGTTTTTTACCGCCTGGACCAGCTGGACGTCTTCGAGGACCGGAGAGGCCGAAAGGGCCAGGACAAACCGGGAAAGGGTGTTTTCCGCCGAGTCGCCGTATTTAAAGGCGGTCCCCCAAAGGTGGATGCTGTTAATGGTCAGTTTAATGTTGTTGATAGTGACGCTGTTCGGGATGAATTTACTGATCTCTTCAAAAACCCTCGGGATCTGGGTCCGTTTATCTTTAAAGGAGGTCATCATCAGCTTTTTTTGTTCTTCTTCGGCCGACGCCTTTTCGATCCGGTCAAACTGGGTTAGCCGCGGCTTGTAGAGGCTTAACTTGCTGTTTATGTAATTGATCTCCTGCAGGAGGGTGACCGCCTGGATCCAGAAGATAAAATAGATGGCGGCCAGTACCCCAAAAAAAGCGGGGAACAAAAACATCGGCTTTAATAATTTGCTGGAGATCAATTTCCAGCGGTTTTTTACATCTTCCGGCAGAAGATTGATCTTGTTTTTGCCGGCCAGCGCCGCGCCGATCGCGGCGGAGATCCGCGGATTGTGATCAAACTTGAGTTTTGGGGTTTCAATTGGGATCCCCAGCCCGGCCTCCAGAAATTCCTTGAAATTTGGGGTAAGCGAACTCCCGCCGGTCAGGATAATTTTATTGACGGTTGCTTCGCCGCTCTGCCCCTTGTAATACTCAATTGTGCGGGCGATCTCGTTCAAGACCTTTTCCAGAGCGGGCCTAACCATCGCTTGAAGCTGGGCGATCGGGATGTCTCGAACTTTGGGATAATTTTCAACGCTTATTGGGATTCCCTGGCTGATCTTTATTTTTTCGGCTTCGTCCTGGGAAATTTCGATCTTTCCCTCGGCGGAGACCAGGATCCCCGACATCGCCAGGGTGATCGCGTCACCGCCGATCGCCAGCTCGCGGTTGAACTCAAAGATCCCTTTGCGGAAAATGCTGATATTGGTGCTTCGTTTTCCCAGGTAAATGACCGCGACCAATTTATCGGCGCTTTTCGCCAGTTCTTCCTGATAGAGTTCTTGCAGGGCGAGCGGGAGAACGTTGATGCCGGCCAAATTTAGGCCGGCTTTGGATAAAATATGCTGATACTGATGATACGTTTTAGTGCTAAGGCAAGCGGAGACGTAGTTGGTCTTTTCTCCGGCCGGGGTCTTTTCTTTCGGGAGAGGATAAAAGTCGACGATCGCTTCTTCGATCGGGAAGGGGATGTCCTGGGCGAACTTCCATTTGATCGCTTCCGCGACTTCCGATTCTCCGACGCCGACCATAGGGACCAATTTGACGGCGGTTACTTCGCCTCCGGCGACCACATAGGCTTCAGTGGTTCTGATGTTGTGGGTGTTGAGAAGTTTGCGCAGGGCGTCGGCTTTAGCGTTTTCAATTTCGGGGTGTTTATTCAAAAGCTCGGCGGGAATTTCGGTAATGCCCCAGTTCTTTACGGTCGGGCCTTGTTCAGTAATTTCGACCTCGACCACTTTAACTGAACTTACACGGAGGTCAATCCCTAAGGCTGATCTTTTCCACGGCATTTACGGTAATTATATCGGAAAAGGGACGATTGTCAATTCGACATCCGGCTGGTTTTAGTAGATCTCTTCCCAGCCGGTCACGTCGATACTGGCATCGGTTGTGGCGGGGAGACCGGAAATGGCGTCATAATCGACTACGGTGCCGCTTAGGGTGATCGTGCTGTTGTTGCCGATGCTGTCCAGGAACCCGCCAATGATGTTCCCGGTAAAGTTGGCGTTTTCCCCGATATCAACTGATGTGCCGGCGTATATGAAACCGGCGATGTCGCAGTTGTTGTTGATGTCAACGTAACCGGGGGTCAGGAAGGTGGTTCCTCCGCCGACCGTGACGGTGCCGGCCTCCAAATTATTATTGATCGAAATGCCGATCGAAGCGAAAAAGAGACCTCCCGTCCCGATCTCGACGTTGTTGTTGATGGTGATCGTTCCGCCGGAGATGAAAGTTGTGTTGTCCCCGATGTTGACATTGTTGTTGATCGTGATATTGCCGGAAGCGACAAACTTAGCGTTATTTTGAACAGTGGAGTTTTGGCCGATTATTAAATTGCCGTTAACATAATAAGTTCCGCTGATGGTGCCGGATAGGGTCCGGTTTAGGGGTGGGAGGGCTTCCGCACTGGCGATCTCCGCGTCGTAATAAGTCGTATCAAGGACCGGGAACCCTTCCGGGGTCGCTTCATACGGACTGGCGACGCCGGCGACCTCGCTGGTTGAGCCGTCGATCCAGCCGGTGGCCAATAGATCACCGTTGACATCAACGTTGCTTCCCAGGTCGACATCGGAATTTAAGAAAATGTCTCCGTTGATGACGACGTTGTTCCCTATGTCCGTTTCATCATCACCGATCGCGGTGCCGGCGAAATATAGTGAATAATTAGCCCAGCCGCTTCCTATGGACCTGCCGTATGACGGCCTGATGATCCGAATATAGGTTGTTCCCTCCGCGGTTAGGACGGCGGTGACGGTTACGACGATGGAATCCTTGGATGCGCTGGATGTGGCGATTGAAAAATAACCGCCGTTAAAAGCCTTTGTTTCAGGGAAAGGGGGATTTGACCAGTCCAGGTCCTGGCTTAATAGCTTGAAATAATATTCCTGGCCGGTGTTGGCGATATAGAAGGTCTTGAGGGAATAATAGCCCCTGACCGCCAGGGAACTGCTGGAGTAAAAGAGGGAACTTAAGGAGATGACCAGCATGGTCATTGTCAAAATGATAAACATTACCGCAACCAGAGTTACTCCGCGTCTATTCATAGTTTTTTTATCCTTATTTTAGCCGACGATTCAAGGACTACTTTGCTATTTTCCCTGACCATGGTCAAACGGATCCAGATGGAGCGGACCGCGTTCATGTTTGAGGCGTCGGTCCCGTCCTCTTTCAAATAGCGGAGATACAGCCCGCCGGGAACGGTCAGGTTTCCGGCGAGAATATCGTTGTTCCGTTTAAGATAAGCGCCGTCCTGCGCGAAGGTGATCTCATTTCCCTGAACGTCACGAATGGTCACCTGCGTTGTGGTGTAGACGATGATGTTGACGTTTTTATCGGCCAGCCTTAGCTCCCTGGTCATTCGGCTCATCGCCCCGGTTGCTTCGGAGAGGAGCTCTTTTTGCGTGCTGAAAAAGAGCCAGGAGTTGATACTTTCCTGGATAAAGATCGCGATCCCGGAAAACATCAGGCCGAGAAGCGTTATTACAATGATGCTTTCAATTAAAGAAAAACCTTTTTTCATGTTAGTAATTGGCCCTGATGACCGCGAGCTCAAGCGGGCTCCCCAGTCTGGGATGACGGATCAAAACGGCGACTTTTTTATAATCAGTCGGTCCGGTGACGCTGGCGTTGAAATCTGCGGGAGTGGTGTAGTTGAAACTGATCTGAAAAGTGTACTGATTCAAGTCGCCGGTAAAATTAGTCTGCGCCTGGTTGGTTACCAGGGCAAACGACCCGCCGAGCGTTTGCTCCAGCTTTTCCGCCGCCAGATATTGGGCGACGGTGTAGATCTCGGCGGTCGAGCCTTTCAGCCCGGTGGTGATGTAGATCGTGATCAAGGAATACATGACTATCCCCAGGAGAGCGATGGCGATGACCAGTTCAATTAAGGAAAAGCCTTTTTTCATCAGTCGTGAATTCTCCCGGTGTTTGGGGTGATGTAAATGTTTTTGGTCCTTCCCTGGAAGCTTAAGGTGATGGTCGCTTCAGAAGAAACCGCGGCCCCTCCTTTGTTGATGTAGGGAGCTCCCAAAGGGTTGAACTCAACCTTTTTGCCGCCAGTGATATTTATAACCGAGATCTCAACCCCGTTAAAGACCTGGGCGAGATTGACACTAAATGGTCCTCCAGAGGGGTCGGCTATGATGGAATCGGTCGTCCCGTCGGTTTTGTAAATGGTGTATGAATTGTTCGGCGCCGCTTCAAAAGTGACGCCGTACCATTCGGTCATGACTTGTGCCATGTTCCTGGCGTAGGAGAGGTCAAAAGCGACTTTTTTTGCCGCTGAGTCGAGCTTGACCCCGCGATAAGGGGTAATGGAAATAAAAGTGTAGGTCGCGACGATCACCATAACGACCATGACGATGATCAGTTCGATTGTCGTAAATCCGGATCGGATGCGGCGCGCTGGGCGCTGTGACTTCATTTAGCATGAATTCTAGCATCATGATGGGTAAATTCAAGCGGGTAATTGTTTACGGAAAAAATGCTTAACGCAGACCCAGAGGGTCGCCAGGCCGTAGATCAGGCTCCGGCGAAAATTTATCTCCGAAGCTTCGGGAAAATAGCGGCAGGGGACTGCGATCTCCCCGGCGAAAAGGCCGACGGCGGCGACCCCGGACAGGACCTCCGTGTCAAAAACAAAGTCGTTGGAAAAGCGCTCAAAAGGGATGCTGGTCAAGACCCTGCGGCTGTAAGCCCGAAAACCGGAATGGTATTCGGAAAGATGGAGGCCGAAGGAGCGCTCCTCAACAAACGAGAGAAAACGATTGGAAATATATTTATATAGAGGCATGCCGCCGGCCAGGGTCCCGTCTTTCCCTCCCAGGAGGCGCGAACCCATCATTAGATCTTTTTCGCCGCGCAAAATGGGGGCGACCAGCTCCGGGATTTTGGTCGCGTCATACTGCCAGTCAGGGTGGAGCATGACGATGACGTCGGCGCCGCGGGCGAGCGCTTCCCGGTAGAGCATTTTTTGGTTGCCGCCGTAGCCGACGTTCTGCTCGGTCTTTAAGACCCTTAAGCCGAGCCGCCTGGCGATCTCGACGGTATTATCCGTGGAACAATCATCGCCAAGAACGATGTCGGAGACCGAGCCGGCCGGGATATCGCGATAAGTTTTCTCGATCGTCCTGGCCGCGTTATACGCCGGCATGACGACAATTATCTTCATCGGTTACTTTCCGGTCCTTTCGCTTATGATATATAGGGGTCGCTGTTTCGCTTCTTCGTAGATCCGGCCGATATATTCGCCAAGAAGTCCCAGGAAGGCGAGCTGGATCCCGCCGATAAAAAGGAGGGCTCCCAGGACGGAGGCCCAGCCTTCGATCGCTTTGTCGGTAAAGAAGCGGATGTAGAGGGTATAGCCCAAATAAATAAAGCTGGCCGCCGCGGCCAGGAGCCCGAATATCGCTGCCAGCCGCAATGGGAGGACCGAGAAGGAAAAAATGGCGTCAAGAGAAAAAGAGACCATTTTGCGGAACGAATATTTGCTTTTTCCGTTAGGACGGGCCGGCGCCTGGTATTCGACGATCTCCTGGCGAAAACCGAGCCAGTTGACCAGTCCCCTTAAGAAGCGGGCTTGTTCCCGCAGTCCTTTGAGCGAATCGGCCGCCCGCCGGTCCAGCAGGCGAAAATCGGCCGCTCCATCCGGCAGGGTCAGTTTGCCGAGTAAATTGATCAACCGATAGAACAATCGGGAGGCCAGGCTGTTTTTTCGTCTGACGGTAGTGACGATCTCCGCGCCGGCGCGCCATTTTTCAACGAGTTTGGGGAGCAATTCCGGAGGATGCTGGAGGTCGGCGTCCATCATCACGATCGCTTTTCCCGCCGCCAGGTCAAGTCCGGCGGTGAGGGCCGCCATATGGCCAAAGCCGCGGGAAAAACGGAGGGCCTTGATCCTGGGGTCGATTACGGCGGCATTTTTGATCAGTTCCCAGGAGCGGTCGCGGCTTCCGTCGTCGATCAGGATAAGTTCATAACTAATCGGCGGCTGAAGGACCCGAGTCAGACGAGAAAAAAGATCCGGAAGGTTTTTTGCCTCGTCGCGGACCGGAAGAATAACCGAAAGTTCAACGTTTTCTGCCATTGCCGGCAATTATACCAAAGATCAACAAGAAAATACCGGCCAGGGTTAAAGCGCCGCCGAAATATTCCGGCAAACCCCGGCTGAAAAATATTTTGACCTCGGGCTGGTCGGGATAGACCAGCATGAAAGAGGGAGAGGCAAGATAGATCCTTTTCGCGCCAACGACTTGCCAGTTAGGGTGATAGGAGATCTTGATCAGGTGGGGATATCCGACGTGAGCGGTGGTAAAAACGACCTCTTCCGGTCTTAGCTCTTCCGTGATCCTGTGGTGGTTTAGCGGCGGATACGTTTGTTTTGCTTCCCGGTTTTCGGCGGCGACCAGCGGCGGTCCGCTCACTTGATCGGAAGCGAACCAGATAAAAAATTCCCGTTTCCAATTGTTTGGGTTAACGGCGATCGGCTGACGGTCGAGCGGCTCAACATAGCGGTTAGAATTAACGGTCAATTGATATATATTATATTCTCCAAAAGTTTTTTCCAGACGGAATTCTTTGAGCCGGTTCGCCTCTCCCTTGGCTTCCGGGCTTCTGGCGATGTATTGGCCGACGTTAAAAAGTTTTAATCTTGGGATCGCCGATTTCAGGTTGAGCCGGCCGTACCGGTATTGCGGGAAAGGGGCGGAACAGACACTGGAAACCTGCGATTGGATAAAGAAAACAAATGGGGAGCTGATGGTTGACTGCATGTAGAGCCCTTCCAGGGTGTTCCGGCCGGAAAAAAGAGGAAGCGATTCAAACGCTCTTTCGGTCCCAAAGACATTGGTCAGCGGCGAGTGTTCGTAAACCACCCGGCCGGAGCCGTTTGAGCGTAGATAGTTATTGATCTGCTGGAAAAGCGGCCAGCTTCCCTTCCCTTCAAACCCCTGGTAATTCCAATTTATCCATCCTTTGATATAGGTGACGTTAGCTCCGGTAAAAAGGAGCGATGCCAGCAAGACGATCGCGGGGAGGAGCCTGATCTGTTTGATCCGGCGCCGGACAGGGAGAATGACGGTTGCTCCAAAGATCGCGGCAAAGATCTGCAGGATCGGGATAAAACGGATATCGAGCATCCCGATCCGCGGGGCAAGAAAATAAAGCAGGAGAGATGATCCGGCGCAGTAAGCGAAATATCGGGTCCGCTCGTCGGCCCGGTTCAATAACAAGGCGGCCAGGCTTAAGGTTATCCCGGGCCAGAGGATGATCGGCAAAACTTCCAGGAGCGAATTGATCCGCCAGGCGGTGACAAATTCCGTGACGTAGGGGAGGGTAAAGAGAAAGGGGATGAGCCAAAAAGAGCTAAGCAGGAAACCGAGGCCAAAAACACGGATCAAGTACCATGCATTCCGGCGGAAGGCAGCGCGATTGAATAGAAAATAACTGCCGATGACGATCGAAAAAATGACCGCGTAGCCGTGACTTAGCGCCATCAAAGCGACCAATATTCCATTGAGAAGTAGTTTAGTGTTGTTTCTTATCCCGTCATACAGTGAACCAAAAAAGAAAAAGAGGAGGGCGATCCCCAGACTGTAAGAAAATTCCCCCGCCAGGGTGCTTGGAATATTTCCTCCCCACATGCTGTTCGCTTCCATAAAAAGGAAGGGAAGGGTTAGTATCGCGGCGCAGATCGGGATCGGAAAAGGATAGCGCAATTTCCGAAACGCGTAATAGGCGGCCAGCGGGAGAAGGAAGGTCCCAATGACCGTCCCCAGTTTAAAGGCGACCGGCAGGGGGATCAGATAGCTTGCCAGAACAATTAAAAGAAAAGGGAGAGGGAAATAATGATAGAAAAGAGGGAATCCGGCGTAATTGCCCGGTAGCCACCCCATGATCTTCCCTTGCGGCAGGAGGATTTCCTTTAAATAAACGGCGGTGTAATAATGAGAGCCGGTGTCGCCGCCGGTCGTTATAGTTTTAGAAAAGAGAAGCCGTGGGTCAAAATATGTTAGGAGATATGCGAAAATAAGGAACAAACCGATCAGGTCTACTAAATTTAACCGCGCAATTAATTGCGCGGTTAAATTGGTTTTATCTTTTAATAAATTGTGCCGCAAGAAAAAATACCCCCAAAAAAGCAAGTGGTACGATCAGCCAGGCCGGGTTAATCCCGGGTTCTTCGATCCGGACCCTTCCGGGAATGATCGCCGTCGCGTGCTTGCTCCCATCCGTTTCGGCGATAAGAAATAATTGATAGGTGCTTCCCGGCAGGGCGGAAAAGTTCGTAACTTCGACCTTCATTGTTCGGCTCGAACCGGCCGCCAGCTTGATGTCGATCGGATGAAAATCCGTACATAGCTCCCGCGGCAGGAAAAGATCCAGGTGGACGGTCGTTTCCCGGGTGGATAGATTTTTTAACCCAAGCTCCAACTTCCCATCCCCGGAGAAAGCGGCCGGTTTGAGCACTCCCAGAACGGGTGGTTTCGGTTCGCCGCCAATGCTAAGGAGCACGGCGGAGAGGGTGGAAAATTGGTACTGATTGGCGTCGGTGTAATGAAGAGTGAGAAGCAGAGGGTAGCTCCCTTTTTGCCCGGCCAGCGGGATAGCGCGGCTGACCCGATATTTGGCTGTTGGGGGAAGGTCGCGCTTGTTGAGGTCGGTATAGGTTTCCCCCAAAACAGAAAACTCGCTCCAAACGCCATAGGCCGCTTCATCCCCTTTATTTACCGCGGAAATTTCGACCAGAGCTGTTTTACCGGAGACCGAAGCGGTAATCGATGTTCGCAGGCTGATGAACCTGGCGGAAGCCGGGAGGGAAAGTAAAAGAAGTCCGAGCAGGCCGGCCGCCAAATAACGGGGCATTACTTCTTGCCGTCGATCACGATCTTGCTGAAGTCGGCGACGAGGCGATAGGTCTTTTCCAAGGCTTTAAGCAGGGCCAAACGATTGGTTTTGATCCGCTCTTCCTGATGCATGACCAGGATCTTATCAAAAAAAAGATCGACCGCCGGGGTCAGTTTGGAGAGTTGGCGCAGGACCGTTTCCCATTGTCCGTCGCGGATCGAGGCCGCGGTTTCCCAGTTGACCTTGAGGTAGAGTTCGTGGAGTTCTTTTTCTTCTTTTTCGATCAGGTCGCCGGCCACGACCGATTCCCGCCGCGCTTCTTTGGCGATCCGCCCGATCCGGTCTGCGGAACGGACGATATCCTGGAACCATTTTTCGTCCGCTGTTTTCATGACGGCGTCGGCGATTTCGGCGCAGAGGCTGATGTCGGAGCAGTCGGTTAAAACGGCGTCGGCGATATCGTAGCGGATCCCCCGGTCGATCAGGATCGGCTTAAGACGGGAGAACAGGAAATCCAAAAGCTGGCGTTTGATCTTGGGGAAATCTTGATGGCCCGTTTCCCCTTTATTGAACAAATTATAACCGTGTTCGATCGCTTCATCGAGCGGAAGGCTGATCTTCTTTTCCAGTATGATCCGGATGATCCCCAGGGCCGCCCGGCGCAAGCCGTAAGGGTCAACGGACCCGGTCGGGACCGCGCCGACGCAAAAATAGCCGATAAGCGAATCGAGCCGGTCGGCCAGGGCGACCGTCGTTCCTTCAGGGGTCAGCGGCAGGTCGTCGCCGCCAAAGCGCGGGAAATAATGTTCAGCTATCCCCTGGGCGACGATCGGGTCTTCACCGGAAGCGAGGGCGTAAATCTTTCCCATGGTCCCTTGTAATTCAGGGAATTCATAGACCATTTTCGTGGTTAGGTCTGCCTTACAAAGTCGGGCGATCCGGTCGGCAAGTTCCAGAGAGCCGTTCCTGAGCGCCAGATGCTTGCCAATATAGGCGGTCAGCCTGGCGACCCGCTCCGTTTTATCTGCCAGCGAGCCGAGTTTTTCAAAAAAGACGATCCCGGCCAGGTCGGCAATCCGCATTTTGAGGGGGAGCTTGTTATCTTCTTCAAAAAAGAAGCGCGCGTCCGAAAGACGCGCGGTTAAAACTTTGCGGTTCCCTTCGATCACCTCTTTTTCGCGACAGCCGTTGGTGACGACCGCGAACTTAGCGATCAAAGTGTCGGTCTTATCGACCAGCGGGAAGTACTTTTGGTTCTTTTTCATCGAGGTGATCAGGACTTCGGACGGGAGCTTTAGAAATTTGGGATCAAAGGCGGCAAGATAAGTGATCGGTTTTTCTACTAAAAAGTTGACCTCGGTTAATAGATCGTCAGGGATCAGGGCTTTGGCCCCGGCTTTTTTTGCGATCGCCTCAACCTGTTCCCTGATCAACGAGGCTCTTGCTTCCTGGTCGACGATCACGCCGAGTTTTAATAGCTGTTTTTGATACGCGGAGAGGTTCGCTTCTTTAATTTTAAGGACGGCCGATGCTCCGGCAAAACGATGGCCAAGTGTTTTGGCGCCGGTCTTGATCCCGGCCAGTTCGAAGTTAACCACCTTCGTTCCATAAAGCGCGACGATCCAATGAATGGGGCGGATGAACTTAAAGTCGAGGTCTCCCCAGCGCATCGCCAGCGGTTGATAAAGAGAAGTAATGATCTCGGGGAGAAGGGTGGGAAGGAGACGGGCTGTCTTTTCTCCTTTACGTTCGATTTTGGCAAAGAGATATTTTTTTTCGCCAACCGGCTTAACAATGATCTCTTTAAGATCAATTCCCTGGCTTTTGGCAAATCCGATCGCCGGAGGTTTGGGATTACCGGATTGATCAAAGGCGATATCGGCCGGCGGCCCTTTGGCCTCTTCCGATAGGTCTGTTTGGGCGGTGGCCAAATTTTCGACGAACAAAGCCAACCGGCGATTGGTCCCGAGAGTCGTGATCTGGCCAAAGCTAAGCCTCTCCCGCTTCAGCTTATCTTCCGCTTTCGCTTTAAGGTCTGCCAAAAATCCCGGCATAAAACGGGCCGGGATCTCCTCACAGCCAATTTCCAATAATACATTCATTTGAGATTTATCTTTGGTCATTTATCCTGGGCCTCGACATACAACCTTGCGCAGTTGCGCGCCATCTTCCTGATCTTCAGGATATAGCCCATCCGTTCGCTGACCGAGACCGCCCCCCTGGCGTCAAGTAAATTGAATGCGTGGGAGCATTTTAAGACGTAATCGTAGGCTGGAAGGACGAGTTTTTGGTCGATCAGCGACCAGGCTTCTTTTTCGTAGAGCTGAAAAAGCTGAAGCAGTCGGTCGACGTTGGCCGCTTCAAAATTATATTTGGAATGCTGTCGCTCCTGCGAGAGATAGATCTCGCCGTATTTGATCCGGTCGTTCCACTTGATGTCATAGACGCTGTTAACTTTTTGGATGAACATCGCGAGGCGCTCTAACCCGTAAGTGATCTCGACCGCGACCGGTCTGCACGGGAATCCGCCGCATTCCTGAAAATAGGTGAACTGGGTGATCTCCATCCCTTCCGCCCAAACTTCCCAGCCGGTTCCCCACGCTCCCAGGGTCGGGGATTCCCAGTTGTCTTCGACAAAACGGACATCGTGCCTGGCCGGTTCAATGCCGATCGCCCGGAGGGAATTAAGATAAAGCTCCTGGATTTCCAGGGGAGAAGGTTTCATCACTACTTGATATTGGTAATAATGGAAAAGCCGGTTGGGGTTTTCGCCGTAACGGCCGTCAGTTGGACGCCGGACCGGATCGATATAAGCGACGTTCCATGGTTTGGGTCCGAGGACGCCAAAAAAAGTGGTTGGGGACATGGTCGCCGCTCCCTTTTCTACGTCGTAGGGTTGGCGGATGGCGCAGCCGGCGCCGGCCCAGAAATTATTGAGATTTTGGACGATTTCTTGAAAAGAAAGCTGTTTCACGATACAATTATAACATGCCATTTTACGATTACAAATGCGGCGATTGCGGCAAAAAATTCGAGATCAAAAAAGGGATGAACGACAAGACCATTCCTCAATGCCCAAAATGCGGGGGATTGGCGGAGAGAGTCTTTTCCGCTCCCTCCCTGACCGGCACGGCCAGTTCCTGCGGCAGCTGCTCCTCCGGAAGTTGTTCTTCAGGCTGCGGCGGGCATTAAAAATTATTGTTCAACAACGACAAAGATCCCCAAGCGCCCGGGATTAAGGATGGTCGGTTGCGGCGCGAAGGTTTTTCCACCGTTAAATATAACCCCTGGCGTTGATATGCCGGTCGAGATTAGCGGTTCCTAATACTTGAATTAAAACCTCGCGGACGATAGGTGTCGCTTTAAGCAAGACCAGCTTTAATCTGCCGATGTTTGAACTCGCGTAAGGCGTTGAACGTCCGAGTTTTAAAATAATGTTCGCTTCCATTTGTTTCCTCCCTCTAATGCCTTTGCACCCGGCTCGATCGGGTGCTATAATTTTATCGTTAGGGTTTGAAAAAATTTCAGTTCGTCAGGAAAATAAGGAGTCCAATTGATCAAGGGAGCGATCCGTAAAGTTGTTGAAGGGCATAATCTGACCAGGGAAGAGGCCGGGATAGCGATGGATACTATAATGAGGGGTGACGCGACCCCGTCGCAGATCGCCGCTTTTATCACAGCCTTGCACACCAAAGGGGAGAGCGTCGACGAGATCACCGGATTTGCCGAAAAGATGAGGGAGCACGCGATCAAAATATTTCCGCGATCCGATAATCTGGTCGATACCTGCGGGACCGGCGGCGACCATGCCGGGACCTTCAACATCTCAACGATCGCCGCTTTTATCGCGGCCGGGGCAGGGGTTGCGGTAGCGAAACATGGGAATCGCTCGATCACCAGCCGTTGCGGTTCAGCCGATCTGCTGGAGGCGCTTGGTATCAAAGTTGATATTGAGCCGAAGCTAGTTGAAGAGTGCATTAATCAGGTTGGGATCGGTTTTATCTTCGCGCCGAATTTTCACAAAGCGATGCGCTTTGCCGCTCCGACTCGCAGGGAAATCGGGATCAGCACGGTCTTTAATATTCTTGGCCCGCTTTCCAACCCGGCCAACGCTTCAGTTCAAGTTTTAGGGGTATTTCACGAAGAGTTGACCGAAGTTATGGCGGCGGTCCTCAAAAACCTGGGGACGAAGCGCGCGCTGGTCGTTCACGGGAACGACGGCTTAGATGAGCTTTCAGTTTGTGAGAAGACCAGAGTTACGGAGCTCCATGGCGGCGACCTAAAGACCTATTTCGTGAAGCCGGAGGATTTTGGTATACTTCGAGTTGGGGCAGAAGAGCTGCGGGGTGGGGACGCGGCGGCCAACGCCGAGATCGCGATCCGACTCCTGAACAACGAAGAAAAAGGGGCGAAGCGAGAGATCGTTTTACTTAACGCCGGGGCCGCTATTTACGTCGGCGGTTTGGCCGGCGGATTAAAAGAAGGGATTGATAAAGCGGCCGAATCGCTCGCTTCCGGAGCGGCAATAAATAAACTGGAGGAACTGGTCCGATTCACCTCAAGACAGAAAAATTAATTAAACGCTACGGTCCCAAGCTCGCGGTCAACGAGATCTCGATCGGCGTGAGCCGGGGGGAAGTAGTAGGGCTTCTCGGGCCGAACGGGGCCGGAAAAACGACCACCTTTTATATGGTCGTCGGTTTGGTCCGCCCAAACAGCGGACAGGTCTTTCTTGGCGATCACGATATCACTTATTTCCCGATGCACCAGCGCTCGAAGATGGGGATCGGTTATCTGCCGCAGGAACAGTCGATCTTCCGCAAATTGACCGTCGAAGAAAACATCTATGTTCTCTGGGAGCTGATGCCGGAGATCCCTAAAAAAGAGTATGAGGAGCGGCTGGTCAAATTGCTTGATGAGCTTGGGATCACCCATCTGCGCAAGCAAAAAGCTTATTCTCTTTCCGGCGGCGAACAGCGCCGGGCGGAGATCGCCCGGGCCCTTTCGACCGATCCGCAGTTCCTTCTGCTCGACGAGCCGTTTACCGGCATCGACCCGAAAACCATTACCGATCTCCAGGAGATCATTAACCGGCTCAAACAAAAAGGGATCGGCATTTTGATCACTGACCACAACGTCCGGGAGACCCTGGCGATCACCGACAGGGCTTACATAGTTCATAAGGGAGAGGTCCTCGTTTCCGGTAATTCCAGGGAAGTTGCGGCCAATCCCGAGGCGAAAAAGTTTTACCTCGGAGACGAGTTCCAGCTGTAGTAGAATGATCAAAATAATCGACCGCTATATTTTCCGCGAGCTGTTCGAGCCGTTCTTTTTCGGCCTGGGATCGTTTACCGCTATTCTTTCGGCCTCCATGATCCTGTTCGACCTGGTCCGGGCGGTCGTTTTAAAAGGGATGCCGCTGATCGTCGCGCTCCAGCTTTTTGTTTTTAAACTGCCGGCGATCATCATCATTATTTTTCCCATGGCGACTCTGCTTGGCGCGATCCTGGCTTTTTCCCGCCTGTCCCATGATTCGGAGATCATTGCTTTCCGGGCCTCGGGTGTGTCGCTTTATCGCCTTGTCGTTCCGGTCGCCGCGCTTGGCCTGCTGGTCGCTTTTACCAACCTCGCTTTTTCCGAGATCGTCGTTCCGGAGGCCAATAAGGCGGCCAAGAACCTAGTGGTCCAGACGTCGGTTACGACCAAGCCGAAATTCCAAAAGAACGTTTTTGTCCCCGAGCTGGAAAAAGGAGAGCTTCGCCGGATCTTTTACGCGGAATCGATCGAGGGGGGGATGATGACCGGGGTGATCGTTCAGGAATTCACCGGCGGGAAACTGGTCCAGCTGATCAACGCCGCGCAGGCGATGTGGCAGGGTGACAGGAACCAGTGGCTTTTTAAGCAAGGGACGATCTATCTTCTTGAGGGGGGAGAATACAAGCATTTGATCAAGTTCAGCGAACAGCTTATCTCGATCAAATATACTCCGGCCGATTTTTTTACCGAAGAGCGCAACCCGGATGATATGACCATGCGGCAGATGCGCGATTACATCGCGCTTAAACAGAAAATGGGGACCGATGTTACCAGTCTGACCATCCAACTTTACATGAAAATGGCCATCCCGTTCGCTTCGCTCGTTTTCGCCCTGCTTGGCGCGCCTCTCGGGATCTCTCCGCGCCGGGCCTCCGGCTCGGTCGGGCTTGGCCTTTCGATCATCGTGATCTTTTTCTATTACATCGCGACTTTTCTCTCTATGTCGCTGGGCGAGATGAAATTGTTTACTCCGTTGGTTGCCGCCTGGGCGCCGAACATCGTGACCGGCGGGGTAGCCTGGTTTATTCTCAAAAAATCGTCGGAGAAATAATGACTTTTATCGCGCAGATCATTATCCTTCTTGTTCTGGTTGGAGGGGTGGTCGCCTACATCGGCAATCTGGTCGGCAAGTCGATCGGTAAGCGGCGGCTCACCCTGTTTAACCTTCGGCCGCGCCACACCGCCATGACGATCACCGTGATATCGGGCAGTTTGATCGCTTTGTTTACTTTTTTGATCGTCATCACTATTTCCCAGGACGCCCGGACCGCGATCCTGGGCCTGGAGCGGCTAAAAACACAAGTGGAGCTAAAAAACCAGGAGGTCAAAGCGGCTAACCGGGCGTTAATCGACCTTAATAATGAGCTCGAGCGGAAAAGAGCCCAGCAGGAAGAGCTGGAAGCAAAACTGACCGGCGCCAAAAATGAGATTGCCGTCTTGCAGACGGCTCGGGCGAAGCTCTCCCAGGAGATCAAAACGACCCGCCAGGGCCAGCTCTTGTTCAAAAACGGCGATATCATTAGCGTCTCTTTGATCCAGGCGGGGCCGGACCACGATAAATTAATCGACGGCCTGCGGCGGATCATTGCTGGCGCTGATCTTGAATTGATGACGATGGGGATCAAGGTCCAGGGGGGGGTAATTGCTGTTTTGCCTGAAGAATTTGACGATGCCGTTGATAGTCTGACGGGCAAAGTTGGGGTTTATATCGTTAAATTGATCGCCGGACGGAACGTTCTTTGGGGGGAAAAGGTCCCGGCTGCTTTTGATTTTGAGCTCAACCAATTGATCTATCCCGGCGGCGAAGAAATAGGGGAGCGGGAGATCCCGGCTGGACTGTCGGAAGAAAAGATCCAGCAGGAGATCATGAGCTTGCTTAAGTCTGTCCATCTTTCCGCCCGAACTGCCGGGATCATTCCGGACAATACCGGCTCGATCGGTTCCCTTCCTTATTCCCAGATCTTTGAACTGGCCAAGAAGATCAAGGCGGGGAAAAAACCGGTCACGCTGAAGGTCGTTGCGAAAAAAGAGATTTTTATGATCGGTCCGCTTGAGGTCGATTTTAAAACGGTGGCGAAATGATTCTGGCGATCGATCCCGGCAAGGATAAATGCGGCCTGGCCGCCATGGATAATGCCCGCAGAGTGAGCGAGAAAAAAGTGGTCTCCCGCCAGACGGTAATCGGCGAGGTCCGGGAAATGTTTCGCAAATACGCCCCATTCTCGGTCGTTATCGGTAAAAGCTCCGAAGGGAAAAACATCCAAAAGGAACTTTCCGCCGTCGGACTGGTGTCGACGGCAGTTTCCGAGAAAAACTCCACCAGGCTGGCGAGAAGCCGATATTGGCAGGATAACCCGCCGACCGGCTGGCTAAGGCTTATCCCAACGACCTTCCGAGTGCCGCCGGTCCCGGTCGACGATCATGCCGCGGTGATCATTGGCGAGAATTATTTGGAGTCGCTCGGCGAGTAAGGAGAAGAACGTTCTCGATGTGGGGGGTGTGGGGGAACATATCGAGGGGCTGACAGCGGTTGATCCGATAACCAAACTCTTTGAAAGCCTCAACGTCTGTTTTTTGCGTTCGTGGATTGCACGAAACGTAAACCAGCTTTTCCGGTCTCAATTCACCTAATTTCCTAATCACCTTTTTATGCAGCCCCGGCCTTGGCGGATCAACGACTACCGCGTCGACTTTCCCTTCAAACGCGGGAAAGGCCTCTTCCGCTCGACCGGCGATGGCCGAGTAATTTCCGATCCCGTTCAAACTGGCGTTCTCGATCGAAAGAGCGGTCGCGCGGGGGTCTTCCTCGAAACCGATTACCGTCTTGGCTTTGGCCGCGAGGGAGAGTCCAATGCTACCGGTCCCGGAATAAAGATCGAGGAGCGTTTCCCCTCCCTGTAAGTTGAGCAATTCGGCCACGGTCATGAGCAATCTTTCCGCCTGTTCCGGATTGGTTTGAAAAAATGATTGGACCGGGATTTTAAAGCGAAGTCCGCCAAGCTCGTCAAAGTAATGGTCCCGCCCCCTGGTCCCCTGGACTTCGCCCACCGACAGGTCGGCCGGCGAGCGATTGATGCTCCAGGAAATTCCAGCAAGATCGTCTTGAAGTTCCTGCCAGAGTTCATCAAACGGAAAAACAGGGCTTTCATTAGTCAGAATATTTAAAATCGCGTTGGAGACCTTTTTTCCTTCGCGGATAACGGCGTGACGGAGGAGCCCCTCTGGATGAGACTTGAGGTCATGTTTGATGGCAAAAGCTTTTAATCGGGCCATCAGGAGATTGCTTTTTTCGGAGAGCAAAAGGCATTTTTCCAGGTCAAGGATGCCGCTCCGCCCGCGGCGCAGGCCAAGGGTAAAATTAGGACCGAAGGCATAATCCATCCGGTTCCGAAAGAAATATTGTTTTGGAGACGGGACGATCGGTTCGCTTTCACCAAAGAGCTGTTTGTTCAACTCTTCCTTATATTTGAGCTGGGCCTGGTAGCTCAAGCCCTGCCAGGGACAGCCCCCGCAATGGCCGGCGTAAGGGCAGGGGGGGGTGATCCGGTCGGGTGATGGTTCGACGATCTCAATGATCTCGGCCAACTTCTTGTTTCGGCTGGTGACGATAACTTCCAGACGGTCTCCGGGATAAGCGAATGGGACGGTCAGGCGAGAGGTTTTGTTCGCTCTTTCTCCTAAGCCTTTGCCTTTATCATTAAAAGAACCAATAACGACGGTTTCTAGCATTTCTTTATTATAACTCAAAAAGACCGATAAATAGGTGAAATAATCGCTGTTTATTCACGATATATAGCAGGGAACATATGAACGCAATCAGCGCGCATCTTAATAGTATAAGGGCTTTTCGATCATTACCGTGCCGGAATGGAATAGATTCCCAACTCATTCGCGCCGCGATGCGGCAAGTCGCCGATCCAATCAAACATCTTTCCGGTAGTGAGGCCGATCGCTTTGCTAAACTGGTCGCTCGTGATTCAAATGGCATGATCACTGTCCTAAGGGATGGTTCCGGGGCGCTTGTCTCACGTTATACCAAAGAGCACGCGCAGGAAGAGTTCAGGGTAAACCCTCCCCATTTAATTGCCGATCAAGCCGGCAGACTATTGGTCGCGAAAAAATATTCGCCCGAACAATTTGTTCATCAAAGCGACGAGGGGCCGGTTCCCCTGCACCCGGCCGATGAAATTTCCGGATCCCTGCTCCTTTCGGCGATCGGCGCCCCAGGCTATAGCGCGATGGCCCGCGGCAGAGATTACGAATATTTTGGTTTTATTCCGGGAATCGATCTTCTTTCCGCGAAAGAAAACGGTTTGCTTGAGGAAGTTGCGGGGAACCAGGAATGGCGGGAAAAATTGTTCTTTGGGATCGGGATCGCGCTGGCTCACGCCTATATTATTGGGGCCAGGGACCGTTTTGGCGGCATCAGATTTGATTTGTTGGCCCTTGAATCGGCCGCTATTTCCGAAGTGAAGGCGGGGAGCAAAGTGGTTTGTCAAAATATCGATCTTTCTTCCTCTTTGGACCAGAGAGTTTTTGACCGCGGCTTTCCGGGTTTTTGGAACGCCTTTTCGTTTTTTACGCCTGGTCCATTTAAAAGAGAAGGCCGTTCTTTCACGCTAAATGAAACTATTATGCGGGGATTTTTATCAGGCTATGAAATGGCGCAGGCGTATTTTCGGCAAAATGAAGGACATTCAGCCGATCTGATCAGAAGAGAGGCTGGGGAAAAATCAGCGTTAATTTTCCATAATTTGGCCTTGCCGATCAGCCTTGTTGAAAAAGCGGTTGAGGGATATCAAGCCAGAAAATAGTCCAACCACCTGAAATTTCCCCATTTCTTAAGCGAAGAAATGAAGGGTTATTCCCCGGATGATTTATGAGAATTCAAAAAAGTCGGCAATTAAATCTCCCTTTTCCGCCAGGCCCAGCCTCCGCCGGCCGGAGTACTGCCCTGGTCTTGCGCCGTGAGATCCTCCCTTCAGCTAAACCCAACTGGTTTAAATTCTTAACCGCAAACCTGCTCGGTCGAGATTTTTCGGTGATGAACCGAGCTTTAGCTCTGTGCCGGCGTGAACTGCAATGGTTGATGAGCGGCTGTTCCGAGCCGGAAAGGCGTTTGATTGAGGATGCTTTTTTACTTGCCTGGCGGGCGCACAATGGGCAGTTTCGCAAAAGCGGCGAACCATACATAGTTCACGTGATGGAGACGGCGAAGATCGTCAAGCGCTGGGGGTTAGGAGCCGAAGAAGTGGCGGCGGCGGTGTTGCATGACGTGATCGAGGACGGCTATATCGCGGGGTTTAACATTACCAAAGAGGAGCTTGGCAAGCTCATTAACGAGCGGGTCGCCCATTTGGTTGACGGCATTACCGAACTGGGGAAAGAACCGGATTATGTCGGGAAGAAACCCTCCAAGGAATATATCATGCGCAAATTGCTTTCCGCCGCCTCTCTTGACCTGGCAGTGCTGATCATTAAATTTGCCGATCGGCTTCATAACATGCGAACGCTCGCCTACACCCAAAGTGAATCGGCCAAGAAAAAAGCGGCGGAAACATTATACGTCTACAGCCAGATCGCCAATATTTTGGGGATCTGGACTTTGAAGCGTAATTTTGAAGATCTGGCCTATAAATATCTTGAGCCGGAAAACTTTTACGCCATTAGAGAGTATCGGGACGCTATTGTCAGGGAAAGCGAACCGCGGGTCAAAGAGATAATGGCCGATATTGAGATGGCGCTAGCCGAACATGGCATTGCCGGAAGGGTAAGGCTGGAAATCAGAGGGGTCTTTGAGCTTTGCCAGCGGTTCGAACTGCGGGGGAAAAAACTGACCGATATCGCGGCTGACGATATCTGGAGAGTTATTGTTATCGTGCCAAACGAAAAAAAATATGGTTGTTATCTGGCGATGGGAATTATTCATGGCGTTTATCACCCGGCCCAGAACCAAAAGATCGAGGACCACGTCAATGAAGCGTGTCCCAACGGTCATCGCTTCCTGCATACTTACGTTCAAGGCCCCGGCGGCCAGCTTTTGGTCCAGATCAGGGACACAGTGATGTACCGGGAGTACCATGGCGGTGTCCTGGCAGGAGTCGGTAAAAATCGTGATTGGCACGGGCTCAACCGGCGCTGGCTGGAAGCCCTTAGGAAGCATCTGGAAAGCGAATATAGTTTGAGCGATGAGGATCTTTATACTATAGTTGCCGCTGAAAGCGTTCCGATCACCGCGTATACCCCGAATCGCGGACGTCCTTTCCAATTTCCTCGGGGGGCGACCGCTCTTGATTTTGCTTTTAAGTTAAGACCGGAAGGGGCCCTGCGGGCGGTCAGCGCCAAGATCAATGGCCACACAGGACGGCCGCTGTCCGATCCTCTAAAAGACGGCGACAGGGTCTATATTGAAACTGACCAGAAAGCTAAGCCTGATTTGAAGTGGCTGGAGCATGTTCGAACCCCTGAAGCGAGGGTGTCTCTGGAAAAGTATTTCAACTCCCTTTCCGACATCCAGGCACGCGACCTCGCCATTAATTACTTAAAGGCTAAATTGTTGGAGTCTTTTCTGCCGATCAAAGCTTTTATTTCCTCAAAATATTTTGGGGATTATTTAGCCAGGCATGGACATGAGACGTGGATGGGTTTTTTAACCGCCGTTGGCCGGGGGAAAATTCGCAGGGTCGACCGCTTTCTGGGCGGTTTTATGGAAGAGTATTACGCGACGATCGGCGACCAGCATCGGGCGCGGGCCCCGATCGGGTTTAAGATCGTCGGCAAAGACGAGCCGGGATTGATGGGGAGCATTGCCGGAGGGATCGCGGCCCATGGGATGAACATATCATTTTGCCTTTCTTATTCCCAGAAGATCGATGGGGTGAGCCGGGGGGTCGTTAATTTGGTCGTTGAGGGGACGGCGGGAGATGTGGGTGAGATAGAAAACATGCAGATTGCGACGATCCTTCGCTTTACCGATGGGGTGACAAATTTTACCCCCTTGTCAAAGGAAAACATTACCAACCTGGCAGTCCTGAAAAGATCTAACCTTTAGCTTCCCCCCAATTCTTGCCGGCGCCGATATCAACTTTGACCGGTACGCTTAATTTAACTGCGTTTTCCATCTCCTGGGTCACTATTTTTTTGACCGTATCCGCTTCATCCCCG
Organism: candidate division WOR-1 bacterium RIFOXYB2_FULL_45_9; assembly: GCA_001771575.1. GTDB lineage: Bacteria > Margulisbacteria > WOR-1 > O2-12-FULL-45-9 > XYB2-FULL-48-7 > XYB2-FULL-45-9. The sequence continues at coordinate 902,498 of MEUD01000001.1, read as the reverse complement.
GCGCATTCAAACACCAATTCGTCATGAACTTGCATGATCATCCTTGCCTTTAAGTTGTTGGTTGTTAGTTGTTGGTTGATTTTTATCATTGCCAGCTTGATCATATCGGCCGCGCTTCCCTGGACCGGGGTGTTGATCGCCATTCGTTCCGTCGCCGCGCGCAATCCGGCATTCGGGCTGTTAATGTCGGGAACGGGACGTTTGCGTCCCAGCATAGTAGTGACATACCCGTTTTCTTTGGCCTCTTTGATTGTTCGGTCGATAAAGGCTTTGACCCCCTGGTGGCGGGCAAAGTAACGCTCAATGATCCCGGCCGCCTCGGTCCGTTTGATCTTCAGCTGTTTGGCCAGCCCAAAATCGGAAATGCCGTAGATAATGCCAAAGTTGACCGTTTTAGCGTCAGCGCGAGAGATACCGAGTTCATCGGCCGTTCTACGGTGGATGTCGGTCTCCTGATTGAACGCTTCCAGCAGGACCGGGTCCGAGCTTAAGTGGGCGAGGACCCGCAGTTCGATCTGGGAATAATCGGCCGCGATGATCAGCTGATCGTCTTTTTCCGGAACGAAGACGGAGCGGAGCCGTTTTCCCCAGTCGCCGCGGGCCGGGATATTCTGAAGGTTGGGGTCGGAGCTGGAGAGCCGACCGGTCGCGGTGATCGTTTGGTTAAATGAGCTATGGATCCGGCCGGTCCGGGCGTTGACCAGGGTTGGCAGGACGTCAATATAAGTGTTTTTCAACTTGGTCAGCTGGCGGTAGTCGATCAGTTTCTCGGCGATCTCAAACTTGCGGGCCGCCAGCTCTTCCAACACCTCAAAGTCGGTCGAGGGGCCGGTCTTTCCTTTCTTGATCACCGGAAGCATCAGTTTGGTAAAGAGGATCTGGCCCAGCTGTTTGGTTGAATTAATATTGAATACTTCCCCTGCGATCGCGTGGATATGCCGCTCCAATTCCTTGAGTTCCCGGTCGATCTCGCTGGATTGCCGGGCCAGCAGATTTACGTCGATCTTTACACCGGTCTCTTCCATTTTGATCAGGACCGATAGAAGCGGCATTTCCACTTCGTTAAAGAGACGATCGAGCTTCTGTCCCTTAAGAGCGAGCTGAAAGATCTCGTATAGTCCGAAAGTTGCTTCCGCGTCGCTTGCGGCGTAGTCGGTCGCCAGGTCGATCGGGACCTCGTTGAAACTACCGGCCTCTTTGCCGATCAGTTCCGTCAGTTCGATCATCTCCCGGCCGAGGAACTGCTTGGCCAGGACCTTGAGCCCAAGCTTGCCGCTGATCGGATCGAGCAGGTAAGCGGCGACCATGGTATCGAAGAGGGGGTCGGCGACTTCAACGCCGTGGTTGTTCATGACCTCGATGTCATATTTCAGGTTATGGCCGATCTTTAGTTTTTTGGAGAGAAAAAGTGGCTTAAGTTTTTCCAGGGTCGGTTGCAGCGGCAATTGAGTTTGGTTTTTATGCTGGAGAGGGACGTAGTAGGCGCTTTTACTTTCGCAGGAGAAGGAGATCCCGACCAGCTCTGCTTCAAAAGTGTTCAGGCTGGTCGTTTCGACGTCAAAAGCAAAAACTTCCGCCTGGCTTAAAACTTTGATCATTTGGTCGAGCGCGGCTTCGTCCTTAACGCAGGTGAAATTTAGTTTGGCGATCTCTTCCCGTTTTCGCTCGATAACTTTTTCCGGTTGATAATTGATCAATCCCTGGCTGTATTTTTTATATAAACTCCCAAATTCGAATTTCTTAAGGACCGGCAGGATCTTTTCCCAATCGATCGGGGCGCGGCGGCTATGTTCGAAATCGATCTGGATCGGGGCGTTGGTAACGATCGTTCCCAGCCGGCGGCTAAGGTCAGCCAAATGGCGGTTGTTTTTGAGGTTCTCTTTGAGGGCCGGCTTTTTTATTTTGTCGAGGTTATCATAGACTCCTTCCAGGGTCCCGTATTCTTTTAAAAGCTCGATCGCGGTTTTTTCGCCGACTTTTGGGACGCCGGGGATATTATCCGATGTGTCCCCCTTTAGAGCTTTGTAGTCGATCAATTGTTCTGGTTTTAATCCCTCATAGCGTTCCTCGACCTCTTTTGGCCCATAGAGCATGGTATCGGTGATCCCTTTTCTGGTGGCGAGGACCTTGATCTTATCATTGACCAGTTGGAGGGGGTCAAGGTCCCCGGTCAGGATCGTGACGTCGTAGCCTTCTTTTCCCGCTTCAACCGCCAGGGTCCCGATAATATCGTCCCCCTCATAGCCGGCCAGCTCGTAAATTGGGATATTAAAGGCTGACGCGACCTCTTTTACGTAGGGCATTTGTTCATGAAGAGTAGGGGGAGCTTTTTGCCGGGTTGCCTTATATTCCTTATATTCAGTATGCCTGAAGGTCGGTTCCGGCCGGTCAAAGGCGATGGCGACGAAATCTGGCTGGCCATCGAGAACCTTGATCAGCATGGTGGTAAAACCGTAAATGGCGTTGGTAGTGATCCCGGTCGTTGTCCGCATGGTGTCGGGGAGGGCGTAAAAAGCCCGGTAAGCGAGCGAATTCCCATCGATCAGGACCATCTTTTTATCTCCGGTCATAAAGGCATTATAAGAGATAGGCGGTCAAAGGGCAAATCTTTAAATCCCCTGAAATTTCAGGGAAAGCCCCCCGATAACCATTTGGAGCTATACAACCCCGTAAAGAGGAGGATAGAGAGCTATGTTAAAGGATTTCAGATGTAAATTTTGCCATCGGCTTCTGGCCAAGGTCGGCGACGGCAGTCGGGTAGAGATCAAGTGCCCAAAGTGCAAGACCATGAACCTTTACCAGGATGAAACCGTCATCGTTTACGAGATCCCCGAGAATAACGTCACCAAGAAGATCCTCGAACGCGGCATTGTTAAGTACGATCTGGTGCAAGATTAAGTAAGCCCGTTAATTTTCAGGAACCTGAGACTAAAGTCTCGGTTCCTGAAAAAGCTAATTGAAAAATAAAAAGGAGCCGAGAATTCATTCTCAGGCTCCTTTTTTTACTAATAATAGCGATCTGCTTATTTCTTCGGATTAAACCCCGCCAGACCGATAAATTTCGCCTTTTCACCTAGAATTTCTTCGATCCTTAACAACTGATTATACTTGGCCACACGTTCTGAGCGGGCCGGTGCGCCGGTCTTGATCTGGCCGGAGTTGGTCGCGACCGCCAGGTCGGCGATCGTTGAGTCTTCGGTCTCGCCGGAGCGGTGGGAGGTCATGTAGGTATAACCGGCGTTCTTGGCGATCTCCATGGTGTAAAGGGTTTCGGAGAGGGTCCCGATCTGGTTGAGCTTGATCAGGATCGAGTTGGCGGTCTTGGCCTTGATCCCCTTCTTGAGGAAGGTTGGGTTTGTGACGAAGAGATCGTCGCCGACCAGCTGGATCTTGCCGCCGAGCTTTTCGGTGAGGAGCCTCCAGCCGTCCCAATCGGCCTCGGATAGACCGTCTTCAATCGAGATGATCGGGTACTTATTGCACCACTCAACGTACATATTGACCATCTCTTCAGAGGAGAGGGCGCGCCCTTCGCTCTTGAGCTGGTACTTCCCATCTTTAAAAAATTCGCTGGAGGCGGGATCGAGCGAGATATAAACGTCTTTACCCGCGACATAACCGGCTTTTTCGATCGCTTCAATGATAACCTGGATCGCTTCTTCATTCTTGGTCAGCTTTGGCGCGAAGCCCCCTTCGTCGCCGACGGTTGTCGCCAATCCTCGATCTTTAAGCACTTTCTTTAAAGTCTGGTAAACTTCGGCCCCGACCCGGAGGGCATCGGAGAATGAACTAACCCCGGCCGGGGAGATCATGAACTCCTGGAGCTCAATGTTCCAGCCGGCATGGGCGCCGCCGTTCATGACGTTCATGTTGGGGACCGGGAGGATAGTGGCTTTATCTCCACCAATATACTGAAAGAGGGGGATTCCGTAAGACTTGGCCGCCGCGTGGGCGACCGCCAGAGAGACGCCGAGCAGGGCGTTGGCGCCAAGGTTGCTCTTAAATTCGGTCCCGTCGAGCTCCAGCATCAGGTTGTCGATCTTAAGCTGTTGGTGGACAGGGAGGCCGATCAGTTTTGGGGCGATCTTTTCGTTAACGTTCTTGACCGCGGTGTAGACCCCTTTGCCGCCGTAGCGTTTGTCCTCTTTATCGCGGAGTTCAAGCGCTTCATTGGAACCGGTCGATGCTCCGGAAGGGACCGCCGCCCGGCCCATGGTCCCGTCCTTAAGAATTACGTCGACCTCGACCGTCGGATTCCCCCGGGAATCCATGATCTGCCGGCCGGTGATCTTGTCGATCCTTGCTTTTGAAGTCGCCCTCTCGCCGATAAAAAAGTATTCTTCTGCTAATCTGACCATGATTTTACCCCTTTCAATAAAAAAGCGGGAGACGAGGCTCGAACTCGCGACCCTCACCTTGGCAAGGTGATGCTCTACCAACTGAGCTACTCCCGCCCGTTTGAGCGTATTCATTTTAACATAAGGGTGGATAAAATTCAAAACAGCCGTTAACCGGCGAATTAATTTGCCGGTTAAACATTATGATATAATTTAAAACATGAAAAACACCCCGGTCTATTTATGTATCCTCGACGGCTTTGCCATTGGTAAGAAGAGCGAAACGAACGCCATTTATCATGCTATTGAACAGGGGAAAGCCCCTTTCATTAAAGAGCTGTTTGAAAAACACCCTTATGCCAAGCTGGAATGTTCCGGTCTGGCGGTCGGCCTGCCTGAAGGAACGATGGGGAATTCTGAAGTTAACCACCTCAATATGGGGGCGGGCCGGATAGTTTACCAGTCGATTGAACGGATCAACGTGGCGATCGAAGATGGGAGCTTTTTTGCCAACGAAGCTTTGCTTGCCGCTGCCCGCAATGCCAAACAGAATGGCAGCGCGCTTCATCTTATGGGACTTCTCCAGGGACACAGCGGGACGGTCCACGCCAGTATCAAACATCTTTTTGCTCTTTTAGAATTGGCGAAAAAAGAGCGGCTCCAAACGGTGTATATTCATCTTTTTACCGATGGCCGCGATACCAACCCAAAGGCGGCGGGGGAGATTTATCTCAAGATGTTGGAAGATAAAATTGCCGATCTCGGCTTAACCTCGGTAGTGAAAATCGCCACGGTCATGGGGCGCGAACTGGCGATGGACCGGGATACCTCCTGGGACAAGACCTTGCTGGCGATGAAGTGTCTGATCGAAGGGCGAGGAGAACATAAGGCAAATACTCCGCGCGAAGCGATTGAGTCGTCCTACTTGCGGGGCGAGACCGACGAATTCATCCGGCCGACGGTCGTCAGCGGGTATACCGGGATGGGACCGGTCGATTCGATAGTCTATTTTAATTTTCGCCAGGACCGGACGATCCAGTTGACCGTCGGTTTTTGTGAGAGCGATAAAAAGTTCTTTAATTATAAGAAGGGGACCAAGCCGATCGACGATGAGGTTTATGCCCAGATCCAGGCGCTGCGGGCTAAATTGAAACAATCGGTCTTTGTCGCCATGACTGAATATTATCACGGAGTTAATGCTTTGACTGCCTTTCCGGAAAAAGAGATCCCCGAAACGGTAGGAGAGATCGTATCTAAGGCTGGTTTAACCCAGTTGCGTTTGGCTGGGCCGGAAAAGTTCGCCCACGTCACTGGCTGGTTTTCCGGACGCCGGAGCGATCCTTTCCCGGGGGAGGAGCGCCATCTCGCCCAGGACCTGACCCTCAAGGAGCGGACCGAGGGGGGGAAGCATTATGACTGGGTGCCGGAGATGACCGCCTTTCTCGAGACCGATTACGCGCTTAAAGCGATCGCCGAAAAAAATTACTCTTTGATCGTCCACAATTTCCAGAACGGCGACATGGTCGGCCATACCGGCAACCTGGCGGCGGCGACCGAAGCGATCGCCGATCTTTCAAAATGCCTGGAAAAGCTGGTCCCCGCCTGGCTGGCGAAAGGCGGAGTTTTTATCATTACTGCCGATCACGGTAATGCCGATGAAATGAAGATTGAAAATAAAGGCAAAGAAGTAGTCAGCACCCAGCATTCGCTCAATCCGGTCCCGTTTTGGGCTTTGGGTTCGGCTGCTAAACTGAAAGAAAAAGGGATTATTCCCGATATCGGCGTGACTATTCTTTACCTGATCGGTCTGCCGATCCCCAAAGCGATGACCGCTCATTCATTAGTTAACCGATGAATTAATTCATCGGTTAAAATCCCCTAATAATTGAATTCAACTGAAATTTTTCTGGTTTTTCTTAGACAACTAAGGGTGCGTGTCAATGGGCTTGTTAAATGTTTTTTCTGGGAGGTGAGTTTTATGAATATTAAATTTGTTGGCCGTCCTCATCCTTCTTTGGCCTTGGGGCATGCCGCCAGAGTACTAATGTCAACAAGGATCGGAGCGGTAGAAATTTCCGCGAAGTTTAACCAAGTATTTGGGGGTCAAGACATGGCCCCACGGACTGAATACTCATGGGCTTTGACCAATAATCTTGAGTATTTGATAAGAAGCGGACGCGCCGGGGAAGCCGCCAGAAGAGTAAATCCCTACACTTGCACTCCGGGAGATATCAGAGCGGTCTGGGACCTGAGAGCCAATGACCTATGGACTCTTTTAAATGCATATCGTTTCTAATAAATTAGGCCAAGCCTCGAATTTCTATATGCAGTGCCCGATTTAAGACCGCTTCGGCCGCTTCCTGCATCCCTTCGGGATAGGAGGGGTGGGCCTGGAAGGTCGAGCCGAACTGTTCAATCGTTAAATTGTTTTTTATCGCCAGCGTCGCCATGCCGATCAGAGCGGTTGCTTCCGGTCCGATAATGTGGACCCCGAGGATCTTTCCTTTTTCGTCGGCGACGAATTTTACGAATCCTTCGATCTCGCCCATCGCCTGGGCGATCCCAAGAGCGCCGAAGGGGAATTTGCCGGTTTTGATATTGGGGTTTTTGACTCGTGCCTCCTTCTCGGTTAGGCCGACCCCGGCGATCTCCGGCTGGGTGTAAATGCCATAGGGAACACAATCGTAATTGTAGCTTCTGTTCCCTCCCAGCGCGTTTTCCGCCGCGACCACTCCCTGTTCATAACCGACGTGAGCGAATTGTTTCAGGCTGACCAGGTCGCCGACAGCGTAAATGTTTGGGAGACTGGTCTCCATTTTCTCGTTAACCCAGACTCTCTTTCCCTCTTGCCTTAAGCCTAAAGCCTCAATGCCTGTCAGATTAGGCGTCCTTCCGACGCAGATCAGTGAAACCTCGCCGGCTTTTTGCGGATCAAAGAAGGTTCCCGTTAGCACTTCAATTTTTTTTCGCTTTAAAAGCCGCTTGACCATTGCCACTACCTCGTCGTCGACCCCCGGCAGGATCTCCGGTTGCGCCTCATAGATCGTTATCGCGGTCCCCAGGGAGCTATAGATCATGGCGAAGTGGATCCCGATCACCCCGCCGCCGATAATATCGAGCCGGGCAGGAGGGATCGCTAGTTCCAGGGCTTCGTCACTGCAGATAAACTTTTTACCATCATGAGCAACCCCCGGAAGAGAGGCAGGAAGCGAACCGGTCGCCAGGATTATGGCCCGCGACTGAACGTCGCGGTTATTGATCTTAATTAATCCTGGAGCAACAACTTCTCCTTGGCCATAAATTATCTCGATCCCGTTCTTTTCGATCAGTCCGGCTAATCCTTTAACCAATTTGGCAACGACTTCGTTCTTGCGGGCGACGACTTTGGCAAAATCGATGGAAATATTTGTCGCGGAGAGACCGAGGCTCTCGGCCTTCTGCATCCTCTCGTAAAAATTAGTGGAAGCGATCAGCGCTTTGGTCGGGATGCATCCCCGGTTGAGGCAGGTTCCGCCGACCTTATCCTGTTCGATCAAAACGACTTTCGCCCCAAGCTGGGCCGCTCTGATCGCGGCGGCGTAACCACCCGGTCCGCCGCCCAGGATCGCCAGATCAAATTCTTTTCGCCCCTCTCTTGTCAAGAGAGGGGATGGGGGTGAGTTATTTGACATAGTTCTCCTCATAATAGGTCCTGACCCGGAATTTTACCCCAAGTTTTTCCGCGATCTTTCGGCAGGCTTCGATATCAACCGCCGGGAGGGAGACGACCGAAACCTCAACCTCCGGGATAAAGTTTTTGGCTTCTTTGATGAAATCAAGGACCGCCTCAAAACTTTTATCTCCCAAAGCCGGCCGGCAAAGCTTGTTGTAAACCTCGGCGTTCTGGGCGTTCAGGCTGATCGACATCGAGTCGATGATCCCTTTGAGCTCGGGGAGGATATTTTTCCCCCAAAACAGGTTAGCGGTCCCGTTAGTATCGATCCTGATCTTTGCCCCTTGCCGTTTAAGTCTTTTCGCAACCTCTTTGACGGCATCAAGACGGATCAGCGGTTCGCCGTAGCCGCAAAAGACGATCTGCTGGTATTTTTTCTCTTCGCCGATAGCTGCCATAATTTCATCGATGGACGGCTCCTTTTCCAGCCAGAGAGAGAACTTTTGGTTGAAATCGCGGGTCTTATTCCGGATGCAAAAAGCGCACTCATTGCTACAGCGGTTGGTGATGTTCAGATAGAGGTTTTCCCCCACCGGATAAGCGATTGATTGCATGCAGGCATTATAACATAAGTGAAATTATCGGTTTATTCCGACGAAATGAAAATATCATGAAACATTTATTAGTTGACGTTTTAAGATCGCGGTTTTTTCAACTCCAGCGGATAGGCGGCAGGGCTGATAATGGCCCAAAGTCCTGGCGGGTTGTCGGCGCTTTGATCGGGCGGACCGGAGCGAAGATCACAGACGGCTCGCGCGCCAATTTGGAGAATTTGGCCAAACTGCATCCCCGCGAAACCGGCGAACTGCTCGCGCGTTTGCGCCAAACGTCTGGAAAGATCGAATCGATCATTGTTCCCGCTGGACTATCGAGGGAAGGATTGAGCTTTTCATTCAATAAAGGAGTGGTCCGCTTCAGGAACGATCGGTCGCGCGGCCAAAAAGAGATTTTGGGGTATCGGCCGCGGTTGTTGGCAGAATTCGTGTCGATCCTTGATCAAGAAAAGAACAATTTTGCGAGCGATCCCGAATACGCGGCCTTATTTTTGTACAAGATCGTTCTGCGGACAAGATTGGAGCTTTATAAGGCCGGGGAAGAGCGCTCGGCCGTAAAAAAACTCGGTTTGCCGGTCGCGGCCGTTCCTTTTCAAGAGATCATCGAACTTCTCTCTTATTTTCGCGATAATTTTCCCTTTAACATTGAACGGGATAAAGAGAGCCTTGCCAGGGCGGTGGCCTGCTTAAGCGGCAGGGGGAACAATGTTGCCGCCGATACCATTCTACAGTATTTGACCGAGCGTTTGGTCAAAAGGCTTGGTGAGCAAATGGTCGAGCGTCTGCGCCGCGTCCGTCCGGCCCAGGGTTGGAAAATTACCTCCTCAAAAGAGAGGGGGGGATGGGTTATTAATCAGGTCGGCTACCGGCAGACCGCCGGGGGGGTCCTGCGCCGGGAATCGATCCCGCACCGGGTTTCAACCGCCAAGTTGTTGAGCATGATCGATCATGAGCTGGAAAAAATTTCCCAGGAACAGGAGGAGAACGAAAGCCACATGGAGCGGATCAAACGGATCGAAAGCGATCCCCTTGGGTATTGGTCGGAATTGCTTGATCTGCACGAGCGCTTCGACTCTTTTTTCGCCTGGCATAAAGATAAGGCTTGCGTGGAGCTGGAAACGGCCCTGCATGTTACGCTGGTCGGCTCCGATCAGGCGATCAGATTGGCCCAAAGCATGTTGGGCGTGGCGCGGGAGACCCTGCTTAAAAGGCAGGACGTTTTACGGTCGCAGGCGGCCAGGATGCAAAAGGTCAAAGAGGGAGCGGAAAAAATGCTGGTCGATAAATTGATGAGGTTCGCTTTGTCGATCGTTGATGATTTAGCCGATCCAAGATCTTTGACCGATCCTATTTGGCTGGGCCGGATCGATCGGCGGTTGGGCGGTTTTCTGGGGACCTTCCTGCGGGAAGAGATGCGCGAGCCGTGGCTAAAAGGGAGTAAAAGCAGGATATACGGCCTAAAGAGAGCTTTGCCGAAGCTAAGCGATCAGTCGCTAACCGGCGCGCAGAAAGCGGAAAAGTTGAAAAAGGGAGCCCTTTTCATTCTTCAAATAGGCTTTTTTTACGAGAACCGCGACGGTCGGGCGACAAACGCCTTGGCCTGGCAGAGTTATATTAGCCGGTATCAGTCGCTAATAGGCAAGTTTGATGAGCTCTATGTAAGCGCTTCTTTGAGGAGCTGATTGGCCAAAGCCGGATTGGCCCGACCTTTGGAAAGTTTCATCACCTGGCCGACCAGAAAGGTGAGGGCGGTCTCTTTCCCGCCTTTGTAGTCGGCAACTACTTTGGTATTGTTTGCGATAACTTCAGCGATTATTTTATTTAGTTCGCCTTGATCGCTGATCTGCGCTCCTGATTCAGCGACGATATCTTTAACCTGTTTGCCGGTCTCAATAACTTTAACCAGTACTCCTTTGGCAAGTTTTCCGCTCAAGGTCCCTTCGTCGATCAGCTTGAGGAGCTCCGCCAATTGCGGCGGTTTTAGGTCGAGCTCTTCGATCGTTTTCTTCTTTTCTTTAAGGTATGCGGTGACCTCTCCGGTCAGCCAGTTGGCGACGACCGCGCCTTTATCATAAAGCTTCGTCGTATCCTCAAAAAAGTTGGCCAGCGGTTTGTCGTAGACCAGGATCGAGGCGCTTTCGGTATTGAGACCAAATTGGTCGATCAGCCGTTGCCGGCGCTTTTGCGGGAGTTCACCCAGCGATTGCCGAATTTCTTCTATCCATTTGTCGTCAGGTTCGATGGGGGGGAGGTCCGGTTCCGGGAAGTAGCGGTAATCATGGGCTTCTTCTTTGCTCCGCATGCCGGACGTCGTGTTGGTCTCTTCGGAATAGAAGCGGGTTTCCTGCGTGATCTTCCCGCCTTCTTCCAAAACTTCTTCATGCCGTTTTTCTTCGGAGAGCAGAGCTTTTTCGATCGCTTTAAAAGAGTTCATGTTCTTGACTTCGGTCTTGGTCCCAAACTCTTTTTGGCCGACCGGGCGGAGGGAGACGTTGGCGTCGCAGCGGAGCGATCCTTCCTCCATCTTGGCGTCGCAGACCTCGATATAGCGGAGAAGGTTGGCGAGCGTTTCGGTGTAAACGGCCGCTTCCCTGGCCGAGCGGATATCGGGTTCGCTGACGATCTCCATCAAGGGGGTGCCGCCGCGATTGTAATCGACGAGCGATTCTTCCGCTCCCATTATTCTGTCCGCGCCAACGTGGACCAGTTTGCCGGCATCCTCTTCCAGGTGAAGGCGGGTAATGCCGATCCGTTTCGTGACCCCGTCGACGTCGATGTCGACCCAGCCACCGGTTGCCAGCGGCTTGTCATACTGGGAGATCTGATACCCTTTGGGGAGATCAGGGTAAAAGTAGTTCTTCCGGGCGAAAATACTGCTCGGCTCAATCTTGCAATTGAGGGCAAGGGCCGCCTTGATCCCCAGCTCGATTGCTTTCTTATTGGCGACTGGAAGGGAGCCGGGCTGGCCGGTGCAGACCGGGCAGATGTTGGAGTTCGGTTCCGAGCCGAACTTAATTGAGCAGGCGCAGAACATTTTGCTTTGGGTCAGCGCCTGGGCGTGGATCTCCAGCCCGATCACCGTTTCGTAGTTCATTTCTTTTCCTCGAAGCTATTGATCTCCCAGGCCGGCTTGGCGATCAGCTCCTTCAATTCCTTGTATGACAGGTTTTGCAGGCTGATCCACTCCTCGGTGAGTGGGACGTAAATATCGGCCGAGAATTTCTGGTTAACCACTTTCAGGACCAGGAATTTGCCGTGGCTGAATTCCCAGACGTAAATATAGCCGTTGTTCTTGAGCGGGATCTCGCTCATCCATGATTCATCGATGATCAGCTTCTTGAGCTCGCTGATCGGGCAAAGCCCGGGATAGGTCGTTTCCAATAAAAGCCGGTTTAGCTTCAGGATGTTCATCTGTTGTTCCGCGGTCAGCGAGGAAAACGGCTTGCCGCGATACCCTTGGGTTATTTTTAGCAGGTTATTGATCGCGGCGCTGACCGGGCGGTCCCCCCAGCGCGGTTTCCAGTAGCGATCGTAGAAATTCGTCATCCTTAGGATCTCTTTAAGGTACGAGAGGGTGCCGATCGGCGATTTTAAGTTCATGCCGTAGTTATCGTTGACGATAGCGGTGGAGAGCCCTTTCATTGTTTCCGTCCCCTGGCCGAACTCTTCTTTAGAAAAATCATAAACTCTGCTCTCTTTTTGGACCTTTGCCGCCTTTTCCCTTGCCTTGGCTTCGCGCTTGATCCTCTCGATCTCTTCTTTAGTGATCGTTTTTCTTTTAACCGGTCTATTGGCCGCGCGGGAGACCTTGAGCGGGGTTTCGATCTCGGCTTTAGGGACAAAAACCTTGAATTGTTTGCTCTTTTCGGAGCGGAGGACCAGGTATTTCTTGATCACTCGCAGTCCCTGATAAGTGATCCTGAGGATCAGGTATTTTTCTCCGGCTTTAAGTTCGACGCGGGTGAAAAAAGTATTGTCCGGGTTGACCTTGACCGGCTTATCGTTAATCGAGATCGATTTTACTCCGGGAATGGTGACCCCGGAAACTTCGCCTCCGATCGCCGGGAAGCTTTTAACGTCTTCCGCGCTCGGAGCGGCGAAAACCGCTCCGGCCAGCGCTCCTAAAAGTAAAAGGCCGATTATAATTTTGCTTTTTGAGTGTGCCATTTGGTGTTTTGCTCGTAAGTGAACGCGACCCTTAAAATTGTTTCTTCAGCGAACGCCCGTCCAATGATCTGCAGTCCGATCGGCAGTCCCCCGGAGAAACCGCAGGGGAGGGAGAGGGCGGGAAGCCCGGCCAAATTGACCGGGATCGTCGCGATATCCGAAAGGTACATGGCCAGCGGGTCGGCGGTCTTTTCGCCGACCTTAAAAGCGACGGTCGGGGCGGTCGGAGAGATCAGGACGTCGCACTTGCCAAGCGCTTTTTCAAAATCTTGTTTGATCAGGGTCCGGACCTTAAGCGCTTTTAAGTAATAAGCGTCATAATATCCGGCGGACAGGGCGTAAGTCCCGATCATGATCCGGCGCTTGACCTCCGGGCCAAAGCCTTCGCGGCGGGTATTGTAATACATGTTGAGCAGGTCTTTGGTCCCGCCGCTCCGGTGGCCGTATTTGACCCCGTCAAACCGGGCAAGGTTGGAGCTGGCTTCGGCCGGCGCCAGAAGATAGTAAGTGGAAACGGCGTATTCAAAAGAGGGGAGCTCAACTTCAACGATCTCCGCTCCCAGCTTGGCCAGCGCTTCGGCGGCCGCTTTGACCGCGAGTTTTACTTCCGGAGCGATCCCGTCGCCAAGCAGATTGGAGATCAAGCCGATCTTGACCTTTTTGACGTCGTCTATCAGCGCTTTTCGATAATCGGGGACCGGCAGGTCGACTGAAGTCGCGTCTTTTTCGTCATGGCCGGCGATCGCGCCGAGCAAGATGGCGCTGTCGGTCACGTCTTTGGTCAGGGGGCCGATCTGGTCGAGCGACGAAGCAAAGGCGACCAGGCCAAAGCGTGAGACCCGGCCGTAGGTTGGTTTCATCCCGACCACGCCGCAAAAAGCGGCCGGTTGGCGGATCGAGCCGCCGGTGTCAGAACCCAGCGCCAGGACCGCTTCGTCAGCGGCGACCGCCGCGGCGGAACCGCCGGAAGATCCACCCGGGACGGTGGTCAGGTCCCAGGGATTGCGGGTCGGATAAAGGGCGGAATTTTCAGTCGAAGAGCCCATGGCAAATTCGTCCATGTTCGCTTTGCCGATGATCACCGCGCCGGCGGATTTCAACCCGGCGACGATTGTCGCGTCGTAAGGGGGAAGATAATTGTTCAGGATCTTTGAGCCGCAGGTGGTCAGCACCCCTTGGGTGCACATGTTGTCTTTGACCGCGACCGGGAGCCCGGTCAGCGGCGTGATATTGTTTCCGGCTTTCAAACGGGCGTCGGCGGCCCGAGCCTGCCGGAGCGCTTCTTCTTTCGTGAGAGTGATATAAGCTTTGACCTTATCTTCAACCTGATCGATCCGCGCGAAGACCGCTTCGGTCAACTCCAGCGAACTGACCCGCTTGCTTGAGAGAAGGGAATGGAGCTCGTGGGCAGATTTGTTGATCATTCGACGATCCTTGGAACGCGAAACATATGATCGGCTTCATCCGGGGCGTTGGCCATGATATCGTCGACATTCGCGCAGGGGATGACCTTGTCTTCCCGCAGGACGTTCTTGATCGGGATGGCGTGGGAAGTCGGCAAAACATTGCCGGTCGAAAGCTGGTTGAGGTTTTCCGCGTAACCGAGGATTGCCGAGAGCTGCGGCCCAAAAAGTTTTTTTTCTTCGTCCGTCAGCCCAAGCCGGGCAAGTTTGGCTACGTGTTCGACATCAATGCGCATGATGAAGGTATTATATCAAGCCTGGACGGGAAGGGCAAAATAAAAGACCGAGCCGTGGCCGGGACCGGCCGACGCCGCCCAGATCCGTCCGCCATGGAGCTCGATGACTGATCGGCAGAGGGCCAGGCCCAAGCCAGTCCCCTTGCGCTCGACCGATTCTTTGCTGGCCCGGTAAAACTTATCAAAGATCAGCGGCAGGTCTTTCTTTTCAATTCCCAGCCCTTCATCCCTGACCGCTACGGTCAATTCCTGGCCGATCAGCGAGATCGAGACGAAGATCTTTCCGCCTTTATTGGAAAACTTAACGGCGTTGGAAAGCAGGTTAATGAAGATCTCATGGACCTTATCTTCGTCGACCTTGACCAGCGGCAGGCTTGATTCAAATTCTTTAACGATCTCGACTCCGCTATTCTTGACAATGGGATCGATCTCTTCAATCGCCCGTTCGGCAATGTCCCGCAGGTCGCAATCGATCTTGTTTAGTTTGGACTTGCCGGATTCGATCCGGGCCAGGCTTAACAGGTCGTTGACCATGTTTAGGATCCGCTTGGCCTGGCGTTTTATGACGGCCAGCGGATCCCGCTGGTTTTCCATCGGATTTTTATCGATCAGGAGGTCGGTGTACCCGAGGATTGAGGTCAAGGGCGTTTTTGTTTCATGCATGACCATGTTCATAAAGTCGGCCTGGGCGACCGACATGGCTTCGATCTGGTGTTGTTTGTCTCGTAGTTTTTTCGCGAGATAGGAGACAATATAAATGATCAGGAGCGAAGAAAAAAACAGGGCCAGCCCTTTGGAGTTAACATACGCCTGGCTATAATAAATCGTGCCGGGAGTGTCAACCATCCGATAGTGAGGAAGGATTGAATACGCCTCCAAAGAACAAATCACCCAATATAAAAAAGCGGCTTGTGAAGAAATAAGGACAGCGATCAGCTCAAAGCTGTACATGGAGATCGCGGCCAGCTCCAGGAGGTAAAAAAAGCCAAAAGGGCTTTCTACCCCGCCGGTAAAATGAATAAGCAGGGTAACGACAATGATGTCGGCCGTGGATCGAAAGTAAGTGAAAACCCGGTTTTCAGTAAAGAAAAAAAACCTTTTAATGAGAAAAGGGAAGAGAAGGTTGTAAATTGCTGCGACGCCGATGACAATAAAACTGTTAATGAACACATCATGTCTTTGGCTGAATAGAAAAAGGGCCAAGACGATCAAAGACATGGAAAAAATCGCCGCCCAGCGGAGTTGGACGAAGCGAAGGGCCAGGAGTTGGTTTTCGCTCAAAGGCTTAGAAGACATCTTTCGGGATTATACCGTTAGATCCTGGCGCTGGCAATAGGGGCGAGGGAGAATGACGAATTAATGGATTTATAATATCCAGCGCAGGCGATCATGGCGGCATTATCGGTGCAGTATTCAAGCGGCGGGATGTGGACCACAATCCCTTTGGCCTCTGCCTTCGCCTTTAGCTCTTGCCTCAACGCCGAGTTGGCTGAGACCCCGCCGGCCAGGGCGATTGTTTGGCAGTGATGTTGTTTTGCCGCTTTCAGGCTTTTTTCAACCAGGACGTCGACGACGGCGGCTTGGAAAGAGGCGCAGAGATCAACAAGGCGGGTCCCTCCTGAGAATAAATTCTCGGTTCCCCCCGCCTTGTTGACAAAATTAACTACAGCTGTTTTTAGGCCGCTGAAACTAAAATCCAGGCCGAACTCCTCTTCGATCATCGGCCGCTTGAATTGAATTGCCTTAGGATTTCCTTCTTTTGCCAGCTTATCAATGATCGGTCCGCCGGGGTAGCCGATCTTCAGGAACCGGGCGACTTTATCGTAGGCTTCTCCGGCGGCATCGTCTCTGGTCCGTCCGATCGTCTCGTAGTTGCCATGGCCCCTGACCAGTACTAATGAAGTATGGCCGCCGGAAACCAGAAGACAGATGAAGGGGAACGAGAGGACTTGGGACTGGGGAATGGGGGTTAGGAAGTTCGCGTAGATATGCCCCTCCAGGTGATTTACTCCGATGAGTGGTTTTTTGATCGCCCAGGCAAGCGCTTTCGCGGCGCTGACCCCGACGATCAGAGAGCCGACCAGTCCGGGGCCAAAGGTTACGGCGACCGCGTCGATCTCCGAGAGCTCTTTTCCGGCCCGGGTAAGCGCTTCCAAGATGATGGGGGAGATCGTTTCCGCGTGCAAACGGGACGCGACCTCGGGGACGATCCCGCCGTATTTTTTGTGGAACTCGATCTGGGAAGCGATGACGTTGGACAAGACTTCCTGGCCGTCCCTGACAACAGCGGCGGCGGTTTCATCGCACGAGGTTTCAATCGCTAAACAGAACATGTAATTATCAGTATTTTAGCATAATACGAAGGAATATAATGGCTGTCCTATTTATTTATGTAAAGCTATTGACGCCCCCCCCCCTAGACGTATACTATTGTCAAATGGTTGAACTACCCGATAGTGAATACCAAAAACTGCAGGCCCGTCTGAACGAAGCCAGCCGGATGGTGACGGTGGTGCGGGACAGTAACGACGCGATCACGATTCAGGATTTCGAGGGAAAGATTACCGCCTGGAACCGCGGCGCCGAGCTGATGTATGGCTACAGCGAGCAAGAAGCGCTGAAAAATAACATCTGGGACCTTACTCCCCCTGATAAATCTGCCGAGCAAAAGGATTTCAACCGCCGGTTATTAGCCGGCGAAAAGGTCTCTTCGCTGGAAACCCAGCGGCTGACCAAAGACGGGCGCCTGCTCGATGTCTGGCTGACCGTAACGAAACTGGTCGACGAAACGGGGGAAGTAATTGGGATCGCCTCGACCGAGCGCGACATTACCGAGCGCAAGCGGATCGAGGCCGAGACCAGGAGCGCTGTGGAGCGGTACAAATCCCTGTTCGATTCATCCTCCGATATCCTGGTCCAGCTTGACGCGTCTGGGACTGTAGTTGATCTTAATCCGCAGGCTGAATTAATCAGCGGCTATAAAAGAGAGGAGATCGTCGGCAAAAAATTAAACGCTATGATCGGTAAATTTACGAAAGAAAGCGTGGACTTGATGGTTGCCAACTTTGCCGCTAGAAAAGAGGGAGTTGCTGTTGAGCCCTATGAGGTTGAAGCGATCGGTAGCAACGGCCAGAAATTATATTTTGAGATCACTACGTCACCCCTGAAAGGGATCGTGGGCAAGGAAGCCGGAGAACTCGGGATCATGCATAATATCACCAAGCGCAAACAGACCCAAAAGGAATTGAATGATTCAAAAACACTTTTTGAGACGGTCGTGGAAAATATCCCGCTCATGATCTTTCTTAAAGAGGCGACTGACCTGCGTTTCGTCATTTTCAATCGCGCGGGAGAGGAGCTCCTGGGATATGACCGCAAAGATCTGCTCGGCAAGAACAATCTGGATCTTTTTCCGCCGGAACAGGCGGCAAACTTTATGGCCAAAGACCGGGAAGTCCTGGATGGGGCGACCGGCAAAGTGGATATTCCGGAAGAACCAATTACGACGGCTAAGCAAGGGGTGCGTTTACTGCATACCCATAAGGTTTGTGTAAAGGGAGAAGACGGGGCCACAAAATTCCTGCTGGGGATCTCCGAGGACATAACCGAACGCAAGCAGATGGATATGGAATTGAAGAAGAAAATAGACGACCTTGAAGAATTCTATAAGTTAACTGTGGGCCGGGAAATAAAAATGATCGAGCTGGAGAAGGAGATTGAGCGGCTGAAAAAAAGCCAGGAACCACAGTCTTTATAAGCCCAACGATTTTTACGCCGCGCGCCTTTTATTTATACAGCAGAAAAAAAATCCCAAAAGCGATCAGGACAATGCCCGCGTAATTTTGTATTAACATCTTTTCACCGAGCATAAAATAGGAGAGGAGCACGACAAAGACAAAAGTCAGGGCGGTCAAGGGGAAAACCAGGCTTAATCTGAACCAGGAGAGAATGAACAGCCAGAGAACAAAGGAAGCGGCCATCAGTCCGGCGCCCAGCAATATATAGGGACTTCTTAACAGGCCCGGCAGGATTAGAAAAGCGTCTTTGGTGCTTTGCAGTGAAAAGCCGGCCATTTTGCTCATTCCCATTTTCAGGAATATCTGGCCTAAAGCCATGACCAGAGTATAAATGAACATCCAAGTCAATAAATGCCGCATAACGGGTGGATTATAGCACATTAGGATCGAGACTTTTATCATGCCGGTAGTCCAACTTCTGACCACAACTTTTTTCAATCCCTGCTCGACTTCGTCCACGGTGGCAAAACTCCCCAATATCCAGCGGGCGATGTCGGCGATCTGGATCACATTATCCCGGGGCAGTTTAGAAACATCCGGATGCTATAGCAAAGCGGCAATGGGAATATCTACCCAACGGTCGCGTTTGCCGAGAGTTTTTAATTTGAAGGTAAATGACCCGGGCTCGCAGACGATTTGATATAAAGAGCCGGCAACCGTTGCCCCCCCATTATCATAACTTATATCCATTATGTCGCACATCCCCGACACGTCGATCTTGCCTTTGTTCTTTTCCGCTAAGCGCAGAAGATTGGTTAGGCGTGGAATACTGCCGCCTGGCACGGTTGAACCAGAGCTATCTCCTTCCGTATAAGGTGGGAGAGCCCAGCCGTCCGGAATAGTAAAATAATGGTTTGTCTGCGCCATTAAGCCTTTCGCCTGTTGGACAAATGGGGAGTGAGGGACCATATCCGGCACGTTCCATTGATAACAGCGAGCGTCATTCTTATCCGCTATGCCGATGTTGTGAGGATAGATCGGCAGGTTCTTTTTCATCCAGGCGTCAACTTCTCCCATGTTCCTTGCCGAGGTGAGCAGAGAGAGGAGGAGAGCGTCGTCTTTGACCCAGTTCTTAACGTTATAATGGTCTTCCGTCTTGTACATGCCGGCCGACTGTTTGTCGTGGCCGGAGCAGTCATTCTCTTCAATAAAAATTCCCCACCGATTGATCCCGCTGGAAGCGTAAATACAACCGGCCCAGGTGCAGGTCGCCGCCGGCACAGAGCCGTCGTCCGGGTGAAATACCGCGACCACAATATCGTCGTTGAGCGCCAGGAATTCCCGGTTATAATCGTAATTTCGTCCGTAGACGATCTTCCCACTTTTCGAGTATCCTTCTCCAACCCCCAGTCCGGAACAACGGGTATTGTAGACGCGGCTGCCGAACATTAAGACGATCTCCAGTGAGTTGGCGGTCTTTAACTGTTCCATGGTCAGGCCGGAAGTTTCGGCCATCCCCTGGAAAAACAATTTGATCTTGTCTGGATAGGACTGATAGAAGTCTTCAATGATCTCCGTGTTCATTTTTCCGCAAGCCAGGTTGTACTTGTCCTTATACGGAGCGACCAGGTTGTAGACCTCGCGGATATTGTCCGAGAGCAAAAAGCCGTATTGCCGGCCCATTTCTTTCCAGTTCCCTTTGAGGGTTACGGTCGGCACATAGTCAAAAACATACTTAGCCCCCTCTTCAAACTTTAGGGTTGGAGAAGGGGAGCCGCTTTTTTGGACACACCCGGGAAAAAGAATAAGACCAATCAGCAGAAGCGTGGTGGCGGTTAGTGTTTTCATATTTTTAATAATATCTCCTTTATTTCGTCCGGCAGAAAAGGGCGGCCTTGAGAGGAAAGGGCTGTACCGGTGATCTTTCCTTTGATGATCGGCTTGTTGTCCGGCAAGCGAAAAATATCCTGATAGAAAACGATCCTGATCCTTCCTTCCAGCGCCATTTTCAGGGTAACGTAGAAACTGTCCCCGCTGGTCAGTGAATATTTGTAATCCACTTCGGACCTGACCACCACCAGGTCGATCCCTTGCTGGTGCATCCCGGCAAAATCGATCCCCAGGCTTTTTAAGAATTCGTGCCTGGTGTGTTCAAGATAATTCAGATAAGTGGCGTTGTTGACGATCCCCTGCAGGTCGCACTCGTAATCCCGGACGGTTAGATCGAGCCTGAATTCGTTCATTACCGGTTAATTATAAACCAATAGACCATACTGCTCAACTTTGAGATAAAATTCCCATTGTGAATGGCAGGGATCGACTTCCGGCGCTTATTCCAGTGAAATGATGGGGGCGATTAGAGGCGCGGCTCCCGCGCGATCGCCTCATAATAAAGTTTTAAGGTGAAATCCTGGCGGGAGAGTTCGGCAAGTTTAACCGCCGGGTCGGTAAAGATCGGACCGGTTGAAGGAGAGGCGTTGAATTGCCCGCAACCAAAGAAGGAGAAGGATAACAGAAGAAATAAATAGATCAAAATATTTTTCATCATTTTTAATTAGTGCTTTGCAGATCAAGCCGATAGCCGATACCGGGTTCGGTAATAATAATGTTCGCAAGCTTGTATTTATCGAGCTTTTTTCTTAATTGGCTGAAATAGATCCTAAGGTAATGGGTTTGGGTGGTTGATTCAGGTCCCCAGATCTCCTTTAGGAGCTGTTTTTGGGTCACAATTTTACCGGCATTTTGGACCAACGCTTTTAACAGGTCAAACTCCGTATTGGTAAGCTTGACCGGTTCGTTGTCGATTTCCAGGCCGCGCAGACTAAAATCTATCTTTATCCGGCCATGC
This sequence comes from candidate division WOR-1 bacterium RIFOXYB2_FULL_45_9, assembly GCA_001771575.1. Lineage (GTDB taxonomy): Bacteria > Margulisbacteria > WOR-1 > O2-12-FULL-45-9 > XYB2-FULL-48-7 > XYB2-FULL-45-9. The sequence continues at coordinate 881,444 of MEUD01000001.1, read as the reverse complement.
CGAAAAATAGGTTCCTCTTTTAAATTTAAGCTGTGCCGCAGGGCGACCCTGATCCGGGCGGCTAATTCATCGGGGCTGAACGGTTTGGTTATATAGTCGTCGGCGCCGGCGTCCAGCAGGGCGATCTTGTCGGAATCGGCGTTCTTGACGGTGAGAATAATGACCGGGACGGAAGCTCTTGTCTTTATTTGCGCCAGGACCTCGTCCCCGTTGATGTCCGGAAGATGCAGGTCGAGAATAACGATGTCGGGCCGGAAACTGTTAAACAGGAGCAGGCCCTCTTTTCCGGTTTTTGCCAGGCAAACGGCAAATCCCTGGGTCGATAAATTTATATCAAGCAGTTTTCTGATCGATCGTTCATCGTCAATTATCAGGACCCTGGCCCCCTTGTTCATTATGACCGCTCCTTTATTTCAGGTTGTTTATCGATCGGCCAATAAAGCGCGACTTCTAAGCCCCCTTCTTTTTTGTTCCGAGCTTTGATCTTGCCGCCGCTGATTTCAAGCGCGCTTCTGGAGATCGCGAGGCCCAGCCCGGTCCCGCCCGGCGGAGAATCGGCGGACCGGTAAAACTTATCGAAGATATTGGGGAGATCCTTATCTGTTATTCCCGGCCCGTTGTCGGATACGGAGATTACCAGCCAGTTTTCCCGCCTGGCCGCGTGGACGCTGATCGTTGATCCCTTTGGGGAATAATTGACCGCGTTAAGCAGGACGTTCGATAGGGCTTGTTCGAAAAGCACGTAATCGATTAGCAGCAGCGGCAGTTGCTCTTCGGTTGTCACCGCCAGCCGATGATCGGCCAGTTTTTTTCCGAGATGACGCAGACAGACCTGAATTATTTCCGAACTTTCCTGCCATTCCTTTTTTAAGGAGATGGAACCGGAAGCCAGCCTGGACATATCAAGTAAGTTGGTCACTATCCGATCAAGGCGTTCGGCCGAATCGGCCAACTCGGCCGACAGTTCGTTTTTTTTGTTTTCCTCTTTTACCGTATTGAGCGTGGAAGCGATCCCAATGATCGATGTGATCGGGGTTTTAAGTTCGTGCGACAGGCTGTCAAAAATCGTCAGATAAAGCCCTTCTCTGGTCTCTTTTAAGGCGAGTTGTTTTTGATGCTTTTTTATCTTATCGGCCAAATAACCGGTCACGATCGCGGCAAAGAAATAGACAATGTTCATCATCAGGTCCTCGGGCTTAGCGATCGCCAAGGTCCCGTGCGGCGGGATAAAGAAGAAATTCCAGATCAAGGCGCTAAGCCCCGCGTATAATATGAGAGCGGGAAATGAAACGAATAAACCAAGGAACAGGACCGATGATAATAAGACGAGGCCGGTGGATTGATAACCGATAAAAGGGCTAAGCAAGTGATTGGCCGCGGCAATGCCAACGACTGTCGCTACCGTAACGATGAGATCATTTATGGGAAAATGCCATTGCCCTTGGGTCATTTATCCGTTAATTATAGACCTAAAAACCCGTCTGGGGAAGGGATTGGGTCAGCCCACAAACAGTTCTTCTTTGGGAAGTTTCAAGGCATTATGTTTTTCGCTGGTGAAGATTGCCGAGCCAATTGTTAAGGGGCCGACCCGGCCGATAAACATGGTTATTATTAAGATGATTTTGCCGGCAGTAGACAGACTGCCGGTTATTCCGGTCGAGAGACCGGTATTCCCCAGGGCGGAAACGATCTCAAACAAAGTTTGCAGAAAAGTTGCTTTTTCAGTATTGGCCATTATTAAAATATCGATTGCCGCGACAGCTGAAAAAAGAAAGAAAATTGTCAGCGCTTTGATGATTATTTCAATCGGGATCTTCCTTTCAAAAACGGCGGTCCGATCTTTTTTCCGCAGTGAGGCGCGGACCGCGGCAAAGAGGGTGGCCAGGGTCGTGGTTTTCATCCCGCCGCCGGTGCTCCCCGGTGAAGCGCCGATGAACATGAGGAGCATCAGCGCGACCAGGCTGGTCGCGGACATTTTTCCGATATCGATAGTATTAAAACCATCGGTCGTTGACGCCGAAATTGACTGGAAAGAGGCGATGACGACTTTTTCCTGAAGCGTGGCGGAACCTGGCCACTGTTCGGCGACCAAAATGATCAATGTCCCCGCCAGCATAACAATGACCGTGGTAATGAGCACCATTTTACTATGCAGGGTTAACCTGGTCGGCTTCAGTCTATTGATCTTGCTGATTAACGCGTTATAAGCGTCCGACAGAACAAAAAAGCCGATCCCGCCGATAATTGAAATAATATTGATCGTAAGATTAATGGTCCAGCTGGTTTTATAATTGACCAGACTGGTTGGAAAAAGACTAAAGCCCGCGGTGCAAAAGGCGGAAATAGAATGGAAGACCCCAAGATATATGGCTCGCGGCAGGGTGTATTCTCTGGACCAATAGGAGGCAAGGATGACCGCCCCAATGATCTCAAAAAACAGGGTGAAGCTTATGACTTTTAGGAAAAAACCGCCGAGCATGTGCATATTGTGGCTGTCCGTGGCCATTGATTCTCTGGCGACCGTCGAGGTCGTTTTTGAGAATTTTTTCCCGAGAAGATAAGCGATAAAAACGAAAAAGGCCATGTAGCCAATGCCGCCGACCTGGAAGATCAGCATGAGAACGATTTGGCCGAAGAGTGAATAATAACTACCGATATCGATAACGGTCAATCCGGAAGTGCTTATTCCAGAAGTCGCCAGAAAGAGGGCGTCGACGAATGGCTGTGAGGTTCCGTCTGCTGATGAGATCGGCAAAGAGAGGATAAGGGCGCCGATGATCGTTACGATAAAATAACCGAAGACTAAGATTTGCATCGCGTTTAGACCAAATTTAGGCCGCATAAAAAAATACTATCACTAAAACGCGTTAAAATGAGGTAAAAATACCGCCAAGCAACGTAAAAAAAGCGTAAAATTAGCCGAGAAACCCTGCCTTCCAGAGGCACTCTTCCCATTCCCCAACAGGCGTCGAGTCCCAAACTATCCCGCCGCCGACCCCCATCTCGCCATGTGTCCCCTCTAATAGGATTGTTCTGATCGGGACATTGAACATCAGGTCCCGTTCAGGGGTGATGTAGCCGATCGCCCCGGTGTAAATGTGGCGGGGTTCGGGTTCCAGCTCGCGGATGATCTCCATTGAGCGGATCTTGGGGGCGCCGGTCACCGAACCGGAAGGGTGGAGAGCTTTGAATAAATCATAGAGCGGCAAATCTTTTTGAATGTTAGCGGTAACGGTTGAGGTCATCTGATAGAGAGTGTTGTAGCGGGCGACCTCAAAGAGCTTGGGGACCTTAACCCTGCCGCCGATCCGCCCCAGGTCGTTGCGGAGGAGGTCGGTGATCATCAGGTTCTCGGCCCGGTTTTTCCCGTCAAAGTGAAGTTTTCGCCCGGCCCACATATCTTCCCAAAGATTTTTTCCTCTCGGCCAGGTCCCCTTCATCGGTTTGGTGGTTAGAAAAGTTCCTTGCTTTTTCATGAACAATTCAGGGGAAAGGGATAACATGAAGTAATCATCACCCTTAATATACGCGGGATAGGGGACCGGTTGGGTTGAATAAAGTTGCCGGTAAAAGTTATAAGGGCTTCCGGCAAAGTCAAAGAGGAATTTCAAACAGTAGGTGATCTCATAGGTATCGCCCGCCTCCAGGTACTCCCGTATTTTTCTTATATTGGCAAAATATTTCTCCTGGGTGATGTTTGTTTTTTTATTCGTCACCTTATTGAAGGAGCCTGCGACCTGCCTGCCGGTAGGCATGGCTAAACGTCGCGGTTCCTTAAAGATCCCCATCTGAAGCAAGGGAAAAGACGATTTGTTTTCCGTGGCGAGTTTTTCCTCAAATCCGTACCCTGCTTCGTAGGAAAGGAACCCGGCCAGATAGTAACCACTAGCAAGTGACAATTCCATTTGGGCAAAACAGGCCGGCAATTCATGGCCTTGCCGCGCCACGATGAGGTCGATCGGCTGTTCAAATAGTAAAGGTTGTTTTTCAAATTCAATTTGGACAAGCATAAGTGAGGTCTGGGTGCTCCGACATTAATGTTCGGAGTTGAAGATCATGACCATGGCTATTATAGCAGGAATTGAAAAACAGGAAAAACTTGGCTAGGCTTGGAAGCCGAGACGATATTATCTGCGGCTTCCAAGCCCATATTAAATTATCAATTCTTTCAGCTCCAGCAGGTCGTCGATCAGCAGGTCGGGCTTGGCCGCCGCCAGTTTAGCTTTGTCGTCAAACCCGTAAGTTACGGCGCAGGTGCGGATCCCGGCGTTCTTCCCGGTCTCTACGTCAATGGTCATGTCGCCGACTAGAAGAACGTTTTCTTTGTCGATCTGGTAGGTTTTAATAATTTGGTTGCTAACGCAGGGATCAGGCTTGAGGCAAGGAGAGGTGTCACCGCCGTAAACTGCGCTAAAGTAGTGGTCCAAACCATGTAATTTTAAAATGTGATGGATCAAGGCGTCCCTTTTGTTGGAAAGGATCGCTTTTCTTTTGCTTTTAAAGTATTCCAGAATTTCCCGAACATGAGGAAAAACTTCCACTTCTCCGGCCAGGTCTTTGACGTGGTGGAAATACGCTTCCTTGGCTTTCTCAATCGTTGCCGGGTCGCCGCTGCCGATCGACCCGCTGACCAGAGCGGTTTCGCCAAAACCGATATGCTCGTTGATCTCCGCCGTGCTTTTGGGCGGAAAATTAAATTCTTTGAGCATCTTCTGGATCGCCTTGACTGCGGATGGGAGGGAATTGGTGATGGTCCCGTCAAAGTCAAACAAGAGGAGTTCTATCGGCAATTTATTGTTCATGGGAGATCGATTGCCTTCTTCGCGTCGCCGATAGTGGTTGGTCGGCCATGCCCCGGGCAGACGATGGTTTCGGGTGGAAGAGCGAAGAGCCTTTTGAGCGAAGCGGCCATTGCCGGCGCGGACGAATTGGGGAGATCGACCCGTCCGTAGGTGCCCAGGAAAAGAGTGTCTCCGCTAAAGAGGACTTTCTCCTCTTCATTATATAAGCAGATCCCTCCGGGGCTATGGCCAGGGGTGTGGATGACCTTAAAATGGCTTTGGCCGATCGTGACGCTCCCACCATCTTCGAGCATTTCGTCCGCCATTGTCGGGTCGGTTAATCGAGCCATTTTAGCATCGAGCGGGTGTTGCATTAGTTTGGCGCCGGTCGCCTGTTTCAGTTCTCCATTGCTTCCGACATGATCAAAATGTCCGTGGGTGTTGACGATCGCTTTTACGGATAGCTGGTTCGCGGCGATAATTTTTATGATCGAACCGGAGTCATCTCCCGGATCAATGATCAGCGCTTCTTTTGTCGGCTCATCCCAGACGACATAGCAGTTGGCGGAGATCGGCCCGACTTTCTTAACCTCGAATTTCATGGCATAATTATAGCAGAAAGATAAGTGATAAGGATTAAGGGATAAGCGAAAAATGAGCAAAGAAAAATATTGTTTAGTGTATATTACAACCAAAGATAAGGACGAAGCGAAAAAAATCGGCTTTGAATTGGTCTCTAATCGTTTAGCGGCTGGGGTCAATATTATCGATAAGCTCGAATCGATCTACTGGTGGGAGGGGAAGGTCCAGAATGGGTCAGAGGCTCTTCTTATTGCCAAAACTAAAGAATCAATCGTTCCCGCTTTGATCGAAAAGGTCAAAAGCCTGCATAGTTATGAAGTCCCGTGTGTCGTCAGCCTGCCGATTAACGAAGGAAGCCATGATTTTCTCAAGTGGATTGATAACGAAGTGAATTAATCCCTGCTTTATCTGCTTAAAGCTTATAGCTGTAAGCTAAGTCTTATGCGTTATGTCCATGTCGAGCTTCTTGAGAGATTCTTCTTCGCCGAACAGGATCAAGACGTCTTCTTTTTGGATCGGAGTGCTCCAGGACGGGATAACGATGCTCTCTTCTCCCCGGCGGATCGCCAGGACCGTGATCGAATATTTAGTCCGCAGGTCAAGCTCGGAGAGGCTTTTCCCCGACCATTGGGGAAGAGCTTTGGTGCCGACGATCTTCACCTTTTCGCCAAGGTCAAAGTAGTCCAGCACCCCCTGGCAGGTCAGAACATTAACCAGCTTAATGGCGGTGTCTTGTTCCGGGAAGACAATCTGGTCGGCCCCGATCTTTTGGAGTATCTGCCCGTGGATCGTGTTGTTGGCTTTGCAGATCACCTGCGGGATCTTTAAGCTTTTACAGATTTGGGTCGCGATAATATTGCTCTCCATGTGGGTGCTTTCCGCGATGACGACCGTGTCGCAATCGGCGACCCCGGCTTCTTTGAGCGCTCCTTCGTCGGTGATGTCCCCGACGTATGCGTGGGTCACCTCGTCCTTGATGTTTTGGATCTTAACCTCGTCCTTGTCGATCGCGATTACTTCCTGTCCCTTATAATAAAGTTCCCTGGCGACCTTACTGCCGAAACGTCCCAATCCTAATATCGCGAATTGTCTTCTTTTCATGATTTTTTCCTCCAGATTTTAACCAATGGATAAGCCTTCTTTTGGTGGTTCAACTTTATTATCCCGCTGGCTCATTGTCAAGCCGATCAGCATGGTGAGCGGCCCGACCCGGCCGATGAACATAACAAGCATAATGATAATTTTTCCTAATGGGGAGAGGCTGGGAGTTATCCCCATTGATAGGCCGACCGTGCCGAAAGCGGAAAAGATCTCAAAGGCGACCGGCATCAGTCCGAACGATTCCAGATTATCAAGAGCAAAAATTGCCAGGGCGATGACCGTCAGGGCGAGAAAGGTGATGGTGATCGCCCGACGGACCGTCTCGACCGGGATACGGCGGTTGAACATGATCGTGTTGCGAAATCCTCTAAGGGTCGCGATGATCGTCCCGATGATCACGGCAAAAGTGGTGGTCTTGATCCCGCCGCCGGTCCCTCCCGGGCTGGCGCCGATGAACATCAGGAACAAAAAGAAGAGTAGCGTCGGCTGGGTCAATTGGCCGATGTTTAAGGTGTTGAAGCCGGCGGTCCTGGCGGTAACCGACTGAAAGTAGGAAGCAAGCATTTTATGGGGAAGGGTCAGCGGGCCGAGCGTGCTTGGATTGTTATATTCCAGGGTGAAGATCAGGATGGTTCCCAGACTGATCAGCAAAAATGTGACCAGCAGGACGACCTTGGAGTGGAGCGCCAATCTTCGTCTTTCAATGATATCGGCGATAACAATAAACCCGATGCCGCCGATGACTATCAGGGAGGTAATGGTCAAGTTAACGATCCAGTCGGCGGAATAGGGGAGCAGGCTGGCAAAGTTGCTTGTCAGGGCAAATCCGGCGTTGTTAAAAGCGGAGATGGCATGAAAAACTGCGTACAGCAGGGCCTGACTGCTCCCCATTTCCGGGAGCCAGCGGGCGTAGAGGATCGCCGCTCCGATCGCCTCTAAGATAAAAACTATTCCAAAAACTTTTTTTAAGACCGAGATGACATCCTTGGTCGAGTAGACGTTGAGCGCTTCCTGGACCGCCAGTTTTTGGGAGATAAAAAGTTTCTGCCGGAAGACCAGGACCATAAAAGTCGAGAAGGTCATGTAGCCCAGGCCGCCGATCTGGATCAGGGCCAGGATGACCAGGATGCCAAAAAGAGAAAAATGGGTCCCGGTGTTCAGGGTGACCAGACCGGTAACGCAGGTTGCGGAGTTGGCGGTAAAATAAGCGTCCAGGAAGTTGGTCGGAATATTTTGCGCCGAAGCGATCGGCAGGGAGAGCAGGGTCCCTCCCGCGAAGATCACCGCTAAAAAACTAAGTGCGATCAGCGCGCTGGCGCGTATTCTTAACACGAAGCAAAATGTTAGTACAATTCAGTTGGCAAGTCAAATAATAATGATATATAATACCTGGCATGAACAGAGAAAAAGAGCGGATCGAAAGCTACCGCCGGACCGCGGCGATCTCGCTGGTCGTTGTTGTCCTGATCCTTTCGTTTCTGATCATTCGTCCTTTCGTGGTCTCGCTCTTATCGGCCGCTGCTCTGGCTTTTATCTTTTATCCGTTATACTCGTTTTTAGCCCGAATATTAAGCTCCGTCCCGCTGGGGAAAAAGAGCGCTTCGCTATTGACCTGCCTGATCATTTTATCGGTCGTGCTGATCCCTTCGATCTTTATTGCCGTTCTCCTTTCCAGCGAGGTCAAAAGCGCATATCACTTTATTCAAGAGGTCATTTCGTCCCCCCAGTTCCAGCTGGAAAATCTCCCTCCCGGCTTTACCCAGATGGGACAGCTTTTGCCGCATTTAAAGAGTGGAGCGACTGAACTCATCGGACAACTATTTAGCCTTCTGCAGGGGATATTGAAGGGGATCCCCAATGTCCTGCTCCATATTTTTATTACTATTTTCTCGATCTATTATTTCCTGGTCCACGGGACCGACCTGTATAAATTTTTTGCCGATCTCTTCCCGATCTCGGAAAAACGTTACAAAGAGATCATCACCCGTTTTGACAACTTGAGCCGGGGAGTGATCATTGGGCAGGTCTTAGTCGGGATCATTCAGGGTCTCTTGGCCTGGTTGGGCTTCTTTTTTCTTGGCGTTCCCAGTCCCATTCTTTGGGGGAGCTTGACGGCGATAATCTCAATGATCCCGCTTTTTGGGGCCGCTTTGATCTGGGTGCCGATTGACATCTATCTTTTCCTGGTCGGGACAATGAGCGGCAATTATCTGCCGGCGATCATTTTGCTGTTTTACGGGGTCTTTGTTATCAGTCTCATCGACAATGTTCTGAAGCCGAAGATCGTTGGCGACAACTCCAATGTCCATCCCCTGATCGTTCTTTTCGGTATTATCGGCGGGATTCAGCTCTTTGGCATTGCCGGGATCATTGTCGGGCCGTTGATCCTGACGATCTTTGACGTGGTCATTGAGATTTTCAAGGAAGCGCTGTAGTAAATGCCTGAACTCCCCGAAGTTGAGACGGTCAGCCAAGGTCTGGCCAAAGTATTGGTTGGCAAAAAGATCTCCGGTTTTGATTGCGATACCCCCAAAATGCTTAATTATCCTTTGAAAAAATATGCCGCGATCATCCGGTCTCTGGAAGTTGTCGCGGTCAAACGCCGGGCGAAGATGATCATTCTTGAGCTCACCAGCGATTGGCGGATTTTGATCCATTTGAAGATGACCGGCCAGCTGGTCTTTCGGGGGAAGGGGGAGTGTTTGATCGGCGGGCATACCATTGATAAAAGCTGTGAACAGCTTCCCAACAAGTTTACTCACGCTACATTTACTTTTTCCGACCGAAGTCGGCTTTATTTTAACGATATCCGTAAGTTTGGCTGGCTCCGGCTCCACAGGCAAGAAGAGCTGGAAAAGCTTTTTGTGAAAATGGCATTGGGGCCCGAGCCGCTCACCAGGGAATTTACGCCTGGGAAATTTGCCAAGAGCCTGCTCCGCCGGCCAAAAAGCAAGATCAAACAGTTCATCATGGACGCGAGGAACGTGGTAGGGATCGGCAATATTTACGCCGATGAGGTTTGTTTTTTTTCCGGACTCCGGCCGGACCGCCGGGTGGAAAGCCTTGGCCAAACGGAGATCAAAAAAATCTACCAGGGGATAAAAAAGATCCTGACCGCGGCGATCGCCGCACGAGGGACGACTTTCAGCAATTATGTTAACTCCAATGGGGAGGCGGGATCTTACGCCAAAAAACTTAAAGTGTACCAGCGATACGGCCGAAAATGCTTGCGGTGCGGGGGAGAGATCAAGCGGCAAAAGGTTGGGGGACGGACCTCGTCGTATTGCCCGACCTGTCAGAAATAGTTATAGGATTGACAGATCGCCTGATAGAGATATAATTTCTCCAGCTTCTAATATTGCGGGGAGGTTTTTATAATGAAAAAAACGCTGGTCGGTTTAATGGTTGTCGGGTTAAGTATTCTTTTCGCCGGGGAAATTATCGCGATCGAAGGGACGGCGACGATCGCCTCCAAAGACTTCTATAGTTTGGCCCAGCGCAAGACCTATCGCCTGGGAATCCGCGGCTGTCTCCTTTCCCCGACCGATAACGTCAACGTCGACAAGAACTCGGCCTTTGATTTTGGTCTGGAATTCGACGCCAAACTGAACGAAAATCTTGATACCGGGCCCCGTTTCGGACTGATCCTGAATAAAAAACTGCAGATCGGCTCCAGCGTTGACGCGACTTACACCTTGGTAAAATTCGGCTACGGCGCCAGGATCTATACGATGTACTGGGGAGAATACGGCAGTTCTCACGGCTTTTTCAATCTGTATGTCAATGCCGAAGTCGATTATTATACCGGAAATAAAGTGTCGGAGACCACCGCTTTGGCGACCAATCCATCCAGTTTTGCCGGGATGGGGATCCTGGGAGGGGCCGGGATCGAACTGGCTTTTGGTCCCAACACCAGCGGCTACGCGGAGGTCGGATATCAGAAGACCAGCATTAAGGACGCCAACAGCGTCGAATTGCCGCTGGACGGGTATGTCCTGGCGGCCGGCGTCAGGCTGGCTTTCTTTTAAATTTGCTTAAACCGTCTAAGATTGTCGCGGTCGGTTTAAACTATATCGAACATATTCGGGAGATGAAGATGGAGCGGCCAAAAGCGCCGCTCCTTTTTTTAAAAGCGACTTCTTCTTTGATCGATAACGGCGTCGATATTATTTATCCTTCTCAAACCAAAGAACTCCACTACGAAGCTGAACTGGCGATCGTCATTAAGGATCGGATCAAAAATATTTCCGCCAAAGACGCGCTAAAACATGTCCTGGGATATACCTGCGCCAATGACGTTACCGCGAGGGACCTTCAGCTTCAGGATGGTCAGTGGGGTAGGGCGAAGTCGTTTGATACTTTCTGTCCGGTCGGTCCGCGGATAGTTCCCGATATTGATCCAAACAATCTGGCGATCAGGTGCTATCTGAATGGAGAGCTCAAGCAGTCTTCAAATACCGCCGACATGGTTTTTAAAGCGGAGGAGCTGGTCGCGTTTATTTCCAGCGTGATGACGCTGGAGCCCAATGATCTGATCTTGACCGGGACCCCGCCAGGGATCGGGCCGATGATAGTTGGCGACGTGGTTGAAGTTGAGATCGAAAAGATCGGACGCTTAAAAAATAGAGTGGCAGCCGCTTAGCGGCTTCGCGGCATCGGGGTCATTAACAGGTCCCCCTCTTTGAGGTTGGCTATTTCCGGATTAAGCCTTTCCAATTCCGCGATGGTGGTCTGGTGCTGGTCGGCCAATTCTTTAACTTTTGGCCCGCCGTCAATATCATACGGTTTAATAATGTGTAAATGATACGATGAATCGTAGCGGACCGCGGTAATTGATGTCATTTGTTCCCCCCTACATATACTATTCGTACCGATCAAGCTTAAACTTGCATTTTTCGGGAGAATTGTGTCATTATATTTTTAGCATGAAAAGGCTGATTATCGCGTTTGTGATGATTTGGGTGATATTTGCCGGGTTAGCAGGAGCGGCCGGAAAGATCGATCGTCCGATCCCATTTTTGTGCCAGGCTCCTTATGGGGACTGGCGTCAGCCCTGGCAGGATGCGTGCGAGGAAGCGGCGATCATTATGGCCATGGGGAAGATAAAAGGAGAAAAGGTAAACAGGGAAAAAGGAAAAAGAGCAATTTTAGCGTTAGTTAATTGGCAAATAAAAAATTGGGGCGGGCATTATGATCTGACCGCCGAGCAATCGGCCAAGCTGATAAAAGATTATTATAAATACGATGGGGTCGAAGTTCGTGAGGCGGCCACTATTCAAGAGTTGAAAAAGCTTTTGGCGGATGGGAATTTGATTATTGCTCCGATGGCTGGACGGGAATTGAAAAACCCGTATTTTACTCCGCCCGGGCCTTATTATCATTATTTGTTGATCAAGGGGTACGATGAAGCTGGCGGGGTTTTTATTGCCAATGATCCCGGTACCCGCCGGGGGGCAAATTACCGTTATAAGTTCCGAGTCCTTTTTCGAGCGATACATGATTGGACCGGCAACAAGAAAACCATCGACCAGGGTCGGAAAGCGATAATTGTGGTAAAATAACTCAAGCAGTATGGGCCCGTGGCGTAATCCGCCTGCGGCGGACGTGTCGCCCTCCGAAGGCGAATCTCGGTCGTAGGAAAACATTATGAAGTGTTTGATAAATAAGACCAACGTTTTTTTGTTATTTAGCTTTTTGCTGTTATTCCCCCATGTTGGGTTGTGTCAGACGAAAATTACCAATAATCTTGAACTTACCACCGCTGAAAAAGTTTTCTTAGCCGAACATACCCCGATCAGGATCGGCATCATGAACAACTGGCCCCCCTTAAATTATGTGGATGAGAATGGCAAGCCGGCGGGCATCGGGGTTGGTTATTTTGAGGCGCTCAATAAAAAACTGGGGGGGAGCTTGGTCCTTGAGCCGGCCCCTTTTCAAGAAAACTACGAGAAAGTTAAAAACAAACAGCTTGATGCGTTGATGGATATTACTCCAAAGCCGGATCGAGAGGCGTTTTTTAAGTTTACTAAACCTTATCTGGCTGTTCCTCATGTGATCGTTGGCCGGAAAGAAGGCCCTTATTTTTCCTCGGAAAAGGATTTAACAGCGAAGACCGTAGCGTTGGAAAAAGGTTATTACAACATTACTTATTTCCGCCAAAATTATCCGGAGGTAAAGATCAAGGAATATAATTCGACCGGCGACGCGCTTGACGCTGTCTCCCGGGGCGAAGCCGACGCCTATGCCGGCAACCGGGCGGTAGCGATCTACCTGATCGAAAAGGAAATTATTAATAATCTCCAACTGCAGGGGAGGCTTGGGATCCCGCCGAGTGAGCTGACCATTGGGGCGCGCAATGATTGGCCCATGCTGGTCGTTATTTTAGATAAAGCGTTGCGGGCGATATCGGAGAGCGAACGCGAGGCGATTAACGCGCACTATGTCAAAAGCCGCTACGAACCATGGTTCGCCAGTAAACAATTTTGGACGGTTGTTTTATTATCCATTGGGATCGTAGTTTTGATCGGCCTGCTTAGCCTGATCTGGACCCGCTCTCTGCGACGATTGGTTGAGCTGAAAACAAAGGAGCTGACCAGAGAGATCTCCGAGCGGAAGCTGGCCAATGAACGGTTGAAAGCAAGCGAAGAAAAATATCGTACTCTATTTGAGACCGCAAATGACGCGATCCTCCTGATACGTCAAGATTGCTTCGTTGACTGTAATACCCGGACGCTGGCTTTATTTGGCTGCAGACGGGAGCAGATCATTGGCGCTTCTTTTTATAAATTTTCTCCGCCGTTGCAACCGGATGGGAGGCGGTCCGAGGAGAAGGCGCTGGAAAAGATCAAATTGGCGCTGACGGATGGGCCGCAGTATTTTGAGTGGGAGCACTGCCGATTAGATGGAACCTCTTTTGCGGCGGAAGTGAACTTGAGCCGTTTGCTCTTGGGCGACGAAGTGCTGCTCCTGGCGATCGTGCGCGACATCACCGAGCGCAAACTGGCGGCGGAAAGAGAAATGGAACTGGTAAAAGTGCGCGAGCTTGACCGGATGAAAAGCCTGTTCATCGCCAGCATGAGCCATGAGCTGCGGACCCCGCTTAATTCGATCATTGGTTTTACCGGGATACTCGTTCAAGGAATGGCGGGAGAACTAAATGACGAACAGAAAAAACAGCTTGGCATGGTAAAAGGGAGCGCGCGTCATCTGCTGACGCTGATCAACGATGTCATTGATGTCAGCAAGATCGAAGCGGAGAAAATCCAGCTCTCGATAGATGAATTTAACCTTTCCGATACGGTTATAAATATTAAGGAGACGTTCCAAACCGCGTTGGAAGAAAAAGGGGATCAGCTGACGCTTGATATACCCGAAAAGCTCATGATCAAAAGCGACGAACGGCGGATTAAGCAGATTGTCATGAACCTGGTCAGCAACGCGATCAAGTTTATGGGAAAAGGTGAAATAACGATCCGGGCCGGAATAAAACAGGATCAGGTAGAAGTTTCCGTTTGCGATTCCGGCTACGGCATACAAGCTGAAAACCTGCCGAAGTTGTTTAAACAGTTTAGTCGCATTTTTACTGATGGTCAGCCCCAGCAGGAAGGGACCGGGCTCGGTCTTTATCTTTCGCAAAAGCTGGCCAAGATTTTGGGCGGCGTGATCAAAGCCGAAAGCGAATTTAAAAAAGGGAGCATTTTTACCGTTATTTTACCGGTGGAATACAAAGGGGGAAGCGAATGAAAAGAGTACTAATAGTTGAGGATAATGAAAAGAACATGTATCTTATGAACTTTATCCTTTCAAATAAAAACTATGAAGTAATAAAAGCCGAAACCGGAGAAAAAGGTGTTGAGCTGGCGATAAAAGAACGTCCGGACCTGATATTAATGGATATCATGCTGCCGGGGATAGACGGGTATGAAACAACAAAGCGAATCAGGGAGCGCGAAGCTGGCGGGAAGGTTCCGATTATTGCCATAACCTCTTGTGCCATGACCGGTGACCGGGAGAAAGTAATGGCGGCCGGCTGTACGGGATATATTGAGAAACCGATCGATCCGGAGACTTTTATCCCCGAGATCGAAAAGTATCTGTAAAAAGGAGGCTGGAAAAATGAAAGTTCTAACTGTGGATGACAATAAACAGAATCTTTATCTCCTTGAGACGATATTAAAGAGCGGAGGGTATGAAGTTGTAAGCGCCAATAATGGCGAGGAGGCGCTGGCTATTCTGCGGCAGGAACCAGTTGGCCTGATTATTTCCGACATTCTTATGCCGAAAATGGATGGCTTTCAGTTGTGCCTGAAGTGTAAAGAAAATGAAAAACTAAAGAACATCCCTTTTATCCTGGCTACTTCGAGCTATACGGATAAAAGCGACGAACAGTTCTCCTTAAAATTGGGAGCGGATGGCTTTATAATGTGGCCGATGGGGCCAGCCGAAACACTTAAAGCGGTAAATGAGGTGTTGGAGAAGATAAAAAAGGAAGGGGTGGTGCCACACCGAGCGCTTGACGCGTCGAGCGTTGAATTCCTGAAAGGTTATAATGAGCGGGTGGTTAGACAGCTTGAGAGCAAAATGATGGAGTTAGAGGCTGATATCACTAAGCGCAAGAAAGTGGAGGAAGAATTGAAGAAAAGGCTTGGCGAGCTGGAAGTCTTCTATAAGTCCGCCATGGACCGCGAAGATATGATTTTGGAACTGAAAAATAAGGTTAAGGGATTAGAAAACAAGAACTAGGATCGAGCTTAAACAATAATGATCGAAATTTTACCGCGGGTTGCTTGGCGACCAGGGTCGAAAAGCGATAATTGTGCTAAAATAAATAAAATATGGGCCCGTGGCGTAACTGGATAGCGTGTCGCCCTCCGAAGGCGAAGGTTGCGAGTTCGAATCTCGCCGGGCCCATTTTTACGATACGACAAAATGATCTTAGCTATTATTTATCTTATTATCGGTCTGGTGGTTCTTATCGCCGGAGCGGAGGCGCTGGTAAGAGGGGCCTCCTCCGTCTCCAAGCGGGCCGGGATCCAGCCGATAGTCATTGGTTTGACCATTGTCGCTTTTGGGACCTCCGCCCCCGAACTGATCGTTAACCTTATATCCGCGTTTAAAGGGACCACTGATATCGCGGTGGGAAATATCATCGGCAGTAATATCGCCAACATTCTTTTGATTTTGGGGGTTTCCACTCTAATTGTTGACCTGAAGGTCCGCAGAAATACCACCTGGAAAGAGATCCCGTTCGCGATCTTAGCGGTAGTCGCTCTTTTTGTCCTGGCTAGCGATAAGTTGTTTGACCGGAACTGGGAGAATGTTTTGACCAGGATCGATGGCCTAGTTCTGCTTGGCTTCTTCGCGGTTTTTATGTATTACGCTTTTGACATGTTTCGCAGGAAAAATGTTGAAGAACCCGCGGAAGAGATCAAGACATATTCCACTCCCATTGCTTTTTTGTTGATTTTGGGAGGATTATTGTTTTTATTTTTTGGCGGCCAATTGCTGGTTAGTCAGGCGATTATCCTGGCGAAATTAGCCGGATTGTCAGAGATTTTGATCGGATTGACTATAGTGGCGGTGGGAACATCGCTTCCGGAAATGGCGACCTCGGTGATCGCCGCGCTAAAAGGCGAGTCGGATATCGCTATCGGCAACGTCGTTGGTTCAAATATATTTAACATATTTTACATACTGGGTGTTACTTGCGTTATTAAACCAATTCCGATAGGGGATGCGGCCTACATTGATATTTTATTTTGTTTGGCCGTTACCTTGATCTTGTTTGCGGCGATGTTTATCGGCAAAAAACATATGCTCCAGCGCTGGCAGGGGGGGGCTTTCATTTTTCTTTACATTATTTACATCCTTTATTTGATCCAAAGGGGATAAAAGTTGGACTTTATCAAATTTCTTGGGACCGCCGGGGCCAGGGTGGTGGTCTCCAAACAACTGCGTGCTTCCGGTGGCATCTGGCTTTCGCTTGACGGGACGAACTTATCGATCGATCCTGGACCGGGAGCTTTAGTTAAAGCCCTGGCTTCCCGGCCTAAACTTGACCCGACCACTCTGGACGGGATCCTTCTCTCCCATAAGCACCTTGATCATTCCGGCGATGTTAACGCCATGATCGAGGCGATGACTGAAGGGACCTTTAAAAAACGGGGGGCGGTCTTTGCCCCAAAAGAAGCGCTGGTTGGCGATCCAGTGATCTTAAAATACGTTCGCCAATACCCGGAACGACTGGAGATTATCAAAGCTAAAGCCAAGTATAAGGTTGGAAGTTTATCTTTTACCACCCCGGTTGAGCATTTTCATCATAATACGGAGACTTATGGATTTAGGTTCAAAGGGAAGAAGACGACCATTTCTTATATTGCCGATACCAGGTTTTTCCCCGGACTGGTCAAAGCTTATAAAAGTTCCGATATTTTAGTAGTGAGCGTGTTGCGCCAGGAGCCATCGCACCTGGAACATCTCTGTGTTGATGACCTGAAGAAGTTGGTGCAGGGGATCAAACCCCGGGTGACGATCATGACTCATTTTGGCAAGCAAATGCTCGCGGCTAAACCGTGGTTAATTGCCGAACACTTAAGCCAGGAGCTTAAAACGAAAGTGATTGCCGCTACTGATAGGATGACTTTTTCTTTATAATACCCTCACCCCAACCCCTCTCCCAGAGGGAGAGGGGCGGAAAAAACTTTAGTAAGGTTTCCTCTTGATAGTCATTGTCAGTCTGTGTTATATTAACAACCGATGTCAAAAAATATCAACCAACTGCGGATCTTATTGATTTTGGGCATTTTTGTCGCCTCCGTTTTTGTATTAATTAAATTTCCAATCAACCTTGGCCTCGACCTTCAGGGCGGGACCCGCCTGGTATACGAAGGGGAGGATACCGAGAAGGTAAAGGTCAGCGATGACTCCATGGCCGGGGTGGCGGCGGTCATTCGCAACCGGATCGATGGGTTGGGGGTAAGTGAGCCGACCATTCAACGCAAAGGGGTAAACCAGGTTATTGTCGAACTCCCCGGGATCAAAGACCCGGAAAGGGCGATCGCCCTGATCGGGGATACCGCTCTGCTTGAATTTGTCGAAGCGGAGTGGCTTCCGGGAGACGCCCGCGGCGCCTCTCCGGAAAAAGTTAAGGAATTTTACGGCGCGGACGCCAGGATCGATTCGGTCAAGGATATGCGTGATGGCCGGGTTGAGAGCGAACGGCCGATCGTTTTAAAAAAGACCGTCTTGACCGGGGCCGACCTCAAAGGTGCGTTCCCCAGTTTTGACCAGTACGGCAACCCGGTGGTGGACATTGAGTTTAATGACAAAGGGGCGCAGATCTTTGCCGAAGTCACCGGCCGATCGGTCAATAAACCGCTGGCGATCATTCTGGACAAACGGATCATTTCCGCTCCCAATGTCCGCGAACCGATCCCTTCCGGCCGGGCCCAGATCTCCGGAAGTTTTAAGGCGGAAGACGTCCGGGACATGGTGATCAAGCTCAAGGCCGGTTCCCTGCCGATCCCGGTAAAAATGGTTGAGACCAGGATCGTTGGTCCATCGTTAGGTAAGGATTCGATCGATCGGAGCACGATCGCCGGAATATTGGGCTTTGTTTTTATCATTATATTCATGATCGTTTATTATCGTCTTCCCGGCTTTATTGCGATCCTGTCGCTTGGAATATATGTTCCTTTGACTTTGGCGGTCCTGGCCCTTTTTCATACGACCCTGACCTTGCCCGGCATTGCCGGATTTTTATTGTCGATCGGCATGGCGGTTGACGCCAACGTTATTATTTTTGAGCGGTTAAAAGAAGAGCTCCGTCTCGGCAAAACGGTGAAAGCCTCTTTTTCCGCTTCTTTTGACCGGGCTTTTTCGGCGATCCTTGATTCCAACGTCACTACCATTATCGGAGCTCTGACCCTCTTTTTTGTCGGGACCGGGACGATCCGCGGATTTGCCGTCACCCTGGCGATCGGTATCGTGATCTCTATGTTTACCGCGCTGACCTTGACCCGGATGATGCTCAATCTGTTGGTTGACGCTAAGATCGTGACCGATCCAAAATCAAAAATGCTTTACAAATGAGGATGTTATGTTTGATGTAATCAAAAAAACACGTTTATGGCTGACCTTGTCCGGTTCGCTGGTTGTTTTGGCGATCGCCGTTCTCCTGTTTAATTTTATGGTCCACGCCAAACCGCTCAACTTCGGGATCGACTTTACCGGCGGGACGATGCTCAATCTCCGCTTCGCCAAAACGGTCTCGGTCGGCGACGTCCGCCGGGTTTTAGACGGCTATGGGTTGGGGGAGAGCGTCATCCAGAAAGCCGGAGAGAACGATATCTTGATCAGGACCAAGCCGCTGGATAACGATGTTCGGACCAGATTGCTAGGCGATTTTAATTCAAAGATCAGCCAGACCGAAATATTGGAAGCCGATGTCATTGGCCCGACGGTCGGCCGGGAGCTGGGGAATCAAGCCATCTGGGCCTTGATCCTGGCGTCGATCGGCATTATTATTTACGTTTCGTTCCGATTTGAGTTCAAATACGCTATGGCGGCACTGATCGCTTTATATCATGACGCGATCATTACTACCGGTATTATTGCTTTGTTCTGGCGGCAGGTGGACGTTACTTTTGTCGCGGCGATCCTGACTATTATGGGGTATTCGATCAACGACACGATCGTCATTTTTGACCGGATTCGCGAGAACCTGAAAAAACCGAGCCTTGCCAAGAAGAAATTCAATGAAGTGGTCAATATTTCCATCTGGGAGACAATGGCCCGTTCGATCAATACGGTGTTGACCGTCCTGTTTATGGTATCTTGTCTTTTGATCTTTGGCGGAGAGCCGTTGCGCGAATTCTCCCTGACCCTCCTGGTCGGGTTTGCGATCGGGGCGTATTCGTCCATCTTTGTCGCCCCGCCGCTCCTGGCCCTCTGGCACCAGAATGAATCGAGGAAATGAACTATTTTTTTCTGGGGATCATCCAGGGGCTGACTGAATTTCTGCCTGTCTCTTCTTCCGGACATCTGGTAATCTTTCAGTCGGTGTTGGGGGTAGGAGAGAATATTGCCTTTGATACCGTTGTCCACCTCGCGACCGCGCTGGCGCTTATCATCTACTTCTGGAGCGACCTCTGGAATCTCTTGAAAAAAGAAAACCGGCATCTATTGGGGATGCTCCTTCTCGCGACCGCGATAACGGGAGCGATCGGGTTTACCGGCAAGGATTTTTTTGAGAGCCTTTTTAGCTCGGCGAGAATGGTCGGTTTTTTTCTGCTGGTGACCGGACTTTTTATTTTATTGGGGGAATGGATCGGCCATGGCCGGCGGAAGATCACTGCTCTAAATTGGATTGACGCCATTATTATCGGGATCGCCCAGGGAGTGGCGATCGTGCCGGGGATTTCCCGGTCAGGGACGACGATCTCGGCCACTCTTGGCCGCGATTTTGAGCGGCAGGCGGCCGCCAGGTTTTCTTTTCTGCTGGCTATCCCGGCGATATTGGGAGCCGGGCTCCTGCAGTCAAAGGCGATCGTGAAAGCCGGAACGATCGGGATAGGTGCGGGCCCGCTGGTCATCGGGTTTCTGGCCGCTTTATTTTCGGGCCTTCTGGCGATCAAGTTTTTTATGACCCTGGTCCAAAAGACTTCGATCCGGGCTTTCGCTTACTATTGTTTCGCTCTGGGCTTGCTGGTCATTATTTTTATTCAATAACTCCTTGACAGGCCCGCCGCCGATGATTTATCCTTGCGTTATGAGACGCCGTCCGGCCAGCAGTTTTATCGTCAAGCAGGAGAGTATTTTCAGGCGGACTACCGCCGATGATCTGGTCTCTTCTTTGGTCGGGGCTTCAGTTGTTTTTATTCTGGCGGCTTTAATATTTACCCTGACTTCCGAATGGCTGATCGACTTTACGCTTCGCGCCGTTCCGCTCGACTATCAACAATTGGCCGCGCTCCCTTTAAGGACCGCCTATCTCCTCTTTTTTATTTTAGGGGCCATCGTTCCGGCCCTGCTTGCTTTTTTTGTCCGGACCTATCGGCGGGAACTGGTCGACGGGGAAGTGCGTTCTCTTCGCCGGAGCTGTCTGGTTTATTTTACCGGCGCGCTCGCGGCGTCCGCACTGTTGATATATAAAGGGATCGCGTACGTGGTCTTTTTTGGCTCCGATCCGATCTTTCCGATGGAAGGGATGAACGAGCGGTTGTTTTTTGGGAGCCAGTTTTTGGAGAAATTTCTTTTTGGCCTGGCTGATCTTTTTCTGGCGGCCGGATTGATCTGGGCGCTGGCACTGATCTGGCGGGTCAGCCGCCGATAAAACCGTTATTTTTCCGGAAAAATATCCTTATTGTCTCTCCTCTTTTCTTCAGGTATAATCAGCCAGTTTGTGAAAATTAAAAAAGCAAAAAAAAGGACAAAACGGCTCGATTGGCGATGGTTATGGTGGAGCGCCGCTTTTTTACTTTTTATCCTGATCGTCTTGTTCGGTTTTTGGGCCCTTGGTGAGCTGACTGAAAAGCAGGCCGCCGATCAGAGGCCGGCAATCGCCGACCAAACATCAGGGACCAAGATCAAGCTTTATTTTTACAATGAAAGATCGGCCTCTATCCTGCCGGTGGAGAGGATAATCCCGGAGAGCAAGGCCCCCCTCCGGGCGGCGATCCAAATGCTGATCAATGGGGAGCTTACCGACGAGGAAAAGAACGCCGGTTTTGCGACAGAATTTCCGCATCCCGGCTTTAAGCTGATCAGGGCCGACCTGGATAAAGGAACTTTGACCTTGGAGTTTACGGATATTCCGGGTTTTACGACAGGTGGGGCGTCCCGGGTTGAATTGCTGGCGGACCAGATCGAAAAGACCGCCAGGCAGTTTCCGGGTGTGCGATCGGTTAGGTTCCTCCCCGATACTTTGTTCCAGCCATGATCGCCCAGACTGCCTAGAGCAGCCGGCGCACTTTTCAATTTGCCGAAATTATAGTAAAATACCACTATCTAAGGGGGATAATTCATGAAAAGTTTAAAAGGGACCAAAACCGAGAAGAATTTATTAGCCGCTTTTGCCGGCGAGTCGCAAGCGAGAAACCGCTATACATACTTTGCTTCCAAGGCTGTCAAAGAGAACTACCTGCAGATCTCGGCGATTTTTTTGGAGACCGCCGACAATGAAAAAGAGCATGCCAAGCGGTTCTTTCAGTTTCTTGAAGGCGGGGACGTTGAGATAACCGCCGCTTATCCGGCCGGAGTGATCGGGGACACGGCAGTGAACCTGGAGGCGGCGGCCGAAGGCGAGAAGATGGAATGGACCAGGATCTACGTTGATTGTGCAAAAACGGCGAAGGAAGAAGGATTTGATGAAATCGCCGCGGTTTTTAAGGAGATCGCCGAAGTTGAGGAACAGCACGAAAAGAGATACCGGGCTTTGCTTAAAAACGTTAAAGAGGGGAAAGTTTTCAAAAAAGACCAGCCGGTAAAATGGCACTGCCGCAACTGCGGCTACGTCCACGAAGGGAATGAGGCTCCCGACCTCTGTCCGGCCTGTGCTCATCCCAAAGCTTACTACGAACTTCTGGCGGAGAATTATTAATATGGAAACTAAACTTAAACCTTTGCTGATCGCCATTAAAGCCGAGAAAAAAGCGATCGAATATTACTCCCGAGCCGCGAAACGAGTGACCAACCAACAGGGGAAGGATGCCCTAAACAAGATCAAGTCGCAGGAAGAGAGACATTGCCGCGAGCTGATAAAAAAGTTTAAAAAGCTGGCCGGACATGAGCCGACCGCCGTTGAAATTGATTCGGTGGGGACCGCCATTTCCGCTTTGACCGAAGAGCATATCCCGGACCGTGAAGCCAGCGACTTAGAGGTTTGTCAGGTCGCCCTGAAAGACGAGAATGAAGCGCAAGCTTTTTATAGTCATTCCGCGGAAAAAGAGACCGACGAAGAGACTAAGAAGATCTTTTTTGAACTGGCCGGGGAGGAGCGCCAGCACGCCGAGACTATCGGTCATATTTGCCGCATTCTTTCCAAGTCATAAGAGGAGAGGGTTTTTTTGCCCCAAAAGTCCGGGAAGCTTATCATTTCCATCTCCGGGATGGATTGCGTCTCATGTGCGTCAGCTGTTGAAAACGCGCTGCGCGGCTTTTCCGGTGTTATTTCTGCCAACGTAAATTTTGCCTCCGAAAAAGCAATTGTTGAATACGATAGCACTATAACTGACCTTGCCGCCATTGAAAAAGTTGTTGAAGCGACTGGTTTTAAGGTTGTTAGAGAAAAAGACGATGAGACGGTCGACCGAGAACAGGAAATGGCTGGCTTGCGCCGGCGCCTTTCCGGTTCCCTATTGTTTAGTCTCCCCCTTATTTATTTTATGTTTCACTCTATATTTGGTTGGCCCCTGCCTCATCTTTTTGTAATGTATGCGGCTACCATTGAATTTCTTCTGGTTTTGCCGATCCTTTTCTTTGGGGCCATTTTCTTTAAACGAGGGATACTCGCCCTGGGCAAGACCCGAACCGCCAATATGGATACCCTGGTCTCTATTGGGGTGGCCTCCGCGTTTATATATAGTTTGGTAGTGACGATCGGCCAATGGTTGGGGAAGATCCCGTTGGGAATGGAGGGGCTTTACTATGAAGTAGCCGCCTTTCTGATCACCTTTATCCTGCTGGGGAAGTACTTTGAGGCGCTGGCCAAAGGGCAAACCTCGGCGGCGATTAAAAAATTGATCGGCCTCCAGGCGAAAACGGCGGTTGTAATTAGGGAAGGAAAAGAGCGCGAAGTTCCGATGAGCGAGGTAATAGTGGGCGACGTTTTGGTTGTCAAACCGGGGGGGAAGATCCCGGTTGACGGTGTTGTTATCGACGGCAGTTCAGCGGTCGATGAATCGATGGTCAGCGGCGAGAGCCTGCCGATCGTTAAAAACCCAGGGGACAAGGTGATCGGCGCGACTATCAATGGAACAGGCGCCTTTAAGTTCAGAGCGGAAAAGGTCGGCAACGAGACTTTTATCGCCCAGATGATCAGGCTGGTGGAAGAAGCGCAGGGGAGCAAGGCCCCCATACAGGAATTGGCCGATCTTATTTCTGCCTATTTTGTCCCGGCGGTCATTCTGGTTGCCTTTGCCGCTTTGCTGGTCTGGCTGCTCCTTGGACAAACCCTGATCTTTTCTCTGACCATCTTTATCTCTGTACTTATTATTGCCTGTCCCTGTTCCCTGGGGTTGGCGACCCCGACGGCGGTGATGGTTGGGACCGGTTTGGGGGCGGAGCGGGGGATCCTGATCAAGGATGCGGCTGCCCTGCAAATTGCTTCCCAGATCAAAACGATCGTTTTTGACAAAACCGGGACCTTGACCGTGGGAAAGCCGGAAGTGACCGACATAATAGGGCATAGGGAGACTCTTTTTTTGGCCGGTATTGCCGAGAAGAGGTCCGAACATCCCTTGGCGGAAGCGATCCTAAGAAAAGCGGAAAACATTCCTGATCCGGAGCAATTTAGCTCGATTTCCGGTCAAGGGGTAGAGGCCGTTTATGGCGGCGCGACTATTTTGCTTGGAAATCGGAGTTTATTTGAGCAAAAAGGGATCCCGCTTGGAGAATTGGCATCTAAAATCACAAGTTTGGCGGAGAAGGGGCGATCGGTTGTCATTATTGCCAGGAACAGTCAGTTGGTCGGCGCCATTGGGGTATCAGACCAACTGAAGGGTTCAGCTAAAGAGGCTGTAACCTCCTTAAAAAAAATGGGGTTAAAGATCGTGATGATAACCGGTGACAACCAGGCGACTGCCGAAGCTATTGCCGAAGAAGCGGGGATTGACCAGGTCTTAGCCCAGGTTCTTCCGCAGGCGAAGGCGGAAAAGGTCAAAGAATTACAGACCGAAAAAGTAGCGATGGTTGGCGATGGGATCAACGACGCTCCGGCTTTGGCTCAAGCTGACTTGGGGATTGCCATTGGATCAGGGACTGATGTGGCGATTGAGACCGGATCAATCATTTTGGTAAGAAATGACCTCCGAGACGTCGCAGTTGCCATAAAATTAAGTAAATATGCCATGCGAAAGATCAGGCAAAACTTATTTTGGGCTTTTATCTATAACATTATAGGGATCCCCATCGCGGCCGGAATCCTCTTTCCTATTAATGGGTTTCTCTTGAGCCCTGTTGTTGCCGGAGCCGCTATGGCCTTCAGCTCCGTTTCAGTAGTTTCTAACTCCCTCTTGATGCGCCGCTTCAAATCGTAGCCAACTCAAGATATTTAACCGCGGACTTAAGTCCGCGGTTATTAGTGCCCAATTAATGGGCAATGTGCTATATTATAGCTTAAATAAGCCAATAATGTGGATAATGCCCCTAAAATGGCATAATTCAATGCAATATTTCCTCTAACTATAACGATAAGTAAGTGTATGGATATGAACATCGGCCGCAACATTGATCAAGCTTCTACCCTCTGCTGATCTCCAGCATCTCTGCTGTTCGTCCTTTATCTAAAAAACCATAGGAGGAAATAAGTAAATGATTAAAATAGCAAAAAAGGTAATTAATATAGTAAATAATAATCAAAAGAGCGTCAGGATTATTCTTCTTTTGTTATTAATTGCTTCATTTTCGGTGGTTAAATCATCGGGGAAGGAAAGCAATATCCAGGCGATGATAATTTCCCATAAATATAACGTATATTATGGTGGGACGGTGACCTCTACTGCCTATAATTCTCTTCCTAACCAGACCGACGATACCCCCTGGATCACTGCGATGGGGACAAGATGCAGGGAAGGGGTGGTTGCCTCTAATTTCTTGCCATTGGGCACAAAAGTGATGATCGAAGGCTTTGGAGAAAGAGTATTCGTGGTTGAGGACCGGATGCACACCCGTTTTAGCGATCGGATCGACGTCTGGTTCCGGGGCTATAATGACGCGATGAAATATGGTAAACGGGATATTGATTTTTATATAGTTAAATCGTAATTCATTCTCGGGTTAACTTTAAAGCCCTCCGGCAAAAAACCGGAGGGCTTTTTTATTGCCTCTCATTGGTAAATAAGCTAATATTAATAGGTGGAGAATAAACTGGCCAAGCTAAGGGATGAATTGACCGCCCTGGAACAGGTGGTCATTGCTTATTCCGGCGGCGTTGATAGTACGTTTTTACTTTTCCAGGCGCTTCAAGAACTTGGGAAGGAAAATGTCCTGGCGGTTATTGCCGAATCGCCGACCTACCCTCAAGAAGAGATCGCGGCCGCGATAATATTGGCGGATAAGCTTGGCGTGGAATGCCGGCAGATTAAAACAGAGGAATTCAGCGATGAGAATTTCCTGCGCAACTCAAAAGAGCGCTGTTATTTTTGCAAAAAAGAGCTGTTTGCCAAGTTAAAACAACTCGCTCTGGAAAAGGGGATCACGCATTTAGCCGATGGATCAAATTTTGACGATCTAAGAGATTTTCGTCCCGGCAGTAAGGCAAAGCTCGAATTTGGCGTCCGCAGTCCCTTGCAGGAGGCGGGATTGACCAAGGCCGAGATCAGGGAGCTTTCCAGGCAGAGCGATCTGCCGACCTGGGATAAGCCATCTTTGGCTTGCCTATCTTCAAGGATACCGTATGGGACCAGGATCACCCTGGAAACTCTGGCCAAGATCGGCTGGGGAGAAGAATATTTAAAGCAAAAAGGGTTCAAACAGGTCAGGGTCCGCCATCATGGATCGATCGCCAGGATCGAATTGGAAGAAGAATTTATTCCGCTGATTATGGAAAACGGGCTAATGCCGGAAGTGACCCGCTATTTTGAGGGATTAGGTTATTTTTATGTTACACTTGACCTGAAGGGGTACCGGACCGGAAGCCTGAACGAGGAGGTTTCAGATGAATCGGATCTATCTTGATTACGCGGCTACCACTCCGTGCGATAAACGAGTCGCCCTGGCGATGGCCCCGTATTTTACCGATAAATTTGGCAATCCATCATCGATCCATGGGTTTGGACAGGAGACCAGGGGCGCCGTGGAGAAGGCGAGAGAGCAAGTGGCCAGGCTCATCAACGCCAAACCCAAGGAGATTGTTTTCACCTCCGGCGGGACGGAGGCCGACAACCACGCCCTCCTTGGGGTTGCGTACGCCAACGAAAAAAAAGGGGACCACCTGGTCGTCTCCGCCGTTGAACATCACGCGGTCCTGGAGTGCGCCGAGTTCTTGAAAAAAAGAGGTTTAAGGGTGACTACCGTTCCAGTTGATAAATATGGTTTGGTTGACCCTGTGGATGTCGCCAAAGCGATCGAAGAGAAGACCATCCTGGTCTCGGTGATGCAGGCCAATAACGAGATCGGGACCATCCAGCCGATCGCCGAGATCGCGAAAGCGGTCAAGGCCAAAGGGGCATATTTCCACACCGACGCGGTCCAAACCGCGGGACATCTGCCGATCGACGTTGAAAAGCTTGGGATAGATCTCCTTTCGGCCTCGGCCCACAAACTGTACGGACCAAAAGGGGTTGGCTGTTTGTATATTAGGAAAGGGACCAGGTTGACCAGTTTTCTCCATGGCGGGGCGCAGGAGGGGGGGAAGCGGGGTTCCACGGAAAACGTTCCCGGGATAGTTGGCTTTGGCGCGGCGGCCGAACTGGCGGGCGGTGAAATGGAAACGGAGAACCAGCGGGTCGCCAGGTTGCGTGACAAGCTAAAAGAAGGCCTGCTCGCGAAAATCCCGGAATCCCAGCTTAACGGCCACCCGACCGATCGACTGCCAAACAATCTGAACATAACGATAAAATATGTCGAAGGAGAATCGATGCTTTTGAGCCTTGATATGGAAGGGATTGCCGCGTCGACCGGGTCGGCCTGCAGTTCCGGCTCGCTCGAGCCGTCGCATGTTCTGCTGGCGATCGGCTTGCCGCACGAGCTGGCGCACGGCTCGGTCCGTTTTTCGCTTGGCAAATACACCACTGAAGCGGAGATCGACCGTGTTTTGGCGGTTTTTCCGCCGATCGTTGAGCGCCTGCGCCAGATGTCGCCGCTTTACAATTGCAAAGAATAGAGGAGGAATATGATGGCCGCTAATTATAGTGAAAAAGTAATGGAACACTTTCGCAACCCGCGAAACGTGGGTGAGATGGAAAATCCGGACGGTGTCGGCAAGGTCGGCAACCCGACCTGCGGCGACATCATGGAGATGTACATCAAAGTTAAAGATAACGTTATTACGGACGTCAAATTTAAAACTTTCGGTTGCGGCGCGGCGATCGCGACCTCGTCAATGTCGACCGAAATGATCAAAGGGAAGACGATCGAAGAGGCGCTCAAACTTAGCAATCGGGCGGTGGCCGATGCGCTGGGGGGACTGCCGCCGGTTAAAATGCACTGCTCCGTCCTGGCGGAAGAAGCGGTCAAAGCGGCGATCGACGATTATTTAAAGAAAACGACCGGAAAAGGGCTCCCCGGGTTCAAGCCATCAGACGGCCCGATCTGCGAACATTAAGGTTGTATCTTGAGAAGTCGGACCAACCGATCATGATATTTTGTCAGGGTGAAATTACCCCACTCTCTGGAGATCACCACGACCAGCTCATTTATATTTTTATCGGTTAAGTCCTGGTATTCTTCGGTAAAGATGACCGCCGCTTGTAAAAGGGTGGCGTTAATTTGCGCGGTCAGTTCGTCGGTGCTCCCGTTGATTTTATGCAATTTGTAAGCGATCACGGCCAACAGCCTGACCCCTTCAGCGCGAGGGAGTGATTTCGCGAAAGCCGGACAGTCGAAGCATAATAGTTCACCGGCGACCCCGGCATTGTCGCCATAAAGGAATGGATCGACCATTGTTTCCATTTGAGTCTTAAAGCGGAGGGCCGGGTCTTCTATCTGCCGGGAGAGGCGGAGGGCTTGGATCACCTGATCTCTAACCAGGCAGTTGTTGATCATTTGGATCTTGGCAGCGTCCCTTTTTCCCGGCTTCCTCGGCTTTATAATATTGGTTGCGCTGGAGTGGCTTTTTGGGCCCCTGATTTTCATAGCGGTATTTCTACGATTTTTCTTGAAAATTTCAGAAAGAAGCTGGATTTGATCATAACTGATCCAGCAGAAAAGGCAATCGCTTAGAAAAGCGGTCGATCAACCTGGATGTTTCTTTTCCCTTGCGAGGACGTCTTTCCTCCGCGTGTTCCCTTTCCCATTGCATTGCTTCGGCGAAAATCTTGTTCAAAACGACGCGGTCTGAACATTCGATCCGCTGAAAAACAAGATACAAATTAAACAGGTGATCGAAGTACGGCTCATTATGGCCGATCTTCTCTTTTATTGTCTGACGCAGAGCCAATACCTCCATTCCAATTTTCCTGCCCGGCAGGGGGTAGAGAACGCTTCCTCTCCCATTAGCCTCTTCATCAAGAGCCAGGTCGTTTAAATAAACAAGATTATCAAAACCGAGAAACCAGGAAGGCTCAAATCCGGCCGCTTGCATCCAGGTCAAAAATGGGGAGGCGGCGACGCGATCAAAGGCTTGGCCGAAATTTGTTGCCATGATTCTTATGATCAGCATCGAACCGATCCCGCGCAGGTCAAGGAGGCTTTTTAAGTAGTCCAGGTGTTGAGTCTCGAAACAGCAGTCGCAGGCCCAGGGAGCAAGGACGATATCAGACGGCATTGCCGGCGTCATGAAGAAACGAGCGCTGATCTCCTCGATCAGAGCAAGCCGATCTCTGGCGAAGACGGAGAAGGCGACCTTTTTAGTTGGGGAAGGAAAACGGGGATCGACCATTCGACAGGTCCCGGCTTCGGCGAAGGCGGCAAAATGGTCATAGCCGATCCGTTCACTCATGGTCCATTCGAAAGCCAGGGTGAAATCAGAGATCGTCGTCACTTTCAGCTCTTCAATCATAGGTCCGGAGAGGGTCATAACCGCCCGGATCTGGCGGCCGACGGCTCCGGCGTCGGCCAGGACCTCAAGGTACTCTTTCCTGGGCAGGGGAGCCTTGAGGAAAGTGAGCGCGCGAGTTTCCAGGAGTGGCGGTAGGGTCGTGTGGTTTATTCTGGCCAGTTTGGTCATGATATAATTATATCTATGGTAAATGCCCTAAATTTCAAGGAAAACAAGGGGAAAGTGGTCGTTGCCATGTCAGGTGGGGTCGACTCATCCGTAGCGGCCGCCCTTCTTAAAGAGCGGGGTTTTGAACCGATCGGGATAACCATGACCCTGTATTGCGCGACCAGCGCTTCAGAACGGAGTTGCTGTTCCGCCGCGGCGGCCACTGACGCCAAAAAAGTCGCCGACCAGCTCGGTTTTCCTCATTATACGATTAATTTTAAAGATGATTTTCAGAGGTTGATCATCGATAACTTTATTGAAGAGTATAAACAGGGGCGGACCCCCAATCCTTGCGTCCGCTGTAATCAATTTTTAAAATTCGATCTACTGCTGAAAAAAGCGCGTGAGCTTGGAGCGGAATATGTCGCGACGGGGCACTATGCAAGAATAAGGGGGTGGGGGATGGGGGATAGGGGTCTTAAACTGCTCAAAGGTCTCGACCCCAAAAAGGACCAGTCGTATTTTCTCTATCGGCTGACGCAGGAACAGCTGGCCCACACTCTTTTTCCATTGGGGGAGATGACGAAAGATGAGGTTCGAGCAAAGGCGAAGGAATTAGGGTTGGCGGTCGCCGAGAAAAAAGAGAGCCAGGAGATCTGTTTTATTGAAGACGACGACTACGCCCGTTTTATCAGGGAGAAAGTGCCGGAAGCGGTCCGGCCGGGGCCGATCCTCGATTCTACCGGCAATAAAGTCGGGGAGCACGAAGGGATCGTTTTTTACACTATCGGCCAGCGCAAAGGGATCGGAGCGCACCGGGAGCCGCGTTACGTGATCGCCCTGGACCGCGAGCAAAACGCCGTCGTAATCGGAACAAAGAAAGAGACTTACGGGACTGGGTTAATGGCGGCTGACGTTGCTTTTGTTTCCGGGGTGAGATTGAGCGAGCCATTGGCCGTGACCGCTAAAATTAGATATAATGCTCTTGCGGCTGAGGCAACTGTGGCCGGCCGGGGGGAAGAGATCAGGGTGATCTTCAAAGAACCGCAACTGGCGATCACCCCCGGACAATCGGTCGTTCTTTATCAAGGGGAGGAAGTCTTAGGTGGCGGGATCATTAGCCGAAAAGATCAATAAACTAAAAGCTTCGCGCCGGGCGGTTATTTTAGCTCATAATTATCAGCCGGGAGAGGTTCAGGACATCGCGGACTATGTCGGCGATTCCCTGGGTTTGTCGATCGAAGCGGCCAAAACGACCGCTCAAGTGATCGTTTTTTGCGGAGTCGATTTTATGGCGGAGACCGCCGCTATTCTCTCGCCGGACAAAACGGTCCTGGTCCCGGAAAGTGGCGCCGGCTGTCCCATGGCCAATATGATAGATGCGGAAAAACTGCGCGCCTTAAAGCGCGAGCATCCCGGCGCGCCGGTCGTTTGTTACGTCAATTCAAGCGCCGCGGTCAAGGCGGAATCGGACATCTGCTGTACCTCGGCCAACGCCGCCGCGGTCGTCAAATCTCTTCCAGATCAAGAAATAATCTTTGTCCCCGACAAGTTCCTTGGTCAAAATACCCAAAAAGAAGCGCCGGAAAAAAAGCTTATCTTGTTTAATGGTTACTGCCCAACCCACGCGAAAATTATGCCGCAGCATATTGAACAAGCCAGGGGAAGGCATCAAGGGATCAAGGTCTTGGTGCATCCGGAATGTCGGCCCGATGTCGTTGCCTTGGCCGACGCGGCGCTATCAACCGATGGGATGATTAAATACGTGAAAAATTCGAATGACAGAGAGTTCATCATTGGCACGGAGATTGGGATCATTCACCGCTTGAACAAAGAAAATCCCGGCAAGCGCTTTTATCCGCTAACCGAACTGGCGATCTGTCCCAATATGAAAATGACGACGCTGGAAAAAGTCTTGTGGTCGCTGGAAGACATGGGAACGGTTATACGGGTAGACGGGACAATCAGAGAAAAAGCGGAAAAAGCGATCCGGCGAATGCTGGCGATCGGCCGGCAGGATTAATGAATTCCGGTCAGTGATGGGCCGCTTTCGTCGCGGCGGCTGGCCTTGGTCCGTTTGCGGCGCAGGCCTCGTTCTACCAGTTCATAGATCTCTTCCATCAAGAACGGTTTGCGCAGGTATTCCAGCGCTCCCAGGGTGATGGCGTTGGCGTGCGACGACTCGGTCGCGTAAGCGGTGACAATAATGACCTCGATCGCCGAATCTAGCTCTTTGATCTTTTTCAGGACTTCAAGCCCGTCCATCCCGGGGAGCTTGTAGTCGACAAAGGCAAGATCATATTTCCCTTTTTCAATTCCCGCCAGGGCGGAGGGGCCGTCCGGGAAGGTGGTAACGTCATAATCCTTAATCTTGAGGATCATTTTAAACGATTCCAAAACCGACGGTTCATCGTCTATAACTATGATCTTAACGTTGTCTGACAAAGTAGCCCCTCCCTCGCGAAGTTTATCGAAAGCTATTTTAACACCGCAACCGGCCGATTGCAATAAAAATATGGGTATGTTATCCTAAATAGTGACGGTAAACCCCGGCCGGGGTAGCTCAGTTGGTTAGAGCGAGGGACTCATAAGCCCTAGGTCGCCAGTTCGATCCTGGCCCCCGGCATTAATATTTACTGATAATGAGAGAAAAAAAATTGGCGGCAATTTGTTATTTGACCTGGATCCCGGCGATCTATCTGGGATTGCTTGATTGCCGCGGGAACACCCAACTAGGCGTTCATGTTCGTCAGGCGCTTACGCTTTGGACGATGATCTTTATCGTATTTTTTGCCGTAAGGCTGGGGATCAACGTGATCTGGTCGTTTAAATACATCCCTCACTTGGAAGCGGTTGAATTTTCCGTCGGGGCCGCTTCTTTTCTCTATGCCGCGTATTGTTCCGGTCGGTGTTATCGGGGCATCTCTTTTACCATACCTCATTAATTAAGGTGGCGGGAAATGATCAAGGAAAGTTTTCTTGACGCGATCGCTGAATACCAAATGTTTTTACCGGGGGAGATGGTCTTAGTCGCCGTTTCCGGCGGGCCGGATTCCTGTGCCCTTTTAAGCCTGCTTAATGACCACAAAGATAAGCTGGGCATTTCTCTGCACGTCGCTCATCTTAATCATATGCTTCGCAAGAACGACGCCGAGCTTGATCTCCGCTTTGTCGAAGGCTTGGCGCAGAAAATGGGTTTGCCGATCAGTGTTGAATCGCGCGATGTGGCGGCGCTGGCGGCGGCGGAGCGGCGGGGGATCGAAGAAGCGGCCAGGATCGCCCGTTATGAGTTCTTTGAGCGCCTGGCGGACAAGATCGGCGCCCGGAAGATCGCGGTCGGCCACACCGCTGAAGATAATATCGAGACTTTTTTGATGCGTCTTTTGCGCGGCTCCGGACTTAAAGGACTCTGCAGTATCCCGGCCCGGCGGGGTCGGATCGTTAGGCCGCTGATCAAGGTTTGGCGGCGCGAGGTTGAAGATTACGTCAGCGCTTTGAAGATCATCCCCCGGCGCGATTACACCAATTATGAATCAAAGTATATGCGCAATAGCATTCGCCTGAAGCTTGTTCCCCAGCTTAAGCTTTACAACATGAACATTAAAGATATCCTCATTCAGACGGTCTTAATGCTCAATGAGGACCGATATTATCTTGAGAACGAAACGGAAGAAGTGATCTCCAGGCTGATCCTGGAAGAAGGGGAAGGGAAGGTTGAGCTGGATCTGAAAAAACTTCAAGAGTATCCTCTGGCGATCAAGCGGCATTTGCTTCGTCTGGCGATCGAAAAGGTCAAAGGGGACCTGAACCAGCTTACTTTTGACCATGTTCGCTCGATAATTGATAAGATCGGAGCGAAGGAGAAATGGGAGCTTCATTTGCCGGACGGGATCTTTGTTTTTGGCAACGGCACAGTTTTGACCGTCAGCCGGGAGCGCCTGAAAAAAGCGAAGATCGAGCCTTTTCGCTACGCGGTCTCCATTCCCGGAGAGACGGTTATTCCGGAGATCGGGTTGAAGGTCAGGGTTTCTGAGGGGGAAAAGCTGGGGCAAACCGGGCCGAAGACCGCTTTTATCGACCAGGAGACGCTTGGCCGCGATATTATTGTTAGGAATAAGCTTC
This sequence comes from candidate division WOR-1 bacterium RIFOXYB2_FULL_45_9, assembly GCA_001771575.1. Lineage (GTDB taxonomy): Bacteria > Margulisbacteria > WOR-1 > O2-12-FULL-45-9 > XYB2-FULL-48-7 > XYB2-FULL-45-9. The sequence goes on along the minus strand of MEUD01000001.1, from coordinate 847,835 downwards.
CCGGTGACCGCTTCCAGCCGATCGGTCTTTCCGGGACCAAAAAACTGCAAGATTTTTTTGTCGATGAAAAGGTCCCGCAGGACGACCGGGACGCCGTTCCGGTTTTTGAAAGCGCTGGGCGGATCATTTGGCTGGGAGGTTTGAGGCTGGATGATCGGTCAAAAGTGACCCCCAATACCCGGCGGATCGTCAAATTTGAACTTATTAAATCATGAGAATTATTGAGATCAATAATATAGGTGACGCGGCCAGGGAGATGTCGGCTATTGGGGTCGACCCGGCCGGGATCAAGCTGATGTCCGGCAAAGCGGTTTTTCGCGCGATTAAGGTTTATGCTCTTCGCCCCGTAGCTGCCAATATTTTGAAACAAGAGGCCCTATCATTTGGCGCGGAGGTGGCGACCGCTTATGGATCGATCGATCATTCGGTCAAAACGACCGAAGTGATCGTTTGCGGGACCATTCGCCAATTACTGGCTCTCGCCAAAAAGCTCAAGGCCCATCAGTTTGGCCTCCCGGGGGTTGGGTCAGGCATCGAAGCCCTTCTGGCCAAAACCGGCGCCGTTTCGCGTTCCCTTGAGATCGGTAAAAAGAGCTGGCATTTTGGGCGACGGACTTATATTATGGGGATCGTCAATGTTACCCCGGATTCATTTTCTGACGGTGGCAATTTCTATTCTCCAGAAGCGGCGGCCGAGCGGGCGCTTGAGCTCCAGGCCGCGGGAGCTGATATTGTTGATATCGGTGGAGAATCGACCAGGCCGGGAGCGCGGACCGTTCCGGCAAGCGAGGAGATCTCCCGGGTCGTCCCGGTGATCAGGCGGCTTACCGGGAAAATTCTCATGTCGATAGACACCCGGAAGGCGGAAGTCGCCCGGGCGGCGTTGGAAGCGGGGGCCGAGATGGTCAACGATGTCAGCGGCCTGCGCCACGACCGGAAAATGGCGGCGACGGTCGCTGGATATCGGGTCCCGGTTTGCGTCATGCACGCTCAAGGGAGCCCGGCCGGGATGCAAAAAAATCCCAAATATCATGACCTGATGGGAGAGATTGCTTCTTTTTTGGAAGAGAGTATTGAAATCGGGTCAAATGCTGGTATACTACCTGATAAATTTGTGATCGATCCCGGTCTTGGTTTTGGCAAGCGGCTCGAACATAATATTGAGATTGTCAGAAGGCTTAAAGAGCTCAAATGTTTTGGACTCCCCCTGCTGGTCGGACCGTCGCGCAAATCGATGATCGGGCAGGTCCTGGATAAGCCGGTGGGAGAGCGTTTGTTTGGCACGGCGGCGGCTGTTGCTTTGGCGGTCCAAAATGGGGCTGATATTATCAGGGTCCATGATGTCTCGGAAATAAAACAGGTGATCAAGATGACGGACGCGATCGTGAGGAGGATTTGATATGGCCAGGAAAAAGGTAAAAAAGGCGGCTCCGGCGAAAAAAGAAAAAAAAGCGGTTAAAAAGAGTGGATTGGTGACCGCGTATTTAGGTCTTGGGTCAAATGTGGGGGACCGTGAAGAGTTTGTCGAACAGGCAGTCTTCTTGCTGGAGAAGAACCCAAGCATTCAGGTGACGAAGCGCTCCACCAATTATGAGACCGAACCGGAGGGGGGGAGCGAACAGCCGAAATTTATTAATGCGGCTGTCGAGATCAGGACCAAACTCTCACCTCAGAAATTGCTTGATTTCTGCCAGGAGATCGAAGCGGCCCTTGGTCGGGAAAGAGAACTGGAGTGGGGCCCGCGGACGATGGACCTTGATATCCTGTTATATGACGATCTGATCTATTCCGACGACACTTTGCAGGTGCCGCATGCGCTGATGCACGAGCGTCTTTTTGTCCTCAAGCCGTTAAAAGAGATCGCCCCGCGGCTGATCCACCCGGTCCTGGAGAAGACGATCGAAGCGATCTATGACGAGCGGAAAGCGGAGCACGGCGAAACCTACGACGACGAGCTCCCCGGATTTAAAGAGATCAAAGGGGCGAGCCTGGACGACTTCGAACGCTGGTAAGTTGAAAACGATCACCAGAAGCGCCGAGGAGACTGTTGAACTTGGCAGAAAGATCGGCGCGGTTTTACGGGCCAATGAGGTAGTCGCGTTGACGGGTGGGTTGGGGGCCGGCAAGACAACTCTTATCCAGGGGATCGCCCAGGGATTTGGGGTCAATGATTATGTCACCTCGCCAACCTTCATTATTATCAATGAATATCAAGGACGATTGCCGCTTTACCATTTCGATCTCTACCGGCTGGAAGACCCTGGCTCGATCGAAGAGCTGGGGGTCGATGAATATTTTCAGCGGGGCGGAGTGTGCCTGATCGAATGGGCGGAGCGGATGACGGAACTTTTACCAGTGAATAGAGAAACGATCGAGATCAAATTGATCGATGAGAATGAGAGGGAAATATGCCTATCCTCGGGATTAGCAGCGCGACTAAAGTAGTCAGCATCGGCTTGATCGATGACGGAAGGATTCTGCTGGAGACGACCGTGGCCGGTGTTCAATCGGAGAGGATTATGTTCTACGTTAAGGAAGCGGGGATCGAGCCGGAACAGCTCGAAGGGGTCGCGGTGGCCGTTGGACCGGGCTCATATTCCGGTTTGCGGGGGAGTGTTACCGCGGCAAAAACCCTGGCCCAAGCCCTGAAGATCCCTCTGACATCGGTCAACACCCTGGAAGCGATCGCTTATAATCTGTCGGAGATTACCGGGACCATGGCGGTAGTTCTTGATGCCAGGGCCGATGAGTACAATTTTGCTCTGTTCAGCGCTAAGGGAGGGGAGCTCCAGCGTTTGACCGAAGATCTGGCAATGAAAAGGGACCAGATCGTCGCGAAGTTAAAAGAGGTGACCGGGACTATCCACCTGGTTGGCAATTCGCGAGGGTTTAGGGAGCAGGGGCTGGTTGGAAATAATATTTTATACGCCGATGAGATCCATTCGATCCCTTATGGGATAAATGTCGCTCGTCTGGGGCTCAAACAGATCAAAGCGGGTCGGCTGGAAGATCCGCTGAAGTTAGCCCCTCATTACTCGCACCGCCCCAATATTCGTGAATATCCTCACTAAAAGTTGTGTTATAATCTTTTTATGATCGAGATAATTCCCTTGAAGGAGAAGGATATTGCCCAGGTAGTGGCGATCGAAGCGAAGTGTTTCCGGTTCCCAAAGCCGGAGTCGATCTTTCGCGAAGATGAGCACAAATATCTGGTCGCCAAAGAAGGGAGCCAGGTCGTCGGTTACATCGGGATCGAGAAGATCATCGACGAAACCCACATAATTAATATGGCGGTTGACCCGGCATACCGGGGACAGGGGATCGCTAAGCGGCTGATGCAGCATGTTTTAAACGATGAAGATGTCTTTTTTCTGGAAGTTAGGACTTCCAACGAAACGGCCAAGGGCGTTTATGAGCGCTATGGCTTTAAAGTGATCAGCACCAGAAAAGCCTATTATCCAGACGGTGAGGACGCCCTGGTAATGAGGAGGATACCGTTTGAATAAATTTTTAGCCGAAATTAAAAAGCGGATCCTGATCATTGACGGCGCCATGGGGACCCAGCTGATGGAGCGGGGGATCCGGCCGGACGATTGCTTTGATGCCCAAAACCTGAAAAATCCGGAAGCGGTCTACTCTGTCCATAAGGCTTATGCCGAGGCGGGGGCCGACATCATCGAGACCAATACTTTTGGTGCTAACCGGATCAAGCTGGGCGAGTATGGTTTGGCCGATAAGGTTAAAGAGATCAATGAAGCGGCGGTCAAACTGGCCCGCCGGGCGATCGGAGAAAAGGGTTTTGTCTGCGGCTCGATCGGTCCGATCGGCCAGCTTTTAGAACCGATGGGGGCGTTAACTTTTGACCAGGCAGTCGAAACCTTTGCCGAGCAGGCCAAAGCGCTGGCCGATGCCGGGGCTGATCTCCTTTGTTTGGAGACGATCTCCGACTTGCAGGAGATGCGGGCCGCTTTGATCGCGGCGAAAAGTGGAACTAACCTGCCGGTTATTGCCAGCATGACCTATGACGAAGGGGAGACGACCGTTTCCGGGACCACCCCTGAAGCCGCCGCCGTTGTTTTGGAGGCGCTAGGGGCCGATATTCTATCGGCGAACTGTTCGGCCGGACCAGAGGGTCTGCTTAAGGTTGCCGAGCGATTGTTGAAAGTGACCAACCTACCGGTCATGATCATGCCGAATGCCGGAATGCCGGTCTTAGAGAATGGCAAAGCGGTCTACAAAATGACCCCGGACGAATTTGCCAAACATTTGGCCAAAGCCTTTAAACTTGGGATAAGCATTGTTGGCGGCTGTTGCGGCACGAACCCCAATCACATTAAAGCGGTGAAAGAAAAAACGGTTGGGCTTGTCCCCGTTACCCGTACCCAGTTATCCGTGACCCGTTTCTCCAGCCGGACCAAGATGATCGCGCCGGACGGTTTTATCGCCGTCGGCGAGAAGATCAACCCGACCGGACGGAAACTCTTCCGGGAAGAGCTCAAGGCTGGTAAATTTAAAATTGTTCGGGCGGAAGCGGAGAACCAGACCAAGCATGGGGCGACCCTGCTTGACGTTAACGTTTCGGTCGCCAAGATTGACGACGTGGCGGCGATGAAACAGGCGGTGATCATCGCGTCGACCGCTTCAGCGCGGCCTTTGTCGATCGATAGCCCGAATCCCGCGGCGATCGAAGCCGGCTTAAAAACCTTTTGCGGCCGGGGATTGATCAATTCAGTTAACGGCAAAGAAGAGAGCCTGAAGACAGTTATTCCGCTGGCGAAAAAATACGGCGCCGCTTTGATCGGTCTGGTCTTGGACGACCAGGGGATCCCCGAAACCGTCGAGCAGAAAGTGGCGATCGCCGAAAAAATTATTAAAGCGACCGACGCGGTCGGGATCCCGCGCGACCAAGTTTATATTGATAATCTGGTGATGACCGTTGGGGTCGGGACCAAAGGGGCGCTCGACACTTTGGCCGCTATTCCGATCGTTAAGCAGAAGTTTGGTGTCAGGACGATCCTGGGGGTGAGCAACGTCTCGCACGGAATGCCGAACCGCTCAAAACTCAATAATCTCTATTTAAAACTTTGCCTGCTTAACGGGCTTGATGCCGGGATCGTCGATATTACCGATCCGGCGACGAAGGAAGCGATCGAGTTTGCCGAAAAAATAGAAGCAATGGCGGGAGATAGGGCGGAACATAAGGCGAAAGAGAAGACAAGGTTATTGGCAGAATTTAAGTTGGCGGTGGAGGAGAAGGGAGATACGGGATACGGGGTACGGGACACGGGGGAAAGCGCGATCAAACAATATCCAGAGAACCTTAAGGGGATCGAAGCGGCGGTGATCGAAGGGGACGACGAGATCGTCGTTGATCTGACTAATAAATTATTGGCTAAAGGGGAAACGCCGCAAAAGATCATCGATCAGGCGCTGGTCAAAGGAATGGAAAAGGTCGGCAAAGATTTCTCGGCCAAAAAGATCTTTCTGCCGCAGGTCATGGCCTCGGCCGAAGCGATGAAGGCGGGCTTCGCGATCTGCAAAGAAAAAATTCCCAAAGACGAGGTCAGGAAGGTTGGAAAAGTTTTGCTGGCGACGGTTAAAGGGGATGTCCATGATATCGGCAAGAACATCGTGAAAATGATGCTGGAGAATCATGGTTTTGAGGTCCTCGACCTGGGAAAAGATGTTCCTTCGGAAATAATTCTGGAAACGGCTAAACGGGAAAAACCGAACGCGATCTGTCTTTCCGCTCTCCTGACGACGACGATGGTCGAGATGGAGCAGGTCGGCAAGGAGCTTAAAAAGGAAGGGTTGAATATACCGATCATGGTCGGCGGTGCGGTGGTGACCGACGATTACGCAGACGAGATCGGCGCCTTTTACAGCGCTGACGCGGTCGGGGCGGTTGCGCTGGCCAAGCATCTGCTCAAAATGGTATAATACATAAATGTTCAGACCAGAAATCAAGGTCCTTGACTGCACAATCCGCGACGGCGGCTTAATCAACGAATGCAATTTTGAAGACAAGTTTGTCCGGGCGGTCTATGCCGCCTGTTCAGCCGCGGGGGTCGACTACATTGAGGTCGGCTACCAGGCTGACAAAAAGTTCTTTTCCCCTGATAAATACGGCAAATGGAAGTTCTGCGAAGAATCCGACGTCAGAAAAGCGATCGACGGGATCGAGTCAAAGTCAAAAATATCGACGATGATCGATATCGGCCGGGTCGACCTTGACGCGATCAGGCCGAAAAAAGAGAGCGTCGTCGACATGATCAGGGTCGCCTGCTACGTCAAAGACGTCGATAAGGCGATCCAGCACGTTAAAGCCTGCGCCGACAAGGGCTACGAGACGACCATCAATATCATGGCGATCTCGACCGCTCTGGTTCCCGACCTGGAAGAAGCGCTTAAGCAATTGGCCGACGTGCCGGTCAAGGCGGTTTACATTGTCGACAGTTTCGGCGCTCTTTATTCCGAACAGATCCATTTTCTGGTCGCGCTATACAAGAAATATCTTAATCCTAAAGGGATCGAAGTCGGGATCCACTGCCACAACAACCAACAACTGGGCTTTGGCAACACGATCGAAGCGATCCGCAAAGGGGCGAATTATCTTGACGCGACGATCTTTGGGATCGGCAGGGCGGCGGGGAACTGTCCCATGGAGCTTCTTCTCGCTTTTTTAAAGAACCCCAAGTTTAAATTGGAACCGATATTGGAAGTGATCGAAACCGAATTTATCCCTCTGCGGGAAAAGCTCGAATGGGGTTACATCATTCCTCACATGATCACCGGGATACTGAACCAGCACCCGCGGGACGCGATGGCCCTCCGGGCCGGCAAAGATAAAGACAAGTATGCCCAATTTTACCGCAACGCCTTAAGCGGCGCTGAATTAGCTTAAGTCGGTTGACATTTACCCCTTATATAATAAAATCTTAACTAGCTTCCTTTCCCTATAACCTTATGAGAAAGATAATTATTAAATCTTCGATCTTCTGCTTCTTGCTGATCGCGGCAAATGCCGATGCTTTGACCCTTAAGGAAAGCGTCGATTTGGCGATGACCAATAATCCGAGCGTTTTAGCGGCGCAAAAAAAGCTCGCGGCGGCGAATGCCAGGCTTGGCCAGGCGGTCGGCGCCTTCTTCCCCACCGTCAAACTTGACGCGAACTATGGGAAATCTTACTCTGATCCATCGGTCATGCAGGTGACCGTTTCCACTTCGCAGGGGGCTCTTACCCAGGACTTTACCACCGGGACCAATTCGACCGTGACCGCGCAGGGGTGGGGGGTATCACTATCCCAGCCGCTCTTTGTCGCCGCTCTTTGGCCCGGCTACGGTATTGCCCGAAAAGTTGTTGACCTGGCCGGTGAAGAGTATAAAAAAGCCCGGCTGGAAGCGGCGTTCAATGTTACCCAAAGTTATTTTGGAGTATTGAGGGCGGCCAAATACGTCAAACTTTCCGAAGAATCCAAAGAGATGGCGGAGTCGCATCTGAATCAGATCAAAATGTTGCTTGCGGCCGGGGTGTCGACCCGGGCTGACCAATTGCGGGCGGAGGTCCAGCTGGCTAACAGTGAAGTCGGGCTGACCAAAGCGAAAAACTCCTTGGAATTGGCCAAAGACGCTTTTAACAATTCTTTGGGACGGGAGCTGGAACAAGAGGTCGATCTCAAGGATGAAGGCTTTACCGGAACATTGTTAATGATCCCGGATTATAAGGAAATACTGCGGCTCGCCCTGGAGAATCGCCCGGATTGGCGGATCTATCTGTTCAATGAAAGTATCGCCCAGGAGACCCTTCGGGTCTCCCAGCTCGAATATTTGCCGACTGTTTTTCTTTCCGCGCAGACCGGCAACCGGGTGACCGAATATCCTGGGTTTGATTCGTCGACCAATTCCTGGTCGGTGGTGGGAGCCGCGTCTTGGACCATTTTTGACGGTTTGGGCAGGGAGAACAGGATCAAAGAAGCGGCCGCCAACCTGGACTCCCAGAAAGCGGCCAAAGAACAGGTTCGAAACGGGGTCGCTCTCGAGGTCCGCGACGTTTGTTTTACCCTAAAAAGCGCGGCGGAAACGATCGCCTCGGCGAAAAAGGCGGTCTCTTCCGCCGAAGAAAACCAAAAGGTCTCATCGTTGCGTTTTATGTCGGGCGCCGGGACCAACCTGGAGGTCCTTGACGCCCAGGTCTCTTTGACGCAGGCTCGGATAAATTATCTCCAGTCCCTTTTTGACCTGGAGACCGCCAGGGCAAAATTAAATAAAGTTGTTGGAAAAGAGGTTGTGTTATGAAAATAAAAAGAAAATGGGTCTGGATTGTTGTCGGGGTGATCGTTGTTCTTATCGGGTGGAGAATGGCCTCCAACTGGCTGAACCGGGACGTGGTGACGGTTAAGACCGCCGTGGTCTCCCAGGGGGGGATCGAGGAGATCATCGCGGCGACCGGGATAGTTGACGCGCCGATCTATGAGCTGGGGACCAAGATCGGCGGAAAAATTTCCAGCTTAAAAGTTAAAGAAGGGGCCAATGTCCGCAAAGGCCAGCTTCTGGCCGAGTTTGACAGTTTTGAGCAGGCGCGGAACGATTTTGAGCGGACCCGCCAGTTGTTTCAAGACGGCGCGGCGAGCAAACAAGCTTATGATGCCGCCAAAACAATGTTCGACGCTTCCCGGATCGTTTCGCCGAACAACGGGGTTGTCGCCAAGATCGACTATCGGGAAGGGGAGACGGTGATCCCCGGCCAGCCGGCGATCACCGTGGTCAATTACGATGACGCCTGGGTCGAGGCCCAGATCGATGAGATCGATATTGCCAACATTAAAATTAGCGACAAGGTTGTGATCACTTCCGACGTTTATCCGGACAAGAAATTCTTTGGCGAACTTTATTGGATCGCCCCTTTGGCCGAATTGCGCAAAGTCGGCGGCCGGGTGAAAATGGACGAGGAATCGTATGTTTTTCCGAGCAAGATCAGGTTCCTGAACGGCCGGAGCGAATTAAAGGCTAACATGACGGTCAACGTGGAGATCGTGACGCGGGCCAAAAGTTCAGCGACCATTGTTCCGCGCGAAGCGTTGATCAGCAGGGATGACAAGCAATACGTGTTTACGATCAAAAATAACCGGGCGTATGAGAAGCAGATCGAGATTGGCCTTCGCTCGTACGTTAGCGTTGAGGCGGTCAGCGGGGTGAGGGAAGGGGATGTTGTTGCCATCAGCAACGTGGCCAAATTAAAAGATAAAGGCAGGGTAAAGATTGAGCGATAAGCCGGTCGTCACCATAAACAATATCACCAAGACCTACATGATGGGAAAGGTCGAGGTCAAAGCGCTCCAGGGGATCAGTTTAACCGTAAATCGGGGGGAGTTCCTTTCGATCATGGGGCCATCTGGTTGCGGTAAGTCGACGATGATGCATATTATCGGCTGTCTCGACCGGCCGACGACCGGACATGTTCTTTTGGACGACGTCGATATTGACGAGCTGGACGACAACAGCCTGGCGGAGATCCGCAATAAAAAAGTCGGGTTTGTTTTCCAGACCTTCAATCTTTTGCCGAAATTAAACGCGGTTGAGAACGTTGAGCTCCCTTTGATCTATGCCGGGCTCAAGACTGAAGAGCGGCGGTCAAGAGCGCTGGAACTGCTGGCAATGGTCGATCTGAAGGAACGGGCTTTTCACCGGCCGGCGGAGATGTCGGGGGGACAGAGCCAGCGGGTGGCGATCGCCCGGGCGCTGGCCAATAATCCTTCGATCATCATGGCGGACGAGCCGACCGGCAATCTTGACTCCAGGAGCGGAGCGGAGATCATCCATCTTTTTTCCGAGCTGAACAAGAAAGGGATCACTTTGATAATGGTCACCCACGACCAGGATATCGCTAATTCCAGTAAAAGGATCGTCCGGTTAAAAGACGGACTGGTCGTGGCCGATGAAAAAGTTCGATGATCAACCTCGCTGAACCGCTCAAACTGGCCAGCCAATCGCTCCTCTCAAATAAACTTCGAACTATTCTGACTACCATGGGGGTGGTCATTGGGGTTGCGGCGGTCATTACCCTGGTCTCAATGGGGGAAGGGGCCAAAAGCTATGTCCTTAACCAGATCAGTGGTTGGGGGGTTGGGGCGAACAGCATCACCCTTCAGCCGGGGGATGGTGCCGGCACCAGCATTCCGGAACTGACCCTGACCTATGGCGATATGATCGCGATCCGGGAAAAGGTCAAGAAGATCCAATATTTAATGCCGGAAATTATCGGCCGCGGACGGCTTAAGTACGGCGCCAAAGAATATACTCCCGGCTATACCCTGGGAGTTTCCCAGGATTACCCGCTGGCGTACAAGCAGAAAGCGGCGGAGGGGCGTTTTTTTTCTTTGGCGGAAGATAGCGGGCGCAAACGGGTGGCGGTGATCGGAAAAACCGTGGCGCGCAACTTGTTCGGGAATTTCTCGCCGATCGGCGAAAAGATAAAGATCAATGGGGTCGGTTTTATCGTGATCGGGATCCTGGAGGAAAAAGGGGCGATGCTCACCTACGATATGGATGACATGGTCCTGATCCCCTCTTCACTGGCGGAATTGACCATGGGAACAAAAAATATTTGGGAGATGATGATCACGACTAATGACGAAAAAGACGTCCCCGAGGTGATGGACGAGATCACCAAGCTTCTTTTAGCCAGACACCGGAGGATCGATTTTCACATGCATACCCAGGCCGGGTTGATCGACATTACCAACAACATCCTAAATGCCTTGACCGGGATAGTCTCCGCGATCGCGGCGATCTCCCTTCTCGTCGGCGGGATCGGGATCATGAACATCATGCTGGTGGCGGTGACCGAGAGGACCCGCGAGATCGGGATCCGCAAGGCGATCGGGGCCAAGCGGCGCGATATTTTCCTGCAATTCGTCATGGAGTCGATCCTGATCACTTTAAGCGGGGCGGTTTTGGGGATCACTATCGGGACCCTGGCCTCCTGGGGGATCATGAGCGCCCTGAAGCTGGAAGCGGTCATTGCCTACAATGCCGCCGCCATCGCCTGCCTGGTTGCTCTGCTCGTCGGCCTCTTTTTTGGGGTCTATCCGGCGGTCCGCGCTTCAAAACTTGACCCGGTCGACGCCTTGAGGTTTGAGGTATGATCTTTTTTCTCTGGGAGAGCATGAAACAGGCCTGGCGGGCTTTGCTGTCGAATAAAGTTCGGAGCGCCCTGACCATGCTTGGGGTGATCATCGGGATCTTTTCGGTCATTACGCTGGTGACGATCGGTGAAGGGGCAAAAAAATACGTGACCGACCAGGTACAGAGCCTTGGCGCCGGCTATGATTCTTTTATCATGGTAGCGGGAAAGGACAATTCTGTCCCCCCCAATCCGAAGTTTGTCTACGCCGACATCGAGCTGATCAAATCCCGGGTCCCCGGGGTTAAAGATGTTGTCGCGATAAACCCGGGGAGCGGCGACATTTATTACGGCAAAAAAAAATACAAGGCGCCGGTGATCATCGGGACGACCGCCAATAACATGGCCCTGATGGGCTGGGGGCTCGCGTCAGGACGGTTTTTTAATGAGGCGGAAGTCGAGGCCCGCAGAAAAGTAGCGGTGATCGGTCCCAAAGTCGCCAAAGACATATTTGGGGAGATCTCTCCGCTTGGGGAGAAGATCAAGATAAGAGGGAATAATTACCTGATTATCGGAGTGACGGAAGCTAAGGGAAGCATCGGGGTCTTTGACATGGACGCGAGAGTTATCTTGCCGGTGACGACCGCCCAAAACATGATGGGGACCGGAAATATTATGAGAATGAACATTTTCCCCAAGGATGTCGCGAAAATGGACGAGGTCAAAGCCAAGGTCAAGGTCCTGATGGAGCGCCGGCTGGGGAACGATGATTTTCGTTTTATCACCCAGCAGGGGATCCTCGATATCGTCAACAATATTTTGGTCGTATTGACCGGTTTTGTTTCGGGGATAGCGGCGATCTCTCTTCTTGTCGGCGGGATCGGGATCATGAACATCATGCTGGTCGCGGTGAATGAGCGGGTCAGGGAGATTGGGGTTAGGAAGGCGATCGGGGCCAAAAGCCGCGATATTGTTTTGCAGTTTTTGGTCGAGTCGATGATGATCAGTTTATTAGGCGGCGCGCTGGGGATCATTATAGGTCTTTTGGGCGCGTTTTTGATCATGTTTTTTATTAAAGGAACGCTGGTCATTGCCTGGTGGGCGGTGATCCTGGCGACGGTCGTTTCGGCGGTGGTCGGGATATTTTTTGGGGTTTATCCGGCGGTGAGAGCGGCCAGGCTTGACCCGGTGATCGCCCTGCGCTACGAGTAGGCTATAATTTTACCCATTCAGCGATCGCTTTTTTAACATTGTCGTCATAATCAACAAAAACTTTTTCGATCACCCCGCTGGAATTAACGCAAAAGGTCGTGGGAATTACCAGGAGCTTCAGTTTATTGATCAAAGAAAGTTTTTTATCGATCAGTATGGGGAAGGAGATCTTGTTGTCGGAAGCGAACTCCTGGACATTTTTCGCCTTTTTGTCGAATGAGACGCCGACGATCCTGACCGGTTGGTCGTTTTCTTTAAGGCATTGGAGGAAACCAAGGTTGTTTTGGCTGGCTTTGCTCCAGCTGGTAAAAAAGACCAGGATGGTTTTTTTGTTTTCCTGAAGCGAGGCCGGTTTTCCGTCAAGACTGGGGAGGTCGATCTCCGGAAGCTCCAGTCCGATGTTGGAGGAGATATCCGCCGCCGCCGCCCCGGCAAACAGCAAGACCGCGGTAAAGAGAACAAACGCTTTTTTCATGCTACTAAAAATTATACCCCCCGTGAAGGGAATGTCAAGGAAAGCGCCTCTTCACTCCTTGGGGAAATTGTTCTAGAATACGTTTCATGAAGAATCCCGAGCGACTGACGATCGCGCTGGCAATTACCCTAACGATCATGGCGGTCGAGTTTATTGGCGGATATTTGGCGAATAGTCTGGCGCTGGTCTCCGATGCCGGGCACATGTTAACCGACGCTTTGGTCCTCATCTTTTCCCTTTTGGCCGCGTTCCTGGCCCTTAGGCCGGCTGATAAAGAAAAGACCTTCGGCTACCACCGGGTCGAGATCCTGGCCGCGTTTGCCAATGGGACCCTCTTGATCTTTTTGGCCTGGTTTATTTTCTACCAGGCATTTGGCCGGTTTGCCCGCCCCGAGCCGGTCAACAGCGGCTTAATGATGGTCGTCGCTCTAATTGGTCTGGCGGCTAATATTATTTCAGCCCTGGTACTGGCCGGCTCCCGCCAGAACTTAAACGTTCGAGGGGCGCTGCTGCATGTTATTTCCGACGCCCTTTCTTCCGTCGCGGTGATCGGCGGCGGCTTGGCGATCGCGTTTACCGGCTGGTATCTGGTCGATCCGGTCCTGGGGATCGCGATCGCGCTGGTTGTCCTTTATGGAGCGATCAAGCTGGTCCTGGAAGCGGTCAATATTCTGCTCGAAGGGAGCCCAAAAGGGGTTGATCCGCGTAAAGTTGCCGCTGATATCCGCCGGGTCAAGGGGATAAAAGGGCTCCATGATCTACATATCTGGACCATTACATCAGGGATGAACGCGATCTCCGCCCATATCGAGCTCGAGCCGAAGGCGGCCAAAAAAGCTCCCCGGATCATTCATGAGGTGGAGCATCTGTTGAGAGATAATTACGCGATCGGGCATTCGACCTTTCAGACCGAATGCCAATCGTGCGGTGATGAGTTGTTTTGCGTCATGGAGAGATCAGAGGGAGGGGCGGGGTATCATCATCATTAGAAGACGATGACGTCGACGGTCCGGCCGATGTTGGTCATTTCCTTTTCGGCTTCTCTGATCAGATGGAGCATATAGGCGGAAAGATTAAAGCCGGTATTTAATGTTTCTTGGGTGTCTAGTATTGACGAGAGGCCCTGCTCTTGGGTTGCTTTGCCCAAGGCATTAGCGACCCGGTTTTGCAGACCATTTAATTTATTTGAAACACTGTTGATGTCCATAAATATACCTCTTCCGTATATATATCGTTAACTTTCAACCAAAATTTCACTTTATTTTAAGTTGTTTCAGCGTGCTATAATCGGGGAAATGAGAAAGGTGATGGCCGCCGGGCTCTGCCTGGCCCTTCTATGCGGATGCGCTATGAGCAACAAAACTGATAAACCACTCGATCTTAATAGCCTCGATACTTCCGTTAAACCGGGGGACGATTTCTACCGCTACTCCATCGGTGGCTGGCTGAAAAAAAACCCGATCCCGGCCGAGTACGGCAGTTGGGGGAGCTTTGTTATCCTAGGGGAAGAGAACCTTAAGACCCTGCGGGAGGTAATGGAAAGGGCGGAACAAAGGGCTTGGGCAAGGGCGGGGCAGAAGGAGGAGGTAAAGATGGAAGAGATGGTTGGTGATTTTTATGCCAGTGGGATGGATGAGAAGGGGATCGAGGCGGCGGGGATAACCCCCCTGGCCGATGAACTGGCCCGGATCGAAGCGGTCACCGACCTAAAAGGGTTAACTTTGGCGGTCGCACACATGCACCAAAACAGTGCCGATCCTCTCTTCCATGTTTTTGTCGGTCCCGATCCCGCGGACAGCGATTTGAATATCATTGAACTATATCAAGGGGGGCTGAACCTCCCTGACCGGGATTTTTACCTCAAAGACGATAAATATTCCAAAGAGACTCGGGCTAAATACCTGCAATACGTGGCTAAGATGTTTAGATTAATGGATAGGGCGGGAGAGAAGGCGGGGCAAAAGGCAGAGGCAAAGGCAGGGGCAAAGGCAGAGATTGTTTTGAAAATAGAGACCGAGCTGGCCAGGATTTCCCGGAGCAAAGTGGAACTGCGCGATCCCCGAAAAAACTATAATCCGCTCCCGCTTGCCGCTCTTGCTAAAATGTCCAAAAACTTTGATTGGCCTCTCTATTCCCAATCGATCGGCTTGAAAAAGGCGGGCAAAATAAATGTCGGCCAGCCGGATTTTTTTGCCGGATTAAGCGCGGTCTTGGCGGCGTTTTCGATCGCGGAGTGGCGGGTGTATTTAACCTTTACCTTGGTTAACGATAACGCTGAATTCTTAAGTTCCTCTTTCGTTAATGAAGAATTTGCCTTCTACGGGAAAACATTAAATGGCAACAAGGTCCTGATGCCCCGCTGGAAGAGAGTAGTCGGGACGGTTAACGCCTATCTTGACCAGGCGGTCGGCAGGCTATTTGTAAAAGAGCGGTTCTCTCCCCAGGCCAAAAGCCGGGCGGGAGAAATGGTGAGAAATATCCGGACCGCCTTTAAAAAACGGCTGGCTAATCTTGATTGGATGACCCCAAAGACTAAAAAAGCGGCCGCTAAAAAATTGGCGGCAATGACCTTTAAGATCGGCTATCCGGAGAAATGGCGGGACTACTCCAAGCTCAAGATCGACCGGAGCTCGTACCTGGGGAATGTTCTGCGCGGCAATTATTTTGAATTCCATCGGGAACTGGCCAAGGTCGGCAAAAAGGTCGACCGGAGCGAGTGGCCGATGCCGGTCCAGATCGTTAATGCCGGCTATCTTCCCCAGCGGAACGAAATGGTCTTTCCCGCCGGGATCCTCCAGCCCCCTTTCTTTGACGCGGAAGCCGACGACCCGATCAATTACGGCGCGATCGGCATGGTGATCGCCCATGAAATGACCCACGGATTTGACGACCAGGGGAGAAAGTTTGACGAGCGGGGGAACCTTAAAGGATGGTGGACAAACCGGGATGAGGCTAATTTTAAGGCTAAGGCAAAGACGGTAATTGAGCAGGCAAAGGCTTATGAACAATTTCCCGGGATGCCCCTCAATGGGGAGCTGACATTGGGTGAGAATATTGCCGACCTGGGAGGGGTGAGCATTGCTTATGACGCGTTAAAGATCGCGCTGGGAAAGAAAAAGCAATCGCTTCTCGATAACTTGACCCCGGAACAGCGGTTTTTTCTCTCTTACGCCGAAGTTTGGAAGATGAACATGAGAGAAGAGAGAGCAAAACTGCTTATCAAGGTTGACCCGCACGCGCCGGCGAAATACCGGGTCAACAGCCCCTTAAGCAATCTCCCCGAATTTTACAATGCCTTCAACGTTGCTTCCACTGAAGCGATGTACCGGCCGGAATCGAAAAGGGCCAAAGTCTGGTAGGCTTACTTAATTAATTGGCTATAAACCTGATCCAGGTAATCTTGCGCCATTCTAGTCGGGGCGTATTCCTGTTGCGCCCGCAGCATCATTCTTTCTCTGGTTCCTGCTATCCTGGGATCGTTATCCTGGACCAATTTAGCTGTTTTGATGACCGCTTTCCAGAAAGCCCACGGGAGAGCGCCAAAAGAGAAGCCGTATTCGTTCATAATTAAGGCGTAATCTTTGCTGCTGGCGATTGATTTGCCGACGATATCCATTAATCCGCCTGTTTGGGCCACGATCGGCAAGACTCCCTGGGCTTGCGCGGTCATCGCGAACAGTCCGCACGGCTCAAAGCGGCTTGGTTGAATGGCAAGATCGGCGCTTCGCAACGCGCAACGAAAACCTTCTTCGTGATACCCTGACAAACATAAGCTTCCTTCCGGCGCTTTTTTCCGTGTTTCTTCGATCGCTTTTTTGATCAGTGGATCACCGGAGGCGATAATCTCGAAATTTAACTTAACCCCGGCCGCGGCGGCAAGCTCGACGGCTAAAGGGAAGGACTCAAGGAGCCTGTCGTATCCTTTAGCGTGGTCCAACCGGTTCGCTGCCAGGACAGAGACCGGGGAGCCTTGTTCTCGCGTCTTGCGGGCAATATCTTTTAAGTAAGAAGGGACCAGGGCGTTAAGGATGCCGACCAACCTAGACCGGCGATTGCGGCCGCAGATGATCGAACCGTATTTTAGGTCGGTTGGGCCATAATCGAAATAGCGGGATTCCATTTCTTGGGCGTATCTTGGGCTAACGGTGGTTAAAATATCGGCGTAAGCCAGTGCCAGTCCCAACAGGTCGAGCTGCGGCCGATCTCCAGGATTAATATCGAGCGCGCGGGCGGTTTCGGCCGGTAAAAGGGAAGTGTAAGCCGGATTGTGGACGGTGAAAGCGGTCGGGATGCCGGCGCGGTGGGCCAGATAAATCGCCAGGGCGGTGAGATGGTCGTGACCATGGGCGATTACTTGTTTAAAGGGAGTGTTTTCTCCGCCGATCAGCGCGGCCGCTTTTGCCAAAGCGTAATTATAGACCAGCGCGGCGTCGGTTAAGGTCCCTCCGGCGTACTGTTCCGGCAAGTCGGTCGAAGACATGATATTATTTTTGTCCCCTTCTTTGTAAGTGGAAAAGCCAAAATAACCGTCCTTATCGGCGTGATCGATTTCCAGGTAGGAAACGCCGTCGCGGACTTGATGAAAAAACGAACAGAGGAAGGGTTTTCTTCCCTTGATCTCTAAGGTAAAAACGTCGCCGGTGTTTTCCGGCCGCTGGTAGGCGTAGTAATCTCTGATATGAGGGGTCAGGACATGGCAATCGATCCCCTTGGCGGTTAAACCGGCGCCGAGGGCGTGAATTGCTTGGCCGTAGCCGGACAGCCGGTTCCTAGTAAAAGCTTCATGGGAAAATAATAAAACTAAGGGGGCGCGGCGGGTGACTTGGGTGCTGGGCGGTAAGATTCCTCTCATGATTTATCCTCCAAATATTAAAGCGTGTCCCGGATCAAATGCGGGTTGCGTTCAATTCTCATAATTGCTTATCTTTTAATGAAAACTGAAATTTCAGTTGATTTTCGTGAATATATATTCGGCTACCGTGGAGGTGAGCGCAATGATAAGAATAAACCTGATGCGCCTCGTGACTGGCGCGACGAGGACAGAGGTTGACCGTGTTACGCGGCCGGCGTCGAAAGTTAGCTTCCTTTTTAAGCATTCCTTCTTGCTTGACGAGTCGACAGTCAGGCAATTTTTAAGCTTTTTTGAGGATTTTGAAGCAAAGTATGTTTTCGACCGCAGGGTCGGGCAGTTAGCCGTATGCGCGATTGAGGACGAAATCCCGCATCGTTATATCGCGCGCGCGAAGCTTATCGACGCGAGCAGTGAATTTGTTTTTGGCGGAGAGCTCGATTATAAGAAAACCGGAAATTCATTTGAGTTTGTTTTTAGCGGTGATTCCGGTTATTATGGCTGGCCGTCAGAGCCTGATTTGCGATTGGCGGCCGATCGTCTGGCCGCGATCTTAAGGTCGGCTGGTTGTTCCGCTACGATTAAGAAGGGTTCCGACGCGACCGTTATAGTTGCTGGCAGCGCCACCAAATAATCCATCAATATTCATTTGAAAATCACCCCTTGACAAAACATGGTGAAATACTATATAATCTCTATCGATATAGTAGAGTATAGGGAGGTGGCTGATGAAAATAACATTTAAAGGTGATTACGCGCTGAAGGCGATCCTGGAGCTAAGCGCTCGTGTTGGAGCTCCTCAACGGATCGAAGAGATCGCCAAGCATCAGGATATCCCGGTGAAGTTTCTGGAGCAGATCCTCCTTTCATTAAAGAAAGGGGGCTTTGTCCGGAGCCTTCGAGGCCGGAGCGGCGGCTATGAGCTGGCCCGCGCGCCGGAGAAGATCACCCTCGGGCAGGTGATCCGCTTTGTGGAAGGGCCGGTCGAGCCGATCGGCTGTGTTTTGAAAAAGGGGGGGACCCGTTGTGATTTTGCCGATCGCTGTGTCCTGCACGACGTCTTCGATGAGATCGGCGTTTATCTGGCCAGGAAGGTCGATTCGTTGACCTTCGCGGAATTGCGTGATCGGCAGAAAAAGAAAGAGATTCAGGGGAAGAAATATTTAGACTACAGCATTTAGCCGCGAGGGTAAATAAGGAGAAGAGTAAAATGACTAAGATTGCGAATAGTATCATTGAGTTGGTTGGCGGGACCCCATTATTGAAATTGAACAGGTTCGCGGCAGATGTTCCGGCGACGATCCTGGCCAAGCTGGAATTCTTTAATCCGGCGAGTTCCGTAAAGGACCGGATCGGCGCGGCGATGATCGAGGCGGGAGAAAAATCTGGCAAGATCAAAAAAGGGACGGTGATCATCGAGCCGACCTCCGGCAATACCGGGATCGCTCTGGCCTGGGTCTGCGCTGCCAAAGGGTATAAACTGATCTTAACGATGCCTGAAACGATGAGCGTGGAGCGCAGGAGCCTCCTCAAATTTCTTGGGGCCGAGATCGTCTTGACGGAAGGGGCCAAAGGGATGAAAGGGGCGATCGAGAAAGCCCAAGAACTGTCGGAAGAGACCAAGAACTCCTTTGTTCCCCAGCAGTTCTCGAACCCGGCCAATCCGGAGGTCCACCGAAAAACGACCGCTGAAGAGATCTGGCGGGACAGCGGCGGCAAAGTCGATGTTTTTGTCGCCGGGGTTGGGACCGGCGGGACGATCACCGGGGTGGGAGAGGTCTTAAAAAAGAAGAATAAAAACATTAAAGTGATCGCCGTTGAACCGACCGATTCCCCGGTCTTAAGCGGCGGCCAGCCGGGCCCCCACAAGATCCAGGGGATAGGGGCCGGGTTTATTCCAGAGGTACTTGACCGGTCGGTGATCGATGAAGTGATCAAAGTGACCAACGACGAAGCGTTTGAAGCTTCCAGAGAAATCGCCCGGACCGATGGTATACTTGTTGGCATCTCCAGCGGAGCGGCCCTGCGCGCGGCAAAGATTATGGCCGCCAGGCCAGAGAATAAAGATAAAACCATTATTGTCTTGCTCCCGGATACGGCCGAAAGATACATCAGCACTCTGCTGTTCCCAAAAGAATAAAACAGGAGGAAAATAAAATGACGCACAAAGACGAAACCTTATTATTGCACGCCGGACAGGTCGTTGATTCCGACACCGGGTCGCGGGCGGTCCCTATTTATCAGACGACATCGTATGTTTTTAAGGATAGCGAACACGCGGCCAATCTTTTTGGGCTAAAGGAGTTCGGCAACATCTACACCCGGCTGATGAACCCGACGACCGACGTCCTGGAAAAACGGATCGCGGCGCTCGATGGCGGAGTGGCCGCCCTGGCGGTTGCTTCCGGCCAATCGGCGATCACTTTGGCGATCCTCAATATTGCCAAGGCGGGGGACGAGATCGTCTCGGCCGACAATCTTTACGGCGGGACCTACACCCTGTTCGCCCACACTTTTGCCAAGTTTGGGATCAAGGTGACCTTTGTCGATTCCTCCGACCCGGAGAATTTCCGCAAAGCGATCACCCCTAAAACTAAGGCGATCTACGCCGAAACGATCGGCAACCCAAAGCTCAACGTGACCGATCTGGAGAAGCTGGCCAAAGTCGCCCACGACAACGGGATCCCGTTGATCGTCGACAATACCGCCACCCCGTACCTGGTGAAGCCGATCGCCTATGGCGCTGACATCGTCGTTTATTCGGCGACCAAGTTCATCGGCGGGCACGGGACTTCGCTTGGCGGGTTGATCGTCGACTCCGGCAAGTTCGACTGGGAGAACGGCAAGTTCCCGCTGATCACCGAGCCCGATCCGAGCTATCACGGCACGAAGTTTGTCGACGCTCTCCGGCCGTTGGGGAACATCGCTTACATCATTAAGGCGCGGGTGACCCTGCTCCGCGATCTTGGGCCGGCCCTTTCGCCTTTCAATTCTTTTCTCTTGATCCAGGGGTTGGAAACTCTGCATTTGCGGATCGAGCGCCACTCCCAAAACGCGCTGGCAGTCGCGAAATTCCTGGCGAAACACCCGAAGGTCGGCTGGGTCAATTATCCCGGGCTTGATTCAAGCAAGGACAAAAAGCTGGCCGATAAATATCTCCAGCGGGGAGCGGGTGCGATCATCGGTTTTGGGATCAAGGGGGGGCTGGAAGCCGGAAAGAAGTTCATTAATAACGTAAAGCTTCTTTCGCATTTGGCCAACATCGGCGATGCCAAATCGCTGGTCATTCATCCCGCTTCGACGACCCATTCCCAGCTTAGCGAAAAAGAGCAGGTCGCGACCGGTGTCACCCCTGACTTTATCCGTTTATCGATCGGGATCGAGAATGTGGATGATATAATAGCGGATATTGACCAGGCCTTGAACCAAGCGTAGGAGGATCGTTATTTTACTGGTAGAAACAAAACATTTTGAGTTCCCGGAGCTTTCCCTTGAGAGCGGCGGGAGACTTGGGCCGGTTACGGTCGCCTACGAAACCTACGGGGCCCTAAACGACGCTAAAAGCAACGCGATCCTGATCTTTCACGCTCTCTCGGGGGATGCTCACGTGGCGGGCCGGCATTCCGCAGATGACAAAAAACCCGGTTGGTGGGACAACATGGTCGGCCCTGGAAAAGCTTTTGATACCAATAAATACTTCGTGATCTGCGCCAACGTGCTTGGCGGATGCAAGGGGACGACCGGCCCTTCGTCGATCGATCCAAAAAGCGGGAAACCCTATGGGCCGGATTTTCCGCTGATCACCATCAAAGACATGGTCAACTGCCAGCTCAAACTTCTCGACTTCTTAGGGATTGAAACCGTGCTGGCGGCGACGGGGGGATCGATGGGGGGGATGCTCGCCCTGCAAATGGCGGTCAGCGCTCCCGGCCGGGTCAGGAACGTGATCGGGGTAGCCACCTCGGCCCACGTCTCCGCGCAAAATATTGCCTTCAACGAGGTCGGCCGCCGGGCGATCATCAGCGATCCCCATTGGTATGGCGGGGCTTATTACGATAAAACGCCACCCAGCGACGGGCTCTCGATCGCCCGAATGATCGGCCACATCACCTATTTGAGCGATAAGACGATGCGCGAGAAGTTTGGTCGGAAGGTCCAGTCAGGAAAAGGGTTTGTCGCCAAGTTTGGCGAACACCAGTTTGAAGTGGAAAGCTATCTCAAGTACAAAGGAACGACCTTCACCGAGCGTTTCGACGCCAACAGCTATCTCTATATTACCAAAGCGATCGATCTCTTCAACCTGGAAGACGAAGGGGGAGGTTCGCTGGCCAAAGCGCTGGCCAGGGCGACGAGCCGGTTCCTCATTATCCATTTTTCTTCCGATTGGCTTTTTCCTGAATACCAGGCGCTGGAGCTGGTTGACGCGCTTAAAGATAATTTGGCCAATGTCTCTTACCGGGTGATCGAGTCAAACTACGGACACGATGCCTTTCTTTTGGAGGAAGAGGCGCTGACCAGGACGATCGTTAGTTTTCTTGAAGGAGCGAAATAATGGGCTACCGGACCAAGATAAAACCAGACTACAACCTGATCGAAGGGTTGGTCTCGACCGGGGCCAAGGTCCTGGACCTTGGCTGTGGCGACGGGACCCTTCTCTCTTTATTGATCGAACGCAAACAGGTCAAAGGGGTGGGGGTCGATATTTACGAAGATGGGTTGAACGATTGTTTAAAAAAAGGACTATCGGTCCTACAGCTCGACCTGAATAAAGGGCTCTCCCGCTTCAAGGACGGCTCCTTTGATTACGTTATCTTGAACATGACCCTGCAGGCGACATATAACCCCCTCCAATTGATCAAAGAGATGGTCCGGGTCGGCCGCAAGGCGATCGTCGGGTTTCCCAACTTCGGCCATTGGAAACTGGTCTTGAGCCTCCTGTTAAAAGAGAGGATGCCGAAAAACAAGACCCTCCCATACGAGTGGTACAATACCCCCAATATTCGTTTGATGACGATCAAAGACTTCCGGGTCCTTTGCCGGGAGAGCGGGATCAAAATTATCGGCGAGACCTTTTTGGGCGAAGACGGCGAAAAGATCGGTGGCCGGCTGATCAGCTGGCGCGCCGCCGAAGGGATCTTTGAGCTAAGCTCGCGGTAAAAATCCAGCTATCGGATCATTATTTTTTTCGCTATAATAACTTCATCATGCCAAAAAGAGAGAGCGGGATTCTCCTTCACATCACGTCGCTCCCGTCCGCTTACGGGATAGGGGATCTTGGCCCCAGCGCCCGTGAATTTGTCGATTTTCTGGCCGAGGGCAAACAGCGCTGTTGGCAGGTCCTGCCGCTGAACCCGACCAACGCCGCTTGCGGCAATTCCCCCTACAGCAGTTTTTCGTCATACGCCGCCAACCCGTACCTGATCAGCCCGGGGCTCCTTCTGCGCGACGGTTTGATCACCCGCGAAGACATTGTCCCATTCCCCCGGCACGCCGACGATAAGGTCGATTTTGAAGCGGTCAGGGCTTATAAAGACCGGATCTTCGGCCTGGCCTTCGTCCGTTTCAAGAACAACCGCGATCAGGGGGGATACGACATTTTTTGCGCCGGCAATAAGCCCTGGCTTGACGACTACGCCTTGTTCGTCGTCTTGAAAAATCATTTCCACGGCAAGATGTGGAACTCCTGGCCCAGGGAATTGCGCGATCGCGATCATCAGGCGCTGGCGGAGGCGAGGGTGAAGTTCCATGACGCGATCGAGCTGGAAAAATTCCAGCAATATCTTTTCTTCACGCAGTGGGATGAACTGAAAAAATACAGCGCCGAAAAAGGGGTCAAGATCTTTGGCGATATCCCGATCTATGTCAGCTTTGACAGCGCCGACGTTTGGACCAACCCGCGCTTTTTCAAGCTTGATGCCGACAAGAACCCGACCTTTGTTGCCGGTGTCCCGCCGGACTATTTCAGCCAGACCGGCCAGCGCTGGGGGAACCCGGTCTACGATTGGGACGAACTTAAACGGACAGGGTACAAGTGGTGGATCGACCGCCTGGCCCACAATCTAAAACTTTTTGACCTGATCAGGATCGATCATTTTCGCGGACTGGTCGGCTTTTGGCAGATCCCGGCGGAAGAAGAGACCGCGATCAACGGAAGCTGGGTCGGGGTGCCGGCCGACGACTTTTTTGCCAGGCTGACCGATCATTTTAAGCCATTTCCGTTCATCGCCGAAGACCTGGGGATCATTACCCCCGATGTCCGGGAAGTGATGCGCCGCTACCACCTCTGGGGGATGAAGGTCCTGCTCTTTGCTTTTGGCGAAGAGAATTCGCATCATCCTTACCTGCCGCACAATTATTCGCCGGAGTGCGTCGTTTACACCGGAACGCACGACAATAACACGGCGCGCGGCTGGTTTGAGCACGAAGCGAGGCATGATGAAAAGGAACGGCTGGCGCGCTATTTGGGAAAAGGGGTACACGGGAGCGATGTCGGTTGGGAATTGATCCGGCTGGCGCTTGAATCGGTCGCCTCCCTGGCGATCTTTCCGATGCAGGACATATTAGGCCTGGGTGAAAAAGCGAGGATGAATAAGCCCGGGACCCCCAAAGGAAACTGGAGCTGGCGGATGACCCCGCACCAAATTACCCCCCAGCTCGCCCTCAAGCTCTGGAAGCTGACCGACGAATACGGCCGTTAACCCGCCCAAGGCGGATTTTCAACGGTAATTAGTGAACTGCAGGGCGATCGGTAAATTGGCGGCGTTGACCTTTTGCATTACCGCCTGCAGGTCGTCGATCTTCTTGGCGGTCACCCTGATGGTCTCTCCCTGGATCTGGGTTTGAACTTTTAAGCCGGAGGCTTTGATCAGTTTGGTGATCTCTTTGGCTTGTTCCTGCTCGATCCCGTTCTTGATCTTGACGACCTGTTTTACCGTCCCGCCGAGCGCCGATTCTATTTTACCGAACTCAAAGAACTTGATCGACAGCTGGCGGCGGGCGAATTTATCCTGGAGAATACCAACGACGTTCTTGAGCTTGAACTCGTCCTCGGAAACGAGGTTGATCTTGTCTTCCCCTTCTTTATCAATAGAGCTGACGCTCCCTTTAAAATCAAAACGGGTGGCCAGCTCCTTGGCCGCCATTTGCAGGGCGTTGTCTAACTCCTGCATGTTCGGCTTTGAAACAATATCGAAAGAATGGTCCTGCGCCATGATTATTGCCGCAGAGCTTCGATGACCGCCTGGGCGAAGTCCCCAGCCGCTTCCGGGCCGCTCCCGGTGACGACTTTGCCGTCTGTTTCAACTGGTTGGCCAGTGCAGATAACCCCAACCCCCTTGAGCGCCCGTTTGCCGTAAGGCGAGACCGCCGCTTTTTTCCCTTTTACCAGCGCTCCGCCGTTGACCAGGGTGATCGGGGCGAGCGAGAGGCCGCCGATAACTTTGCCTTCCTTGACCGCTTTGGCGATGACGCCGGTTGCCGTTTCACTCCGGTTATAGGCGGTTACGCCCGGCCCGCCGATGAAGACTATCGCGTCGTAGTCGGCGGCATTGGCTTTCTGGAGCAGGAGGTCGCAATTGGCTCTGGCGCCGAATGCGCCGTAAGCGGTTTTACTGGTGGCAGAAACGGTAATTTCGAGGCCGGCCTCTTCAAAAGATTTTTTTACCGCGGCAAATTCTTTATCATCAAACTTGGTCGGGGCAACGACCAGGAGGACCTTTTTTCCGGCGACCGAAGGGACCTCGGCTTCTGTGGTCGCTTCAGCGCTGATGATCTCGACCTTGAGGATCTCCAGTTTGTATTTGTCTTCCGGAGCGGGGCCACCCATCGCGGAAACGGAACCGGCAAACCAGGAAACGGCGCAGACCAGGGCCAAAGAGACGATTAACTTTTTCATTTTACTTCATTCCTCCCATTCACTTTTACTATTTTAGCCTTTAAGGCTTTTGCTTCTTCCGGCGTCGCCAGGGCGTAGGCGATAATGACGACTTTTTCCCCTTTTTGGCCAAGCTTGGCGGCCGGGCCGCGCAGGGAAATTTCTCCCGGCTCTCCTTCAATCACGTAGGTCTCAAAACGATGGCTGTTGTCAAAGTTGAGGACGTGGACTTTTTCTCCCGGGATCAGGCCGGAGGCTTCGATCAATTGTTTGTCGATGGCGATGCTCCCGTCGTAATTCGGCAGGGTGTCGGTTACGGTCGCCATATGGATTTTTGATTTCAAAACGGTAATTAACATGCGCGAACTTAGTATATCGAAAAAAGCCTGATAATTCAAGGAATCCTCACCTACCAGCGGGAGACCGGGATTAACCGCGCAATTAATTGCGCGGTTAGAGGCAGACAAGCACGGCTTTCAAGAGAGATCGTGTTATAATTTATTCATGAAAGCGGTTGTTTCTCTTTTGCTGGTCTTGTCGCTTTTGTCGCCGGTTAGCGCGGTGACAGGAGAAGCGCTGGTGAGCGCCGAAGCCAAGCCGGCCAACTTTCTTACCGAGTTTGATATAACCTTTTGGCAGACCGCTCCTTTTGTCACTTTTTGGGCATATTTTGGCGACCGCTTGCTCTTTGCCGGCCAGCCGGTCCATTGGGACGCGATCGGGATCATAGGGGCTGTCGTTTCAGTCGGCAACGCCGTAATTAGCGCGAACAAGGTGGTAAATGATCGAAATCGGCAAAGTTACTAAAATTGACGGCGAGCTGGCGGAAATAATTTTCCAGCGGAACCCGGCTTGCGGCAGTTGTACCGCTTGCAAGGCGATGGCTGATGGGAAGATGATCGCGACAGTCTTTAACCAGGCGGGGGGGAAGATAGGGGAAGAGGTGGAAGTTGAATTTTCAGACCGGTCGTTTGCCCGGGCCGCCCTGGTGGTTTTTGGTTTGCCCCTGTTTCTCTTTTTCCTCGGCTATTATTTGGGACAGTTATATTTTGGCGAAGCCGGCGGGATTGTTGGGGCGGTCGTGTTGTTAATGGCCAGTTTTGGCTTGGTCCGTCTTATCGATCAGTTTTTTCCAAAGGGGAGCCTCCCCAGGATCGTGGCGATATGCACGAAGCGACCGTAGCCGAAGCGATCCTCGGATTGGTCCTCAAGTCCATCCCTCCGGAAACCCTCCTGGTCAAGAAGATCAATTTAGTGGTCGGGGCCCTCTCCGGGATCGAAAAAGAGTCGCTTGATCTCTATTTTGCCGAGTTAAGCAAGGGGGGGAAAGCGGCCGGAGCGGAGCTTAACTTTTCGATCAAGCCGGCCAAACTAGTCTGCACGGTTTGCGGCAAGGTCAATTTATTTAATGGCCGGGAAAAGCTCCAGGAAAAATGCCTCTCTTGCGGCGGTCTCAATAAGCTGGAGACCGAAAAACTCTTCTATATAGATCATGTTGAAGTGATCTGACGAAATATCGCCAGTTAACTGTCGAAAATTCCTCTATTTTCTCTAATTAATCACAAAACCTCCTGGCAATAAGATTGCTTAATTTCTCCTGAATCCAAAAAGGAGGAAGAGATGAAAAAAATATTTTTAATACTTTGTATCGCAGTAGTCACAATAAACGTTTCGTTTGCTGATGATAAGCCTGCGATTCTGGTGTTGGGCCAATCCTTTAATGACCAACAAGTGAGCGAGACCATTGCTAATAAGCTAACGCGGAAGCTGGTTGATAGCGGCCGGTTTAATGTCTACCAGAAAGAAGAATTGTTCGCTGCCCAGAAAAAAGCCGGTTTTCCCTCCATATTAGAGGGTGGAAACTATAATTATTCCCAAATAGCCGAATTACTGGACCTGCGGGCGATCGTTATTTGTAAAGTTGATAGAAAAGAGAAAGAGGTTGTTAAACGCAAGAGCGGGGATAGCAATCTGGGTTATGGTTGGATGTATGGCTTTTTCTTTCCCCCGTTATTATTGATGAACGGGTCAAGCGATAAGGCCTATACCGTGAAAGTTAGCAGTTACCAGATTTCTTTGACCGCGATCGAGACTGCGAAACAAAAGATAATTGCCCAGGAAAATCTTACCGATCCAGGCAATATTGAACAATCAATACAAGAGATATATTTAACGATACTTCGAAATTGCCGGGTTAAGGGACAGGTATTAGACCAAGAGGATAATCTGATTTATATTGATCTTGGTAAAAAGTCAGGCGTGGCTAACGGTGATATTTTAGAACTTTTTCATACAGAACCCTTACTTGACGAGAAGGTAAAATATGGCGAACTTGAAGTGGTTGAAACCGCCAATGATTCAGCGGTGTGTCGAATTATCACTACCCAGACTTTTGATCCCGTCAGGAATGGAGATCTGGTTGAAGTTCTACCCATGGAAACCATGCCTCTTCTTGAGCGGGCGCGACGCCTACCTAAAGAAAAAACAAGACCTCTGGGAATGGGAGACGCCTTTATCGGGGAGGCGGTTGGTCCGGAATCGATTAAATACAATGCCGCCGGTCTTGGCCAGATAACAGAAACAGCGATGTCGCTTAATTGGAGCGCGCAATACAGCAGTGCCAACATAACCATGCCGAACGCCGGCCTTTCTTACAACGTAAAAGATATATACAACAGTTATGTTGAAAACCCGGCTTGTCCCAGCGATTTTAGTATTGTTGTCCCAACCGAACGGGGAGGCTTGGGCCTCAATCTTAATGTTGGCAATTTAAGGATAAACAATAGTTTTTTTCAATACGATAACGGCGGGATAAATCTTAGTCTTTATGCCGGCGCCGCAGTTCTGCCCAAAATTCTTTTTGGGATGGGAGTTACTTATAGTGATCGCTGGGTTGGCTTGCATAACAATGGGAGCAGTTGTGAATTCCGCGGTGGCGGCATTGGCGGTCAGGTTGGGATCCTGACTCGGCCGACCGAGTCTTTAGGTTTGGGCGCCAGACTGGAAATACCGGCTACTATCAATGGCCGCCTGGCTAATTCAGCCAATCCAACCGAACAGGATTTCTCGTTTCACGATCCGGAGAATTTAGGTTTGGGGCTTTCTTATAAGCCGCTTGACCGCCTGGTTGTAAACATTGATTTACTTAATTATTACGCTTCCTCGATTTACGACGTAAAATATGGAACAGAGTACATGCTGACCGATAACATCTCTTTACGCCTTGGTACGGGTGGCCGCTTTATCCGTTTGCCCAATCTCGCAGACGATCCCAATTATCCGAACGGCTATAACTTCAGGACAAACCTATATAGCGCCGGAGTCGGTTTAGCGTTTGGTTCGCTGACTTTTGACCTGGCGGGAGAATATGAAGTCTTGCGGGAAGGCAATGTCGTTGTTTACCCTGATTTTGCCGCCGGCTCTCAAAGCAGGACATTGCTCACTGGCTACAAGGACGCGCGGATTAAATTCAGCACGGGGGTGAAATTCTAATGAAAAAACTAGTTTATTCTCTTCTGCTCCTAATTCCGCTGGTGATAGTCGGCTGCGGCACAACGACCGCCGGCGACATGACTGCTCCGACGATTCAAGGGGTTGTTGTTTCCCCGGAGGCAGTCGCTCCGGGCGGTTACGTCAAAGTAGCTTTAAGAGCAAGCGATAGCCAGGGGAACATTTTAAGCTACAAGGTTGGCAATGGGGCCAGCCATCTTTACGCCAGCGGCGCGGCGGCTGTCGTTCAGGCGTCGGCGGACTGCGGCTCGCAGGATATTGATATTTATGTCGGCAACGGCCGGCTGGACGCTCACGCCAAAGTTACCGTCCAGGTAGATGCGGTAGCAACGGAAACGACTCTCCATTCCGGTCAGGTGACTTTGCCGGTGGGGAAAAGCTTTGATTTTTTAAGCGGCTCTGTAAGGGACCAATATTACGGTGACCTTGATTATATCCATCAGTCTTCGTATTACGGCGAATCGCTGGTGTTTTATGGCGATCATAACGGCGGGACCACCTACGATTTTGACGGCGGTTTCGTCAATTTAACCGCTCTTGACGGGCAGATTACCGGGCTTGATCAGGTCTGCGAAAAATACACCGGCGATTATTACAGCGCCGGCAATACTAAGGAAAACCAGTGGAGGTCCTACCCACTTGTCAAAGCCGGTGATATTTATTGTTTTGCGTTGTTCGTTGCCGGCAGCCGGTATTTCGGCAAATTCAAGATCGTTGAGCTTAATAATTCAGAAATCACTTTTGATTATGTCTTCCAAACCGCCATCAATGAAACCAGGTTTTACGATATCGGGGCCGCGCCCTCGCCTGGCCCGACATCAGTTTCTCCGTCAGCGGAGAGTAGTTTCAGCGACGATGCCGAGTCGGGGGCCGAGAAATGGCTGGCCAATGGCTTTTCTATCTCCATGGCCAGGGCGGCAAACGGTACGCATAGCTTTTATTCCGGCCGGGGAAACAATTTAAACAACATTTTAACCATGGTTTCACCGGTGATGATTACCAGCGGCAAACATTTAGTTTTTCAGACTTATTACGAAACCGAATCCTCGTACGATTACCTTTATGTCCAGGCGTCGCTTGACGGAGCAACCTGGACGTCTTTGGCCAGTTATAACGGTAGTAATTCGAGCTGGGCAAGAAAGGAGCTGTCGTTGGACGCCTACGCTGGTAGAGCAATTTTTATTAGGTTTAGGTACGCGACCGATTCAAGTGTTGATTATGAGGGGGTATATATCGATGATATTTCAATTGAGTAAAAAAGTATTAATCCTTGGCTTTCTGGCTTTCTTGGCTTCTTCGACCCTGGCGGCAAATGGCTACGGTTCATTAATTATCACTTCAGAATCAGGCTCGATCCCGGTCTCTTTGGATATGGTCGATGTTGGCGCGACGCCGGTTTCTTTGCCCAAAGTTCAGGCCGGCCGGCACCTGGTAACCGCGAATAGCGCTGACCAGCAAATATTTTCTCAAATGATCGAAGTGAAGGTAAGCGAAGAAGCCGTTTTGTGGGTGTCAATTGCTAAAAATCAGGAGATTGAACCATCCCAGGAGGCTATTGTCGAGGAAATTGCGCGACCAAACGCGCTCCAATCCTCGCCTGGTTGGGGATGGCAACTTGGCTATTCTGCCATTAGTTATCATGATGAAAACACCTATTATAATTACGGGTCAAACTCCGGCGTGCAGGTCGGTTTTAGTCATGACTACCAGTTGTTTTCTCTAAAATCAAGAGTTTCGGTCGGTTACCTATTTGGGACAAGGTGTGGTGTTCTGCCGGTGACCAACGATCTGATATTCAGCTTAGATGACGGAAGATATTTCGGCTTTGGTGTTGGCGCGTATTTTTCTTCAATGTCGGGGGGGATGGCGACCGGTTGGCGCACCTTGGCTGGGTTTGGCCCTGCCAATAATGACGAGCCCTGGCAATTTGAAATAGTTGACGATTACTACAAATCGCAAACCACCTCTTTCTTCTCAATAGCGGTTAATTTCCGGTACCGGTTAAAAAATATTTAAGTGGCTTAAGGAGGTGATCAACTAATAAAAAGAGAAAAAACAGTTTCAAATAAAATTTAGGAGGAAAATAAAATGAAAATTGTTTCAAGTTTAATGCTAATCGTATTAATAGCCTCTATTGCTTCCGCGGAGATCATGTCGACCGGGGATCCGATTGGACAAGGGAAATTTGCGGTTAGTGGGAATTATGTCAAAGATTCAAAAGTTGGAACTATTGGTTCAGATGATATGAATATGTCGACTTGGGGAGGAAATATCGGCTATGGATTGACCGACAAGCTGGACCTTTATTTCACTGCCGCTTCCTCAAATGTGGGGAATTTGCCAACCGGTGTCGCAATGTCAGTAGCCACAATCGGTTTAGTGACAAATTACCAATTTTTGGAAGAAGGGGCCAATTCATCAATTTCGGTCGCCGGCCGACTTGGATATAAATCAATGAATTTTTCAGCCACTTCATTTTCGGTAACTGCCAATAACATTGTTTCGCAATATTTGGCGGCGGTTGAGATCAGCAAGAAGCTTTCCGCTTTTACTCCATATGTGGGTTTCGGATATTGCAACTATTATTCAGGCGGCAGTGAGCCATCAACCCAGCTTGGCGTGACAGTTGGAGGGTCTTATGCCTGGCTACCAAACAGTTCGATTCTTGTGGAATTAACCAGCAACACGGTTTCGGCGAGTTGGCTGCCAGCGTATAGTAATTCGCAAATTGGGGTTGGGATAAATTACTATTTATAATTTTTAGGTAGTTTTTACGTTGGGGGCCTGGGTTTACCCGGGTCCCCAATAGAGAAGCATCTTTCAAACGGATTGGTTTAGTGAGGAAAGGAATCAAGGGATCGAGGAATCGAGGGATTGAGGTGAAAAGAGAACGATGATAAAAACCTTCAAAGATCTAGTGGTATGGCAAAAGTCATATGTGTTGACGCTTGATGTGTATAAAGAAACAAAAGAATTTCCGACTGATGAGAAATATGGGTTAACATCACAAATTAGGCGAGCGGCGGCTTCCATTCCTTTTAATATCGCGGAAGGGTATGGTCGTAGGTATTTGGGGCAATATATTCAGTTCCTTAAAATTGCTTACGCGTCTGGAGCTGAACTTGAAACGCAATTGTTGTTGGCCAAAGACCTAGAATATCTTAATCAAGCTAAGTTTAATGATTTATTCGAGAAGCAAAATGAGATTGAAAGAATGCTGGCGGCTTTGATTAGGGCCTTAGGGGAGAGGCATCTAGGCATTAAGGCATCAAGGTGTCGAGAAGGGGAATAAGCCCTTGGCCCCTTGATGCCTTGGCTTCTTGATTCCTTTCCCTTGTGTCCGTCGAAATCCCGCCACCTTATAAGAAATATTGATTGCAATTTCTGGGGAAAAAGGATGATAATATTAGGTATGGTCAGACTGCTAGGTTTCAAGGCGTCTAGGTGCCTTGTCTCCTTGTTCCCCCTGGCAAAAAAATTGCTTATAAACAAGAAGGGTGGTTGTTAAAATGACGATAAAAAAAGCGGTTGGATTAATGTTGTTGGCGGCGGCTCTTTTTGGGTTGGCGATTGTAGGAGGAGGGTGTGGGGAGACGGTATATGACGAAATATCATATTTCGATCCTAACTGGACACCGGAGGGGAATATTTACGCCAGGATGGTTGTGTCCCATTACAAAAATGAATGGCAAGGATTATTTTTTGGCGGGCAAAAGACAATTAAGACGGGCGAAGACACTTATTATGCGACAATGGATACTAATGGGACTCATCAATCAATATTGCCGTATTCATATTATCCATATTTTTCACCCAAAGGGACATATGTTTGTTATGTTGATAATACCTCGACTTTTCATATTGTTCGGAGGTCAGATAACACCCAGGTTTATAGTTTTCAACCAACAACTCAAGCCATTGCCGAGCTTGATTGGGGACCGGAAGAGGATAAGTTAGTTTATCGGGAAGAGATATTAACCTATACACCTTTTAATAGTGTTATCCCATTGTTTTCCGTGAATATTGATGGAAGTAATAAAGTTGAAATATCAGGAATTCATGCGGCTGAACCCACATGGAAATATTCAACAAAAATAGCATTTTTGAATGCAATAAATGGTTACTATTGTTTGGCTTTTACCGGGGCAGACGGCTTGAATATTGAAACCACAACTCTTTCAAGCGAAAGCATAGGCGCATACCCTCAATATTATTCTGATGGCAATTATATATTTACAAGTAATAGCACGAGCTTTTTAAAAATTGATGTGCTGAACAAGACAATTATAAATACCATAACGCATGGTCTTAGTGGACAATTGTCGCCTAAAACATGGACAAATCCCAAGCTATCACCAGATAACAATCAAGTTTGTGGCGGCATATACCTGAATGAATATGACAAAAGTGGAATTTGGATTATAAGTATCGATGGATCTGGTTATAAGGAGATAAAATAATGGGGGCCGACTGTGGGGAGACTGTTTAAGTACATTGTTTTGGTTGGTTTATTAGTTGTTTTGGCATGTGTAGCAAATGCTGAATTAGTATCCGATCGGGATAGAAATGTTGAATCTCTAAATAATTATTTAATCTTGATGCTCCATGGTACGGGAGATGGCGAAGATTGTCTTAAGGCTACTCAAGAATATCTCGAGAAATCTATTGCTGATGGCGGTTTGGGATTAAGAGGTCATGTCTACCGATATAAATTTTCAGACAAATTTGGCAGTATCAAAACTTGGGCTAAGGAGCTTAAGGATTGGTTTGTATGGGCAAAGTCGGATTTTAAGAAATATGTTATAAGGCTGGATTCGCATGATGACTATAACACAATTGCCGATGTCCCCGACTCAATGGTTCCCTCTCAATTCATCTTAATCTGCCACTCGGCTGGAGGTCTCGCGGCTCGCTATTACGTGATGGGGAGAGACGAAAATGGCAATCCACTTTATGAGGGGAACGTAAAAAAGATAATAACGATTGATACTCCCCATCTTGGCAGTCAGGCGGGAGAAGCGGCTATTTGGTCGGAAGAAAACGCGGGAGCAAGAATACTAATCCCCTGGACAGCGCTGGCCTTATGCGCATTTCCATGGGATTACTCATCCAGGGTGTTTGTGGCTTCCAACGCGGTAGCCGCGTTGACCTCAACTGCTTTAACTGAAGGAGCCCTAACCGGACTGGATAGACACGCTCGCCAACCAATAGTTCAGGAGCAAAAACCGAACGGGCCATTTTTAAATGAATTAAATTTATTATCAGAAGTCCCAGGAATATATGAAGCGCCTTCGTATAGTTTAATAGCCGGAAAAGGGGTTCCGACGCCAACCAGGGTGTCTGATGGAACAGGGCTTGTATATAATTCCGTGGTAGTCACGCGTTTCACCGCTGCGCTATCTAATGCTTTGACCAAAAAAGATATGGGAAATTATGAAGAAAAGATATCAAGCATTGGATTGACGGTAATGTCCGGCTATCCTTTTTTTGACGATGGCGACCTTGTTTCTTCGGTTGCGAGCCAAAAAGGAGAAGGGATTGCAAGCTTAAGAGAAGCAAAAAGATATGAATACACCTTTAGAAGCTCTTCAATTGCTGTTTTAGGGACAGTTATTGACAGCGTATTAGCGGCAACCTATTTTCTGCCTGGAAATGTGTCAATATGGATTGCTGTAGGAGCCGGCCTCGCGTGTTTGCCGATGGAAGATGCTACCGATTATATAATGGCTCATAACGCAATGAAAGATAAAGTTATTATAAGACACCCAATGATAACAGAGGCAACTTCGAATATAGGAACAAACGATCCGCCGGTAAAAGTCTCATTTGAAGAGGATTTAACCGGAGCGACGATGCTTGAAGAAGCAATTTTTGACTCTTCGTATATTGGAAGCACGAGTACGACCAGCCTTCGAGAAATTCCCTTTATCCTCTCAACCAACCAAACCAAAGAAAGTGACGGTAAGGTGACAACTTTAAGCGCTTTTCACCCGGTGGAGGTCAAGGGATATTCCTATGACAACCGATCAAACACCAGTGTGCCAATTGTGATCGATGGCCAGGAACAAAAAGTGACGTCGATTTCGGTTAAGGAAGCCCCGACAAAAATAAGCGGGGTCTTGCGCGATTTTATGCCGAGTAAGATGCAATATTTCCAGTGTTCAGAAAACTTCGCCGCCTGGAAGCCTGTACCCAAAATGGATGAATGGGGGAATTTTGAGGTAGACGGTTTAAAGCTCGCCGAAGGGCAGAATGTCATTGCTTTTAGAGCCAAGAACAAGGTCGGGTATGAATCCAACCAGCTTCTCAAGGTAATCCTTAACACCATCCCAATGCAACCAAGCCAATTTAAGCCTCTGCCGGAATATTATGTCGCGACGCCTAACCCGGAGATCTCGGTTGAGTTTAACAAAGCGGAGTATAGCGGGAGCTTTGAAGTGGAGTCGGTAAAAATTATAAGAGTGTTGGTTGATGGGATGGAGGTAGAGTATGAGGTTGAGATAATCAACGATCCGTATCATCCCAAAGCAATAGTCAGAGTGAAAGGAGACCATCCCTTAAGCGACGGAATGCATCAGGTACTTGTTGTTGCCGAGAGCAATGTTGGGACCGCGCAGGCGGCCTGGGGCTTTTTCGTCGACACCGGCGCTCCCAGTCTGGCAGTTTCACCACTTATGCCATACAGTCCCCGCGCCCCGGCAACGATCCGCTGGTCAGCCACCGACGAAGTCTCTCCCATCCTCCGCTCCGTCCGCTGTGATTTGTATAGGTATCAAGGCATCGAGGAATCAAGTAATCAAGTATTTGTTACAAATATTGCTACCGCTGATTCGTTATCCAAAGGTGAAAACTTTTTCACCTTGGTGCCTGGAAACCTTGGCGCCTCGCTTCCTGATGGTAAATATATTGTTAAAATAAAAGCTTTCGACCTGGCGGGGAACTCTGCCGTTGCCGAAACGCCGCTTGTCGTTGATTCCACTCCACCGACTATTGGCGAGGTAGCCATTACCCCTAATCCGACGACCTCGATAAACACCGAAATGAAATTGACCGCTAACGTCAGCGAAAAAGCGCAGGTTATCATCAAGCTCAACAATTTATCGAACAAAAAGATAACGGCGTACTTAACGCAAGCAAATGCTTTCCCGCTTAATGCTTACAGCTTTCCCGCTTCTTACTCCTGGCCCTTCAATAACTCTTTCAATCCCGGACCCGAAGACGGCCTCTACCGGGTCGAAGTGATTGCCCGTGACGATGCCGGGAACGAAAGTCCTCCCCGCACGTTAGAAGCGATCCGGATCGATCGGACCCCGCCGGTTATTTACGGCCAGATCGCCAATCCCTATGTTTTGACCAACATCGGCGCCAATGCTTATAAAACAACACTATTTTACCAATTGTCGGAAAATAACGACGCGGAAGGGAATAAAAGGGATCAAGGGATCAAGGTGAAAGTAAAAGTATTTAATGTTAATACCGGACAGGAGGTTGACTTTTTTGAGAACGCTTCCGGTTTGATCAGTGAAGAAAACAAACTTGCCTGGAATGCCGCTCGATCCCTTGATGCCTCGATCCCTCTCCCCAAAGGCTCCTACAAATTCCAGATCACCGCGACCGATGATGTCGGCAACAGCGCGACCGCGTATTCTTCATGTGTTAAAGACGGGATTGCTCCAGTCATTTCTTTCCCGGCGGAAAATGGAGCGGAAGTATTTGGGTTAATCGCCATCCGCGGCACCGCCATGGACCCCGACTGGTCAAACGATAAACCGTTTAAGCAGTATCGGGTATTCTATATGAAGGGGAAACAGGAAGCCGCGACGATCTTGTCGCAGGCTTCCGTGCTTTCGACCGCCGCCCTCGAAGTCCCCCTTATCAACCGGGCGAGCGGGAATTCCAATGTTTCTTTGCGCCCTCTGCAAAATGACGCGACCCTGGCATACTTCAACACCAATGGGCTGGAGAATGGGGAATACACCATCATGGTGGTGGTTGATGAAGAGAACGGCGAGTCGCTCGCCGCGACCAGGGTCGTCAAAGTCAATAATAATTCATTCGCTTCAACCATGGCGACCTCCCCATACGTTAACCTCAACCCCCTTGCGTCAAACGTTGATTTTCGAGCCGATGATTCAGTAAAACTGCCGATAGGTTTCATCAATAGCGTCAAACCAGCCAATGTCTATGTCGAAATCATTAAACCCAGGGCTTGGCCCTCTCCCGCCCCAGCGGGAGAGGGGGGACCGTCCGCCGCAGGCGGGACGGTGGGTGAGGGGGGTGAGGTCGTCTTCTTCAAATACTTCCCCAACATCGCCGGGGCGCCGTTTGTCGGCAAACCCGATTATAAGCCGGGGACCGATCTTGGTTATTTTATCTGGAGCGATGAAGCCGGTTATCATATTCGTTGGTCGGCCGATGGTTCAAGTCATAAGTTCACGGGAAATATTATCACCATTGGAGGGAACATTACCCCTCTCCCGAGCCTGCCCGCCTCTGGTGGGGGAGAGGGGATAGGGGTGAGAGTTGCCCACAACATGATCTCTTGGGACTCAACGATTGCCGGGGGAGAAAAAGGCTTTGACTTTACCGCTGACGGTGGCCAGTTGATGATCACCCCCAAACTTGACGAAGACCCATCTCCTTCGATCTACGCTGATAATGTCTACCTGGGGATAACCAAACAGACCCAGCAATTCCTGCCGCTGGTGATCGACGTCGCCAATCAAAGGCTGATTAATTTGACAGAAATGGGTTCCCATTCCTCTCTTACTACTTACAACTTATCCCTTACTACTTCCTGGGATGGTCGCTTGGATACCGGCGCTTATGTCGACAACGGCGCCTATATTGTCAGAGTGATCGCGGAAGGGGCGGATGGCCGCGGCTTAGCCTCCGATGAGGCGGTGGTTAATGTGACCACGCCGTTCGAATTGAAGGTTAAAGAGGCGACCAATAAAGAGTTTAGTTCACTCTCTGTCCCTGACCGGGTTTCCGTTTTCTATAACGTTTCCAAAGACGCCCTTATAACCGCGCGGGTTCAAAAAGAAAACGGTGATTTTGTCGCCGGCCTGGCCGTAGGGAAAGAGGGACTGGTGTGGACCGGGAATTATCCCAACAGTGACTCGACCCAGGTGGTGACCAGTGGAAATTACAAGATCGTTTTGATCGCCGCCGCCAAAGACGGGTCGGGGACCAAGACGGAGGTTATTGACGGGATAAAAGTCGTTTCGTTTGAAAGAAACGAAAGCCAAGTGAAGCTTGACCCGATTGGCCGGCAGGTCGGCAATCTTTGGTTGGCGGACGGTGACTCTCCCTTCTATTTTGAAGCCAAAGGTTATGGCAGTTATCATCCGGTCAAGGATTTGACCTATACTTTGACCGCCTTTGGCAAACAAAAAATAACCGCTTATCCATATGTGCCTTTCGCCGGACTGATGCATCGGGGGTTTAATCGGGTATTTGGGAAAATTAAGGTTAAATTTAAATCGCATTGTTATCGACCGTCAAAAGATATGTTTGGTTTAGATAACGGTCAAGCTTATACGATTATTGACAGCGAATCTGATTTTAAAATATTTGAATTATCTAAGGATAACCCAGTATATGAGCTAACATTTAATCTCAATGCTGCCGATTGGGATTGGCAAGGAATAACCGGT
This sequence comes from candidate division WOR-1 bacterium RIFOXYB2_FULL_45_9, assembly GCA_001771575.1. Lineage (GTDB taxonomy): Bacteria > Margulisbacteria > WOR-1 > O2-12-FULL-45-9 > XYB2-FULL-48-7 > XYB2-FULL-45-9. Next base: position 809,135 of record MEUD01000001.1, on the reverse strand, counting down.
GTTGATGCCTTAGTAGAAGTCCATTCCGAAAGCGAGTTTTTACTTGACAAAATGAACGATTATCAACGAGCGCAATGGAATGTGCTTGAGAAGAATTTAAGTACTTTTTCTACACAAAAAGGGATATTTAAAATTAAGTTGATAAACAAACAAACAGATAATGCAAAACCCAAAATAATTGTTAGACTTTCGCTGGATGGCGAAATTCCCTATTCCCGCCTCACCAACCGTTTTGTCCCCTGGTTCGGTTTTGTTAACGCTAATGAGGAGAAGCGGAAGGATTTTTCCGAGTATTTAACGGATATCAATCGGGGCTTGGGCTTCCCCGGGAAAAAGTTTTTTGACGATCCCGACGCTAAACCCGATCTCCCTTACAAGCCGAAAAACGAGATCGAAGCGGAGTTTGCCGGACTTACTTCCTGGAGCGACCGGAGCGCAAAACTTAAAGAGATGAGCGAACAGGCAAGCCTCTTGGGCTATAAAGATTCGCTCGCGTCATCAGCCGGCTACGACAGCTACCTCTCCGAAGAATACTTTGAATTTATTCCGATCACTTATCCGGACCAGGCCGGCGGCAACCGGGGAGGCCTTGATTTTTCCGATGGCTCCACGATCGTTACCGCCCACACCGACCTGGTTTATCTCTACGACGGCAACCCTCAATCTCCCTTTATCTTCAGCTGGCCGTGGCGGGAAAGCGAATATGCCACCGCTGTTGCCAGTCAGACCGCTCAACAAAGAAAGCTGGACAAGGAGCTTGGCGGCGAGCCGCAAAATTATACCGGTCCGACTATCGCCGGGACCTGGTGGAAACTTGATCTCTCCCAGGTCAACCAGCGGCGGATCGACCAAAATAACTCCGCTGTTTTTACCGGACAGGTTTATTACAATAAAACTTCAAAACGGGGAGAATGGAGTTCCCAGGCGGTCGATCAACTCCTCCCTTTGCCCAATTATGTCTACGACAAGTTATTTCAGGTCGAGAGCAACACACCGGGGATCATGGTTTCTCTGTCATCTTCCGCCCCCAGCGCGGTCGTTAACGCCGAGGACCAGGATATAAGCGGCTTCCCCTGGACGACTGCCGACGATACAAATTTGCTCGCTAGCCGGGGTTATCTTAGGAGCCTCCCTCTCGCGTTCAATCCGGATGCTTTCCGGTCGAGACGCCTCCTTAAGCTCTCTTCCGCTTACCAGGTTGCCGATGATTACCGGTCGGCGGCCGCAGCAAAACAGACTTTCTTAAAAAGAGATCCCTGGGAGCCGGACAACTTTGACAGTCCGGTCGATAACCCTCATCTTGAGATCGATCGCTGGGATGTATTAATAAAAGATAAAAGCGGCGCGATCAATAAAGATATTGTTCTTGAAGGGATCACTGCCGGAGAAAGGCGTTTGGACGATACCCTCGCCCTCAAGCTAAAGCTTGATGCTTCCGAATCCCGTTTCGTGGAAATTACCGGCCAGGCTCCCGGCCCATATGAACTGCAATATTACGACGGCAAGAGCTGGCAGTCGATCGCTCAATCGTTTGACGAAGCCCCGACCAGCGGACGTCTGGCCTGGTGGAACGTCTCCCGCTTAAGCGGCGATTACACGGTCCTGCTCCGCTCCGGCAGTTTTATCGCCACCCAAAATGTTTCAATCGGTACGCTGATCAAAAAAGAGACGGGCGGTGACGCCTGGAGCGCCTACAAACGAGCCCAGCTCAAATTCCCCCCTCGCGCGTTTGGCGATCGCGACCAGCTGGCGACGGTTACTCCGGTGACGATGAAAGAAATTAAGATCCGCAATAAGCCGATTATTTTGACCTCCGGGCCGATCGTGGAGATAAAACCTTCGCCCTGGAAATTTACGGTCAGTTCCCTCGAAGGGGTTGACCTCCGGCCGACCCTCCGTTTTATTTATACCTTTGACGAGTTAAAAGAACTTGGCGCCTGGAGCGGAGAAGGGGAGCCGAAAAATCTTCCCTGGAATATCCACCAGGTGACGGAGGCGGGGGATCTGCAGATAATTTCCGACAACCAGCAGACGATCGAAGAGAATAACGGCGAAAAGCAATATGTCTTTTACGCAGCTCTCGACCATTTTTCGACCTACGCTCTTCTTCCCGGCAAATTTAAGCTTTCCGCGCCGATCGTCCTGGCTGATCGTTATGTTACCAATAAAAACAGCGTGACTATTTACGGCACGGCAGAGCCAGGCTCGGTCTTAAATCTGATTGTGCGGCCTTCTCCCGCCACAGCGGGAGAAGGGGGACCGTCGCCGAAGGCGATGGTGGATGAGGGTGAGGTGGCCGATGAGGACGGCAATTTCCGTTTTGAGAATGTTCCCCTATTACAGGAAGGAGCTAATTACATTTACGTGACTTCTCATCCCCAAGGGAATCCCGATGTTTTAACCTGTGGCGATGTCATGGTCATGAAGGATACCGCCCCGCCAACGGTTGGTATTGTTCCAAATCTCTACGCTTTTTCCCCTAACGGCGATGGAAAATACGATAGTGTCGATTTCCTCATGACGATCAATGAAAAAGGAAAGATCTACCTGGGAGTTAAGGAATCAAGCGACCTGATCAATATCGACGCGCCGCTTCCGGCGGGAAAAGAGCTTAAGGTCAATTGGTCAAATGAAGGGTTTAAGCTGTATCGCCGGGATGACGCGACCGGCCTTTGGGCCCTTTATTCCCAGGTCCCAAATCCTGCAAATTTAATAGACGGAGAATACTCCGTGGTTGGTTACGCTATCGATGAGGCGGGGAATATTTCCGAGAACGTCATGGTCAAGACCGTGATCGACCTTACTCCGCCAAAGGTTTTGGGTTTGAACGCCGCGCCAAACCCGTTCACCCCCAACGATGATGGGGTAAAAGATACGACCGATTTTTGGTATAAATTGAGCGAACCCTCCGCGGTCAAGCTTGGGATTTATCGCGAAGACGGCGAGCTCTTCAAGAATGCTGAAAGTCAGACCGAGAAATTTCAATATCCCAATTTGTCATTTGACATTGGTCATTTGTCATTCTCCAGCGGGAGCTGGAGCTGGGATGGCCGCGGGAACAGCAATGAACTTCTCGGTGGAAACTATTCATATTATATCTATGCCGAAGACTGGGTCGGCAACAGCGTTACCTCCGAGATTAAAGCGATCGTTGTCGACCGGGCGCCAACTCTTATTTCATATCTTTTTGCCGAGCCGGACCCTTTTTCTCCGGCGTCCGGCGCCGCGATAAAATACTATCTTTCCCGGGACGACCTTAAGGTCAATTTGGCGATAACCGGTGAACAAATCGTCACAACTCTTCTAAAGGATGCCTCCCAGGGAAAAGGGGAACATGCTGTTTACTGGTCCGGCAGGGGAGGGGATGGGGAAAAAGTCAGCGACGGCTCTTATTTGATCAAACTGGCTGTTATTGGCTCGGACGGAATTTCTGCGGAAGCAAGCAATACTGTCCGGGTCGACGGGACCGCGCCGACCGTTATTCTCCGGCCGGTCCAGATCGACGGCAAACAAGCGACCGTCACCTTCATGGTCCCCGAAGACTCGACCGTCGATGTCACCCTTACCTGCGATGATGGCAAAGCCGCCCCGCTTATGACCTGCGAAGCTAAAACCGCCGGGGAATATAAGCTGATTTTCGATGAGGAAGCAGTCGGCTACAGAGGGACGGTGACGGTCAGGGCGGTCGATCGATCCTCAAATGAAGCGACCGCCTCCGAGAAATTCGCTTTCGCGGCCGCCACGATCTTGGACCATCTTGCCGATCCGGCGATCTTTACCCCGAACGGCGACGGTCATACCGATACCATCCGGATTGCCTATCAACTTAGCGGCGGAACCCCGCCTTACATTGTTAACGTTGATGTTGTTAATGCCATTGGGACCACTATCCGACGCCTGGCAGAAAATGACGAACAATCGTCGGGGAGCTATTCATTCTATTGGGATGGAAAATCAATTGTCCTTTCGTCGGCTGAAACATATGTCCCGGACGGCGAATACCACTACCAAATAACGGCGACCGACGCGGATGGGGTAAAAGTCGAGGCGAGCGGCAGGCTCGAAGCGGCGGGTGGAAAGATCACCCCTGATTTCACTTTGAATCCAGCCGCCTTTTCTCCCAATGGCGACGATAATAATGAAACTATGACGATCAATTATTCAGTCATCTATCCACCGTTTTACGTTGTCGAAGGAGAACCGAGCGTCCTTTTGTCGGTCCTTTCGGCAAACGGCGAAATACTTTTTGAAACCGGACTGGAACGCTCTTCCGGGAGCTACTCCTATGTTTACGACGGCCGGACCAATTATCCTGCCGCGGGCTTGTCGAGCGGCTCGCTTCTTCCGACCGGCAAGTATTACGCCAAAATTACCATTCAAGACCGATTGGGAACGATCACTTCGTTGACCAAGGATTTTGCGGTCGATGTCACCAACCCGATGGTCATTATTTCCAGTGAAGAGGGGATGATCGCCAACCCGGGGAGCTTCTCGACCAATGCCAACCCTGATGGGAGCGACCGTCCGCGCGCTACCACTCTGTATTACATGTTGACTGAAGACACCCTGGTCTCGGTTAAAGTTTATCGGCTCGATCCCAATAAGCAAAAAACCGATTTCACAAATTTAGTGACAACGCTGATAGCCGGCCAATGGCAGAGCGGTGGTCAGCAGTACCAGGTTAATTGGGACGGGAAAATGGCTGGCGGTGATTATGTTGATCCCGGCAAATACGCCTTTATTGTCGAAGGTGAAGACAGTCTGGGGAACGCCACTCTCCGAAAATGGGGTGGAACTGTTTGGGTCCAGAACAATGTTTTAACTCTCCGCTCTCCGGAGCAGTTTGAGGCTTCCGATGTGACAAATAATCCCGATCCACAAGTCATTTCGCCAAACGGCAACAGCCAAGAGTTCCAAAAACGGGCTCGATTCTACTTTATGGTCGATCTCTCTTTAAATCCGGCGACGGTTCCGGCGGCGGAGAGGATCGAGGCGATGGGGGTGACCATAGACACCAAGCCGGTCGGCAAGTATTCCCTTAAGGTTTATGGCGATAGCGCCATGACCAGCCTGGTCCGGACCATTACGACTGACGCTGTCGCCCAATCTGGGACCCTCTCCTGGGAGGATTGGGATGGCAAGGATAACAACGGTTCTTATGCCGCCAATGGGAAGTATTGGCTCGCGATCGATCTTGAAGATTATGCCGGCAATCACCTACCTCCGTTGACCGGAGAGGTGACGGTCGACAACTCCTTGCCCGAGGTTAAAAATGTTTTAGCAACGCCATATTATTTTGCTCCCGGCGGAACTAACTCATCCGGTAAAACAACTGTTTGTACCTATGAAGTGAGCGATAATTCCGGCCGGGCTAAAGTCGCGGTCGAGGTTTTTAAAGGGAACGATTTAGTGAAGAGCCTGACTTCAGAGGTTTGGCGGACGAGCGGAAGCTGTTCCGCCCTCTGGGACGGCTCCGGCGCGACCGGTTATGTCGGCGCGGCAAATGGAAGCGGATTTGGCGACGGAGAATATTACTTTAACATCATTGCGATCGATGAGGCTGGAAATAATTCAACGGCTCAAACGGTCAGCGTTGTCGCTGATACTTTAGCGCCTGATGGAAGCGTGATCGTCAACGCGGGTAACCCTGATTTTACCAGCTCTTTGACCGTTGAGGTGTTCGTCTCCGCCAGCGATCCAACCTCGGGGGTCGACCAGATGAGCTTCAGCCCTGATGGTATCAACTGGTCCTCCTGGGAGGCTTACGCGGTGGGGAGAAGTTGGACGCTTTCGGCCGGAGACGGGACCAAGACGGCGCGGGTGAGACTAATGGACAGGGCGGGGAATTATTCGACCGCTCTTTTTGCCGACCAGATTGTGTTGGATTCCGCCGCCCCTGTTATTAAGTCGGTCGTTCAACCCCCGCCGGTTACGGTCAATAATCCGACAACTACTTTACTTGGGGTCATGGCCGATTTCAATGGCGGCGCGGACGCGATTTCGGGGATAAACAATTGGCAGATCAAAATCGTGAATGCCGGCGGCGGTTTGGTGAAGACCTTTGGAGCGACGGCAGTTCCTCCGCAAACCGGTGACCTGGTTATCAATCAGGAGTGGGAACCGACCGGACATGATGGCTATTACTACTATTACTATACCGCGACCGACGCCGCCGGGAATTCCTTTGATTCCAGAAAAGCCGGCTATGGTGCATATAAGCCATTGGGTGGAGAGGATACTTATTATCGGATATTAGTTGACAAAACGCCGCCGGCCGTAAATATTTCAGCGCCGGCCGCGAATGAATGGATTAAAGGATCGATCATTATTGCCGGCAGCGCGACTGATACTAACCCTGGCGCTTATAAAGTTGACTACGCGCCATTTGGGTCAAATACCTGGACGGTTATCAAAAAAGATAGTTATCCGATAAGCGGGACAATAACTTCCTGGAACACTGCCGGTGTTGATGGTGATTACGACATAAGACTTTCCGCGACCGACGAAGTTGGCAACTACGCGGAAACAAAAATAACGATAAAGATCGATAACATTCCGCCGGTAATCAATATCATTCAAACGTTGGCAATTACTTTTAACCCTTATGTTGACAGCGGCGCTCGGGTCGATTTTACGGCGAGCGATGGCGCTCCAAGCTCCGGTTTCGCGATCGGCAATATCTCCTCGGTTGTTAGATTCGGAAGCGCTATAGTTAAAAACTTGACGGTTAATAGCAACGGAAGCGGCGGTTATTATGTGTCGTGGGACGGGACGAATAACAGCGGCGACTATGAGAACGAGGGGAGCTATTCGATCGAGATTGGTGCCGTTGATAATATTGGAAATAATGCAATAACAAGGAATATTGATATTAACTTGCTGGATGATCAGCGATTATTACAACACAGCAATGTCCTAGTTGAGATAACCGGCTTTGATATCAGTACCCAGGATTATATGACCTTGCAATGGCATGATGGGCCTGACAATAACCCTTATTATGAAAAGGGATGTGGGAAGGAATATCAGGCAAAGATTGTTTCAGCGGCTGTTAATCCTCGATCAGGGATCGTTCCAAAGAGCGCTAATTATTCAATTGACAATTATCGACATATTGTTTCGATTTCAAATGGCAATATATATTATAAGCGAATAGTTGGTAATGATATTTATGGTCCGGTAAAAGTGTTTAACGGGGGAAACGCGACTGATGTGGCTATTTGTGCTGAAAATAATAATAGTTCATATATTGCTTGGATAATAAATATTGGGCAATTTGACGAGTTGTTTTTCCAGAAGATCCCGATAAATTTTGCCCCCATTACCGGAACAAAATTAGGAGCAAGCGCGATTACGAAAGGAATAATGGCCGCCGCTACCCTCGAATCTCCTTCCCTTATAGCCCCGGCCAGGGATCAGCAAAACGTACAGAATATCCGACCGGTCTTTGAATGGCAGCATCACAAGGCGGAGACGACCGAGTACCGGATTGAGGTCGCCAAGAACGATAGCTTTACGATTGACCACCAGACTTTCAGTAAAGCGGCCGGGACTGGGACCCAGGATAAAGCAGATAGCGAACTCTATTACTACAACTACGCGATCCACGAATTTGACCCGGGGCTGGAGCGGAACACTGACTACTTTTGGAGAGTGACCGCTCTTTTTCCGACCAATGCGGCAACTTCGGAGAGCTGGAGCTTCCGGGTTCAGCCGGAACTGACCCTGGTCGGAGTGACCAATTATCCAAACCCCTTCAACCCGAACCGGGAAGAGACCAAGATCCGCTACCGGCTCTCGTCTGACGCCGATGAGGTCAAGATCAGGATTTATGACCTAACTGGTTCATTGGTTACCGAGCTTGACGGGACGACCAACGGCGAAGGAACCAGTGTTTGGCAAAAGTATAACGATGTTTCCTGGGATGGGCGGAATGGTCGAGGCGATCTGGTGGTTAATGGAATTTACCCCTTCGAGGTCACGGCGCGGATAGGGGATAGGACCGTCAGAGGACGCGGCAAAATTGCGGTGCTCAAATGAAGAAAGTTGTATTTCTCTTGCTCATTGCTTACGGCTTATCGCTTACAGCTGTTCTCGCCCTTGGCCAATCCGGTACCGACATCGCCGTCCTCAATGCTGGCGTCGGAGCTCGTCCGCTGGCAATGGGAGGAGCCTTTACCGCCATTGCCGATAACGCCGACGCTCCTTACTGGAACCCGGCCGGTCTTGGGTTTATTACCAGCCAGGAGATCACCTGCAGTCAAACCAGGCTCTCGACCGACGCCGATCATTACTATCTTAGTTATGTGACTCCGGCTCTGGGTGGGACAATCGGTCTTTCCTGGATTCAGGTTGGGCTGGGGAATATAGCCCAAACATCTAGCGAGGTTGATATTCACAACGAAGTTCAGGATATCAGCCTGTTTAGTTACTTTTCTAACGCTTATCTCATTTCTTTCGGAAAAAAGCTTAACGACCATATTGCCTTTGGTCTGACGGCGAAATATCTAAGCTCCGAGATGTTTGGGATCAGTGGGGGGAGCGGCTGGGGCTACTCTTTAACCCCTGGGATAATGATTAGATTTGGCAATTCCTCTTCCGTGTCCCGTCTACCGTACCCTGTTACCCTTGGTTTTAAGATCGACGAGCTGGTCAATACCCAGCAGTGGGGGACCGGGACAGTCGAAAACGTTCCGCCCAAGGCGCGGCTGGGCTTGAGCTGGTTTCCTTGGTCCGAAAGCCGGGTGGCGGTTGATGTCAGCCAAACTGTTAAATCAAATTATTCTCCGGAGGTTGCGACCGGCTTTGAGTGGTCCGATCGCGGACTATCATTTAGGGCCGGGTATAATGCCAGCGGTCTGACCGCTGGGGTCGGTTTCGTGGTCGGTCACGTGATCGTTGATTACGGCTATGTTTCCCAGGAATTATCAAGGTCCAATGTCCATAGGATATCCTTTGGTGGTATTTGGTAAATGAAAATTCAAATAAAAAAATCGATCTTCGCGACCAATGATCAAACAGCGGCGGCGGTCAGAAAAAAACTGGCCGGGCTGGAGCTGGCCGCGGTCAATCTGCTCGCTTCTCCGGGTGCGGGAAAGACCAGTCTCCTCCTCCGACTGCTAAATGCCCTTTCCCCAAAACTGAAGGTTGGCGTGATCGAAGGGGATGTCGCCTCGTCGATCGATACCGAAAAGATCAAAGCGGCCGGCTTTCCCGCGGTCCAGATCAATACCGATGGCGGGTGCCACCTGACCGCCGCGATGATCGGTCAAGCTTTAGACCGATTGGCGCTAACCGGTCCCGGGATCGTTTTTATTGAAAACATCGGCAATTTAATTTGTCCGGTCGAGTATGACCTGGGAGAGAGCCTGCGGCTGGTAGTGGCGAGCGTTCCTGAAGGTGATGACAAGCCGGTAAAATACCCGGCCGTCTTTCAGAGCGCCGACGCGATCGTCATAAACAAGAACGATCTCCTGGGCCAGGTCGATTTTGACCTGGAGACCTTTACCTCCCGGGTCAGGGTATTGAACGAGCGGGCCCCGCTCTTTCCCTTGTCCTGCAAAACAAATAGCGGGGTCGACCCCTTAATCTCTTGGCTGGCGCGGAAATTGACAAGTTAAAAAATAAAATGATAATATAGCTGAAATGAAATCTTTCAGCCGCGGGATCCATCCCCAAGACAGTAAGGAACGATCAGCCGCCAAACCAATCAAGGAAGCCCTCTCTCCCCGCAAGGTTATCTTGCCCCTCCAGCAAAATTTAGGCTGTCCGTGTGAACCGCTGGTCAAAGTCGGGGATGAGGTGAGCGAAGGGGAAAAGATCGCCGATTCAGCCGCGTTTGTCTCCGCCCCGATCCATGCCCCCATCTCCGGACGAGTGACCGAGATCAAATATTATCCCAATGCCTGCGATTACGACATCCCTTCCATTGTTATTGAGGCGACCGACGCGGTCGACAAAGTGACCCGTCCCGGGAGCCGCTGGACACTGGAAGAGCTTGCTCCGGAGCAGATCAGAAAAATTATCAGAGAAGCGGGGCTGGTCGGCTTGGGGGGCGCCGCCTTTCCAACTCATGTTAAGCTGGCAGTCCCCAAGGGAAAAACCGTCGACACGGTCGTGGTCAATGGCTGTGAGTGCGAACCGTTCATCACCTCCGACCACCGGGTGATGGTGGAAAAAGCGGCCGCGATAATTTTGGGAGCGCGGGCGCTGGCCAAAGCGGTTGGCGCCGAAAAGATCGTGGTCGGGATCGAAAGCAACAAGCTTGATGCTTATAAAGCGGTCAATTTTGAAGGTCTCAAGGTCAGAGGGGGTGTTTCGGTCGTTCAAGTCAAAACCAAATATCCCCAGGGTGGGGAAAAGATGCTGATTAAAGCCCTGCTTGATCGTGAGGTCCCCTCCGGCGGACTTCCGTCCGATGTCGGAGCGGTGGTTTGCAACGTGGCGACCGCCGCCGCAGCGGCCGAAGCGGTGACCCATGGGCTTCCGTTGACCAAACGGGTAGTGACGGTGACCGGGCCGGGGATCAAGGAGCCGCAGAATTTATTGGTTAAGATCGGGACCCCCTTTGCCGAACTGATCGAACAGTGCGGCGGAACCGTGGGGAACGTGGTCAAATTGATCATGGGGGGGCCGATGATGGGGATCGCGGTGCCGACCGCTCAAGTCCCGGTCGTCAAAGCGACCAGCGCCATTTTGCTCCTGACCGATCAGGAAGTTAAGGTTGAACCCGAAGGGAATTGTATCCGCTGCGGCCGGTGCGTCAGGTCCTGTCCGATCGGTCTGACCCCGAACTTTTTAGCGGAATACGCCAAGACCGGCAACTGGCAAGGGGCTTATGATTACAATGTGATCGACTGCATTGAGTGCGGCTGTTGCGGCTTTGTTTGTCCGAGCCGGATCCCACTGGTCCAATATTTTAAACTGGCCAAAAATGCCGTCCGGGAATTAAAACTAGCGGAGAAAAAAGCGGTATGCCGATAAACGAAAACAATTTAATCATCCAGAACGGGCCGCACCTGCGCGACGCGGCCGACGCGAAAAGCCTGATGCGCTGGTTTGCCGTCTCGCTGATCTTTCCGGTCGCCGCGGGGACGTTCTTTTTTGGTTTCCAGGCCCTTCTTTTGGTGGCCGTGACCGCCGTCTCGGCGGTCGCCGCCGAAGCCGCTTTCCAGCGGCTGGCCAAACAAAAAGTGACGATCGACGACGGTAGCGCTTTGATCACCGGGGTTTTACTTGCCCTGGTCCTGCCGCCGACCTTTCCCCTCTGGATGGCGGCTGTCGGGGCGGTCTTTTCCGTGGTCGTCGTCAAATGCCTCTTTGGCGGGCTCGGTTTTAACATCTTTAATCCCGCTCTGGCAGGGAGGGCTTTTCTGATGGCTTCCTGGCCGGTCGCCATGACCCTTTGGACCAGGCCGTTCGACTCGGTGACGACCGCCAGCCCCCTTTATCTGGCCAGGATCGGCGAAAATGTTCCCGGCTATCTTGATCTCTTTTTGGGAAATCGGGCCGGCTCTCTTGGCGAGACCTCCATCCTGATGATCTTGCTGGCGGCCGCCTTCCTGGTTTGGAAAAAAGTGATCGACTGGCCCGCTCCGGTAGCCTTCATCGGCACGGTTTTTTTGTTGTCGTTCACTTTGGGGCACGATCCACTTTTTCATTTGCTGACCGGCGGGGTGATTTTTGGCGCGGTCTTTATGGTGACTGATTACGTGACCGTCCCGGTCACGACCAAAGGGCGGCTGATCTTTGGGTTTGGCTGCGGCTTGATCACGGTCTTGATCCGCTTTTTTGGCGGTTTTCCGGAAGGGGTTAATTACTCCATTTTACTAATGAACATTATGACTCCGGTGATCGACAAATACAGCCGGCCTCGGATATACGGAGAAAAAAATGCTAAAAAATCTTAAATTGGCGGCGGTCCTGACCATCTTTTGCCTGATCTCCGCCGGAGCCCTTGCTTATGTTTATAACCTGACCAGGCCGATGATCGCGGCGAATTCCGCTTTATCGTTTAAACGCTCGATGGGCGAAGTCATTTCCGCCGATTCTTTTACTCCCGGGTCCCAGGGATGTTATCTGGCTAGAAAAGGCAAAGAGACGGTCGGCTATGTTTTTCCCGTCAATCCCGCGGGTTATGGCGGCGCGATCGAAATGATGGTTAGTTTAGATAAGGGGGGCAAGGTCATCGCGGTCAAGATCATAAGCAATAAAGAGACCCCCGGATTGGGAACAAACATATTGAACCCAAAGTTTTTAAAGCAATTTTCCGGTAAATCAGTCGGCGATAAAATTAAGGCCAAAGAAGATATTGACGCGGTTACCGGAGCGACTATTTCGAGCAACGGGGTTTGCAAAGGTGTCCGTCAGGCCCTTGAACTATTTGGAAAGGTAAAACCATGAAACTTTTAACCGAACTAAACCGCGGGCTGGTCGGTGAAAACCCGGTACTTCGGTTGATGATCGGGCTTTGTCCCGCGCTGGCGGTTTCAACCAGCGCGATCAACGCCATCGGGATGGGAGCGGCGACCTCTTTCGTTTTGATATTTTCCAATCTGGTAGTGGCGGCGATTCGCAAATTTGTCCCTGACCAGATCAGGATCCCGATCTTTATCATTATCATCTCGACTTTTGTGACGATCATTGATTATGTGATGCAGGCATACACGCCGGAACTTCACAAGTCGCTGGGTGTTTTCATCCCATTGATCGTGGTTAATTGCATTATCCTGGGCCGGGCGGAAGCGTTTGCTTACAAGAACCCGGTCCTAAATTCAGTTTTTGACGGGATCGGAATGAGCCTTGGGTTTACCATGGCTTTGCTCTCGATCGGTTCAGTCAGAGAAATCCTGGGGGCCGGTTCTCTTTTTGGCTACCCATTATTCAACCAGCTGGCCGCCGCTACCGTCATGATCTTGCCGCCGGGAGCCTTTATTACGATCGGTTTTCTTATGGCTCTGCTCAATAAAGTGGAGAACCGGGTCCAATGAGCGAATTATTAGGCATATTTTTTGCCGCTTTTTTGATCAATAACATTTTATTGATCAGGTTCATCGCGCTTTGCTCGTTTTTTGGGGTTTCGACCAAGCTGGATACTTCAATCGGGATGAGCTCGGCGGTAATATTCGTGATGACCGTCTCTTCCGCTATTTCATGGATCGCTTACAATACGGTCCTTGCCCCCCTCCACCTGGAATTTTTACGGACCGCGGTCTTTATCTTGACGATCGCTTCGCTGGTACAGCTAGAAGAGCTTTATCTTAAAAAAGCGATCCCAGCCCTCTATCGGGCAATGGGGATTTATCTGCCGCTTATTACCACCAATTGCGCTATTCTGGCGGTTGCTTTTCTGGCGATCGATTACAAATACAATTTTATCCAATCGATGGTTTATTCACTTGGGGTCTCCGGCGGATATTCATTGGCCATTATATTGTTCGCTTACGTTAGGGAACGGACGGCGCTGGCGCCGATCCCCAAATGGTTCCAGGGATATCCGATCGCCTTTATTACCGCGGCGCTGATGTCTCTCGCCTTTTTAGGCTTCACGAGGATGTTCGGGTTATGATGATATTTTTAGCTTCGATCATGGTTTTAGGCCTGCTCGGCTTTGTTTTTGCTGCCCTGCTTGGGATGGCGGCCGATCATTTCAGGGTCGAGGTCGATCCAAAAGTTGAAGCGATCGCGGCGATCCTGCCGGGGGCCAACTGTGGCGCCTGCGGCGCGGCCGGTTGTTATAATTTTGCGGAACGGGTCGCCCTTGGGGAGATCGTGATCAGCGGTTGTGTCGTCGGCGGGAAGGAAGTGGCCGAAAAGATCGGCTCGATCATGGGGGTCGAAGTACCGAGCGATTACCATAAGAAAATTGCCGCCGTCCATTGCGGCGCCACGACCAAAGACCGGAAAAAGCTCGCCCGCTATGAAGGGGTGGCCAAGTGTTCGGCCGCTCATCAATTGCGGGGCGGGGGACTGGCTTGCGGCTTTGGCTGTTTAGGCTTTGGCGACTGCTTCTGCGTCTGTCCCTTTGACGCGATCAGCATGGAGGGCGGCCTGCCGAAGGTCGACCCTGATAAATGCACTTCCTGCGGCAAATGTGTTGCCGCCTGTCCGCGCCGGATCATCTCCATTGTGCCGCACGATTTTGGCGCGGTGATCGCCTGTTCGTCAAAAGATCCGGGCGCGATGGTCCGCAAGATCTGTCCGGTCGGTTGTATCGGTTGTAAAATATGTGAAAAGGCGGTCCCCGAGGTTTACAAAGTGGTTGATAATTTGGCGGTTATCGATTATTCCGCTCAAGGGGTTGACCCAGCCCCGGCGATCGCCAAGTGCCCGACCAAGTGCATCGTTAAGTAGCGGGAGGGATTATTATGAAAGATTGCGGGGGAATTTACGGTTTAGGTTTTCTTGGCGCCTTGGTCTACTACATTCAGCATTCGACCAGTTTCTGGAACGGGGTTTACGGCATCCTAAAGGCGATGGTCTGGCCGGCGATGCTGGTCTATAAGCTACTTGGATAACCAACGACACGGTCCGCCGTTGCCTGCTAAACCAGCCATGCTAAACGCGCAATGAATTGCGCGGTTAAAAGAGAAAGGAAACCCGCGACCTGCCTGCCGGCAGGGAAACTGCATAAGGGGGTCCCCCTTAAGGATCCCGGCCTTCAGAATGCCCCCGCTAAAGAAACCCCTTGAAGGCCATATTTGATTTTAAACGCCTAAAGAGCGGTTTGTCCCAGTGTTATGTGAGGCAAATACTTTAATAATGGCACTGGATTAGAATAGAAGTTCCGGATGGGCGCGCATTTCGCTTACCTTGAGAAAAATCGAAATGCGCCGGCGTTTTCTTTTCGTCCATTTTCTTTTTTGCTGTAGAAAAAGAAAATGGACACCCAGCAAACAAGAAGGGGTTAAGCAATGGTTGCGGATAGCCCAAAAGCCTAAGGAGACAAAACTTCGTATCGATTGATGGCGAATAGCCATCAAAGTAGTAGAATATTGTATGAAAATCACTTGCCCCCTATGTTCTTCTGCCGCCGATCTTTTCCAGGAACATCGCGGGACGATCTTTTATAGGTGCAATAGCTGTGGGTCGGTCTTTCGTGATCCGGAGAATGACCTCTCACCAGCCGAAGAGAAAAAGCGCTATGATTTGCATCATAACGACCCGACCGACCCCGATTATCGCGAGTATGTCTCGCCGATAATAACGGCAATAACCGAGCGCTTTAAGCCGGGAGACCGGGGACTTGATTTTGGCTCCGGTCCCGGCGCGATCGTTTCAACTCTTTTGCGGGAAAAAGGCTATGATGCGGCTTCGTATGACCCATTTTTTGACGATAACCGGGAACTTTTGAGCCGAAGCTACGACTATATCGCCTGCTCCGAAGTGATCGAGCATTTTCGCTCGCCGGCCAGGGAGTTTTCGCTCCTCCGTTCGCGGCTTAACCCGGGCGGCGCCCTTTATTGCCTGACCAGACTATATGATGAAACAATCAATTTTTCTGAATGGTTTTACAAGAATGACCCGACCCATCGGTTTTTTTACAGCCGCGAAGCACTCGAGTGGATCAAGGATAAATTCAGCTTTTCGAAGTTGGAAATTGATGAACGGTTGATAATCCTTTTCGCTTAGAGATCTTTTTCCGGTGTCTTAAAGACCCGCCAGAAACAGTAAGCGCAGAGGGTAATGATCGCACCCCAGGAACCGAGCATAAAGATCCAGCCGTAAAGGTTCATTCCAACTCTCCCGCCCGCTTTTTGCGATAATAAGCGATCCTGACTGCCAGCGCTATCGAGATAAATAATAAGATAAGACCGATCCTGGTCGCCAATACATAAGGTTTATTCGCCTCGGCTACTCCTTGCATCATGATGACCGGAAGTCCCTGTTGAAAAAACCAGAAGCCGAGAATCAGGAGCAAGAAGACAGGGGTAACGTAGCGAATGATCGGTTTGTAAAACCCGGGGATCCGCATTTCCGCCCCGCTGTGGATCTCGTCCCACGCTTTTTCGATCCCAAAGAACCAGACAAAAATGATCGTCTCGATCGTGCCGAAAAGGACCAGAGAAAAGGTCCCACCCCAAAAATCAAGCTCATCGACCACGCCGCGCCCCAGGAAGAAGACCGGGAACTGGCAGAGGATGAACAGGATCCCTCCCAGCCAGAGGACCGCTTTTTTTCTGGTCAGGCCGAAATCATCGGAAAAGAAAGCGACGGCGGGGGCCAATAATGAAACTGAAGAGGTGATCCCGGCCAAAAAAAGGAGGGCGAACCACAATAAGGCGAAAAAACCGCCAAAATCAATTTGTCCGAAGATCAGCGGCATGGTGACGAAGCCGAGGTTAAAGGCGCCGCTGGCGGCCGCCGCGGTCGCTCCTGCCGCGCCAAAAAAGACAAAAGCGGCTGGGATAACGATCGTCCCGCCTAAGACAACTTCGGCCAATTCGTTGGTCGAAGCGGCGGTCAATCCGGATAGAGCGACGTCGTCCCCCTTTTTAAGGTAACTGGCATAGGTCAGGATCACCCCGATCCCAACGCTTAAGGTAAAGAAGATCTGCCCGGCCGCCGCCATCCAGACTTTGGCGCTGGTCAGGACCGAAAAATCAGGGTTCCAAAGGAAACCCAGCCCGTCGATGATGTTCGGTATCATCAGTACTCTGGCCGCCAGGATAAAGCCGAAGAAAAACAGGATCGGCATCGCGATCTTGCAGAGTAATTCTATCCCTCCCTGGATCCCGCGGTAGATAAAATAGAAATTGATCAGAAAAGTGACAAAAAAGAAGAGGTAGGCGGTGGCCAGGTTGCTTCCCGGCGCCAGTCCCTGATAGGCGGAAAGAAAGCCTTTCATCGCTTCAGGGGTGATCGCTTTAAAAAGCTGGCCGGTCAGGGAGAAAAAAGCGTAGCCCAGAAGCCATGATTCGATGTAAGTGTAATAAAGAAAAATGACAATCGGTCCAAAAACCCCGACCACGCCAAGATATTTTGCCAGCCGGTTTTTCCACAAGCGGTTCAGTATCAGTGGGGCACTGCCGTGGCCAAATAGGCCGCCGTGCCGGCCGATCGCCCATTCGATCCACATCAGCGGGATGCCGAGCAGGACGAAAGAGATAAAGTAGGGAATAAGAAAAGCGCCGCCCCCGTTTTGCGCCGCCTGGACCGGGAAACGGAGAAAGTTACCCAAGCCTACGGCCGATCCGGCCACTGCCAGGATGATGCCGAGCTTGGTCCCCCATTTTTGCCGCGCTTCAGCCATATAACGATATTATGCAAAGGGGAGGGGAAAAAATCAAGTCGTAACCTTATAATCTTTGTCTAAGTACCTTTCCATTATAAAACCGATAGTGATAAAGATCGGCAGGGAGAACAGAGTGCGGAGGATGGAGAACTTTAGGCCGAGAAAGCCGATCTCAAAGGTGAGCATCGGGATCTTCATGGCGCTGAAAACGCCAAGATAGATGAAAATGTTCCTTACGCTCGCCCCTTTTTGGGAAAGGATATAAGCCACAGGGAAAGCGCCGTAGAGCGGCCCGGCCTGAAGCGTGGCTAAAAGGATCACCCACAAAGTTCCTCCTATCCCCGATCCATGGCCGATATGCTTTTCAATTTTTTCCTTGGGGATCCAGACGTCAAAGAGGCCGACCAGCAAAAACATGAGCGGCAGGAAGGTGATCATTTCCAGAAAGAACTCGCTGAAATTAGCGTAGATCTTGAGGCCCGGGTCAAAACTAAGTGCCAGGGAGCCGATAATAAAAATGGCAAACAATATTGTCCAGAAATAAGCTTTTAGGTGGTTTTTGCCGATCATAAAAATATTCCGATCAGCAGTCCGACAATTAAGGCGCCAAAGAAGCTCAAGCCGTTCCTCATGAGCGCCGCTTTTTTGCCGAAGTACTTTATTTCGATGGGGAGGGTTAAAACTCCGACCATGATCAAAGTGGTAATAAAGACCGCCACTACCGGGTATGAAACTCCCTTGACCATAAGGATCTTAGCTATTGGAAAAGCGATAAACGCGGGGATAAGAGCGATTGACCCAACCATCGCGGCGATAGCTATTCCCATCGCGCCGCTTTTGCTCCCCAGGAGTAAAATGATCGTTTCGTCCGGGACCAGGTAAAGAAAAACACTCACCAGGGCCAGGACGGTCAGCAGGGAAGGGAGGAGGTCAAAGAACATCTTCAAGCCTCGTGTTATTCCCTCAATAGTTATTTTTTGGTCAACTGCCAGGGAAAGAAATATACAAATTACGGTAATTGCGATAAGAATCTGCATTTATTTTTTATGCTCCATTGATCTCTCTTTTTGCGGATAAAAGATCAGATAGACAGATGGGATCACAAACAGGGTCAGCAGTGTCGCCGCCAGCATGCCGCCGATCACAGAGCTTGACAGGAAACCCGGTAGATAGTATAGATTAATTAAGCAATATGGACAATCAGATAAAAAGAGAATCCTCGCGTCGAAAAACCTTTGCGATCATTTCGCACCCGGATGCTGGAAAAACGACCCTGACCGAAAAGCTGCTGCTTTACGGAGGAGCGCTTAATTTGGCCGGGTCGGTAACCGCAAAAAAGAAACAGCGGGAAACCGCCTCGGACTGGATGGAGCTGGAAAAAAAGCGTGGTATTTCCATTTCTTCTACGGTCTTACAGTTTGAATATGATGATCATCGTTTAAATCTGCTGGATACGCCGGGCCATAAAGACTTTTCAGAAGATACCTATCGGGTGCTGATGGCTGTTGACTCGGTTGTTATGGTAATTGATGCCGGCAAAGGCATTGAAAGCCAAACCCGCAAGCTTTTTGAAATATGCCGCAAGCGCGGACTGCCGATATTTACCTTTATTAACAAACTCGATCGGTCGGCAAAATCTCCGCTGGACCTGATAGACGAATTGGAGAAAGTCCTTAACCTGCACGCTTATCCGGTTAATTGGCCCCTGGGCAACGGTCCTGATTTTAAGGGCGTTTATGACCGCATGAAAAAAGAAGTGCATCTTTTTGAGCGGGTTCCGGGCGGCTCATACCGCGCGCCGGTTTTTGTGCGCGATCTTAACGATCCTCAAGTAAAGAACATTCTAAATGAACATATTTACCGCGAGGTAGTTGAAGAGCTGGAAATGCTCGATGTCGCCCACGCCGGCTTTGACCTGACGGAAATTTTACAGGGGAGATCCACGCCGGTTTTTTTTGGCAGTGCGGCCAATAATTTTGGCGTAGAATCGTTTTTAAATTATTTTGTAAAATACGCTCCAGGCCCGGGGCTCAGAACGACAAAAGACGGAGAGATTGCAGTAGACTATCCGCATTTTTCCTCTTTTGTTTTTAAGGTCCAGATCAACATGAATCCCCTGCACCGCGATCGAGTGGTCTTTGCCCGGGTTTGTTCGGGCAAGTTTATTCGCGACATGAAAGCCTATCATGCCCGGTCCGGCCGCACCATCTCCCTGTCCGACTCGTACAACCTTTTTGGCCGCGACCGCGAAACAGCCGATGAAGCTTATCCGGGAGACATTATCGGTTTTGTCACCAAACACAACTTTCGCATTGGAGACACCATTAGCACCGACCCTAAGCTGGCTTTTGAAACCATCCCTCGCTTTGCCCCGGAATGTTTTGGGTATTTACAGAACAATGCCGCCGCAGCTTATAAGCCTTTTCGCAAAGGGCTGGACCACCTGCTTGCCGAAGACATTGTCCAGGCATTTTTTCCTCATAATTCACAGCAGACTACCCCGCTTTTGGGCGCGGTAGGTCCTTTGCAATTTGAGGTTTTTCAATACCGCTTGAAAGACGAGTACAAGGCGAATTCCCGGCTGGAGATGATGCCATGGAAAGTTTTAAGGTGGGTGGAATCTTCGCTTGAAAACGAAAAGCTGGTAAATCTTCTGCCGCAGGGATCGATCATGGCACATGATGATCAGGGCCGCAGAGTTCTACTGTTTACCGCCGAATGGTCTTTAAATTATTTTTCAGAAAAAAACCCGTCCATACGATTGTTGGATTCCCCAGAAAGTACAATAAAAAGCTGATTTTAGAGAAAAGAACGACAGCGCGCAGAGCTTTAAGGTTTGGACAGGTCTCTTTGTCGATGACAAGCCTTTGTCATTCGATCGTTAACATTTATTTCTCCTCCAGCTTATCAATTATTGTTTTTACCTTCTCCCCGATCTTGTCCCTGACTTTCCTAAAGAAATCCGGCCCTTTTTCTTTCGGGTCCTCGATCTGCCAGTCGATCTTTTCTCTGGCGGGGAAATAGGGACAGGTGTCCTTGCACCCCATGGTTACTATATAATCAAAGGCCTGATAAGGCAGGTCCATGAACCCTTTCGAGTTTTGTTCGGAAATATCAATACCTATTTCGCCCATGACTTTGACGGCATCTGGATTAACGGTCCCGGACGGCTTTGATCCGGCTGAATACGCCTCGATCTTGTCGCCCCCATATTTTTTGGCGAATCCCTCCGCCATTTGTGAGCGGCAGGAATTTTCAACGCAAACAAACAAGAGCTTAATTTTATCCATGTTTTTTTCTCCTTTAAGGTTTTAAGGCCGAGACCTTGATACTGGCTACGGCGTTGCCGGCCGCTTTTAATTCGTCGGACAGTCCATCGGTTGGATAAGCCGACCGGCTGACGATTGAAACCTCCTGGAATCCGGCGGCGGCAATTAATTCCAGGTAGGCGTCCGCCTCGATCGCTCCGGCCAAACAGCCGACGTAAGCCTCGATCGACTCTTTAACCGCGGCCGGCAGTTCGCTGACCAGCGCCAGGTCGGAGACCATAAGCCGGCCGCCCGGCTTTAAGACCCGGAAAGCTTCTTTGAACACCGCTGCTTTGTCGGGCGAGAGATTGATCACGCAATTGGAAATGATCACGTCGATCGAGCCGTCCTTGACCGGCAAATTTTCTATTTCGCCAAGGCGGAACTCCACGTTGCCAAAGTCCCCTTTTTGGGCGTTGGCCCTCGCTCTGGCCAGCATTTCCGGCGTCATATCAACGCCGATGACGCGTCCGGTCCGACCGACCCGCCGGGCGGCGAGAAAAGCGTCAAAGCCCGGGCCGCTTCCCAGATCAAGCACAATGTCGCCTTCTTTAAGCGAGGCGATGGCGACCGGGTTGCCGCAGCCGAGGCCCAGATTGGCGCCGTCTGGAGCGGCGCTTATCTCCGCTTCGCTATAGCCGATGATTTTACTAATATTTTGGGGCGAGCCGGCGGAGCGACAGCAGGACCCGGATGAACAGCAGGAGGTCCCTTGGCCGGCGACTTTAGCGTAACCCTCTTTGACTATTTTTTTGATCTCGTTTGCTTTTTTTTCCATCTTATTGCCTTTCATTTTTCTCCTTTTAGTCGCCGCGCGACGTTGACCAGACCGATCATGACCGGGACCTCAACCAAGGGACCGATGACCGCCGCGAATGCCTGCCCCGAATTGAGGCCGAAGACCGCGATGGCGACGGCGATCGCCAATTCAAAGTTGTTGCTGGCCGCGGTAAAAGAAAGGGTGGTCGATTTTTTCAAAGTAGCGCCGACCATCCGGCTTAAGTAAAAACTGATAAAGAACATCGCCACGAAGTAAATGACCAGCGGGACGGCGATCCTGACCACATCCCTTGGGATTTGGATGATCAGTTCCCCCTTTAAGCTGAACATGATCAGGATGGTGAACAGCAGGGAGATCAAAGTGAGCGGACTGATCCGCGGAATGAATTTTTGGTCATACCACGCTTCGCCTTTCATCTTAACCAGCGTGAGGCGGGTGATGATCCCGGCCAGGAAGGGGAGACCGAGATAAATAAAGACGCTTTGCGCGACCGAGACGATCGAAATATCAACGGCGAGCCCCTTAAGGCCAAAAAGAGGGGGGAGGTAGGTAATAAAGACCCAGGCGTAAAAACTGTAGAAAAAGACCTGGAAGAGGCTGTTGAAGGCGACAAGGCCGGCGGCATACTCGGTGTCCCCGTCTGCCAGGTCATTCCAGACGATCACCATGGCGATGCAACGAGCCAAGCCGATCAGGATCAACCCAATCATGTATTCCGGAAAGCTCCGCAGGAAGAGCAGCGCGAGAAAGAACATCAGGAACGGGCCGATCAGCCAGTTTTGGACCAGGGAGAGGAGTAAAACTCTAGTATCCTTGAAAACATCGAATAGTTCTTCGTATTTTACTTTGGCTAGCGACGGGTACATCATCAGGATCAGGCCGATGGCGATGGGGATCGAGGTCGAACCGATCTGCCAGCCGGAGACTAATTTAGTGAGGCCTGGTTGAAAGAAGCCGGAGATGACGCCGATCGCCATAGCGAAAAAGATCCAGATGGTCAGGAAACGGTCGAGAAAGGGGAGCTTTTTCATTTTTCTCCTTCAAACAACATTGCCAATTGTTTTTTGAATTTAGCGAAAGCGAGTTTATTCAAACGGTAGTATGAGTATTTACCGGCCGTTCTCTTTTTTATCAAGCCTCTCGCGGTCAGGGTTTTTAGATGATGAAGAAGGAGGTTGTGCGGCAGACCGAGTGCTTCGGTCAATTCGCAGACGCAAAGTTCGTTTTTTAGCAGGAGGCAGATGATGCGGAGGCGATTGTCTTCCGTGATCGTTTTTAATGTTGCCGCGACTGGTTTTAGCTCTTTGTTGATGCAGGGGCAATTTCTTTTCATTTTAAAAAGGATAACACAGCCGGCCTTATATGTCAATAACTATTGACATAAGGCGGCTGTTTTTCTGTTGGCAACGGGAAGAATGAAAGGATTGTATTTTTCGGGCATTATGTTAAACTTGCCGCCAAAGGAGGTGAAATAAATGAAGAAATTAATAGTATTTATAGTTACAGCGATGTTTGTCGTCTCTGCCGCAGGCCTAGTCCTGGCCCAGCGTTCTCTGGATGAAGAAAGGGACGCGGTCAGGGCCTACCTGAAAGTTGTCGACACAAAGATCATTAATTACCGGA
This sequence comes from candidate division WOR-1 bacterium RIFOXYB2_FULL_45_9, assembly GCA_001771575.1. Classification (GTDB taxonomy): domain Bacteria; phylum Margulisbacteria; class WOR-1; order O2-12-FULL-45-9; family XYB2-FULL-48-7; genus XYB2-FULL-45-9. The sequence continues at coordinate 786,190 of MEUD01000001.1, read as the reverse complement.
AAGCCGGCAACAAAGGGAAAGTTAGCCTTCTGCAGACCGAAAAACAGGCGACTCTGGCGCGCTGGTACAAATTGAAAAATTTGATGGAAAAACCGGCGGTCGTCACACCGACTCCACCACCGCCTGTTGTTGTTAATCCGCCTGCTCCGGTTGTGAATATTCCATCGCCGCCCCCCGGTCTGTTTGGTATCGGGGTGCCCACGGCATTGACCGGATTGTACATCAACACCGGTAAAGGAAATTACAGTGGCACAGGCGGCATCAAAGGTGAGGTCATCCTGGATGATTTTACCGGGTTGGACAATCTGCTTGGGCTCTCCCCCAAGGCGATCAAATATAAGCTTGGCGTTGGCGTAGTTGCCGGCGGCGGCGGGGGGTTGAAGGGGATACCGGTTTATGCCGGAGGAACCATCGCCCTGCCAATGATGGGAGGGGTTGAGCCTTACCTGGTCGGCGGACTGAACTATGTTGTTTACGGAAACGGCAAGACAAGCGGCAAGATCGGCGGTGATGCCGGCGTTGGATTCAAAGTCGATTTCGGCTTTGGTCTGGGCAAAACCGGCCTTGAGCTTGGCTGGGGTGTCGTCAGGTCCAATAATGTAACGTCTAAAGGCGTTATGTTCTCAGTTTCTCAGCCTATCTTGTTGTAAAAAAGCGGGGGCCTGGTCAGACGAACGATCGGCCCCGCTTTCTTGAATAGGGGGGTGAATCAATAATGAAAATTAACGTCATCTTGATCTGTTTTTGCCTGTTTTTTTCTTCTTCCGTCATGGCCCTTTCACCGGCGGTAATTGGCGGAGTGCGGGGCGGAGTGGCTTTGGGGATGATGGCGGACGAGGAAGTAGGGACGCGGGTCGGCTTAAGGTTCGGGGCCGAGGCCTGCACCGGGAAAAAACCGCTTATTCTATTTTTTGGCGGTAAATTCTACCTGACCAATATTTCCGGCCGTTATCCACTCTCCTTTGGCCTCGGTCTGGTTGTCTATTCCGGTGGTGACGGTAACGCCGATTTCGGCCCGTCAGTTTCGCTTATTTTTGACCGACCTTTTGACATTAACCGGTTATTTTTCGAAGCCGGGATCGATGTCGCCGATTCGGGGAAGCTCCAACTCCAGGCTGGTTATAAGCTTTAGCTAAGCAAACCGAACAATCGTCTGGCGTTTTTGGTTGTGGCTATGGCGACGTCGGCGAGCGGGAGTCCCTTAACTTCCGCGATCTTTTCGGCGACCTTAACGACATAGCTTGGTTCGTTGCGCTGGCCGCGGAAAACCTGCGGCGCCAGGAATGGGCAATCGGTCTCGATCAGGGTCCGCTCGAGCGGGACCCGGACCGCCGATTCCCTGATGATCTCCGCTTTCGGATAGGTGATATTGGCCGTGTAAGATATGTAGAGGCCGGCTTCAAGAGCGGCTTGTTCCAGTTGCGGGTCGCCGGCGAAACAGTGCAATACTCCTTTTAACCCTCCTTTGTTTTCTTCGCGGATAATAGTGATCGTATCTTCCGCCGCTTCCCGGGAGTGGATGATTGCCGGCAGATCGAGCTCTTGCGCCATCTGGAGCTGGCGGCGGAAAACCTCCTGCTGTTTTTCGAGCGGGGAGAGCTTGTAGTGATAATCCAATCCCATTTCGCCCAGGCCGACTACTTTATTCTCTTTCATGAATAAGCGCAGGTCGGCTTCGGTCTGTTTAGTCCAGGTCGAAGCTTCGTGCGGATGGATCCCGACCGCGGTAAAAATATAGCCGGGATATTCGGCGGCAATCGAGCGGGCTTTTCGTCTGGCCTCTTCGTCAAGCGCGATGTTAACGATCGCTTCGAGCCGGGCTTCTTTCGCCCGGGCGATCACACCGTTTAGGTCAAGGTCGAATTCCGGGTAGGTCAGGTGAGCGTGGGTGTCGATGAACATTATTCTTTGAACGCGCCGATCAGTTCGTCGTAGTCGCTAATCTCGTGCTTGGCCAGATAAGCGTTGATCTCCGCCAGGATTCGCAGGGGGGCGGCGGTGTCGACAAAGTTTGCGGTCCCGACTTCAACTGCCGAGGCTCCCGCCAGGAAGAATTCGATCGCGTCGGAGCCGGTCACGATCCCGCCGATGCCGATGATCGGGATCTTGACCGCGCGGCTCGCTTCATGGACCATTCGGACTGCGATCGGACGGATCGCCGGGCCGGAGAGCCCGCCGGTCTTCCGGCCGATCCGGGAGCGCCGGGTTTCGATGTCAATTGCCATGGCGACGACGGTGTTTATCAGGGAAATGGCGTTGGCCCCCGAGCTTTCGGCCGCTTTGGCGGTCAGGGTAATATCCGTAACGTTAGGGGAGAGTTTGGCGATGACCGGCAGGGTTGTTGCCTTGCGGACCGCGCCGATCACTTCTTTGGTCGTAGCTGGATCGATCCCGAAAGCCATTCCCCCTTTTTTGACGTTGGGGCAGGAGATGTTAACTTCGATCCCCTTGACTGTTTTTTCTTTACTTAACTGTTTAGCTAGTTCGGCGTATTCGTCCACGGTGTCGCCGGCGATGTTGACGATGGCCGGGATCTCGAGTTTTGCCAGGAAGGGGAGCGCGGTCTTTAAGAAAGCTTCCAACCCTTCGTTTTGCAGGCCGATCGAGTTGATCATGCCGGAGGGGGTTTCGACGATCCGTGGCGGGGGATTCCCTTCTTTGGCCATTAGGGTGACGCTTTTGGTGATGATCCCGCCGAGCTTGTTCAGATCAAAGAAGTCGGCATACTCTTTGCCGTAGCCAAAAGTCCCGGAAGCGACCAGAACCGGGTTGTTTAGCTTTATGCCGGCGAGTTCTACCATGATATCTCCCTGGCGTTGAAGACCGGCCCGTCCTTGCATACCGTCTTATAGCCGCCGGTGGTCATGACCGCGCAGCCGAGACAGGCGCCGACGCCGCAGGCCATTTTTTCTTCGAGCGAGACCTGGCAGTCAATTTGTCTCTGCAGGGCGATCTCGGCAACCGCTTTGAGCATCCCCTTGGGGCCGCAGGCGTAAATGGTGGTTTGCGGGTAGTGGCGCGCTTCGACCGTGTTATTTAGCAGGTCGAGCAGAAGATCGGAGACGTAGCCCCGACGGCCGTGGCTCCCGTCATCGGTAGCGACGACCTTTTCATTGGCCAGTTCAGCAAAGTCCGTTTCACAGAGAAGACAGCTTTTATCTCTCGCCCCGGCCAGGGCATAGACCGCCCGTCCGCCAAGGGTTTTTAATTGTTGCGCGAGGGGGAGAAGAGGGGCGACCCCCATGCCGCCGCCGACCAGGATGGCGATCTTTTTCTCCGGGTCGAACTTGAAACCACTGCCGAGCGGTCCGAGGACGTCGAGTTTACTGCCAATAATGACTTTGGAGAGAAGTTCCGTCCCCTGGCCGAGTACTTCGTAGAGGAGTTCAAAGGTTTGGTCTTCCCGGTTGATCTTATGGAGACTGATCGGGCGCCGCAGTAGCGGCTCGGTCCCGCTGTCGACCCTGACGTTGACGAATTGCCCAGGTTCGGCGTTGGTGGAAATGTAAAGAGATTTGAGGGTCAGCTTGAAATATCGAGGGCCAACTTGGGTTTGGTCGAGGACTTGGCACTGTTCTTGTGTCGCCATTGATTGTAATTATATCATAAAACATCCGGCGAATGAATTCGCCGGTTAAAATAGCATTCCCGGTATTATTTTGCTAAAATAGCTTTTAACCGTGAATGAATTCGCGGGATATGGAGGAAACCCTTATGACAGATAGAAAGATCCTGTTAAGTGAAAAAGAGATGCCGACCCGCTGGTACAACATCGCTCCCGACCTAAAAACACCACTGGCGCCGCCGCTCCATCCGGCGACCCATAAGCCGCTTGGCCCGGCCGACCTGGCCCCGCTTTTTCCGATGGAGATCATCAAGCAGGAGGTTTCGATCGACCCGTGGATCGATATCCCTCAGGAAGTTCTCGACATTCTCAAGCTTTGGCGGCCGACGCCGCTGGTCCGGGCTTTGAGCCTGGAGAAAGCGTTGGGAACAAAAGCCAGGATCTACTATAAGAACGAAAGCGTTTCCCCGGCCGGGTCGCACAAGCCGAACACCGCCGTGGCCCAGGTTTACTATAATAAAAAAGAAGGGGTCAAAAGGATCGCGACCGAGACCGGGGCGGGGCAGTGGGGATCAGCTCTTTCCTTTGCCTGCGCCTTGTTTAAATTAGAATGCCAGGTCTATATGGTCCGGGTCAGCTTTGATCAAAAACCATACCGGAAGCTGATGATGCAAGCTTGGGGGGGGAATGTTGTCGCTTCGCCGAGCGAGCTGACCGAATACGGCCGGAGCGTTTTGAAGAGCGACCCGCAAAACAAGGGGAGCCTGGGACTGGCGATTTCCGAAGCGGTGGAAGACGCGGTCAAACGGGAAGACACCAAGTACTCTCTCGGCTCGGTCTTAAATCACGTCCTCCTTCACCAGACGGTCATTGGCTTGGAAGCGATCGAACAATTGAAGTCGATCGGCGAAAAGGATCCCGACGTCATTATCGGCTGTGTCGGCGGCGGGAGTAATTTTGCCGGTCTCGCTTTCCCGTTCCTGAAAGACAAGTTAAAAGGAAAGACCAATCCAAGAGTCATCGCCGTTGAGCCGATGTCGTGTCCAACTTTAACTAAAGGGCTTTTTGAGTACGACTTCGGCGATACCGCCGGGCTGACCCCATTGGTCAAAATGTTCACTCTGGGGCACGACTTTATGCCTCCAGGGATCCATGCGGGGGGGTTGCGCTACCACGGAATGGCCCCGATCGTCAGCAACCTGGCCAAAGATAAAGTTATTGAAGCCAAGGCGTATCATCAGACCGAGTGTTTTGCCTCCGCGGTCCTTTTTGCCCGGACCGAAGGGATCATCCCCGCGCCGGAGAGCTCGCACGCCATCCATTGCGCGATCGAAGAAGCGAAAAAAGCGAAAGAGGGAGAAGTGATCATTTTCAATTTGAGCGGGCACGGTCATTTTGACCTGGCCGCCTACGACACCTATCTTTCCGGTAAGCTTGAAGATTATGAATACCCGATGGAGAAGATCAAAGAAGCGTTAAAAAAAGTTCCTAAAGTAGACTAATTGGGGCCGTAGCTCAGATGGGAGAGCGCTAGATTTGCATTCTAGAGGCCAGGGGTTCGATCCCCCTCGGCTCCATAATTAACGGTTCCGGTCCCGCTCGTTCTCGGTGAGGTATTTTTTCCGCAGGCGGATGTTTTTTGGGGTGATCTCCACCAGCTCGTCGTCATCGATGAATTCGAGCGCCTGTTCCAGAGTTAATATGATCGGCGGGGTCAGCCGGATCGCTTCATCGGCGCTGGCCGCCCGGATGTTGGTCTGCTTTTTTTCTTTGCACGGATTGACCGTCATATCCATGGCACGGGAGTTTTCTCCCACGATCATCCCCTCGTAAACCTCAATTCCCGGTTTAACAAAGAGGCGGGCCCTCTGCTGGAGGTTGTCGAGGGCGTAAGAGGCGGTCTTGCCGGTGTTGCCGGAGATCAAAACCCCATTCTGGCGCTGGGCGATCTCCCCCTTGAACCGTTCGTATTTGGCAAAAGCGTGATTGAGGATCCCTTCTCCTTTGGTGTCCATGATGAATTCCGCCCGGAAGCCGAGGAGCCCGCGGGTCGGGACCATGTAGGTGAGGGTGGTGGTCCCGTTCTTGTTCCCCATATCGAGCATTTCTCCCCGGCGTTTGCCGAGCTTTTCGATCACTGTTCCGGCAAACTGCTCCGGCACCTGGATGATCGCTTGTTCCATCGGCTCCATCTTTTCGTTGTTGATCGTCTTGAAGATGACCTTGGGCTGGGAGACCTGTACCTCGTAATTTTCCCGGCGCATCTCTTCCAGCAGGATCGACAGGTGGAGCTCGCCGCGGCCGGAAACCTTGAACCCTTCGCCGTTTTCCAGCGGCTCCAGCCGCAGACCGACGTTGGTCTCCAGTTCCCGCTCCAGCCGCTCTTTGATCTGGCGGGTGGTGACGAATTTCCCCTCGCGGCCGGCGAAAGGGGAGTTGTTGACGATAAATTCCATGGTCAGGGTCGGCTCGTCGATCACTAAAAGAGGGAGAGGGCGGGGATCTTCCGCTGCGGTGATCGTTTCACCAATGGTGATGTCGGGCATTCCCGCGACCGAGACGATGTCGCCGCAATCGGCTTCATTTAACTCGACCTGCTTCAAGCCGTCAAAAATATGAAGTTTAGTGATCTTGCCGGGAATGACCGAGCCGTCCCGCTTGCAAACCGCGATGTTAGCCCCTTTGTTTAATTTGCCGCTTAGTACCCGGCCGATGGCGATCCGGCCGACGTAGTCGTCGTAGGCCAGATTGGTGACCTGCATCTGGAGCGGCTTGTCGCTCTTGTCCGGGTATGGGGCGACGTGTTTCAGGATGGTTTCAAACAGCGGGGTCAGATCGGTGCTTTTGTCTTCCAGGTTATGTTTGGCGATCCCTTCCCGGGAGATGGTGTAGACAATGGGAAAATCGAGCTGGAGGTCGGTGGCGTCGAGCTTGACGAACAGGTCAAAGACCTCGTCGACGACGTTATGTGCCCGGTGCCCTTTTTTGTCGATCTTGTTGATGACGACGATGGGGCGTAAGCCGAGCTTGAGCGACTTGGAAAGGACGAACTTGGTTTGCGGCATCGGTCCTTCGCGCGCGTCGACCAGCAGGAGGACGCTGTCGACCATTTTTAGGACCCGTTCGACCTCGGAGCCGAAATCGGCGTGGCCGGGGGTGTCGACGATGTTGATCTTGTAATCTTTGTACTTGATCGAGCAGTTCTTGGAAAAAATGGTGATGCCGCGCTCCCGCTCCAGGTCGTTGCTGTCCATGACCAGCTCCACGACTTCGTCCCGCTCACCGAACGCTCCCCCTTGGCGGAGGAGATGGTCGGTCAACGTCGTCTTGCCGTGGTCGACGTGGGCGATGATCGCGATGTTGATGATCTTTTTCATTTCTTTCTCATTATAGCAGATGAGGGAATGCTTTCTATCTATCGGCTCCGCCGCCGGATAATTTCAACTTTTATTGTTTTTTGGAGTATAATGAACATATGCTCATCCCTTTGAACAAGACACGCAACGGCGAGTCCGGCATTGTTAAAGATGTCGGTGGCGGCGATGGATTAAAAAGACGCCTGGCGGCCCTTGGCTTGCGGGTTGGCCTGAAAGTGACCAAGGTCAGCGGGATGTACTTCCTCGGCCCGATCACCGTGAGGGTCGGCCATACCCAGATCGCGCTGGGACATTCCATGGCGGGGAAAGTTATGCTGGAGGTTGAAGGATGAGAAAGGTACTGTTGGTCGGCAACCCGAACGTCGGGAAAAGCGCCGTCTTTTCCCGTTTGACCGGACTGGAGGTCATTACCTCCAACTACCCAGGGACGACGGTCGAGTTTCGCAAAGGGTACATGCTCCTGGGCGAAGAAAAAGTCGAAGTGATCGATGTCCCCGGAACATATACTTTGGAGCCGACCTGCAAAGCGGAAGAAGTGACCTGCGAAATTATTAAAGAGGCGACCAAAGCCGCGGTCAAGACCGGAGACATTATTATCAACGTGGTTGACGCGACCAATCTGGAGCGTAATCTTTACCTGACCCTTGAGCTGATGGAACTAAAGATCCCGGTCATCGTTGCCCTAAACATGTGGGACGATACCAAGCACCGGGGGATCCATATCGATCTGAAACAACTGTCCGACTGGCTGGACGTGCCGGTCGTGCCGACCGTGGCGGTGACCGGTGAAGGATTTGCCCGTTTGATCGGCCAGGTCTATAAAGTGCGACCGCCAAAGATAAGAAAACACACCCGCGACGAGCGTTGGGAAGACATCGGGCGGATCATTGCTCTGGCTCAAAGGCTGGAGCACCGGCACCACACTTTTTGGGAAAAGCTCCACGATATGACGATCAAACCGGAGACCGGCTTGCCTTTCGCTCTGGTCATCGCGCTTGCCTCGTTTTTCTTGATCCGCGCGTTGGGCGAAGGGATCATTAATTATATTTCCATCCCGATTTTTGATAATATTTGGACCCCGGTCCTCCTGAAACTTAGCGGCTGGCTTGGCGGAGGCGGCTTGCTTCACGATGTTTTAGTCGGCAGGTTGATCGCCGGCCGGATCGATTATATTCAATCGTTCGGGGTCTTGAGCACGGCGCTTTACGTTGAGTTCGCCATGGTCCTTCCCTATATCATTTCTTTTTATCTAATCCTCGGCTTGCTGGAGGATTCCGGATATTTGCCGCGGCTGGCGGTCCTGATGGACAACTTGATGCATCACCTCGGTTTGCATGGATTTGCCATTGTGCCGACCCTCCTTTCTTTTGGCTGTAATGTGCCTGGTATTTTGGCGACCAGGGTTTTAGAGAGCAAACGGGAGAGATTTATCGCCTCGACCCTGATCTCGATCGGGATCCCGTGCGCCGCTCTGCAGGCGATGATCATTGGCCTTTTGGGCCATCATGGGTTATTACCGGTCATGGTCGTTTACGGGACACTTGGCCTGACCTGGCTGGTTTTGGGTTTAATTATGAACCGCCTGACCCCGGGATTTAGTCCGGAACTTCTTTTGGAGATCCCGCCTTACCGCTGGCCTCCTCCCAAGGTGCTGTTCCGTAAAACCTGGTGGCGGGTGAGGGAATTTATTACCGAAGCGCTACCGCTGATCATGCTGGGGGTGCTGGTCGTCAATCTGCTCTATTATTTGAATATATTTGATGCGATTGCCGGTGTGACCGCTCCGGTGGTCAGTGGCCTGCTTGGGCTTCCCAAAGGGGCGATCGTGGCGATCATTATCGGTTTTCTTCGCAAGGACGTCGCGGTCGGCATGCTTCTACCGTTGGCCCTGTCGGTCAAGCAGTTGATTGTCGCGTCGGTCGTTCTGGCGACCTTCTTTCCCTGCATTGCCACGTTTATTATTTTTATCAAAGAGCTGGGATGGGGGGACATGCTCAAGGCGACGGCGATCATGCTGGTCACGTCCTTGACCGTCGGCGGCCTGCTTAACTTTGTTTTAAGTTTCTTCTGAGTTATTTTTGCTATAATGGTGAACAATCATTGAAGGGAGTATGTTATGGGAGAACTAATAACTAAAGATAACTTTGAGAAATTACAACAGAAACTGGAAGAACTAAAAAAGCGCCGGGTCAAGATCTCAAAGACGATCGGCGAGGCGCGGGAACACGGCGATCTCCGGGAAAATTCCGCCTACCACTCCGCCAAGGATGAACAGGGACTCAACGAAATGAGGATCCGCGAACTGGAAGAGAGGATCGCCAACGCGACGATCGTTGAGAAGGACCAGCTTCCAAAAGGGGATGGGGTAAACCTTGGCTCCACCGTCAAGGTCAAAGCGCTCGATAACGGAAGCGAATTTGAATTTACCCTGGTGACCGACATGGAGGCCGACCCGCTGGAGAGCAAGATCTCGACCGATTCACCTCTTGGCGCGGCGGTCTTTGGTCATAAAGTGGGGGACAAGGTTGAAGTTGAACTGCCGCGGGGGTTGGTCGAATACCAGATTCTGGCACTATGATTATTCATTAAAAGGTGTCATACTATAAGTCTAAGGTCGAAATTAATAGTTTCTATTAATGGTATTTAATCTGATATAAGGAGTTAAGCAACATGAAAAGCATATTTGTAGGAAATTTGCCATGGTCGGCGACTGACGACGAACTTAGAAGTAAATTCTCTGAATTCGGCAACGTCATTTCCGCCAGGATCATGATGGATAAAATGACGAATAAATCGCGCGGTTTTGGTTTTGTCGACATGGACGATAACGACATGGCCAAAGCGGTAGCGGGCATGAGCGGTTACAAGTGGGGCGATCGTGAACTAACGGTCAACGAAGCCAAGCCACGGACCGACAGCCGCGATGGCGGCGGACGCAGAGACTTTAAACGCTTCTAGTCGTTTTGCGCATCTAAAACATTTAAGGCGCCTGAGATCATCAGGCGCCTTATTTTTTTCTCTATGATCGATTGTTGACAGAGTAAGTATGTTGGCTTATAATGTGCATATGCACATAATGATTGGAGGAAAACAATGACGCCAAGGCAAAGAAAGGGCAGGGTTTGCCGGCCGTTTATGGGAGACGGTTTTTATAAGCCCCGGGCGATGCCGCTTTCATCCCTGGAGATCATTCTGCTGGGCCACGATGAGATAGAAGCGATGCGGCTCTGCGACCACGAAGGGTTGGAGCAGGAAGAAGCGGCCATGCAGATGAACATTTCGCGGGGAACTCTTCAGCGCTTGCTGTATGCTGGGAGAAAAAAGACTATCGAAGCGATTACTCAAGGGAAGGCTTTGCAAATTGAAGGTGGAGAGCACATTGTTCCTCGCGGCAGAGGTCGCAGGCGCTGTGGTCAAGGCTGGTAATTATAAGGGGGTGAATTTATATGCCAGGTGGAGATAGGACTGGTCCATGGGGACAGGGGGCTGGCACGGGTGGGGGACGCGGCGGCTGTGTCCCTTTTGGTCGCGGACTTCGCGCCGGTCGTGGTGTGGGGCGAGGCAGAGGAAGCTGGTTTGGCAGGGCTTTGGGAGCGGTGAGCAATGTTTTTGCCCCTTCCAATGCGGCGGATGAAGTGGCGGAGCTGAAAGCGGAGCGCGACATGATCGATGCGCGTTTAGCCGAAATTGAAAAGGAGAAAAAGTAAGATGAAAGTTGGTATTGTTTTAGAAAATGAAAACGGCTTAGCCGGGGATGTTTGCGCTCATTTCGGTCAGTGCAAGTATTTTTTTATTGCCGATGTCGACAGTGAAAAAAAGAAAGTTGTTGGCTCCATGATTGTCCCCAATAACGCCCAGCATGGAGGCGGCGGTTGTGTCGCGGTTGATGAGATATTAAAACATGCCGTGACCCACGTGATAGCCGGAGGCATGGGGATGGGAGCGCAGCAGAAATTTGCTAGCGCTGGAGTGAAAGTTTTTGGTTATTCCGGCAAGGCCCAGGCGGCGCTGGATGACCTTATGAATAACGCTCTGGGAGGATTGGATGCTTGTCGTGATCATGGCGTGACCGGCGCCTGTCACTAAGGAGAAAGAATGAAAATATGCGTGACCGCGACTGAAGATAATTTAGATGCCATGGTTGACCCGCGCTTTGGCCGTTGTGCTTACTTTGTTATTGTTGATCCGGAAAGTTTAGAAATCAAAGCTTTTCCCAATCCCAACCTCGAGTCTTCCGGTGGAGCAGGGATCCAGTCGGCTCAACTGGTAGCAAGCGAGGGGATTCAAGCGGTTGTCACTGGAAATGTCGGGCCGAATGCTCACCAGACGTTGTCCGCTTTGGGCGTTAAGGTTTTGGTCGGGGCGTCCGGTACCGTTAGACAGGCGATCGCTGATTATAAGGCCGGGAGGCTAACGGAAATAGCGGGGCCGTCGGTTGCCAGCCATAATGGCCAGTCTGCCGGCCGGCAGGGCCAAGGAAGCTCGCGGTGAGCGGACTACTGGAGGTAACCAATCAAAATTTCACCGCGGAAGTATTGCAAAGCGATCGTCCGGTCTTGGTCGATTTTTGGGCTCCCTGGTGCGGTCCATGCAAAATGATCGCTCCGTTATTAGAAAAATCGGCTGATAAATATAAAGGGAGGCTGAAAATCGTAAAAATAAACGGCGAAACAGATAAAGAACTGGCTGATAAATATCAGATTAGAAGCATTCCCTCCATGGTGATGTTTTCGAAAGGGGAAGAGGTCGGTCGGATCGCCGGTTTTATGGACGAGGAGAGGTTGAATGGAGAGATAGGCGATTTATTGGAAATGGCCTAATGGATAGGGAGGGTGGAATGGATGGCCGGTTCGACTTTTACGGAAATTGAGCAGGCAAGAAAAGTTTTAGGTCTGGGAGAAAAAGCGGATTTAGCTGAAATTCAAAAAGCCTATCGCCGTTTAGCCAAGGAATGGCATCCGGACAAGCGAGAGGGGAGAGACCAAGATCTTTGCCATGAAAAAATGAAAGAGATTAACTTGGCTCATAAAATCATTATGCGGTATGTAAAAAATTATCGTTACGATTTTATCGAACGGAAAGTGACCGAGGATGACCCGTTAACCCGCTGGAAAGAGCAGTTTGGCGACGATCCGACCTGGGGGACCGGCAAAGGTTGGTTTTAAGATGGCTTTGGAATTTCGGGGCGCGATCGCGAAGGGTTATGAGGCTTGGTTCTCAACGATTAAGGGGCGCTTTGCCGACCGGTTGGAGAAAAAGGTCCTTGCCGGTTTGGTGAAAATAAGGCCGGGAGACAAAGTGTTGGATGTTGGTTGCGGGACAGGGCATTTTTCCGTTTTTTTTAGCGAATTAGGCGGGACAGTGACCGGACTGGAACTTTCTCCGGAAATGTTGGCTGAAGCGACGCGACTTTACGGAAACAAAGGGGTCAGTTTCCTGCCGGGTAATGCTTATAAACTGCCTTTTGCCGACCGTTCGTTCGACCTGGTAACAATGATCACCGTTTTGGAATTGCTGGATGATCCCCGGAAAGCGCTTAACGAAGCGTTTAGAGTCGGCAAAGGAAAGGTTTTGATCGGGATTTTGAATCGAAACGGCATTATTAACTGGCGTAGGCAAAAAATGGGTGAGGGGATCTGGCGGCAGGTCAATTTTTATACTTTAACGGAAGTAAAGGAATTGCTGGGTCATGACAAGAAGATCTCCTGGCAAGGAACACTTCATCTGCCGCTGCCGGCAACGGAACAAGCGCTTGGCTGGCGGGAGAAGATTGAGACCTGGTTATCTTTTTTTAAATTACCCAACAGTTCTTTTATCGGGATTTTAGCGGAAAAGAAAGTAAGGAATTGATATATAATGAGCGAAAAAATGAAGATTGGGATAATTAGATGTCAGCAAACCGAGGATATGTGTCCGGGGAATACCGATTTTAAAGTTGCCGGTGAAGGTAAAATGGCATTTGCAGAAGCCGGTCCCTGCGAAATCGTTGGTTTTGTTTCTTGCGGTGGTTGTCCGGGGAAAAGGGCTGTTTCGCGGGCAAAAATGATGGTAGAGAGGGGCGCAGAGGCGATCGTTATCGCGTCCTGTATAAGCAAAGGGAACCCGATCGGGGTTCCTTGTCCGCATTTTGAAAAAATGAAGGAGAGCATCGCGAAAAAAATTGGCCCGGGGATAAAGATAATTGATTGGACCCATTAAGAGCGCAATAGAGGCACGACTCGTTGGAAAGGAAAATAATAAAATGGAACTGGAAATAAAAGGTTTTATTGAAACATCGTTTCTTGATTGGGATGGTAAAATCGTTTCCACCCTGTACGTGGCAGGATGCAATTTTCGCTGTCCATTTTGCCATAATGCCGGATTGATCGAAAAACCGCAGGAGTATGAAACGATCTCTTTGGAGAGGATTGAAAAGCATCTAATAAAACATCGGGATTTTATTGACGGGATTTGTTTGACCGGAGGGGAGCCCTGCTTGCATCACGATCGTGGACTTATCCGTTTCATGAAAAGGATCAAGGCCAACGGGTTCATGATTAAATTGGACAGCAACGGGACCAGGCCGGAATGCCTGAAAAACGCGCTGAATGAGAAATTGGTTGATTATTTTGCCATGGATATCAAGGGGCCGCTGGATGAAAGATACGACCGGCTGACCGGGGTAAAAACTGACCTCGAAAAGATCAAACAGAGCATAGCGATTATTATGGGTAGCGGGGTTGAATACGAATTCCGGACGACGGTTGTTCCTACCTTGATCGATGTTGCCGATGTTAAAGACATTGTCGGACATATCGCGGGGGCGGATAAGTATGTTCTGCAGCAGTTCGCGCCGGACCACAGCTGGGACGAATCATTTAGAAAGATCGAGCCGCATCCGCGCGAAAAACTGGAAGAAATGGCTGAAGCGGCAAAAAAAGAGATATCAAACGTTATTATCAGGGGTATATGAATTATAAATGATCGGTTAAGTTGTTTAAAAAGGGGGAAAACAATGAGTAATGAGAATTTCGATGTTGTTGTTGTCGGCGGCGGCCCGGCGGGGATCATCAGCGCGGTTACTGCGCGGAAGTATTATCCTGATAAAAAGATCCTATTGATCAAAAACACGGAGATCGGCGTGGTCCCGTGCGGGATCCCTTATATGTTCAAGACTCTTTTTAAGCCGGAAGACAACATCATGGGCGACGCCCCTTTGCAAAAGAACAATGTTTCAATCATGGTCGACGAAGTGGTAGCGATCGACCGCAAAGTGAAAACGATCAAGACTAAAAAAGGGCAGGAGCTGACCTACGAAAAATTGATCCTGGCGACAGGGTCCAATCCTATCCTGCCGCCGATCAAAGGAATTGATCAGCCAAATGTTTATCCGATCGTTAAAGAGCTGGGGTATTTAAAGCAACTGAAAGAGCGGGTGCTTAAGGCTAAAAATGTTCTGATTATCGGCGGAGGGTTTATCGGAGTGGAATTTGCCGATGAATTAGCCGGGATTGCGGGGTTGACCGTTCATTTGGTCGAATTTCTGCCTCATCTATTACAAAATTCCTTTGACGAGGAGTTTGGCATTATGGCGGAAGAGAAACTAAAGGCCAAAGGGGTCAATATTTTGCTCAACTGCAAGGTGCAGGAGTTAAAAGAAGGAAAAGGGGCGACCGAAGCTTATTTGTCAAACGGCGCCTGTCTGCGGGCGGACATGGTTATTTTGGGAATCGGCGCCGTACCGAACACCAAACTGGCGAGGGAGGCAGGCCTTGATCTGGGAAAAGGGAAAGGGATCTGGGTGGACGAATACATGCGTACCCAGGACCCTGATGTCTTCGCGGTGGGAGACTGCGCCGGTAAAAACGACTTTTTCACCAGAAAAGATCTGCCGGTAATGCTGGCTTCCACCGCCACAGCGGAAGCCAGGGTCGCTGGCTCCAATCTATACCAATTAAAAGTAGTGCGGGAAAACAAGGGAACTATCGCCATTTATTCTACCTGGATCGACGGTTTGGTCATGGGTTCCGGCGGTTTGACGGAAGCGGCCGCCAAAAAAGAGGGTTTTGAGATCGTGGTCGGTCAGGCGGAGGCGCCCAACAAACATCCTGCCGCTATGCCCGGCGCGGAGAAAACCAGATTGAAATTGATCTTTTCCAAGCAGTCCGGCATTGTCATGGGAGGGCAGGTGGCCGGAGGAATGTCCGCCGGAGAAATAATCAACATTGTTGGCATGGCAATCCAGAAAAGGGTTTCCTGCACCGAACTGGAAACACTGCAGATGGCGACCCATCCTCATCTGACCGCGGCGCCGACCATGTACCCGCTGGTCCTGGCGGCGCAGGATGCGGCTGGGAAAATATGATGAAATATGTTTATGGCCCGGTCCCGTCCTGGCGGTTAGGACGCTCCCTCGGTGTAGATCTTGTTTCCGGAGAAAAAACCTGTTCTTTTGACTGTCTTTATTGCCAGCTTGGTAAAACCATCCGGCATTTTATCAAACGTCAGGTGTTTGTTCCGATCACGGAGATTGTTAAGGAATTAGAAGGCCTCCCGCGTTTAAACATTGATTATGTTACATTGTCCGGTACCGGAGAGCCGACGCTGGCGGTAAACCTTGGGGACGCCATTGAAAAGATCAAAGGGCATTTTAATAAACCGGTCGCTGTTTTGACTAATTCCACGATGATGCATGACTCTTTGGTTAGGAAGGAATTGAGCGCGGCCGATCTGGTCGTGGCCAAGCTCGACGCGCCGAATGAAGAGATATTTAAGCTTGTGAACCGCCCATCGCGTGGTATAACCTCCCATATGATTGTTGATGGAATCGTCAGATTTAACAGGGAATATCCGCGCAAACTAGCTTTGCAGATGATGTTTATTCCGCAGAATAAAAAGGAAGCGGCTCAAATGGCGCGGTTGGCTAAAGAGATCGGACCGGTCGAAGTCCAACTCAACACCCCCCTGCGGCCTAACCCGATCAAACCGCTGACTGCCGATGAGATGGCTGAGATAAAGAAAATATTTCTGAATACAGGACTTATCAAGGTTTATTCTGTTTATGATGTTGAGCGGCCGGAGACCCGGCCATTGGATGAAAAAGAGGTAAGACGGAGGAGACCGAAAGAGTGATAATAAACGAAGCTGAGATCGGTTCCCTGCTGGTTAGAGCAAAAAAGCCTGATCCCGTCAGGATCAGGGAGATACTGGCCAAGGCAGAGGAAAGTCAGGGGCTTTTACCGGAGGAAACCGCCATTCTTTTGCAGTGCGAGGATAAAGACCTGGTCGGACAAATTTTCCAGACCGCCAGGAAAGTAAAAGAACAAATATACGGTAAACGGGTGGTCCTCTTTGCCCCGCTATATGTGACGAATGAATGCGTTAACAACTGTCTTTATTGCGGTTTTCGCAAAGATAATACCGGTTTGACTAGGAAAACGCTTTCTTTGGCAGAGATCGCCGAAGAGGTTATGATCCTTGAGAAGATAGGGCAGAAACGGATCTTGATGGTTTTTGGCGAGCATCCAAAATACGCGAACATTGATTTTATTGAGCAAGCGATCGATCGGGCTTATTCCGTCAAGATCGAAAAAGGCGAGATTCGCAGAATAAATGTTAATTTGGCTCCGCTTTCCTTAGAAGACTTTAAACGACTTAAAGCGGCGAAAATCGGCACATACCAGGCTTTTCAGGAGACATATCATCGGGAAACATATATAAAGATGCACCCTTCAGGTAAAAAAGCCGATTATGAGTGGCGTCTTTCCGCTTTTGATCGGGCCCAGCGAGCCGGGATCGACGATCTCGGCGCCGGCGTGTTGTTTGGCCTGTATGATTATAAATTCGAGGTCCTGGCTTTACTTTTTCATTCAATGCACCTGGAAAAGGAATATGGTTCGGGTCCCCATACCATTTCGGTCCCCCGGCTTGAGCCGGCGCTCAACGCTCCCGCGGCCAATCGGCCGCCGCACCCAGTATCCAACGATGAATTCAAGAAGCTTGTGGCAATTATCCGCCTGGCAGTCCCTTATACCGGACTGATCCTTTCCACCCGGGAGTCGGCTGGATTGAGGGATGAGCTGGTCGGGTTGGGAATTTCTCAAATTTCGGCCGGTTCGCGGACATATCCTGGGGGATACAAGGACCAATTGGCGCATGTTGAAGTGGAAGAACAGTTCCAGATCGAGGATACGAGACCGCTTGACCAGGTGATCTATGACCTGTGTGATAAGGGTTGTATTCCCAGCTTCTGCACCGCCTGTTATCGCCTTGGCAGGACTGGCGAGAATTTCATGGGCTTTGCCAAGACTGGGTTCATTCGCGATTTTTGCACGCCAAACGCTCTGCTGACCTTTAAGGAATATTTGTTGGACTTTGCCTCTCCCGCCACCCGGCAAGTTGGAGAAAAGGTCCTTGCCAAACATCTTGAGGGAATTGAAGATAGGGTTGTTCTAGAAAGAACAGTTGATAAGATTAGGCAATTGCAGCAGGGGAAAAGAGATTTGTATTTTTGATATTCAATCAAAATAAAGAAAGGGATTTTATGGAAAAGATAAAACACAAGATAATGGTGATGAGCAATAAAGGGGGCGTTGGAAAAAGCACAGTGGCCATAAACCTGGCTTATGGCTTAAGTGAACGAGGGAAAAAAGTTGGCATATTGGATGCCGATCTGCATGGCCCAAGCCTGGCGATGATGAGCGGATCGAAAGGCGAAATTCTTTCTGATGGTTCCGGAAAAATTATTCCTTTTGAAATAAACCAGAGCCTAAAAATCATCAGCCTGGCCTTATTATTCAAAGATCAAGACAATCCCATTATTTGGCGAGGGCCGTTAAAAATGAAAGCCATTAAGCAATTCGTTGAGGATGTGGAGTGGGGAGAGTTGGATTATCTAATAATTGACTCTCCACCAGGGACTGGAGATGAACCGCTTTCTTTGATCCAGCTGGTCGCCAACCTCGATGGGGTGGTGATCGTCACCACGCCGCAGGGGGTCGCGCTTCTTGATTCCAGGAAGGCGGTCAATTTTGTTAAGGAATTAAACGTGCCGGTCCTGGGTATTGTTGAGAACATGAGCGGGTTTATTTGCCCACATTGCGGGACAGAGAGTGAGCTGTTCAAGAAAGGCGGAGGCGAGAAAGCGGCGCGGGAGATGGGGGTCCCCTTTTTAGGTCGGTTGCCGCTTGATCCGAAGATCGCGGCGGCCGGCGACGATGGTCGGCCGTTGGTTGGCGAAACAATGGATTCACCTGCCAGGAAAAATATGATAGGGATTGTTGATGAGATATTTAAAATGTTGTCGAAATGAAAAAGTGTGAGAGAAAGCCGATGCCCATTAACCAAAAACAGATCGAAACAAATTTCCGGAAAATGCGGATCATTGCGGTTGCTTCAGGCAAGGGGGGAACCGGTAAGACCCTAATAGCCACTTCGTTAGCCTTATCGCTTGAGCGGAACGTCCAATTGCTGGATTGTGATGTGGAAGAGCCTAACGCGGCTATTTTTATCAAGCCGGAGATAGGAAAGACCGCCGGTGCTTCGGTTTTAATTCCGGTAGTCGACGAAGGTAAATGCGATTATTGCGGGTGCTGTGCCGAGGTTTGCGAATACAGCGCTATTGTTGTCGCTAAAAGTAAGGTCCTGGTCTTTCCGGCCATGTGCCACAGTTGCGGCGCCTGCTCTCTTCTTTGTCCGCGGCAGGCGATTACCGAACAGGGCAGGGAGATCGGCCGGATCGAAACCGGCAAGAAAGGCGAACTCCGGTTCGTTCAGGGGCGTCTTAATGTTGGTGAGACGATGTCGCCCCCGCTGATCAGACAGGTCAAAGAACTTATCGATCAGGAGCGAACCGTGATCATCGATTCGCCGCCTGGGACGTCGTGTCCGGTAATTGCCGCGATCAAAGGGAGCGATTTTTGCCTGCTGGTCACCGAGCCAACCCCATTTGGCTTGAATGATCTGATCTTGGCGGTTGAAACGGTCCGCAAGCTGGGGATCCCTTTTGGCGTGGTCATAAACAGATCTGATCTGGGAGACGATAAGACCGATTCTTATTGCGCGGCGGAAAATATTGAGGTCTTGCTTAAGATCCCTTTTAAAAAAGAGATTGCCCAGGCGTATTCTACCGGGATTCCGCTGATCGAAGTCTTACCGGAATATAGAAAGTCATTTTTTGATCTTTTTAAACGGATCGAGCAAAGGGTTAGCGCATGAAGCAAATAGTTGTTATCAGCGGTAAGGGAGGGACCGGTAAGACGGTTATTACCGCCTCGCTGGCGGCCCTGGCCCGGAACAAGGTCATGGTTGATTGCGATGTTGACGCGGCTGACCTTCATTTGCTCCTGCGGGCAACGATAAGGGAGCGCCATGAGTTTAGAAGCGGTAAAACTGCCCTTATTGATCGTGAGCTATGTACGCGGTGTGGCAAATGCCGGGATATCTGCCGGTTTAATGCGATCACACCTGATTATACGGTCGAGTCGTTTTCCTGTGAAGGGTGTGCTCTTTGCAGTTATATTTGCCCGGTCAAGGCGATCCGGATGGAAGAGAACCTGGCTGGCGAGTGGTTTATTTCCGAGACCAGGCATGGTCCATTTGTCCACGCTAAACTTGGGATTGCCGAAGAAAATTCCGGAAAACTGGTCGCCAAGGTCCGCCAGGCGGCCCGTGATCTGGCTAAAAAAAACAACCTAGACTATGTGATAATTGATGGTCCGCCGGGGATCGGCTGTCCGGTGATCGCGTCTTTGACCGGGGTCGATCAGGCGCTGATCGTTACGGAGCCAACCCTCTCTGGTTTACACGATGCAAAGCGGGTAATTGATGTGGCAAGGCATTTTAACGTTTCGGTTAGCCTGGTGATCAATAAATACGACCTTAACCCGGAAATGACCGGACAGATCGAGAACTATTGCAAAGAAGAGAGGATCCCGGTTATCGGCAAGATCGCGTTTGACAAGGCGGTTGTTGAAGCAATGGTTGCCGGTAAGACGATCGTCGAATACAGCGACAGCGCCATAAAAAGCGAACTGATAAAAATCTGGGAACAATTAAAAGAGGGATAAATGTTAGGTATCGCGGAGAGGGACTTTCATATAATTAAATATTTTTCTTCCCAGGTGATGATCTCGGGAGGAAAAGTTATTGAGGTTTCAGAGCCTACTATGTCCTTTTGTCCACTGGCCAGCCGTTTGTACAAGGGGTTTAGCCGGACGGCCGGGTCAGACAAAGAAGCGCTTAAGCGGGCGATCAAAGAGGCGATCGAATCCAAGATCCGTGAATATGGATTATTCACCGGAAAAAGACAACTTACTTTCGAAGAGATTGCCATCCCGTACGGCGCCTCCGAGCTAATGATGTTCGGCTTGAAAAAACGGATGATCGATGCGGCGGTCGTTGTCTGCGAAGGGGTCGGTACGGTGATCACCAATCGGCCGGAGGTTGTCCAGGGGATCGGGGCGCGTCTAAACAGTTTGGTTGTAACTACGCCGATCCGAGAGATTATTAAGGAATTAAAACGGCTAGGGTGTTTGATCGCTTCCCGGAAAGGGGCGATCGATCAGGTGAGCGGAGTCAAGACGGCGATCCAAAACGGTTATAAAAATATCGCAGTAACGGTTTGCGGAGCATCGGCCGGCAGGCTGGAAGAGATAAGACGGCTGGAAAATGAGTCAGGGGCAAGCATAACCATTCTGGTGGTCTGCACGACCGGGATTGGGGAGAAAGAAACCGATATGGTTAGAGAATACGCTGATTTAGTTTGGAGTTGCGCTTTATCAGGCATCCGGGAGAAGTTCAAGCCGCTGGCCAAAGCGCAGTTGTCAAGGTCGATCCCGGTCTTTGCTTTGACTGATAAAGGCAAAGAACTAACTTTGGCTTACCCCTTGGATTTGCCGCTTGCCGCCCGCAGGGAGCTCTGCCATCGATAAATATTTTGGGCGGATGAATGGCCCGACCGCTTCGTCCTATGTCAAAGGGATTTGCGGCGAAGAGATGGAATTTTATCTTATTATCGAAGACGGAGTGATCACGGAAGTTAAATATTATACTCAAGGGTGTGAAGCAACCAGGGCTTGCGTGGAGTTTGTCGCGAGTCTGGCTGACAAAAATACCATTAAGAGGGCGTTATTGATCTCGGCCGGTCAAGTGATCGACCGGCTAGCCGGCACTCTTCCAGTGGAGCATCTTCACTGTTCTATCCTGGCGATCACCGCTTTATACAAAGCGGTCGCCGATTATTTGCTTAAAGTATAATGCGTGTTTTATCGGTTCATCCGGTATAATTAAAGGGACCATTTAATATAGGAGGAAAAGTCATGCCTGAGTTTGGAACGCCGTTTTCCGGTTTAAAAGAAGGTCGGAAGGTTACGCCCGAGGAATTGATCCGCGCGATCCGTTTTATGGTTGCCGCCGAATACGAAGCGATCCAGCTTTATATGCAGCTGGCCGAATCGACCGACAACAAGCTGGCGCAGGAAGTGCTCAAGGATATTGCCGATGAAGAGCGGGTCCATGCCGGGGAATTTCTTCGTTTGCTCAGGGAGCTAGCGCCGGATGAGGAGAAGTTTTACGCCGAAGGGGCGGAAGAAGTTGAAGAAGAGATCAAAAAGAGCCGATAAAGACGTAAGAATTAAATTTCTTTACGATAATGTTTCGATCCGGCCAGACGTCAAGCCCGCGTGGGGATTTTCTGCCTTGATCAAATATCAGGGTAGAACTATCCTTTTTGACACCGGGGGGAAGCCGGAGGTTTTGCTGGCTAACATAAGAAAGCTGAAAATATCCCCGGTTTTGGTCGGAGACATTTTTATTTCCCACAACCACTGGGACCATAGCGGCGGACTATTCAGTTTTCTGTGCCATAATCATCGGGTCAAAGTTTTTCTTCCCGCCTCGTTCTCGGAAACTTATCAAAAAGAGATCAAGGCGAGCGGAGCTAAACCGATCAGGATCGACGGTTTTACCAGGTTAGCCAGGGACATTTACAGCACGGGATCTCTGGGAAAGGGGATAATTGAGCAGGCGCTGGTCATTGATACCCCGCGGGGTTTAATAATTATTACCGGCTGTGCCCACCCGGGGATAGTTACGATAGTTAGAACGGCTGTTAAGTTGCTTGGTAAAACGGTTTTTGCGGTGTTGGGCGGTTTCCATTTGGCTTCAAAAAGCGCGGAGGCAATAGAGAAGATTATTTCCGAATTTAAAAAGATCGGTGTTGTTTTTGTGGCACCCTGCCACTGCACTGGAGAAAAGGCGATTAAACAGTTCAAGGCGGCGTATGGGGAGCGGTTTATTCCGGTCGGGGCGGGGAGTGAAATTGACTGGTCGCTTAATAAATAGCAGTTATTGCCATATAAGAACAAAGCAAATTTAGGAAGGGGTATTAAGTGAAAAAATTGCTTAACTGGCAGATTTTAGCAGCCTTGGTTTTAGTGTTTTGTTCGGTTGGATTTTATTTTTTGCATTATATATTGTTTCACGATTTGCATCACATTTTTCTTTATTTAATAGGCGATGTCGCTTTTCTCTTTTTGGATGTATTGATCGTCATGCTGGTCTTGCACCGGTTATTGACCCTTAAAGAAGAAAAATTGATCCGGAAAAAGTTGAGCATGATCATCGGGGTCTTTTTTGGGGAAGTTGGAACGGAACTTCTAAGAAAGCTGATCGGGCTTGATCTTGGAGCGGCCAAAATTGGCGGGGAACTCCGTGTAACCAATAACTGGTCAAAAAAAGAGTACGCGAGAGCCCTTCGAGCGGTCGAAGCATATAAAAGCGAAATAAAGATCAATAAGGACAAGCTTCGAGAGATCAAGGCGTTTTTGATGGCAAGACGGGGCTTTATGCTCAACCTCCTTGAGAATCCAAACCTGCTGGAGCACGAATCTTTCACCAATTTATTATGGTCGGTATTTCATTTGACCGATGAATTGGGGCATCGCGTCGACATAGATCATCTGCCGGACAACGACTACGCCCATTTGACGGTTGATATCAACAGGGTCTACCAGCTGGTGCTCTCGCAATGGATCGGTCATATGCGGCATCTGGAAAACGATTACCCATACCTCTTTTCGCTGGCGGCCCGGACCAATCCCTTTACACCTGACGCGTCGGTTGAGATAAAATGATGCGTTGCGCGCCGATCTTCATCTTGTTATTTATTTTCGCGGGGGCCGCGTTTGGCTTAACCTCTCTGCCTGATGTCAAATATGAACGAGGAGTTGTTCTTAAGGCTGAAAAGATCGAGGTGAACGGCTCCCCCCAGCTTCAGGAAACGAGCCAGCAAGTCTTACTGCGGATAGAATCGGGTAAAATGAAAGGGAAGCTCGTCTCTTTGGACCATGTCGCTTCGGGTGGGGTAATGGGGGTTAAAATGGTCCTTCAGGCAGGGGATAAGGTTTTGGTTTACGTGGAAGAAAAACCCTCTAAGGAAGAAAGTCCTAACGGGACGCCGCTGGTATACATTGATGATTACTTGAGGGGGACTCCTCTATTTTGGCTGGCTGTCATTTATGGCGCGATCATGGTCCTGATTGGCGGCAAGAAAGGATTGAAATCGTTGGTCAGCCTGGTCTTGACCATTTTAATTATCTATTACGTCCTTTTTCCCCTGACCTTGCGCGGGTTTAATCCTCTCCTTGTTTCCATGCTGATCTCTGCGGTCGTTTCTCTTCTGGTTTTTCGGATCGTTGGGGGGAGAACGGCGAAAGCTTTAAGCGCGGCGATCGGCACGTTGACTGGGGTTTCTATTGCCGGCATACTGGCAACGGTAGTAGGAAAAATGATCCATCTTTCGGGGATGAGTTCGGAGGAGGCAAAACTCCTCTTGTATTCTATGAACGTAAATATTGATTTTCAGGGATTGCTTTTCAGCGGGATATTGATCGGCGCGCTGGGGGCGGTCATGGATGTCGGAATGTCAATTGCTTCGGCGATCGATGAAGTTCGCAAGGTCCATCCCGAAGCCAATTTTGGCAATTTGTTTAAGGCCGGGATGAATGTCGGCCGCGATATTATGGGGACGATGTCCAATACCCTGATCCTGGCGTATACCGGGTCCGCTTTGCCGCTTCTTCTTTTGTTCATGGCCGGGAGCATCCCGCTGGCCAAGGCGATCAATATGGAACTGGTTGCCGAAGAAATTGCCCGGGCGCTGGCCGGCAGTATTGGCTTGGTCCTTTGCATTCCTGTTACGGCGCTGGTCTCGGCGGCGATGTTTACCAGGCATACCTGGCTGAAGGAGAAAGTTAAGCATTTGCCGGATGGTTGGTTAAAAAGGTAGTTTCTTCGCGGTCCGGAGGTTTGCAATGCTTCAGAGTATCGGGTAGAGTTAAGCTTATGTTGAAACAAAACCTTAACGTCGCTTTTGTCGGCAATTATCTTCCGCGCGTTTGCGGCATAGCGACTTTTACCACCGATCTTTGCGAAGCGACCGTTAAACAGCTTGGTCGCCGGTCAAATGTTTTCGCGGTCGCCGTCAGCGACAAGGAACAGGGATACGCGTATCCTCCCCGGGTAGAATTTTCCCTGCAAAAGAACCAGCAGGGTGATTATTTTGAGGCGGCCAATTTTATCAATGCCAGCAATGCCGACGTGGTTTGCGTCCAGCACGAATACGGGATCTACGGCGGCTGGGATGGTATTTATATCCTTTCCCTGATCTCCAGCTTGAGCGTTCCGGTCGTGGTGGTCCTGCACACGGTCCTAAAAAACCCGACCCCGAACCAGAAAAAGATCATCCAGGAGATGTCCCAGCGGGCGAGCCAGCTTATTGTCATGAGTGATCTGGCCGTGACCTTACTGCAGGAGGCATATGACGTGCCGGCTGGAAAAATATGCAAGATCTATCACGGCACCCCTGATTTCACTTCGCTGGACAACGGCCACTATAAGAAACGTTTCCAGGTGGAAGGGAAGCAGACCCTGCTTACCTTTGGACTGCTAAGCCCCAACAAGGGGATCGAAACTGTCATAAAATCCTTGCCCAAGCTGGTCAGTGAATTTCCCAAATTGATCTATGTCGTGCTGGGAAAGACCCATCCCAACGTGCTGAAGGAATTTGGGGAAAAATACCGGGCCAGCCTGATCACCCTGGTCGACGAGCTCGGTTTGCAGGAGCAGGTGATCTTTGACGACCGCTTCGTTAGCCTGGAAGAACTCTACGCCTGGCTGATGGCGGCCGACATCTACATAACTCCTTATCTGAACGAAGCGCAGATAGTCAGCGGGACCTTGTCTTACGCGGTTGCCGCGGGGACCGCCATAATTTCCACCCCGTACTGGTACGCCAAAGAGATCCTTGCCGGAGAGCGGGGGCTCTTGATCGATTTTGGGGACTCGGACGCTTTGACCCGGACCCTGCACGGCCTGTTGTCGGATAAAGCCAGACTAAAGTCCCTGCGCGCCAAGACCTATCAATTTGGGCGTCAGATGCGCTGGGAAAAAGTCTCGGAAAAGTATTTAAAAATATTCAGGCAGGCGGCGACCACCGGGACCAAGAGATCGTTGACGCTGAAAACTCCCTCCCTCCTTCTGCGCGAACCATCTTTTGACCCGGCCCACTTAAAGCGGCTGACCGACGATACCGGACTGATCCAGCACGCGAAATATATCGTCCCCGACCGGCATACCGGCTATTGCCTGGACGACAACTCCCGCGCGCTGATGCTCTGCGCCTGGGCGTATTTTCTGCTTAAGAACGATGATGCCAAGGCGCTGATCCCCACATATTTTAGTTTCACTCACTTCATGCAAAGGTCCGACGGGCATTTTCGCAACTTTATCGATTACCAGCGCCACTTTTTGGACGAGACCGGCTCCGATGACGCTTGCGGCCGGGCGATCTGGGCGCTTGGTTACATTATCTGGCGGCCGCCTCGCGACGCCTACCGCTCAATGGCGTTTGAGTGTTTCAAGAAGGCCCTCCCGCATGTCCGGGAGCTGAACATGCGCGGGAAAGCGCTCGCCATGCTCGGCCTGGCTGCGTATCTTCGCTGTTACCAAGGGGACGAAAGCGTCACCGCTCTTCTGCGGGAATGCGCCGACCATCTGCTCGACCTTTATCAGAGAACGGCGTCGCACGATTGGCGCTGGTTCGAAGATATTGTCTGTTACGATAACGGGATCATGCCGATGGCGCTCTTCCAAACGTATTCGATTCTCCGCGACGAAAAATATCTGCGAGTTGCCAGGGAGACTCTGGACTTTTTGGAAAAAGTAACCAGCAATAACGGCCGGCTTTCGCTGGTCGGCAGTCGCGGCTGGTATAAACGGGGCGGGGAGAGGGGCCAATACGACCAACAACCGATCGATGCCGCCGCCATGGTCCTGGCTTATCAGTCGGCCTACCGGGTCACCCGGGAGAAAGCCTATCTGAAAAAGATGCGCTGGGCTTTTGGCTGGTTCCTGGGAGAAAACGATATGGGGATGTCTCTGTACGACCACGAGACGAAAGGATGCGCCGACGGCCTTCTGCCGGAAGGGGTTAGTTTAAATCAGGGTGGGGAGAGCACCGTTTCTTTCCTGATGGCTCTGCTGGCGATGGTCGAGGAATACGAGATCGAAGGGGTGGCCTAACGCTTTTTCAGCAGTTTTTCCAGCAATTCATCTACCGGGATGCTGGCCACGTGCGATTCTGAATCGGAAATGGCGTATGGGATGATCAATTCGCCGTTGAGGATGATCGCTCCACAGCTGTAAACCACGTTGGGGACGTAACCGGCCCGCTCTTCTTCTCTTGGCGCCAGCAAAGGCTCGGTTAACCGGCCGATCACTTTTGTCGGGTCCTTAA
This sequence comes from candidate division WOR-1 bacterium RIFOXYB2_FULL_45_9, assembly GCA_001771575.1. Classification (GTDB taxonomy): domain Bacteria; phylum Margulisbacteria; class WOR-1; order O2-12-FULL-45-9; family XYB2-FULL-48-7; genus XYB2-FULL-45-9. The sequence continues at coordinate 759,474 of MEUD01000001.1, read as the reverse complement.
GGTCCAAAAGCGAAACCCCAATGCAGTATTTTCGCATCGGACCTACGCCGTGCGTCAGCAGGATCCACCCCTTTTTTGTTTCGAGCGGCGAACCGCAGTTGCCGATCTGGACCAGCTCCCAGCTTTTGGCCGGTTCTTCGATCTTAACTCCGTCAAACCAGAAATGGATATTATCTGAATAGCTTAAATATAGGCTTTCTCCGTCGATCCTGGTGATCATGGCGTAGCGCCCGTTGATCTTGCGGGGGAAGAGGGCCATCCCCTTGTTGCGTGCCATCGGCCCGTTCAGGGTCGAGATCTTAAAATGATGGAAGTCTCTGGTCTCTATCAGCTGGGGAAGTATTTCCCGTCCGTTGTAGGCGGTATAGGTTGCGAAGTAAGCCGCGGCCCCGTCGTCGTCGATAAAACGGACAAAGCGTGCGTCTTCCACCCCGTTGCTCTCGTTTTGCGATACCGGGAAGATCACTCTTTCAGAGATCAACTGGCCGCTCGGAAAAAAAACCTCATAATTAGATTCCGCCAGCCATTTGATGTGGACGACGGTGTCGTCCAGGTCGGCGTGGGTAAAGGCGCCGCTGTCGCGAACCGCGCCGATCGCCTGGTCCATTAGATCGGGGGTAAAACTGGACGGCAGACGCTGGTAGATAGCCATGGCCGCTTCGCTGAAATAGCCCAGCTCCTCGAGCTTGGCCTTAAAGAGCTCCCGGTCGTAGCTGGCGTTCAAAACGATCTCGGGGGTCCCCAAATAGGGGCTGATCGGCTCCAGAAAGATCGAATTGTCCTGGTCGATTATCGCACTGCGAAAAACGATGGAAGAAATATGCCCTTCGCCGGTCGCGCGGAAGCTGAAAATAACCCGGGTCTGTCCTTTCTTCACCTGGTTTTGTTTTGGATAGATAACGACCGAAGGATTGAACAGCGCGGCCGATTCAATGGAATATTCCATTGTAAAGCAAGCGCCGAGCAGAAGTTTTCTCTCTTCCGACAGGGCGGCCGGTTCCGGAACGTATCCAATGATCCTTTGGAAATTGTTCTTTAAGACCGGCAGAATATCTTTGTGGCGATGAGCGAAATCTTTGAGAGTTTGCGAGAGGACAGCCTTGATCGCCGCTTCATCCAGCGCCAGGATCCGTTTGACGATATTTCCGATGTGGGTCTCGCTCGCCGGGCGGAAGGGGCGGGTAATGATCCGGCGCTGGTCCGGTTTTATATTTTTGAGGGTTTTGTTGGTGATCCGCTTGAACATGCGGGAAATAACGACCGGATCATGGAGCGCTGGTTTCCCCAGATGCTTGTTGGCGATCAAAACCTCGGCGTTTTTGCCGAAAGGTGTTTTTTGCTCTTTGGCCATGTTGCCGTAATATTAATCTTAACGCGGGGAAAACGCAATGCTACGAATTATTTCGTGGCTAAAACATACTATAGGCGCTCAATGGTCGTCGCTTCCTGGACACTGTTCGATGGTTTCAACGCCGTTAACCAGCTCAAGGAGTCGCGGGCTGGACCATGGCCGGCTGCACCCGGGGGCCGATAAATTCCGGGCGGGCCTTGGCCGGGGGAGTTCCCCGGATGATGATCCCTACATGATAGTATTTTTTGGCGTTAGACGGCAGAGGCATTGCTGATTCAAAGCCGTGCCAGCAGTCAGAAAAATCCTGGCGAGGCATGACGAGCCGTGAGCCAAGCAGGTACGGGTCCTCTAAATACACATTCTGATCGTCCATCCCGATGACCACCATGTAATGGCCTGCTTCCGGGAGCCAGCTGTCTTTCCACGAAGTGTTCGGAGCGGTATAGCGCTGCGCGTCAACAATGACCGGGATCCCCTGGCGGAGCGCCGCTTCCAGGTCGTTCAGACTGAGATTCTCTTTCCATTCGGCATCAAAGCCCAGTTGTTTAGCTACCCGGACCATGTCCCATGGGTATGTCCCGTGAGTGGCAGACGTGCCCAGCCTTATCCGCAGGTCTGATTCAAAAGAGTCTAAACCGTAATAATTCATCACTGCTTGGAAGGAGGCGGCGCCGCAGGAAAAATGCTCGGCCTGCCGCACATCCGGGACACCTTTAAGCATGAGCGAGACTGTTTTAGCATTCTTCGCACAACCTGAGACAAGAAAAATTGACAACAAGAGGCAGAAAAACAAGGGCGCCATCGGTCTGGCAATAATAAGCCGCTGGATCGATGAACAAAAACCTGATGATCGCATGGGTTTTCCTCCTATGTTATGACCTTTTTTGAGCAGAGCATTTGAGTGTTTAAAGCTTAGAGCAGTTTTGAAATGCTGTCAAATGCCGAGGCCGCTAGCGTGTTATAATTAACCTATGCTTCAAAAATATTTCATTAAAACTTACGGCTGGCCACTTGGCCTGAAGTTTACCATAAGCTAAAAGCCGCCCTGGAATTAATTTTTAAGCTCTCATTAATTGACCAAGCTACCGGCTAAGATCGCAACATCCCTATATATTTTTACCTTGCGCGCTGCTGCTACCTGCTAAAAGGCGCTAATAACTCATTATTGCTTTTATTTACTAAACAGCACATTCCTTCTTCCTAAAAACAAAACCCGCTTACAGCTCATTTATTTGGCCTTTGAGAAGAAGCCTCACGCTCTTTGCAACAAGAACAATGATCAGCGTTCCTGCCACTTCAGTTTGATTTAACGCTCATATTAAGCAGGAGGTAAAAAATAGCGGTCGTTAATTGATTTTATTAAAACCGTACTTCCCATAATTGGTCTTTTACCGCCTTGACCACTCCCGCCCGCCGCCTCTTCGAGGCATTGTCTACGACAATCCCCGCCAAAGGCGGGATGGCGGGCTTAGCAGATCATTTTCCCCGCTAACCGCAAACCGCTCCGTCACCTTTCAAGCCACGAACCATTTGCTAGCCGCCTCCCTTTCCCTCCGCTTTGAAAAACCCCGCCCCCCGGGACAAGACAAGAGGAGTGGGTGACTGACGGAAAGTCGGCAATATCCCTGGGGGTATTTCGCCAGATCGACCGAAAAGTTCGCATAATCCCTTAAAAATAGCTTGATATTATAAGAAATAGTCGTTTCCAATAGCTTCTGGCAAGGATTTTGCTCTCTACTTTAGCGGAGCCAAACAAGAGGAGATAAACAATGCCAGGGAATGTTGAATACTTAACGTCTAACGAAATTAACGCGCTATTGTCTGCGATCGATGATACTCGCGATCTGGCGATTGTCCTTCTCTTTTTAAATACCGGGATATTTCTAAACGAGCTGGTTAGTTTAAAAACCGATTCAATTAACTGGGAAAAGAAGATACTCGCGGTTGCCGGCAATAGGGGGCGGGAAATTCAATTAAACGACCAACTCTTTGAGGCTTTGGCCAAATGGTCCAAAGTTAGAGTGAATACTCAAATCACCGCGTTGTTTACGACCACCAAAGGAGCGGTCAACGCTCTCTCTGCCCGAACAGTCGATCACCTTATTCGCAAATACGCTGCCCAGGCCGGGATCGACAAGAAGGTTAATGCCAAGATGCTCCGGCACACTTTCGCGGCCCGGCTCTGCCGGGAAGAGGTCTCGATCGACCGGGCGGCCGCCATTCTTGGAATTACCGACGCCGAATCGATCAGCCGCTATATTAAAGCGGCAAAAGAGCCGCCGAAAGTTAACCTCGTTCCAGAAGAGGTTGATACTCGCCCGGTTCTGGTGAAGTTTCTAACCAAACTCTTTCCAACCAAACCGAAGATTGCCAAACCGCTTACCGGCATCAAAGGAGCGATTCTTCCTAGTCCGACCGAAGTTGCTTTTGGGCGGGAGGGGGTAATTGAAGATATCAGGGGACATCTTAAGAAGGGGCAGTCGGTTCTTTTGACCGGTCAGGTGGGGATTGGGAAAACGCATCTCCTTAAAAATATTGCCGGATCATTTGGCGCCACCACTTTTTACTTCTCCTCTCCTTCGCCGATGCGCGACCTGCTCAAACAATTACATGAAAAGCTAAATTGTCCGGGCGATAAGCTAAACGGTCGCTCTTCTTCAAAGGAGATCGTCGGTCAGATTGTCTCTGCTCTCGAAGCCCCAAAAACCATTCTGATCATCGATAACCTGGATAGCCTGAAAGCGTCGGATATCGAGACTTTTCTTACACTTCTCGAGAAGTTTACTATCCTGGGGGCGGTTGAAGAGCCGAAACCGAAGCTCAAGTCGGTTTGGTGGAAGTTCAAGCGGATAGACTTAAAACCATTGAGCGAAGAAGCGGCCAAAGAGTTGATCCGCTACTTAACCCAGAATCTCTCCATTACCGATTACGAGATGCTCGAGACCAGGATTCTTTCTTTGTCCAACCACCTGCCGGTCGCTATTGTCGATATGATCCACCAGGTCAGCCACCGGCCGGTAGTCAATAAAGAGGTTATTCGCGATGTTTACCATGAGGCGGGGGTTTATTTTCGCGACTGGACCCCCGTCATCATTATTCTTTGGGGGATGGTGATAGCCTTCCGGTTTGTGGCTCTTGGCATGCACAGTTTTGAAGGGTACATCTTGGCCGGTTTCGGCACCGCTCTGCTCGCGACGGTGCGGGTTTTTATGTTCAAGATGAAGTAGGAGGAGATTTTTATGCTTGCGCCGACCCATGGAATCTTTGGTATTTTTCTGACGCTGATCGTCCTGGCGATCTTTGGTGTTCAGTGGAGCCTGCACTGGACGATCATCTTATTTGCCGTCATTGGATCGATCATGCCGGATATCGACCACCCCAATTCCACCATCGGTCGGATCTTCTATTTTATTTCCGGCCCTCTTGAGCGGCGATACGGCCATCGGACTGTCACGCATTCCCTCATCGGCTGGATTATTTCGACCCTAATCTTTTCATTTATAGTGATTATTATTTCATTTGTCATTGGATATTTGTCATTTGACATTTCGGCTTTAGCCGTTCGTTGGATCGCTTCGTTCAGTATTAGTTACTTGTCTCATCTGATCCTCGATATGTTCAACCTCCGCGGCTCCCAGATGTTTTGGCCCGATCCCGGGCGGGATGTTATCCCCAAAAACCCAAAATTCAGGTTGGAGTCGGGGGCGAAAGCGGAAGTTCTGGTCTTTTTTATCCTGGTTATTCTAATGGTCCTGGCATTTCCTTTGTCTAAATTCGGTTTGGCCAGCTCTCTGCGTTGGCTCCTGGCGACCCCCGGATCGGCGATCCAGGAGTTTAAAACCCTCAAGACGCATGCTTATCTCGATTTCAAAGGGGTCGTGAATGAAACCAAAGAGCCGATCGCCGGACGAGGAGAAGTGCTTGATGTCAATAATCAGCGGTTGGTTATTCTGTTTGAAGGGAATATTTATACTTTAAGCGATGAGCTTGCCGCCGATATCTTCGCTTCTCATGTCCGGGTCAAAAAGAGTGACCGGCCGATCAAGATTGAACGGCGGGAGTTTAGAGATAAAAGTCGGGAAGCCCTTCTGGCCGGAATTCCTTCCGGAGGGCTGGTTTCAGGTGTTGTTCATTTGCCGGAGGAGATGTCTTTGAAGATCCCGGTTAGTGAAGGGACCTATAAAGCCATGGAGCAAAAGGGGAACGATCTGGTCCTGACCTACGTTTCCAGGCGGCAGATCGAGAAGCTGGCGCTGACGCAGGAATATGAAATGAAGAACAGGCGGAATCTGGCGGAGCTTTCCCGGTTAAACGCCCAGGCTAGAAAGATTCGGGGAGAGATAGCGGCGCTCGATGATAACGGGCTGACCGCTCTTGGAAAGGAGGTTTTAGTCGATAGGGAAGAAGAGGAAAAGCAGGGAACGCGGCTAGCTGAATTAACCAGCCAGCTTGAGGAGCTAAACGTTCGGATCGATGAATTGAAGCTTAAACTTGCCGCCGGCCGACCTCTCTTTTCCGGCGAAGTATATATAAGGCAATAGGAGGAATATATGAAAAAAATCATCTCCGTTTTATTAATAATTATTAATTTGACATTTGTTATTGGAAATTTGTCATTTGCCTCCGAATACCGTCTTGGCCCCTATGATACTTTGGAGCTTGAGGTAATCAATCACCCGGAACTAAAGACCAAGCAGACTGTAGCGCCTGATGGTCAGGTCTCTTTGCCATTGCTAGGGGTTGTTTCGGTCGAGGGACAGTCGCTAAAAGGCTTTCAACGGTTCCTGACCAACAATTATTCTGCTTATCTTGATAAGCCGCAGGTTGTGATCGGCCTGACTCCAAAGCCGATTTATGTTGTACAATATGACTTGAAGAATGATACTTGGGAAGTAAAGAAGGCTGGTTCAATTGATGAAGCGAAAGCCTATGCCGATCTTGACCCGACTTTAACGATTGAGCACGGCAACGTTTATAAGATTACGATGGGGAGTAAGCCGGACTTTTGGGGAGATAATTGGTACAAGGTGCTTACCGGCGCGGCTGTCGCAGTTGGGATATATGCGACGTTGAATAGATAAATATGAAACACATAACTGCCCAAGATTTATACAATTACGTACAATGCCCGTACCGGGTTTATTTGGATGAAAATGGCGATCCTTCCCAAAAAGGCAAGGTCAGTTCGTTTGTTGAACTTCTTTGGGATTCCGGCTTAAGAAATGAAAAAGAAGTGATTAACTCCATTGGCATGGGGAATATAACGGAAGTAAACGAGGTTGATAACGAACAAGCCTTCAGAACAACCCTTAAGCTAATGAACGCCGGTGCTCCAATTATTTATCACGGTTGCTTGATGAAAGATAATATGTTGGGGATTCCGGATTTGCTTATTAAAAAAGACGACCACGCATCGAATATGGGCAACTATTATTATGAGGCGGTCGAGATAAAAAGTGGGAAAGGGGCAGAAGACGAAAGGACAAACCGTTTTAAAAAGCATTATGCCTATCAGGTCATATTTTACGACGAGCTCTTGTTCTATTTGCAGGGATATATGCCGAAGAATGGGAAGATAATTAATGGCTCAAAAGAAGTTGAAGAATTTTCAATTGATTCCTATCGGCAAGATTTCTTGATAGCGCTAGATGAAGTGATAAGGCTAAAAACAGGCCCGAACAAACATGAGCCCATAATATCCAGTAAATGTTCTTCGTGTGTTTGGGAAAAGATATGTAAAAAGTGGGCTAATGATAATAATGATCCTACTCTTATCTTTTTTGTTGGGAAAAATAAATATCTTCTAAAGGCACGGGGATTAAACACGGTTGATGAGATTGCGGCAATGGATACCGGTAAGTATTTAAAAGAACCATTTAAAATGAAAGGGCTTGCGGCGGCGTCTCTGGAGAGGATGAAAAAACGGGCACAAGTTCTTATTGGTGGAAAACCCCAAATATATCCCGGGTATAGTTTCCCTTCTAAAAACCTTGAGGTATATTTTGATATTGAAGATGATCCTACCCAGGAATTGGTCTATCTGTTCGGACTGTATATTGTGGAAAAAGGAAAAAAGGGTGGCTTTCAGTACTTTGTTGCCAGAGAGCCAAATGAAGAAGAAGCCACGATTAGGGCGTTTTGGGAGTTTATCAAGGGAACCGAAGAAGCCGTTTATTACGTCTATTCTTCGAAAGAGCGATCAACCCTAAAACGGTTAATGCAAAAGTATCATCTCGATGAAGGTGTTTTTAATAAATATGTTGATAATGAATATGATTTATATACGGATCTCATCGTTAAATATTCCGATTGGCCAACATACTCTTATGGATTGAAGCAAATTGCAAAAATAATTGGTTTTAAATGGAGAGACGAAGATCCATCCGGCGCTAATTCAATCGCGTGGTACAACCAATATCTTAAAGGAAAAGATGATGTGGTTATGCAGCGTATTCTTGATTATAATGAGGATGATTGCAAGGCCACCTTTGAAGTTAAAAAATATTTCCAACAAGTTGCGGGGTGTGAGGGAGGATCAGGCCCAAGATGATAGGGATTTATTCAATAGGGCAATAGTAGTATAATAGCCAGGTGAATATTACCGACTATCAAGCCAAATATTTTGCCTACGAATTAACCAAACGATGTGCTTCGGACAGCTTGGAAAAATTATCTTCAACTCTTTCCAATGCGCAGGTTGATCTCAACCCCCACCAAATTGAAGCTGCGCTTTTTGCGTTCCGTTCACCGCTTTCAAAAGGTGCGCTGCTTGCTGATGAAGTCGGGCTTGGGAAAACTATTGAGGCCGGGCTTGTTCTGTCTCAAAAATGGGCGGAAAGAAAACGCAAAATCCTGATCATTGTCCCTTCAAGCCTACGAAAACAGTGGAACGCTGAACTGCAAGAGAAATTCTTTATCCCCTCGGTAATTCTTGAAACCAAGTCATTTGACCAAAATATCAAGAAGGGGAATTTGAACCCATTTGACCAGGAGGATGCGATCGTTATCTGTTCCTACCATTTTGCCAGATCAAAATCAGCCTATATCAAGCAGACTAAGTGGGATTTGGCAGTTATTGACGAGGCGCATCGGTTAAGAAATGTTTATAAAAAGGGAAATAAGATTGCTCGTGAGATTAAAAAGGCATTGGAAAATGTCCCTAAAATATTATTAACCGCTACCCCCCTGCAAAATTCCCTCCTTGAGCTTTATGGCCTAGTAAGCATTGTTGACGATCAAATATTTGGTGATTTGAAGAGTTTTAAGGCGAATTTTGCCCGCGTTTCGCGCGAACAGGATATTTACGAGAGTGAGTTGGGCCTTGTTGAACCAAAACAAGAAATGTTTCTTGAACTAAAAAATCGGTTAAAACCTATTTGTATTCGTACATTACGCCGACAAGTCTTGGAATATGTTCCTTATACGGAGCGAAAACCGATTACTCAAAAGTATATGCCGACCGATCAGGAAATCGAACTATATGCTGGGATGTCAGAGTATCTAAGACGGGAAAAACTGTATGCCTTGCCATTTAGCCAGCGCCAGCTAATAACCCTAATATTGAGAAAACTCTTGGCCTCATCATCATATGCAATTGCCAGTACTCTGGACAAGATGGTTAATAAGCTTGGGAAAATGATTAAAGCTGCGAAAGCTACTTTCCAAAATGAAATGTTTGATCAAGGAATTGAGGGGCTTGAGCGAAATTATGAAGCATTTGATGAAATGTATGATGAATGGATAGATGATGAGGAGAACGAAGCCGGGATCGGGAAGAAAAAGAAAGAATTCACCGCCGAAGACATTGCTTTAATGGAGCAGGAGAAGTCCGACCTTGAGAAGTATCGGGAACTGGCAAAAGCTATCTTTACTAATTCCAAAGGTGAGGCGTTATTGATTGCCCTTGAAGAGGGCTTTAAAATGGCCAACGATCTTGGCGCAAAAAGGAAAGCTATTGTATTTACTGAATCAACAATTACGCAAAAATATCTGGCTGAAAACCTGCTAGCGAACAAAGGATATCAAGGGAAGATTGTTTTGTTTAATGGCTCCAATAATGATGAAAAGTCAAAAGAGATTTATAAGCAATGGTTAGCAAAAAACAAGGATACCGATAAAATTACCGGGTCTAAAACAGCCGATATCAGGGCCGCTTTGATTGATTATTTTCGGGATGAAGCGGAGATTATGATTGCTACAGAGGCGGGGGCTGAGGGGATTAATCTTCAGTTTTGTTCTCTGGTCATTAACTATGATTTGCCCTGGAACCCGCAAAGGATTGAACAGCGTATCGGCCGCTGTCATCGATATGGTCAGAAGCATGATGTTGTAGTTATTAATTTTGTAAACCTCAAGAACGCAGCGGATCAGCGAGTTTATGAACTATTGGACCAGAAATTCAAATTGTTTAAGGGTGTTTTTGGGGTGAGCGATGAAGTGCTTGGAAATATTGAATCTGGCGTCGATTTTGAAAAACGTATTGCCGGAATTTACCAAACTTGCCGAACCACAGAAGAGATCAATCTTGCGTTTGATAAGCTTCAAGCAGAAATGGATGAAAATATTCAGAGAAATATGGCGGATACGCGCCAAAAGTTGCTTGAAAACTTTGATGCGGAAGTGCATGAGCGGCTCCGAATTAACAAAAAAGATAGTCAGGCGTATCTCGACACCTATGAACGTTGGTTATGGGAGATTACACGGTACTATTTAGGTAGTGACGCGGAATTCTCCAGTCAAGAATATTCTTTTACTCTAAAAAAGAATCCTTTTCCCGGTCAGGATATTCATTCTGGTCCATACAAGATCGGTAAGAACATTGAGGATTCCCATATTTATCGGCCAGGGCATCCTTTAGCCCAAATGATACTTAGTGCCGTAAAAAAACAAAAAAACCAATTGGCTGAAGTTGTTTTTGATTATACGAATAATCCAGTCATTGTTTCTGTCTTAAAGCCGTTGATCGGCAAAAGCGGTGTTATGAGAGTTAGCAATTATACGGTTGCCGCATTTGAGGCCGAGGACCATGTTATTGTGGCGGCTCAAACAGATAATGGAGAAAGGATCGAGCCGGACATCGCTAAGAAGTTGTTTTCCCTTTCAGCCACAAAGACGGAGCTCCCCAAGACTTTATCAGCGAATGAAACTAAGAATCTAGATGGATACGAACAGGAAGCCATTAATCTTGTGGCTTCAAATATTGCGGAACGAAATAATGAATATTTTGAAAATGAAGTTGATAAGCTTGATAAATGGGCTGAAGACGTCAAGATTGCCCTTGAGTTGGATTTGAAAAAGCTGGATATCGATATTAAAGCTTCGAAAACAAACGCAAAAAAGATTTTGAATCTTGAGGAGAAGCTAAAGGCTCAGCGAACGATTAAGGAAATGGAGAAAAAGCGCAATGAGATGAGAAAGCGGCTATATGACGCGCAGGATGAAGTGGATTCCAGAAAAGAGCAATTGATAGCGAGAGTGGAGGCTAAGCTTAAGCAAAAAACTACACATGAGCCGCTTTTTTGTTTGCGGTGGCGGGTTATATAAGGAGTCAAATATAATCGAAAAAGGAGGGGAAAATTGAATTATGGAAGAAACATTAGACGAAGGAATCTTTAATTCATTTGTCCGTGCGGTTAGAACAAAGAATCTCCTATCTGAAATCAATGTAAAAGAGCTGAGCGGATTTTTCGCCCAAAATGGTGTTTTGGCTCGAGATTGGAAACTATTAATTGATAAAGATTGTTTTCCCCGTAAAAAAGCCGTGGATGATGCCAAATAAAATAAAGCAATTAAAAATTATAAAATTCAGAGGGGCGACAGACAAAACAACCATTGAATTCGACTGTCAGAAGCGGATATTTGTTGTTTTTGGGGAAAATGGGACGGGGAAAACAACAATATTGGATGCCATAGATTTTGCTTGTAACAAAAATAGCGAAGTATCTTTGAAAAATATTAGTGTGGGGGCTAATAAGCATAAATACTTGCCATCAATGGCATCTCAACCAGGCAGCCTTGAAGTGGAAATTGAGACAGATAATACTAATAGATATTCCGCTAAATTTGGGAGTAGGGGAGAGGTTAATGTCAGGGCCGGGTTGCCCCAGGTTAAGATCTTAAGGAGAGATTCCATATTAAAAATAGTTACCGAACAGCCCAAGGAACGGTTTGAAGAAATACGGGGGATGGTTTCTTACCCTAAAATAAAGCAAATGGAAGATGCTTTGAGAGAAGCAAAGAAAAATATAGACAAAATATATGAAGACGCCCTCAAAGCTTATCAGCAGGAAGACGCAAACATTAAAAATGCCTGGGATGGTGTTGGAGATAAAACACAAAAATACTTATTATGGGCACAGGAACGTTCCTCTGTTTGCAAAAGTGAGTTAGAAAAAGATCAAAAAACATGGGCTGAAATATCAAAAAAGGGGGAAGAGCTGACCGCTGGATGCGAAAGATTATGCCAATATCAGATAGCGCATAGGAAGGCGAAAGATGCATATTCTCTTAAAGAGATTGAGCTTAATAAGAAGTTAATAGGCGAAGCAGAGAAGGGGGGATTAGTTCCACTTCTTGAAAAAGCAAAAAGCTATATTGAGGGTCAGTCATCTTTATCAGAATGTCCTGTATGCAAGGGCAAGATCGAGAAAGATAACCTGATCGCGGACATAAATAGTCGCATAGAAAGTATGAAGGACTTAAAAGAAATTCAAGATGGACTTGCCGGTCTGAAGAAGGAACGTGAAACGAGGGAAGGTCAAATAGCAAGTGAGAACCAAAATATTGATAAGCTTATTGAAGAAATAAGAGGGTTGTTTAATGATAATCAGGCGGAAGGGCTTAAGGAATTGCAAGATATACTTAACAATATTGATGGATGGGCCACTATCGCCTCAGAAAAACAAAAAGAATACAATCAATTGGAATTAATTCAGCGAACTTACAAAGCGTATATCGAGAAAAAGGAGGAGGCAGAAAAAAGCGGGAAGGAGGCAGAAAAGACCAAAAAACTACTTGGAGAATTGGAAGAGATTCGTAAAATTGCGGTAGATAATGTTTTGGCTTCCATCTCTTCCTCTGTTGAGAGGATGTATTCACAAGTTCACCCCGGAGAGGGCATTGGTTCCGTCCGTTTTTATTTAGATCCACATAAATCGGAATCATTAGAGTATGAAGGCTTATTTCAAGGGGAATCAGTTCCGCCTCAAGCATATTATAGCGAATCGCATTTAGACACATTAGGTATATGTGTGTTTTTGGCTTTGTCTCAATATAATTGTAATAATGGGATTATTCTCTTAGATGATGTTTTAACTTCTGCCGATCAACAACACATGAATCGTCTTATAGATATGTTGGAAGTAGAGTCTAAAAACTATGACCAAATTATTATTGCGACGCATTATAGGCCATGGAGGGAAAGATATCGAATGCCAATTAACCATAGTAATGATGTCCAATTAATTGAGCTTTTGCCCTGGACAACGGAGTCAGGAATCAGACATACAAGGACAAAGTTTTTTGTTGATGAAATTCGGGAGTCAATTGCCGAGAAATTATTTGATCGCCAAAAAGTAGCTTCAAAAGCAGGAATATTATTGGAGCATATTTTAGATGAGCTGGCGCTTAAATATGCCTTACGTGTTCCTCGGAAATCAATGCAAAAATACACGCTTGGCGAACTGTTTAATGCTATGGATGCAAGATTCCGGAAATGCTTGAATGTATTAAAGGGGTCTGACTTGCCGGTAACTCTACAACCCTATTTAGATAATTTACAGAATACAGTATTTGTTCGCAATGATGTTGGCTGTCATTATGATTATAGTGGAAGTGGGGTGCTGTTGTCTGATTCAGATGTGCGAGAATTTGGCGGCCAGGTTGTCGCATTTGCGGATATGTTATTATGTGATTCATGTGGTGCTTTTCCGAATAAAAACAAATCGGGATCATATTGGGAATGCAACTGTGGATCATTGAAGTTGCAACCATTACAGCGGCCTTAAAGTAATAATAATGGTTAATAGAAAATAAAAAAGGGTTTTATATGATTAAATCAAAAGAGAATAGTAAGGAAAACAAATATATCCAATCCGCAAGGCTCTGCTTAAAAAATGCGGAGCGGCTTATGTATGAGGCTCAATGGATGGAGACTTTGGCCCCCCCAGCGTCTAGATATTATTTATCAGTTATTGCTCAAGAGGAATGTGCGAAAGGCTTTTTGTTATATCTAGTTTCAGACAAGATCATTCCATGGAATTCGTTTGTTTTAAGGGCATCTCGTGATCATAAATGTAAGCAGCTATTGTGCCTTGTGATAGATTTTCTTGCTCCTGATATTGATGAGTTTATAAGAAGAACGAATATGGTTGTTCTTGAGAAGAAGCCGCCAGAATTTCCGTCTAGAATCCAGGATGCGCTTGCAATTCTCAGACATGAGAAAATAGGAAGATGGGAATCTAATGCATGGGTTTGGGCTGAAGACCCCAAGTATGATGAAGCAGCGCTAGAAGTATGTGAAGGGAAAAGAGATTTCGAAAAACAGCAATCATTATATGTTGAAATAAGCAAAGATGGACACGCGACCGCTACTCCTTGGCAAATCACTGAAGAACAAGTGAACAAAGAATGTGAATGTGCTGACAGATTTATATCTTTTTTAGGATTTCTTAAAACGGGCGAGCCCCCAAATGCTTTGGACTACGAAATTGTCGAAAATACAATTAGGATGTTGTTTGATTCTGTCGAATACCCGATTCTTGAAAAGAGGAGCCAAAATGGCTAAGCCCAAACTCGAACTAACCTGGATCGGCAAGGATGAAGAGATAAAACTGGAACCCCGTATTCTCATCGAGGATACTGAAAAATCCTACGGCGATCCAAAGTCCGAAAATATGCTTATTCACGGGGACAACCTATTAGCCCTCAAAGCGCTCGAGCAGGACTTTACCGGAAAGATCAAATGCGTCTATATTGATCCACCTTATAATACCGGGAATGCATTTGAGCATTATGACGATAGCGTTGAACATTCAATATGGCTGTCTTTAATGAGAGCGCGACTCATATTGTTACGTAATTTATTAAGAAAAGACGGTTTTATTTGTTGTCATATTGATGACTCTGAAGGTCCATATCTAAAAGTATTAATGGATGAGATATTTGGCAGGACGAACTATCTTACGACATTTTATGTACAAGTAAGATATCCGGAGAAAACATTAAAGCAAGATATGGCGTTTCATAAGGAGATAGAGCAGATACACATCTACAGAAAAGAATACGGTGCGAATCCGAATTTGAATTTGGCGGACTCTTCTTTCGATAAGTTCAGTTTTTATATCAAAGAAAAAAAACCTGGGAAGAGAATCGTTTTGGGAGGGAAGGACGTAGATGTATTTTTAGAGGGAGAATATGAAATTGTTGAAAGCGAAGGCAGTGAAAATGGACTTAAGGAAATATGGGCAACAGGAACAATACTTGATGGCAATTCTTCCGGAAGGTTTTTTAGGGATAATCTTTCAGGAAGAGTCGCAACCGATGGATTAGGGGTTTTATATAAAGTATATGGAATAGGGGATGATAAGTTTTCATATCGATATTTTACCGGCCCCAAAAAAGCTAATGCGACTAAAGGTAAATATTTTCAGGGCGTTCCAATTGCGCAACTTAAGGATCCTGATAAAAAGCAATCGTTGCCAATAGAAAACTATTATGATCTTGCGGCGGATTTTGGTAATTGTCGGCAAGAAGGTGGCGTAGAATTTAGGAGCGGTAAAAAACCAGAAAAATTATTAGGTGTAATATTAAAGCATTTTTCAAATGAGGGGGATTGGGTGATTGATTCATTTGTTGGTTCTGGCTCTACCTCTGCTGTTGCTCATAAAATGAATCGTAAGTGGATTGGCATTGAACTTAAGGACCATGCATATACGCATTGTTTACTTAGAATGAGAAACGTTATTGATGGCTTAGATAAGGCTGGCATTTCCAAGGATGTAAGCTGGAATGGTGGCGGAGGGTTCAAGTTTTATGAGCTTGCATTGAGCCTGCTGCGTAAAGACAAATATGGCAACTGGGTCATAGATGAAAAATATAATGCCAATATGCTGGCTGCGGCGATGTGTAAGCACGAGGGCTTCAAATATTTCCCGGATGCCGAAATATATTGGAAGCAGGGGAAATCAACCGAAACAGATTATATCTTTGTTACCACCTCTTTCATGACCGTCGAACAGATAGACAAAATGCATGAAGAAATGAAGCCGGGAGAAAGCCTGCTGATTTGTGCTAAGGCTTTTGCTCCGGAGTGTAAGGATCGATTTAATAATGTTACGATTAAAAAAATACCGCAAATGATCTTGGGGAAATGTGAATTTGGCAAGGATAATTATGACCTAAATATCATTAAGGCCAATGATCAAGCAGTAGATGACGTGGAAGATGTTGAGTAATATGGATAATAAAGCCCAAACTATTAAAAATCGCCTAAGCTTAAGAAAGCCTCAAACAGACAGCTTGGGAATCCTAAACAGGCTGGTTGATGTATTAAGACTGGAGAAGGGCGCTACTCCTGCTGCCGAACTGGCAAAAGTGCAGGAGTTATTCCCAACTTGTACCGATTTTGAGCGTGATTTTCCATCAGTATGTTTTTCCCTTGCCACCGGGGTTGGGAAAACGCGCCTTATGGGAGCTTTTATCTCTTATCTCTATACTGCGAAAGGGATAAAAAATTATTTTGTCTTGGCCCCCAATCTTACCATTTACAATAAACTGATTGATGACCTTTCCAATCCGCGAAGCCCGAAATATGTCTTTTGCGGGATAAGTGAATTTACGGGCACTCCTCCGCGTATAATCACCGGTGATAACTATGGTGAAGCTGGACAAAGCTCCTTGTTTAAAGAATCAGTCAGCATCAATATTTTCAATATTTCAAAAATTAACTCCGAAGTCCGTGGTGGTCGAGAGCCAAAGATCAAACGGCTCTCAGAGTATATCGGCGAGTCATATTTTAATTATTTGGCCTCTTTGCCTGATTTGGTATTACTGATGGATGAATCCCATCATTACCGGGCTGATGCTGGTCTGCGCGCTATTAATGAACTAAAACCAATATTGGGGCTTGAGCTTACGGCCACTCCAATCGACACGAAGGGGAATAAATTCAAGAATGTTGTTTTTGACTATCCGTTAGCTTTGGCTTTACGCGATGGCTTTGTAAAAGAACCGGCCGTTGCTACCAGAAAAGATTTTAATCCCGATCAATATCGTAACGATCCCAAAGAACTTGACCTTATTAAATTAGAGGACGGAGTCCGTATTCATGAGGACACAAAAGTTGCGCTCGATATTTACGCCCGTGATACTGGCAATCGCCTTGTTCGCCCATTCGTGCTGGTTGTCGCTCGTGATACCGATCATGCTAAAGAAATTAGAACAATGATTGAATCTGATCGGTTTTTTGAGGGGCGATATCGGGGGAAGGTCATGGAAATCCATTCCAGCTTGCGCGGTGAAGAAAAAGAAGCCAATGTTGAACAGCTCTTATCATTGGAAAAGCCGGAAAACACGATAGAGATTGTGGTTCATGTGAACATGCTCAAAGAAGGGTGGGATGTCACCAATCTTTATACGATCATTCCTTTGCGTGCCGCCAATTCGCAGATCCTAACCGAACAAACGATCGGTAGGGGGCTGCGTTTGCCTTATGGCGCGCGCACTGGAGCGGAAAAAGTGGATAAGCTTACGATTATTGCCCATGATCGTTTTCAGGCGATCATTGAGGCGGCAAATGATCCAAATTCTATTATTCGTAAAGAGAACATAATTGAAATAGACCCTGCGTCATTGCCGGAATCGCAAGAAGTAGTGACCTCAGCTTCAGTTATTGAAGCCTCGTTTGTTGAAAAGCGGCAAGGTCTGGCCGCGATTCAAGACGTGACCGAGAAACAAAACGCGGGGTTTTCTTTAGATGCGCAAGCGATGATCGTAGATGCTGTTTATGATCTTGGAAATAATATAAAAAATATAAATGAATTGAATACTGATGAAATACGCAGACTTATTACTGAAAAAATGGTTAAACGAATAGAAGAGACCCCCCAACAAAATCTATTTAAAACGCAGTTGGTCGAAGCGGCAAAGAAAGAATATAGCGCGGTTATTGAAGAGCTTGTCACTAGGGTGATCCCCATCCCCCGCGTTCTTATTCAACAGAAGGGCGAAGTAAAGTGTGGGGTTAACGATTTTGATTTAGATGACAACGCTCTCAATTATCAGCCAGTATCAGAAGAAATTATTCGCCGCACTTTACGCACAAATGAGAGTGAAATATTGCAAAGTGAGGGTGTGGGCGTGGTTCGTGATTCGGCGCAGAATATAATCGTCAATGAGCTGGTCAATTATCCCGAAGTTGACTATGACCGGGAAGCGGAGCTGTTATATAAATTAGCCAAGCAAGCGATCATCAAATTAGGCGGCGACCGCGGTGAAGACGATCTGCGTAATATTGTTTTGTATCACAAGCGTGAAATAGGCCAATTTATCTACTCTCAGTTGCAGCAACATTTTTATCTGGAAAGCGCTGGCTATGAAGAACCAATTATTTATCCTTTCACAAGGATTGAGCCGCATAACTTCTCTAAATATACGGCGGACAGCGTTTATCCTTATATCGAAACAATAACGCCAACACACTCGATTCCTTCCAAGGTGTTCGGAGGATTTAAGAAGGCTTGTCATAATCTGTACAAATATGATTCCAAGGCCGAAAAAGACTTTTCAACGATCTTGGAGCAGGATAAAGAAGTGATTAAGTGGTTGAGGCCGGCACAAGCGCAATTCTCTTTGTATTGGAAGCAAAACTCCCAAAGGTATACTCCTGATTTTATTGTCGAAACGAAAGATGTTATTTATATGGTAGAAATTAAGGCTGAACGAGAAATTGATACTGCCGAAGTACAAGAGAAGGCCGCTGCCGGTCAAAAATATTGCGAAGCGGTTACAAAATATAATTTAGAGAATGGCGGGAAAAAGTGGGAATATGCCATTGTTCCGCATACAGCCGTTGCTCCGAACATGAGCTTCAAGCACTTAGTCCAATAACTTTTATTGCTTTCCCTTCTCCCAGCTTCTCCATTGTAGCATTTTTCCGCCTATACCCTGTCAAGGGGTCGCTCGCAGATATACATCAATAAAAATCTAATGTAGCTCGCGCCCCTCTGCTCCAGTCGTCCTCGACTCGCCCTCACATTAAATCAATGAAGCATTATAGTTCGGGCTTGCTCGTCCTCTTTTCGCGCCCTCCACCGATCCGCTCGTTATCCCTCGCGGATCGGCTCCGGGTGACAGGGGCGAAAAAATGCTATTGGCATGGCATCTTTTTTGGGAGGTGTCGCTTATGGTACGTGTCGTTGGCTTCATTGGTTCACGCTCCTTGCCCGCTTCGTTTTCTCCGCTTGTTTCCTCGTCCGTTTCCCTCTTTTTGTCCCGTAGTTTCCGGGTTGCTTCCGGTGGCGCTTTGGGGGCTGATTCATTCGCCCTCTCTGCCTTGCTCCGGCAGGGGGCCGCTTCTTCCGGGGTGCTTTTCTCCGCTTGGCAGTCCGCTTCCGGTTTCCCTGCTTCGGTTCGTCCCCAGGTCAGCCAGTTTCTTACTTCCGGCGGCCAGGTCGTTTGGGGTTCTGCTTCGCCCGGCGCGTCCCGCCAGCAGGCCGTCTCCGCGCTTTTGGGCCGCAACCAGCGGCTGGCCTCTTCCTGCTCGGTTCTGGTGGCTTTTCTCTTCGGTCCTTCCCGCGGCTCTCTCTTTACGGTGCGCCAGGCGGTTAGCCGTGGCGTTCCGGTGGTGGTTTTCCTTTGCGGGGGCGGGGCTGCTCTCCCCCCTGATTTAGCCAGGCACTGTTTTATTTTCAATGGAAAGGAGGTGCTTTAGTGGCTATTTCAGTTTTGTCCCCATGTCTGCAGTGCGGCAACTTACTGCCAGGTGTTAGATGCCGTCCTCACAATCGGACCAGATGCGCCCGGTTTCTTAACTATGTTCAGTCTCTTAGCAAAAACCGCGCCCACCACATTCTGATCAAAGAATTGAAAGAATTAATTAATAAATAGGAGGTGTTTCAGATGAGAAGATGTTCTGTTTGCCGGGCATTGCTGACCCCTTGCAACGAGGGGCTTGATCATATCGGTTTCTCCGCCGCAGGCTGATCCGCCTCTGGAGGAGAGCCGTATACGCTCAACCGAGTGGTCTTCATTTGCCAGGGTTGCTTGAACTCGATCCAAAATCAGATCGAATATGGCATATCTTATCAATATGCCGAGGTTTGATTCCATCAGGCCCGCTTCCTTTCACCAAAGGGGAGCGGGCCTATTATTTTAAAGGAGTTGGTAAAAATGGGTGAGTATATTAAAAACATTGCGACCGGGGAAGAGATAAAGATCGGGGTCATGGATAATTGCTTTTTTAGTCGAGCGGAGATTAAGGAGTGGCTTTTCGATCCCGATTGGGTCGGTTGGTATGCCGGCAAGGAAGAAGCCGGGACGCTTGAGTCGTTTTACGATAATCCCGGTACTTTATACGATGGAATCCCGGGGTTGATCCGAAAAGATTTCGCGATTCTTGTCCCTTTGGGCGATTTGGAAGTTTGTGATCATCGCAAAGTTGATGTTTGGAAGAAAGGGAAGCGCGGGAGCGGCTATCAATACACGGTTGAGTGCGAATTTAAGGGGAAGAACGAGCTGTGGGCGGCAGTTGGGCAATTTTTGCTTGCGATTGTTGCGACGTTTTATTGAGTCTTCCCCAGGAGTTGATTAATAAAGCCTTAGAGCAAATGAGTCCGGACCAGCGAGAGTATCTTGCGCCGTTGCTAAAAGGGAGATCCTGATCCAAAAAGGGGGCGGAAGCGCCCCCTTTTTTGTGGTCGCAATGTATCTTGCGATTATGCATTGAGGAGTATAATAATCAATTGTGAGGTGAGTAATTGCGAATTTATTTGCAGGACTCCCATTGGTCGGAGTATCAGCGGTTCAAAAGACTTTCCCGGCTTTCTCGCCTTACTCGTGAAAAGATTAAAATTGAGATCGGTTTGTTTTTTCGCTATTTGCGAGGAATGGGTATTAAATCGCTGGTTGCTACCAACGAAGAAATTATTAGGGACTATCTATATTATTGCAAGACTAGCTCTTATAAATTGACCGGTAGGAAAAGAAGCGTATTTACGATTGATTATAAACGGAGACTTCTCTGGAATTACTACGAATTTCTATATAAAAGCCGCTACTTCCCTTCCAACCCTGTCAGGAATATTCCCCCATTGTTAACGCCGAAAAGGATCCCTGTTTATTTATCTACTCGGCAAATAATTAGACTTTTTAAGGTTGTTGTTAAAAACAAAAGACAGCCGACCCAATTCCAGGTCCGGTTGAGGGCTTATATCTCTTTATTGCTTTTTTATGGCATGGAAAACCACGAGATTTTTCGGATAAAATTGAAAGACATTGATTTTCGCCGGGGCATTATCCAGATCAGGAAAACAACCAGGCATGATAGCCGCATTCTGCCGTTGATTGCGCCGGTTAGCGGCTGGCTTGAGGAATATCTTAAGATTCGTCCCAAACGGCAGGCGACCAATTTATTCCAATGTGTTAAAACAAGAAGCCGATACACTTATAATAGCTCAAGAGGGGATTTGCGGATTATTTCAAGGCGGGTTCGTTTTCGAGTTAGCGCTTCGATACTTAGGAACACTTTTTTCTCGGTTATGATCAATAACCTGGTGGAACACAGGGTAATTCAAGCGATAGTTGGCGCTCATACTGTCAAAACGGTTATTAGGTGGTCCAGAAAAAATATCACGGGGAAACGCGAAACAACGGAAAAATACTTAAAAGGGATCGCATGATCCTGGCTAATCTCAAAAACGAGTATTTGCGCGAGAACACGCTCATCAAGCGTTTGTCTAGCAGGACGATTTCTTTTCAAAAAAGAATTCTGAATAAGTATCTGCCGCTAGCTTTGCACAGCGAAAAGGTTAGCGCCGCAATAATTAAACAAATTATCGGTTCGATAAAAAAGAAGGCTTATTCTCCGGCGACGATCAGGAGCAGATACGCGATATTGATGGCTTTTTTGAATTACTGCTATCAGAATAAACATATTTCAGTTGACCCGTATTTGATAGTCAAAAAAGTTAAGAAATACCGCGCCCATAAAATTCCATTAAAACGTGATGAGTTAAACAGATTGTTGGTTGCCAAAGTTTCTTACCGCTATCGCCGGGATTTCCAATATTATCGGAATAAAACTATTCTTGGCCTATTGATTTATGCCGGCTTAAGAGCTAGTGAAATCATTGATTTGCGTAGGGAAGATATCTCTATCGAAAATAAATATCTTAAAGTCCCAGCTTCTAAAAGGTCTCACGGCCGACTGCTCCCTCTTAATGAACAAATTGTTTTATGGATGACGGAATATCTTAAGGCCCGTAAAAAGTTGCGTTCCCCGTATTTTTTCTTGGGGTTATTCGACAAGACTAAGCTGGACCGCATGACTGTCACTGAGATAGTTAAAAAGCATGGCCGGGCGGCTGGTATTAAACGAACCGTTTATGCGCATCTAATACGTCATTCTTTTGCCAGCCAGATGTTAAAAGGGGGAGTGAAACTGGAAAATTTGCAAACAATAATGGGGCATCGGAACATAGAAATGACCGCGATGTATGCCAAACCGGACGGTGAAATGATAAATAAAGCTTTATTATCTAATCCATTAATAAAAATATTGGGAGGGAAGAAGAGATGCGAATAACCACTTCGCGCGCTTTGTCTTTTGAAAAGGGGAGTAAATATATTAATTATTGGAGCAGGGGAATTATTAAAAGAGAGATCAAATCAATTCATGCTAATGGATACTCAATTCTTTATAAAAATGCCATTAAATCTCATTTTAGATTGGTCAAAACTGCTCAGCTTAAAAGATATTTTGGCGGTTGGCGGGCGGCCGTTAAGGCGGCGGGCATCAATTACTATAAATATGAGGCGCTATATAAAAAAAAGAAACCGCGCATCAATTATTTTGTTGATGACCCGGTCGCCAGAAATCTTCTTTGGAAATGGAGAAGAGAGCTTATCTTAAAAAATTACAATCATTTAACTATAGTATTGAAAATTAAATGGGTCAAACGTTTTATTAATTTCTTGAAAAAGGGCCAAAAGCTGGAAACGCTCACCAGAAATGACGCGAAGAAATATTTATTTTCAAAAAAGGCAATAAAATATTCTCCAAGAACACTGCAAATAATTAAAACATCATTAAATCATTTTTTTGAATTCTGTGTAAAAAAGGGGATATTAAAAGAAAGCCCTTTTCTTGAGATTGATTTCCCCAGATACGAGAAAATAATGCCTGCAGTTTTACAAGAAGAGGATTTAATCCATTTGGTCAGGGCAATAGATGAAATGCCTGTTGACGATTTAGCCAAAGCTCGGGGGCGATTGGCAATAGGATTAATCGTATATTGCGGATTGCGCCGGAGAGAGCTTCTTTCATTGAAAAAAAGAGATGTTGATTTGAATGAAATGATTATTAAGGTAAAACAGGGCAAGCACAGAAAAGACAGATTGTTGCCAATTAATAGAAAGTTGGTTGAAACGATAAGGGAATATTTAAGATTAAGGGGGAATGATTACGGCCGTTATTTACTTTCTAACAAAAGAAACAATAGAAAAATGGATAACTCCCAGTTGCATTATTTATTTCGAGATATTTCAAAGCAGGCGGGATTAAAAAGAGTAACTCCTCATTTGTTAAGGGGAACATTGGCGACACTGCTTTTAAACAGGGAGGCGTCAATTAGATCGATTCAAGAACTTATGGGCCATAATAGTATAGATACAACAGCGAGATACACGCAGGTGTCAATGGATTTGCTAAGGAAGGAAATGGCTAAGCATCCGTTGTTGGTTGAAAACATGGGCGAATAGTTGAAAAAAAGCTATAAATAAGCCGAAAAACAGGGTGGAAGCATATCGTTTGGTTTTACATAAGACAGAAAGTCGATATATCGATATAAGTAACAAATAATACCTCTTTTTATTGACGAAAACTCGACATTGACACCGACGTGAATAGATGAAATTATTACCATTGTTTGACGATATTTCTAAGGAGGCTGTTAATAATGAAAAAACGACTCGTTTTGTTCCCCTTATTGGCTTTATTGCTGGCACTGATGGTTATTGGTTGCGCTCCGGCGAAAAAAGAAGGAGAGAAGAAGCTGTTGGCCACGACAGAGGTCGTTACCCAAGTTTCGACTCAAGAAATGAAAACCTATGTCAGCAGGTATGGGTTTTCGGTTAGCTATCCTGGCGACTGGCATTTAGATGAAGATGACTATGCCCTTGGAAGGAACATGGAGCACGGCAAAGTTCCGTTTTATCTCGGTAATAAAAATAACGAGTTTTTTGTTGAATTTGGTTATGCAACTGAAGGATATTCTCTATTTGAAATGGCTGATATATTTGAATTTAATGGTGACATTGGAGCATTTGTTGATGCATTAAATATTTTAACTGAAAAGGAACAGCTTCCTGCAAGCAAAGTTATTGGGGGGGTAGCGCATGTTTTTGTTGGTAAGTCTAAACAAAATCCTGATAAGAAGATGACTATGATTGTCGCGTTGATTTATAACAAGAAAACGAAAGTGGCATTGCTTATTGAACAATTGCCAATGACAAATAAAGAATTGTTTATGAAAATGCTAAGGAATATCAAAGTTGAATAGCCTATGAGATTTAGACTGTTTATATTAGGAATAGGCTTATTAGCGTTATCAAATTCCGTAGTGGCCGCAGAATACACGAGTAGCATCGCTAGAGGTTGTCCACTAGAAACCAATATTGGCATTAACGCTAATTTTGGCGAATATCGAGGTTGGGACAAGTATGTTTTTCATGATGGAATGGATTATAAAGCTGGCAATTTTTCTGTTTCGATAAAAAGATGGTAAATAATAGGAGGGCTTGAAAATGGATAAACGATTAGTTTTGCTTCCCCTGATGGTCTTGACGATTACGCTGGTTGTTGGCTGTGTGCCAAAAAAAGAAGGTGACAAAAAGTTGTCGGCCGCGACAAAGGCTGTCACCCAAGTTTCAACTCAAGAAATGAAAACCTATGTCAGCAGGTATGGGTTTTCGGTTAGCTATCCGAAGGATTGGTGTTTAATGGAAGATAAAAACATAAAGCCTTCAGACTATGAATTAGAAGGATATGTGAATTTTTCTATTGTTAATTTCGACCCAGATAATCCAGGGAAAAATCAAAGTGATCAGACTATTGGCATTGAGTTTTTATTTAATAGAGATGTGTCCGCTGGGTTGAGGCGAGCAGGAGTGGCGATGCCAGATGATACTTTTGAGAAAATAATATTTTTAGCGGAAAAGAATAATATTTATAAAAAAAATGACATTGATTCGATAGAAAATATTGATATTAATGGGATTCAAATATGTTTAATATATTTTGAAGGAAAACATCCGTGGCAAGCTTTGTTTTATTTGCCCAAAAAGGATTCTATCGTTTCTATTGCAGGGATCTCGGGGGAATATTCAAGCGGTTTAATGTTTTTATTGAATACTCTTATATTGGTTAATGAAAAATAAAAAATTATTATTTGGCGCATTTTTTGTTTTGCTATTTTCATCTCAATTGCTTGCAGAATATTATTATGCAAGGCAATTACCACTGAGCTATTCAAATGAAATAGTAAGCCGAAATAGATATATTAATCATAATTATGGCGAATATCGCGGTTCGGATGGCTATACATATCATGACGGAATCGACTTTTTTATCCCTGACGCAAGAAGCCATTCAAAAATACATCCTGTATCTTTTGGCACCGCTCATATTTATCCCCATAATGGTGGATGGGGAAATTGTGTAATAGTCAATCATGGCGCATTTCAGACTAGATATGCGCACCTTAGCAGCATTGAAGCATTTGAAGGACAAGTGGTGAATACTGATACGACTCTGGGTTTATCTGGTAATACTGGAGCATCAAAAGGAGAGCACCTTCATTTTAGCATAGGGGAGAACAGTGATCCTAAAGAGCTTTATCCTTCAAGAACTATTAATCCGATACTGGGAGGGATGATCCAGCCCCAATATGGACAATGTAAAATTGAAGGAGAAGCCCCATTGATAAAATTGATTGCTACTGGATCAGATGAAACATTCAATGGGGAAAATACTAAATTAAAAGAAGACGAGAATCAAATAATACATTTAGCTAGGCCAGGAGAGCCAATAAAGGCGGTAATTGAGGCTTATCATTACACCGGGAGAAATAATTCGACGCCCTATAAAGTGGAATTTGTAGTTGAAAAAATATTGGGCGCAAAAGACTTTAATAAGGTTACTCGGTCTATAGTGTTTGACAGTTATAAAAAATTAAAAGAAATGGTAAACGATCCCCCGTATAATTTTTCCAGGCCTTTTGTTACGAGCTCAGAAGCGACAAAGGATTTTTATTCGGTTAAATTCTATCCAACTGCCGGAACATACAAAATAACAGCAAAAATATATTCCTGCTACCGTGATGGGCCTGGCGACGCAGGATTTCATTTAACTACTCCAAGCATTGCGGATCATTCTTTGGCTGAAAGAACAATAACAGTTGGGATGAGTCTTGTGGACTTTGTTGACCCCAATATTTATGTGGCTGGCTGGCTTCCTGACGACATCGTTGGTGAAAAAGGTGTCATGGTTGCTGCCGCGAGCGCAGGGGGCGGCGGGATGCGGGCGTCGTCGGTGGACGGGGAAACAGAGCCGCCGGAAATATTCTATGTCTTTGCGAATAACAAGATAATCACCTCAAACCTTCTGGATATTGATCAAAACCTTCAACAAAACGCCCTTATTGAATCACGGACCAAAAATAAATCTGATTGGACGATCACATTTTATGACGGCTCGAGTCGAAAAGTGGACGAGCTTAAGATTACCGATCAGGATTGGCTCCGTGCTGAATGGGGGAAAGGAAAGCCAGCTGGAGTTTATGATTTTAGCGTTACGGCAAAAGACAGATCAACCGGGCTTGTTTCAACGATGGAGGCATCGGAACAGATAACAATAGACAACACCCGTCCCTCGGCCTTGATCACAATGATCAGTAACAGCGTGGCTGTGCCGGAAGATTTGATAGCCGCCCAAATCGTTCCTTCAGAAGATTTATATTCCCTAATGGTTAACGTGGTAAAGAATAGCGGTTCTTCATTGGTAGAGCAGAGAGTCGTGTCTAATCCAGCGCTGAAAAAAGGGGAGAGCCAAACTATCGAATGGGAGTCTGCCTATGCTTATCCCGACGGATTTTATCGTTTTGAAATCGTGATGACTGATTTAGCTGGAAATATCTCTAGGGTCTATTCGCCGCTGATCTCGGTTAATAGGGGTGGCTACTATCCGGCGCCGCCGACTGGCGAAGTTTACAGTCTGGAGTTGCCGGAGCCGCCGTCATGGGAGGTCCGTCCCAAGGTCGCGGATGTTGATTTTGACAACGCGGGAAACATGTATGTTTTATTTGGCCAGACCGCGAAAATAGTCAAATATGATCCAGGTGGCAAGGAAATAAAGATGGTTAAGACATTTAGCGATATCCCCATGGTTTGTCCGCTCGGGATCAGTGTTTCATCAGATCGGGTGTACATTGCTGATTCATACAATTTGAGAGTGATCATTTGTGATCATGATCTGAATTTTACAAAAGAGATAAAGGCGCGAAGCGCTTATATGATCGAAGGAGATGTCGATAGTTACAGCTGGACTTTAGGTTTCAAGGGGATGAGCTTTTCTGATTCGGCCGGTGGGGGAAAAAAGTGGCCGTTAGGCGAGACTTTTGGCCTGCCGGAAGATATTTCCGTCGCGGATAACAACGTTTACGCGGCGGACCGCTATAGCCATCGTGTTTTGAAATATGATTTGGAGGGGAACGCCGAGAAGTTTTCCATGCTGAAGGCCGATCTGAAAGATAAAGCTAGGGACAAATTTAACATTGACAGCGGGATAGGCGGCCAGACGGTTGATAAAGCCCAATTCTATTCTAATTCGTTGAACGATGATATTTATTTTGACAATTCTTCAGTCATGGAAACACATTATTATGGCGGGAAGAATTGGGCAAAAGAGATGTATTTGCACAACAATCCAGCCGGTAATGACGATGGCCGTCTTACTCAACCGCAATCTGTTTATGCTTATGGGACAACCTCCCTCTACGTCGCCGACACGGGGAACAATCGGGTCCAGGTCTTTAGCGCTGACGGGTCCTTCCGGGCAAAGTTTGGGGAAGGGACGTTGAACCAGCCGAAAGGGATCGAGGTTGATAGTCTCGGCAACATATTTGTGGCCGATACCGGCAACCATCGGATCGTTAAGTTTAGTCCGGCCGGGGATTTTATAAAAGAGTATCGTTCTGAAGAACGAGAGATAACACCGATAAAGATAAAGCTTAAGGGGAGCAAACTTTATATAGCCGATGCCAATTCTTCCCGGCCCTTGGTTTGGGAGATCGGGGGAGAGATCATGGCCTTTGGCTGTTCGGCCAGGATCTCGCCCAATGGCGACGGCAACGGGGATTCAGCTCTTATCGGTTATGAATTGACCGAGCAGGGGAAAGTTACGCTAAGTCTGCTCAATTCTTCCGGCGAAGAGATCGGCCAGCTTTTTACCTATACCTCCAGTCGGCCAAGTTATGAGCTGGCTAGCGACTCGCTTCGCGAGAGGGGGATCCACAACGAGTTTTGGAGCGGCTTGGTGAAGACCGCTTCCCAAGAGATGGTTAATATTTCCGATGTCGCCCCGGACGGCGAGTATTTTATTAAAGCGGCCGTCGCCTTTGGTGATTATGTGAAGAGCCGGCAGAGCCGGATTGTCATTGATGGCCGCCCGCCGCAGGTGACAATTACTTCCGATAGGGTCGCTCTTTCCCCGAATGGTGATGGGATAAACGATTCGGCTATATTGAAAATGACCGTGACTGATTATTCCCTGACGGTTGACGCCTATCTTTTGGCTTATCGGAATGGCCGACTGATCGACTCTCCCTGGAAAGAGCAGGGCTTGCTAACAGGAATGGAAAGAGAATATGTCTGGAACGGCAAAGTTGATGGTCTGGTTTATGATGGTAACTATAGTTTTGCCCTACGAGCGACTGATGATTGCGGAAATATGGGTACGGGGAGCTGTGAGGTTGTTGTCGATAGCCAGCCCCCGCTGATCGATGACTTCCAAATTGATAATCCCGCCTTCTCCCCCAATGGGGATGATCGAAAAGACCTTTTAACGGCCAACTTCAAGCTTCGTGACTATGGCAGTGGTATTAATACGGTTGAAGTCGAGGTTGTTGATAGTAACGGTCTTTCTTTCCCGCTTCCTGCTTACAACTTATCCCTTAACGCTTATTCCCTTACCTGGTCGGGGAAGTCCGGCCCTCTCCCGCCTTCGGCGACGGTGGGTGAGGTTGTCCCTGATGGTAAGTACTGGCTAAAAGTCACAGCGGTTGATAAAGCCGGGAACCGGGCGACCATCTCTAACTCGATTGAAGTTGATACTCTTCCTCCCGTTATCGCCAACGCTACCGCCGAACCAAACCCATTTACTCCAAACAATGATGGCGTAAAAGATACGACGACCTTCAAGGGCCATTTTTCCGAATCGGTCGAATCGAAGGTCATGGTTTATAACGAAGAGGGGAAACTTTTCCGCGAACTTCGTCCATTATCGACGGGGAATTATTTGTCGCTTTCCTGGGACGGCCAGGGGGAACATGGCGAAGTTATCGGCGGCAATTACAGTTATGCTATCTATGCCGAAGACCCGGCGGGGAACCTGGCTACTTCGGAAACTGGATCGGTCATTGTCGACCGCGAACCGTCACTTGTTAAATACGCCTACGGCGAGAACGATCCCTTTTCACCGGCAATTGAAGCGGGTCGAATAATTTATGCCCTTTCCAGAGATAACCTGAAGGTCAGCGCGGCGGTTATTGGGAAAGATAAACAGATTATTAAAATCCTGGTCGATGGGGCGCTTAAGAACAAAGGCGAATATTCTGTCAATTGGGATGGCGGCTACAGCGAGTCTTACCGCGGCCCCCATTCCAGCCGTGACGACAAAAAAGTTCCCGACGGGGCCTATCAGATTAAAATCTTGGTGTATGACGAGTATAATCTGGCGAGTGGGGAGGCCTCGTTTAACTTGGCGGTCGATGCTACTCCGCCGTTTATAACCCTTCAACCGGCAACAGTCGATTACGCCGCGAAAGAAGCGCGCCTGAATTTCTATCTACCCGAAAAGTCAAAGATAACGGTCAAGGTTTTCAATGCCGACGGCGATTTGCTAAAGGCCCTGGCGGCCGAAGACAATGACGCCGGCCAGCGCCAGATCGTTTACGGGCTGGATGACGGACAAGCGGGGACTAGCCGCTATTTTGAGGTTATCGCCGAAGACTCGGCGCGAAACCGAGACGATAAACAGAGCGAAGTATTCTTAATTGTTCCGTCACCGGTTACAATCGGCGGGCTTGGCGCCGAACCGGCGACTTTCACGCCAAACGGGGACGGCCATACCGACTCAACCCAGCTTTCTTATATTTTAAGCGGCGGGGTCCCTCCATATCGGGTCACCGTCAATATTCTGAATCCGCTAGGGACGACCTATCAACAATTGGCGGACAATGAAATAGAATGGCCCGGCAAGTGGCGGTTCTCCTGGCTGCCTTATTCTCCGCTCAAACCCCTGCCTCCGGATGGCTATTACCAATATCAGGTTGAGGTGACCGATTCTGTAGGTTCGCGAGCCGAAGGGTTGGGGAACATGCTGGTTGTCGCCGCCAGTCCAACTATTGATCTTACGTTAGGCTCGCCGGTATTTTCCCCCAATGGGGATGGGACGCTTGATACTCTTGAGTTCGCTTACAGCTTCAATTATGCCACTTATTACCTGTCAGACCCCGGACAGGTTCAACTCAAGGTTTTATCGGCCAATGGTGAAACCTTGTGGGAGAAGGGCTTTATCCAATACGCCGGATCTTATATTTACCAATATGACGGGACCGATAAGAATGGGTTAAAGCTGGCCGCCGGTTATTATTATGCCAGAATTTCCGGGACCGACAGCCTTGGTTCCCCGGCGATCTTCCGGACTGTTCCGTTTGCCATCGATTACACTAATCCCGAGCCATCTGATTTTTCCGTTTCACCGGCTTACGCCAAGACGGGGACGGAAGTTTTGATCGATCTCCAGTTCTCCGAAGAGTTGGCCGGGGATCCGACCGTTCAGGTGAAGATGAGCGATGGGACAGTCAGGGGAGCGACGCTGAAATCCAAAAACGGGAACTCTTTCCAATACAGTTATGTTGTGGCGGGAGATGAAAAAGAGGGAACAGCCGCTGTTTTAGTTAACGCTGTTGATTCTGCCGGCAACGCGGCCAATAAATCGGCTTCTTTCGTGATCGACGAGACCAACCCGACAATTAGCGATGTTACTGTTTCTCCCGATCCGGTCAGCACGGCGTCAGTCTGCGGCGGCTTGAGCGTTAAGTTCAAAGTTGGCGAACCGCTCCAAACCGCGAAGGTTTACGTTACTCAAGTAAATGGCCCCAAATTGTTGGCGGTGACCGGCGGTGATTGGGGGACTGCCGGCGGCTTATGCGAAGCGAAGCACGAGCCGTACGCTGGAGCGGACGGAACGGCAGTGATCTCGATCGAAGCGACCGATTTTGCCGGCAACCAGACCGTGCTGGTGCGGTCGGTTACGATCGATACGACAAATCCACAATTTGACCGGATCAATTCGGCAGTATCCGGCAAGACAGAGAATTATGCCAAAGCCGGAGATAGCGTCACTATCTCGTTTTACGCTTCGGAAAGTTTGCCTCTTAATCCCACGGTCAAGGTCAATGATAACAATTGTACCTATCTTTTTGCTTCGGCCGACCATGAATATACATATCGTTATGACGTCAGCGCCGGTGATCTTGAAGGGCCGGCGGTTATTACGATCGACGGTCGCGACGCGGCCGGCAATGAAGGTTTTGCCCGGACAAGTTTGACCGCCGAAAGTTTTGTGATCGACCTGCTGAATCCGACCGTCGGTATTGCCGAGCCTGGAAGCGCAGATATTATCGCTAGTCCGAGCCCATTTTATACCAACGCCGATCCGCTTGATACCGGCGACCGGCCCAATTACACCACGCTTCGCTATTCGATTAGCGAAGACGGCTATGTGACCTTAAAGGTCCATCGGATTCCAAATGACCAAACAAGCTATGCGGCTGGCGATTTCCGGGAAGATAACCGAGTGGCGACTATTGTCGATGACGTTTTACAATACCAGGGGACTCACAATCTCCAGTGGAGGGGGGAATCGACGACGATCGACAACAACGGCGACGGTTTTGCCGATCCGGGGAAATACGCTTTTATTGTCGAGGTCCGTGACCGGGCCGGGAATGTTACCCAAAAGAAATGGGGCGGTACGGTTTGGATCAAAGTAAATGTGCTGGAGATCATTCAACCATCGATTATCGGCCTCAACCCTGATCCGTTATATTTTTCCCCGGCCGGCAACAGCTCGCTCAACTCGACAAAAATCTGGTTCGATATCTTCTTGTCAACTACCCCGGAAGGGTATTCCGATCCGGAGCGGATCGAAGCGATGGGGCTTCCAGCGAGTGAAAGAGTCGGGACGTATACCGCCAAGGTGTATGACATAGGCGATAATTTAGTCAGGACGATTGTTAAGGATATTTCGGCTTTTGCTTCGCCGGAGGCGGTCGTCTGGGATGGCCGGGCCGGGACTGGAGGAGAGAAATTAGCGGCCGGCGATCCGGCGGCGGACGGCGCATACAAAATATCTGTGGAAGTGAAAGATTTTGCCGGGAACCCAGCTGGCGGTAGCCCATTCTCGAAATGGGTAACGGTTGATAGTACTTCGCCCAATATTGCCGATAATCAGTCCGGAAGCGATACCTGGGCCAATTCGAGCGGAACGCTCTACGATGTTGATTTTGCCGATAATGGGTCAAGGCTTTCAATGGTCGTTTATCAAGTCAGGCGGCCCGATAGCTCTTATTCCGCTTGGCTGTCGCTGACAACCGTTGCGACCGGTTCTGCCGGCTATACCGACAACTGGCCGGTCGATTGGACGGTTTGCGGCGAAGGGGTTAATTATGTAACGGTTAAGGCCGTTGATCGGGCCGGGAATGAAACCGCCTTAACCGACGCATTTTATATTAAGAAGGATACCGTTAAGCCGAATAACTGCGGGGCCCCGAGCCCGCCAAGGACGCCATACAATCAATTGCGGCCGCTTTGGAGTTGGACGTCGGTAAGCGACGCGACCTCGGGTGTAAAGGGGTATTACATTAAGATTGGGACGACCGCGGGCGGAGATGATGTTGTTTCCTCGACCTATGTTGGGGATGTTGCTTCCTGGACGACCAATCGCGATCTTTGGAATGGATCAACTTTTTACGCTTCACTTCAGGCGGAGGATTTTGCCGGGAACTTGAGCGATGGGGGGGATGTCGGCAATGTTAAGATCGATACCCAGCCGCCGATAATTTCCGGCATTAGTGATGACGGACCGTTTAGCCCTGGCGCCAGCACGGGAAGCGATGATACTATTACTTTTAATTATTCAGTGAACGAGCGTTGCGATACCTATATCATTAGGGACGAAAATATTATTATTCATAACTGGATTGGGAGCGGGGCCCATAGCTTTACCTGGAATCCAATTGGAGGAGTTACTGAAGGGGCGCATGTTTATCGAATTTACGCGATCGATGACGCGGATAACCCGGTAAATTCAAGCAATTATTCTTTCACAGTCGATAACACTCTGCCGGAAATAACCGGTGTTTCCTTCCAGCATCGGGCGATAATTCCCGATGGCACGATAACCAGCATGATGATCTATCCTTCAATTTCCGGCGCGACGTCGACCAGCGCGGCGATCAAATCAGGCTCAACCACGATAAATAGTTTTAGTAATGTCAGCGACGGCTTTTCCTGGAATGGCCGCAATAGTGGAGGCTCCCTTGTTTCCCCGGGAAAATTTACTGTTGAGATTTATGCTTCCGATAACGCCGGCAATAGTTCGACCTACGAAAAAAAATGGCTGCGGGTTAAAAGCCGGGATGAAATAGTCTTTGTCGATGATAATTCCGGGGCGAATGACGATATCCGAACGGTAAAGTTTACCGGCGGGGCCGGTTCTTATTCGTCAAGTTATTTTACCACTTCTAGGGAATGGATCAGTCACCCGGCTCTTGGTGATTATAATGGGGACGGACAGCCAATATTAGCTGTTCATCAAATTGATGGGGCCGATCAAATTGTAATTTACAATCCTCGTTCGATCGATCCGAATGGGACAGGTGTTAAATTCTCGCTTACTCCTGATAATAATGATTATTCGTTGGCGGTTGGAGATTTTGCTGATGACGGTGGGACAGAGGATAAGGGGCAATCCGAAATTGCCGTGGCAAATCCAAGCAATAATAATATTACGATTTATAAGGGAAATGGGGGGAGTGTTAAAACGTTTGGCATTGGCGGGGGACGCGTCGCGGCCGGTGATTTTAATGGCGATGGCCAAAGCGAGATAGTCGCGATAAATGGCAGTAGTATCTATCTATACCAGCCGAGAAGTTCAACCCCAGGAACCGCGATTAATTCCTGGTCAGCGCCGAACAATTTATGGCATGTTGCCTGCGGTGATTATAACGGGGATGGAATAGATGAAGTATTCGCGACCGCTATTCCAAATTATGGCGACCTGATAAAAACGAATATTATTTATATTTATAACGCTTCCGGCTCGTTGTTAAATAGTATAACTTTTAACGATTTTTCTCCTTTTCCTTTTATCAGCGTCGGTGATTACAATGGTGACGGCAAAGGCGAGGTTGCCGTGGTAACAGATTCCAGCGGTGACACCTGGATGAAGGTTTTTAACCCACAAACCAAACAGATATTATGTGAGGGAGTTGTTGCCAATAGATGTTGGTTTATGTCCAGTGAAGATGCCGATTGCAGTTATGGGGCCGGCATTTCTTCGGTTGGTAAGCCTGCCGCGATAATGTCCGCCACCCTCGAATCTCCGTCTCTTCTCGCGCCGGCAAATGACCGCCAGGATGTCCAAAACATCCGGCCGGTGTTTGAATGGCAGCATCATAAGGCGGAGACGACCGAGTACCGGATTGAGGTCGCCAAGAACGATAGCTTTACGATTGACCACCAGACTTTCAGCAAAGCGGCTGGGACAGGGACACAAGATAAGACCGATAGCGAGCTCTACTATTTCAATTACTCGATCCATGAGTTTGACCCGGGCTTGGAGCGGAACACCGACTACTTCTGGAAGGTGACGGCGCTTTCGCCGACCAACGCGGCGACTTCGGAGGCCTGGGGCTTCCGGATACAACCGGAATTGACCTTGGTAGGGGTGACCAACTACCCGAACCCCTTTAGCCCGAACCGGGAAGAGACCAAGATCAGGTACCGGCTTTCGGCTGACGCCGATGAAGTACGGATCAGGATTTATGACATAACCGGTTCTTTGGTGACAGAGCTTGATGGGACAACCAACGGTGAAGGGATGAGCGTCTGGCAGAAGTATAACGATGTTCCCTGGGATGGGCGGAACGGGCGGGGGGATCTGGTCGTCAACGGGATCTATCCGTTCGAGATCACGGCGAGGATAGGTGATCGATCAATCACCGGCCGCGGCAAAATAGCGGTGCTCAAATGAGGTTTTTAATTTTCCTGCTTATCACTTACTTCTTATCCCTTACGACTTCTTTCGCTCTCGGCCAGGCCGGCCTCGACCTTCCCGCCCTGGGCGCCGGCGTCGGCGCCCGCCCGCTTGGGATGGGGGGGGCTTTTTCCGCGATTGCCGATAATGCCGATGCCCCTTTTTATGGTCCGGCCGGTCTTGGCTTCAATACGCGTCAAAGTATAACTACCATGCAGACCAGGCTTTCTACCGACGCGGACCATTATTATTTAAGCTATATTGTGCCCGCCTTTGGCGGGACAGTCGGTCTTTCCTGGGTTCAGATCGGTATTTCCGATATCGCCCAAACCTCAAACGAAGTCGATGTCCATAACGAAGTGCAAAACATCAGCTTGTTCAGTTATTATTCCAGCGCTTATTTATTGGCTTATGGGAGAAAGTTTAATGATCATATCTCTTTCGGCTTGACGGCTAAGTACCTGACTTCCGATATGTTCGGCCTTGCCGGTGGTCAGGCCTGGGGTTATTCTTTGACTCCAAATATTCTTTTTCGGGTTGGCGATCTTGCCGCGAGGCATTTATCCGTTGGTTTCAAAGTCGATGAGCTGGTCAATTACCAAAAGTGGGGGACAGAGACTATTGAGCAGGTTCCGGCAAAAGCCAGGCTCGGTCTTGCTTTGTATCAAGTGCCGATGATCAGTGGAACCGCGGCCATTGATATCAGCCAGATGGTCAAATCGGGCTATAGTCCGGAAGTCGCGACCGGTTATGAGTGGTCGGAGCGGGGGTTGTCTTTTAGGGCTGGATATAATGCCGGCGGACTGACTACCGGTGTCGGTTTTAGGGTTGGCCACGCTTCAGTCGATTACTCTTGCGTCCTTCAGCGAGAGCTTTCCCGGAATAACGTTCATCGAGTTTCGCTCACCGGGACCTGGTAGTTCCCCTTTAGTTTTCTCCCGCCAGAAGCCGCCATAGGCGGGCCTTGGCGGAATATTACCTCTGCCGCTCTTTTGCTTGGTCATTATCCCGAGTTGCCACCCCTTTTTTTCAAAGCGGAGGGAAAGGGAGGCGGTAAAGATGGAGGGAGCGGCTAGCAAATGGTTTGTGGCTTGAAATGACCAGCTAAGCCCGCCATCCCGCCTTTGGCGGGATAGTGTCTGCCGAAGGCAGGCAATGCCTCGAAGAGGCGGCGGGCGGGAGTGGTCAAGGCGGTAAAAGACCAACTATGGGAAGTACGGTTTTAATAAAATCAATTAACGAACGCTATTTTTCACCTCCTGCTTAATATGAGTGTTAAATCAAACTGAAGGGGCAGGAACGCTGATCATTAATCATGGCGCAAAGAGCTTGAGGTTTCTTCTCAAAGGCCAAATAATTGAGCTGTGAGCGTGTTTTGTTTTTAGGAAGAAGGAATGTGCTGTTTAGCAAATATAAGCAATAATGAGTTATTAGTGCCTTTTAGCAGGCAGCAGCAGCGCGCAAGGTAAAAATATATAGGGATGTTGCGATGTTAGCCGGTAGCTTGGTCAATTAATGAGAGCGTAAAAACGACTTCCATGGAGATTTTGAACATGTGGTAAACCTTAGCTTTCTGGCCAGCCGTAAGTTTTAATATAGTATCGGCGCATTTTTTCCTTTCATTTAGTGAATTATTTAGTTCCGAATTGATTTTTTCAAACGGTTCATAGAATTTCGCCGAAACGCGCGGATGCGGGCGCGCGTTTCGGCACTTTTTGATCATGATTTTTTTCAAGATCAGTTATGTACGGCCTGCCCGCGGCTCGCTTCTTTCTTCCGTTCCTCCTTTGGCTCGCCACACTGCAGGCCGCATTCGAAATTGTATTGACAACAACTGTAAACACAATTAAACTATTATTGCGTATGACAAAAGAGCACATTATTTACAACATGACGGAGTTGGCGAAAGAGCTTAAGGTTACGCGGCAAGCAATTTATAAGTGGATAAAGAAGGGTTGGGTTAAACCAAAAAGGGATTATCGTGATTATCCGGTATTTACCGAAGCGGATGTTAAGAAAATTATGAAATGGAAATCAGCAATAAGATGAAAACAGCTATATATACTCGAGTTAGCACCGAAGACCAAGTCCGCGAGGGTTATTCACTTGAGGTCCAGCGAGAGTATCTTCTCAACTACGCTAAACAGCAGGGTTATGAAGTGTTCGAGGTCTATTCGGACGAGGGGATTAGTGCCGGCACTACCGATCGCCCCGCTTTGCAAAAACTTCTCAAAGATGCCAAGGCGAAGCAATTCGAGCTGGTGATCGTATATAAAATTGACCGATTCAGCCGTCGGCTCAAGGATCTTATCGGGCTGGTCGATCAGTTGGCCTCTTATGGGGTAGGGTTTAAATCCGCTACCGAACCTTTTGATACCACTACTTCCGCAGGTAAATTAATGTTTCAACAGCTTGGCAGTTTTGCCGAGTTTGAGCGTAATCGTCTTGCCGAGCGGATTTTCCCTGGCATGATAAAAAGTGTCCTGGCCGGTAATTGGCACGGCGCCCGCTACAGCCCATTTGGATACATTTATAACAAACACAGTAAACTTCTTGAGATCAACGAGAGTGAGGCTAAAGTTGTTAAACTAATATATCGACTCTATCTTGCCGGAAAAAGTATCAATGAGATCGCCGACTATCTTAACCGGAGCAAGCATGAAACAAGGGTGGGGCGGTTTTTCTATACCAAGCTGATCAGAGATATTCTCCGCAGCCGTTTATATATCGGTCAGATCGTTTGGAACAAGAAAAGTGCTTCTCAAACAGTTATTGCGAAAGGCAAACATCTGCCGATCATATCAGAGGCCGACTATGAAAAAGTCCAAAAGCTCCTGGTTGAGAGAAAAGCGTCAGTCCGCAAGGCTAGAAAAGGGAGCTTTCCCTTAAGTGGATTATTATATTGCGACAACTGCAATCATCGCTATTTTGGCGTCTCCAATATTGCCAATCATAAAACAGGGCGGCGTGACCGTTGGTATCGCTGTGGCGGGCGTCAACAGCATTACGTGAGGTGCAATAATGACGCGATTAAAGCCGATTTGGTTGAAGGTATTATCTTTTCGGCAATAGCTGACACGCTTGAAAGTGACAAGCTGAAAGATAGCCGTTGGTTATGTATGACTGCCTCCAAAGAAGCTGTTTTTAATGCCGACCTTGCCGGCATTAAAAACAAACTTAAAGACAACCGGGAAAAACAGTTAAAACTGACCGACCTCCATTTAAATAATTTATTGTCCGCTGATACTTTTAAGCAAAAGAATGAATCGCTTAGGCACGAGGAAGAGGCGCTAAGGACTCAATTGGCGGGCCTCGAATTATTATTGCTGGAAAAGGAAAATTCAGCCGCGTATTTAGATAAAGTAAAAGAGTTTCTGGCTTCTTATGATAGTGAAAAAAAAGAACTGACAGCCGCCGATGAAAAACAGCTCTTGAGTCTGATCTTGAAAAAAATCATGATCAAAAAGTGCCGAAACGCGCGCCCGCATCCGCGCGTTTCGGCGAAATTCTATGAACCGTTTGAAAAAATCAATTCGGAACTAAATAATTCACTAAATGAAAGGAAAAAATGCGCCGATACTATATTAAAACTTACGGCTGCCAGATGAACCTGGCCGATTCCCGAAAATTGGCTGAAGTATTGGAAGAATATGGCTATCGGGGCGTAGAGAGGGAAGATGATGCGGATATTATATTGGTCAACACCTGCGTCGTTCGCCAGCATGCCGAAGACCGGGCCGCCTGGTATGTCACCTCGCTCAAAGGATTAAAAAAACCGGGAGTGACGATCGGGTTATGCGGTTGTATGATCAACGAACCCGGCCGCGACGTTAAAAAAGATTTTCCCCATGTCGATTTCTTTATCCCCCCCCATAATTCAGAAAAATTAAGAGAGTTTCTGGCCTCTCTTCCTCTAAAGCGGCCCTCTCCACTTTGTGGAGAGGGGGAACCACGAGTCCGCTTTAGCGGACGAGTGGTGGGTGAGGTGTTCATTACTATTATGACCGGGTGTAACAATTACTGTTCATACTGCGTTGTCCCCTACGTTCGCGGCCCCGAGACCAGCCGCCCAATGGACGAGGTCTTGGCCGAAGTCGAACAGGCGATCAATGAAGGAAACCAAAACATTACCCTCCTTGGCCAAAACGTCAATGCTTATAAATACGGACTGGCAACGTTACTCAATAAGATTGGTCGATTGTTCCCTCTCGCCAGCGGTTGTATCCGTTTTCTTACCTCCCACCCCAAGGATATGAGCGACGAGATCATTGAGGCGGTTGCCGCTCTTCCCAATGTAGTCAAAGAGGTGGTCATGCCCCTGCAATCTGGTGACGATCGGGTGTTGAAGGGAATGAACAGGGGGTATGACCTGGAATTCTATCGTGGCCGGGTTGCCAGGCTCCGGGAGCTGGTCCCCGAGATTAGAATAATCTCCGATATCATTGTTGGCTTCCCAGGGGAAACGGAAGCGGAATTTGAACGGACCCTGCGGGCAGTCGAGGAATTCAAGTTCGTGGTCGTCAACATGTTCGCCTACTCCAGCCGGCCGGAAACCGCCGCGGCCGCCTTGCCTGACCAATTGCCGGAAGAGATCGTGCGAGAGCGCCTGCAAAAATTGATCGCCGCGGTTCGGGCGAGCGTTAAACCGCGATAGTCGCAGATATTGAACTATTTTCCCCGTTAAAGTACAATAAACATCCCATGCCAAACAAGCCGTCCGCCAATTATTTTTGCGTGCTATTTATTTTTTTGTCCCTAACGGTTAGCGCCGGTGCCCAGACCTCGATCGAGAGCGTCGCCTTTAAGGACCTGAAGCCGAAAGACCGGGGTTACGATTACGTGATGAAAATGGTCAGTGACTTTCAGGCGATCTCCGGTTATCCCGATGGGACATTTAGAGGGAAGAAAACGGTGACCCGCGGCGAATTCGTGAAAGTGGCGGCTGGCGCCCTTGATTATATCGAAAAAAAATATGGCTTTTCCCTCTCCGATGGCGAGATGGAAGAAGTCGCTTTCAAAGACCTTCCCCCGAAGCATTGGGCCTATCCTTTCGCGGCCAAACTGATCTCAAGGTATAAGCTTTTTTCCGGCTATCCCGACGGGACCTTTAAGCCGGGTAAAGCTATTAACCGCTTCGAAATGGCGCTCGTTTTGAGCAAGACACTCCGTTTGGTTTACGATCGTTGCGAGCTGACCTTGCCTTCGACCACCAGGGAGGTAGCGATAAAGGACGTTAAAAAGAACCATTGGGCGATGAAGGACATTCAACTCCTTCTTCATACCAAGATTATGTACGTTGGCTTAGCCAATAAGCTTGCGTATTTTAAAGGGAATGTAGGGGTTTCCCGCCTCGACCTGGCAATTTCCGGGGCGAAGACGATCACTCTGGCCGATAGCGCCATGGCGTCCGTCTCTCCTGAAGTTTTGGCAAAGCTTCGCTATGGGGTCAAAGAAGCTCTCCCCCCGGATTCCAGGGATCTGATCGCAAGGTCGGTTGCCCTGCCGGCCAGGCCGCAAACCAGTCTAACGAGCGGTTGGGGCGGTGTTTACGAAAAAGGATCCGGGACCAATAACTGGCGGGGGGCGTTTGTCTCCGGCACTCTGGCCGATTCTTTTAAAATGATCGGTTTGTCGGGGCATTACGAGCTGACCGGTAAATATGGCTACAACCAGATGGTTTATCTTGTTCCCAGCGGAGGGACCGGGGTAGTGGCTTCGGTCAACAACGAGAATCGTCTGGAGCTGGAAGTGAACACCACTTATCCGATCGTTGATTTTCTCGGGATCAAGGGGAAGTTGCTCCTGGGTGGCAAATATTTCAATTTGGTCAACGACTCGGCGCCGGCAAATTTTACCGGATTGAACGCCGGGATCGTGACCAGCGCGAAAATCTGGGGCCGCGACCTGCTCTTTAAAGCTTTTTATTCCCTGCCGCTTGCCAGAGGAGCGGTCTCTCCGTCGGTCCTGGGTCAGCCGGTCCAATTGTTCGATTATGAAGCGTCGATCAACGCCAGCTTGCTTGGCTGGCCGATGCTTCTTGGTTTAACGGGAGAAACAATGATCCTTTCCGGAGGTGATAATCGGTATTATAATATGATCTTCGCCCGATACTTTATTATGTAAAAATTCTAGGAGGAAAATTCGATGAAAAGTAAGATCTTTAGTTGGTTGTTATTGCTTTTGGTGGGACTGCTTGTTTCCAGTTGCGGCCAGACAAATCCGACGATCACCACGACCGAGGCGACGCCGGAAAACCTGGTGATCAAGGGGACCGTTTATCAAAAGGAGTGGGTGAACAAGAGCGGCTATTATTATAGCCGTCAAGCCGGGCTGGTCGCCGGCGTGACTGTGACTCTGTCCGGGACCTATGAGACCAAAACCGCCATTTCCGCCGATAACGGAGAATTTGTTTTTGAAAAGGTCAAGCCGGGGTATTATTTCTTGATCGCCACCAAGGAGGGGTACCAGCAGGCAAAAGAAGAGGTGGGGACCTACATGTTTGGTTTTATTGCCGGAACACTGGACAACTCGATCTACACGGAAGACATAGAACTTTCACCATATCCGGTAATTAAGACCCTTGCTCCGGCCAAAGGGACGACGATCGAAACAACTGCTTCGTTCACCGTAAATTTCAACAAAGCTATGGACACTTCGACTTTTCGTCCGCGTGTCAGCGCGACCGGGACCCGGACCTTTGCGATCGGCGATTCGGTGAACATGAACGTCGCCTGGAACGCCGATAATACTTCGTTGGTTTTGACCCCAAACAGTCCGCTTTTGCCAAACCAGAGCTACAGCCTTTACCTGGCCAACGAATACTCTCAAATCAAAGATGCCGCCGGTTATCCGCTGGCTATCTCTAACGTTACCAGCGGTTATGGGATTCCAGTTGAATCGCCGCAGGAGTGCGTGGTTGAAGAAAACCTTTATTTTACCTACCGGACCGCTTCCGGAGGGATGCCGACCGCTCCGACCAACCTAGCTTTAACGGTTGGAATGGGGGGGAGTGGAAAAACGATCACCAGCAGTCCGACCAGCGGGGCCGATTATAATGATATATATGGAGCGACAGCGATCAACCTGACCTGGGCCCCTTCAACTGGCAACATTACCGGCTACCGGGTCTATTTGTCCGATAGCGCGACGAACAATTTTCGGCTCGCCCAGATCGGCTCGGCTTACTACGTGACCGGTAACTCCGCGACTTTGACCATGAGCAATATTTTAACCGCCTTATTCGGGACGACCAGTATCGACCCATTCGGCACCGGCAACTACCCGATGATCAATCAGCCCCTTTATGTTAAAGTCGTCGCGTATAATGGCGAGTACGAATCGGTTTCGGCCGAGTGCAACGCGCGCGATCTCGTCGGGCCGCGTTTTGACCCCACTTATAAGAAGTATGGCTTTGCCGGAGCGGTCATCAACAGCAGAGAATACCTGGGTCCGATAGGGGTGAGCGAAAAGAAAGTAATCTACCTTGGGATACAGGAGCCGATCGACGAAAGCACGATCACGACCGGCAATTTCAGTATTACTGCCGGCGGCGGGACCTCGATCGCCAGTGTTTTCGTTCTGGATAATTCATCAATAAAATTGACCGATTTTGGAGGGACGGTCTATTGCGTCTTGAGGATTGAAACCACAACCGACATGGACGCCGCCACGACCATAAAGATGGGGAGCGGAGTAAAAGATCTTTCCGGTAACATTCCTTCGGCGGGGGTAAATGACGCGATAACTCTGACCGCTTTCTGATGTATGTTATAATTGGCGCGGAGGAAAAGCCATGATGCAAAATTCGAACCTTTGTGTTTTTTCCGGAAGCTCCCACCCGTCTTTGGGAGAAGAGATCGTCAGGTATATTGGGATTAAAAAAGGGGAGATCAAGCTTTCCCGTTTCGGCGGCGGCGAGATCTACGCCCGGATCCTCGATAATATCCGGGGCCATTCCGTGGTCATCATCCAGACCTGCACGGAAAAGGTCAACGAGGACCTGATGGAGCTTTTTATCGTCATTGACGCGATGAAGCGGGCCTCGGCCAAATCGATCACCGCGGTGATTCCGCATTTTGGCTACGCCCGCCAGGATCGGAAAGCGGCTTCGCGCGAGCCGATCTCCGCCAGGCTGGTCGCCAACTTATTGGAGACCGCCGGCGCCGACCGGATCGTCGTGATGGACCTCCACTCCGACCAGATCCAGGGTTTTTTCAACATTCCGGTCGACACCTTGACCGCTTTGCCTCTCTTTGCCAATTACCTCAAGGATAAGAATATCCAGGACCCGGTCGTCGTCGCGCCGGACACCGGCCGGGCCAAAGTGGCCAAAAAACTGGCCGATCGGATCGGGGCGAGCCTGGCGATCCTTCACAAGGTCCGTTCCGGACACCACCAGTCGGAGGTGACCCATATAGTCGGCGAAGTTAAGGGAAAGACGGTCATTATTACCGATGACATGATCGATACCGCCGGAACAGTGACCAGCGGGGTCGAGGTTTTGCGCAAAGAAGGGTGTAATAAAGATATCTACCTTGCCGCTACCCACGGGATCTTTTCGGGGCCGGCGTTGGAGCGGATCAACAAGACCGGATTTGCCGAGGTCATTATCAGCGACACTCTGCCGGTCAACAAGCAGATCAAGAATTTGAAGGTGCTGTCAACTGCCGAACTGCTTGGCGAAGCGATCAAACGGAACTATGAGAATCGCTCGATCAGTTCGTTGTTCGATTAAATTATGAAACAGATCAATATTGGTATTATCGGTTTAGGCGTTGTCGGTTCCGCGGTCGCGGAGGCCCTTAAGCGGAACGCGGCGCTGGTTGCCGCCCAATCCGGGATCCAGCTTAACGTAAAAAAAGGGTGCGACCTGCGAAAAGTGAAAGCCGCCTGTCCGGTGACCAGCGACGCTTACGCGCTGATCAACGACCCCGAGATCAAAATTATCGTTGAGACAATGGGCGGGGTCAATCCAGCCAAAAAGTTCGTCCTGGACGCTCTCGCCGCCGGCAAGCATGTCGTCACATCCAATAAAGAGCTGGTCGCCAGCCATATGCCCGAACTATTATCCGCGGCCAAACGGCGCAATGTGTC
Organism: candidate division WOR-1 bacterium RIFOXYB2_FULL_45_9; assembly: GCA_001771575.1. Lineage (GTDB taxonomy): Bacteria > Margulisbacteria > WOR-1 > O2-12-FULL-45-9 > XYB2-FULL-48-7 > XYB2-FULL-45-9. Next base: position 715,216 of record MEUD01000001.1, on the reverse strand, counting down.
TCTCCTATACGAAGCTTCCGTTGGCGGCGGAGTGCCGATCCTGGCCGCTTTGCGCAAAAACCTGGCGGGGAACACGTTGACCGAAGTTTATGGCATTGTCAACGGGACAACCAATTATATATTATCGACCATGGCGGAGGAGGGGAAAGAGTTTTCCGAAGCCCTCAACGAAGCGCAGGAAAAGGGTTATGCCGAAGCTAATCCTAAAAAAGACATTGAAGGATACGACGCCGCTTATAAAGCGGTAATTTTGGCGGCCGAGGCTTTTGGCGAACGAGTTAAGCTGGATTCCGTTTACCGGGAAGGGATCGAGAAAATTTCCGGAGAAGATATTTTATACGCTCGGGAGATCGGGTTTGCGATCAAATTGCTGGCGATCGCCCAAAAAGGCGACCGCGGCGTCGATGTGCGCGTCCATCCGGCCCTTGTCCCCTTATCACATCCCCTGGCTGGAGTCAGGAAGAATTTTAACGCGATCTATGTTCAAGGTTATCCCGTTGGGGAACTAATGTTTTACGGCCCGGGGGCGGGGGGGGAGCCGACCGCTTCGGCCATTATTTCCGACCTCATTGAGCTGGGGCAGGCCGGTACTATTTTCCGCCGTGAATTAAAAGACGCGACGGTCAAACCGATAGCCGAGATAGTATCCCGTTACTATTTGCGCCTTCAGGTCTCCGATAAAGTCGGGGTTTTGGCCTCTATTGCCAAGATTTTTGCCGAAAAAAACGTCAGCATTGCCGCGGTTATCCAGAAAGAGACAGTGGGAAGTCTTGCCACCCTGGTCATCATGCTTGATGAAGCCGTCGAAAAGAACATCCAGGCGGCGATCTCCGCGGCCAAAAAGCTGTCGGTCGTCAACCGGGTGAACAATCTGATCAGAATATTGTAATCCTCACCCACCGTTCAGATGTATATCGGGATGGTGGATGAGGGAGTAAATTCCTCCTTGACAAGTTTTTACGGTTACAGTACAATAATATGGTTAAGGTACCGTTTGGGATAACGAGCCAGTCCTTCTGCTGATGCGCTGGAGGATCACAAATCTCCCTATTTTTTCCCGATGAAGTCGGGGAGCGGGGGAGTTTGTGTTTTTTTATGGGAGAAAATAATGAGAGAAATAATTACGCTTGTTTGCGGTGAATGTAAAAGAAAAAATTACACCACTACAAAGAATAAGAAGAACACCAAAGAGAGAATTGAGCTTACTAAATATTGCAAGTGGGATCGGAAGCAAACAGCTCATAAAGAAGAGAAGTAGAATTTCTTTGTCGGCGAGACTCTGGGAGTGTCGGTTAATGGCAAACCACTGGTCTCCAAAACCAGGACTGGGGGTTCAAGTCCCTCCACTCCCGGTTTTAAATTATTGAATGAAAAAAAAGATAGTTAATTACTTTAACGAGACTCTGGCGGAAATGAAGAAGGTCGCCTGGCCGGACCGACAGTATGTTGGGGCGGCGACGATGATAATCCTGGTGATCGTGCTCATGACCGGTTTTTTTGTGTTGTTTATAGATTACGCGCTCGGTTCGCTCTTTAAATTAATTTTGGGTTGATGATTAAATAATGAATGATAATCAAGAACATTTGACAAATGAGTCTGAACAAATCTCTCCGACGCCGGTCGGCGATAAAAGATGGTATGTTATCCAGACCCTGACCGGTCAGGAAGATCGGGCAAAGCTGGCGATCGAACAGGCGGTCGAGTCCGAGGGGTTAAAAGCTAAAATCTTTCAGGTTCTGGTCCCGATCGAAGAAACTATTGAGATCAAAGGCGGCAAGCGCTTTGAACGTATCCGCAAAATGTTCCCCGGTTACGTTTTCCTCGAGATGATCCTGGACGAGACGACCTGGTACGTGATCAGACAAACGACCGGTGTCGCCAGGTTCATTGGGACTAAAACCCAGCCGACCCCGGTTTCTGACCGGGAAATGGCCCGGGTCCTTAAACAGCTGGGCAAAGAAGAGAAACTGGAAGTCTTTTTTGAGAAGGGCGAAGCGGTCAGGATCATTTCCGGTCCGTTCCGCGGTTACACCGGCAACGTTGATGAGATCAATCCGGAAAAAGGAAAGCTCAAAGTCTTGATCAATATATTTGGTCGGGATACCCCGGTCGAGGTCAATTTTGAGCACGCCCAAAAATTAGTTTGAAGGGGAAACAATGGCAGCTAAAAAAGAACTTTTAACCAAAGTAAAATTGCAGATCAAGGCGGGAGCCGCGAATCCCGCTCCTCCGATCGGTCCCGCTCTCGGCCAGCACGGCCTCAACATCATGGAGTTTTGCAAACAATACAACGCCGCGACCAAAGACAAAGGGGACATGGTCATTCCGGTCGAGATCTCCATATTTAAAGACCGCTCCTTTACATTTATATTAAAGACCCCGCCGGTCGCCGACCTGCTTCGCAAAGCGGCCGGGGTGGAAAAGGGTTCCGGCGTTCCCAATAAGAATAAAGTTGGGACCGTTTCCAAGGCAAAGGTCAAGGAAATTGCCGAACTAAAACTGCCGGACCTCAACGCCAACGATGTCGACGCTGGGATGAAGATCGTTGAAGGGACCGCGCGAAGCATGGGGATAAACGTACAATGAGCGGAAAAAAATTCAACGAAAAGAACAAGCTGATCAATCACGATAAGAAATATACTCTCCAGGAAGGGATCGCTCTGCTCAAACAGACCGCCTGGGCCAAGTTTGACGAGACGGTCGACCTGGCGATCAAGCTAGGCGTCAACACCACCAAGAACCCTTCGATCCGCGGCGCCGTTTCCCTTCCGTCAGGTAGCGGCAAAAGCAAAAAGATCGCGGTCATTACCAGCGCCGCCGGAGTGAAAGAGGCCGAAAAGGCCGGCGCCGCCGTGGCCGGTTCCGAAGACCTGGTTGAAAAGATAAAAAACGGCTTCCTTGATTTTGATATTTTGATCGCCTCGCCGGACATGATGGGCTCGGTCGGCAAACTTGGAAAAATGCTTGGACCAAAGGGGCTCATGCCCAACCCGAAGACCGGCACGGTGACGGAAGATGTCGCCAAGGCGGTGGCTGAATTTAAAGGCGGGAAAGTTGAGTTCAAGATGGACAAGGGAGGGGCGGTCCACATGGTCATCGGTAAAGTTTCTTTCGCTCCCGAAGCCCTGGCCAGGAACTTTAAGACCGCTCTTGAAGCGATCAGCCGCCAAAAGCCGTCCGGACTCAAAGGCGTGTATATCAGATCGATCACCCTTTCCTCGACCATGGGACCGGGGATCAAATTAGACACGCGGAAAACATTGGAAGAGGTTGAGTAATGAGCGAAAAAGCGATCGCAAGAAAAAAAATTGTTGTTGACGAACTGAAAGATAGGATCTCCCGCTCCAGCCTGCTGGTTATCGCCGACTACGTTGGCTTTACGGTCAAAGATCTGACCGGCCTGCGCAAGAAGCTCCGGCCGACCGGCGGCGAGCTGAAGATCATCAAGAATACCCTGATCCACCGGGCGGCGAGCGAATGCGGCTATGAAGGATTGAAAGACAACCTGAAGGGATCGACCGCCCTGCTTTTGGGCTACGACGACCCGGTCGCTCCGCTCAAGATCATGGTTGAATATTTTAAAGAGATCGAAAAAGGGACGATGCGGGCGGGGATCGTCAACAAGTTAGTGTTCGACGAGAAACAGCTAAAAGAGATCTCTAAACTGCCGCCGCGCGATGTTCTGCTCGGCAAAGTTGTCGGCGGGCTTCAGGCGCCGATCTCCGGTTTGGTTAACGTCCTGCAGGGCCCGATCAGAAAACTGGTTTATGCTTTGCAGGCGATCAAAGACAAAAAAGGAGGGGAATAAGAAATGTCAAAAGTACAGGAATTGATCACGTCAGTTGAGTCGATGACCGTTCTGGAACTGTCAGAGTTGGTGAAGGCCCTCGAAGAAAAGTTCGGGGTAACCGCCGCCGCTCCGATGATGATGGGTGGGATGATGCCGGGTGCCGGCGCCGCCGCTGAAGCGCCGAAGGACGAGTTCGACGTCGTCCTCACCGCTGCCGGAGACAAGAAGATCCAGGTGCTCAAGGTCCTCCGCGAGCTGACCGGTCTAGGTCTCAAGGAAGCGAAAGATCTCGTTGACGGCGCGCCCAAGACCGTCAAAGAGAAAGTGAAGAAAGAAGAAGCTGAAGCGATTAAAAAGAAACTCGAAGCTGAAGGGGCAAAGGTAGAGATTAAATAATGACTGGAAGAAGGAAGTTTTTTCAAACACGAAGCAGAAAGGTGATCGAGCCGCCGGATCTTTTGGAACTGCAGAGGGATTCGTTCAAGTGGTTCCTGGAAGAAGGTTTGCCGGAAGAGTTGAGGCTGGTCTCCCCGATCAAAGGTTATCAGGGGGGATTGGAGCTTTCTTTTACCGGTAAATGCAGTTACGGCAAGCCGAAATACCCGACCGAAGAGTGTTTGATCCGGGAAACGACATATTCCGTTCCCATGAAAGTTGAAGCCCGCCTGCTCAACAAAGAGACGAAAGAGATCAAGTCTCAAGAGGTTTTTATCGGCGATCTGCCGATGATGACCGAGCGCGGCACTTTCATTATTAATGGGGCGGAACGGGTCATTGTTTCCCAGCTGGTCAGGTCCCCCGGTGTTTATTTCCGCGAATCAAAAAAGAATGAACGGACCGGGAAAATAATTTACTACGCGATGGTCGTTCCAGACCGTGGTGCCTGGCTGGAGATCGAAACGGACGCGTCCAATTCGCTCTCGGTTAGGATCAACCGTGCCCGCAAGATCCCGGTGACCATGTTCCTGTCGGCGATAGGCGCGACCGAAGAAGAGACCCTTAAGGCTTTGCCGGAAGGGGAGCATCGGCGCAAATCGCTGAAGGATTGTCCGATCCTGCCGCGCGACGAGGCGTTGATCGAGATCTATAAACGGCTCCGCCCGGGCGATCCAGTAACCCAGGAAGGGGCCCAGGTTTATCTAAACAATCTTTTCTTCAACGCTCGGCGTTATGACTTGGGGAAGGTCGGCCGCTACAAGCTGAACCGCCGCCTCGGGGTTAAGATCGAAGAAGAAAAGACCATGTTGACCAAGGTTGATATTTTGGCCATGGTCGAGAACCTGGTGAACATTAACAATGGCGACGGCATGCCGGACGACATCGACCACCTCGGCAACCGGCGCATCCGCGCGGTCGGCGAGCTCCTCCAGCGGCAGATCCGGGTCGGTTTTGCCCGGGTCGAAAAACTGGTCAAAGAACAGATGATGATCAAAGGAGCGGAGCCCCTGACCCCGGGACAACTGGTCAACGTCAGACCTCTGCAGGCGGTGATCAAGGAATTTTTTGGTTCCAGTCAGCTTTCGCAATTTATGGACCAGACCAATCCCCTGGCCGAATTGACCCACAAGCGGCGTCTTTCCGCCCTCGGTCCCGGAGGCTTAAGCCGGGAGCGGGCCGGGTTTGAAGTCCGCGACATTCATCCTTCCCATTACGGCCGCATTTGTCCGATCGAAACACCGGAAGGTCCGAATGCCGGTTTGATCGGTTCCCTCTCGACCTACGCGAGAGTCAACAAATACGGCTTTATCGAATCGCCTTACCGCAAGGTGGAAAAAGGCCGGATCACCAATAAAGTAGAATACCAAACCGCCGACGTCAGCGACTTCTTCAGGATCGCTTCTTTCGACGTCAAGCTCGACGACGACGGCAAGATCATCGACAAAAACTGCACGGTCAGCTACAAGCGCAAGTTCATCTTGGCGACCCCTGACGAGATCGATTACATGGCGGTCGCTCCGGAGCAGATCATCGGCGTGACCACCGCCATGATCCCCTTTGTCGAACACGACGACGCCAACCGGGCCTTGATGGGAGCCAACATGCAGCGCCAATCGGTGCCGCTCCTCTCACCCGAAGCGCCGATCGTCGGGACCGGCTGGGAGGCCAGGGTCGCCAAAGATTCGCGCTCGCTGGTCACCGCCAAGAATCCAGGCAAAGTTATCAGGGTTGACGCCAATGAGGTGACCATCCAGCGAGACAACAAAGCTAAAGATGTTTACAAACTGACCAGCTTTGGCCGGAGCAACCAGGATACTCTGGTTCACCAGCGGCCGCGTGTCAAGCTGGGCCAGATGGTTAAAGTCGGCGAACCGGTCGCTGACAGCTCCGCGACCCGAGACGGCGAACTTGCCCTTGGCAAGAATGTGCTGGTTGCCTTGATGCCGTTTGAGGGATTCAATTACGAGGACGCGATCATTCTTTCCGAGCGTCTGGTCAAAAAAGACGTTTTTACCACCGTCCATATTCAGCGGCTGGAAGTTGAGGTCCGCGCCACCAAGCTGGGGATGGAAGAGATAACCAGGGAAATTCCCAATGTCGGGGAAGAAGCGATCGCCAATCTTGATGACCGGGGAGTTATCGTCGCTGGATCGGAAGTCGAGCCGGGAGATGTCCTGGTCGGCAAAGTTACTCCAAAAGGGGAGACCGAACTGCCAGCCGAGGAAAAGCTCCTCCGCGCGATCTTTGGCGATAAAGCCAGGGATATGCGCGACACTTCACTGCGTGTTCCTCCGGGCGAGACCGGAAAAGTTATCGCGGTCCGTTCGTTCTCCCGCGAGAATGGTGACGAACTCCCTCCGGGAGTTCATGAGTTGGTCAGAGTTTATATCGCCCAGCTCCGCAAGATCAGCGTCGGCGACAAGATCGCGGGACGCCACGGAAATAAAGGGGTCGTGGCCAAGGTCATGCCGGAAGAAGACATGCCTTACCTGCCGGACGGTACCCCGGTTGATGTCATTTTGAACCCGCTCGGTGTTCCGTCCCGTATGAACATCGGTCAGATCTTTGAACTGATGCTCGGCCAGGCCGGTTGGTCGCTGGGCCGTAAATACGAAATGCCCCCGTTTGACGAGGCGTTTGAAGAGAACGCTTCGCTTAACACGATCGAAAACGAACTGCTGGAAGCTTCGACCCGCAAAGATTTTCCGTGGGTCAACAAAAGCGGCAAAGTCGAATTGATCGACGCCCGCTCCGGCCGGCCTTTTGGACGCAAGGTCGCGGTCGGCAAGATGTACCTGATGAAGCTGATCCATCTTGTTGACGACAAGATGCACGCCCGCTCCACCGGCCCTTATTCTCTCATCACCCAACAGCCGCTTGGCGGTAAGGCCCAGTTCGGCGGCCAGCGCTTTGGTGAAATGGAAGTCTGGGCCCTTTATGCTTACGGTGCCGCTCACACTTTGCAGGAGATCTTAACGATCAAGTCCGACGACGTGGTCGGCCGCTCCCGCGCCTATGAGGCGATCCTCAAAGGGAAGTCGATGGGCAAGCCGGGAATGCCGGAATCGTTCAAGGTCCTGCTCAAGGAATTGCGCGGATTAGCGCTGGACATGAAGACCATTACCCGTGAGGGGAAAGAGATAAATATTGACGAAGATACCAGATCGGCGCGCGAGAGAACGCCGCAGATCTTTGGCCGATCACGGTCATCAGGAGGAGAGAAACTTGCCGATTAGAAAACCGGAAGACAAAGAATTCGACTTTATTAAGATCGGGCTGGCATCGCCGGAACAGATCCTATCCTGGTCGCACGGGGAAGTTGAAAAGCCGGAAACCATCAATTACCGGACCTTTAAGCCGGAACGCCGTGGTCTGTTCTGCGAAAAGATCTTCGGACCGGCCAAAGATTGGGAATGTCACTGCGGCAAGTACCGCCGGGTCCGCTATCGCGGCATCGTTTGCGAACGCTGCGGCGTTGAAGTCACCACCTCACGCGTCAGGCGCGAGCGGATGGGGCATATCAAGCTGGTGGAACCGGTCGCTCACATCTGGTTTTTACGCGGCATTCCGAGCTACATGAGCCTTTTGCTCGACATCTCTACCCGGGCCCTGGAAGAAGTTATATATTACGATGCTTTCATTATTACCGAAGTTGAAGATGACGTCAAAGGCTTGAGAGTTGGCACCGTTCTGCGAGAGGCCGATTATCAGGAAGCGACGGAAAAATACGGCGACAGCCTAAAGGCCGAGACCGGCGCCCGGGCGATCAAAGAGCTCCTGGGCCGGATCGATATGGGGGCCCTGGTCGCCAAACTGCGCCGCGAGCTTAAAGGCGCGGTCGGCCAGAAGCGGATGAAGATCATCAAACGGCTTCGCATCGCCGAAGCCTTCCTCAAATCGAACAATCGTCCGGATTGGATGATCATGACCAACGTCCCGGTCATCCCGCCCGATCTGCGTCCAATGGTCCAGCTCGAAGGGGGCCGATTCGCCACTTCCGATCTGAACGATCTTTATCGCCGCGTCCTTAACCGGAACAATCGCTTAAAGAAGATGATCAACATGGGGGCCCCGGAGATGATCATCCGAAACGAAAAGAGGATGCTCCAGGAAGCGGTCGATGTTTTAATTGATAACGGCCGCCGCAAGCGGGCGGTCACCGGTTCTACCGGACGGCCTCTCAAATCGTTAACCGATGGGATCGAAGGGAAGCAAGGACGCTTCCGGCAGAACCTGCTTGGTAAGCGGACCGACTACTCCGGCCGCTCCGTTATCGTCGTCGGTCCGAGCTTGAAGCTTCACCAGTGCGGTCTTCCCAAAGAGATGGCGCTGGAGCTATTTAAACCTTTCGTGATCCGCAAGCTGGTTGAGCGGGGGATCTCGCAAAACGTTAAATCGGCCAAGAGGCTGATCGAGCGGCAGGACGTCATTGTTTGGGACCTGCTCGAAGAAATAATCAAAGGGCACCCGGTAATGTTAAACCGCGCCCCAACTTTGCACCGGTTAAGTATTCAAGCCTTTGAACCTATCCTGGTCGAAGGTAAAGCGATCCAGCTCCATCCGCTGGTTTGCCCGGCCTTCAACGCCGACTTTGACGGCGACCAAATGGCGGTCCATGTGCCGCTCCTTCCTGAAGCCCAGGTTGAGTGCCGCATCTTAATGCTTTCTTCCAACAATGTTATGTCGGCCGCCTCCGGCCGGCCGGTGATTACTCCGACCCAGGATATGGTCCTCGGCACGTACTATTTGACCGTGGACAACGAAAAAGAGGCCCTGGGAAAGGATATTATTTTTTCCGGCGACGCTGAAGCGATGGTCGCCAACGACCTAGATCAGGTCCATCTGCACGCCAAGATCAAGGTCCGGCGCCACGGCGAGATCATTGAAACGACCGTCGGCCGGGTTAAGTTTAATTACACGCTTAACCGGGTCTTGCGCAACCGGGGAATCACAGCGGAATATCCTTATCTTAACAAAGTCTTGACCAAGAAAGAGCTGGAAAAGCTGATCACCGACTGCTATGCCCGCTTCGGCGCCGCCGTGACCGCCGAGATCGCCGACGAGATCAAACGTCTTGGCTTCAAATACGCGACCCTGGCCGGCGTTTCCATTTCGACCGAGGACCTCAATGTTCCCAAACGGAAAAAAGAAATCATCGAAAAAGCCAACTCTCAAGTGGAGAGCCTGGAGAACATGTTCCGCAACGGTCAGCTGACCGACAAAGAAAAGTTCATCCGTTCTCTTGATATTTGGAGCAAAGTGACCGATGAAGTGACCGAGTTGATGCTGGCCGACCTGGACAAGCTTAACTCTGTTTATATGATGGCTTTTTCCGGCGCCCGCGGCAACGTTCAACAGGTCCGCCAATTGGCCGGTATCCGCGGCTTGATGGCCGATCCGTTCGGCAACATTATCAACATTCCGATCAAATCAAACTTTAAAGAGGGTTTGAGCATTACCGAATACTTTATTTCATCTTACGGCGCGCGCAAAGGGTTGGTTGACACCGCTCTCCGCACCGCCGATTCCGGTTACCTGACCAGGCGCCTGGTCGACGTGGCGCAGGACGTTATCGTCACCGAAGTTGACTGCGAGACCAAGGACGGCATCGAGTTGGTCGCGATCCGCGAAGGCTATGATATTGTTGTTCCTATTTCTCAACGGTTAATTTATCGGACCCCGACCAGGAACGTGGTCGACCCGCTCTCCAGCAAGGTTTTGGCCAAAGCCGGCGAGATGATCGACCAGGAGACCGCGGATAAGATCGAAGCGGCCGGGGTGGAAAAAGTCGAGGTTCGCTCCACTTTAACCTGCCAGACCAAGAAAGGCCTTTGCCAGAAATGCTACGGGCTTGATCTCTCGACCATGAACCTGATCAATGTCGGCGAAGCGGTCGGGATCATTGCCGCCCAGTCGATCGGTGAGCCGGGAACCCAGCTGACCATGAGAACCTTCCACATCGGCGGCGTCGCGCTCCATAAGACGACCAAGACCGCGATCAAGGTCAAGCACACCGGGACGCTCCACTTCGGCGAAGGGTTTGAGCTTAGGACGATCCTCGACGAGTTTGGCGCCAAACGAAAAATGGTGACCCGCAGCGCCTCGGCCTTTGTCAAGGTCAAGGACAAAAAAGAAGAATATCTCCTGCCGGTCGGCTCGCTCCTTTTGGTCGGCGACGGAGATAAAGTCGAATCCAACCAGACGATCGCGGAGTTCGATCCGTCTTATGAATATGTCATTTCAAGCACCCAGGGGAAAGCCAAGTACATCAACCTGGAGGTTTCCAGCAAACGGGGAGAAAAGATCAATAAAAAAGACGGCGAGATCTTTACCTACAATCCAAAGGTCAGCAAAGAATACGCCGTTCCCAAGGACGCCCAGCTGTTCGTTAACGTCGGAGACAAAGTTAAGGTTGGCGACGAGATCGCGACCGGGGTGGTCTGCAAGCTCAATGGCGTTGTTCTGGAAGCCAAGAAGGACTATGTTATTGTCGCCCCCGGCGAACTATACCTGATCATCGCCGGCTCAAATGTTTACGTCGAAGACGGGGACAACGTTGAAAGCCACGACGTTATCGCCAAGGTTGAGGCGATCCGCCGCGATCCGAGCAAAACCCGCGACATTATTCAAGGTCTTCCCAGAGTGGAAGAACTTTTCGAAGGCCGCCGGCCAAAAGATCCGGGGGTCCTCTCCGAGATCGAAGGGGTTGTCGAGATCTCCGAAAAAGAAGGGGCCCGCTCGGTCAGGGTCCGCGGCAAAGAAGAAGGCCGCGAATATTTCGTTCCTTACGAGACCCGCCTGCGCGTGGCGACCGGCGACAAGGTCCATGTCGGCATGCAGTTGACCGAAGGAACGGTCAGCCCGCACGATGTCTTGAGCATCCTTGGTTCCCGCGCCGCCCAGAGCTTTATGGTCGCCGAGATCCAAAAGATCTATCGCTCGCAGGGAGTAACGATCTCCGATAAGCACATTGAAGTGATCGTCCGCCAGATGACCAAAAAGGTCCGGGTCGTCCAGTCCGGGGATACCACGCTTCTTCCCGGCGAGCTGATCGACGCCAAGACTTTGGCAACGATCAATGAAGCGTCTAAAGGCGAAAAAGCCGAGGCCAATGAAGTTTTGCTCGGCATTACCAAGGCTTCGCTATCGACCGAAAGCTTTATTTCCGCCGCCTCCTTCCAGGAGACCGCCCGGGTCTTGACCGAAGCGGCGGTCCAGGGAAAGATCGACGAGATGTACGGGCTCAAAGAGAACGTCATCATCGGCAAGCTGATCCCGGCGGGGACCGGTTTCGAAGATTATCGATATATCGAGTTAGTTCCGACAGTCGGGACCGTTTCCGAGCTGGAGGAAGAAGTTAAGCAGGAGGAGGAATAATGCCGACAATCAATCAATTGATCAGAAAAGGGAGGGGCTGTAAAAAAGTGAGGAGCAAGGCTCCGGCGCTCAAGTCCTGCCCGCTCAAACGAGGAGTTTGCACCAGGGTTTACACCACCACTCCAAAAAAGCCGAATTCAGCTTTGCGCAAAGTTGCCCGCGTTAAGTTAGCCGGCGGGATCGAAGTTTCCGCCTACATCCCGGGTATTGGCCATAATCTTCAGGAGCACTCGGTGGTCCTGGTCCGCGGAGGCCGCGTCAAGGACCTTCCCGGCGTTCGCTATCACATTGTGCGCGGTGCCTACGATACCGCCGGGGTCGAGAAACGCAATCAGAGCCGTTCCAAATATGGAGCGAAACGGCCGAAGGGGGGAAGCGCCGGTGCCTAGATATGGAAGAGTCCCCAAACGAAAAATTTCCCCGGACCCGATCTACAATAGCGCCATGGTCCAGCGGTTCATCAATAAAATGATCCAGGATGGGAAGAAGAGCAAAGTTGAAAAGATCTTCTACGACGCCATGGAGATCGTTGAGTCAAAATTAAAAAAACCGGCCCTGGAGATCTTTACCAAAGCGATCGAGAACCTGACCCCTTTGCTTGAGGTCAAGCCCAGACGCGTCGGCGGAGCGACCTACCAGATCCCGGTCGAGGTCTCCAAATTGCGCGGTGAAGCGCTGGCGATGCAGTGGCTGCGCGAGTCCGCCCGGGAGCGGAGCGGCCGATCGATGGCGGAGAACCTGTCCGGAGAAATGATCGACGCTCACAACGGCGCCGGGAACGCGATGAAGAACCGGGAGACATTGCATAAAACGGCCGAAGCTAACAAAGCTTTCGCGCACTTTAGGTGGTAAAAGATAATGGCTAGAGAATGTCCGATCGAAAAATATCGAAATATGGGGTTCGCGGCGCACATTGACGCCGGGAAGACCACGACCACGGAACGGGTGCTGTTTTACAGCGGCCGGCTTCACCGGATCGGCAATGTCGACGAAGGAAATACCGCCATGGACTGGATGGTCCAGGAGAAGGAGCGCGGCATTACCATTACTTCGGCCGCGACCACGACCTTTTGGCGCGATCACCGGATCAACATTATCGATACGCCCGGCCACGTCGATTTTACCGTCGAAGTGGAGCGCTCGATGCGCGTCCTTGACGGTGTTGTCGTTATTTTTTGCGCCGTCGGCGGCGTTCAGCCCCAATCGGAAACAGTTTGGCGGCAGGCCATGCGCTACAAGGTTCCCCGGATGGCTTTCGTCAACAAAATGGACCGCCTGGGCGCGGACTTTTTCCGGGTCGTCGGCCAGATCAAAGACCGCTTGCTGGTCAAGCCGGTTGTGATGCAGCTTCCGGTCGGTTCCGAAGAGAATTTAAAAGGGATCGTTGATCTGGTTGAGATGGAAGCGGTCATTTATGATGATGAGCAGGGGATGAAGTTCCATAAGGAGCCGATTCCGGCCGATCTGCAGGAAACGGCAAAGAAATACCGCGACCATTTGGTTGAAGCGGCGGCGGAAGCCGACGACGCGATCCTGGAACGTTATTTGTCCGGGACCCCGTTGACTAAAGAAGAAATTAAGGCGGGGATCCGCAAGTTGACCGTTGACGCCGAGATCGTCCCGGTTTTCTGCGGTTCTTCATTTAAAAATAAAGGGGTCCAGCCGCTCCTTGACGGGATCGTTGATTATCTTCCATCACCCGTCGATAAAAAAGCGGTGATCGGGACCAACCCGAAGAACGGCGAGGAGGTTCCCCGCGAGCCCAAGGACGACGCGCCGTTCTCGGCCCTGGCTTTTAAAATTGCGACCGATCCTTTTGTGGGTCGCTTAACCTTTTTCCGGGTTTATTCCGGAGTTTTGAGCACCGGTTCTTATACTTTTAACTCTTCAAAAGACCGGAAAGAGCGGATCGGCCGTCTCCTCCAGATGCACGCCAATAAGCGTGAAGAGATCAGCGAGATCTACGCCGGCGACATCGGCGCGATAGTCGGACTGAAAGAAACGATGACCGGCGACACTTTGTGCGACGGCGACAAGCAGATCATCCTGGAATCGATCCAATTTCCGGAGCCGGTTATTTTTGTGGCGATCGAGCCGAAGACCTCAGCCGACCAGGAAAAACTCGGTCTCTCTCTCTCCAAGTTGGCGGAAGAGGACCCGACCTTTAGGATCAAGACCGATCCCGAGACCGGCCAGACCATTATTTCCGGCATGGGGGAGCTCCATTTGGAAATTATCGTCGACCGGCTGCTGCGCGAATTTAAGGTTGAAGCCAACGTCGGCAAACCGCAGGTCGCTTATAAAGAGACGATCCTGGGCTCGGCCGAAGTTGAAGGGAAGTTTATTCGTCAAACCGGCGGCCGCGGCCAGTACGGCCACGTCTGGCTGAAGATCGAGCCGTTGGAGGCGGGGAAGGGTTACGAGTTCGTCAACAAGATCGTTGGCGGAGCGATCCCTAAAGAGTATATTCCGGCGGTCGATGCCGGTATTAAAGAAGCGATGGTGACCGGGGTCCTGGCCGGATATCCGGTGATCGACATCCGGGCGACCCTGACCGATGGTTCTTATCACGACGTTGACTCGTCGGAAATCGCCTTTAAGATCGCCGGTTCAATGGCTTTTAAGAGCGGTTTTATGAAATCAAAGCCGATCTTGCTCGAACCGATCATGAAGGTTGAGGTCGTCGTCCCCGAACAATATATGGGGGACGTGATCGGCAATCTCTCCAGCCGCCGCGGCCATGTTGAAGAAATGTCGCCGCTGGCCGGCATGCAGACGATCAAGGCCAAAGTGCCGCTGGCGATGATGTTCGGTTATTCGACCGACCTGCGATCGCTTACCCAGGGACGCGGGAACTACACCATGGAATTCTCTGAATACCGCGAAGTTCCAAACAACATCGCGACTCAAATAATTGAAAAGGCACAAGGGAAGTAAAAATGAAGAAACAAAGGATCCGAATTAAGTTGAAAGCGTTCGACCACAGAGTCCTGGACAAATCGGCGGAAAAGATCGTGGACACGGCCAAACGGGCCGGGGCGCTGGTTTCCGGTCCGATCCCCCTCCCGACCCAGAAGCAAAAGTGGTGCGTGCTTCGCTCTCCTCACGTCGACAAGAAGTCCAGGGAACATTTTGAAATGCGGACCCATAAGCGTCTGATCGATATCCTGGAGCCGCCGCCGCAAACGGTGGACGCCCTGATGCAGTTGGACCTGCCGGCCGGCGTGGATATCGAAATAAAAATGGATTAAGGAAGATAAAGATATGTTAGGCATTAAAATCGGCATGACTCAAATTTATGATGAAAGCGGCAACCAGCTCGCCGTGACGGTCGTGGAGGCCGGGCCCTGCGTTGTTTCCCAGATCAAGACGGTGGAAAAAGAAGGTTACGGCGCGATCCAGATCACATTCGGCAAGGTAAAAAAAGAGATTCGTGTCGATAATCCGGCCGATTTTAAGATCGGGCAGGAATTTAAAGTCGATAACTATAAAGCCGGGGACATGATTGAAGTTTCCGGCACGACCGTCGGCAAGGGTTTTGCCGGACGGATCAAGCGCTGGCACCAGCACCGCGGACCTATGTCGCACGGTTCCAAGTTCCATCGGATCCCGGGCTCGATCGGATCCGGCACCACCCCCGGCCGCGTCTGGAAAGGGAAACAGATGGCGGGGAGGATGGGGAACTGCCAGGCGACCAATAAAGGATTGAAAGTGATCCAGGTGATCCCGGAGAAAAACCTGATCCTGCTGGGTGGATCGGTCCCGGGCAAACGCGGAAATAAAGTTTTTATAAGGAAGGCATAACGTGGAAAAGAGCAAGATATTCAACGAAGGAAAAAATACCGTGGTCGTGCACGAAGTCGTGCGCTGGCTGCAAGCTTCGGCGAGAAGCGGGACCCATTCCGCCAAGACCAGGACCGAGGTCAGCGGCGGCGGCAAGAAACCGTGGAAGCAAAAAGGGACCGGCCGGGCCCGCGCCGGCAGCAATCGTTCGCCTCTCTGGCGCAAGGGTGGGGTGATTTTTCCTCCCAAGCCAAGAGATTACGGCTACGCTTTGCCGAAAAAGATCCGCTCTCTGGCCTTGCGGGTCGCCCTTTCGGAGTTCAACCGGGGAGAAAAACTAAAGATAGTTGACGACTATAAATTGACCGCGGCCAAAACCAAAGAAGGGGTCAAGCTTCTCAAGGACCTTGGGGTTGGCGGCAAGGTTACCGTGATCCATGCTGATCAGGACGATCTGGCCAAAGCGGTCCGCAACATCGCCGGGGTGACCGTCGCGCGGGCGATCGACGTTACCGTCATAGATTTGCTGAAATCCAAGTGGCTGGTTATCGATAAAAAATCCGTCAAGGTCTTAGAGGAGAGATTGAGCTAACATGGAACTTGAAAATATTATTTTAGGCGTCGTCGTAACCGAAAAATCGATGGGGGCCCGTCCCCTTGGAGGGTACGTTTTCCGCGTGCATCTTGACGCGACGAAGATCATGGTCAAGCAGGCGGTCGAGCGGCTGTTCAAAACAAAAGTGAAAGCGGTTAACATGTGCAACGTTCGGGCCAAACGCCGGGTCGTCGGCCGAAGCGCCGGCGAAACCAGGCGCTGGAAAAAGGCCTACGTGACCCTGCGAAACGGACAAACAATAAAGGAGCTGGAAGCGTAACATGGCTTTGAAGAGAAGGAATCCAACCAGTCCCGGTACCAGATTTCAGATCGTCGACGATTACTCCGACGTGACAAAAAATTATCCGGAGAAAAGCCTGCTGGCCAGCAAGAAACAAAAATCGGGCCGCGATTGGCGCGGTTTCGTTTCGATGCGGCATCGGGGCGGCGGGAACAAAAAACATTACCGGATCGTTGATTTTGTCAGGGACAAGGACAATGTGGCGGCCAAAGTGGTGGCGATCGAGTACGATCCCAACAGGAACTGCCGCATCGCTTTGATCGAGTATTCCGACAAAGTGAAAAGTTATATCCTGGCCCCGCTCGGGGTCGGTGTTGGCGACGATATTATGTCCGGGACCGAAGCCGACATCAAACCGGGGAATGCCTTGCCCCTGTCGTCAATTCCGGTCGGGACCACCGTTCACAACGTTGAGATCGATCCGGGACGCGGCGGCAAACTGGCCCGCTCCGCCGGCGCCGGATTATTGCTGTTGGCAAAAGACGGAAATTATGCTATTGTAAAGATGCCTTCCGGCGAGCAGAGAATGATCCATATTTCCTGCCGGGCGACTGTCGGGCAGGTAGGGAACCTTGACGCCAAGAACGTTGTCCTTGGGAAGGCCGGCAAAAAGCGGCATCTGGGACGCAGGCCGGAAGTTCGCGGCGTGGTAATGAATCCTTGCGATCACCCGCACGGCGGCGGTGAAGGCAAGTCTGGCATCGGGCGAGAACACCCTGTTACCCCTTGGGGCAAACCTACTTTGGGTAAGAAAACTCGGAAAGCAAGACTACGAAGCAGCCGCTTTATTCTGTCCAGGAGGAAAAAGTAATAATGGCACGTTCTACGCATAAAGGGCCGTTTGTCGAAGAGAAATTGTTGCGCAAGGTCCAAAAGGCCCAGGCGACCAACGACAAAAAAGTGATCAAGACTTGGTCCCGGAGCTCAACGGTTATCCCCGACATGGTCGGCCTGACCCTGGCGGTTCATAACGGGAACAAGCATATCCCGATCTATATCACAGAAAATTACGTCGGACACAAATTGGGTGAGTTTGCCCATACCCGGACTTTCCGCGGGCACAGTTCGCCGACCAATAAGACGGAAACAGCAGCATAAACATGGTTAACGTATTAGCTAAATCAAAATGGGTCAGAAGTTCCCCCCGCAAGATCATGCGGGTGATGGACGAAGTTCGCGGCAAGTCGGTCGCCGAAGCGGTATCCCTGCTCAAGTTTATGCCGCAAAAAGCGGCGCGGGTCCTGGAAAAGACCCTGCTTTCGGCGGTTGCCAACGCCAGGAATAATTACAAGATGGACGAAAACAAGTTAGTGCTTGGAGAAGTGTTTGTGACCAAGGGCTTTGTGATGAAACGGTTCCAGCCGCGCGCTCGCGGCCGGGCGTTCCCGATCAAAAAGCGGACAAGTCACGTCACGGTCTCCGTGCGGGAGGGGAAATAATGGGTCAAAAGGTCCACCCAAAAGGTTTGCGGCTCGGGATCATCGAAGACTGGGATAGTGTTTGGTACGCTGATGATCAAAGCTTCAAAAAACTGCTTCAGGAAGACGTTGAGCTTAGGAGCTATCTGAAGAACACTCTTTATAAAGCGGGGATCTCCCGGATCAAGATCATGCGCAAGGCCAATCAGATCGAAGTAGATCTCTACACCGCCAAGCCGGGATTGATCATCGGTAAAGGCGGCAAAGAAGTTGCCGCCCTGCGCGAACAGCTGATCAAAAAGCTCGGCAAGCAGGTCCAGCTCAACGTTCACGAAGAGCCAAACCCTGATTCCTGCGCGGTCCTGATGGCGGAGAACATCGCTCAACAGCTTGAAAAGCGCATCTCTTTCCGCCGGGCGATGAAGCAGGGCGTTTCCAGGTCCCTGCGCGCCGGATCCAAGGGGATCAAGATCATGTGCGGTGGCCGTCTTGACGGCTCCGAGATCGCCAGAAGCGAATGGTACCGGAACGGCCGGGTTCCTTTGCAAACTCTGCGCGCCAGGATCGATTACGGATTTGCCGAAGCGATGACCATGTACGGGAAGATCGGCATTAAGGTCTGGATCTACAAAGGTGAAGTTTTGCCTCCGGCAAAGGAGATCAAGAGTGGGACTAATACCATCGAAACAAAAGTTTAGGAAACACCAGCGCCGCCGGCTCAAAGGGCGGGCTTCCAGGGGAAATACCCTGCACTACGGCGAATTCGGCCTGCAGTCGGAGGAGTGCGTTTACCTGACGACCAATCAGATCGAATCGGCCAGAAAAGCAATGACCCACTTCTTTAAACGAGGCGGCAAGATCTGGCTAAGGGTTTGCGCTGACAAAGTGGTCACCGCCCGGGCGGCCGAGACCAGGATGGGTGGAGGAAAAGGAGCGCCGGTCAAGTTCGTCGTTCCGATCAAACGAGGGCATATTATATTTGAGATCGCCGGCGTCAGCCTGGAAGACGCCCAGCAGGCGTTCGCCCTGGCGAGCTACAAATTGCCGATGGCGACCCGACTCGTGGTGAAACAATAATGAACACTAAAGAATTGCGCGAATTAACGGTAAGCGAACTGGCCAAGAAGGCGGGCGATCTTCGGAAGGAGCTCTTTACTCTGCGGCTCCAAAAATCCAACCAGCAGGTAAAGAATCCCCTGAAGCAAAGGGAACTACGCCGGACGATCGCTCGGGTCTTGACGATTGCCGCTCAAAAGAATCAAAAAAATAATGAACAACCGGTCAAATCCAAGGAGGGTAAATAGTGGAAAGAGGGAATCCCAAGGTCAGACAAGGCGTTGTGGTCAGCGACAAGATGCAGAAAACCGTGGTCGTTAAAGTTGAAAGAGTTTTCCGGCATCCGAAGTATCACAAGATAATCCGGACGGCGAAAAACTTCAAGGCTCATGACGAGCAAAATCAATGCAAAGCCGGCGACCTTGTCGAGATAATGGAAACGAGGCCGATCTCCAAGGATAAACACTGGCGGGTTGTCAGGAGGGTTAACGTTGATTCAGCCGCGTAGCATTTTAAGAGTAGCCGATAACAGCGGGGCCAGGACCGTTATGGTCATACGCTGCCTCGGCGGGTCCAATCGCAAGTTTTCCGGGATCGGGGACATGGTCGTTGCCGTGGTCAAAGAGGTCCTGCCGAACATGACCGTTAAGGACGGAGAGATCGTCACCGCGGTGGTGGTCAGGACCAAGAAAAAACTTCGCCGGAGCGACGGGTCCTTTGTTTGTTTCGACGATAATGCGGTAGTGATCGTGGCGAAAGACAAAAATCCCCGCGGCACCCGGGTCTTTGGCCCGATCGCCAGGGAACTGCGCGAGAAAGATTACATGAAGATCATCTCTCTGGCGCCGGAAGTAGTATAAAAGGGAATAAATATGGCAAACATTAAAAAAGGCGACACGATCCTGATGCTTTCCGGAAAGAACAAAGGGAAAAAGGGGAAAGTGATCAAGGTCAACCCGGAAAAAATGACGCTTATCGTCGAAGGGATTAACGTGGCCAAGCGGCACCAGAAACCGATGCAGAAGAATCCCGGAGGGATAATTGAAAAAGCCCTTCCTTTCGCGGCCTCAAAAGCGATCCTGGTCTGCCCGCGCTGCGGCAAACCGACCCGGATCTCGGTCACCAAGGTCGAGGGGAAGAATATGCGCTCCTGTTTGAAATGCGAAGAAATAATGGATAAGGTGTAAGAAGATGAAAGACCTCCAGCAAGAATATCATAAACATATCGTTAAAAAGCTTCAAGATAAGCATAAGTACGAGAACATCATGTCGATCCCGAAGATGAAAAAAGTGGTGGTCAATCGGGGGGTGGGTGAAGCGCGCGAGAACGCCAAGGCGATCGACGTTTCCGCCGCGGAGCTCTCCAGCATCGTCGGCCAAAAGCCGCTTGTCATCAACAGCCGCAAAGCGATCGCTAATTTTAAATTAAAGGGGAACACCCCGATCGGGCTCAAGGTCACTTTGCGCGGCAAGCGAATGTGGCAGTTTCTCAATAAATTGATCAATATCTCTTTGCCTAAGATCCGCGACTTCAAAGGGGTTAATCCCAAGTCGTTCGACGGCCGGGGGAATTATTCGCTCGGGATCAAAGAACAGCTGATCTTTCCGGAAGTCGATTATAACAAAGTGGACGCGGTCCGTGGGATGGATATTACCTTCGTGACCTCGGCCAAGACTGATGCCGAAGCGAAAGATCTGCTGGAAGCGCTCGGCATTCCGTTCCGGACCCATGATGCTTAAGAGGAGAAAATGATGGCGAAAAAATGTTGGCTTGAAAGATTAAAGCGCGAACCGAAGTTCTCGACCAGGACGGTGCACCGCTGTTTCATGTGCGGTCGGCGCCGGGCCTATATCAGAAAATTCGGTCTGTGCCGTATGTGTTTCCGGAAAATGGCCCACCAGGGACAGATCCCCGGCGTGGTTAAATCAAGCTGGTAATTAAAGGAGTTTGTCAATGGATCCAATTGCTGATTTGTTAGTTAGAGTAAATAACGCGATCAAGGTCAAGAAAGAGGCGGTTGAGATCCCTCATTCCAAAGTTAAAGAAGGGATCATCAAGATCCTGCAGGAAGAGGGCTTTCTCGGCAAATATGACGTTGTCGCCAGAATGAACAAGAAGGTCATGAAAGTCGCTTTAAAATACAATGAAAATCGCCGGAGCACGATCGTCGGTGTCAAACGGGTCAGCACCCCGGGACGCCGGGTCTATGTCGGCAGTCAGGCGATCCCCCGGATCCAGTCGGGTTTCGGGCTGGCGATCATTTCCACCCCTAAAGGGTTGATGACGGACGATAACGCCCGACGGCAGAAGATCGGCGGCGAAGTCCTGTGTTACGTTTGGTAGGGAGAATAAAATGGGAAGAATAGGTAAAAGAATATTAGAGATCCCCAAGGGGGTCGAGATCAAGGTTGCTCCGGACGGCCAGATCAGCGCCAAAGGGCCGAAAGGGACCATCTCTTTTTTGGTCAAACCGGTCGTTAAGATCGAGATCAAAGAAGGGAAGCTGACGACGGTTTTGGCTTCCGGCGACCGGCAGGCCATGGCGATCCAAGGACTCTACAACAGCATGATTGAGAACATGATCGTCGGCGTGACCAAAGGCTTCGAGAAGGAGCTGGACCTGGTCGGCGTCGGTTATCGCGCCACGATGCAGGGGAAGAAGCTGCAGTTGCAGCTTGGCTATTCCCATCCGGTCGAGTTTGACCCTCCGGCGGGGATCGATTTTGAGGTCCAGGGGGGGACCCGGGTCAAGGTCAAGGGGATCGACGCGCAAAAAGTAGGCCAGATCGCCTCCGAGATCAGACTGACCAGAAAAGTTGAACCATACAAAGGAAAAGGGATCCGCTACGTTGGCGAGATCGTCAGGCGCAAAGCGGGTAAAGCGGCTAAAGCGACTTCCGGAGGAAAGTAAGATGAGAAAAAAGAAAGTATTTGGCACTCTTGAGCGGCCGCGATTGTCGGTTTTTCGCGGGATCAGGAACATTCACGCGCAGATCATTGTTGATAGCGAGAGCCGGACTTTGGTTTCCGCCTCAACGGTTGAAAAAGGACTGCTTAAGAACGGCGGCAATCTTGCCGCTGCCAAAAAGATCGGGAGCTTGATCGCCGAACGGGCGAAGGCCAAAGGGATTAAAAAGGTGGTCTTTGACCGTGGTTCATTTATTTATCACGGCAGAGTAAAAGCTCTGGCCGACGCGGCTCGAGAAGGAGGACTGGAATTCTAACATGAGACATCATCAAGACCGAGATTCTGAATTTAAAGAAAAAGTAGTCAGCATCGCCCGCGTCACCAAGGTGGTCAAAGGCGGTAAAAAAATGGGCTTCCGCGCCGTGGTTGTCGTCGGCGACATGAAGAACCGGGTCGGCCTCGGGATCGGCAAAGCGGCCGAAGTTTCGGCCGCGATCCGCAAAGGGGTTGAAGCGGCGAAAAAGGGGATTACCCAGGTGCCGCTTATCAACGGTTCTATCCCTCATGACGTTCATGGCAAGTTCTCGGCCAGCAAGGTCGTCCTTCGTCCGGCGCCTCGAGGGACCGGGGTTATCGCGGGAGGGTCCGTTCGGACGATCCTGGAGTTAGCCGGGGTTAAAAATATCGTCGCCAAAAAGATCGGCTCGGCCAATTCGATCAACGTCGCCCGGGCGACGCTCAACGGGCTTAGTCTCCTCAAGCGGATCGAAGTAGTGACCAAGGAAAGAGGAAAGGAACCTAACGTACAATATGTTAAATCTGAGTAATTTACAGCCCCAGGCGGGCTCAAAGAAGAGAAAAAAACGGGTCGGCCGGGGGACCAGTTCCGGGCTGGGCAAGACCTGCGGCCGGGGACACAAAGGGCAGACCAGTCGTTCCGGCGGGACCAAAGGCTCGCGTTTTGAAGGGGGACAAACCCCTCTTTATCGCCGCTTGCCAAAACGTGGTTTCAAGAACCATCCGTTCAGGGTCGTTTACCAGGTGTTCAACCTGTTCGAACTGGACAAGGCGAAAAAAGCGACCGGCTTGATCAAGATCCTCGGTTCCGGCGAAGTGACCGGACCGGTCGAGGTCAAAGCCCATAAGTTCAGCGCCTCGGCAAAAAAGAAGATCGAAGCGGCCGGCGGGAAAGCAATTAATGTTTAATTTTGTTTCCGGTTTGGTCAACATCGCTGATCTTAGAAAAAAGTTTTTGTTCACGGTTGGGATGATTATTTTGTTCAGGGCCGGCGTCCATATCCCGGTCCCGGGGATCGACACGGTCAAACTGCAGAGCCTGTTTGGCGGCGGCAACATCCTTGGTTTTTTGGACCTGTTCACTGGCGGAGCGTTCATGCGATTTTCGATCTTCGCGATGGGGATCGTTCCTTACATTAACGCTTCGATCATCATGCAGCTCATGCAGGTCGTTGTTCCCCAGCTCGAAGAGCTGGCCAAAGAAGGGGACGCGGGACGCAAACAGATCGCGAGCTATACTCGATATCTGACGGTTGTCCTGGCCGCCTTTCAGGCTTTTGGGATGTCCTTTTGGTTGCGCGGCGTTATGATCGATGGTTACAGTTTCGTGATCTTCCTGCTGGGAACGGTTGTTTCCCTGACGGCAGGTAGTACCTTGGTAATGTGGTTTGGCGAATTGATCACCGAGCGCGGGATCGGCAACGGCGCCTCGGTCCTGATCTTTGTCGGCATTGTCGCCAGGATCCCGACCTACATCGGGCAGACGATCACCCTGGTCAGGGGAGGGGCTTCGCTCTTCGGAGTGCTTATCCTGCTGGCCTCTTTCCTGGTAATGATCGTGGCTATCATCCTGGTCCAGGAGGCCCAGCGCCGGATCCCGGTGCAGTACGCCAAGCGGATCATCGGACGGAAGATGTACGGAGGGCAATCCACCTACATCCCGATGCGGATCAATCAAGGCGGAGTTATTCCGATCATTTTCGCTTCTTCGGTCCTGCTTTTTCCGGCGACCGTGGCGCAGTTTATCCCGAATCCGGCCGTTCAGAAACTGGTCCAGCTTATTTCGCCGTCCGGCAGTTTGTACATGGTCTTTTATTTTGCGCTGATCTTTTTCTTTACGTACTTTTACACGGCGATCACGTTCAATCCGAACGATCTGGCCGAGAACATTAAAAAATACGGCGGATTTGTCCTGGGGATCAGGCCGGGAAAACCGACCGCCCAGTACCTGGAATACGTTATTACCAGGCTGACCCTGGTGGGGGCCCTTTTCCTGTCGCTGGTCGCGGTCATTCCGACGATCGTTGAGAGCCTGACCCACGTTACTTCGTTCCAGGGGCTCGGTTCGACCGCTCTGTTGATCATGGTTGGCGTGGCGCTCGACCTGGTCAGGCAGATCCAGACCCATTTAGTGACGCGCCAATACGAGGGGATAATCGCGTGATCTTAGTATTACTTGGACCGCCCGGATCGGGAAAAGGGACACAGGCGAAGTTGATCGCGGAAGCGAAAAAACTGCCGCATATCTCTTTGGGTGATCTGTTGCGGGAGGAAGTTCGGATCGAATCCGAGATCGGGAAAAGAGCTAAAGAGTTCATGGATGCCGGCAAATTGGTGCCGGACGAACTGACCATTGAGCTGGCTAAAAAAAGGGTCAGCCGGCCCGATTGTCAGGTCGGTTTTATCATGGACGGTTTTCCGCGTTCGCCGATCCAGGCGGAAGCGTTCGATAAAATGCTCAAAGAGCTTAATCGTTCGATCGATTTTGTTTTGTACTTTAAGATCTCTGAAGAAGAAGTGGTCAGCCGGCTCTCCGGGAGGCGAAGCTGCAAGGATTGCGGCGCCGTTTATCATCTGGAGAACAGCCCGCCCAAGACCGCCGGAAAATGCGACGCTTGCGGCGGAGAACTGATCCTGCGCAAGGACGATGATCCGGGCGTGATCAGGACCCGTTTTGAGGTTTACGACAAGTCGACCAAACCATTGATCGACTATTACGGCAAGACCGGAAAAATGGTGGAAATAGACGCTTCTTTGCCGATCGATAAAGCGTTTAATAACGTGCTCAAGATACTGGCAAATGCCACTGCTCTTTGATGGGCGTATCGATCAAAACTGATCAAGAGATCAAGTTGATGCGCGAAGCGGGTAAGATCGCGGCGGAATCGCTGGCGGTCTTAAAAGATAGTTTGCGGGCTGGAATGACCACTTCCGAGCTGGACGCCGCCGGAGAAGAGTTGATCTTAAAGCGCGGGGCGGAGCCGGTCTTTAAGGGATATCGAGGTTACAAGCATGCGACCTGCATCTCGGTCAATTCCGAGGTGGTCCATGGGATCCCGGGGGGTCGGTTGATCAAGGACGGGGACATTGTCAGCATTGACGTCGGGGTCAGGTATAAAGGATATTGCGGGGATAACGCGGCGACCTTCGCGGTCGGCGCTGTTTCCGGCAAAGCGTCAAAGCTGATCAGAGCCTGCAGGGAAGCGCTTAAAGCGGGGATCAAGCAGGCCAGGGCTGGCCGGCGTTTGGGAGATGTTTCCAGCGCGATCCAAAAAGTGAGTGAAAAGCACGGCTTTTCCGTAGTCAGAGAGCTTTACGGGCACGGGATTGGACGGGACCTGCACGAAGATCCGCTGGTCCCAAATTTCGGGTTTGCCGGAGAGGGGATCCACCTGCGGGCCGGAATGATCATCGCGATCGAACCGATGCTCAATACCGGAAGCTGGCGGATCAAGACCTTAAACGACGGCTGGACGGTCGTCACGGAAGACGGCGGGCTTTCCAGTCACTTTGAGCACACGGTAGTGATCACCGATGGTGATCCGGAGATATTGACAATATGGTAAAAGATAAAGACGTAATTGAACTGGAAGGAGAGGTAACGGAAGCTCTGCCGAGCGCTCTTTTCAGGGTCAAGATCGAGACCGGCCAGTTGATCCTGGCCCACGTTTCAGGCAAGATCCGAAAGAATTACATTCGGATCCTCCCTGGAGACAAAGTTCGGATAGAACTCTCGCCGTATGATTTGACCAGAGGAAGGATCACTTACCGTTTAAAGTAAGTGGGGAGCGAAAAAAAATATGAAAGTAAGATCGTCAGTAAAAAAGATTTGCGACAAATGCAAGATCGTCCGCCGGCGCGGCCGGGTTTACGTCCTGTGCGCTAACCCGAAGCACAAGCAGCGGCAAGGTTAATAAAAGGAGGAATTGATGGCACGTCTCATTGGTATCGATTTACCGGCGAATAAAAGGTTGGTTATCGGCTTAACATATATTTACGGGATCGGGGAAGCCCTTAGCCGGGAAATACTGGCTAAAGCGAAGATCGACCCTAATACAAAAGTTAAGGACATGACCGACTCTGAAATTGTCGTGATCCGCGACGTTTTGAAAGATTACAGGCTCGAAGGAGATCTCCGCAAGGACATCTCCATGCACATTAAACGACTGATCGACATCGGTTCCTACCGCGGCTCGCGCCACCGCAAGGGTCTGCCGGTCCGCGGCCAGCGGACCAGGACCAACGGCCGGACCCGCCGCGGGAAGAGAAAGACCGTCGGACTCGGCAAGAAAAAGGAGGAAAAGACATAAACCATGGAAGAAGCAGCTGTTAAAGCGCCTAAGGCGCCAAAGAAAAAAAAGGATAAACGCAAGGTCCCCTCTGTTGGGGTTGCTCACATTCAAGCGACATTTAACAACACGATCGTTTCCATTACCGATACCAGCGGCGCTCTTGTTTCCTGGTCTTCCGCCGGCGCTAATGGTTTTAAAGGGACCAAAAAAGGGACTCCCTTCGCGGCTTCAGCCGCCGCCGAAAAAGCGGCCGCTAAAGCGATCGAGCTTGGCATGCGCGAGGTCAGCGTTCTGGTCAAGGGGCCGGGTTCCGGGCGAGAGACGGCGATCCGCTCTCTGCAGGGGGCCGGTCTTGAGATCAGCTCGATCAAAGACGTTACTCCGATCCCGCATAACGGGTGCCGCCCTCCCAAGAGGAGGAGAGTCTAATGGGTAGACATATCGAAGCCAAATGCAAGCTTTGCCGCCGGGAAGGGGAAAAGCTTTTTCTGAAAGGTGAGAAATGCTACACCGATAAGTGCCCGTATTCGCGGCGCTCGTACGCTCCCGGACAGCACGGCAAGCTCCCGGCCCGCGTCTCTGAATACCAGATCCGTCTGCGCGAAAAACAGAAGGCGCGCCGAATCTACGGCTTGAGCGAAGGCCAGTTTGCCGGATATTTTGAAAAAGCCGCCAAGCGCAAAGGGGTGACCGGCGAACAGCTCCTGCAGTATCTGGAGCGGCGGCTGGACAACGTTGTTTATCGCCTGGGTTTTACCACCTCAAGGCAGGCGGCGCGGCAGATGGTCCGCAACGGCGGGATCCTGGTCAACGACAAAAAAGTCAACATCCCGTCATTTTCCGTGAAGATCGGGGAAGTGATCAGGGTCAGTCCCAAGATCGTTAAACTGGCGAAAGAAGCGCTCGAAAAGTTCCCCGACAAGGTGACCCCGAAGTGGCTCTCCTTGTCCGGCGAGGCGGAGGGGAAAGTTGTTGCCCTGCCGACAAGGGACGAAGTTGACGCGGCGATCGCCGAGAATCTTATTGTTGAGTATTATTCGCGATAAGCGACAGGAGGTAAATTAATGGTAACTATTGGAGACAAGCCCTGGGTGAAGCTGGCAGAGGTTACGGATAATTTCGGCAAATTTGTGGTGGAGCCGCTTCCCAGAGGCTACGGCCAGACCCTGGGAAATCCTTTGAGGCGCGTTTTGCTCTCATCTCTTCCGGGCGCGGCGGTGACCGCGATCAAGATCGATGGCGTGGCGCATGAGTTCTCGACGATGAACGGCGTGACCGAAGACGTCCTGCATATCATCCTTAATTTAAAGGAACTGGTGATCAAGTCCCATTCAGACCAGCCGAAGACGATCACTATAAAGGCCAAAGGGGCCGGCGAGGTCAAAGCTGGAGATATTGAGCATGACAATGAGATCGAGATCATTAATCCGGACCTGGTCATAGCCACCCTTGACGCCGGAGGGAAATTATCGATGGAGATGATCGTCGAGCGGGGACACGGATATATTTCGTCCCAGCAGAACAAGAAGGCAAGCCTGCCGGTCGGCTTTATCCCGACCGATTCGATCTTTACCCCGGTGACCAAGGTCAACATCGCGACCGAGGAGATCCGCGTCGGCCAGGAGATCAATTACGATCGGCTGGTACTGACCGTTTGGACCAACGGGAGCATTCGCCCCGATGAAGCGATCAAAGAGAGCGCCAGGATCCTGGCCCGCCACATCGACCTTTTTGTCCACGTCGGCGAAAAATCGGAAGCGGCGAGCCTGGAGCCGGGAGGGAAAGAAGAATCGGCCTCCGGCGCCCTGGAGATGAGCGTGGAAGACCTGGAGTTTTCTTCGCGGTCGCTTAACTGCCTGAAGAAAGCGGGGATCAAGACCGTGGGAGAGCTGATCACCTATTCCGAAGCGGAGCTGATGAAGCTGGACAACTTCGGCGAGAAATCGCTGACCGAGGTCCGTGCCCGTCTTTCGGAATATAAATTGAATCTTAAAGGAGAAGGGGAATGAGACACCGGAAGGGGAACGCGAAATTAAGCAAGCCGACCGACCAGCGGCTGGCGATGCTTCGATCGATCGTCAGGTCGCTATTTATCTATGGGCACGTTAACGTCACGGTGACCAGGGCCAAAGAAGCCCGGCGGATGGCGGAAAAGCTCATTACCTGCGCCAAGACCAACGACCTTTTTTCCCGCCGCAAGGTTGAAAGCGTTCTTCACGATCAGGCTGTAGTCACTAATATTTTCAAAAGTTTTCCGGAAAGATTCGAAGGTCGGGCGGGCGGATATACCCGCATTATCAAGATCGGCCGCCGCCGGGGAGACGCCGCCCTGCTGGCCAGACTGGAACTGGTGTAAGGAAGGAAATCATGAAAAAGAACAATACGATATTTGCCAACGATAAAATGGTCAAGCGGAAATGGTTCCGGGTGGACGCTTCCGGCAAGGTCCTGGGACGGCTGGCGACCAAAGTCGCTGTCTACCTGCGCGGCAAGCATAAGACGCTCTATACTCCGCAGACCGATTGCGGCGACTATATCGTCGTGGTCAACGCCGACAAGGTCAAAGTGACCGGCAACAAGCTCAAAGACAAGACCTATTTTACCCACTCCGGTTATCCGGGCGGGGACAAGACGGTCAGCCTGGAAAAAATGCTGCAGTCCAAGCCGGAACAGGTGATCCGCCTGGCGATTACCGGCATGTTGCCGCACACCAGGCTTGGCGCGCGGATCGTTAGAAAGCTTAAGATCTTTACCAAGACCCCGGCCCAGTATGCTAAAATTCCAGAACTTGAGGTGTAAAAATAAATGAGTGAAGCAAAAAAAACCACGCCGCACCACCACGTTAAAAAGGAAAAAGTTAAGATAAAAGTCAAAGACGACTCGGTCAAGTATTACGGCACCGGGCGCCGGAAAGAAGCGATCGCCAAAGTTTGGCTTGTTCCCGGCAAAGGAAAGATGTCGATCAACGGGAAGAGCCTGCTTGAGTATTTTTGCGGCCGGCGGACCCTGGAATTCAAGATCAATAAGCCGTTCGTCGTGACCGGCACCGCCGGGAAGTACGACGTTGTCGTCCAGGTCCTGGGAGGGGGCGTGCCGGCCCAGGCGACCGCGATGAGCCTCGGCATTTCCCGGGCGATGATCATTGCCAACCCGGAATTTAAGGTCCTCTTGAAACGGGAAGGGCTGATGACCCGCGATCCCAGAATGAAGGAGCGCAAGAAGTACGGATTGAAACGCGCCCGCCGCGCCTTCCAGTTCACCAAACGTTAAAAACGTATCCAGGGAGGGATAAACATGAGCGGACCGATGGAGAGACATTACGAAGATTTTATGAAGCCCAAAAAGATCGAAGAGGGTGGGCTGATTAAGCTTAGCGGTTCATTCCTGCTTGATCATGAGGCAGACCTGGTCAATCTGATCAATAACGAGGGGAAGCTGGCGAGCGAGCACGACGCCAAATCCCGTTTATTATCGGTCGAGAAAAAGGACGGCTCGATCTGGGCGAAAACCTCGACCCATAATCTGGCCCTGCACATCGGCAAGGCTTTAAGCCACGCTTACAAAGGGAAACACGAATATAAGTTCCTGGATGGAGAAAAGTTTGTCGAAGTCCTCTGGGAACGCAACGACTGATTATCCTTAATAAATCGCTTTATAAGGATGGGCTCCGCTGTTTAAAGCTCCTCTGGCATAAGTTCCACCACAAACGCGACCTTCCCAGGCCCGATCTTCTTCTCCGGTCGATCATGAACGACGGAAGACGGGTTGAAGAGCTGGCCCGCCGCCTCTATCCCGACGGTATCATGATCAAAAAAAGCCATGAACTATCCGAGACCGACGCCCTCTCCAGAGAAGCCCTGTCGCGAAGGCTCCCTTTGTTTGAGGCTGGATTTCTGGTCGACCACGCTTTCGCCCGGGCCGATATCCTGGTCCCGGTCGGCGAGGACGAGTGGGAGTTGATCGAGGTAAAAAGCTCGACCGATACCAAAGCGGAGCATTATTACGACGTCGCTTTTCAAAAATACGTCTACCAAGCCGCCGGGCTTAAAATTTCCGCCTGCTCCCTGATGCACATCAATCGGGAATACGTTAAACACGGGGAACCAGACATTAACCTTCTTTTTGTTAAAAAAGATCTGGGAGAAAAAGTTGCCGAGATCCTGCCGGAGGTCCCGGGGAATATCGAGGCGATGGCCGCCATGCTCGAGCGGGAGAGCCCGCCGCTAATTACCCCCGGCCGCCAGTGCGGGGAGGTCCGAGACTGCCCTTTGGAGAGCGAATGCTGGTCGTTTTTGCCTGCGGAAGGCGATGTCTTCACCCTGCATCGCGGGGTAAAAAGCGCCTTTGATCTTTTTGAGTTGGGGGTGTTGGACCTTAAGGCGATCCCGGCCGATTTTGTTTTGACCGACAAGCAGGCGATCCAGCTGGGGACGGTCAAAAGCGGCCGGCCGCATGTTGACTCCGCCGCTCTGGAGCGTTTTTTTTCCAAGCTATCCTATCCGCTCTATTTTCTTGATTTTGAAACGATCTCGCCGGTCATTCCGATCTATGATAACTCCAGCCCGTACGAAGAGATCCCATTCCAGTTTTCCCTGCATGTTATTGAGCGGGAGGGGGAAGAGGCAAAGCATGATTCTTTTCTGGCTGATGGGGAAACCGATCCCCGGCCGGAAGTATTGCGCCGCCTAAAAGAACTATTAGGCGATAAGGGGACGATCCTGGCTTATTACGCTCAATACGAAATGAAGGTCTTAAGCCGCGCCTGCCGGGCTTTTCCGGAATTCGCGGCCCATTTCTCGGCGGTGGAAAAAAGGTTTGTCGATCTCCTGGAGGTCTTTTCTGATTTTGCTTTTTACCACCCGGGGCAGGAAGGGCGGCTCTCGATAAAAAAGGTCCTTCCGATCTTGACCGGGAAGAGCTATCAAGGCCTGCGGATCGAAGATGGCCGGACCGCCAGCGTTGAATACGCCCGGGTCACTTTTGATCCCAAAATTGAACCGGAGGAGCGGGCGGAAATTCGCCAGGCTTTGGAAGTATACTGCCGGCTTGATACCCAGGCGATGATTGATATCCTCTCTGCGTTAAAAACCTTCAAATAGCCACGAAAAATAGCTATTGCAATTAAAATAACGGCGATGCTATAATTTCATCACTTAACTTATCATGCCCATAAAAATATGCACTAATTTTGGAGCCTTTATATAAAGAAATGAGGCATAACAAGCGACCGAATAAAAGGTGGTTGTTAAGCGCCGTAATCTTTATTACCCTGCTGGTTTTCTCCCTCCCTTCTTTCGCGACGACTTATTATGTTAGCCCAACCGGAGATAATGGGAATACAGGTTTATCCGAAGGGCAGGCCTGGAAGACGCTGACATATGCCAGTCAAAACGTCTATAACAGCGGAGATGAAATACGGCTTTTGCCTGGTACTTATAATGTGGTCAATGGTGAAAGCTTCCCTATTTATCTTTCTAGCGGAGTTAATCTTGTTAGGTTTGGTTCGGGACAGGTATTGATCGAAGCGCCGATGTTGACTAACGCAAATTGTTTGCAACTTTATGGTAGTTCTATAGTAGAAGGGATAGATTTTAAAAATTCAGATGATTATTATTATTGCGTTTATGTGAGCGGAAGTTCGAACCAGATAACAAATTGCTCCATAGAGGCCAACAATTCATCTTGTTATGGCATATATAATTCTTCAGCAAGCAATACTATTATTTCTGGTTCGACCTTTAAAGGTATGGGCTCATATGGGATTTATGTTTATAATTCCACTTCCGTTACTGTTGAGAATAATTTATTTAATGGCACTTTTTCGACTGCCGCTGTGTATATGTATTATGGGTATTCTTACAATGTAACAAGAAATAGAATTATCGGCCAAGGAGGAGCCAACGGGATTTATGCTTATTATAGTTATGGTTCAAGCACTTTTAATGAGATCAGAAGTTTTACATATGGGATCTATAATTACAGATCTAATGGGGCCTCTTACGCAACAAACAATACAATAGTTAAATGCGGTAGGGCGATTTACCACTATTATCCTTACAATTATCTTATATATGCTAAGAATAATATTTTATGCGGGAAACCGAGCGCTGTCAGTGAATTTGATTATGATATTTTTAGCTATGGCTTATATGATTATTATTATTCATATAAGATAATTTCTTCCTATAATAATATTTACGGAAATTATGCTTCATATTACAATGTTTATGCCGGTACGGGAGACATTCATACTAATGCGTTATTTCGTAATACCGCGACCGATGATTATCATTTAAAATCTGATTCTCCTTGTCGAGGCGCGGGTGAGGGTGGGGTGGACTTGGGTTGCTATCCCTATGTTGAACCCATCACTTTGATCTCTCCAAATGGTGGTCAGACCTGGGAAGTGGGGAGTCGGCACAATATTACCTGGGCGTCTGATGGGGATCGGCCCCAGATCAACCTGTATTATTCCACCGGAGAATCTTATCAAGTTATCCAAACCGGTTTAAGCGATACCGGCAGTTTTAGCTGGCAGGTTCCCGACGCTTTAACAACTACCGCGAAGGTAAGCATTGAGGGAGTGGGTAGTGGCGGAGATATCGCGACGAGGGAAAGCGCCGCTACCTTTAGCATAGTTACCACCTATGATTATCCAAGCGTCGAAGTCTATACTCCTAATTTCGATAGTAAGGTTGAAGGCGGCTCGTCGTTTAACATCACCTGGCTTGCGACCGATGAAGGGGGGATCGCCGAGATCCAGCTTTTTTATACAACCGGGGAAGGGTGGCAGACCATTGCTGTCGGCGAGCAGAACGACGGCGCTTATCTCTGGACCCCGCCCCTGATTGACACCAGCGAAGCGATTGTGGCGGTCCTGGCGCTTGATGACTCGGCCGCGCATAACGTCGGGAGCGCGGAGAGCGCTTATTTTATTATTGACAGCACTCCTCCATCGGCCCCCGGTCTGGCAGACCCGGCCAACGGAAGTACGACGACTGAAGGAAAACCGACCTTTACCTGGGAAGCGGCGAGCGACAATCTTAGCGATATTGCCAGTTATGAAATTCGGGTGATCGGGGTTTCGCGAGTGCTTGGCAATGTTTTGTCCTACATTCCGGATGCCAACCTTCCAGACGGGACGATCACCTGGGAAGTGCGGGCCAAAGATGGGGCGGGGAACTGGGGGGGCTGGAGCTCAACTTTCAGTTTTAACCATAACGATACCGATCCGCCGGTAGTTGAGGTTTTGGTCCCCAACGGTGGGGATATCTGGAACGGCCTGGCGACCCACGAGGTCACCTGGGCGGCGACCGATGAGAGCGGGATCAGCGAGATTAGGATCAATTATACGATTGGCGGCGATTGGACCTCGATCGTTACCAACGAATCAAATGACGGACTCTACAGTTGGTTTCTCCCAGGATTAAACAGCGCCGAAGCTTTGGTCAGTATTGAAGCGTATGACAACTCCCCGCTCCGCAACCTGGGGAGCGCCCAAAGCGCTGATTATTTTATGATTGACAGCGAACCGCCGTCGATCCCGGAACTTCTTTCTCCGGCCAGTGGTGAAATAGTTGGTTTTCCCCCGACCTTGTCATGGAATGACAGCATCGATGTTTTAAGCGGGATTCTGTGGTACGAATTTACTTTTGACGGAGACACTTTTACCTCTTTTTCCCCTTCGACCAGCACTCCGTTTATCCTTGGCGAGCATTTCTGGAAGGTCAGGGCGCTGGATAATGCCGGGAATTGGAGCGATTACAGCGAGACCCGGACCTATTCGATCACTACCGACGTCTATGTCGACGCGGTCAATGGAAACGACGGGAATACCGGAACCTCGGAGGCCCAGGCATGGCAAACACTGACCACTGCTTTTGGCAATACCGGAGCGGGGCAGAATGTCTGGGTTAGGGCTGGTTTATATGACGATACAATTTTGGGGGAAACTTTCCCCATGTTTATTCCGGACGGAGTACGTGTCTCAAGCTACAACAATGAGGCGGTAACGATCGAGGCGAGCGCCACCGCTTGGGAAAATGGGATTGAACTTGGGGCTTTCTCGACCTTGGAAGGAGTGACGGTCCGCGATCTTTGCCCTGATTATTACACGGTAATGATGTATTCGGACGGAGCGACTATCAGGAATTGTTCAGTTGAAGCAGGGCCGGGATGGGGAGAAGGGATTGATATTGACGCTAGCGATATTATTATCAACAACGTGACTGTTTACGGCTCTACTTATGACGGTATTTGGCTCTGGGGGAACAACGTCAGGATTGAAAACAGCCGGATCGAAGGGACTTTTACCGATGGGGCGATTTATACCTCTTCTACTCCTTTTACCGGCTTGGTTATTCGCAATAATTCAATTGTCAACAATAGCTCCGGCTATGGAGATTTTGGCATCAGGCTCCGGAACGGAATTGACGTCACTATAGAAGCGAACGACATCAGAGTGGAATACGGCAGTGCGATCTTAATGAACAGCAATCAGTTGAGCAATTTTCATATTCAAAACAATAAGATCGTTTTAGGGACCTTTGATGATCATAACGGGATCTACGCCTACGGCGGCGGGCTGATCGTTTCCAACGAAGTGACCAACTTTGGCTATGGCATCTACTGTTATTCCAGTGATATTTTAACGACAACGGTTGAAGGGAACACGGTTGCCAAATGCCAGTACGGTATTGCCAGTGATAACCCGAACCTGACCCTTGACGTTAAAAACAACATCGTTTCCGCCGCTCCCGCTCTGGGGACCTGGATGTATGATAGTTACGGCATTGTAAATTGGGGTGGAACGATCAACGCTTCATATAACTCTCTCTTCAATAATCACTATTCTTATGACGGAACGATCAACCTTGGAGCGGGGAATATTTCCACTTATCCTCGCTTTGTCAACGCGTTAGGGGACGACTATCGCTTGTTCTCCAATTCCCCCTGTCTTGGGGCGGGAGAGAGCGGCGCGACGATCGGGCGATACGAGAGCGTCGGTTCTCCGGCCAATACTTTGCTCGAATCGTATGTTGATAAGGTTGGCGGGAACGACGATATGGGAGATGGGACGATCGGCAACCCCTGGGGGACAATTCCACGCGCGTCCGGTTCAACCGAGGCAATAATTAATGTTATGGGGGGCGCGATCCACGACGTTGGGGACGCAACTTTTCCTATCTTCCTGGGGAATAATAGAAAAATCACCAGCTACCATACCGGGCTGGCCGTGATTGACGCGAGCGGGGATGGCAATTACGCAATAGTGCTGGCAAGTGATTCGACGGTTGAGTCAATTAGTGTTAGAAACGACAATAATACCGCGATTTATTCGCTGGGATCGCGTAACATGATCCTCAATTCGTCAATTGAAGCTTCGGGCGGAGCAAACGTCATCTATTTTGAAGGCGACCAGATTAAGGTCGCCGGAAATACGATCACCGCGATCGGAACCAGTCGGGGGATCTCCGCTTCCGGGGGGACCAATTTTACCATTATCAACAATAAGATCATTGGCGGCGGGACCGATCTTGTCGGGGCAGGTATCTTTACCAGCGGAGATGGGTTGATCGCCACCAACGAAGTTCGCGGTTTTGGCACCGGGGTTAGGGTTACCGCGATTTCCGGCGGCAACCTTTCTCTCTTCCACAACACGATCGTCAAATGCATGGCCGGGTTTTACAGCAGCGCTCTATCGAATACCGCTGATATTTCCAACACTATCTTGAGCTGTTCGCCGGAAACCGCGGCGATCCCTCCCGGGGCGAGCATCGGGCTCAGGGATGACGGTAACGGCGCGGTAGTGAGATCGACTTACAATTGCATATATGGCAATACGACCGATTATTCCGGGTCGATCGACGACCAGACAGGGGATATCTACGATGATCCGGAATTCGCCAGCGTTTCAGGGAATGATTATCACTTGACCGGCAACTCTCCCTGCGTCGATGCCGGAACCCCGGAGGGGGCTGATATTGGCTGTTATGATTTTGGTTCCGGCAATATCCAGGTCTTTATTATCGCGCCGGCTACCGGCGAGACCTGGAACGTTGGCAGTACCAAGCAGATCCGCTGGAGCACCATCGGCCGACCGACCGAGATCAATATTTATTACACGACCGGTGAAGCGTGGCAGACGATCGATACCGGACTTTCCAATGATGGGGTCTATCCTTGGACGGTCCCTAACCAGGTGACCGAGGAAGCAAGGATCAGAATAGAAGGGATCAAACCGACCAGTACCGGGACCGGAGAGAGCGGGTATTTTAGCATCCTTCCAGATACAACCCTTCCGAGCGTTGAAGTGACCAACCCGATCCTGGGGAGTATTTGGCGGGGGGGAGCGACCTACGAAGTGACCTATTCCGCCACCGACGAGAGCGGGATTGACTCGATCAATTTATACTATTCGCTTAACTCCGGCGAGTCATGGGTTTCGATAGCCGTCGGCCAGACGTTGACCGGCAGTTATTTTTGGCTGGTCGAGTCAGCCAACACCACCGAGGCCAGGATCAAAGTTGAAGCGATTGACGGGTCGACCAATCATAATGTGGGGACAGGGGAGAGCTCCGTCTTTACCATTGACAGCACTGGGCCGTCCGCTCCAACTCTTGCCGCCCCCGCCAACGGGAGCTCAACGACCGAAGCCAGGCCGCTCTTTAGCTGGGAACCGGCGATTGACAACCTGTCCGGAATCGCCAGCTATGAGATCGCTATTGATAACGATACCTTTCTTCTTGGCAATGTCACCACTTATGAGCCGACCATCGATTTTCGGGACGGGCTCCACAGGTGGCAGGTTATCGCCCGCGACGGAGTGGGGAACTGGGGAGAGTGGAGCGTCAGCTGGGAAGTGACCTACCTGGAAAAAGCGCCGCCGGTGGTCACCGTTGAAGCGCCGAGCGGCGGGGAGAGCTGGGTCGGCGGGTCAAGTCAAAATATCACCTTCACCGCGACCGATGAGAACGGGATCAAAGAGAATTCTCTCTACATTTGGTATTCAATAGATGACGGGGTGACCTATCCATATTTAATTACCTCGGAAGCGCCGGTCGTTTCCCCTTATGTTTGGACGGTCCCGAATATCAGCACGACCGAGGTCAGAGTGAAGGTCGCCGTAACCGACAATACCATCAGCCAGAATATTGGGAGCGATGAATCGACCGCCAAGCTGACCATTATCTACGCCGCGCCGGTGATCAATTCGATCGTTCCTGATACCGGGGTCAACAACCAGACGATCAATGACGCTGCGGTTGCCGGGAGCGGGTTCAAGTCTGGAGCGACCGTTAAGCTGACCAGATATGGCGAGACCGACATTGGCGCGACCGACGTGAATATTATTAATGAAAACCAACTGACCTGCGATTTTGACCTGAACGGCAAGACCAGCGGGACCTATGGTTTGGTTGTCGTCAATCCAGGGGGGCAGGCCGGGACTTTGACCTCCGCGTTCACGATAACCGCCGCTCCGCCAACTGTCAGCATGGTCTTGCCAATTACCGGGATGATCGACGGCGGCAACGTGGTCTCGATCACCGGGACCGGGTTTTATAAAGAAGGGATCAGGCGGAGGGTCAACCTCACTAACTCTGGAGCGGTGGAAACCAATTATCCGGTCCTGGCGATCGTTGATACCGCGGCGCTGATCGCCCAGGGGAAGATGCGGGCCGACGGCGGCGACATTCGCTTTGTCGCTTCCGACGAAGCGACCCCCCTTAGCTATTGGGTGGAATCAGGCTTGAATTCCACCCGGACCCTGATCTGGGTAAAAGTTCCAACTTTGCCGTCCGGGAATTCCTATATTTACCTGATGTATGGTGACAAGTCGCTGACTTCGCAAAGCAGTCTGGCGAATACTATTCCGGTCCTGGCCGACGCGGGGAACAAAGTTTGGCTTAAAGCAAACGACGGGACCAGCCAAACGGTTGACTGGGCATATGTCCCTACCTGGACCGATATGAGCGGGAGCGGGAATACGGTTACGCAACCTGGGACGACCAGCTATCAACCCCGATTAAGGACCAATCAATTGAACCAGTTTCCGGTCGTCTATTTTGACGGCGGCGACTGGTTGAAGAAGTCGAGCTTGACCGGGATCACCACCCAGGAATCGGCTTTGGTGGTCGGGAAATTTGCCAATCTTACTACCCGGGCTTTGTTTGACTTATCAGATCAGAACAACGTGACCAATAAGACGATCATGCTGATCGCTATGGACGGGCTGATCAAGTGGCGGCCTCATGATGAGCTTGCCAACCAGGCTTCTTTCTCTTTTAGCGATACGACCAATTACAATCTGTTTTACGGCGAGCATAAAGCGTCGCAGAGAGCGATCTATATGAATGGGACCCTGCGGAATCAAAACTTAAACACCTCCGCTTATTATAATCCGCTCTATTTGCGGGTCGGCGCTTTGGAATATTCCTCAAACTTATATGCGCTTTCCGGCTATATCGCGGAAATGATCCTCTTTAATAAATTCCTGACGACCGACGAGCGCCGGCTGGCGGAAAATTACCTGAACATTAAATATCAGCTCTACGATACCGGCTCTCTCCCCACGGCGGTTGTCGCCAGTGATGAATATGGTCAGCTTCTGGCGGTAAATTTTGGCACGACCCCGGCAAGCGTTGTCACCTGGGAGAGCGC
The DNA here is from genome assembly GCA_001771575.1 of candidate division WOR-1 bacterium RIFOXYB2_FULL_45_9. Lineage (GTDB taxonomy): Bacteria > Margulisbacteria > WOR-1 > O2-12-FULL-45-9 > XYB2-FULL-48-7 > XYB2-FULL-45-9. The sequence goes on along the minus strand of MEUD01000001.1, from coordinate 676,299 downwards.
GAATTCGGTCACCGCCCTGGCCCCGACCCATCTGGCCGGCACCGTCAATGTCCAGGTCGTCAACCCGGACGGCCAGACCGTGTCGTCTTTGGACGCCTACACTTATTATCAACCCCCGCTTAAGCTCTATTCACCGGACGGCGGCGAGAGCTGGGGGATCGGTTCGATCAAACAGATCACCTGGGAGGCGATCACCAATCCCTCTTCGATCAACCTCTATTATTCCGTTGATAACGGTGCGACTTATACGTCTATTGCGACCGGTCTCCCCGATACCGGGAGCTATGAATGGTTCGTGGCGGGGAGCGTGACGACCGAAGCCCGGGTCAGGATCGAGGCGGTCAGCACCGAAGGGACGGCGACCGACGAGTCGAACGCCAAATTCTCGATGACCGCCCAGCGCGATTACTATGTCAATGTTTACACCGGCAACAACAGCTACAATGGTTTGAGCCCGGTCTATATTTCCGGGACGACCGGACCCAGAAAGACCTTGACCTACACAGCGGCTAATACCCCGGCAAAATCAATAATTAACCTGGCGCCGGGGACCTACACCGCCGCTTCCGGCGAGACTTTCCCGATCAGCATTAACAATACCAAGCTGGTCGTTTCCACTTATACCAGGCAGGCCACTTTTGACGCCCTGGCCAATGCCAGCGATGTTTTTGACCTGGGAGCGTCGTCTACTCTGGAAGGGCTATCGATCCGCTCCACCAACAGCAGTACCAGTTATTACCTGGTCGACATTGTGGGCGCCTCCGCCGGGGTGGTCCGGTGTAACCTGGTGAGGACCAACACCTCACGCTTGATCGATGCCGGTGATGGTTACGCTTACATCTATGGGAACTATATGGCAGAGACCAGCACCGCCAATTATGACGCGATTTATTCTAGTTATACCGGGTTGACTTTCTCGGGTAACACGGTAGAAGGGGCGGCGGCGGCCAGCCTGCTTAGGGGCACCAACAGCAACGCGGTGATCGACGGGAACCGTTTTGTTTATAATAATTCCGGCTCCGCCATCAATGCCGGCACCTCGACCGGCTGGATCATTAAAAATAACGTTATTATCGGTAATGGGAATGGGACCGGGATTTTGGCGACTTTGAGTGGTTATATCACGACCAACGAGGTCAGAAGCTTTGCCACCGGCATCTCCGCCACCGCCAACGGCGCGTTGTATCTCAGAAAAAACACGGTCGTTAAGTCCGGCACCACCGGGATCAACGGGGTGATCAGCTCCGGGACCGTGACGATCGAGGACAATATAATCAATAACGCGGTTACCTTGGGGGCGGTTGGGAAGGTGATCGGGATCACCGGAAGCTCCCTTTCGGTCAGCGAGGATTATAACAATTTTTACGGTTGCGCGGCCGCCTATAGCGGGACCCTGACCACCGGCTCGAACGGTAATTTTCTCTATCCTCGATATGTCGATCCGCTGACCAATGATTACCGGCTCAACAGCGATTCCCCGATCAAAAATACCGCTTCCGACGGGTCGTATCAGGGGGCTTACCCGACGGTTGAAGGGTCGTCTTCGGGCATTTTAAGCGATTCGTACGTCAGCGGGAGCGGGAGCGACGAAACCGGTGACGGCTCGTTTGCCAACCCGTGGCGGAGCATCCGCTATGCCTTGCCAAAAACTGACGGCGTGGTCCATGTTTTAGCCGGGGTTTACAACAGTTCGACCGAGGCGTTCCCGCTGATTTTGGGAGATAACGCCCGGATCGTGGGCGAGGGGACCGGCCTGGCCACGATCGAAGGGGAGGCGATCACGCAAGATCTGATCAGCGTGACCGGGCGGAACACCTCGATCGAAGGGTTGACCTTTACCTTTGCCAACAATTCGGCCAAGTATATGATCAATCTGTCCAGTACCGGGGGAAACGCCGCGATCAGGAATAATACCTTTATCAGAAGCGTTAACACCAACACGATCTACAACGATTCCAGCGGGAATTTGATCCAGGGAAACTGGTTCCGCAACACCGGGACCAACCAATATTGTGTTCGTGTTAATACCAGCGGCAAACATCTAACCTTGACCGGTAATACTTTTGATGCCTCTGCCAATTACATTTTATCCTGGGCTAATTATGTGACCGGAGCGACGATCGAAGCGAACCGCTTCAATTACACCGGCTCCGGCTATTTGATCAGTGAATACGGCGGCTCTTACCATCGCTTTTATCGCAACGTCATGATCGGCACCGGCTCCGGGACCGCGATCATTATGGATACTTGCATCAATAACACCATTGCGTCCAACGAGATCAGAAGCTTTACCAACGGTATTTATCTTGACACCTGCGGCAATGGTGGGGCCGCGATCAATGTTTTAAGAAATACGATCGTCAAAAATGGGACCGGCATTTCGGTGATAGGAACTTATAGCGGATATTTGACCAGGGTCTACGATAACATTATCAGCGGGGCTCCCGGTCTGCGGGATGCGGCCGCCAACATTGGTTTGCAATATGTCAGCGGACTTTTAGAGGCCGATTATAATGCTCATTTCAACAACGCCTCCTCCTCTTCCTGGGGAGCGCACGATCTCTTTGATGTCTATCCCAAATTTGTTGATGTCGCGACCAATGAATATCGTTTGTATGATGACTCTCCTTGTCTTGGCGCCGCGTCCGACGGCGGGGTGATCGGCTGCTACGAATCGATCGGGAGCAGTTCCGGGATTCCAACCGAGAGCTATGTCAGCGGGAGCGGGAGCAACGAGACAGGGGACGGCACCATCGGCAATCCGTGGCGGACCATTACTTACGCCCTCCCCAGGACGATCAGCAAGATCAATATTCTTGAGGGAAGATATTCAATTCCAGCCGGACCAACCGGAGAGAGTTTCCCCATCACCCTCAATGCCAAGACCGTTCTTTCCGGCGACGGGACCGGCCTGGCGACGCTGGACGCAGGGAACATGGCCTTGAGTGACGCGATGATCAATGTTGGGCGCTACTGTACGGTTGAGGGGTTGAGCGTTAGATATAGCGGTCCGGAATGGGATTATATCATCGAATACACTGGAGCATACGGGACGGTCAGGAACAACCGCTTCTACCGCGCGGCCAATTCTTACTGTTTTGATTTTGGCGGTTTGAGCAATGGTTCGTTCCTGGGGAACACCGTCACCGCGCCGACTTCTGCCGGTAATGTTTTTTATGATTCCGGCAATAACCTGCTCATCAGCGGCAATACGATTGAAGTAAACTGCGCCGGGTCGTCAATGACTTCAGGGTTTGGTGACAGCAATATTGTGATCGATGGAAATACCATCGGCTATACCGGGACAAACTACGCTGTTTACTTGGCCAGCGCCACCAATGCCCGGGTCAGCAGAAACCTGATTATCGGCCGCTCGTCAGCCGGGAGCGGCATCAGATTGACCGGCGCCTCGGCTCTGGTCAGCACCAACGAAGTTCGCGGGTTTGGTATCGGCATCTACGCCGGCTCGGCCGGCACCACTCCGACCACCGATATCGATATCAACCGCAATACGGTGGTCAAGAATTTGGTCGGGATCCAAACTCCCGACAACGATGTCTATATTTACAACACTATTATTTCCAACGCTCCGACGGTCGAGGCGGGGACCGGAGGTGCGGTCGGGAGCATCGGGATCTATCGTTCCGGGACCGGCGGGACGACCCGGCCGTATTATAACGACGTTTACGGCTGTCAGACCTTATATTCGAGCGTTACCTCCCGCGAAGGATCGATCTCGATCAACGCCGATTTTATTGACATCGATAACAGCAACTATCACTTGAAACCGAATTCCCCCTGCGTTGGCGTCGGGACCCCGGAAGGGACCGACCTGGGTTGCTATGACGGAACGGCAGTCTACCTCTTAGCGCCGAATGGGGGAGAGGAGTGGACGGTCGGGGCGACCAGCGAAGTTTTGTGGCGGACCAAAGGGTATCCGACCGCGATCGACCTCTCTTACTCGATCGACGACGGCGCGACCTACAGTTCGATCGCCCTTGACGAAGCCGATGACGGGACCTTTACCTGGACCGTTCCGGCGCCGGCGACGACCGAAGCCAAGGTCAGGATCGAGGCGGAAGAGCTGGGACTCATCGCGACCCGGGAATCGGCCGCTAAATTCACCATCAGCCAACTAAATGTTGTGGTTACTCGGCCGGTAACTGCCGAGATCGTTGAGGCCGGCTTGATCTATGGTTTGAGCTGGGAAGCGGTAAGTCTGCCGACCTCGTTTAACCTCTACTACACGACCGGTGACGCTTATGTCCTGATCACCAGCGAAGTCGGCGGGGCCGACCGGTCATACGGTTGGCTGGTCTCCGATTTCCCCACGACCGAAGCTCGGATCAAGATCGAGGCGCTAAAACAAACGCTTATCGCGACCATGGAGACCGATACCTTTACTATTTTTACTCCGCCTCTTTCAATTGAGGTTATAACCCCCAATGGAGGAGAGATTTGGGAAGGGGAGTCGTGGCATGAGATCACCTGGGAAGCGGCCGGACTGCCGGACAGTTACAATATTTACTACTCTACAGGAGACGCTTATGTCCTGATTACCAGCGAAGCCAATGGCCTGCTAAGGAGCTATAACTGGCTGGTCGCCAATATTTCCACCACCGAAGCGCGGGTCAAGATCGAAGCGGTGAAGGGGGGGCAGGTTATCTCCGACGAATCAGACGCGGCCTTTACCCTCCAGCTTTATACCCCGGTTGTCGCGACCGTCACTTTCCCGAATGGGGGAGAAAACCTTGAGGCCGGGACCCGGCGTGCGCTCACCTGGAGCGCGACCGGCCTGCCGAGCTCATTTAACCTCTACTACACGACCAGCGAAGCGACCGGCTACCGGACAATCGCGACCGATGTTTCGGGCCAAAGCCGCTCTTACTCCTGGTTTGTGCCGAACCGGCCGACGACTCTGGCCAAAGTGCGGGTCGAAGCGATCAAAAACAGCGTCCTGGTCTCAACCGACGAGTCCGACGCAGTCTTTACAATCTCCCGGCCGACCCAGTATTTTGTCGGCGTCGGCATCGGGAGCAACGAGAGCTATGACGGCTTGACTTCAGAGGTCTTTGTGACAGATGGGGTGACCCACGGGCCATGGAAGAGTATTACCTATTCCCTGGCCAACAGCCAGACCGGAGACCGGATCTGGGTCATGCCGGGAAATTATATTCAAACTTATGAAACATTTCCGATCACCGTGACCGGCCGCTGGCTGACCGCCACGCAAACTTACACAGCAACAATTGATTCTATACTGTTGGCGAGCGACACGGTTAGAGTGGGAAATAGCGGGACGGTTGAAGGGTTTACAATAAAAAGCAAAGCTTACGCGACCAATGATTACACCTATTATGGGGCTGTAAATGTCACCGGGAACAATACGGTGGTCCTCAACAATATTATTACCCAGGAATCAACCGTGGTTTGGCCTAGTTATCCCGGCAATCCGGTTGCTTTGACCGAAGACATTCTGAACTGTCGCCTCGAGGGGAACCGGATCGCCGGCCAGAGAACTTTGGTTTATTTTAAGAACTATGGCGATCAATCCAGGATCCTGGTGAAAAATAATTATCTTAGCACGACTGATACCGGTGTATTGGCCCTTTCTTCATACTATTCTAATTACCTGACGACGATCGAAGGGAACACAATTATCGCCGATCGGGGGATTAACGGAGGTTTCCAATTCTTTAATATTTACAACAACACGATAAAGTCGATCTCCGGAGCGGGCTCCGAAGGGATCATCTTGACCTCATGTCTGGGGACGATCGAAGCGAATTTGGTCAGTGGCTACAACACAACCGGAGTTAAAGTTACGGCTACCTCCTCATACAACGGCCTGACCAGGATCAGGAAGAACACGATCGTCAACAATAAAGAGTCGCTCTATATTTCCGGCTCCTCCGTCAATTCGATCGAAGTTTTTGATAATATCATCACCGCCGCCCCGATCCTGGGCACTTTTTATGCGGGGAGCTCCGGGATTACCGCTCAAGTCCAGTACTCTCTGATCCATCACAACTGTGTTTTTAACAATGAAACCGATTATCTTTACTTGAACGATCCTCCCCAGCAATATGGCGATATCAACCTTTCGCCCCGCTTTGTTTCAACCACGGCGAGCGATTACCGCCTCTATAGCGACTCTCCCTGCAAAGGGACAGCCTCCGACGGGACCAACATGGGTAAATACGGCGACATTGCCGCCAGCTCCGGTATTTTGGTCAATTCTTATGTTGACGGGGTTTCCGGGAGCGATAGTAATACTGGTTCAGCGGCCAGTCCTTTCCTCCATCTTTCAAAAGCTACCTCAATAACCGAAGGAGGGACAATTTACGTCTCTTCAGGCAATTACGCGGCGGGGGAAACGTTCCCGATCAATTTTGGCCGAGCTTCCATGCAAAGAAGGTACGCGACTTCGGAAGTGTCGATCGACTCAAGCGCGTCGGCCAATGATACCTTGATCCTGGGGGTCGCCGGGACGACCCTGGAAGGGGTGACCTTATTTACCAGCGGCAGCGACAATACCTGCGTCCGGGTCAATGCACCACGGGTCTCGATCCTTAATAACCGGATCACTAATACCAAGACCTCCGGCAACCGGATGGCTTTGTATTTTAATGAGAATTCCGACCATGGGTTGGTCGAGGGCAATCAGATCAGGGCTAATGCTGGCCGGACCGACTATAACGGAGCGGTTGATTTCAAATACGGCTTGACCAGCCAAACCGTGAGAAACAATGTTATTACCGCCGAGGCCGGTCACGCTATCTGGGTCCATCAAGGGGATTTGACGGCTGAAGGGAACACTGTCTTCGCGTTTGATGATGGTATTAAAGTTGACGGCACCGCTTTCGTGAAAATATCAGGCAATGTTGTTCATAAATATGGCGGCTGGAATGACTATGCCAGCGGGATTTCCGTTGGTGGGCCTCTTCTCTTGATCTCCTCAAACGAAGTTAATGGGTTTATTGACAGCAACAGTTATGGGATCGTGACCTACACAAGTTCCATCGCGACGATCGAGAACAACACCGTGGCGAAAAACTTAGTCGGCATTTCCGCTGGCACGTCCAATATTTACGCTTCAAATTATTTAAAAAATAATATCATTTCCGCCGCGCCGACTCTTGGGGGATATGTTGCTGGCAGTATCGGCATTAAGGTTGACGGCGTCGCGACATCAGAATACAACACCCTGTTTAACAATGCTACCGATTATTCAGGGACCGCTTACAGCCAATACCAGGACAATATCCTCAATCCCAGGTTCGTCGATCCCGGCGCTAATGATTATCGCCTCTTTGCTGATTCCCCCTGTATTGGGACCGCGGATGATGGCGGGAACAGGGGTTGCTATGGCGCTATCGCCCAGGCTTCCGGGGTGACGACCGAATCTTATGTCTCCAACCAGGGGAGCGATATAACCGGAGAAGGGACGTTGGCCAACCCCTGGAAGACTATTTTCCATGCCCTTTCGACTGCCGAGGGGATAATTTATATCATGCCCGGGGTTTATGACAATATTACCAGCGGCGAGAGCTTCCCACTTGTCTTAAGCTACGCGGAATTGCGGAAGTACGACCCGCAGTCGACGGTCGTCATTAACTCCAATACCAGCGCCAGCCATGGGGTCATTATCCAGAAAGATAACGTTTCATTCGAAGGCTTTACCGTCAGGGGGAAGAGCGGGACCACCTATTCTGCTTGTTTGTATGTTAGCGCGAACGGAGTGGTCGTTAGGAATAATTTGATCTCGTCCGAATCGACCGTGATGGCCCCTTTAACCGTCGGAGGCAGAGAACATCTTGTTGAAGGGAACCGGGTCTATTCTACCGATAATTTTATTGTTAGGTTGTCGGCCTCTAATACCATTATCCGAAACAATAATTTTATCAGCCTTGATCCTTCTACCGGCGGCTATGGGTTTTATGCTAATACCGGCACCCTCACAAATTTAACTTTTGAGGCAAACCGGATCGTTGCCGATAACGCGCTTTATTTTCTTGGCGCCAGCTGTTTGAATGTGGATATTCATGGCAATACCATTGAAGCGCTCAACCCGGCGAGCGCTGGTTATGGGATGGTATTGGCCGGGTCGGGCAATATTTCTTCCAATGAAGTCCGCGGTTTCCAGCTTACCGTCGACGGCAGAGCGGCAATTACCTGCGGCGCCACCCCCCCGAATTACTTTACCATCAACCACAATACTTTAGTTAAGAATTACCGGGCGATCTACTCTGACGGCGGCAGTAATATCATTAAAAATAATATTATTTCCGCCGCGCCGGTCCTGGGGACATTTATTCCCGGAAGCGAAGGGATTAAAGTTGATCAGTACGAGGAAGGGGTCGATTCCTCTTATAATACTTTCTTCAATACCGGGACCAATTATGTGGGGACCGTCTCTAACGAGACCGCGGATAACGAACAGAACCCGAAATTTGTCGATCCGAGTGGCAACGATTACCGTCTGCTTGCCGATTCCCCCTGTATCGCGACCGCGGACGACGGCGGCAACCGCGGCGCTTTTGGCAGTGTTGGCACGCCATCTTCTATTACCAGCGAATCTTATGTCGGGCCTTTTGGGAGCGACACGACCGGGAACGGGACCTTTGCTTCTCCCTGGCGGACTATAACCAAGGCCCTTTCCCTGACCGAAGGAACAGTTTACGCTCTGCAGGGGAGCTATTCCGGCCTGGAGACTTTCCCTCTCAACCTGGGGATAGCGACCCTGCGCAAGTATCCCCTGACCGCGCTGGTGACAATTGACGCCGGAGCGACTGCCGCCCACAATTTGGTCCTGGGAAACAATGTCTCTCTTGAAGGGTTTACGATCAAAAAGAACAACGGCAGTTATGCCTGCGTTTACGTTAACGGCGCCAATGTTACCCTGCTGAATAACATTGTTTCCCAGGAGAGCGGCGGCAGCGCCGTTCTTATTGACGGCAGTCGGTCGAACATTATCGGTAACAACATCTATTCATATAATTCCGCCTTGTATTATTCAAACAATTATTATCCGCTGACCTATATCAGGGATAATACTTTATATTCGAATTGGTACAGCAACGGGATTATCTTCTATCAAGCTTCTACCAATGATATTTACGGTATTACCATCGAAGGGAATACAATTACCGCTGATTACGGGATTTATTCTTATTATCCCAATTACCTGCGGGGGATAACGATCAGCCGCAACAAAATTACGGCGACCCATCCAGGGACCTCGACCTATGCCGGGATGTATTTTTCGGGTAACGGAACGATTTCTTCTAATGAGGTGCGCGGTTACCAAAATTCATCCTATGGTGGAATATATCTTTATTATTCGACCGGCACTAACTTTCAAGTTGATAAAAATACCGTGGTCGGCAACAATCGCGGGATCAGGGCCAATAGCGCTTATGCTAATTTGACCAACAACATTATCGCGTCAGAGGTTGGCGGCTATTCTGCCAGCGGGACCTATGGAATATACAGCACCTATACAAATCAGGTTACTTCCAGGTACAACACTTTTTATGCCAATGATACCAATTACTATAACGTGACCGCCGGAAGCGGCGACAATACTATTGATCCTAAATTTTACAACCCCACCGCTCAAAACTATTACCTCCAGCCTGATTCCCCCTGTATCGACACCGGCACGCCGGAAGGGGCAGGGATTGACCGCGGGGCGTATGACTATAACTTTAGCGTTAGGGTGATCGCTCCGGTCAGCGGCGAAGTCTGGCAGGCGGGGAGCGCCCGGAACATTACCTGGCAATCGAGCGGGTTCCCGACCTCGATCAATTTGTATTTGTCCCGGGATGGCGGGGCAAGCTATCGGCAGATCATTACCAACGAAGCCGACGACGGGAACTATCCCTGGCTGGTCGACAGTACCTATACAAACCAGGCCAGGGTAAAGGTTGAAGGAGTTAGTGTCCTGAGCGGGTTGTCGACCGATGAATCGGACGGCAACTTTACCATCACCCCGGCGACATATTATTATGTTGATCCGATAACCGGTGACAATAATTATAACGGGCTGACGACCGAAGTCTCCGGTAATAACGGTCCCTGGAAAACACTCTCCTTTGCCGGGACCCAGGATGTGACTGGCGCGACGGTTATTGCCAGAGGGAACTTCAGCGTCGACAATGGGGAATCGTTCCCGATCATTATTAATGGCCGGATCTTCTCCGGGACCGGGACCACTGAAATTGATACCGGAGGCCTTGAGGTTGACGGAGTATCTCTTGAAGCGGGGGGGACCCTGGAAGGGTTTGTCGTTAGAAGCGCCGCGACTGGGGACTATGCCGGTGTCAGGGTGACCGGAGCGAGCGCCAGGCTCTACAATAACCAGCTCCTCCTAAGCGCGGCGGCTGGGAGCGCCCGCGCTCTGCATATTACATCGGGTGGCGATAACTGCCGGGTCTTCAGCAACACGATAAGCTCCGAAGGGCACCGGACAATATCCGTCGCCGGCGGAGCCAATTACATCAACTTTAACGCCAACATAATTACCAACCACTCTTCGGGGAGCGACGGCATTTATCTGGACGGCGGCGACAGCATCACCGTTGAGGGGAATACCATTACCGCCAACTACGGTGTCTACCAGGCGGGGGCCTGTACCAACTTTATCGCCCGGAACAATAAGATCATGGGGCTTGACGGCGGTTCAAAAGCCGGGCTCTACTTAAATGGCGATGGCAATATCTACTTGAACGAGATCCGTAATTATTATGACCCGCTCGAAGGCGGCATCAACTGCGTCGCCGGCGGGACATTTACCATTAATAAGAACACTATCGCCAAGAGCAATGTCGGGGTCAGATCGGCGGTTAATGCCAATATTTTGAACACGATCATCGCGGGGAGCGTCGGCGGCTACTCTACTCCGGAAACGGTCAAAGCTATCGTCCAGACCGGCGGGACCGTCAATTCTACTTATAACGACCTGTATGCCGTTGACGTTACTTATGAAGGGACGGTCGGCGGCGGGACCGGGACGATCTTTGACGATCCGCTTTTTGTCGATGCCGGCGGCGATGATTATCATTTGCAGGCGGCATCCACTTGTATCGATACCGGCGACCCCGATCCGCAGTACAACGATCCCGACACGACCCGGGCCGATATGGGAGCTTATTACTACGATCACCCGATCTCCCTGACCATTGGCGCTCCTCTTGCCGGGAACATCTGGCAGAGAGGGACCTGGCATAATATTACCTGGGAAGCTTCTCCGGGGACCGCCGACCGAATTGATATCTATTATTCGTTTGATAACGGAGCGACCTATACCGATCTGGTAACAGGCGAAGCGGACGATAATATTTTCCCCTGGTTTGTCACCGAAGTCGCGACCGAGACCGCCAGGGTCAAGATCGTCGCCACCAGGAGCAATGTGGTGACCGAGGAATCAGGGACCTTCGCGGTTACTCCGGAAGCGGCGTATTACGTCAATCCGACTACCGGGAGTAACAGTTACAACGGTTTGACTTCGGAGGTTGGGAGCGGACTGAACGGGCCTTTTAAGACCTTAACTTACGCGGCGACCGCGGCGGCGAGCGGCAAACCGGCCTATGCCGCTCCGGGGACTTATAACGCCGCCGCGGGAGAAATTTTCCCGATCACCATCTCCGGCAGGAGCGTCTATTCGACGGTTACCGGACAGGCGACGATCGAAGAGAGCGGGAGCTCCGGCGCGGCAGTCAGCCTGGAATCGTCCGCCTGGCTGGAGGGCTTCTTCCTGAAGGGGAATGGCGGGACGGCGGTGGTGACGACCTCATTTGAGGGAGTTACCCTGGCGCGGAATATTATTAATGCCGAAGGTTATACCTACGGCGTGCTGGCCAGTCCGGGATACGCGACGATCGAGGGGAATACCATTTACCGTCAGACCACGGCGATCTATGGTTATACCAATTACGGTGTCAGGGCGGCGAACGCTTATATTAATCGCAACACGATCGTTAGATTTAGGTACGGCGTTTACGCTGTTGCCGGAACGGTTATAAATAATATCATGGTCAACCAGCCGTCGCTCGACGCGGTCGCCGCCAGCGATAGCATTGGATTAAATGGCGGAGCCGGTCTGATCAATGGCTACAATGATATCTGGAACAACGGGGCAAATTATGGCGGGTTGTTTTCTTATGGGGCGACCAATAGGTCTGAATGTCCAGGGTTTGTTGATTATGATATCCAGGATTTTCGCCTCTACGCGTCGACCGGGACCTGGACTTCCCCCTGTATCGCCCAGGGGGAGGGGGGAGTGAACATTGGCGCCTATGATGGAGCCGGACTCCCGGGGTCGCCATATCAATATTATTCCTATGTCAGCGGGGGCGGCAATGATACGACCGGTGACGGTTCGATTGGGAGCCCTTGGCGGAGCATCAGCAAAGCTCTCCGGTTTACCCTTACCAAAATTAATGTCCTGGCCGGGACCTACAACCAGGCGGCCGGAGATATCACCCCGATCAATTTGCGTCAGGGGATGCATATTTCCGGCGCCAGCCGCGACACAGTGACAATAGAGGCGTTGGCCAACACCGCCGCCTTTACCATGGGGAGCTACACAACTGTTGAAGGAATGCACCTGTACGCGTTGGGAGAAGGGGGGAGTGCTCTTTACGGTTGGTCGCCGTTCTGGGGAACGGTATATCTCTCTTTTGGCGGGACTATTGTGGTAAATGGGAAATATGCTTCAGTCATAAACAACCGGTTTACTACGCAAACCCGGGATACCGCCCTTTCAGTTTGCGACGATTATTCTTATATCAGCGGCAATATTATAGTTAATTCCGCCGAGGAGATCTCTTATAATAAACCGGCCGGCAGAGGGGTTGGCATTTACAATTATTTTGACGATTCAATAAGCGGCTGGAATATTTATAAGAACGAAATTAGAGAGTATGGCGATGGTATTACAATTGGCGGCGTAAATTACGGCGGGACAATTAACCGGAATACTTTGGTTATGAACCACGATGGAATAAGCTCTTATGCGACCGCGGGGGCGTATGTTACGAACAATATTATTATGAACCAGCCGCGGCTTGACGGCGACATTTATTATACCTGGCATTATAGCTCCGGGACCGATTATGGGTCGATGGGGCTCAATAAGCTATCAGGTGGGGCTGATTTCACCTGTTCTTATAATAATGTCTGGCAGAATGAAACGGAATATGAAGAAGGGGTGTTGCCCGGCACCGGCGCGATCAGCGCCCCTCCTCATTTTGTCGCCCCCTGGAATAACGATTTTCGGCTTTATTCCACTTCGCCGTGTATCGGCAGAGGTGACGGCGGGGTTAACATTGGGGCTTATGACGGTGCAGGAGAAGCAGGCTCTCCCTACCGTACCGAATCATATATTGACGGCGGCGGCGCCGACACGTCCGGCGATGGCTCAATTGGGAGCCCGTGGCGGACCCTGACCCAGGCGGCCAAATATACCGAGCGGAAAATAAATGTCGGTGGCGGGCAATATACCGCCGCGTTAGGCGAGGTCTTCCCGATTAAATTTGGCTATAACCGTCATATTGTTGGGGCGGGACGCGACGTTTCAATAATTAATGCTAATTCAAGCGTTTATGATCTCCTGCATATCGATCGCAATTCGACTATTGAGGGACTCTCAATGATCAACGGCATTTACGATTATGGCGATTGGCTTGTGCAAATTCGTGGAAATAATAGTTATCTGCGCAACAGTCGAATTACCGGTGGAGATATAAACGCTGTCCTTCTGCGCAAGGGATCACTGATCACTATCGAAGCTAATGAGATTCTCAATACCAGCTTGAGCCCCGGCGGATACGCGTTTGGTTTGACCGGCGGATTATGGGACAATGGCGGCCAGGGTTATCATTTTTATCGGAACTTAATCGACGGGTTCAGTGTGTTTAATGGTAATGATGGTGATACTTCCGGTGTAACTAACGCTACTTCTAAAATTGATCGAAACACTGTTGTTCATGCCCCTTACGGGATTGAAGTTGACACTTTTGATGATGCCACCGCTGAAGTGACTAACAATATCTTTTGTTATGCTGCCGCGCTTGACGGGACGGTTGAAGGGTACGGTATTTATGCCCCCTACAGCGGCGGGAAAGAGCGGTTTGATACCAACCTTATCTGGCGTAACGGAATTGATATTTATGGCGGTAGCGGTTATAGCATATCAAACACAATCTCACTCTACCCTCGTTTTGTCGAGCCGTGGAATGGTGATTACCGGCTTTATTATGATTCGCCATGTATTGGGACCGGGATCGGTGGGGTCAATATCGGCGCTTATAATGGGACCGGTGAAGGGTATTCGCCGTACATTTTGGAATCCTTTGTCAGTGGCGAGGGGAGTGACGCGACAGGAGACGGCCTTTCCTGGGCGACCGCCTGGCGGACGTTGAGCAAAGCGAACCGTTACACGATACATAATATTAATATCGGTAACGGAAATTACTCCACGGGGAATGGCGAATGGGCGAGCAATTTCCATTTTGGAGTTGAACGACACGTTCGGGGAGCTCTTCAGGATACTGATGTTGGGACGGTCAATGACAATCGGATCACCGGGACGATATATCTCCATTCTTTTACCACCCTGGAAGGGGTAAAACTGACCGGCCGGATTATTTCCCAAGGCTTATGGAAGAACTATATTAAGCACAATGAGATTACTTATTTAATAAAGAACAATACTTCAGCGGTCGAAATTAATAGCACACTTGGGTCCGGCACTTGTATGGTGACGATCGAGGGGAATTTAATCTCCGGTGAGATTTCCTCCGGCATCTCCGTCTCTTACGGGCTTTACGTTTTTAAACCTTCTGCCCTTAATATTTATCGAAATGTGATCAATAGTTTTAATTACAATCTGTCGGTCCACAATTATAATTTTCCTTCCGGCTTACCTGGCGTGATCAATCGGAATACGATCGCTGGAGCACAATATTCCAGAGGCTTTTATAGTACCGGTTCAACCGGCGGGTTGACCAGTGTACTTCTGTTTAAGAACAACATCATGTATGGCCGTGGGTATTCGACCGGGGTTTCTTGGAATGGCGATTCAGTTATTACCCCAAGCTACAATGACGTTTATAATTGGGCGACCAACTGGGATGGGGTCTCTCCCGATATCGGTGATATTTCCGTTGAGCCCGGCTTTTGGAACCAGGCAACAAACGACTATCATTTATTAGACATTTCACCCAACCGGGCGAGCGGGACACCGGCCGGGACCGATCGGGGGGCCTACGACTGGTTTGCCGATCCGTCTCTTCCTTTGGTGACGATCGAAGCTCCCAACGGGGGAGAAGATTGGCGCGGCGGAGTAAGCTACGAAGTGGTCTTTGCCGCCAGCAACAGGGAAGGGATTTTGGCCGATTCAGCAAGAATTTATTACACGACCGGTGAAGGGACCGCCTGGATAACGGTCGCTACCCAGGAATCGGTCTCCGCTCCTTATTCGTGGACTACTCCCCTGATCTCGACGACAGAGGTCAAGGTCAGGGTCTCTGTCCAGGCGAACGGCGACCTGCAAAACACCGGATCGGACGAATCGAATGTGACCTTTATCATCGATTCGACCTCGCCGGAAGTGACGATCACCAGGCCGATAAGCGCCGAAGTTATCCCATCCGGCTCTGCTTATGATATCCAATGGGTCGCGACCGAAGAATGCGGCTTCAAGACCAACCCGATAAGCCTGTATTATTCACTCGACACCGGCGAAACCTGGACTCAGATCGCCAGCAGTGAGCCAAACGACGGGACTTACTCCTGGTCGGTGCCGGCGACTTTAGAGACAGCTAATGGTAGGATCAAAGTCGGGGCGGAAAATCGGGTCGGGTTGATCGGCTACGATTCAACCGATAACGTGATTATTACCATTTCCGATACCACGCCGCCGCTGATTACGGTCGAAGCCCCGGCCAGCGGCGAAGTCTTCCCTGGCGACGCAGTCCATGATATTTCTTTTGAAGTGACCGATGAATCAGGGATCCAACCAAATTCTCTGGCGATATATTATTCAATCGACAGCGGTTTGACCTATCCGAATCTGATCACCGCCGACGCGGCGGTTATTTCGCCATATTCCTGGACGACGCCGATTGGCCTGACCAGCAGTGAGGTTAGGATCAGGGTCAACATCAATGACAATTGCGTTTACCATAATACCGGGACCGGAGAATCAGGGGTATTTTCAATCGATTCCACAACACCTGAAGTCACCCTTATCCTGCCCGGCGGTGGTGAAAACTTGACCGGCGGCGCGACCTATGAGATCACCTGGATCGCGACCGACGAAGTTGGCTTTGGCTCCGGCCCGATCACTCTCCGCTATTCTCTCGATACCGGCGAAAGCTGGACCTTGATTGCCAGCCAGGAGCCTAATGACGGAGGTTACATCTGGACGATCCCATCCGTCAGCAGTACCGGCTCCCGTGTCAGTATTGAAGCGGTCGACCAGGTCGGCTTCTTTGCCAGCGACATGAGCGGGGCGAACTTTACGATCTACACGAGCGCTTCGCCGGAGATCGGTTTCATCGTACTGTCCGACCGGGTCACTGCCAGCCAGGTTATTACCAACCAGTTGACTGTCTCCCTGGAAGTGTTTGGCGTGACCGGTGAGCCGGCGGCGATGAACATCGCGCAGAATGCCGGATTTTCGGAGAACGCGACCGGGTGGATCACCTATGCCGCGACGACCGAATATACCTTTACCGCCGGTGACGGCTCGCGGACCGCGTATTTTAAAGCGCGGAACATCAGCTCCGATGAAAGCAATGTCGTTAGCGACGGCATACTGATAGATACTGCTTCGCCGACGGTCGGCAGTATCCTTTTGAAGGATCGCGGTAATGGGAGCTCTGCCTATTCCCGCGATCTGACGGTATCGCTGGAAGCGTTCGGGGTAAGTGCCGACGCGGTCTCCATGCGGATCGCCCAGGACGCCGGCTTTACCGATAATTCGACCGGTTGGATAACTTACCTGGCGACGACCGAATACACCTTTACCGCCGGTGATGGCTCCCGGACCGCTTACTACCAGGTCCGCGACACCGCCTCCAACGAAAGCAATATTGTCAGCGACAGTATTACAATTGATACGACGACCCCTGAAGTAGACCATATTACCCTGTTTGACAGAACGACCGGAAGCACGGTCCAAACCAATAAACTGACGGTATCGCTGGAAGCGTTCGGGGTGAGCGCTGACGCGGTCTCGATGCGGATCGCCCAGGACGCCGGCTTTACCGATAATTCGACCGGTTGGATAACTTACCTGGCGACGACCGAATACACCTTTACCGCCGGTGATGGCTCCCGGACCGCTTATTACCAGGTCCGCGACGCCGCTTCCAACGAAAGCGCGGCGGTGAATGACAGCATTCAAGTTGACGCTACTTCTCCTGAAGTCGATCATATTACCCTTTCTGACCGGCAGACCGGCAGTATCGTCTTTTCTCGCGATCTGACGGTATCGCTGGAAGCGTTCGGGGTGAGCGCCGACGCGGTCTCCATGCGGATCGCCCAGGACGCCGGCTTTACCGATAATTCGACCGGTTGGATAACTTACCTGGCGACGACCGAATACACCTTTACCGCCGGTGATGGCTCCCGGACCGCTTACTACCAGGTCCGCGACGCCGTCTCCAACGAGAGCCAGGTGATTAGCGATGCTATTCTGATAGATACCGCTTCGCCGACGGTCGGCAGTATCCTGCTGAAAGACCGCGTGACCGGAAACCCGGCTTACTCCAGCTCACTGACGGTATCGCTGGAAGCGTCCGGGGTGAGCGCCGACGCGGTTGCTATGTTGATCGCCCAGGATGCCGCCTTTACGGAAAATTCGACCGGTTGGATAACTTACCTGGCGAACACCCAATATACATTTACCGCCGGCGAAGGTTCGCGGACTGTCTATTACAAGGTCCGCGACGCCGCTTCCAACGAAAGCAATACTGTAAATGACGGTATTACTATTGATACCGTTTCACCGGAAGTCGACCACATTACACTCTTTGACCGGATCACCGGAAGCCCGGTTTATTCATCGGCCTCGCTGGTGACCCTGGAAGCGTTTGGCGTAAGCGCCGACGCGGTCTCCATGCTCATTGCTCGCGACGCCGCCTTTACGCTAGGATCAACCGGGTGGATCGCTTATCGGTCGTCTTATGACTTTACCCTGGCGGCGGGTGAGGGGACCAGAGAAGCCCACTATAAAGTAAGAGACTCCGCTTCCAACGAAAGCGCGGTTGTGACCGACAGCATTATCGTTAATTTTGGTCCGGCGGCGCCGACTGTCTTGCTTAAGGATAGGACCAGCGGAAGCACGGTCTATTCGAAGGAGCTGATTGTCAGTATTGAGGTAACGGCGGCCGATCCCGATGTCGTCTTGATGCGTCTTTCCGGGAATAATCTCTTTGACGGGAGCGGGAATGACACCGGCTGGGTCACCTATGAAACAGCGAGCCAGTTCACCCTGACAGCCGGTGATGGAAGCCGGACGGTTTACGCCAAAGTTATGGATGTTGCCTCCAGCGAGTCGGCGGTCGGGAGCGATAGCATCATCATTGATACCGCGGGACCGGTCCCCCCAAGCCTTATTACTCCGGCCAGCGGCTCAAGCATCAACGACAATCAGCCGACCTTTGTCTGGAACGTGGCGGTCGATCCGACCAGCGGGGTCGCTCGTTACGAAATAACCGTCGATGGAACGATTGCCGCCACATTAGGGGCGGTGACCACTCATACCTTGACCGGCACATTGACCGACGCCGCCCACAGCTGGAGCGTTCGGGCCGAGGATAACGCGGGGAACTGGGGAGCCGCTTCATTGACCTGGGGCTTTACGGTCGATACTTCTCTCCCTGCTGTTTCCGTAATTGCCCCAAGCACCGGGGCCATTGTTAGCGGATCGGCCTACACAATTTTATGGACGGCGACCGATAGTGCCGGGTTTGGCCCGACCCCCATTACTATTTCCCTATCGGTTAATGGCGGATCAAGCTGGTCGGCGATCGCCGCCGGGATCGCCAATAGCGGGAGCTATAATTGGACCCTGCCGGCTCTCTATTCGGATAATGCGATGATCAGGGTGGAAGCGGTCGATCTGGCCGGGAACACCGGATCAGGGACCAGTGGGGTCTTTACTCTGGGCGAGGAGCAGACCTATGTCCCTGTCGCCTATGTTAAAACCGACCAATCATTGCCGAAGATCCACGTGACGATCGCCGGGGTGACACTGGAAAGCGGCGACTACATCAGCAAACGGCCCAAGTTTGAGGTGACGTTGACCGATAATATCGCGATCGACCAATCGTACCGTAAGTTTTCGCTCGACGGGGTCGAGCTGGCAACAACCGTAGTTGAGGCGACTGTTAACCGCCTCAAGTTCTCGGCGGAGCCGACCGAAGATCTGGCCGATGAGTCGGTCAAGACCCACTCATTGGCGGCAGAAGGGCGAGATCGATCTAACGGTTACGCCGGCTTGACGATCGATAACTTGAAAGTGGCGGTCGCCGGCGGAGCGGTCGGAGTTGTCGGCGGAAAGACTACCGTCTTCCCGATGCCTTTCTCCAGCTCAATGGATAAATCTTTTGGAGTGTCGTACAACCTGACCAAGGACGCCCAGGTGCAGATCATGCTGATCAGCGGCGGCGGCCAGCAGGTCATCACCCGGCTTTATTTGTCCGGCACCAATGGAGGAAAGGCCGGCTTCAACCAGGTCAAGATCGAAGCGGCCCGGGACGATACCGGCAGTCGCCTGTCCAACGGCATTTATGTTATTCGGGTGATCGGCGATTACAATCCGATTGGGAAAGCTTACCTGGTAGTGTATAATTAAAATGAAAATGAAATTGCGAATTGTTGGCATAATAATTGTCCTGTTTATTTTGTCTCATTCGGTTTCCGCCCAAACCGCGGTCGCCAATGATCCCACTTATATTGGAGTTGGGGCGAGAACTCTGGGGATGGGGAAGGCTTATGTCGGCTTGGCCGATGACCTGCTGGGGATATTCAGTAATCCGGCCTCTCTTGGGTATCTTAACAACTGGCAATTGACGACCATGGCCGGGAAATTTATCAATGAATACGATTACCTTAATTTTGGCGCCGCTTACCCGACCAGCTACGGCACATTTGGGATCGGCCTGGTCAGCAGTAGTATCGGCTTTACCGCCATCGGAGTGACTACTGAAGTTCAGGACGGGATCAGGATCGTCCCGTCGTCGACTGAAGGATCCAGCTTTTCTTACGGTAATCAGACCCTCCTTCTTTCCTGGGGAAAGCCGCTCAAGGGTTTATTTGACCTCAAGGTATTGGACAATATCGTCGCCGGCGGCACTCTCAAGTTTTATTTTGCCCGGTTGACCGGTCCCGGGATCGTCGGGGGGAGCGCTTACGGCAACGAAGTCGATCTGGGACTGCATTACACTCCCAACCCGGTATTCAAGGCCGGTATGGTCCTGCAGAATGTCCTTCCTTTTTCCATGGGGGGAAAGATGAAGTGGGACAGCGGCGTGGAAGAATCTTTTCCCGCTCTTCTCAAGACCGGTTTTAGTTTCAAGGTTCTGGGACGCCAGGGGTGGCGCCGGCTGGGAGACCACGAACTCTCTCTCAATTTTGATTACGATTACTACCCGACCCATTCCAGTCTGCCGAGCCTTTTTCACAACGGGATCGAATGGTCGCCGATCGATTTTCTTGACCTGCGGGCGGGGATCGATCAGGATTACGTTGGCCGCAATAACGGAACGGAGATCGAGTTTACCAACAATTTGACCCTGGGGGTCGGCTTGTATTACGGAAATTTCCGTTTTGATTACGCTTTCCATCAGTATAACCAGGTCGCGGCCAACGATACCCACTATTTCTCGATCACATATGGCCTGGACCGCGGTAAGCCGTCGGTCGAGGCGGTAGAAGTCAAGAACTTTTCCATTTTTCCCGCCGATAAAACAGTCCTCTACACGCAGGAGGTTACCGTTAAGGGAGAGGTTGATAACTGGCTGATCCGCCGGGTGACGGTCAATAGTCTGGAGGTAGTGGTCGGAGACGATGGGCGCTTTAACCTGACCCTGCCGTTAAAATACGGGAAAAATTCCTTAAATATTGCCGGCTTTGACGCTAAGGATCGTTTGCTGGCGGCCGAAAAGATCAGGCTCTTGAGCCTCAAGAGCTTTGTTGACGTTCCCGTTAATTATTGGGCGGTTTTCCCAATTGCTTACCTGGCGATGGAGAACATCTTGACCGGCTATCCCGATGGCTCGTTCCGGCCTGAAGGGAACATTGCCCGGGCGGAAATAGCGACCTTGCTGGTCAAGACAATGTCGTCTCCGAACGATCTTTTACCTTCCCAGCGTAAAAGAATTCAGGAACTGATCTTTCTTGGCGTGGTCGAAGTTGGCAAAAATTACGACCCGTTAAAAGGGCTGACACGAGCTGACTATGCCAAATGGCTGGTCAAAACCGACGATCTTTCTTTCCCGACGGTTGACGACGATGTTTTCCCGGACGTTAGTAAAAGCCATCCACTGGCCCCTTATATCTCGGCGGCGGTTAATAACGGCTTGATGACCTTATTCGCAGATGGGGAATTTAGGCCGGAGCAGGCGATTACTGAGGCTGAAGAAAAGGCTTTGATCGCTAAAGCTACCGGAGAAGAAATAGAAACCCCCAAGAACAAACAGCTATTTAACGATGTGCCGTTGAACCATTGGGCCGTTGTGTATATCGATAAGGGAGCTCAAGAGGGATTGATCAGGGGATATCCGGACAAAACTTTTCGGCCAAAAGGGAGCATTACCCGGGCGGAAGGGGTTTCGGTAATTGCCAGATTTGCCAAGCTTGGCGAACCGCGGCTTCTGGAACTGCCTTTTTCCGACATTCCCGGACGGCATTGGTCGATCAAAGAGATTAGCGCCGCGAAAGAAGCTGGGCTTTTGAGCTACCTGGAAGGTAATCGATTTGAACCGGACAGACGATTGACCAGGGTTGAAGTAGCCGAAATGGTCGCCAAGACCCATTACTTCTCCGATAATATCCGCAACCTCCGCGACTGGAACATCGGTTATTAATAAGCTATAATTATATTTCCATGACAATACAACGGACAATCAACTGCGGACTCCTTCGCGCTACCCAGGAAAATGAAACAGTCTCCGTATGCGGCTGGGTCCACCGTCGCCGCGACCACGGTGGATTGATCTTTATCGATCTGCGCGACCGCTCCGGTCTGGTGCAGGTGGTTTTTAATGAGGAAAATAAAGGACTGCACGCATTGGCCGGTGAACTTCGCTCGGAATTCGTCGTGGCGGTCAGGGGGCGGGTGGTCAAGCGATCCCCCCAAACCGTTAATAAAGAGCTGCCGACCGGAGAGATCGAGATTATCGCCGAGCTTCTTGAGATTTTGAACACTGCCAAAACGCCGACGATCGAAATCGCCGACCCCCGGACCGAGCCTGACGAAATGGTCCGGCTCAAATACCGTTACCTGGACCTGCGCAAGGAAAAAATGCGCGAGAACCTGATCTTTCGCCATAAGATCACCAAAGCGTTGGGGGATTATCTCGATAAAGAAGGCTTTTTGGAGATCGAGACCCCTTTTCTGACCAAATCGACCCCCGAAGGGGCGAGAGACTATCTCGTTCCGAGCCGGGTCAATCCCGGAAAATTCTACGCTCTGCCCCAATCCCCCCAGCTGTTCAAACAGATCCTGATGGTTTCGGGGATGGAAAAATATTATCAGGTGGTTCGCTGTTTCCGGGACGAAGACCTGCGGGCCGACCGCCAGCCGGAATTTACCCAGCTCGACATTGAGCTCTCTTTCGTAGACGAAAAAGGGGTCATGGAGATGACGGAGAACCTGATCAAGCACGCCCTTGACTCCCTGGCCAAAGACATCGACCAGTATCGCCATAAGCAGTTACCTTTGATCTCTCTTCCTTTTCCCCGGTTGACCTGGGAAGAAGCGATGAGCCGCTACGGGAGCGATAAGCCCGATACCCGCTTCGACCTGGAACTGGTCGATCTTTCCGACCTGATGAAAGAGGTCGAATTCAAGGTCTTTCGCGAGACCGTCGATAAGGGGGGTCGGGTCAAAGGGATCAATGTTAAAAACGGAGGAAAGTTTTCCCGTTCTGAAATAGATGATCTTGAGGCAAAGGCAAAGGCTTTAGGAGCCAAAGGGCTAGCCTGGATCGCCGTCACGCCGGAAGGGTTAAAATCGCCGATCGTCAAATTCTTTAAGCCGGAGCAGATCGGCGCGGTGGTCGATCGGATGAAGGGAGAGGCGGGGGATATTTTGATCTTTGTCGCGGACAAGAGCAAGATCGTCCACCAGGTCTTGAGCGAGCTCCGTCTGGAACTTGGCCGGAAATTGAATTTGATCGACAACAACAGTTTTCATTTTCTCTGGGTGACCGATTTCCCTCTTTTTGAGCACAGTGAAAACGAAAAACGCTGGGTCTCCAACCACCATCCATTTACCGCGCCGCATGGCAATTGGGACGATCTGGAAGAGCGGTTCCTTAAAGATCCCGGGTCGCTCAAAGCCCAGGCTTACGACCTTATTTTGAACGGGACCGAGATCGGAGGTGGTTCGATCCGTATCCATCGGCCGGCGATCCAGGCCAAGGTCTTTAAACTCCTTTCTTTGAGCGATGAAGAGACCAGGGCGAGATTTGGTTTCTTTTTAGAAGCCCTTGAATACGGGGCGCCGCCGCACGGTGGTATAGCGCTCGGGATGGACCGGCTGGTTATGCTTCTGGCCGGGATGGAATCGATCCGGGACGTTATCGCTTTTCCCAAGACCCAATCCGCCCTTTGCCCTCTGACCGGGGCGCCGGATGCGGTTTCCCCCAATCAGCTCAAAGAATTAAATATCAGAATTTTGTAATGCCCTCACCCCTGACCCCTCAGTTTTCCACCGCGTACTTTACCGTATTATTTGTCGCGTCCCAATAGCTGATGTGCGCTTTGTCGTCGCTTCCCATGGCGATATCGGTATCTTGTCCGACCGAGCCGGTTATATCAATGGTCGAGTAGAGCCAGCTCCCGCTTTTGTTGGTCGCGTAGATCAAGGCCGAATTGGTCGAGTCGTAATAGCTAACGTGCGCCCTGCCGCTCGAGTCTACGGCGATCGAGCTAAATTTTCCCCGGTCGGTGGTTGGATCGACCGTGGCGGTGCTCCAGCTCCCGTTCCTTCCGGCGTATTTTAGGGTTTGAGCGGTCGCGTTATAGTAGGCGATGTGGGGATTACCGCTCGCGTCGACAGCTATTGAACTGAACATCCCAACGTCGTCGGCGCTGTCGATGGTTTGAAAATGCCAGGCCCCGGCGGAATAATTGGCGTATTTCAGGTCTTTATTCCCCGCGTCGTAATAGCTGATATGGATATTATTCCCGCTGTCGATCGCCAGGGAGCTGTATAGCCCGGTATTGCCGGACCCATCCAGCGTAGTAACGACCCAGGCGCCGCTTTTATTGGTCGCGTATTTTAACGCCTGGTTATCCCAGTCATAGTAACTGATATGCGCTTTGTTGCCGCTGTCGATCCCCAGCGAAGTGTAGTAGCCGACATCGATCCCGGTTGGGTTGTCGACCGTCGCGGTGGTCCAGGAACCGCCGCTGCCATAAGCGAAAGCCAGTCCGGCGCTGGTGGCGTAGTAGCTGATCTGGATTTTTTGGTTGCTGTCTATCCCGATCGATGAGTAAAGTCCCCTGTCGCCGGCACTGTCGACGGTCTCAAAGGCCCAGCTGGAAATGGTGCCGGAAGCGTATTTTAGGTCTTCCGTGTCCTTCTGGTAATAGCTGATATGGACCCTGTTTGCGTTATTTTTGTCGACCGCGATCGAGCTGTAGATATTGCCGTTCGTGCCGGTCGAAGCGATGTTTTGATAGGAGAAGCTCCCCCCGCCGGCGATCGGGACGATGACCGGAGTGGAGTCGACCGTCGTCGAAGTGGTGGAC
Organism: candidate division WOR-1 bacterium RIFOXYB2_FULL_45_9; assembly: GCA_001771575.1. Lineage (GTDB taxonomy): Bacteria > Margulisbacteria > WOR-1 > O2-12-FULL-45-9 > XYB2-FULL-48-7 > XYB2-FULL-45-9. The sequence continues at coordinate 651,303 of MEUD01000001.1, read as the reverse complement.
GAGGTGCTGGTCGAGGTTACGGTCGTCGTGGTCGTCGTTGTTGTGGAGGCGGCCGCTTCTTCGTCCGACAGCTCCCGGCCGCAACCGGCCATTAGCAATCCGATCAGGCTAAAACAGCAAATAATCGTCCAGGCTCGGTGGCTTATTGTTATTTTCATTGCTGATTGAAAATTCTAATACATATGCTAAACTTATTCAAGGATGCGAATCCCTGCCGTGAGCGGGGATTTTTTTTGGCTAAAAGGAGAGTTTCATGCCAGTTTCAGTCATTGTCGGAACTCAATGGGGGGACGAAGGGAAGGGGAAGATCACCGATCTTTTATCTCGTGATATGGAGATGGTGGTCCGTTATCAAGGCGGGAACAACGCCGGCCACACGGTGGTTATCGGAGAGACCAAATATAAACTTCATTTGATCCCGTCAGGCATTTTCTACGATAAAACCCTTTGCGTGATCGGTAATGGAGTGGTACTCGACCCGGCGGTCCTGATTCAGGAGATCAAATCGCTCCGCGAGACGGGACAAAAAGTCGCCAACCTTAGGATCTCGTCGCAAGCCCACCTGATCTTTCAATACCACCGCGATCTTGACGCCGCGCAGGAAGAAAAGCACGAAGCGGGGCGGATCGGCACCACCAACCGGGGGATCGGTCCCTGCTACGTTGATAAGTTCAACCGCCGCGGGATCCGGATCTGGGATTTTACCAACAAAGATGTTTTCCGCCAGAAGCTTGACTGGAATATCCGGGAAAAATCTTTCCTGTTGAACAACTATTACGGCCGGAACATTAATTACAACGTTGACCGGATCATTGACGAATATTTTGCCTATTATAACGAGATCAAAGAATTGGTGGTGGAAGAATCGACCTCGCTGATCCATGAAGCGATCAGCAAGGGGCGGAAGGTCTTAATGGAAGGGGCGCAGGGGACGATGCTCGACGTTGACCATGGGACCTATCCTTACGTCACTTCTTCCAACCCAATCTCCGGCGGTGCCTGTAGCGGGGCCGGGTTCGGTCCCAGCCGGGTTAATACGGTCATTGGCGTAGCCAAAGCTTATGTGACCAGGGTGGGGAGCGGACCATTCCCGACCGAGCTCGAAGGGGAGCTTGGCGAAAAACTGCGTGAGCGGGGGGCGGAATACGGCACCACGACGGGGCGTCCGCGTCGCTGCGGCTGGTTTGATGGAGTGGTGATGCGCCACGCCGCCAAGATCAACGGTTTGACCGAGCTGGCGATCACAAAGATGGACGTCCTTGATTCGTTCGACAAGATCAAGGTTTGCGTCGCTTACGAATGCAACGGCAAAAAAGTCATGGATTTCCCGACTGATATCAATCGCCTGGCCGAATGCCGCCCGATCTACGAGGAGCTTCCCGGCTGGCAGAGCGACACGACCAAAGTTACGAATTACAAGGATTTGCCGGCTAACGCTAAAAAATATCTTGAAAAATTGGCTAAGCTGGCCGAAGCGAAGATCTCTCTCATTTCGGTCGGCGCCGAGCGCGGCCAGATCATTAAACTTTAGCCCTCGCATGAAAAGAGCGGTTATCCTGTTATCCGGAGGCCTCGATTCAACTACCACTTTATATTACGCCCTTAATAAAGGTTATACCTGCCAGGCTTTAATTTTCGATTACGGCCAGCGGCACAAACGGGAATTGCGGAGTGCGGTGGCAGTGGCCAAACTAACCAAAGTTCCTTATCAAATACTTAAAATCAAATTCCCTTGGAAGGGGAGCTCGCTCCTTGATAAAAAAATGCCAATCCCAAAGTCACGTTTTCCCGTATCTCCGTTTACCCGACTGTCCAATATCCCTTCAACCTACGTTCCCGCCCGCAACACCATCTTTTTGAGCTTTGCACTCTCTTTTGCCGAAGCGATTGGTGCTCAAGCGATTTTTATCGGCGCTAATGCCCTCGATTATTCCGGATATCCCGATTGTCGCCCCGATTATTATGCCGCCTATCAAAAGGTGATCGAAAAGGGGACCAAAGCCAAAAAAATCAAAATCGTTACTCCGTTGATCGACCTGACTAAAGCGGAGATCATCAAGCTTGGTCGCAAGCTCGGCGCCCCGCTGGAAATGACCTGGTCTTGTTATCAGGGTGGGAGTAAACCGTGCGGAGTCTGCGACTCCTGTCGTTTGCGGGCGAAGGGTTTTTCGTTATATAATAAGGCTTCATGAACCCACTTTATATAGTCTGTATTTTGACCGGGATAATCCACTTTACCGAAACGGCCGCTTCTTCGCTCCGCTTGGCCGGGGTTAGGACCGGGCAGATCGCGACCTCGCTTTCCTTTGTTAACGCGACCTTGCTGGTGACCAGGACCTCAAACATGCTCCAGGCCCCTTTTTTGGGGGGATTGGTCGATCACGCCATCTTAACCGGCCAGCCGGATGCTTTGATCAATTCTTTCCGCCTGGTGATCCTGGCCGCTTTTATCGGTAACTTGCTCGGCGCCATCTGCACGCCGTTCTTTGTCGCTGTCTTTACTAAAGCAATCCTCCGTTTTGAAAAGGCCGGTTCGGTTCCGCGGCTTATTGCCGCCGCCTTTTTGCCGAAAAACATCAGGGCAATTTCCAGGCTTTTTCGTTTGCCGACCAAAAAGTCGTTCATTAATTTGCGGATGAGAGGGATCCCGACCGGTTTTCTCTGGACCAATCTGGTCGTCGTTTCGGTTTACGCGATCGGGGTCCTCTCTTCCCTTTACGCTGGGGCGCTGGTCCCGGAGTTTAGGATCACCGCTTCCCAGCTCTCCGCCATTGTTAACGGTATCGCCACGATCTTGCTGGTTACCCTGGTTGACCCGACCTGCGCCTATATAACCGACCAGGCGGTCCGCGGCAAGAGGGAAGTGTCAGACGTCAGGGCGATGGTCTTTTACATCATTATAGGCCGGGTTGTGGGTACCCTTATTCTTTCCCAGCTTCTTTTCCTCCCCGCCGCGGAATACATAAAATCAACCACTCTTTTAGTAAAAGGAATGTTCGGTCAGTGAAGATAATCCGCCATCCAAGCAAAGGGCAGCTGCATCGGCCTGTCGTTGCCTTGGGGACTTTTGACGGGGTCCATCTTGGGCATCGCCGGGTGATCGAAGCGGCGGTCGCCTACGCCAGGAAGATCGGCGCCCATTCGGCCGCGATCACTTTTGATCCGCATCCTCAAGCGATCGTTGCTCCCGATAGGGGGCTCAAGCTTCTGACCACGCTAGCCGAAAGGGAGGCTTTATTAGCTGAACTTGGCGTTGATTCGGTAATAGTCAGTCGTTTTACCCCCCAACTCCGGAAGCTAAGCTATCGGCAGTATGTTGAGCGCTATCTGGTCAAAAAACTTGGGGTTCGGGCGGTTTTTATTGGTTACGATTACGCTTTGGGGAAAGGACGGAGCGGGAGCGCGACCGCCCTGAAAAAGCTGGGAGAAGAACATGGTTTTGAGGTTCATGTTATCCCGCCAGTCAAAGTTCGCGGCCGGATCGTCAAATCCGGGTTGATCCGGGAACTGCTTTGCGGCGGTGATTTTAAGCCGGCCTATACGCTGTTGGATCACCCATATCGCCTGACCGGGAAAGTGGTCAAAGGGAAGGGGATCGGTGGCAGGGTGCTTGGGTTTCCGACCGCCAACCTGAAGCTTGATCCTGGAAAATTGATCCCTGCCCCGGGGGTTTACTGCGGGTTGATCGATGGCCGCAAATGCGCGGTCAACATTGGGTTCCAGCCAACCTTTGGGAAGAACGTCCAATTGGTCGAGGCCCATCTTTTGGACTTTTCCGGCCGGCTCCTTGGCCGGACGCTCGCAGTCGATCTTTATTGTCGACTAAGAGGGGAGCGCCGCTTCAGGGAGGTTGCCCAACTTAAGGTGCAAATCAAAAAAGATATTGCCCGTCTGCGGAGGATGTGATACAATACAATTAATATGTTAAAAAAGGAAGTAAAAACAGAGGTCATTGGGAAATACAAAAGGCATGCGAGTGATACTGGATCACCCGAAGTCCAGGTCGCGGTCCTGACCAAAAGAATAGATCAGCTGGTTGATCATCTTAAAAGGAACAAAAAAGATCATCACAGCCGGCGCGGTCTCCTGATCCTGGTTGGTCAGCGCAAACGGCTCCTTAACTACCTCCACCGGACGGATGTTAAGAAGTTCGAAGAGCTTTCCTCTAGTTTGAAAACAAAGTAATGATTAATACAGTTGAAAAGACCCTTAGTGACGGTAAAGTCCTCTCCATTGAAACAGGTCGAGTAGCCAAAGAAGCCGGCGGTTCGGTTATTGTCCGTATTGGCGATACCATGATCCTAGCGACCGCGACGATGAGCCTGACCCCCCGCGAAGGGATCGATTTCTTCCCCTTAATGGTTGAATTTGAAGAAAAGCTCTACGCCGCCGGGAAGATCCCGGGTGGTTTCTTCAAGCGGGAAGGGCGCCTTTCGGAAAAAGCTATTCTCAATTGCCGCAAAGTTGACCGGCCGATCCGGCCGATGTTTCCCGAAGGGTTCCGCAACGATGTTCAGGTCGTGGTGACCCCGCTCTCGGTTGACCAGGAAAATCCGCATGATGTTTTGGGGATTATCGGCGCTTCTGCGGCTCTTTCGATCTCCGATATCCCGTTTGACGGTCCGATTGGGGCGGTCAGAGTTTCGATCGTGGACGGCAAGTTTGTCGCCAATCCGACACAGTCCCAAACCAAAGAATCAACCCTTGACCTGGTGATCGCCGGGACCAAGACCGAGATCTCCATGATCGAGGCCGGGGCGAACCAGATCTCCGAAGACCAGATGCTCGAAGCGATCAAATTTGGCCACACTTTTATCAAAGAATCGATCGCCATGCAGGAAGAGCTGGTCAAAAAAGCCGGCAAAGAAAAAGCTAAAGTAGAAGTATATAAGATCAGCGACAAGGTCCGCTCTTTTGTCACTAAGGAAGTTACTGGTAGGATCGAAAAAGCGATGCGGATCACCGACCGGGAAAAGCAGATGGACGAACTTGACGCGATCAAATCCGATGTCAAGGCCAAAGCGCTGGAAAACAAAGAGCTGGAAGACGAGCTGAAAAAACATCCCGGTGATATTAAAGCGGTCATTGAAGAGATCGAATACGAAACGATGCGCCGCCTGGTCCTTAAAGAGAACAAGCGGGTCGACGGCCGGGGGCCAAACGACATTCGCGAGATCAACTGCGAGATCGGGACCCTCCCCAGGACCCATGGTTCAGCGATCTTTTCCCGGGGCCAGACCCAGGTCCTAACGATCTTAACACTTGGCTCATTGGGAGAAGAACAGCGGCTTGAAGGGCTTGACCTTGAAGAGACCGGCAAACGCTACATGCACCATTACAACTTCCCGGCCTACTCGGTCGGCGAGGTTCGCCCAATGCGCGGTCCGGGCCGCCGGGAGATCGGCCACGGTGCTCTGGCAGAAAAAGCCCTTTTACCGGTTGTTCCAAAACCGGACGATTTTCCCTACACCCTTCGCCTGGTTTCCGAAGTCCTGGGGAGCAATGGCTCCACTTCAATGGCTTCGACCTGCGGCTCCACCCTTGCCCTGATGCACGCCGGGGTCAAGATCGACGCTCCAGTCGCCGGTATTTCGGTCGGCTTGATCTCTGAAGGGGATAAGTTCGTCACGATCACCGATATCCAGGGGCTTGAAGACCACCTGGGAGACATGGATTTCAAGGTGACCGGTACCCGCAAAGGGATTACCGCGATCCAGGTTGATATCAAGATCAAAGGGCTCTCCTTTGACCTGATCAAGAGGGCGCTCCAGCAGGCTAAAGAAGGGCGCTATTTTATTCTTGATAAAATGGAAGCGATCCTCCCCAAGCCAAGCACTGAACTGTCGCCGTTCGCACCGCGGGTCATCTCTTTCAAGATCGATCCCGAGAAGATCGGCATGGTCATTGGCCCGGGCGGAAAGAACATTAGACGGATCACCGACGAAACCGGCGTCCAAATGGACATCGAAGACGACGGAACGATCCGGATCACGACCAACGATGCCGAAATGGCGAAAAAAGCCAAAGCGGAAGTCGACGCGATCACCTTTGAACCGAAAGCGGGCGATGTTTTCCACTCTAAAGTGGTCAGAATTATGGACTTCGGCGCTTTCTGCGAGATCCCGGGCGGGAAAGACGGCTTGGTCCACATCTCCCAGCTCGCTCCCCAGCGGGTTGCCAGGGTTGAAGATGTTCTGAAACTTGATGACGAAGTGATCGTCAAAGTTATTGAGATCGACGATAAAGGCCGGATCAACCTGACCATGAAGGGTGTTACGGAAGATGATAAAAAACGGGCGATGTAGTTAGTTAAACGTAAGTAGTGATTTAAGGACCGGCTGAAAAGCCGGTCCTTTTTTATTTACCAAATAATGCCGTGCCGTGAGCCCCCGGCTCAAGGTTTTCGGTTATCGGCATTTCAACCTCGTTAGAGCCTACGATATACCCTCTTTTTTGGTAAGCTTCAGTTTTTTCCTTGAAATATCGCTGGGCCGGATCGGCAACATGCCATTTGCCGTCGATCAAGACTTCAACCCAGGCATGCCGGCAATTTTTGCCATTGACCTTGATTGTCCCCCTGACGAAGCGCGACTCCAGGCTCCATTCCTGATAGAGAAGTTGCAGGGCGGTCGCTTGATGGCGGCAGCAGCCGGTGCGTTCGGCAATAAAGATCCCAAGAGAAACTTTCAGATCATGATACTTTTTGGCCAGCGCTTCCCAGGTCGTTCTCCACCCTTCATCGGTATCTTCCCAGGTATACTTGAAATGGGAAGTGGTATACGAAAACAGGGATTCTGCTTCGCTTTTTCCCCATTTGAAGACGCGGGTACGATGTTGAGCGGCTGTGATCATCCCTTGCTCAATGAAATCTCTGGTTTCCTGGTCGTCGCGAACTGAAATAATTTCCCGTGTATGGGAACCTGGGATATTACAGCCGGAAACCAGCCGCTCCGGGTTTGAAACTATCGTATACACTAGACCGTTGCGATATTTAACATTTGGTACGTGGCTTTCAACCTCCAGATGGTTGGGGAGGGAGAACTCGAGCCGGTCGCCGTTGTGGAACTGGAGCAAATTACCGCATTTAATCGGAACCCAACCATTTTTACCGCTGGCCCCGCCAAGCTGGACCGCTCCATTTTCTTTATCAATCATCAAAATAGCATCGATTCCAGCTGTCCGGACTTGCCACGTTCCCAGCCGTCGGCTATAGCTGAACTCCGCAATCCCGGGTGAAAGGGTGGGGAGATCAACTTCAAAATGGCTTCCTGAACCGCGGACCCCGAGTGAAATGACCCAGCTGGAACTTTTTAGCGCCTGGTCGACTTCATGGCTTCGGTATGGATTCAGGCAGGAAAATAATAAACGGTTGGTAAATATCTGGCAGGGGGAACGGTGGCCAGGAACGATTTCCCCTGGTTTGGGTTCCGGTTCATTTACGGGAAAAGTGAAATCGATTTCTTGTCCGTTGCAGAATTGGAGAAGGTTGCCGCTTTCAATTTTACACCAATCGACCTGGCCGCTCCGGCCGCCGATCTGGGTCGCTTTCCCATTCTCGACCAGTAGAAAAGCGCTAACCCATGAACCTTTGATTTCCCACTGGTTTTGCTGTTGATTATAGCGGAACTCGGCAATAATCGGGGAGAGGGATGGGATATTGGCTTCAAAATGACTGCCGGAGCCGATTGTTCCAAGGGTTAAAATATCAGGACCGGGGTTCGCCAATAACCGGGAAGCTTCAGCAAAACGGACGGTATTCAGGTGATTTAATAAATTTGGCCTTTGGTCAACATGGACATAATTTGGCCGGAATTGCCTCTGGGGTGCTCCGGTTACCCCGGTAAAAGAACAGTTTTGGACCATTTGCGCCTCCCATGGTTCTGATGCATATTTATCGTTTATTTGGGGTGATTTCTTGCGCGAAATAAGGCTTTCTGTTTCCATGATCCGCAAATAATGATAAAATAGCCTCATGGAGAAAAAAGTTTACCGCGAGCTTGGCTTAACCGACGCCGAGTTTGAGCGGATCGTTAAAACACTTGACCGCGAACCGACCCCGACCGAAACGGCAATGTTCTCGGTTGAATGGTCCGAGCATTGCGGCTATCCTCGCTCTCGCAAATACCTCCGTCTCTTCCCCCAGAAAGGGAAATACGAGTCGCTGGTGGGCGAGGACGCGGGAGGGATTGTTTACGACGGCAAAGCGATCATCTTTAAAGCCGAATCCCACAATCATCCTTCCCAGGTTGAGCCGCGCCAGGGGGCGGCGACCGGAGTTGGCGGGATCATCCGTGATATTTTTACGACCGGCGCCCGGCCGATCGCCCTGCTTGACTCGCTCCGCTTTGGGCCTCTTGATAACCCGCTTAATAAGTTCATCTTTTCCGGAGTGATCGACGGGATTCAGTTCTACGGGAACTGTGTCGGGGTCCCGACCGTTGGCGGCGAAATCTATTTTGACGAAGCTTACGCCGGCAATTGCCTGGTCAACGTCATGTGTGTCGGGGTTTGCGAGCGGGATGAGATTGCTCGGGCCAGGGCCCAGGGGCCGGGAAATTCCATAATTTATGCCGGTTCCAAGACCGGCCGTGACGGGATCGGTGGCTGTTCGGTCTTGGCGTCATCAGAATTTGCGGCGGGGGAGTGCGAGAAACGGCCGACCGTCCAGGTAGGCGATCCCTTTACCGAAAAATGTTTGATCGAAGCGACCCTGGAAGCTTTAAAGACCGGGCTGGTGGTTGGAATCAAGGATATGGGGGCGGCCGGTTTGACCTGTTCGTCGGCCGAAATGGCGGCGGCCGGGGGAGTAGGGGTCGACGTAGATCTTGATAAAGTTCCACTGCGTGAAACCGGTATGGAGCCGTGGGAGATCATGATGTCCGAATCGCAGGAGCGCCAACTCCTCTGCGTCCAGCGGGGGAAAGAGCAGGCGATCCTCGATATTTTCCACAAATGGGGACTGGAAGCGGAGGTCGTTGGTTTCGTGACCGAAAAGAAGCAAGTTGTTATTAGAAGCGGCGATAAAATAGTCGCCAACCTCCCGGCGGACGAACTGGCCAAAGCCCCGATTTACGAAATGGCGTTTGAAAAGCCAAAGACTGAAAAGCCCAAAGTAAAAAAGCCGGCCAACAATAGCCGGCATCTTCTTAAACTACTGGCCGATCCCAACATTGCCAGCAAGAAATGGGTCTATGAGCAGTACGATCACATGGTCCAGCTGAACACGACCGTTTATCCGGGTGGGGACGCGACCGTTCTCCGACTCAAAGATAAGGACTGGGGGATCGCTGTCACGACCGACTGTAACGCCCGCTATTGCCAGCTCGACCCTTATATCGGGGCGCAGATCGCGGTATCGGAGGCGATGCGGAACCTGGTGGTAACCGGGGCCGATCCGGCGGCGGTGACCGACTGCTTGAATTTTGCCAACCCGGAGAAACCGGACCGCTTCTATATGTTTAAGTCGTGCGTCGAAGGGATCGCCGACGCCTGTAAGTTTTATAACCTGCCGGTTGTTTCCGGCAATGTCTCTCTTTATAATGAAAGTCCCAGGGGGCCGATCCTGCCGACCCCGATGATCGGGATGGTCGGGATCGTCAAGCATATCAACCAACGCTGTTCCGCTCCTTTTAAAGAAAAAGGGGATTTGATCATCCTGTTGGGAGAGACCAAAACCTGGACCGGGATGCCGGATATCGATCTCAAGGTCGAGGCGAAGGTCCAAAAAGCCTGCCTGGAAGCGATCCAGCTGGGGCTCGTCAAGTCGGCCCATGACCTGTCGGAAGGTGGGCTGGCGGTTGCCCTGGCGGAATGCTGTATTCTTGGTAAGATCGGCGCTTCGCTTAATCTGAACGAGCCGGTCGATAACAATTCTCTTTTGTTCGGTGAGGGGCAGTCGCGGATCCTGATCACGATCTCGCCCGATAACATTTTTCCGCTTTCCGATATTGCCATGCTTAACGACGTCCCCTTCCAGATCCTGGGGAAGGTCGGTGGCGCCTTGCTTTCGATCTTCAAGAAACAGAAAAAACTGCTGGAATTGCCGGTCAAAAAGATGAGCGATACTTATTATCACGCTATCCCCAACTTACTGACGCCGGCTGAGACCGGCGAAAAAAGATAAATGGAAGCTACCACCGCGGTAGTTGTCTTCATTTTTGTGATCTCGATCTTGACCAGTCTTGGCGATCATAAATCTCCAAGCGGCCAGCCGCCTTCTCCTCCCGGGGTCGTTTATAATGATGTTAGCGCTCCGCCGATCGATCCGGTCGGCGACCCTGAAGAAGGGGAGCGAGCGGCGATCCAAAAATTTATCGTCAAATACCGGTCTCCCGATGAAGCGGCGACGATTGCCGAAAGCATCGTCCGCAATTCCAACGAAAAAAACGTCAACCCCAAATTGATTACCGCCCTAATGTATCGGGAGTCCCGTTTTAATCCCAAAGCGGTCTCTTCATCCGGGGCGATCGGCCTTGGCCAGCTCCTCCCGTCGACCGCGAAGGGACTTAAGCTCGACGACCCTTTTGATATTGAGCAAAACACCCACGGGACCGTCCTTTACATTAAATCCCTCCTGCAAAGGTTTGGAGGGAACGCGACCAACGCCCTGGCCGGTTATTTTGAAGGCCCCAACGCCATCACCCGCAACGGCGGCTTCTCCGCCAAGACCAAAGCCTATGTCGAAGATATCCTCAACGTAGCCAAGAAGATATAAGTGAGGGTTATCTGGTTTTTTTGGCAATAAAATTGCTTTTCCTCGGTCATGGAGATCAATAAAGAACAACAACTTCTTATCCTCGGACTTGTTTTATCATTAATAATAGGACTTGGCGTGATGTATTTCAAACCGGGGAATACCGCTCAAGAGCTGGCTATTATGCCGCCGGAAACAGCCTCAAAAGTTGAGGTCCATCTTTGCGGCGCGGTTAGAAATGAAGGGGTTTATTCCGTCCAAGGGGGTGATCGTGTAATTGATGTTATCCGGTTGGCCGGTGGTTCACTGCCGACTGCCGACCTTTCGTCAGTTAACTTGGCGGAAACGGTCAAAGATGGCCAAAAGATCGCTATTCCACAAAAAGTTGTTATTCTCCAAGAGGTTGGGGGAGCGAGCGCTCTGGGAAACAAAGTCAGCTTAAACTCAAGCGATGAAAAAGCCTTTGATGCTCTTCCTGGGATCGGCGCGTCGACTGCCAAAGCGATTGTTGCCTATCGTCAGAAGAATGGTCCCTTTACCAAGCTTGAGCAGTTAATGGATCTCCCTCGTTTTGGCAAGGCCAAGTTTGAGAGGATCAAGGGAGAGCTTGTTTTATGAGATGCTCTCACCGATAGTCCTTTTAACCGCCGCTTACGCGCTGGGGATTGCCTTGGGCCAATATATTCCGCCTCCACTGCCGTTTTATTTGTTGTTACTATTTGTCGGGTTAGCAGTCATCGCGATAATTATCAAGATCAAGATAGGTCGGTTGTTGCTGGTTATTTTTTTGCTTTTTGGCTTGTTGCAATCGCGCGCGCCTCAAGCCGATCCACTTGGCTGTTTCGTGGAAACTGATTTTTTGACGGTTCAGGGAGAAGTTGCCGGGAAACCAAATGTCAGCGGCGAAAAGGTCTATTTTCCGTTTACGGTAATAAGAGCGAATGAAAATAAGATCAGGCAGGATATTTTGGTTTTTTTGCGAGCGGGGAAACCGATTGAATACGGGGATAAGCTTGAATTGCGCGGCCGCTTAAGCCGGCCCGAGAAGTTACTGCTTTTTTCAGTGACCCACTGCCGGAAACTGGGGAGCGGCGGGAATTGGTGGAATAAAGTGGCGTTTTATTTTAGCGACCGGTTTAATGACGTATTGGTCCAGATCCTGCCGCTTAAAGAGGCCTCTCTTTTGGGGAGCGTTCTCCTGGGAAGTTCGGTTTCGCCCCTGGACCCTGAAGTAAAAGAGGAGTATCGCAAGGCCGGGCTTATCCATCTGCTGGTCGTTTCCGGTACACAGGTTTCGATTTTGATCGGGGTTTGCCTATCGTTAGCTAAAATATGCCGCTTCCCTGTCTGGCTTAGCGTTGCCGTCGCTACGATATTTAATCTTTTGCTGGTTGTGGTAACTGGCGGCGGGGCGTCGATCCTTCGAGCGGCTATAATGGGGGAGATTGCTCTGGTCGGCCAGCTGTTTGATCGGGAAAAAGAATTTTCTACCGCTCTTGCTCTTTCGGCGCTTATTCTTTTATTGTTCGATCCCAATTATCTCTTTGATCTCGGCTTCCAGCTCTCTTTCCTGGCGACCTGGTCCCTTTTTTTTCTGGTCCCGCCGCTTACCGAAAGTTTACCGGAAAAAATTCCCGGGCGAGAGCTTTTTGCTTTATCGATCGGCCCCCTTCTGGCGACGACACCGCTCATTGTTTATAATTTTAACCAGTTCTCTTTGGCCGGGATAATATCCAACTTTATTGTTCTCCCCTGGATCGAAACGCTGGTCGTTTTTGGGTTTTCGACCGCGATGATCGGCTTTATTTTTTTACCGCTGGCTAAAGTCCTGGGAGGGACCCTCTGGCTGGGATTGGCTTTCCTCGACCTGATCGCTAAAGCGATCGCCGCCCTTCCGGCCGGTTCCGCTTATGTTAGGCAGGTGCCGTTCATCTGGCTCGCCGTTTATTATCTGGTTCTCCTAAATCTGATCAAAAGGCTTGCGACGCGGGAGGGGATCAAACGGGCGGTTTTTTTATTTATTATTGTTTTCTTTCTCCCTCTTTTCATTGGCGGTGAAAAGGGGTTGGTGGTGACGTTTATTGATGTCGGACAGGGGGATGCCGCCTTTATTGAATGCCCAAACGGCCGAAAAATATTGATCGACGGCGGCGGTGAGGAGAGTGATAAGGGGCGGGGGTATGACCGGATCGGCAAAATGGTACTCCTCCCTTTCCTGCGAAAACAGGGGGTCAATAAACTAGACCTGGTGATTGCTACCCATCCACATGCTGATCATATCGGCGGACTTAACGAGGTTCTCCGGTCGGTAAAAGTAGATAATCTCATCGATAATGGAGAGGTTTTAAATTCTCCCGCCTACCGGCGTTTTCAAGAATTGATCGCTTTGAACAAGATCAGGCGGGTGGTCGGCCGGGTAGGAATGACCCTTAACTTGGGGGAGGTCAACGCTAAGATCTTATGGCCCAGCGATCTTGACGGAACGGTGAACGGCAATTCGATTGTCCTTCGGCTCGCTTACGGCGCGACCTCGTTTTTATTTACCGGTGACCTGGACGACCAGAGCGAAGCGCGCTTGCTTGGTCGGGGAGAAAACCTCCGGTCGACCATTTTGAAAGTTGGGCACCACGGGAGCGCGACCTCAACTTCCGACGAGTTCCTGGCAGCGGTTTCCCCAAAAGAAGCGGTGATCTCGGTCGGAAAACGCAATCGATACGGCCATCCCTCAAAAAAAGCGTTGGCTAAGCTCGCGCCGCTTGGGCTGCTCATGACCAAAGATGTCGGGGCGGTGACGATCAGGAGCGATGGCCGGGGTTATTCTATTGCGACAGAGAGACCTTGCCGGTCTGCCAGAAATAGTCGACCGCCCGACTGATGGTCGGCACCCGGTAGAGGACCTCGCACGCTTCCGCCCTGGTGAATGCGGCTTTTGGTTTAAATTCCTTCCCCTCTAAATATTTAAGCAATCCGGCCTTTTTGGCTGATAGGATGTTTTTATTTGCCCAAAAATCCTTTGGCAGGTCCGGAAACGGGGAGCCGGCATAGAATCGTTCTTCTTCCAAATTCCCGTAACGGGCCAGGATCGTGATCCCTTCTGCGCGGGTTAAGACCTTGTTCGGCTTGAAGGTCCCGTCCGGATAGCCGGTGATATACCTGATCACGCTCCCGTAGTTGATCTCTTTTGCCGCCCAGTGCTTGGGGAAAACATCTTTAAAGATCTTGTTTTCGCCGTACGGGATCAAGGTCGCCTCCGCTTTGTCCAGCGTCCTGACGAGGAGGGTGACCAGCTCCGCCCTGGTGATCCCTTTGTCCGGATAAAACTTGCCGTCGGGATACCCCTTGACCATTTCCAGTGTGACCGCCAGCGCGATCGGCTCGATCGCCCAGTAGCTCATTGGGGTGTCGCGAAAAGGGTTGAAGCGGAGGACCACCGCCTGCCGGGTCAGGCTCTCGGCGGTGATGATCCTGGTCTCATCGATGTTTTCGTGGGTGGTCTGCGCGATCAAGGTCGTGACATTGCGGCCGACCGAAAGGATCTGGTTGGCCTCGATCGACGAAGGGTCCTTAAGCAGGACATTGTTCACATAGACCTTGCTGAACGGCTCGATTGTTGATAACTGCTGGACCTCGACCGTGGTACCAAAGGATGCGATCTTCCAAACGCTTTGCTTCTCCAGCAGTTTGGTGACATAACCTTCGCCGGAGACGACCAGATAGAACCGGTTGGTCAGCAGGCGGTCGGGGGGATAATTTAATTTGAGGAAGGGGATCTTTCTGGTCGGTTTGATCGAGGTGGTCAGGGTCTTTTCTCCGACGTACGAAAGCGAGAAATAATGCGGGTTGTCTCCCGGCAGGTTGGGCCGCTGGACAAAAGCGTAGTCAAACCGATACCCGCTGTTATACAGCCCGACTCCCATAGTCAATCCGGTGCTCCCTTCTTCCTGGTTGAGGCCGGCCCGGAGGGTGATGTTCTTTTGCGGTTCGTATTCGACCCCGGTATGAAAAAGAAGTGCGTTCCCCGGCGCGGCGTTTGGCAGGTCAACACCAAGGCCGGCGACCAGTGTTTGATCGTGTTTCTGAAGGGAGCTTTTTTCATCTCCAAGGATGTTGACCGCGCCGTTGAACTTATAATAACCGCCAAGCTTGTCTTCGCCGCCGCTCCACTTTAGCCCGGCTCCCAAAATATTTTGCAGGTTTCCGGAAAATTTAAGCCAGGGGCGATATAAATAGGTCGCCCCCAGATCAAGCGCGAGGGCGGTTGCCCGGTCGCTCGTGCCGCCGGCCAAAGTTTGGGTGATTAACTTTAGGCTCCCTCCGATGGCGATATTGTCCGGCGCGTCCAGGTCCCGGGCCCAGGAAAAGACCAGCGCGCTGTTGTCAAAACTACCGACCTCCTGGCTTGGGTTTTGGATCACGCGGCCGGTTGCTGGGTCGCGCATGGTCGGGATCGATCCGCCGGTATTCAGGCCCGTAAACCCGAGTCCAAACACCCCATACTGGGTCGGGAAAGCCCACCCGGCGAGGCTGTATTGGGTCTCATCCAGCGCCAGACGTCTGGCGGTCGCGGTGAATTGAGGAAAATCGATCCGGCTCAAAGCCGAAGGATTGAGAAAAATATCGCTTCCATCGGTGGTCAGGCCAAGGGAGACTCCTCCCATGCCGAGCTGACGGGCGTTATAGATAACGCTTGACGGGTCCAGCGAGGAACCGGCAAAAGCAGGGGAAATTAAAACATAACAAATTATCAATAGCAGACATAGTCTTTCCCTGCCTATCCTTATCATTTCTTATACACCGTGATCTTTCCCCTGGCTAAAACTTTGCCGTCGGCAAGGATCAAGACGATATAGATCCCGTTCCCCAGCTCAACCCCGCCGTCTGACCGGCCATCCCAGGCGACCTCGTTATAGCCGGCCCTGCCTCCCGAGTTGCCGGAGAGATAAACCTTTTTGGCGAGCAGGGCGCCGGAGAGGTTATGGATGGTCAAAGTAATATTTGAAGAGCGGGTCAAAAGGTAAGTGATCGCCGCGTTGCCGCTTCTCGGATCAAAAGGATTGGGATAGGTCAGGGGGGCGCCAAGGATCGCCGGGCCTTTATCGGCTTCAACGTAGAGCGGCGTGATCTCGTAAGTCGCCCCCTGGCCGATCGAATCGAACGCTTCAATGGTAATGGAGTGGATCCCGTTGCTTAGCGGATCGTCAGGAGTAAAGGTGGCGGCATAGTACGAATCGGCAAGGACATAGGTTAAGCCCTTCTTCTGGCCGTCAATGTTGACCGATCCGGAAGTTATTGGATTTATCGAGACCGCCCTGGCGGTTAATTGCGGCAGGAGACCTATCGGATCGCCGGGAAGGGGAACAATGCCGTCGATCAGGAGTGAGATCCTCGGTTTTTCATCAGCCACCATAAAGGCGTAAGCGGTGAACTCTGAAGTCGCGGTGTTGCCGATCGAGTCATACGCCCGGATCTCAAGCAGGTGCTCCTTTTTGGGAAGTTTTTCCGGAGAGGTCATAATAAAAGTCTCTTCTCTGGAATTAAACATCCCATCGGCCGGCTGGGCAGACTGCCAGGTCCCGCCGTCGATCCGGAAATCAACGCGGCCGACCCCCGCTTCGTCGGTCGCGATACCGAGAAAGGTCGGTAAAATATCGGTGGTGATATTATCAGCCGGCGGATTCAAAATGGAAACGGCCGGCGGGGTGTAGTCGTTTACACTGCCGGTCGTGTAGAAATAAAATGATTGGTCCGCGTCCATGCTCCCGCCGCCTTCGTCCCGGACATCTGTTTTCATCAGGGTCACGGTGTAGGTCCGTCCAGCATCCAATCCGGAGTGGGGGAAGGTGATTACCCGTCCGCTGTCGTCAATGGTCGGGGTCCCTTTAATGACCGGCGGTGTGACATAGATCCAGCTGGAAGCAGGGGCGCTGGACATTCGCTTGTTGAAAGTAACGACGAAAGGCTGGTTCAAAGGGACGGCGTACGCGCCGCTGGTCGGCGTGCTGGAGACCATGCCCGGTGCGATCCCCGGGGCGTAAGGATAAGAGTAGCTGAAGTTCCGCATGCTGTTTGATCCAAGCCAGAACGAGGTCAACAGCTCTTTGATAACTCCTTCGGAGTCGGCGATCAGGTCGCGGGCGCGTTCATAATAGGGTTTTCCGGCCGTGTCCCGACCGGAAGTTTTATAAAAGGTCTTGGTGTAGCCGTTGGAATAGACCCGGTAGACGGAATAGCCGGTCGGATACTGGACCGCCGGTCCCTGGCGGACGTAAGAGATCCCGTGAATATCGCGCTTGTAATTATCCCCGATATGTCCGGAGATGACCGCCGCGGTCAGGGGATAGCTTTGCGTGCCGACCGTGTAAGTCAGGCCTTCCAGCGCGGCGCGGAAATCGACGCTGTTGTCGATCGCCGCCGCTCCTTCGACCGTCGGCAGGTCGATCGGGTAATCCCGCTTGGTCTCGCCGTCGATCACAACTCCCGCCAGATCGTATGCCGGATAACTGGAGAAGATAAAGGTCTTTCTGGCTTCGGCGGTGATCAGGTCCCGGACCGCGTTGGTATTAAGATGGCCGCCGCCGGCCGCGGTGACCGAGTCGGCAAAAACAAAATTATAATTTTTATAACTAAAGCTGTAATTGTAGATCGAATCGGTCCCGGCATCGGTCGTGGAGTACTGGGTCGTGTTGGTTCGCAGGGGATTGAGATTGTCGGTGACCCAGTCGGTCGAGTAATCGGCCAGTTTATCGTAATAGCCGGGGACGGGGCTAAGCCGATAGTTCGGATTCCCAAGATCGGAGGCGCCGGTAAACGCGGCAAATTTTGCCTTGAACTCGTTCTTGGCCTGGTCGCCGGAGTTGTTCGTCCAAATATCGACCTGGTTCCCTCCCAGCACGATAAAGGCGGGACGGTTGGGTAGGGCGTTAATATCAGAAACACTGGAGGCGATGATCTCGTCGCAAAGGGAATATGGGAGCCCCCGGGCGCCGCTGGCGTCTGGGGCGCGTCCTTCGGCGTAGCGGGGATCGGTCAGGATAGCAAAACTAAAAAGGTATTCCCCCGTCGGCCTGCTAAGGGTCGTGACCAAACGGGGAGGACCGTACGCGCTCCCCGATTTGACCCGGTATTGGTAAGTGGTGTTGGGAAGAAGTCCGGTGACCTGGCACCAGTGATAATTGGTGTTCCCGCTGACCGTCGCGGTGTTGGTGTAACCGCTAATTCCGTACTCAATGGCGGTCGCGGCCGCTTCGTCGGTCGTTGTCCAGGTGACAATGAACGAGTTATCCTCGACGCTGGTCAATTCTTCGTTGACTATGACGATGGCGGCAAAGGCCGAAGAGACGGCAAATAAGCAAAATAAAGCTATTAAAATATTTTTCATGGTTAAAACCTGTACGTTAACCCGATGGTTTGGACCAGCCTGACATCCGACATTTCAAACTTCCTTTCGCCGGCGTCTTTGGTTTTGACCCCATAGGCGGCCGCGGTCGACAGCGGGTCGAACTCGGCTTGATAAGCGATCGTCCACGGGTCTCTCGCGACGGCAAGGCCGGCAAAGACCGTCTTTCCAAGATTTAAACTGGTGCTGTCAAACTGCATGGCGTTGATCAAGGAAAGGGCGCTGATGCCGCAGTTCCCGTCAACCTTATAATCCCACATGTTGAAGGTGGTCCCCAGGTCAAACTTTACCGGAAGCCCGCCAAGCATGGAAAAGGCGTCATTGACCCCTTTTTGCTGGTCGGCCGTCAAACCGCTGACCGAAGGTTTGAACAGCCAGGTCAAACCACTTCTAATGATGACCGGCATTGAGAAGAGCTGGCTTTCTATCCCGAGGTGGAGAAAGTTCAAGTCGCTTATGACCACGTCCTGGGGATTGTCCGAGAGCTTTAAGGTTATCGGGGAGTGGTTCTGTTCCCAATCAAGAGCGATCAGAAAAGGACGTTTGAACGCGACCCCATAGCGGAGCCTTTTTGGGAGGGAGATGGTTTTTTCTTCTTCCAGCATCAGCTTGGTCGCTCCCGCCTCATAAGAGGTGAACCAGTTGTTGGAGATCGGGCTCCAGTTGCTGGAGCTCCCCGGTTGAAATAAGGTCTCGGCCTCGGCGGTGTTGACCTGGCGGTAGGAGTAGTATGCCGATAGTCCGCTCCCCTGAAGGGTGACCTTGGAGCCGGTTAGATTTTCCAGCATCAGTCCGACGGTGATCCATTCATTGACGTCGTACATCATCCCGAGGTCAAAACGGCTGGTATTTCCCTGGTAAAAACCGCGGTACTTGGCGTTGGCCACCAGCTCTCCGGAGGGGAGGGTGATCTGTTTTTTAGAGTATCCGGCGGAGGTCCCGTAAAGGTCAGGGTCAACCATCCAGTTTCCTCCCGCGTTGGGATCGTTTGGGTCAAAGTTAGGGACGTACAAATACTGATCGGTAGCGCTTTCCGGGACGACCGCCCGAACGTCATTGTTGATACTGCCGGAAGCGGAAATGGGAATATAATTGAGGCCGGCGTGGAACTTTTGGTGGCTGGCGGCGATCGTCCCGACGAACGGGGCGTCAATTTTCAGGTTATTTCGCAGTTCGATCAGGTTTTGGACCGGTACCGAGACCTCCTGGGAGAGGAAGCCGATCCAGACGGGAGAGGTCGTTTCCATGGTCGTGATCACGCCGCCGGAGTGGAAGGTATACTGCAGGACGCCGTCGCTTTTAACGAGCAGGTCATCGGAGCGAAAGCCGTGGAGGTCGGCGAATATTTTTCCGGTCGCCGGGAAAATTCCGCCAATGTCGGCGTCGGCGTCAATCGGGTTCCTGGTCGAAAAACCAACCACCAGCCAGTCGTTCACCCTTTGGGCGGCGGAAAAATTAAGGCCCGAACCCGAGGTTTGCGAGTCAACCCGGCTGTTGATATCAACCGCTTCCGTCGGCGCGTTGGCCGGGATAGCCGCTTCTTCGCGAAAATAGATCCCGTAATTTATCCGGGCGGTGCTGGCCGGGTCGCCGCTCCAGTCGATCGAGCCGCTCGGTTCATCGACCCGGGAGGTTTTGGTCCCGCTGGAGTGTCCCGCTCCGATAAAGGTGTCCCAGGAAAACTCGGAAAGCTTTAGCTTGGCGAGCGAAGCGGGGTTCCAGAGTGCGGTTTTTTGCCCAAGAGAGATAGTGGTAAAGTATCCGCCAAAGCCCGGATAAGGATTTTCCAGCGGGGGGAGCTTTAAGCTGAAGCGGCCGTATGGGAAAGCGACTTCAGCCGCGCCAAGAGCGGTCGAAAGGCAAAAAATAAAGCAGACCGGGAATAAAATCCTCCCCAACTTCATTATTGGCATTTTAGGTTAGCCCCCCTTTTTTGTCAACGAAAAACGAGCGTGATATAATCCGGGGGAAATGAAGATCATTGGCTTGACCGGACCGATCGGGGCTGGTAAAAATGAGGTCGCCAGGCTTTTAAAGCGCCCCGGCGCCTATGTTGTTGATGCCGACCTTCTCGCCCACGAGCTTTATAAAAAGAATTACCGCCTCTGGCAAACCCTGGTCAAAAAATTCGGCTCCGGTATCCTCAAGCGGGGCGGTGGGATCGACCGCCGCAAGCTTGGCGAGATCGTTTTCAATGACCCTAAAAAGTTAAAACAGCTTAACAAGATTGTCCACCCCTACTTAAAAGAAGCAATACTAAAAGAAATCGATAGTTGTAAGTCGTCAGTTGGTCGTTGTCAGTTGGTAGTTATCAACGCCGCTGTTTTAAAAGAGATCGGCTTGATCCCCATAGTTGATGAGGTCTGGGTGGTAACCGCTAGCCGGCCGACCAGGTTGAAAAGGCTGATAGGCAAGGGAATGAGCAAAAGTGCGGCGGAGAAAAGAATCAAAGCGCAAAAAGCGGATACCGAATACCTGAAAATGGCTGATAAAATAATAAAAAATAACGGTTCTTTGGCTGATTTAAAGGTTCAATTTCAGACTATTATTATGTGGGTGAAACCGCAAGATTTTTCTTTCTCAAAGCGATAATATCTTTGGGAGGAGATCAAATTATGTCAAGGATCGGCCATTATTATCATAAAGCGGTTGATATCTATCATCGGGTGATAGGTTCACGCACATATCCGCAGGTTGTGACCAAGCCGGCGCTCAATGTCTCCAACTTATATAGTGAAATTACCGACTTTCGCTCAACAATTCAACGGGTAGTCTATAATCTTCAATCGGAAACAAGCGGGGTTTACAATAAATATTTCTTAAGGCAGTCAACGTCCGAAGGGCGGCTTGGTTCGCTGGTCAGGCTCAAAGGGCATGCGGGAGGGGTTGTGACGATCGGCGATTTGCATGGCAATGTTGACCGACTGAACATGATCCTCAAAGAATTTGGGCCCCAGCTTCAGTCGGGAGAGCTTTCCTTGGTTTTTCTCGGTGATCTGATCCACCCGGAAAGCAAGAATAATCTGGCCGACATGCGATCGTCATTTGGCTTGCTTAACGCGGTCATTCAACTTAAAAATACCTATCCGGACCGGGTCCATATTCTTCGGGGGAACCATGATGTGATCCTCGACGGAGTCAAAAATCCAGCCGACCGCCGGCGGGTCGTGGAATATATTTACAATCATCAACGGGACCCCGGTCTTAAGTTATACGCCGATCTTCAGGCCCTTAATGTGCTTGATCCTGAAGCCAGAGGCTTGCGATTGGGTAAACAAGTTGATCAAAAAGACCCGACCACTTTTGTTCCGCAAACGATCGAGTTTCTCCGTTACACGGTCAATTTTTTCAAGAACCAGGGGAAAAGCCTTGATGAGATCGACCAGTTGGTGGGGGCCTATCAGTCATTTTTTGATAACTGTCCCCTGCAAGCCGTTGTCCAGCACAAAGACGGTGTTATTTATATGGCCCATTCGGCGGTCCCAAATCTTCCTTTTCCGACTCCCCGTCAAATGGTCGAGTTGGAAAAAGATCGTCAAAGGGTCAGTCAGGTTCTTTGGAACAGGTTCGAAGAAACGCCTGACCCCGCCAAAGAACAATACGGCAAGTCGCATATCGGTGCCGCGATCAATAACCTGGCGCGGGAATTTGGGGTCGCGCCGTCACAGGTTTTTATTTATTCCGGTCATGAGCGCGAAAGCTACTGGGCAACCTCCCCGGATAAGAGCCAGCCGAACTATAGAATAATCCATTCAAACGTGACCAACAATTTTGGGGTTGGGATTTTTGGCGAGAATTTGATCAGGGAGCGGCTGCATGTCAAGAAGGGGTTTGTCCCTTTTACTACGGTTTACGAAATGGCCAATTCCCAGAAGCCAGGTTCGCTTCCCGCGGCGGCCTAAACCTGGCCAAAGTTGGGAGCCCGTGATACCCGTATTTATCAAGCTCCTGTAGCGAAAAAGTAATGCTTTGGGTCCCGTTCCGGTTTTTAACCACCCGGTCTTTTGCCAATTGATCGCTGACCGAGACGGAAATTATTGTCGGAAAATTCGGTCCGTCATATTCTTTATCCATTTTTGCCAGCATGGCGCAATAGATCGAAGGTTCTTCTTCATCGATTCCCTGTTCGGCCATTATACCCATGATCGCCAAAAAGGCGCGGCGGTGGGGGCCTTTGCCGACCCGGGTCAGGCTTTCAAATGTTTCGCTAAAATCAACGACCCCCTGCCTAGTCGGCTGAAGCAAACCGTAATTTTCTATCCCCTTGCCGTTCTCAAAAGTGTGGGAGAGAAAACCAAAGCGGGTGAACGACCAAAAACTGATGCGATTATGATGAAAAACCTTTCTTTGCAGATCGTGTTGGAAGGCTTGCCTGATTTCCGGCCGTTCGAGCTGTTGCCAGGCCGCTTCGGTTGCCAGGGCGATTCGCCGTTTGATGGGATCGCGCGGCGCGGAAAGAGTTCCGCTGACGCAATTTCCGATTTTAACTATATTTCCCGGACGGGAAAAGATTGAAGAGATCATGACAGGTAGTTGTCGCTCCATTTTTTGCCAAATTTCAACGTTTTTGCTATGATTTCGGCCTATGCCTGATTTTAAAGTCGTCTCCAGTTTTGAACCGCGCGGCGACCAGCCCAAAGCGATCGCCGAACTGACCACAGGGCTCACTGGCGGCGAAAAGTTTCAAACTTTGCTCGGCATTACCGGATCGGGAAAGACCTTTACCATGGCGAACGTTATTGAAAAGGTCCAGCGGCCGACCCTGGTCATCTCCCCCAACAAAACGCTCGCCGCCCAGCTCTGCCAGGAGTTCCGGAGCTTTTTCCCCAACAACGCGGTCGAGTACTTCGTTTCATACTACGATTACTACCAGCCAGAAGCTTATATCCCGCACACCGATACTTACATTGAAAAGGATTCGGCGATCAACGAAGAGTTGGATCGCCTGCGCCATGAAGCGACAATGTCGCTTTTAACCCGTCGCGACGTGATCGTGGTCGCCTCGGTCTCCTGTATTTACGGCCTGGGGACCCCCAAAGATTATCAGCGGGCGGTCATTACCATTAAACTGGGGGAGAAGTTCGACCGGGAAGAGCTGATGCAAAAATTGATCTCGGTGAAGTATGAAAGGAACGACTTTGAGCTTAAACGGGGACGCTTCCGGGTCCGCGGAGAGAGCATTGAGATCTTTCCGGCGTACGAAAAAAACATTTTGCGGATCGAGCTTGACGGCAGTCTGGTCGCCAGGATCTCGGAGCTGGAAGGGGTCTCCGGCCGGAAGATCGGCGAAAAGACGGTCGCTTATGTTTTTCCCGGCACCCATTACGTCACCTTTGAAGACCAGATCGAATCGGCGATCAAGTCGATCAAAGAGGAGCTGGCCGCGCAATTGAAAGTCTTGACTAAACAGGGGAAATTGATCGAGGCTAACCGGCTGGAAAAGCGGACCAAATATGACCTCGAAATGATCAGGGAGATGGGGTATTGTTCGGGGATCGAAAATTATTCGCGCCATTTTGACGGGCGCAAGCCCGGCGATCCGGCCGCGACTTTGCTCGACTATTTTCCTGAAGATGCCTTGATGTTCATCGACGAATCGCATATTACTATTTCCCAATTGCGGGCGATGTACAACGGCGATCGGGCCCGTAAAACTTCCCTGATCGATTTTGGCTTTCGTCTCCCTTCGGCTTACGACAACCGTCCTTTGAATTTTGAGGAATTTCAGCGGAAACTTAACCAGGTGGTCTTTGTTTCCGCGACCCCGGCCGAGTATGAGCTGAAACATTCCAAACGGATTGTTGAACAGATCATCCGGCCGACCGGGTTGATCGATCCGGCGGTCGTGGTCAGGAGATCGGAAGGGCAGGTCGACGACTTGATTGGCGAGATCAAGTCCCGGGTGGAAAAGAAAGAGCGGGTCCTGGTGACGACTCTGACCAAACGGATGGCCGAGGACTTAACCGAATTCCTGAACGAGGCGGGGATCAAGGTCCGCTATCTCCATTCGGATGTTGAGACCCTGGACCGGATTGAGATCCTGCGCGGCCTGCGTCTGGGAGAATTTGACGTGTTGATCGGGATCAACCTTTTGCGCGAGGGGTTGGATCTGCCGGAAGTTTCGCTGGTGGCGATCCTTGACGCCGACAAAGAAGGGTTCCTGCGGGCGGCGACCTCGCTCATCCAGACCATCGGGCGGGCATCGCGCAATGCCGGGGGGATGGTCATTATGTACGCCGACAAGTTGACCGACTCCATGAAGCGGGCGATCGGCGAGACCGAGCGGCGGCGCAAGCTCCAGATCGAATTTAACAAGAAAAATAAGATAACGCCCCAGACGATCGTTAAAGAAATTTCCGACATTTCCGACCGGATCAAAGAGAGCCGGACGGAAGAGATCAAGAAGCTCAAAGAATTTGTCCCGCGAGACGAGGTCCCGGCCCTGCTCGCTTCGCTGGAAGGGGAGATGCTCGCAGCGGCGACCGCTTTGAACTTTGAACGGGCGGCGAAGATCCGCGACAAGATCAAGGAGCTCAAAAAGGTCTTTGACCTTGACTAGGAGCCTGTTTATCTCTCGATAAATATGATAAAATTAGTAATTCTCGGAGGTGTTTGGCATGATTAATTTAGGCAATGTTATCACGGCAATGGTTACGCCGTTTAAAGCCGACCTGTCGGTTGACTGGGCGGGGGCGGAGAAGCTGGCCGCTTATCTGGCCGATAACGGATCGGACGGGTTGGTACTGCACGGAACGACGGGTGAATCGCCGACCCTGACCCACGAAGAAGAGTACGAACTATATAAAGTGATCAAAAAAGCGGTCGGCGGGAAATGCAAAATTATCGCCGGGACAGGTTCCAACTCGACCGAAACGACGATAAGATCGACCAAAAAAGCGTCCGAAATCGGGGTCGACGGGATCATGCTGGTCGTCCCATATTACAATAAACCGTCGCAGGAAGGGCTGTACCAGCATTTTAAAGCGGCGGCCGCTGCTACTTCTTTGCCGATCATTCTATATAACATCCCCGGGCGGACCGGGATCAACATGACGCCGGAGACGACCGCACGTCTGGCCGACATCAAGAATATTGTTGGCTTAAAAGACGCTGCCGGTTCCCTTGATCAGACTTCGGCCGCCCGCCAGCTTTGCCCGCCGGATTTTATTATCTGGAGCGGCGACGATTCTCTGACCTTGCCGATGATGGCGGTCGGCGCGACCGGGATCATCTCCGTTGCTTCTCACGTCGCCGGAAAAGAGATCGCCGCGATGGTCGCCGCCTTCCACGCGGGCGACACCAAAAAAGCGCGCGAACTGCATTTGAAACTGTTGCCGTTGTTCAAAGTCTTGTTTATCGCGCCGAACCCGGCGCCGGTCAAATACGCCCTTGAATTGCTTGGCCTCCCTGCCGGCAAACCCCGCCTTCCCCTGGTCGAACCGACCGAAAGCGAAAAAGAGCGGATAAAAAAAGTTTTAAGGGATTTGGGGCTTGTGTAAAATGAATTCGCGGTTCCACCGGAACCGAGACTTTAGTCTCAGGTTCCGGTGGTTGATTGTTGCATTTTTATTGAGCAGTCTACTTTCTCCCGCTTACTCCTTTTCCTTCGTTGTCTTTGGCGATAACCACCAGAATGACGAACTCCTCAACCTGATCATTGACCGGGTTAACGCGGACCCGAAGGTCGCCTTTGTGGTCAACCTGGGCGATTTTGTCCTGCACGGCAAAAAAGAGGAGTATCTCGCTTTTAAACAGAAAATTAAAAGGGTGAAGAAACCGCTCTATAATGTCCAGGGGAATCATGACGGTGTGGCCGGCGGCTGGCGGAATTTTGAAAAGCTCATTGGTCCGGCGTACTACGCCTTCAATCATGAAGATTGCCGTTTTATTGTCCTGAACAATTCGTTCCGGGAAAGTTTTGACACCGCGCAATTCAACTGGCTTAAAAAACAGCTGTCTGCCGCCTACGGCAAAAAGATCTTTGTCTTTATGCATAAGCCGGTCTTTGATCCCTCCGAGATCTACAAGGATTATGTTATGTCGGGCCGGGCGGTGACTGATGAGTTGACTTCTCTTTTTAGAAAGTATAAGGTCCGTTATGTTTTTGCCGGGCATATTCATGGTTACGCGAAGTCGGAACGCGATGGGGTTGTTTACGTCGTCAGCGGTGGGGGGGGCGGGCCGCTCCATTTGCCAAGGGAGCTTGGCGGATTCTACCATTATGTTAAAATAACCGTGAATGGCGATTCGATCGCTGATCAGGTGATAAGACCTTATGAAAACTAAACAAGCGGCCGCCGTAACGTTGAGGAACCGTCTGGCCCTGGCTTACCTGGAGCTGGCCGATGACCCGCTCTTTTCCAGCCTTGGCGAGAACGAGAAGCTGAAGTCGCTTCGCGAAGCGCTCCGTGACGGCGATGAGATCGCCGGGAAGGTGATCGCCGAATACCGTTCCCATGACCCGCGCAAGATCGCCGCTCTTTTGGGGATCAGGATCTTTGGCGAAGAAAAAAAAGGGCTGGTGCGGAGTGAATACCGCCCGGCGACCAAAGAGATCGTTCTTTCCAGACGTTTTCACGATAAGCTCCGGCGGCAGGTCCATATCCCGGAGCTTTCCGAGCGGCTTTTGAAGATCGTGGTCGCTCACGAGCTCTTTCATTATTTTGAGCTGGAGCGTTTCGGAGAGGTCTATAAAAAATTCCGCTTTAAAGCCTGGGAAGTCGGTCCCTTTGCCTCCCATAAACAGATCAAGGGGTTGAGCGAAGTCGCCGCCCAGGCCTTTACCCAGACCCTGCTCGGGATCGAACTGACCCCTGAAGTTTTTGACTACATGCTGATGGCCTCTTTTCTGGCGAAAAAAGCCTGATTCTGCTATAATTGACCCAGAAAATGTCAGCCGATCTTCATATACACACGAACCAATCCGATGGCACATTTTCTCCTGAAGAAACGGTAAAAATGGCGGCCGCGGCCGGCCTGAAAACCATTTCTTTGACCGATCACGATAACGTTGACGGGCTTGAAGCCGCGGAACAGATCGCCGCGCGAGTCGGCCTTGAGCTGATCCCCGGGATCGAAATGACTACCGAGACGGCCCAGGCGGAGATCCACATCCTGGGTTATTATCTCGATCGCCGGAACCCGGGATTGCTGGAGGTCCTGGCCAGGATCCAGGCGAGCCGGATCGAGCGGATCCATACGATAGTCCAAAAGCTTAAGTCGCTCGGGGTCGAGATCGAAGCGTCCGATGTTTTCGCGCTGTCAGGAGAAAAATCGCCGGGGCGGCCGCATGTCGCCAGGGCCCTGATCAAAAAAGGGCTCGTCTTGAATTTCCGGGAAGCGTTCAAACGCTACCTTGATTTTCGGGCGCCGGCCTACGTTCCGCATTTTAAACTGACGCCGACCGAAGCGATCAAGCTGATCAAATCAGCCGGCGGAATAGCGGTCTTCGCCCATCCGGCGATCTCAAAGGCCGATGACCTGATCCCGGAGCTGATCACCAGCGGATTGCGCGGGATCGAAGCTTATTATCTTGGCCATTACGCCGACCAGGTCGATTATTACGTCGAGCTGGGGCGGAAGAATGGTTTGCTTTTGACCGGAGGCTCTGACTTTCACGGCGAGGATTCCGGAAGAGAGACGAAACTTGGAGATTTTTCAATTCCCGACGAATTGGTGGATAAATTAAGAGATGAACACTCACGCGGAAATTAATTTAGCGGCGATCAAAAACAACATCGGCGAGATCCGAAAAAAGCTCTCGCCCGCGGTCAAATTCATGGCGGTGGTCAAAGCCAACGCTTACGGGCATGGTGCCGTGGCGGTCGCCCGGGCGGCGGGCGAAGCGGGGGCCGATTATCTCGGCGTCGCTAATTTGAAAGAAGCCCTGGAACTGCGCGAAGCGGGGATCCTTTCCCCGATCCTGATCTTGACGGAATCGCCGACCTCGGTGGCCGACGAGATCATCCAGCATGACCTGACCCAGACGATCTATTCGTTTGCCGAAGCCAAAGCCCTCTCCGAAGAAGCGCAAAAACGAAAATGCCGGGTCAAGGTCCACGTCAAGATCGATACCGGCATGGGACGGGTGGGGGTCGCTCCTTCGGAAGCGATCGCTTTTATCGCCAAGGTCTCCTCTCTTCCCGGGTTGACGATCGAAGGGTTGTTCACTCATTTCGCCAAGGCGGAAGACCCGGAAGATAAGTTTACGGAAGAACAATTCAGCCGGTTCAAGCAGCTGGCGGACCGGGCCCCTAACATCCCGATCAAACATTCGGCCAATTCGGCCGCCGCTCTTTTTCACCCGTCGACCCATCTGGACATGGTCAGGATCGGCCTGATGATGTACGGACTTTATCCTTTAGGAAATTCCCGGCGGCTCATCGCTCTGGAGCCGGCCCTCTCTTTCAAGACCAGGGTCGTCTATTTAAAAAGGGTCCCGGCGGGGACGCCGCTCTCGTATGGTTCAACTTACCTGACCAGGGAAGCAACCAATATCGCGACCCTGCCGGTCGGGTATGCCGACGGGTTTAGCCGGCGGCTTTCCAACCGGGGGCATGTCCTGATCAGGGGGAAACGCTTTCCGATCGTGGGGAGAGTGAGCATGGACATGTCGCTGGTCAACGTCGGGAGCGCCAATGTTGAGGTCGGCGACGAAGCGGTCTTGATCGGCCGGCAAGGGGGAGAAGGGCTCTCCGCCGATGAAATGGCAAACCTGGAAGAGACGATCTCTTACGAGGTCGTTTGCAGTATCGGGAAAAGGGTGCCGAGGGTGTACAAATGAGCTACATCTCGCTCTATCGAAAATGGCGGTCGCAGACCTTTAATGAGATCGTCGGCCAGCCGGTCATCGTCCAGACGCTGAAGAACGCGATCGAGACCAAACGGATCGCCCATGCCTATCTTTTTACCGGGCCACGCGGTACCGGAAAGACCTCGGCCGCCAGGATCCTGGCCAAATCGCTCAACTGTAAAGAAGGGCCGACCCCCAATCCCTGCGGTAAATGCGAGACCTGCGACAAGATCAAGAACGGCCATTCGGTCGACGTGATCGAGATCGACGCCGCCAGCAACCGGGGGATCGACGAGATCCGCGACCTGCGCGAGAGGGTCCGTTTCGCGCCGCTGGAAGGGCGCTATAAAGTTTATATTATCGACGAGGTCCACATGCTGACCTCCGAAGCGTTCAACGCCCTGCTCAAGACGCTGGAAGAGCCGCCGTCGCACGCGATCTTTATTTTAGCGACGACCGAGATCCAGAAGGTCCCGCCGACGATCGCTTCCCGCTGTCAGCGCCTTGATTTTAGCCGGATCAAACTGGCCGAGATTACCGCGCATTTAAAAAAGATCGCGAAAGCGGAAGGGTTTGCCGCCGAAGAAAAAGCCCTGGACCTGATCGCCCGTTCTTCCGAGGGGGGGATGCGGGACGCGATCTCCCTGCTTGACCAGGCGATCTCGTTCGCTGGGAAAGAGATATCCTACGACAGCATTGTGACCCTGCTTGGCACGGCGGACGAAGAGCTTTTGTTCGGTTTTGCCGAAGCGATCGCCGAAGGGAACGAGACCAGGGTCCTTTCTCTGATCAAAGCGGGGGTGGAAGAGGGGCGGTCAATGTCGCAGGTCGCCCGCGACTTTGTGATGCACTTTCGCAACCTGCTCCATCTGAAGGTCGGCTCCGGCGAAGCGCTGGAGCTCACGAGCGAATATTTGGAAAAGTTAAGGGACCAGGCGAAAAAGTTTACCCTGCCACGGATCAAAGAGGCGATCAAAGCCCTTTCCCGGGCGGAGCTGGACATGAAATGGCATCCCCACGCCCGACTGGTCCTGGAAGTGGCGATCGTTGAATTGCTTGAAACAAAACCGGAGGTCGCAGAGCAGAAACCGGCAGTAAAAGTGTCTGACCGGCCAACCATGGCCGCTGTTCCGCAAAAACCAGTTGAAACGCCGTCCCAGCCGATAGTAAAACCGATCAAAAAAGATGGCGTGACCATTGAGCGGATCAAGCACCACTGGAAAGATATCCTGGAGAGCATGAAGCAAAAAAGCCTTTCCGGTTATGTTTCGCTTTCCGAAGCTGAACCGATCGAGATCAGTTCCGGCAAACTGGTGATCGGGTTCCGCAAGGGTTTTTCTTTCCATAAGGAAAGAATGGATGACGCCAAGAACCGGGAGTCGTTGATGGAAGCGGTCCGGGAATATAGCGGAGAGCGCTTGCCGATTGAGCTGATCATCGCGGAACCGGCCCCCGCCGCGGCCGCTGCCGCTCTGACCCCGTCGGGTGTCGCTGAATATTTTGGAGGGAGAGTATTATGAAAAAATATAATATTTGCGTGTTAGGGGCGACCGGGATGGTCGGAAAAGAGATGATGAAGGTCCTGGAGGAGAGGAATTTCCCGGTCAATAAATTTCTCCCTCTGGCTTCAGGCCGGACCGCCGGGACCAAAGTCTCTTTTCAGGGAAAAGAGTATACCGTTGAAGAGGCCAAACCGGAATCGTTTGACGGGATCGAGATCGGCCTTTTTTCCGCCGGCGGCAATGTCTCCGCCGCGCTGGCGCCGGAAGCGGCCAGACGGAAATGCGTCGTGATCGATAATACCTCCCATTTCCGGATGGACCCGGAAGTGCCGCTGATCGTCCCGGAAGTCAACGGCCACGCCATTAAAAACCACAAAGGGATCATTGCCAACCCTAACTGCTCGACCGCGCAAATGGTCCTGGCCCTTAAGCCGATCCATGACGCGGTCGGGATCGAGAGGATCATTGTCTCGACCTACCAATCCGTTTCCGGCTGGGGGAAAGAGGCGGTTGAAGAGCTGATGAACCAGAGCAGGGCGCTTTTAGCCGATCCCAACGCCAAAGTGGAAGCCAGGTGTATTTTTAAACGGATCGCTTTTAACGTGGTGCCGCAGATCGACCAATTCACCGATAACGGCTATACCAAAGAAGAGCTGAAAATGGTCAACGAGACCAAAAAGATCTTTGAAGACGAGTCGATCAAAGTGACCGCGACCACCGTCCGGGTGCCGGTAGTGATCGGCCATTCCGAATCGGTCAATATTACCACCAGGAAAAAGATCTCCGCGGCTGAAGCCAGGAAACTGATGTCCGGTTTTGCCGACGTCAAAGTAATGGACGATCCGGCCAAAGGGATCTATCCGACCCCGATCGACTGCGTGGGAAAGAACGAGACCCTGGTCGGCCGGGTCCGCGAAGATATTTCCCAGGAACGGGGACTTGAGATGTGGATCGTGGCCGACAATCTGCGCCGCGGCGCGGCCCTTAACGCGGTCTTAATCGCGGAAAGAATGATCAAAGACGGGTTGATCTAACCGCCGGAGGAGCGATGATCGACAAACAGAAGCAGATCGCCTATTTCGAAGGGCTTTTGGCCGAGCACGGGCCGAATTACAAGGCGCTCGACTGGAATTCTCCGGAGAGCCAGCGCCTCCGCTACCGGATCTTTTCGGAGCTATTTTTGTACGGCCGCAAATCCAGCGGCATTTCCCTGCTCGATCTCGGTTGCGGCCTTGGCGACCTCTACGCCTTCTTAAAAAGCGAGAACCTGCTCCAGAAGAACCGGATCCAATATACCGGCTGGGATATTGCCCCAAAACTGGTGGAAACGGCGGTCAAAAGGTTTCCCGAGGCCGATTTCGCGATCAAAGATATCCTGGAAGAAAAAGCTCTTCCCCGGTTTGATTACATCATGGCCAGCGGGGTCCTGACCATTAGAACGACCAGTGAAGAAGAGCATCTTGATTTTGTCCGGGAGATGATCTACCGTATGTATGAGCTGGCGCGCTGCGGCGTGGCCCTGAATTTTTTAAGCCAGGGTTCACTGCCGGTCAGCGATCCCGGGGGGCTCAATTCCTCCCATTACTATCATTTTGATCCGGAACAGCTCTTGCGCCTGATCCGATACGCCTGCAACAAGTATATCTTGAGGCATGATTATCACGAGGGGGACTTTACGGTCTTTTTGTTGAAATGAAAAAAAATAAAATTTACGAGCTCCGGCTCTGGCGGCAGTTTTTTCTCCCCTTGCTGATTTTGATAGTCGTCGCGCTGTTCGGGGTTGCCGGCTTCATGCGGATCGACGGCTTTTCTCTGCTTGAAGCGTTTTATATGGTCGTCGTCACCCTGACGACGGTCGGCTATCGCCCGGTCAAGGGGATGTCGGGACCTGGGATGATCTTTGATATGGTCTTTGTGTCCATTGGCGTGATCCTGATCGTCGTGGTGATCGGCCGCGCCATGGAGTTTATTGTTTCCGGAGATTTTGTCAGAATAAGGAGGAACAGGAGAATGACCAAAAAAGTTGAAAGCATGAGAAATCATTTTATTATCTGCGGCTTTGGGAGGGTCGGCCATCAGATCGCCAGCGAATTTGAAGCGGCCCGGATCAATTACGTGATCATTGACAATAAACAGGAAACCTCCGCGGAGCTGGAGATGAAAGATATTCCTTATTTCGTCGGAGACATGACCTCTGACCAGCTCCTGCTTGACGCCGGGATCAAGAGCGCCAAAGGGCTGGTCGCCGCCGCCGACTCCGACACCGACAATGTTTTTGTGACCCTTTCGGCCCGGGTCCTTAATCCCAAGCTGTTCATAATAGCCCGGGCCGGCAAGGTTGAGACCGAAGAGAAATTAAGAAAAGCGGGGGCGGATCGGGTTATTTCCCCTTACTTTATGGCCGGTAAGCAGATGGCCGCCCTGGCGACCAAACCGACCGCCTATGATTTTGTCGATACGATCATGCACCACAACCACCTTCAGGTGGCGATCGCCGAGTTTAGGCCCGACCCCGGCAGTAAAATGATCAATAAAACGCTGAAAGAGTCCGGTATTCGCCAGGCTTCCGGCGCTTACGTCGTGACGATCAAAAAGGGGAGCGGAAAATTAGAAATGCAGCCGACGGCCGGCTCCAAGATCGAGCTGGAAGACACCCTGGTCGCGATCGGCACTCCGGAACAGTTAAAGAAGCTGGAGAAAATGATCGGATGAAGACGACGGAAGAAAAGATCAGGCAGGAGTTGGTGGAAAAAATTGCCGGAGAAATGGCGGTCGCCGCCAGGACCGCTCCCAAGGCGCGCGGGACCGATCTTTTAGAGATCCTGATCTTAACCGGCGGCGACATCGTTTTGTTGGCGGAAAAAATGAAAGCGATCGGCGAGCGGGAAAGCCACCAGACTTTTTCGCGCGATTCCGAGAACATCAGAAAAGCGCTGGCGCTGGTGCTGATCGGCACCAAAAAGAAGGTTATCGGCTTAAAGTACTGCTCTTTTTGCGGCCGGGCGAATTGCGCGGAGGCGGAAAAAGCGGGGGTGATCTGCGCTTATAATACCGGCGACCTGGGGATCGCCATCGGTTCAGCGGTCTCGGTGGCAATGGACCATCGGATCGATAACCGGGTGATGTATTCGGCGGGAAAAGCGGCGATCGAAGGGGGCTTTTTAAGCGAAGAAGTGATTGTAGCCTACGGCATTCCGCTTTCGGTCTCGGGTAAAAATCCCTTTTTTGACAGATAATGAGGAGTAATTTATGATAAGCGATATCCAGGCGATCTTTGAACGTGATCCGGCGGCGGCCAATATTTTTGAGGTCTTGCTCTATCAGGGGCTCTGGGCGATCTGGATCCATCGGATCTCCCATGTTCTTTATAACTGGCGGATCCCCATCTTGCCGAGATTGATCTCGCAAATTATGCGGCTATTGACGATGATCGAGATCCATCCCGGGGCGAAGATTGGCAAAAAGGTCTTTATCGACCATGGCTGCGGCGTGGTGATTGGCGAGACCGCCGTCATTGGAGATAACGTGACGATCTACCAGGGGGTGACCCTGGGGGGGACCGGAAAAGAAAAAGGGAAACGCCATCCGACGATCGGCAATAATGTGGTGATCGGCGCGGGGGCGATCATTTTAGGGAACATCACGATCGGCGATTTTGCCAGAGTGGGGGCCGCCGCGGTAGTGACCAAACCGGTCCCGTCGCATTCAACGGTGGTCGGCAATCCTTCCCGGATCGTCGCATGACCATCTCGCTTTATAACACCGCTTCCCGCCGCAAGGAGGACCTTTTTCCGATCGATCCCCCGGAAATCAAAATGTACGTCTGCGGGATCACTCCTTACGACGAATCGCATCTGGGGCACGCCAGAGCCTACATTACCTTTGACGTTATCAAACGCTATTTGGTCCACGCCGGATATAAGGTCAGGCATGTTCAGAACATTACCGATATTGATGACAAGATCATTGCTAAGGCGATGCAGGAAACTGGAGAAAGGACGGATTTGAAACAAAAGTGCCGCGAGATCGCCGAAAAATATTCGGCCTCTTTCTTTGACGCGATGGACAAATTGAACGTCCTGCGGGCCGATGTTTATCCCAAAGCGACCGACCATATCCCGGAAATGATCGATTGGATAAAAGGTCTTGAGGCCAAAGGGATTGCTTACGAGCTTCCCGACGGGATCTACTTTTCGGTCGGATCTTTTTCCGATTACGGCAAGCTTTCCGGCCGCCGCCTTGATGAGCAGGAAGAGGGGGGGAGAGTTAAGGAGCATAAGGGGAAGAAAAACCCGTTCGATTTTGTCCTCTGGAAAAAGGCGAAGGAAGGAGAGCCCTCCTGGCCCAGTCCCTGGGGAGAAGGGCGTCCCGGCTGGCACATTGAGTGTTCGGTTATGTCGACCAAATACCTTGGCCAGCAATTCGACATCCACGGCGGTGGGCTTGACCTGGAATTTCCCCATCACGAGAACGAGATCGCCCAGACCGAGAGCCTGACCGGTAAACGGCCCTGGGTGAAGTATTGGCTCCATAACGGCTTCGTCACGGTCAATAAAGAAAAAATGAGCAAGTCGCTCGGCAACTTTTTTACCTTGAAGGATATATTCGAGAAGTTTGATCCCATGGTCATCCGCTTTTACATTCTCTCCACTCACTACCGGAGCCCGATCAACTACAGCGACGCGGAGATGCGGGGTGGGGCCGAGGCGTATGACCGGGTCAAACAATTTTTGGCTGATCTCGACTTTATGCTCGAAAAATCCCCCGGGTCGGCCCCTATGGTCGAATTAAACGATATTATCGAAGAGCTCCAGCCCTACCTTTTAAAGTTTGAAGCGGCGATGAGCGATGATTTCAACTCCGCCGGCGCGATCGCCGCTCTTTTTGAAATGATCAAATATTGCCGCAAGACCCTGGACGAGGGGGAAGACGAAAAAGAGTGCCTTCAGTATATGCGCGACACGGTCGCTACTTATTTTGGCCATTTGGGGATCACTTTCGCTTCGGCCGGAGAGGAGCTTGATTCGGCGCTCGCGGCGCTGATCTCCGAGAGGGAGACCGCCCGGGCGAACAAAGATTTTAAACGGTCGGACGAGATCCGCGACCAATTGAAAGGGAAAGGGATCATTTTGGAAGACACCCCCTACGGGACCAAATGGAGCCGCTCTTAACCAGGATAAATGGAAATCTCCACTCTGATCGGTTTTCTAACCAGCGCCTCTCTTTTTTCGTCCCAGCTCTTTATTTCGGTGATGGTCAAAGAGATGGGGGGGAGCAACCTGGCGGTCGGCCTGACGATCAGCGCTTACTTTGCCGCGTTTTTTCTCTCCGCATACGTTTTCGGGCGCCTGGCCGATCTTTATGGCTACTCTTTTTTTCTCCGTCTCGGGCTCTTCCTTTCGACTATTTTCTTTGCTCTTCAGGTAGCGGCCAATGATCCCTTCTCACTCCTTCTGGTCAGGATCGGGGCCGGGTTCTCCGCCGGAATGTTCCCGGCCTCATTGACCGTTTACGCCTTTAAGGACCGTGGCCTGATCGGCAAATTCAAGGCTTACGGCGCGCTGGGGTGGGCGGTCGGGTCCATGCTGGCCGCTCTTTTGGTTCACAACCACTATATCTTTATCATCAGCTCCCTTCTTTTTGGCGCGGCTTTTCTTTATTCATTGCGGCTCAAAGAACTTCCGCTGATAAGACCGGTCTCCCGCGATCCCTTTTCCTGGGAGCTTCTTTTTCGTAACCGGGCGATCTTTTTGCCGTATTTTCTCCGCTCCTTGAGCGCCCAAAATTTATGGGTGATCTTTCCTTTGTATTTGATGCACCTTGGCGGGACCAGGTTCTGGGTCGGGATCGCCTATTTCGTGAACACCTTTTCGCAGTTTGTCATGATGCAGTATGTCGAACGGTTCCCGGGGCTTGCCATGTTCCGCCGGGGGATATTTTATACTCTGGTCACTTTTATTTTTTACGCCCTTCTGCCGAATTTTTGGCTGGTCCTGCCGCTCCAGATTTTGATCGCTTTTTCATTCTCAACTTTTGAAGTTGGGGCTAACCAGGAGTTGTTGACCAGGAACGCCGAAAAAGCCGGGGTGGCCGGGATCTTAACCTCTCTGCTTAACCTGGCGGCGGTCATTGGCCCCCTCTTGTCAGGGCTCTTTTTTCATTTTTGGGGCTTTCCCGGCGTCTTGTTCTTTTCGATCGCCGTCTCTTTTGCCGCATTGCTTAGCGCCAAAAAGGTGATAAAATAAATCCATGCTCGATCCAAAGCTCTTGCGAGGGGACCCGGAAAAAGTTAAAGCCGGCCTGAAAAACAGGCGGGGGGATCCTTCTTTGGTCGACGAGTTCACCGCGATCGATGAAAAGTGGCGGAAGCTGACCGCCGGCATCGAAGAAAAAAAAGCCCGCCGGAACGCCGCTTCCGAAAAGATCGGCGAACTTAAAAGAAAAAAGGAAGACGCTTCGGCCCTGCTGGCCGAAATGAAAACCTTATCCGACGAGATCAAAGAGCTGGAGACCAAACAGCAGGCTCTTGAGTCCGACCTGAACAATCTCGTGCTTGGTTTGCCCAACCTGCCCGACGGCTCGGTGCCGGTCGGCGAGGGGAGCGCGGAGAACATAGAGGTCAGGAGCTGGGGAGAGAAACCGGCCTTTTCGTTCAAGCCCCTGCCGCATGACGAGCTTGGCCAGCGGCTCGGGATCCTTGATTTTGCCCGGGCGGCCAAGATCGCCAGGTCCAGGTTCGTTGTTTACCGTGGTTTTGGCGCGGCGCTGGAGCGGGCCCTGATCTCCTTTATGCTCGACCTGCACACCAAAGAGCATGGCTACATCGAAGTTTTGACCCCACTGCTGGTCAACGCCGACAGCCTGCGCGGAACGGGACAGCTTCCCAAATTCGCGGAAGATCTTTTTCGCTGTCAGGATGACGATCTTTATCTGATCCCGACCGCTGAAGTTCCGGTGACCAATTTGCACCGGGATGAGATATTGGAGCCGGAGAAATTGCCGCTGAAATATGTTGCCTATACCCCGTGTTTTCGCAGAGAGGCCGGTTCTTACGGCAAAGACGTCAAAGGGATCATCCGCCAGCACCAATTCAATAAAGTTGAGCTGGTCAAGTTTACCGCTCCGGAAAACTCACCGGCCGAACATGAACAGTTGACCGCCGACGCGGAAAAGGTCCTGCAAAAACTGGGCTTGCCGTACCGGGTGGTCCAGCTTTGCACCGGCGACCTTGGCTTCGCTTCGGCTAAAACCTACGATCTGGAGGTCTGGTTCCCATCGGAAGGAGCGTACCGCGAGATCTCGTCCTGTTCAAATTTTGGCAGTTTCCAGGCCAGAAGGGCCGGGATCCGCTATCGGCCGCGAAAAGAGACCAAACCTGAATTTGTCCACACGCTGAATGGCTCCGGTCTGGCGGTCGGCCGGACTTTTGCGGCTATCCTTGAGAATTACCAGCAGGAAGACGGTTCGATCGTCATCCCCGAAGCGCTCCAGCCGTATTTAGGCGGCTTGCGCAAGTTTTCCGCCATCTAGCCCGATATATTAGTATGGTTGACGGTATCTTTAAAATCTCCGGAAGCGGTCTATCTTCTAGTAATATAAAAGGGGCTCCCAGCGCGCGGGAAAACTTTTTGGAAGCGTTAAAAGAGACTTTTGCCAAAGAGACCGGCAAGCTGGTCGGGACCAAGCTCCCCGGCGACAGCGGGGTAATATTTTCTCCTAATCCACAGAATTTATTTTCTTTGCGTGTTATTCAAGCGGAAAATATCGGCGAGACGAAAGTTTAATTATTCAGCAGTTTGCAGAAATTGGCCAGCAATTTATGGCCGTGTTCCGTCAGGATCGATTCCGGATGGAACTGGACCCCCTCCACGACGAATTCTTTATGCCGCAAACCCATGATCTCTCCTTCTTTGGTCCAGGCGGAAACTTCCAAACAATCAGGGAGGCTTTTTTTCTCCACGATCAGGGAATGGTAGCGCGTAGCCGAAAATGGGCTTGGCAGGCCGTTGAAGATAGTTTTGCCGTCATGAAATATTTCCGACGTTTTGCCGTGCATGATCC
This sequence comes from candidate division WOR-1 bacterium RIFOXYB2_FULL_45_9, assembly GCA_001771575.1. Taxonomy (GTDB): domain Bacteria; phylum Margulisbacteria; class WOR-1; order O2-12-FULL-45-9; family XYB2-FULL-48-7; genus XYB2-FULL-45-9. The sequence continues at coordinate 612,859 of MEUD01000001.1, read as the reverse complement.
GCCCGGAGCGGACAACCTTGCCGCCGAAGACTTCACCGATCGCCTGGTGGCCGAGGCAGACCCCCAGGATCGGGATTTGTCCGGCAAAAGTCCTGATCACCTCGCGGCTGATCCCCGCTTCTTTGGGTGATTTGGGGCCGGGGGAGATCAAGATCCGGTCGGGGTGAAGCTTTTTGATCTCGGGAATGGTGATCTCGTCGTTCCGGTAGACCGCGAGCTTTTCCCCCATTTCTCCAAGATACTGCACGAGATTGTACGTGAACGAATCGTAATTATCCACCACAAGAATCATGTTATAATTATAACACAAAGATGAAACCGAAAATAATCACCTACCTTGACCGCGAGCGCTGGAATAATTTTGTCGCGTATTCGGAGCGCAATTCCATCCTCCAATCCTACGAGTGGGGAGAGTTTAAGTCCCGTTTCGGCTGGCAGCCGATCAGGGTGGCGCTGGAAGATAACGGCAAGATCGTCGCCGGGATCTCCATTCTCAAGCGGCAGATCCCGTTGATCCGCCACTCCCTCTTTTACGCGCCGCGCGGCCCGATAATCGATTACGGGAACCGAGACCTCCTCCACTCGATGCTCGATCTTTTGGAGGAACAGGCCGACCGGCACCGGGCCATCTCGCTGAAGATCGATCCCGACGTCGAAGAAAACGATCTTCTCGCCCTCGACAACCTCCGCTCGCTCGGTTTTGAGCGGGCCTTAAAGCAGGTCCAGCCCCGGGCGACTTTTATCGTCAACATCGAAGGAGAACTGGACGACCTGATGGGGAGCTTTGCCGAAAAGACCCGCTACAATATCCGGCTGGCCGAAAAAAAAGGGGTCTTTGTCAAAGAGGAGAGCAGTGATAAAGGGATCAAGGAATTTTACGACCTCTATCTTGAGACCGCCAAACGCGACCAATTTTTGATCCATCCCCTTTCTTATTATCAGAAGATCAAAGAGGTGATCTTCCGGGCGGGGCTCGGGGCCTGCTTTGTCGCCTATTTTGAAGGGAAGCCGATCGGCGCGGTCATTACTTTTAATTTCGGGGGCCGCCTCTGGTACATGTACGGCGCTTCCGCGTCCGCCTACCGGAATGTCATGCCGAACCATCTTCTCCACTGGAAGATCATCAAGTGGGCCAAAGCCAGAGGATTGAAGGAATACGATCTTTGGGGGATCCCGGTCAAACCAGAGGAGGGGCATCCGCTCTTTGGCGTCTACCGTTTCAAAAAAGGGTTTAACGGGGAACTGAAAAAATACATCGGCGCTTACGACTTTCCATACAGCCCGCTTTTTTTCCACGCTTTCGAACACGGCGTAGTCTGGTGGCAGAATCTCCGCAGTTTAGCGACCAAAGGGAAGTTTTCCGATTCCCTGGGTGAATAAATGCATACCGGCATTACTTACGACTCCAGAAAAGTTAAACCAGACTATATTTTCGTCGCTATCCCCGGATTAAAGCAGGACGGAGCGGAGTTTGTACCGCAGGCGATCAAAGCTGGAGCGACCCTGATCGTCGCGGAAAAAGATATTCCGCTCCCGTCCGGCGTTGAATTAAAGATTGTCCCCTCCGCCAGGAAAGCTCTGGCCGAAATGTCGGCCGAATTCTATGGCCACCCGTCAAAAAAACTTAAATTGATCGGAATCACCGGGACCAAAGGAAAAACCACCACCGCTTTTCTGGTCCAATCGGTCCTCAACACCGCCGGTTTTAAGGCCGGGCTCATCGGTACGGTTAATTTTCCGATGACGACCCCTGAATCATCCGACCTGCAGGCGGAACTTGCCCGCCAGGTAAGCGAGGGATACACCCACTGTGTCCTTGAGGTCTCTTCCCATGCCCTGGCCCAGGATCGGGTCCACGGCTGTTATTTCGCCGTGGCGATCTTTACCAACCTTAGCCACGACCATCTTGATTACCACAAAACGACCGCGGAATACCTGGCGGCAAAAAAGAAGCTCTTTGAGATGCTCGATCACGACGCGATCGCGATCATCAACATCGACGATAAGGCGAGCGTTTCCCTGATCGGCGCCGTGAAAGGGGAGGTTTTTTCTTACGGGCTTGAGGAAGCGCGGCATGAACTGCGCAACACCAAGTTCAACGATGCCGATGCCGCCGTGGTCGCGGTTGAGATCAGGGAGAACGAAATGGCGGTCGTTATTAACGGGGTTGAGGTCAGGACCCCGCTCATCGGGACCCACAACGCTTACAACCTGACCGCCGCTTTCCAGTGCGGTCTGGCCCTCGGCCTTCGCCAGGCGGTGATCAAAGAGGGGATCGAAAAGGTCAAGGTTATTCCCGGCCGACAGGAAAAGATCGTCAAAGAGCCGTTCACGGTGATCGTTGATTTCGCTCATTCACCCGATAGCCTGCAAAAGCTTCTGGAAACATATAAGCTGGTCGCCCAGGGCCGGGTGATACTGGTCTTTGGCTGTCCGGGGGACCGAGACCGGGCCAAGCGTCCGATCATGGGGGAGATCGCCGCCCGATTGGCGGACGAAGTGATCATTACGACCGACGATCCGTATAGCGAAGAACCGGAAAGTATTATTGAGGAGATAATGAAGGGTGTACGGGGTACGGGTGACGGGACACGGATAAAAAAAATCGTTGATCGGCGGGAAGCGATCAAAGCTGGGTTGGCGTTGGCGAAAAAAGGGGATATCCTCCTGATCGCCGGGCGGGGACATGAAAAGTTCCAGGATTTTAAGGGTAAGAAGGTCCCTTTTGACGATAAAGAAGTGGTTGAGGAGTTATTTCAATCCGGGAAAAACTGACGCCAACCCCGGGTGGACGATCTTTCCTTCCTCGATATTGACCCCGCTATTTATGACCGGATTATCTTCCTTGGCTTTGTAGAGCCACTTCTGGGCGATCTCAATTAAATAGGGGAGCAATACCGTCCCCAGCGCTTCCGACGCGGTCAGCGCTCCCATGGAGGGAAGATTGGGAGGGGCAAAAAAGAAGAGCTCGCTCCCGGGGATGGTCGGCAGGTTGAACGGATCCAGAATACTGGTTTCCAGAACCCCCTCGATCCCGCCCCCCTGGTCGATATCGATCGGGTAGAGACAGCCGCCGGGTTGCATGGTCCTGATCAGGTCAAGAGAGACTATTTTGGTCGGTTTTTTTCCGCAGATATACATGGCGGAGACCAAAAAGAACGCGCCGGCAACCGCTTCCCGCAGATTGCTTTGGTTCATTTCCATGACGGTGACCTTGGGAAAGCGGATCTCATTGGCCTTGAAGTATTCGGTCAAAGATTTTAATCGCTGGGGATTATTCTCCAACAAGCTGACCGAACACCCCCGCTCGGAAAACTCTTCCGCAGCGGTCTGGCCGACCCGTCCTCCGCCTAAAACAACGGCTTTAAGCCCGTTCAAGCCGGTCTCCGGCAGGCCGGAGGAGATGATCTTTTTGCTGATCAGGGCGAACTCGTCGGCGTGCCGGGCGACGATCTTGGCGGCCGCTTCGCTCATTGGGGCGAGACAGGGGAAAGTGGAGCAGTCATTGCCGATCTCCATCGTTTCCAGGGCGAGGAAGGCGGTCCCTTTTTCCCGGCTGGTCTTAAGGGCCAAAGAGGCCCGGTCAATGCTTTGGGCAAAGTGTTGAAAGGAGATGAAGAGATTGTCTCGCAGTCCGGGAAAATCGACCGGGCGGGTCTCCTTGACCCCGACGACAATATCTTTATCCAGCGCCGCCGCGTGATCGCAGATCAGCGCGCCGACCCTCTCGTAGTCGGCGTCTTGAAAACCGATCTTTGCTCCCGCTTCTTTTTCCACAAAGACCTTGATCTGTGGGACCTGTTCGATCAAGCGGGAGACATGAGCCGGAAGGAGAACGACCCGGTTCTCAACCTCTCGTCCCTGGGGGTCGGTCTTGGATTCGCGGAGTATTGCCAGTGAACTAACCATTGAACTTGTATTTTAGGACTTCCGGATCGCTTTCGTCAACCCTGATCTGCCGGCAGGGGAAAAAGATCCCGGACCCGGTCTCGCGGATATGGAGGTCGGTCAGGCGGATCTCCAGGTGGACATCGGAGGGGATCACCTTCAGCTGGGAGCCGCGGCTCACGTCGATCGCCTGGGCCCAGTTCTCGATGATGTGGCTGATCGTTTCGCGCCGTCCGGAAAACTCCTCCCCGAATTCGGTCAAAATGGCGAGTGTTGTCTTTCCGAGGCGGGCTTCCTTGAGCAGGTTGATACAACCGAGCATCCCCAGATGCTGTTTCAAGGGGCGTCCTTCCTCTTTCTCGACCGACCCGATATTAAGCATAATGACCTGCGCCTCCTGGTATTCAAGCCCGAGCCCGACTTCGTAGCGGGTATCGCCGGTCAGTCCGATCTTCAGCGGTTCGCCCGCGTTGTAGGGGAGGTTGGTGTTCAAGACCAGCCCGACCGAAGACTCCTGGTTGGTCCAGAACTCGGTGTGATGGGCCGGTTTGACGCTGATCGTGAACCCGTATTTGTCGAGCAGTCCTTCGCCGCCGATCTCGGTCACCAAGCTTCCGGGGACGAGCAATTTAAAATTTATCTCCCGGTTGCCGTTGGGGTCGGTCGCCGGCAGGAGGCCGTTGAACTTGAGCATGGTCCCGGCCGAGCCGAAAATATCGATCACCTTTGAGCGTTTCAGGTCGTTGTGGTCGTTGTGTTTGGCCAGGAGGGAAAGGATCCCCTCGACCGAATCGGTGTGGTCGTCATGGTCGTGGGTGATGATGATCGCGTCGATGTCGGAGATGCCGAGCCCCAGGTCGCGGAAAATATCAAAGAAAGCGTATCCCGGGTCGATCACGATCCCTTTGGTCTCGCCGTGCCGGTCCTTGGTGGTCAGAAAATAGCCCCCTCCCTGGGAGACGCCGTGGGAAAAGAGAGGGGAAGAAGAGTTCCACTTGCGCATTATCCGGAGGATGTTCGGCCCGATAACGTGGTTGATCGCCCTGGGGGCGTTTAGGTCGCGCAGCAGCTTGACCTGGTTCTTCCGGATCGTTTCCCTGGTGGGGAAGAGGGTGTCTTCCATGTAGGCGATCGCCTGGGCGGAAGGAGCGTTAAAGTCGCGCCTCTGCAGATCGTGCTGGCGGGAGATCTTGAAGTCGGCAAAAGCGTCCTGAAAGCGTCCCTGGAGAAAGCGGGTGATCCCGCGGGAATAAGCGGCGGTGCTTGCCAGGTCGTGTTGTTTATGCCCTTTTTTATAAAGCTCGTCAAAAATGTATTCCGCTTCCTGGTAGAGGTTGTTATTGACGCAGAGGTTGCCGATAAAGGTCAGAAAGGTGTGGTCAAGCGCGGTCAGCGCTTCCCGGATCTCTTTAAAATGCTTGTGGAGCCAGACTTTTTGCGCGGAGGGATTGAGCTTCTTGAGCTGCTGCCAGGTAGCCGGCCTTGCCGGGTCCAGCACTTCCTGCACTAGAACCTCCAGCTTCCGCCGATCATCTGGGTCCGGTTGTACGTCCCCCCCAGGATCGCGTAGTCGATCAAAAGATTGCCAAAGACCAGGGTTAGCCCGGCGGTCTTGTTCCCGTCGTCCAAACCGCCGCGGAGGAGGAGCCCGGGGATGAGCGAGACTTCCGCGCCGTAATGCATAGTCGCTTGCTGACTGTTCTGATTGAAAATATTATGGGCGTCGGCCGCGACGGTAAAGAAGGGGAGCGGTTTGACGGCGAGTCCGGCGTTGACCAGCATTTCGTAGCGGGTCCTGGCCCCGTTCTGCCAGTAGATATCGGAAGTCAGGATCCCTTTGGTCGCCAGACCGAAAGAAATATATTCGACCGGTTTGCCGATAAAGCCAAGGTCAATGTCGCCGCCAAAGCCGCGGACGTTGGACGAAATTATCGTCTTGTCATAGAGATTGACGTTGGCGCCGATCGCCACCCGCTCTTCAAAACCGGAAGCGACCCCGATCGTAAATTGGTTCGATTTTTCGTCCAGAGGGATATTATTGTCGTTAATCCAGCCGAGACCAAGGGCGAATTGTGCTTTCGTTGGGTTGATTTCTTCCGCCACTTCTTCATATTCAACCGGTTCCCAATAATCGCGGCGATTGGGTCGAGGGTGATACCAGGAATGAGCCGGATAAACGTAATAGCGCGGCCTGATCACTACCGGGCGGACGGGAGGAGCTGGTTGGACGGCGGGCGTTTCTTTTGCTCCCCCCGACGAAACTCCCAGGGCGTCTTTAATTGCTCCCATGCCGATCTGGCGGAGGCTGACCGCCTGTTCCGATCCGACCTCGGTCACCTGTTCGGCCATCGACTCGCCCCGTTTGGTTTTTTGGACGTTACGTCCCCAGCCGGTTTTCAGGATCCCTTTTTCTCCCAGATAAGAGGCCCCTTCATAAGCGACCAGCGAAGCGATCCCGATCCCCAGGAGCCACTGAAAAGGGTTCAGTTTGGTTTCATAGCACATCTTTAAGCTAAGTAAGTTATCGCCAACCCAGGTATTGCGGTTATTTAATTTAGTGGACCCGGTGATCGAAACTTCCGGGTTTAGGGCCAGACCGGCCGGGTTCCAGTAGGGGGCGTTGGCGTCATCGGCGACCGCGGTAAACGCGCTTCCCATCCCCATCGGCCTGGTCCCGTAAAGAGCAAAAACATTTTGGCAGAAGAAGAGAGTGATCAGTAACAGAATAATTGTTTTTTTCATTTCAGCATCCCTTTTTTCCCGCGACTAAACGTCGTGGTTATTAATAATAGATGAAACTGGCGTCATAATATCAAAGTTACCTTGTCTTGACAACTAACGAATGGTAGAATAAAAAAAATCCCGGAGGTGCCTTAAGTGAAAGAAATTTTCGAAAGAGTCAAAGCAATTATCTTGAATCCGATCGAGACCTGGGGGGCGATCAAGAGCGAAAGGATAGAGATCAAGGACTTGCTTGTTAACTATGCCGCTCCGCTTGCTCTGCTTCCGGCCCTGGCGACTTTGATCGGTCTCTCGATCGTCGGTATCCGGGTCCCGACCGGTTTTATTATCAGGATCCCGTTCCTGGAGGCGCTGATCGCCGGCGTGGTCGGCTATTTCCTGAACCTGGCGATGCTCTTTGCCGGCGCCTGGGTGGTCGGCTACATCGCTTCATATTTTAATTCCCGGGGGGATTTTGACCTCTCCTTTAAATTGATCGTTTATTCAATGACCCCGGTCTGGGTGGTTGGGATTACCGCTCTTCTTCCCGGGATCGGGATCCTGCAGGTCCTGGGGCTCTACGGGCTTTATCTCCTTTACAAAGGTTTGCCGATCCTTTTGGAGACGCCGGACGACAAGGTCTATCTCTTCTTCACGTCGATCGTCGTCTCTTCTTTGATCCTGACCTTCTTCTTTTCGTTCATCATTGGCGGAGCGATATACGGTCCGATCCTGATGCGGACGATGAGCTTCTAACAAACGGGAGCTTTATTGGAGAGCTTAAGGGAGATAACCGATCAATCGACCAGGCGATATGCCGCTTCTCCGGCTTTCCGCGCCCGGACGGAGGAGGGGTACCAAACCTTCACCTTCTCTGATGCCGCCCAGGCGATCAACAGGATCCAAAATCATTTAATCTCTCTGGGGATTGCGACTGGAGACCGGGTGGCGATCATGGCGGAGAACCGGCCGGAATGGCCGCTCGCTTATTTGGCGGTTGCCACTTTAGGCGCGGTCGCTGTTCCGCTTGATTCCGCCCTGCGGGTCGAAGATATCGCTCCTCTCCTGGCCGATTGCCGGCCCAAAGCGGCGATCATCTCCCAAAAGATTTCCGCCAGCCATCAGGGGGTTTTTGCCGGCCTCCACATTCTCTTAATGGAGCGCTTCGCGACCCTGCCGGAGCCGGCCAAATTCGACCGGCCGGAGATCAATGGTGACGATATCGCTTCGATCGTCTACACCTCCGGAACGACCGGCAGTCCAAAAGGGATCGTCCTGACCCATCGGAACCTGACCTCCAATGCTGACGCGGTCGCTTCGCTTTTTAAGATCGGGCCCGGCGACAACATGCTGTCGGTCCTCCCGCTTTCGCACACGTTTGAGACGACCGCCGGATTTTTGGCCCCATTCTGCCGCGGAAGCTGTATCACCTATACCGACAGCCTCAAATCAAACGTCCTGGTCAGGATCATGCAGGAGACCGGGGTGACGATCATGTGCGGCGTCCCGATGCTTTACCAGATCATTTTTGAAGGGATCATGCGCCAGGCCGAAGAGAGCGGGAAGAAGAAGCTTTTTGATCTTCTCTTGAGCCTGTCGGCCTTTTTTGTCGATGTGATCGGGGTAAATATCGGCAGGTATCTTTTCCGCATGGTCCACAAGAAGTTCGGTGGTAAGGTCCGCTTTTTTGCTTCCGGCGGTGCGGCGATCAGTCCCGACCTGGTCCATAAATATTCCCTCCTTGGCTTTACCGTTCTGCAGGGTTACGGCTTGACCGAAACGTCGCCGATCGTCGCGGTGAACCGTTTGACCGCCAACCGGCTCGGTTCGGTCGGTCAGATCCTCCCCGGGGTCAAGGTGATGATTGCCAACAGCGACGGTCCGGGGGAGATATTGGTCTCCGGCCCCAACGTGATGCGAGGCTACTACCAGCGTCCCGATCTGACGTCTGAAGTGATGAAAGATAAATGGCTCAAGACCGGCGATGTCGGTTATCTTGACGAGGATGGATTCCTCTTTATTACCGGACGGATCAAAGAGATAATCGTCACCGGCTCGGGGGTCAACGTTTATCCGGAAGAGATCGAAGAGCGTTTGAACAAACTCCCTGGAGTCGCCGAAAGCGCTGTGATCGGGGAAAAGATCGGCGAAGGGATCCGCCGGGGGACCGAAAAGGTTGTGGCGGTGGTGGTCCCCAAAGAGGGGGTCAGCGACGCGGAGATCAACCGGCAGGTCCATGAGCTCAATAAGCAACTGGCCGAATTTAAGCGGGTCAACCTGGTCATTCGCCGCCGCGAGCTTCCCAAGACCAGACTGCTCAAGATCAAAAGATTGGCGGTGAAAAAGGAGCTGGCCGATGGGAAATGAACAAGAGATCGTCGCTTTGATCGCCAAAGTGATCAAAGTCCCGCAAGAAAAGGTAAGACTTGAGACCGATATTTTTCAGGATCTGGGGGTAGATTCGTTGTTGGGAGTTGAGATCTTTGCCGCTCTGGACAAAAAATACCAGCTGGATATTCCCGAAGCCCGCTTGGAAAGCATCTCGACCGTAAAAGATATAGTTGATTTGGTGGAAGAACTGCTAAAACCCCCTCTCAATCTCCCCCTTACTAAGGGGGAGATGTCTGAGCGGAGCGAAGACAGAAGGGATCAATAAATAACTTTGTTCAACGGATATTCGACAATCCCCTTAGCCCCCGCTTTTTTCAGTTTGGGGATCAAATCCCGCATGACGCTTTCGTCCAAAATGGTGTCGACGTCGACCCAGTCGGGGTCCGAGAGTTCCGCCACCGTTGGGGTTTGCAGGGCGGGGAGGATGGAGAGGATCGTCCGCAGTCTGCTCTTGATGACGTTCATCTTTAGCCCGACCTTGCTTTCGGCGGTCAGCGCCCCTTTGAGCAGAAGGATCAGGTTATCAAGTTTCTCTTTTTTCCACGGGTCATCCAGGCACTCCTGGTTGGAGATAACGACCGTGTTTGATTCCAAAACGGTGTCGATGATCTTGAGGTGGTTGGCCTTGAGCGACGAACCGGTCTCGGTCAATTCGATAATCGCGTCGGCCAGAACCGGGGGCTTGGCTTCGGTCGCCCCCCAGGAGAATTCAACGTCGGCGGTCACTTTGTTTTCTTTAAGGTATTTTTTGGCGACGTTGACCAGCTCGGTGGCGATCCTTTTTCCCTTAAGGTCTTTGACGCTTTTGATCTTGCTGTTTTCCGGCACTGCCAGGACCCAGCGGACCTTGCGCATCCCTTGTTTGGCGTAAACCAGGTCGGCCACTTTTTTTACTTTGCATCCCGATTCCATCACCCAATCGGTACCGGTCAATCCCGCGTCCAGGACCTTGTCTTCAATGTAGCGGGCCATCTCCTGCGCCCTGATCAGCATGATCTCGATCTCGTCATCGTCAATGTTTGGATAGTAAGAACGGGAAGATCCCTTGATATTCCAACCCGCTTTACGAAAAAGTTCGAATGTCGATTCTTGCAGGCTCCCTTTTGGAAGACCCAATTTTAGCTTGTTTGCCATAAAAAACACCTCTTAATTAAAATTGTAGCATAAATTATGGAAAAATGTAAAGATGGCATTTGTTTACATTAATATGTGAAAAAGGGGTGGTGAGTCATTATTTGCCGGTGAAGAGCCGAAATTTAGTTCTTATAGCCCCAGGGGGAATCGAACCCCCGCCTCGGCCTTGAGAGGGCCGCGTCCTAACCGTTAGACAATGGGGCCACAAGACGACTATCCTTCTAATTATACGATATTTTCAACAGGTCGGAAAGCTAAATAATCTCCGCCTTAATCTTGGCGCAGTTTTTAATCAAGATGTCGCTCGCCTTGACCTCGATCAGCCCTTCATCTTCCAAGGCCTTAAAGTTCCGGGAGAGGGTCTCGCTGATCGTCCCGAGCCGGCGGGCGAGATCGGTCTTGCTTGTCGTCAGCTTAATAAGACAGCGGCCGTCCCGCGAGCATTGGCCGGCCAGATAGTGGATCAGCCGCTGGCGAATGCTTTTGAGGCCGATCGTCTCCAGCCGCCGGTTGAGGGTGACGCACTTTTCCGCCAGGACCTTGATGAAGGTCAGCGCGATCTTTGGGGAGCGCTCGATCGCTCGCAGAACTTTATCTTTGGGGAAATAGAGGGTCTTGCTCTCTTTGACCGCCTGGGCAAAGAGGGGGTAGGCGTCTTGAGTGAAGATGATCGCTTCGCCGATATAACCATCCGGCCCGACCCGGGCGATCTCGACTTCCATTCCCGCTTCGTCCATCTTAAAAATTCTAACTTCGCCGGAGAGAAGATAGTAAAATCCCCCGGCCTCGCCCCCCGCTTCAAAGATCGTCTCGTCCGCGCGAAAGCTCTTTTCAATCCCCAGAGCCAGGATTTCTTTGTCCATGATCATAAAGTATATCAAACGGAGCTTTAAGCTTACAGCTTTAAGCTTAAAACCCTTGCCTTACTAATTTTCAATTGATATCATTCAACTATGATAAAAAAAATATTCCCCTTAATGTTTCTGGCTTTGTTTTTGACCGGATGCGTTAACTTTGAGGGACCCAAAGCGGTCTACCGCGATTATAATATCGGCCGGGTGACTTCGGCAGGGATCGAGGTCAACTTCAACTTTGACGTGACCAACCCCAACCCGGTCGACCTGACGATCAACCAGTACTCTTATAAGGTCCAGATCAACAACAAACCCCTGCTCGACGAAACTCGGCCCGGGTTCACCATGACCGCCAACCAGAAAAAACCGATCACCATCCCGGTTATGGTCGGTTATGACGCGGTCTTTGGCTCTCTCTTGTCGGTGGTCCAGCGGCTGGCGAGCGGCAATAAGGACGTCGATTATCAAATTGACGGGACGATCAGCGCGGGGGCTTTTGGGGTGGCGGTCTCTTCACCCCTTTCCGCTTCCGGCAAGTTTCGCCTGCCGGATACGATCAAGCTTTAAAACTCGCTCCCGATCGAGAGAAAGAGATAGACCATTTCGCCGATCCCCAGGCTTGCCCGGCCGTTTAACCCGAGCAGGGTTGTGAACGAAATTTCCCCCCCGTAACCTTTATAGAACCGGTCGGCCGTGATCTGCGACGGGTCGGCCGCCGGGCAGGCCATGTCTTGCAGAAGAGAGAGATAAACCCCGTCGATCACCCCGGTCGTCGGCGTCGCGACCGGAAAACGGACCCCCAGCCGGCCAGCGACCAGATTTTTGTTGAGGAACTTGTTCCGGCCGTAGCCGATCAGGTTCTCTTCCCCGCCGACCCGGTAATATTCGAAGAGGGGGAGGTTGCCGCCGCTAAAATATCCCCGGCCGATAAAAAAGAAGGTCTGCTCCGACGGCAGGGTGAAGTAAACGCTCAAGTCGTTCAGGTTTTTGGTGTATTCGTACTCTCCTCCCCATTGTTTGACCCCGGTCTGCCAGGCCAGCCTGGCCGCGATCCCTTTGCCGGGGAAGACCGGATCGTCTAAAAAATCGAGCCTGGTGCTTAAAGTGTATTTGGCAACATTCTCGTCGGCCAGCAGGGTAAAGACCCGTTCGTTGGCGACGCTTATCTTCTCAAAACCGGCCGCCACCTGGCCGAGCAGTCCCAGGTTCGCTTTGAGCCCGAGTCTGACCCCTTTGGGAACATAGTAGAAAGTGGAAATGACCTGCCCGCCGCCGTAAATGTCCTGGCTTTTTAAGTAATAAAAAATGGTCGCTTCACCGACCAGGTTCTGGCCCAGGTTTTCCGGCCAGAATTCAGAGGTCAGGCGAAAATCGTACTCGTTGCCGAGCTTGAGCCAAAGGTTCTGCCGTAGGTTGCGCGACTTGAAATAGGTCAGGGTAAAATCGGCCAGCAGGGAGAGGTGCTGGTAGGTGTCGTAGCGGAGCCCGACGCCGAGCGAATTGACGTGTTTTTCTTTCAGGACGTAGAGCAGGTTGTATTCATCGCCGTTGGGGACAACCATGAACTCAACGCTTTCAAAATAGCCGGTAGCATAGATCCGGTCGGCGTTTTCCGAGACGTTGTCGATGTTGAAAAGCTTTTGGCTTCTGACCAGGCTGTTCATCAGGACGTAGCTGATGTTTTTCCGTCCGGTAAATTTAACGTGCTTGATCCTCCCTTCGTCAAGGTTAAAGGTCAGGCGTCCGCCGGCCGCTTCAAACGATGGGACAACCCGGGCAAGCTTGTAGCCGTCAAAGAAATATTTATTCTCCAGCCTCCGGCGGTCGGCCTCGATCCTTAAGGGATCGTAGCTTGATTCCGGGGTCGAGCCGATCAGGGAGCGGAGCGTTTTCTCTTGATAAACGGTCCCGCCGGCAATGGCGACCTCTTTAATGGCCGGGCCTGTCGGCTGGCGCGGGGGCGGGGTTAGCGTAAAACCTTTCCTGGCCAATATTTTTTTTATCTCCGGGATCTTCTTTTTGGCCGCCCGGTAGCCGACTTCGATGATCGCGTCGATCTTGTCGAAATCGGAAAAACTAAAAGCGGAGATGTCCGGCTCGATCACGACGCCGGCTTTTTTCCGGTTGGCGGAGCTGGTCCCTTTCTGCTGGAACGAGAGGTTTTGCGAAAGGAGGGAAAGGAGCGACTTGAGCTCTTCTTTTTTGCGCAGTTCCATCCCCAGGTCAACGGCGATGATAAGGTCGGGAGCAAATTCTTCGACCAGGTTGACCGGCAGGTTGTTGACGATCCCTCCGTCGCCAAGCAGTCGGCCGTCCATCTCCACCGGCGGCAGCATCATCGGGACCGCCGATGACGCTTGCAGGACCTTGGGGAGATAACCCGACGCGAGGACAACCTCTTCCCCGGTTTCCAGGTCGGTGGCGTTGGCCCGAAAAGGACGGGGGAAATCGTCAAAATTCCTGACGTTTAAGCTTTTGATCGAGATCTCGCTGAAGATCAGGGCCGGTTTTTGGCCGCTGACCAGGCTGTTGGGGATGATCGGCCGCAATCCATCCAGGTCGACCCTGAACAAGTACTGGCCGTACTTTTCTTTTTCGCCGAAAAGGAGGTTCTTGTAATCGGCGTATTGGACAAAGGCGTCCAGCCAGTCAATCGATTTGGCGACCGCTTTGATCTCGTCTGCCGTATAGCCCTGGGCGACCAGGCTCCCCAGTACCGCCCCCATGCTTGTTCCGGCAACGTATGAGATCGGAATACCCTCTTCCTCCAGCGCTTTGATCACGCCGATCTCGGAAAGCCCCCGGGTGGCGATCCCGCCGCTTAGTACCAGGGCGATCCTCGGCTGGGCGCCGTAAGCGGTGCCGGCCAGCAGGAGAAAGACCAGGAAAAGAGCCCATTTTCTTTGGATCACAATTTATACCCGACCAGTTCCTGAACAACCGTGGGAGAGAACGGGCCGCGCTCCGGCCCTTCGTAGCGGACATATCGGTAAGGAGGCTTGGCCTCGAACCAAAAATATATTTTAGGGGCGATCATCGAGATCAGTTGAAAATCGGGGGCCATTTCAAACTTTTTGCAGGTAAACTTCCCGGCTTTGGCCGCGACCTCTTCTTCTCCAACGCACCTGGCCCGCAGGTTGAGCGAGTTGCCGTTTTGAAATAGTACGGTGAAGGGGACGTCGTTTAAGTCTTTTAAGAGCATGTTCTGGAAAAATACCCCTAGGTCGTGGGTCAGGACCGTCCGGTCGTTAACGCGGACGGCGGTTCCATAATTGGCGGTCCGGCGCGGCCAATCAAAATCGATCTTAAAAAGTGTTTGCGTCTGTCCGCTCTTTTTGGTGTGGTTCTCGTGATGACTGGTGCTGATCTTCCCCTGATCGATCTGGTAGTAGGTCAGGGTCTCTTTGCTGAACTTGTCCGGGTTATTGTCGGTCGGTTGACTGCTTGATCTAATGACCACGTAATCCTGCCGGGCGTAGCGCTGTTTGGAAATGTTGAATTTTTCTTTGAAGAGAAGCTCCTTTGATCCTTTACGGTAGGTGACGTAATCGTATTCCATTGAGCGGGGGAATTGATAGTATTCCGCCTGGAAAAGCGCCGCCGCAGGGAGGGAGAAAAAAATAAGTATAGAAAAAACGATGGTTGCTTGTGATGCGAGGAAACCGCGAAGTTTATTCGCTGGTTTCCGAGCGGCAACAACGGAACTCAATAATTTTTCCATCATAAAATTATATCACGCAAAAACTGAAATTATTTCAGCCGATGTCGATAATTACTTGTATGAGCAGAATAGGACAACTGATCAATATCGCTTCATTTCCCGGGCATCTTTTATTAAAAGGGGCCAAAAATATGGCCGGTCTTCATTCCCGGTCCAAGGAACTGGCATATTTTTATGATCTCGGTCGCAGGATCGCCGGGGCATCAGACCTCCCCGGGAGCGCCGGCGTCCAACTGGGCGAGGCGCTTTTTAAAGCGGCGGCGGCCAACGGTTTTGTCCTAAAAGGGGCCTCCCTTGATGGCCCTCCTCTGGAGATCCTCTCGGTCGTTAAATCGATCATCCCCCATGGAAACAAGAAGGAGCATTTTACGGTCGGCCTCCTGACCGAGTTGAGGGTCATTTACGCCCCAAGAACGCTCTCCGGCAGGATCGGCGCCGCGTGCGACCGGTTCGTTCCCCGTCTTAGCGTTGATTCGCTCGACCGTTTGGTCTCCGATGAGAAGCGGAGCTCGGCGGAGGAATGGCGCCTTAAGACCGAGATCGATACAGTCCAAAAACGGCAGGAAACCCTCCTCTCCAAAGCGCGGAGCGAGCTCCATTATCTTGGCCTGGGGAATCAGGCCTATATCGAGATCATGAGCGCGATCTATCGCGATGGCCAGGGGAAGTCGCTTGAGGAGAATATTACCGAGATGCTGGACGTGGTGACCAAATGGGCTTACCAGGTCATCGGCCGTTCTCCAGATTCTGAAGCGGCCGGCTGGCTGGTGGTCGGACCCGACGGACAGATCGGCATCCCGTATCGCTATTTGATCCCGGGAGAAACGTTGGAAAGTTCAGACATCGTCCCTTTAAGGCAGAAAGGGGGGGGCTTGACTCTTTCCGCGAAAGAGTCAAAAGGGGAGATCGCTGATGAGCGAGGGAGATATTTGACCATTGCCGAATGGGAAGAGTGGAGCCGGATGGTCAGGGAAGACCTGGTCGTCGTCAATGACCGGTTCGGACGCCGCCGGCTTTTTCAACGGGAGATCCGTCCCGGTTCGGAATTGATCAAACATGTGGTCGGCGGGGCGGCCGGAGAACTTATGGGGGAGGTCGCCCAGGGAGCGACCAAACTGCTGGGGGACAGGAACGCGCTGATCGAGCTTAAACCGATCACTTTAGAAGAAGCCGGAGTTAAAAAAGGGGAGATCATTCCGGTGGTGGCTGACGGGACCAGAATTAAGCTGGTATCGGCCGGCTCGACCAATGAAAACCTGCGGGAAGAAAAGATCCGCAAAGGGAGCAAGATCGAGCAATTAAGCGCCAGGGGAGGCCAGCCGGTCGGGATAGTCAGGCAGGAGCTTAGCCGGGCGATCGGCAACGTCAGAACGTCGGCCATTCTTCCTCTTCGCCTGATGATCGAGGACGCGAAGAGATTTTCCCGGCGGCCGCAAAACGAATTCCTGCTCAAGATCGTCGGGGTCGCTTCGTACTTTATTACTTCCATCTTTAAATACAATGAACTGGGCGAGGCGGTCTGTTTGGGCTGTCTTGAAGTGACCAATCCGGAGATAATCCCGGAAAAAATGACCCCGGAAGAGACCGCCCGGCTCGACCATCAGTTCAAGTCGGGACAGGCTTTCGCCGAATTGATCTCGACCGGGATCATGATCAAGGTCCTGCAGGAAGAGCGGAACAATTTGACCCGGCAATACGTCGGCGAAAAAGTTTACGATCTGCTCCGCTCCCGCGATTATCTCGCTCTGCGCGGCCGGCAGATCGACGACGCGACCATCATGTTTGCCGATGTTTCCGGTTTTACCGCCCTGTCTGATATCTTGCGGGACCTGCCGGAAGAGGTTGTCGGCCTTTTGAGCCGTCTCTTCGCCCGGCTTGATCCGATCATTACCCGCTACGGCGGAATGGTCGATAAGCATATCGGCGATTGCATCATGGGAAATTTCGGCGTTCCCCGCCGAGAATCCGGCGATGTTGAGGGGGGAGTGACCGCGGCGATCGAGCTTCAGCTGGCATTGCGCCGCCTAAACCTTGATCCCGGCATCCGGGCGACCTTCAAACGTTACGGGATCAAGCCGCTCGGCGTGACGATCGGTCTTCATACCGGACGGGTGATCGCCGGAAATGTCGGGCACGTCGGCAGTAAACTTGAATACACGGTCATCGGCGACGCCGTCAACCAGGCGGCCCGCCTTCAGCACGCGGTTTCCCGTGGGCAGGTCTTGATCGGAGAGCGGACCTATAATTTATTGTCCGGGGAGTATAAAGAGGGGATGATCGCTGATTTCAACTCTTATAACCGAGGGTTGGACAGCCCGAAAGGACGAGCGTACCTGCGGCAATTCCTTGCTGATCATGCGGTCGAACCAAGTGATGAGCTGATTGACCGGGTTATAACGGAATACCAGGCAAATTACCGCGACGCGGCGGAAGAGGACCTGTTCGTTCCCTGCACGATCTACGCGAAAAATAAGGGGGTTCTCCCGGGCTATTTTGTCCGCTGGGACCGCCACGCTTACCGCTGGCCATTTTTACGGGCCGCGTTGGAAAGGTCGGGGATCAGGCTGGAGCGGGAGCCGGACTTTGAAAACCAGCCGCTGTCTGCGGAAAATGTCCATCAGCTCTGGCAGGGGGAGAGCGACGAGCGGCAGGTCGAACTCTTTGAGTCCTACCTGGAATTAAAAGAGCGGCAAAACGCTAAATTAAGAAAAAGTTAGTTCCCTCTTTTGGTTCATCTTCCGGTAATAAATGTTGGAGACAAAAGAGGTCAGGGCTTGAGGCTGTGGCGGAATAAAAAGCCGCCTGACGATTGATCCCCAGGAAAAAGTCTTATCGTTCGCTTCCCAGAATTTTTCCAGTAATCTTTCCCGGCTGATCTTTTTCGGCTGATAATGGACATCAAGGAGCGGGTGGGTCTTATCGAGCCAGTATTTATCGTGGACCATTCTCCCTTCCGCTTTGATCCGGTTGTACTGCGCCGTCCCCGGGATCGGAAAAAGAAAATAGTAGGTCACTTTGTCGATCTGGTTCCGATCGACGAATTCCACCGTCTGGTCAATGGTCGCCTCGTCGTCCTCGTCCAGCCCAAAAACAAAACTGCCGTGGATCGGGATCCCGCTGTCATGGAAGATCTTCAGCTGTTCCTCGTATTCGGAGACCTTGTTGATCCTTTTGTTGACACTGCGCAGGCTCGCCTCGTTGATGCTTTCAATCCCCAGATAAGCGGCATAACAGCCGCTCCGGCGGGCAAGCCGGAGCATTTCCGGATGCCGGGCGGCGAAGACGTTGAATTGTCCCGCCCATTTGATCTTGAGCGGGATCAGCGCGGTAAAGAGCGCTTTGGCCCGTTGCTGGTCGGCGCCGATATTGACGTCGCAGAAAAAATAATATTTAGCGCCGATCGCTTTGATTTCGGCGATCACGTTCTCGATCGGTTTGGTCCTCTGGTGACAGCCGTAAAAACTGGTCACCAGGCAAAAGTCGCAGGAAAAAGGACAGCCGCGCGATGTTTCCAGCGGGATGGTCGGCAGTTTGGAAAGGGGTATCCGCTGGTATTTGTCCAGGTTGATCAGGTCGATCCGGGGGATGACCAGCCGTTTTAAGTCAGGGAACGTCGGTCGGTAAAATGGCTTGAGCTCGTTCTTTCGGAGGTCGCCGATGATCTCGCTCCAGGCGTCTTCCGCTTCACCGACGATGACGGCGTCGGCGTGTTCCTTTGCTTCGTCCGGCAGGACGGTCGGATGGATCCCGCCCAGTAGGACCTTGGTCCCTCTTTGGCGGAACAGGTCGGCGATCTCATACGCCCGGGAGGCGGAAAAAGTATGGCAGGTGATCCCGACCAGGTCGGCCCCGGAGTCAAAATTGATCTCATCGACATGCTCGTCAATGATCTCGACCTCAATATCTGGCGGGGTCAGTGCGGCCAGCGTCGGCATGGTGATCGAGGGGATAAAGGCTTTTTTGAACTTCAAAAGCTTGCCGACCTGGTGGTACATTGATGGTTGGATCAGTAGTAATTTCATGGCTTAATTATTATACATTATATAGGTGTGCTAAAATGCCGGTGATGCGCCGATTACTGGAATATGCCGCTTCAATCATGCTCTACCTTGCCTGGACCTTGGTCTGCAAAACTATCCGCTACGATATCCCCTGGCGGGAGCGTTTTGAAAAAAGAGGGGAGAGCGTTATTTTTGCGGTCTGGCACCAAGCGACCTTCGTGATGTTCTATCTTTACCGCTTTCGAAGGGTCGTTTTATTGGTCTCGGCGGAGCCGCGGGGACGGGTCCTGTCTAACTGCGCCCGCTGGCTTGGTTATGAGATCATCGCGGTCAATTTCCAGCGCGATAAGCTGGCGACCGCCCGGGCGATGAGCAAGATGATCAAACTGATCAAAGAAGGGTACGACGCGGTCGTGGCGGTCGATGGTCCGTCCGGCCCTCCCTTTGCCGTCAAACCGGGGGTCTTTTTTTTAGCGGAAAAGGCGGGGGTCAGGATCGTCCCGGTCGGCCTGTTTTCACCGTTAAATTTAAAGCTCTTCTGGCGCTGGGACAAATATATTCTTCCCCTCCCTTTTTCCCGGGTCCGTATTTTAAAGGGCGGGCCGATCTCTCCGGGAACCGGCACCGCTTCCCGCCTCAAAAAGAGCCTCGACCGCCTCTCCAGGTAGCGCGGCCAACTTCCCCGGTTGACAAATAATAGTTAACATACTAAACTATTAAGTAGCTTAACCAATAAAGAGGTGCCGAATGGTTGACGCCAGTCTGAAGTCCTTTGTGGATCGTTTGGAAGAATTAGCTCCGGTGGTCATAAATAGTTTTCAATTGCGCGACCTCCCGGATAATTGCGACATTACCATGCCGCAATGCCTGGTGATGAGGGTCGTGCGCGAACATAAAAACTGCAAGATGTCCGATATCAGCGCGGCGCTCGGTGTCACCCTGGCCAACGTGACCACCATGGTCGACCGTCTTCTGCGCGATGGTTTTGTTGAACGGAGCGAAGACCCCGAGGACCGCCGGATCGTCAGGATCGGGCTGACCAAGGAAGGGAAAAAGCTCTATGACGACGTTCGGGAGGCCAAAAGACGGCATTTGACCGATATTTTCGGCAGGATAACTTCCAAAGACCGGGAGACCCTTCTCTCGATCATGGAAAAGATCGCTGAAGCTATGAAAGGGGAGAAACATGAATAAAAAAATAATTTTGGCGGTCTTGATCATTATTGTACTCTTGTTCGGTTTTCGACTGGTCAGTCGTTTGGGAGGGGGAAAAGAGGTCAAGTCCGAAAGGGTGATCCCGGTCGTGGCGGTTTCTCCCAGGATCGGATTGATCGAAGAGAGATTGATCTTGAACGGCGACATTAAAGCGGAGACCGAGGTCTCGGTTCGTCCCCGGACGACCGGCCGGGTTGAAGAGCTCTACGTTAAAGAAGGAGATTATGTCAGCAAGGGAAGCAAGCTTCTCTCTTACGTCGCCGGGATCGATCCGACCGACGACCTTTATGAAGACCTGGTTGTCAAATCGCCGATCAGTGGGGTAGTGGGGATCCAGCTGGTCAGGGTTGGGGATCAGGTCACTTCCCAGGCGGGCGGGAGCGTTTCGCCGGTCTTTGTCGTGTACGGCATCGATCGGGTCAAGATCTACGCCGATGTTCCTGAAAAATATTATTCTAATATCGCCAAAGGGACCCAGGCCGATATTTCCCTCGACGCCCTGCCGAACGAACTTTTCCGCGGCGTCGTCAGCAACGTCCGTCCGGTGATCGATCCGATGAGCCGGACCACCCAGATCGAGATTATGCTTTCCAACCAGCGCCGCCGGATCAAGCCGGGGATGTTCGCCCGGGTCGATCTGGTGCTGAAAAGAGTGGTGAACGCGACCCTGATCCCGTTTGACGCGGTCCTGGGAGATGGGGAAAAATACGTTTATCTGGTCAGGCAGGGGATCGCGGAGAAGCGGCCGGTCGAGCTTGGCCTTGAAAACGGGAGCACTGTTCAGGTCACATCCGGCCTTTCCCCTCTTGATCAAGTGATCGTCCTTGGACAGCGGGTGGTCAAAAACGGGTCCCGGGTCGAGGTAGTTAAGCAATGATCAAAAGGTTCGTCACCCGGCCGTTATTTACCATCTCCCTTTATCTGATCTTTTTGATCGTTGGGTATTATAGCTTTTCCCGACTGCCGCTTGATTTTCTTCCCAATATTTCCATCCCGACCCTGACCATCATCACTCCCTATCCGGGAGCGGGGCCGGAAGACATTGAAACGTCGGTCTCAAAAGTTATTGAAGACGCGGTCGCGACCGTGCCGAACATCGATCGGATCACCTCCGACAGTTCCGAGAACATTTCCACCGTGACGATCGCTTTTAAGTGGGGGACCGATCTCGATCCGGCGTCGGCCGATGTCCGCGACAAAATGGACCTCATCCGCAGTCGGCTTCCGGACGACATCCAGCCGTCGACGATCTTTAAGTTCGATCTGTCGCAGATCCCGGTCCTGGTCTTTGGTGTTTCCGCCGACGAGTCGTACTCGTCCCTTTACCAGCTGGCCGATAAAAAGATCTCTCCGGCGCTCAAGAGGATCGGCGGCGTCGGGACCGTCAATATTCTCGGCGGCCTGGTCCGCCAGATCAATGTCAACGTCGACCGGGGGCGGCTTAAGGCCTACCATTTATCGATCAACCAGCTCAACCTGGCCCTGCAGTCGGCCAACCTTTCGGTTCCGGCCGGCAGTATCAAATCCGGCGCTCTGGAATACGGGATCAGGGTCCCGGGGGAGTTTGGCTCGATCGATGAGATCGGCAAGACGATCGTCGGGAGCTACAACGGCAAGGCCGTCTATTTGTCCGACGTCGCTTCCGTCAGCGACGGTTTCAAGGAACAGGACAACCTGACCGAGGTTGACGGCAAAGCGGGGGTGATGATCCAGGTTCAAAAACAATCGGGGGCCAACACGGTCAACGTGGTCAACTCGATCCGCCGCGAACTGGCCAGGCTGATGCCGGA
The DNA here is from genome assembly GCA_001771575.1 of candidate division WOR-1 bacterium RIFOXYB2_FULL_45_9. GTDB lineage: Bacteria > Margulisbacteria > WOR-1 > O2-12-FULL-45-9 > XYB2-FULL-48-7 > XYB2-FULL-45-9. The sequence continues at coordinate 591,144 of MEUD01000001.1, read as the reverse complement.
ACTTCCGCCGGACGTGAAGATCACTTACGTGCAGGACACTTCCGAATCGATCGTCCGCCAGATCGACGAACTGACTCAGACCCTGTACTGGTCGTTCTTTTTCGTGGTGCTGACCGTTCTTTTCTTTCTGCGCAACTTTCGCGGTTCGTTCATCGTTTCGCTGGCGATCCCGATCTCGATCCTGGCGGCATTCATATATATGTCGGCGTCCAGCGCGACCATCAACATTATTTCTCTCGCTTCGATCATTATCTCGATTGGGGTGGTGGTCGACGACGCGATCGTCGTCCTGGAAAACTTTTACCAGCATCTTGATGGTAAACGCGAGCCTCCGCGGGAAGCGGCGATCGCCGGGACCGAAGAGGTTGCCAGCGCGGTCATCTCCTCCACCGCCACCAACCTGGTGATCTTTATCCCGCTCCTTTTGGTCCAGGGGTTTATCGGGATCTTTTTTAATCAGCTGGCCGCCATTTCGATCGTCGTGATGGCAATGTCGCTGGTGACCGCGATGACCATAACCCCCATGCTTTGCGCCAAAATGATCAGGTTGGACGAAAAGAAAGACCAGCCGGGGTTTTGGCGGAATTTCCATGACCGGAGCGAAAAAATATTTGAAGCGATCGATTCCTGGTATAAGGGGCTCCTCGCCTGGGCGCTTGCCAACCGGCGGAAGGTCCTGGTCTCTTTATCCCTTTTCTTTGTTCTTAGCATGGGGCTCTTTACCTTGACCGGCAGTGAATTTTTTCCGGAGCAGGACAGCGGCTTGATCACCGCGACGGTGGAGATGCCGGCCGGCAGTCGCTGGGACCAGACCGCCGGAGCGATGCGCCGCCTGGCGGAGCGGATCCGCCGGGAAGTGCCGGAGACCGAATTCGTCATGGTCAGCGCCGGATCGACCGCCGGACGGATGAGCCTCTCTTCCAAGACCGGGGCGAATTACGGACGTCTTTATCTTAAGGTCGTTCCCCTTGATCAGCGGCGCCGGGACATCAAGCAGTTGGAGCGGGCGATCGCTGAACTGGCTTTTGCGATCCCCGGACTAAAAGGGATAGATTTTGCTTCCAGCGGGGCCAACCAGATGGCGGGTGGCGGCAAGCCGGTGACGCTGGAGATCTACGGCACCGATTTTGACAAGATCGACGCGGTCGCCGATCAGCTCAAGAGTAAATTGGAAAAAATACCTGGGGTTGTCGACCCGACCCTTTCCAGGGAAAAGGCGATCCCGGAATACGCCCTGCAGGTCGACCGCCGAAAAGCGGCCAGCCTGGGGCTTTCCATGTACGACGTGGCGATGGCGGCCCGCGCTTACCTCTACGGTACCGCGGTTTCCAAATACCGGGTCGGCGGCGACCAGTACGACATCTTTGTTCAGCTCAAGGAGTCCGACCGCCGCTCAATTGAAGACATCAAGAACGTTTTTATCACTACCCGGACGGGCCAAACAATCGCGCTGGGGAATATCGCGGCGGTTAGTCTGCGCGGCGGACCGCAGGTCATCCAGCGCAAGAACCAACAGCGGATCGTCAAAGTGGAGGCCGATTATTTTGGCCGGTCGCTCGGCGACATTACCGGCGATATTCGCGGGGTCCTGGCCGGGACCAGCCTCCCCGACGACGTGACGGTCAAGATCGCCGGTAATTCGGAGCAGATCGCGGAAAGTTTCCGCTCGCTTTTTATCGCCCTTCTTTTGGCGATCGCTTTGATCTATTTGGTGATGGTGGCGCAGTTCGAATCTTTTCTGATGCCGTTCATTATTATGTTTTCCATCCCCTTCGCTCTGGTCGGGGTCGTTTGGGCCCTTTTCTTGAGCGGGATCTCGTTCAGCGTTATGGCGTTTATCGGTTTGATCCTGGTCACCGGCGTGGCGGTCAAGAACGCGATTGTGCTGGTCGACTTTATCAATATCCTCCGGTCGCGCGGGACCGGACTTGAAGAGGCGATCAAAGAGGCGGGCCGGAGCAGGCTCCGTCCGATCCTGATGACGTCGCTGACGACCATCCTTGGGTTGATGCCGATCGTGCTAAGCGGTGGCGAAGGGTCCACTTTTTGGAAGCCGATGGCGGTCACGGTAATTGGCGGACTGGTGGTCTCCGTGACCATCACGCTGATCTTTGTCCCGACCCTTTACTACGCGATCGAAAGACGGCTCGCCCGGCGGCCGGACGGTTTGGAGGAAAAGCGATGAGGAAAATAGCGTGCCTGTTGATCGTTGTTTTGGGGCTGATCGGTCCCGCCGGCGCTTTGACCGTGAACGACTCGGTCGAGCTGGCCCTGGCCAAAAACCCTCGGGTTATCGCCGCGAGAGCGACCCTTGACGCCGCTTCCAGCAGGCTGGTCCAGGCGAGATCGGCCCTTTTCCCCCGGCTCAAATTGGAAGGGGGAGTTGGGAAGTATTATCAGGAGTCGATCGTTCCTCCCAATGAAGCGGCCGACATAAAAACTTACACTTTATCGCTCACCCAGCCGGTCTTTATCGTCAGTTTGCCGAAGCTGTTGACCATCGCCGGCGCGGGATACAGAGGTGCCCGGGAAGAATTGCGCCGGACCGAAAGCGATGTTGCTTTTTCCGTTACCAGCGCTTATTACGGCGTTCTCAAAGCCCGGAAAGGGAAACAGGTCGTCGAAAAAGCGGGGGAGTCGCTGGAGAAATACCTGAAGCTTTCCCGGATCTATTATGATTCCGGTATTATCGGACGGGAAGGGGTCATGAGGATCGAAACCGAGCTTTTAAATAACAAAGTCGCTAGGATCAAAGCTCGTTCCGGCTTGCAGTTGGCGGAAGCGGCGTTCAATAATTTATTGGGTGGAGGGAGCGTTTCAGAGCGGGAGCTCGAAGACATCTCGTTTACCGGCGCGTCAAGCCTTCCCGCTTTTTCGGAGCTCCTGGCCCAGGCTTTGGCCGAGCGGCCCGATTATCGTTCATTTCGGGAAGGGCTGACCATTGCCAAAGAGAGCGTCGGTCTGGCGGCGGCCAATTATTGGCCGTCATTCATGCTGGTCGGCTCCAGCGGCCGGTCTATCTCGTATTATCCAGCGGCCGGCCTGAACCTTGACCTGGATTCCTGGCAGGTGTTTTTAAGCGGTTCCTGGAATATTTTTGACAGTTTTGAGACCAGGGGGAAAGTGGCGGAAGCCGAGGCCGGCTATCAAGCCGCCCGGGCGCAGGGGGACCAATTGCGCGATGGGATCGAACTTGAGGTCCGCTCCGCCAACCTGGAATATCAGGCGGCGGAAGAACAGATCGCCGCCGCCCAGGCGGCTGCTGACCTGGCGCAAAAGACGATGCGGCTTAGCGAGGTCAACTATGAACAGCATATCACCACTTTCTTGTCCCTGCTCGATTCCCGGACCGCTCTTACCGCCGCCGAGAACACTCTCTGGGGGGCAAAGTACGATCTTGAGATCGCTAAAGCGAAGATAAATAAGGTGGTTGGCAAACCGATATTTTAATGGCAGAATAGTCAGGTGCAGTTGCCAATAGCCGCGATCTTACTCTTCCTTTTGGTCTTTCCTGTTTTTGGAGAGAGCTCGCCGTCTCTGCCGGGTTTGATGGAGAAAAGCCTGGTCGGCCGCGATCTTAAGCTTGGGCGGGTCTTGGCCAGAAACGCAAAATATACCCGCTATTACATTACATACTATAGTAATGACCTGAAAATATCGGGGATCATGAATGTTCCCTCCGGGAAGGGGCCCTTTCCGGTCCTGATCCTCAACCACGGCTACATCAATCCAAAGATATATACCAACGGCCGCGGGTTGAAGCGGGAACAGGATTATTTGGCCCGCCGCGGCTATATTGTGATCCATCCCGACTACCGCAACCACGCCTTCTCCGATAAAGACGACGATGTTGACGCCGGGTTCCGCCTCGGTTACGTTGAAGACGCCATCAACGCTGTTCTGGCGGTTAAGCGGAGCGACTATCCCTTTTTTGACGGGGAGCGGATCGGTATGCTTGGCCACTCCATGGGTGGCGGGGTGGTGCTCAATGTTTTGGTGACCAGGCCGGAACTGGTGAAAGCGGCGGTCCTTTTCGCTCCGGTCAGCGCCGATTACCGCGATAATTTCTCGCGCTGGCTCTGGCGCCGCAAAGGGAACCAGGCGATCGCCGAAAGGATCCTTGCTCGCTTTGGGTCGCCGGAAAGCAATCCGGAATTTTGGGGCCGACTCTCGGCGATCAATTATTTTGATAAGGTCTTGGCCCCGGTCATGATCCATCACGGGACCGCCGATCAGTCGGTCCCGATTGACTGGTCGAAGCGAACCGACCAGGCCTTGAAAAAAAATGGAAAAGAGGTATCATTCTACGGATACCCGGGGGAGCCTCATGAGTTTGCCGCCGCCTGGCCGGCAGTTATGGAGCGGACCGTTAAATTCTTTGATCGGGTGGTTAAGAAATGAAAAAAATATTATTATCTTTCCTTTTAGCGGTGGTCTGCGGCCGTTTTGCCTGGGGAGCGGAGCTTGATCTGGGGAAATTGTACCTTGACCTGGCCCCGCCGCCTTACGGCACGGCCGAGGTCCGGTGGAGCGGCTCGCTTCTTTTGCCTCCCGGCCTCGCTTTGATCGACAACAAACCATCGTTTCTTTTAAGCTGGGAGATCAGGAACTATAGCGAAAGCCAGCTTCCGCTGGAGCCGACCCTGGAATATTTCGATTTCGCCCATTGGCAATGGGTCGACACCTCGATTGAAAAATTATCGGTTATGTCGTCAAACAGCCAGCGGCAGAGCAAGACCGATCTGTTGGGGAATTGGAAGTACTACGATCTGCGCGGGTTCGCCCTGACCAAGTATCGGGTGCAGGTCAGGCCGATGATCGCCGGGAGTGAGCTTGAGGCGGCCAGGGAGTTCTACGTTTCTTTGGTCCCTCCTAAGCTGGATAAATTCCCGGTCTTTGCCGAGAACTCTCCCCGCTGGATCGCCGCCCGCTACGAAAAAGCCCTTCTTTATAAATGGCTGGCTCTGATCTGGCGCGATATTTCAACCTCGACCTACGACGAACGGATCGTCAAAGAGCTTGACCTGGCGATCGCTTCGATCGATCCGATATTAGGGAGAGGCGACATAAAAGAATATCTTAACGAAAGGGGCTTTGCCGCGCTGTCGGCCTATTTTTCCCCGGTATACGTCAACTTGAGCGGCGACGACAAGTTGGTCGGCTGGGGAGGTAAATTGCATAAAACGTTCGAAAAAGAAGGGGAGATCAAATCTTTGTTGACCGAAGTTAAGGAGCTCCTGCAAAGGAATTCGGGTCCTCATCTGGCGAACGCGGCCAAGGCGAGCGCTTTTGCCGAGCGCAAAGACCTGGCCGACCGGCTTGATGAGGTTGCTTTAGCGATGCGCGATGAGGCGACCGAGTTTTCGGTCCTTGCATATTCGCCGCAAAATGTCGACCCGGGCGGCTGGCGAAGCCGGCTTGACGCCCAGTACCGGGGGCTGACCGAGTTGATGCCGGAGATCGTCAACGCGCAGGAGCGGGCCGACCTGTATTTTTCCAACATCACGCAGTTAAAGGACGTTAAATCGGAAGAAGCGAACGCGGCGAGATTGGCGCTGGTCCAGTTTTTGTCGGCGATCGAGAATTTGGCCCGAGCCGATCAGTATTATCTTTCGCTGGGATATGAACGGTTAAAATAAACAGGAGGAAAAAAATGAAAAAAGTAATCGTTATGTTGGTTTCCGTAATCGTTCTCGCTTCCGGATCGTTTGCCCTTCAGCCGGCGATGGTCGGCGGCATTCGCGATGGGGCGGCTTTGGGTCTGATCTTCCAGGAATATCTGGGGAGCGGAGCGAGCCTCCGTTTTGGGATGGAAGCGAACACCGGAAGGAACCCGATGATCGCTTTCGCCGGAGGCAAGTTTGCCTTGTCCAGTATGGGGAGAATGCCTCTTTCTCTTGGCTTAGGTATTGTTGGGTATTTCGGCAATAACGATACAAAAGCCGGACTGGCCCTCTCTTTTGTGTTTGATAATGTCTTTGGCCGTCCGCCAATGTTCGTTGAGGCGGGGATCGATATCGTCGATCCGGCAAAAATTCAGGTCCAGCTCGGATATAAGTTCTAGTTGAAGTAAATCCCGTCAAGCGGAAATTCCCGCTTGACAGGTTGCCATAATAAGTATAACATGCGCATATTATGAATATTACACGAGCGGCTGATTATTCGCTAAGGCTCCTGGTCAAGCTTGCGGCTCTTGATGGCGGCGCCCAGAGCCGTCCTCTGGCCGAAGAGATCGACATTCCTTTCAACCATTTCAACAAACTTACCAGGCTTTTGGCACGGCGGGGGTTCATTTCGACCCGCAAAGGAAAAGGGGGAGGGTTGAAGCTGGCCCGCGACCCAAAAAAGATCAGCCTGGTCGAAGTGATCGAAGCGGTCGAAGGGCCGATCATGCTCAACCACTGTTTGTTCAACAGGAAAAATTGCCGTTTCAGCGTTAAGTGCCGGGTCCGCAAGACCTTGTGCTCCGTGCAGAAAATGATGAAGCAGATGCTCGCCGAGCGATCTATTCACGACATGTTGACCGTTTAAAAAGAAAGGAGGTGAAAAAAATGACTATCGATGAATTGAGCACCTTTTTGGAAAACAATCAGCAGATCGAATGGACCTATGACGATGACGGGATTATCTATCTTCGCCATACCCATTACGATGGGCAAAATGACAAGGTCCGGATCGAACCTAGAGCGCTGGCCGAACTGACTCCGCAAAAGCTGGAGCAGGTTTTGATCGGCGGCAGGAACGTCGATCAGATCACCAGAATAACCGGCTATTTCTCCAAAGTTTCCGGTTGGAACAAGGGGAAAAAGGGAGAGCTGGTGGAGCGGCAGAGGGTGGTAGTATCTTAATCAATGAACTTGCTATAATTGGGAGCTTGTCGCTAGCGGCAAGCTCCCTTTTTTTACCATGACAACGTATTTTATTAAACACGAATTAAGCGAGGGGCCGGGGACGATCGAAGAATTCCTGGTCAAGAGAGGGCTTCCTTTTCAAACGATCGAAGCCTGGCGGGGGGACCGTTTCCCTGAAAAAATAACCGGAGCGGACGCGGTCGTTTCTTTGGGGGGACCGATGAACGTTTATGAAGAAGAGCGTTACCCATTTTTAGCCGAAGAGGATCTCTTCATTAAGCGGATCATTGGCGAGAAGGTCCCATTTTTAGGGGTTTGTCTCGGTGCCCAGTTGCTGGCCAAAGCGGCCGGGGCCAAAGTCTATCGGGCAGCTAAAAAAGAGGTCGGCTGGGGAACGGTTGATTTGACCGGGTCGGGTAAAAATGACCCCTTATTTGCCGGAAGTTCTCCGAGCCTTGAGGTTTTTCAGTGGCATGGCGACACTTTTGATCTGCCGGAGAACGGGACGCTTCTGGCGATCGGTTCCGAAGTCGAGCGTCAGGCCTTTTCCGTTGGGGACCGTGCCTACGGTTTGCAGTTCCATGTTGAAGTGAGCGAAAAGATCATTACTGATTGGTTTAAAGCCGATGCCGCTCCATACCTGGTCCATTTTTTGAAGATCAAAGAAAAATATCAGGCCGAGGCCGAACGGATTTATCGTAATTTCTTTGTTTGACTTTTAGATACCGCCAGTCTATAATTTTTCCACCATGACAGACCGCATCCTCGAGATTGGAAGCGCCGGCCTGGAAACTGCGGATCAACGCGTAAGAAAGCTGATGGACAACATGGTCGGTGCGGAAGTTCCCGGTTACAAAAAATCTGAAGTGGTGGTCAGAGGGTTCCCCCTTGAGTTGGAAAGCGCCCAGAACAAGATCTCCTCAATGAAGCCGCAAGTCGAAAGCACCCATTACCGGTCCGCCAGCGGCGCGCTGGTCAAGACCAACAATAAACTCGATGTCGCCCTAGGGGGAGAGGGCTTTTTCGTGGTCTCCGGTCCCTGGGGTGAAGGTTATACCAGAGATGGTCGTTTTCGTCTTGATAAGGACGGCCGGTTGATCACGGTCGCCGGCAATCTTCCGGTCCTGGGAAAAATGGGGCCGGTCGTGGTGACCCCCGGGTCTGATGTGGAGTTTACGCAGGAAGGTGAAATTAAGGTCGACGGAACGGTCGTCGATCGTTTGCAGGTGGTCAAGCCGGAAGGGACCGATTCGCTGACCTCTCTCAACGGCGCGCTGTTTAAAAAGAGCTCTTCTCTTTCCGTCTTGACTGAAGTCGACGATCCCAGGTTGATCCAGGGGTACGTCGAGTCGTCAAACGCCAGTATCGTCGACCAGATGATGGAAATGATGCAGGTGGAGCGGCTAAACGGAGTAATGAGCAAGGTTATTTCCACGCGCGATCAAAATCTGTCCCGGGCCATGGAGCTTGGCAAGCCGACGCAATAATCAGGGAGGAAAAAATATGTTTCAACCGCTTTATGTCGCCGCCACCGGACTTGATACCATTCAAGACGAGATCCTCGACATCACCAATAATCTGGCCAACGCCAAAACGGTCGGTTTTAAGAAAGGCCGGGCGGAGATGGAGTCGCTGTTTTACGTTGAAAAAAGTTTCAAGGACATGCTCTATGAAGAGATCTCCGGGTCGGAAAATACTCCGGTGAACGTGGAATACGGGACCGGAGTGCGGATCGCTTCCACTCCCAAGGACCACACCCAGGGGGCGATCGAAGTCACCAATAATCCACTCGACCTGGCGGTCCAGGGTGAAGGTTTTTTTGTCGTCCGAATGCCCGACGGTTCGCCAGCCTACACGCGGGCCGGTAATTTTCGGGTCGATGATGCCGGGAACCTGGTCAACCCCAACGGTCGTATTCTGGAGCCGGGGGTCGTCATTCCCAGCGACACGACCAGCGTGACGATCAGCCAGGACGGAACGATCATGATCGCGCGCAATAACGAAAAAGACCTGACCGAAGTCGGCCAGCTTACCCTGGCCCGCTTTACCAATAAGGCCGGGCTGAAATCGCTTGGGCAAAACATTTATCAAATGACCGAGGCCTCCGGGGAGCCGGTGCTTGGTGTCGCCAACGCCGACGGTTACGGTTCGATCAACCAGTATTCGCTGGAGCAGAGCAACGTTGACGTTATTTCCGAAATGATGCGGATGGTCATGGCCCAGCGGGTTTTCGATACGGTGACCAAAGCGGTCCAAAGCTATGAGGGGATGCTTGCTTCGCTCGATAAAATGAAGCAATAAACCTGATGAAAAGAATTTTCGCGGTATGTTTGCTGTTTTTTTTCGCGGCCGGCGCCGCTTATGCTTCGCCGGTGGAAGAAAAGATCGTTGAAGCGATCAAGTCGTTCGTCGAGACCAGGTATCCTGATTTCTCAAGGAGCGAAATGCGGGTCGAGATCAAGCTTAACGATAAGGACTCCGCCTCCCTGGATCTGGATGATCCGTCGGCTGTCTGTAAGGTCCTGGCGGTTTTTTCCGATTTTAAGCCGGTCGGCAACGTGATCTTTCCCGTTGAGGTCAAGACCGTGTCGGGAGCGAGCAAGATCTTTGTTCGGGCTAAAGTCGAAGTCTTAAAAAAGATCGTGGTCGCGGCCAAAAAAATTCCGCGCAACAAAGACTTGAAGGCCGACGATCTTAGGTTCGAGGTTAGAGACGTCGCGATGCTGCCGCGGAAATATTTGACCGAAATGGACAATATGCTCGGCAAGGAGACCAAGATCCCAGTCCCGGCCGGGAGCACGGTTTTTGAATGGATGATCGGCGATCCGGCGGTGATCCGGACCGGGAGCGAAGTCAGCATTGTTGTTTTGGCGTCTGATATCGGGATCAGGGCCGATGGGGTGGCGCTGGAGAACGGGTATCTGGGCGAGCAGATCAAGGTCAGAAAAAAGGATTCCCCGAAGATCTTGTTCGGTAAGGTTTTATCAGAAAAGGAAGTTGAGGTGGAATTGAAATGAGAAAACTATTTGTTGTTTTGTCGCTTTGTTGTTTTGTCGCTGGAGCGGCGACCGCCGATTCGCTCTGGAGCGAAAAAGGCGCTTCTCCTTACTCTCCCCAGAAACCATATAAGATCGGGGACCTGATCAATGTTATTATCCTGGAAAACTCCAACGCCAGGAACCTGGCCAATACCAAGACCGACGTCAAAGACGACCTTTCGTTTAAATACACCCAGACCTTTGCCAGGCTGGCGCCGGTTTTAGGCTCCAACAATTCGGCGACGGTCAACCTAGCCAACAAATACGACGGGGGGGGGCAAACGACCAGAGGGAGCAATGTTCAGGCCAGATTTGCCGCCTGGATCAACGAGATCAGGCCGAACGGCATTTTATCGATCGAGGGGCACCACAAAGTTGAAGTGAACAATGAACTCCAGGAGATCACTCTTACCGGGCTGGTCCGGACCAAAGACATTTCCAACACGAACACGGTTTATTCCTATCAGGTGGCTAACGCGAGCGTCTCGGTCAAGGGGACCGGCTCGGTCGCCGATTCAGAAACTCCCGGTTGGTTGACCAGAATAATTAATTGGCTTTTCTAAAGCAAAAAGAAATGATATTATTGCCTGAAATGAAAAGAGCGAAAAAAGCGTTGGTCTTTATTTTACTGGCTGTTTGCGCGTGCACTGCCGGCTATGCCGCGTCGCCTCCCGTTCGCCTCAAAGATATTGCCCGAGTTCTTGAAGCCAGGGACAATCAGCTGATGGGCTTTGGCCTGGTGGTTGGCTTGCGCAATACCGGGGATCGCTCGCAAAACGAGGTTACCCAGCAGGCGCTGGCCAATGTCCTTTCCAGAATGGGGGTCATTCCCCAGGCGGTCGACTTCAAGACCAGAAATACCGCCGCGGTCATGGTGACCGCCGTTTTGCCGGCGTTCGTTAAGCCGGGTGACAAAATTGACATTACTGTTTCTTCCGTCGGCGACGCCACCTCTCTGCAGGGTGGGACCCTTTTAACCACCCCTTTGCAGGGGGTAGACGATCAGGTCTACGCGGTCGGTCAGGGGAACGTAGTGGTGGGGGCGGAATCTTTCCCTTACGTTAAACAGCAAACCACGACCGTTGGCCGGATTCCCGCCGGAGGGTTGGTGGAAAAAGAGGTCCTGGTCACTACCAGTAAAACCGGGACGGTCACCCTGGTCTTGAACCAACCTGATTTCACTTCGGCCAATCGAGTGGCCGCGGCGCTCAATCGGGCCGGGTTAAACGCCGAAGCAAAAGACGCGTCAACGATCCTGGTCTCTTCCGATTCGGGGGAAGATTACGTCGCGCTGGTCTCCAGGATCGAAGCGGTCAGGGTTACTCCGGATACCATTGCCAAGATCGTGATCAATGAGCGGACCGGAACGATCGTCATTGGCGAAAATGTCGTGATCGCCCCGGTGGCCGTTTCTTACGGCGGGATCGATGTTACTATCCGTGACGTGGCTCTGGTTGGCGATTCAGCAGTTGCCTCCGCCGACCAGTATCAAACAGTGACCAGGGCGCGACTTGATAAGACCGGCGCCAAGCTCCAGGTTGTGCCGGCTACGCCGACCCTTTCCCAGCTGGTCAGGGCGCTTAACGCCATCAACGCTTCTCCCAAAGACATGATCGCTATCCTTCAGGCGCTAAAAAAGAGCGGCGCGATCAAAGCTGAATTGGAGGTTATTTAATGATCGAAGGGATCACTCCTGTGGCTTTTGAACCGGCGGCCTTGCAAACGGTCCCGTCCGGCTTGAGCCGTGAAGAACAGGTCAAAGAAGAATTCATGACCATGTTTTACAAAGAGATGCTCAAACAGACGCTAAAAATGCCCAAGCTGGGACCGGCGGAAGAAGAGGGAGCAAGCAAGACATATTCGGTTTTTACTTCGGACATTTTGATCGAACAATTGGCCAGGCAGATGGTTTCGGCCGCTCGGCCGACCTGGCTGGCGGAAACGGGTGATAAATGAGTAAAAAAGCGACGGTGGTCAAAGGGGCTCCATTTTCGGTGGAAGCTTACATGCCGCTGGTCCATTCGATCGCTTCCATGGTCTCGGCCAAAGGGCTTCCCCCGAACATCGAGTACGACGACCTTGTTTCCGACGGTACCGTCGGCTTGATGAAAGCGTGGGATAACTTTGACGTCAAACGCGGCGTTAAGTTCGAGACCTACGCTTCGTACCGCATTCGGGGCGAGATTCTCGATGGCCTGAAGAATTACAATCCGGTCCCTTACCGGGTCCAGGTCATGGTCCGTGACCTGGCCAAAAAAGGGGTCAGCTCGGTGATCGATCGCAAGAAGAACAAAGACGATGGAGAAGACGAAAAACTGCTGGAGAAAAAAGAGCTGTCGGAAGACGAATTCAAGCAGGCGCTCAAGCGGATCAAGAAGATCGTTTCCGCCTCCGCGCTGATGTATCTTCTTTCGATCGAAGAAATGCAGACCACCGGGTCGGAAGTCTTCGCGCCGACCGAGGGGAATCCGGCCTCCGACGCCGATTTTGCCGAGCTCAAGGAGCGGATCAGGTTTGAGATCGGCAATCTTCCCGCCCAGCAAAAGCAGGTCCTGGAGCTCTTTTTTCACAAGGGGATAAACCAAAAGACGATCGCGGAAAAGCTTGATCTTTCCCGGCCAAAAGTTTGCCGGGTCTTGAACAAGGCGATCACCGCCTTAAAGAAGAGGTTGAAATAGGCTATGGAAGTATTTGATCACGCCCTAAATCAGCTGGAAAGGTCAATGACGATCTCGACCAAGCGCCAGGCGATAATTGCCCAGAACATCGCCAACGTCAAGACCCCGGGCTATGAAGCGATGGAATTTGACGAGCAGTTGATGAAAGCGGTCAAGCGCCGGGAGAAAAAAGACATTATCCTTGAAGACGAATTATCCGACTTGACCGACAACTCCGTGAAATATTCTTCCTACGTGAGGCTGATGTCTTCAAAGATCGCGATCTTGAAGTCGATCGCCTCGCAGGGAAGGAAGTAGGTGAAACATGGGACTTAATCAAGCGATGAGGATCAGCGTCGACGGCATGGATGCCCAGCGCATTACCCAGGAGCTGATCGCCTCAAACCTGGCCAACGCCAGCACCACCCGGACTGTTTTTGGCGAACCATACAAGCGAAAGGTCGCCGTCTACTCCGAGAAACCGATCACCTTCGCCCAGACCTTGAGCCGGGCGGAAAATCGTTTGGCGACCGGCGGCGGGGTCAAGGTTGAGGTCGTCGATGATAAGGCCCCGTTTGAAAAGGTCTATAACCCGGGCCATCCCGACGCCGACGAACAGGGATACGTCATGATGCCGAACGTTAAGATGTCGACTGAAATGGCGAGCATGGTCGAAGCGTCGAAGTATTACGAAGCGAACATTACCGCGTTCAACGCGACAAAAAAGATGCTGCAGGACGCCCTGCAGATCCAATAAGGAGGATTAAACCATGGCGATACAACCGATCAACGCCGACCTGCGTTTGGCCCAGCTTCTCGGCGACGACTCGCTGATCGCACAGGCGCCCGGGACAAGCTCCGCCGCGCCGCTCGGTTCCGCGGCCGCTTTTTCGCCCGACCGGCCTTTGAGCGGTAACATGTTTGACGATGTCCTTAATAAGACGATCGAAGCGCTCAACGGCGTCAGCAATTCCGAATTTTACGCCAATCAAATGATCGACCGTTATTCCCGGGGGGAAGTTGAACTGCATGACGTGATGGTTGCCCAGTCAAAGGCGAGCGTTATGGTCCAGATGGCGGTCACGACAATTAACGGAGCGGTCAACACCTTTAAAGAAATAACCCAAATGCAAATATAAGGAAGGAATAATTAGATGGCAGAAGCACCGGCTGGTTTTGATTTGCGCAGGATGCTCTTGGTTGGCGGAGTTGTTCTGGTTGTCATTTTTTCCGCTTTATTCCTTTTTATCCGCGGCTGTTCCAGCGGGGATTTTAACCGCAACCCCGGCTATTCCGTTATTTATTCAAATCTCGACCTCAAAGACGCGGCCAACGTCGTCGCCCGCCTGAAAGAACTGAAGATCCCCTACAATATCCGGGAGGGTGGGAAGGCGATTGCCGTTCCCAAGGACAAGGTTGACGAGTCCCGTCTTGGTTTGGCCGAAAAGAACCTGCCGATCGGCGGCTCGGTCGGCTGGGAGATCTTTGACGAGACAAAGATGGGGGCGACCGATTTTGACCGGCGGATCCAGCTGATCCGGGCGATCTCCGGTGAATTGGCCCGTACCATTAAACGGATCGAAGGGATCGAAGACGTCCGGGTCCAGGTTGTTATTCCGGAAACAAAACTATTCGCGGTCGCGGTGGCGCCGGTCACCGCTTCTGTCCTGCTCCGCTTGAGGCCTGGATTTGAACTGATCCCGGCCCGGGTCAATGGGATCGTTCATTTGGTGGCCAGCAGTGTCGAAAACCTGCAGACGGAGAACGTGACGGTGATCGACGATTCCGGGCGGATCCTTTCGACCAATGCCGGACAATCGGTTAGAGGTATCGGCGAGGGGTTGATCCCTCCGCCCCCTCCGGCCAAAATGCTCCCGCAAATTATCGAACCTGAAGTCATTTTGACCAAGGAAGCGGTCGCGCCTGTAAAGAAAGAAGAACCCGTAAAAAAAGATGAAAAACAGCCTGAACCAAAGAAAGAGGCATCTAAGAAAGAGGATCCCAAAAAAGAGGAATTGAAAAACGAGCCGAAGGCGGTTGTTGAAAAAGAGATCCCGCCCGGAGAAAAGATCGTCCTCAAGACCGAAGCGCTCCGGGAGCTGGAGCGGGACCTTTCCGGAAAAGCGCAGGAACTGCTCAACCGCTTTTATCCCCCCAACAGCTCGATCGTCAAGGTCAGCGTGGCTATCCAGCCGATGAAGGAAGAAGAGATCAAGCTGAAAGATATTAAGATCAAAAAGCTCAACACCGTGATCCTGATCGATAACAGGATCGATCTGACCGCTAAGTTAAAGCAGGCGACCTTTACCACGGTCGCGGCGGCGGTCGGCCATAATAAAAAACGTGGAGATATCCTTATTTTACAAAAGGTCCCTTTCCATCTGGCGACCCCGGCGGTGGATAAAAAGATCATTAAAAAGGCCAAGAAGCCGGATCAGCTGTTTACGTTAAGCTCCGCCAACTTCCGGCGCTGGGTGATCTGGGGAACGGTCGGCTTTGTCGGGTTAGCCCTCCTTTTTTGGCTCTGGTCGCTGATCTCCGGCCGAGGCCGGCGGGAAGAGATCTCCCGCGAGCCGGAGCGGTCCCAAATGACGGTCCCAAATCCCCCTCCGCCGCCGGCCCAATCGGGCGTTGAGCGGGTCAGGAACGCGGTCGAGCAAAACCCGGAAAAGATCGCCGACCTCTTGAAAAAATGGTTGAGTGAATAATATGACATTGACCGGTCGGGAAAAAGCGACGATATTTTTATCGATCCTGGGAGCGGACGTTTCTTCCCGGGTCCTCCGCTATTTGCCCGATGAACTGGCCGACCTGATCGCCGCGGGGATTAACCATCTGCCGACCCCGTCTCCTGAAGCTTTGCAGGAGGTCCTCTCGGACTATCAGGGGTTCCTTGCCCTTCCTGCCGCCTCCGCCCCAAGGGCTGGCCTGAACCCGCCGCCCGCCCGCAACTATCCTCCGATGACAAAAAAGAACTATAGCTTTTTAATGTATGAAAGGCCGCAAACGGTCGCTTTTCTCCTGTCTATGTTGCCGGAGGAGGAAAAAGGTGGGATCCTGTCCGCCATGCCGAGGGAGCGTTTAATGATCGAAGAATTGGCGCGGAACCTGAAAAGAAACCATCTTCGGCCGATGGTCGAAGAAAGTTTCCATCAGCTTTTCGCGGGAAAAGTTTTTTAATCCATGGGACTGATCAAGAGAGACCGGCTTGAAGAAAAAGGGACCGTTCTGATCGAACGGATCAATCCGGTCGCGCCTGCTCCGCGTCGAGAAATTCCTCCCGCTCCGGTTTCTTCTATCCCTTCAGCTGTCATTAAAGCGCCGGGAGATAATCTTGACCGGGCCCGCTCTGAAGCCCAAAAGATCATTGATCAAGCCCTGTCGGAGGCCGATCGGATCAGGAGAGGGTCGGTAGAAGAGGGGCGGGCTGAAGGGAAGGAAGAAGCGGCGCAGAAGATCCAGGAAGCCCTGGCGACGGTCAATGAAGCGGTCAAAGAGAGAAAAAACATCATTAAAGACGCTGAAAGCGAAATTCTTCGCCTGTCGCTCCGGGTCGCCGAACAAATTATCCGTTCCGAGGTCTCTTTGCACCGCGACGTTTGTTTGAACATCGTGACCGAAGCGATTGGCAGGGTTTCCGACCGCGAACAGATCATTGTCAGGGTCAATCGCGAAGACGCCGAATATTTGAAGCGCTACAAGGACCGGCTGGCCGGTATGCTGGACGGGGTAAAAAGCCTCTCGATCCTGGAAGATTCCAATATTGAACCGGGCGGGTGCATCATTGAGACCAATCTTGGTTTTGTCGACGCTCGCATTGCCACAAAAATAAAATCGATCGAAGAAGCCCTCCATAAGGTCGCCGCTGAAGAGTCTTAATATGCCAGTTGACATTGATTTTGACAAATATCATAAAGCGATCGAACATGCCGACCTGGTCAAGGTGATCGGCAAGGTCGTTCAGTTGGTCGGCTTGATCATTGAAGCGCAGGTCGGCGGAGTGTCGGTCGGCGACCTCTGTTCCATTCGTTTGGAAAAAGAGAGCCGCGAAGCTTACGCGGAAGTCGTCGGGTTTAGGGAGGGCCGCGTCCTTTTGATGCCGCTTGGCTCAACCGCCGGTATCGCTCCCGGGATGCAGGTGACCGCCGCCGGTAAACCGCTGATGGTCAAGGTTGGACCAGCGATTTTAGGCCGCGTCTTAAATGGTTTGGGAGAACCAATTGACGGCAAGGGGCCGATCGATTGGGATAAAGAATGCCCCCTGGACGCCGACCCCCCCGATCCGGTCAAGCGTCCCCGGGTGACCGAAGTGATGCGCCTTGGGGTCAGGGCGATCGACGGCCTATTGACCGTCGGCCGCGGACAGCGGATCGGGATCTTTGCCGGTTCCGGTGTCGGCAAATCGACCACCATGGGGATGATCGCCAGGAACGCGGCGGCCGACATTAACGTAATCTCTCTGGTCGGCGAGCGCGGCCGCGAGGTCCGAGATTTTATCGAGGAGTCATTGGGAGAAGAGGGGCTTAAAAAATCGGTGGTGATCGTTGCGACTTCTGACCAGCCGCCGCTGATCCGTCTAAAATCGGCTTTTGTTTCGACCGCGATCGCCGAGTATTTCCGGGATAGGGGAAAACACGTCATCTTGATGATGGATTCGGTCACCCGCTTTGCCATGGCCCAGCGGGATATTGGTCTTGCCGCGGGGGAGCCGCCGACGACCAAAGGGTATACTCCATCGGTCTTTTCCCTGATGCCCCGGCTGATGGAGCGCTCCGGCACTTCCGAGATCGCGTCAATTACCGCTTTTTACACCATCCTGGTCGAAGGGGACGACTTTAATGAGCCGATCTCCGACCACGCCCGCTCCATCCTGGACGGGCACATCATTCTTTCGCGCGACCTGGCGGCCCGCAACCATTATCCGGCGATCGACGTGCCGCACAGTATTTCCCGTTTGATGACCAGCATTACCGGCGACGAACAGAAGAAAGCGGCGGCCAAACTGCGCGAGGTCCTGGCCCGCTATTCGGAAGCCGAAGACCTGATCAATATCGGGGCCTACGTCAAAGGGAGCAACCCGAAAATCGATTTCGCCTTGAGCAAGATCGACCAGGTCAACGAGTTCCTGAAACAGGGGACGTTTGAAAAAATATCTTACGAAGACACGGTCAACCGGTTAGTCGGCATTTTCCGGTAGAAAGGGCTAAACAATGGCAGCGCCAAAACCAGGTAAAAAGTTCAAATATGATCTCGATTCGGTCCTGAAGGTCAGGGGGATAAAAGAGAAAAAAGAGCAGGAGAAGTTCGCCGAAAAACAGCAGGAATATCTTACTGAAAAACAGAAGGAAGAAGAGATCAAAGATGAAAAGCATGGGAAAGAGGAGGAGTTGCGCGGCGTTTTTAAGCGCGGGCCGATCTCCGATTTCGACAAGGTCCTCCGCCGGAAAGCCCATCTCGAGGTCTTAAAGACCGATCTTGACCAGCAGATCGAAAAAGTCCTTGATTCGAGCAAAAAGCTGGAGGAACAGCGGGCCCATCTTGTTGAGGCGATGAAAGACAAAAAGATCATGGAAAAGCACCGGGAAAGGAAACTTGACGAATATAATAAGGTGATGCGCGACCTGGAAATGAAGTTCATGGACGAGATCGCGACCCAGAGATTCAAACGAAAAGAAGATTAATGCCGCGTTAGCAGGGGGCTTTGGCGACCTTATTGGCCTTCAGGCATTTGGTGCAGACATATTCCCGCTTTTTCTTCCCCTTGACCAGGATAGAAACTCTTTGCAGATTCGGCTTAAAAAGACGTTTGGTGTGGCGCATAGAGTGCGACACGGTCATGCCGACAACCGCTTTTTTACCGCAGGAAAAGCACTTATAACTCATAGATTTATAGTATATAATAAAAGTAAAATAATGTCAAACCTTCCTGTCCAATACGTCAAAGGGGTCGGTCCGAAACTCGCCAGGATTTTTGCCAGGGTCGGGGTAAACACGGTCCTTGACCTCCTTTATTTTATCCCTCGCGGCTATGACGATCGCCGAGCCATTAAACCGATTTCCCAGCTCCATCCGGCCGATAATGAAGTGATCCGCGGCGAACTTTTAAAGATTGATTCGCAGGTCACCAGGAATAGGTTTACCATTATCAAAGGATTGATCGGAGACGAAACCGGACGGGTCCAGGCGGTCTGGTTTAATCAACCCTTCTTGCTTAGATCTCTCCGCCTCGGAATGAAATTGGTCATTTCCGGGAAACTCGAGTATTCCGATTACGACGGACGACTTCAGATCCTTCCCAGGGATTTTGAGATCGATGACGGCGGCGAGGGGGGAAAGATCGTTCCGGTCTATTCATTGACCGAAGGGCTCTATCCCAAAAAGATCAGAGCGGTGATCAAGACCGTGCTGGAGAAATATCTCCCTTTGATCGAAGACGAAAAAGAACGGCGCTCGCTATTGGTCATACATGCCCCGGAAGAACTGATGGAAGTGGAAAAAGCCCGCAATTACCTGGCCTATAAGGAGTTATTTAATTTTCAGCTTGGACTGCTCCTTAACCGAAAAAGATACAAAGAGGAGCTGGACGGGACTATTTTATCAGTTGATGATCGCCTAAAAGATGATTTTCTGGGGGCCTTGCCGTTCACTCTGACCGACGCGCAGACCGCGGCGATGGCCGATATTTTCCAGGATTTTCAAACCGGCCGGCCGATGAACCGCTTGCTCCAGGGGGATGTCGGCTCCGGGAAGACGATAATTGCCGCGTTTGCCGCCTATGCCGCGATCAAGAATGGTTATCAGGCGGCGATCCTGGCCCCGACCGAGATCCTGGCAAAACAGCATTTTACCAAACTAAAACAGCTTTTCGAGCCATTCAAGATCAGCCTTGATCTGGTGACCGGCGGGACCGCCGGTCGGCGTAAAAAAGAAGCGAAGTTGACCGCCGATCTGCTTATTGGGACCCATGCCCTGCTTGAAGGCAAGGTCACGTTTAAAAAATTGGGCCTGGCGGTCATTGACGAACAGCACCGTTTTGGGGTCCACCAGCGGGCCAATCTTATTAATAAGGGGACGGCCCCCCATGTTTTGGTCATGACCGCGACCCCGATCCCTCGCTCCCTCGCCCTGACTTTATACGGCGACCTTGACCGGACGATCATCGATTCTTTGCCCCCCGGACGGGTCCCGATCAAAACCTTTTTTATTACCGAAGCGCGGCGTAAGGATTGCTATGGTTTTATCAGGTCCAAGATCCTGGATGGGCGGCAGATCTTCTTTGTCTGCCCGCTGGTGGAAGAATCGGAAGCTCTCGATCTGAAAGCGGCGACGCTGGAAGCGGAGTATTTGCAAAAAGAGGTCTTTCCGGAACTCCGGATCGGGCTTTTGCACGGCAAAATGAAAAGCGCTGAAAAAGACCGGATCATGGAGAGCTTTAAGAACAAGGAGCTTGATATTTTAGTCTCCACGACGGTGATCGAGGTCGGGATAGACATTCCCAACGCTACCGTCATGGTTATTGAGCATGCCCAGCGTTTTGGGCTTTCCCAGCTTCATCAGCTCCGCGGCCGGATCGGCCGGGGGAGCGATCAGTCCTTTTGTTTCCTGGTCGGCGATCCCAAAACGCCGGAAGCCAAGGCCAGGATCAAAG
Organism: candidate division WOR-1 bacterium RIFOXYB2_FULL_45_9; assembly: GCA_001771575.1. GTDB lineage: Bacteria > Margulisbacteria > WOR-1 > O2-12-FULL-45-9 > XYB2-FULL-48-7 > XYB2-FULL-45-9. Next base: position 570,950 of record MEUD01000001.1, on the reverse strand, counting down.
CGATGGTGGAGACCAGCGATGGCTTCAAGATCGCCGAAGCCGACCTCCGTTTGCGCGGTCCGGGAGACTTTTTTGGCGTCAGACAGTCTGGTTTGCCAACGTTTAGGGTTGCTGATATAATAAGGGACGAAAAAATCATCCAACAAGCCAGGGCTTCCGCCCAGGCGTTGATAGAAAAGGACATTGAAAGTGCGCGTAATCGCTGGGCTGGTCAAGGGGCGTCAGCTGAAAACCCCCAAGGGATCGAACACTCGGCCTTTAACTGACCGGGTCAGGGGGGCGCTGTTCAATATTCTCTCCGCGAAAGCGGTCGAGAGCGAATTTCTCGACCTTTTTGCCGGGACCGGCGCGGTCGGCATTGAAGCCCTGTCTCGCGGCGCCAGCCGGGCGGTTTTTGTTGAGCTTAACCGGAAGGCGGTCGAACTGATCAGGGAAAATTTAGCCCTGACCGGGTTTAGCGAGCGGGCCGAAGTCTTTCTGGCCGACGCCCTTAGGGCGATCGGTTTGCTCTCTGGGAAAGGGGAACGGTTCGATCTGATTTTTATCGGCGCCCCCTACGATAGTCCGATACTTGCCAAGGTCATTGAGAAGATCGCTGAATCGGAGCTTTTGAAGCCGGATGGAATTTTGATCGCGGAGCACCGCAAACAGCATCAATTGGACCCGTTCTATGGTAAAATTAAATTGTACCGGGAAGCCAAATACGGGGAAACAGTCTTAAACTTTTACACAACATGAAAATAGCAGTTTATCCGGGAAGCTTTGACCCGATCACCAATGGCCATCTGGATGTTATCGAGAGGGCTGCTAAGCTTTTTGACAAGGTCATTGTCTCCATTATCAGGAACCCGGAAAAGAGATCTTTTTTCTCTCTTAAGGACCGCTTCGAAATGCTAAAATCTTCTTCTTTTCATTGCGATAACGTCGAGATCGACAGCTTTGACGGCCTGCTGGTCGATTATGTCCGGGAAAAAAAGGCTGGGGCGGTCGTCCGTGGTTTGCGCGCCGTTTCCGATTTTGATTATGAATTTCAGATGGCGCTGACCAACCGCCGGATGGCGCCGGAGATCGAAACGGTCTTTCTCATGACCGATTACCGCTATTCATATTTAAGTTCCAGTTTCGTGAAGCAGATCGCCCGTTTGGGCGGTGACGTTTCCAGTTTGGTCCCCGGTCCGGTCGCCAAGCGCCTGCAGAAGCTAAAAAAAGGAGCGCGTTAAAAACATGGAAATATTAGGTTTGCTGGATACTTTAGAATCGATTATTCTCGACAGTACCAAAGTCCCGTTTTCCAAGAAAGTTATTGTTGACGAAGTGAAGGTCCTTTCGATCATCGATAAGATCCGTTTGGTTTTGCAGGGCGGTTCCGACTTTGCCAAGAAGGCAATCGTGCGCCATGACGCCGGCGATGCGGCTGTTCATTCTCAAGTGGGAGGAGAGGGACATGAGCCGCATAAAGAGGGATTTGAAGGCAAAACTCAAGAGGTAATTGAGCAGGCTTACCAGCTGGCCAAAGAGATCCGCGGAGGAGCGGATAAATACGCCGATGAAGTTCTGGCCAATCTGGAAGCGACCTCGGTCAGAATATTGAGAACGATCAAGGCGGGGCGTGAGCAGTTGTCAAAAACGACCCAGGTTAAGGAAGAGAAGTGAAAAGATCTGATAACCGGACCCCCAATCAGACCAGGCCGGTCAGGATAATCAGAAAATACCTGAAGTATCCGGCCGGGTCGGTCTTGATCGAGATGGGGAACACCAAAGTCATTTGCAGCGCGTCGATCCAGGAAAAGGTCCCTGACCATAAAAGAGGAACAGGCTCCGGATGGATCACGGCGGAATACGGGATGCTTCCGGGCGCGACCAGCGGCCGCTACCAGAGGGAAAGCAACGGCCGGGTCAAAGGACGTACCCACGAGATCCAGCGGCTGATCGGCCGGGCTCTGCGTGCCGTGGTCGATCTGGAAAAACTGGGGGAGAAGACAGTGATCATCGATGCCGACGTTATTCAGGCCGACGGCGGGACCAGGACCGCGGCGATCACCGGCAGTTTTGTCGCTCTGTATGACGCGATTGGTCCCGTGCCGATCAAGGAATTCGTGGCGGCGGTCAGTGTGGGAGTGGTTGATTCGGATTGTCTGGTCGATCTGGCCTACGACGAGGATTCTCAGGCGGAAGTCGACCTGAACCTGGTGATGACCGCCTCCGGCCGGCTGGTTGAGATCCAGGGGACGGCGGAGCAGGAGCCTTTTTCCAAAGCGACCCTGGATAAACTGGTTGACCAGGGGGGGAAGGCGATCCATCAGCTGATCGCGGTCCAGAAAAAAGTATTGGGACATAAATCATGAAGCCAAAAATCAAAGGGATTATTCTTGCGGGCGGGACCGGTTCACGCCTTTATCCATTGACCAAAGTGACCAATAAGCATCTTTTACCGGTCGGTCGCTGGCCGATGATCTATCATCCAATAAAAAAATTGACCAACGCCGGGGTTGAAGAGATCCTGATCGTTACCGGCGTCGAGCACATGGGGGATATCGTCAATCTGTTGGGGAGCGGGAAGGAATTTAATTGCCAATTTACATATAAGGTCCAAGACGAGGCCGGCGGCATCGCCCAGGCTCTGGGCCTGGCGAAAAATTTTGTCGGCTCGGATAAAATGATCGTTATTTTGGGGGACAATATTTTTCAGGACGATTTGACCCCTTTCGCGGAAAAGTATTTAAAACAGACGCGTGGCGCCAAGATCCTGATCAAAGAAGTAGCCGATCCTTGCCGCTTTGGAGTAGTGGAAATGCGGGGAGATCGGATAATTTCCATAGAAGAAAAACCAAAACGTCCTAAGAGCAAGTTCGCGGTGACCGGGATTTATTTTTATGACGCCGAAGTGTTTAACGTCGTGAAAAAGCTGAAGCCTTCCGGCAGGGGAGAGTTGGAGATAACCGACGTAAACCGGCACTACGCCAAACAAGGCGGATTGACGTTTGATATTGTCAGCGGCTGGTGGACCGACGCCGGGACATTCGAGTCGCTTGAGCGGGCGACTCAATTGGCGGAGAATGGTGAGAGGTAAATGAGGCTTTTAGTCGCCGGCGGGGCCGGTTTTATCGGAAGTAACTTTATCCGCTATATTTTATCCAATTATTCAGAGGTCGAGGTTATTAATTTTGATAAGCTAACATACGCCGGCAACCTGGAAAATCTGACCGATATTGAGCACGATCCTCGATATTCGTTTATCAAAGGTGATATTTGTGACCCCAAAGCGGTCGAAAAAGCGGTCTCCCGGCTTGGCGCGAAAGGGCTGATCGTTAATTTTGCAGCCGAGACCCATGTCGACCGATCGATCGTTTCCGCCGGATCATTTATTCAGACCGATGTTTTTGGGACCATGGTCTTGCTGGAGGCGGTTCGCAAGCACAAGATCGCCCGCTATCTTCATATTTCAACCGATGAAGTTTACGGCAGTGTCGAACGGGGTTCGTTCAACGAAAGGTCCGGTCTGGAGCCCAATTCCCCTTACGCCGCTTCAAAGGCGGGAGGGGACCTGATCGTTCGCTCGTATTGCAAAACATATGGGGTCCCGGCGGTTATAACCCGTTCTTCCAATAACTATGGTCCTTATCAATATCCGGAAAAATTAATCCCGCTTTTTATCACGAATTTATTGGAAAAGAAAAAGGTCCCGCTTTATGGCGATGGGAAGAATGTCAGAGATTGGCTTTATGTAGAGGATAATTGCTCGGCGATCGATCTGGTCTTGCGCGAAGGAGAGATTGGCGAAGTCTATAACATTGGCGGCGGCAATGAGCGGCAGAACCTGGAGATAACCAGAATAATATTAGAAACCCTTGATCTCGATCCGAAAAAATGGATCGAGCCGGTCAAGGATAGGCCCGGACACGATCGTCGCTATTCCGTTGATTGCGGTAAGATCAAAAAACTCGGTTGGCGGCCGGCCAAATCATTTGAGGACGGCCTCAAGGAAACTATCTCTTGGTACCGTGAAAACAGATCGTGGTGGAAAAATACCAAAAAAAAGCAGTCCGAATTCAAGATGAGCTGGCTCGAAGCCCGACATTAAATTTCTTTACAACAGGTATGTGATAAGATAAAATTAAGGTTGGACCGGCTAGCTCATCAGGTAGAGCACTTGCCTTTTAAGCAAGTGGTGCTGGGTTCGAGTCCCAGGCCGGTCATTTGCGCCGCGGTAGCTCAGATGGTAGAGCGACGCCCTGAAAAGGCGTGCGTCGGCGGTTCAATTCCGCCCTGCGGCATTTTTAAAATAACTCCAAAAGAGAGGTGAGCTTAATGGCCATGGCATTTTCGGAAGTTTTATCAGCTGGTCCGAGTTTTTCGCTGTGGAACCCGGCGTTGCTGGCGGCCTCGATCGCGACGATAGCGGCGGCGACTTTTTCCGCGATAAAAGGGCTCCATCTTTATCGACGGGGAAAGCTAACCGGCGGAATGATCGAATGCTCTCCGGCTCTTGAGGAGATCGAAACGAATGAAGAGATCGAAAAATTGATCTTCCTCGTAAACGAGCTCAAGCGCGATAAGGAAAGGTTGATCTGGCGGAACCAGGAAATGCAATGCCAGCTTCAAGCGGCGGAGGAGATTAAGCGGTCAGAAGAAGGGCTCCGGCATAGTCATACCGCCTGCGCCCTGGAATTGGAAAAACACAAACAGGAGAATGCTTTGCTGCGGCAAAAAGCATCCATTAAATTAGTGAGCGCCAGCAGTAAGCGCTTTAAGGTAATCCAGAAAAAGGAGGACCGAAAACCAAAAAGAGTTTCAATGAAAAAGAAATGATAAAGATAAGTTTTCGTCCCTTTGTCTGCGTGTTTTTTTTGATGGTCTTGGGTGTGGCGGCGAGCGCGGAATTGTCTTTCTTTATGATCGACAATTTTGAATCGGGCAGGTTTGATAAGTGGTATAAATTCGGAGAAATGACGGCTGGTATAGTTGAAAACGGGACCCCCGAGGGACGCGACACGATCAATGAATCCTGCGGGGACTATTCTTTGGGTTTAAAAGGAAGTTCGCTTAATTATTATGTGGGCGGGATAGGGAGCGATCTGAACGTTGACGCGACCCTGTTTTCCAGGATCCAAATGGATATTTACGGGGCAGGCGGAGAAGGCAAGATCAAAGTTGAACTGTTCGATGACGATAATAATAATTACGCTTTAGAGCAGGATTCGGACAAGGATTGGATCCCGACCAATGACGATAAATGGGTCGCGGAGGTTCCTGTCCTGGGGCGGGGATTTACCAGGGTTTCGATCCCGTTCACCGCGTTCCGGCTGGAAAATCCCGGTGCCGGGGATGGCGAATGGAATCCGAACCAGAGAGAGAGTTCCGGCGGACTGCTGAAGATCCAGATGATCGTTTTGACCAATCAACCAAAAGGAGAGATCGAGACCAGGGTCGACAATATTCTGCTGACATATTGATGAAAAATAAATTAACTTCGATTAATGAGGGGGTGCTTGAATGAAAAAAGGTTGGTTGGCTTTACTTTTTTTGGTCCTGGCCGTTGGCAGCGTTTTTTCTCTGGATATTTCCGGGGACAGGGAAAATATCAGCCTAAAAGCCGGCCCCACCGAACCGGGCGAAGGATTATCCCTGGTCTGGGTCGAAGCGATAGTTTACCCCAAAACTGTCAAGGACGAAAAAATCATCTCTTTAGGGGTGCGGACCGCTTCCAGGGTCAAAGAAATTCAGGCGACCTTCGATTTCTCCGCCAATCCGATCAATCTTTCCACCAATGATAATATGTCCTGGAGCACGACCTACTCTCTTCCGGATACCGCGACAGTCGGAGTTCACGTCGTTCGTTATAAGATCATTGGCAAAAGCGGAGGAGTGATCCAGCGAACCGTTGAGTTTTTTGTCGAAAAGCAGAGCTGGGTCCCGCGCGCTGTTTCCTCCATTAATAAGGGAGAAAAAGCTAAAACCTCCGGTTGGCCGTTGACCGTGACCTCGACCTGCACCGCCCTTTCCGGCCAGGCTACCCGTCAGCTGACGACCGGATCTATATTGATCGGCATCTCAAAAGTTCCCTGGTACAAAGTCATCTTTGATGACGGCAAAGAAGGATGGGTCTCCGCCGCCTACGTGAAGGAGCCGACCGAAGATTACTTTTACATGGGTTTCAGAGCTTATCAGGCTAAAAAATATTCCGCCGCGGTCAAGTATTACCGCGACGCGGTAACGATAAATCCTCAACTGATCAAAGGCTATCTCTGGCTGGCGAAGAGTTATTCGGCCGATGGGGACCTGGTATCAGCCGCAGAAGCGATCAAGCAGGCCCTCCAGCTTAACCCGCGAGACATAAACAGCCGGGTCGTCGCCAATGCTTTAGCCAAGAGATTTCTGTCTCAAGCGAACCTGCGCTATCGCGCCAAGCGTTATCATGAGGCGGTCGCTTCATACCGCGAAGCGCTTGCCCTTGATCCCAATTCGACAAAGGCCTGGGTCGACCTGGGAGAAAGCCTGCTAAAGCTTGGCCTTAATTCAGAAGCCAGGGATGCCTGGCGGGAAGGGTTAAGATTTGATCCTCAAAACTCTCAGCTTTTAGCCGCTTTAAAGATCAAAGGGGTTGACCCGAATAGTCTGGCGGTGGGGCCGGTCCCTTCCATGGTCGCGGACGATTCGCTCCGGATCGTTAAGGATGAAAAGACCAGCAAGGGGACAAGGATCGAAGCGGCCATTAAATCGGTCATTAGCCTGACCAAGTCGGTCGGGACCCCGATCGCTGAAAAGGGGTGGAAGATAAAGCGGCAGGGGGAGAAATTCCTGGTCAGCTATCTTTGCGAGCAAAGCGGCGGTGGGCTTGAATCTTTCGACTGGATGGTCGATATCGACACCAAGCGGGTTGCGCCGCACAATGATAACGCCCGGCTTTTAATGAGCCGGTGGTAATATTTGCCGACGTAGCTCAGCTGGTAGAGCAACTGATTTGTAATCAGTAGGTCGCCAGTTCAACTCTGGCCGTCGGCTTTTACTTTTGTGGCGCAAACTGATACAAATCTCGAGCTTGCCGACGTAGCTCAGTTGGTAGAGCAGCTGTTTCGTAAACAGCAGGTCAGCGGTTCGATCCCGCTCGTCGGCTTTTTCTTTTAGTTTGCAGAATCCGCCGTGGATGGATAAACAGCGGTTAATTATGAAAAACATTCTTTTCCTCGAGCAGTTTTCGAGCGTGTCCGGCGGCCAGAAGATGTTATTGCAATTTATTAAAGGGCTTGATCGGACATCTTACGGTCCGGTAGTGATCCTTCCATCCGAAGGAGAATTGGCTCGGGAACTTAAAAAACTTGGTGTTAAGTATTACTGTTCCCCAATGGGGAACTTATCGCTTGGCAGAAAAAGCATTGTCGACCTCATCAGTTATTTTTACCATTCCATTTCACTGATAATTATCGCTATGAAGGTTGTTCGAGCGGAAAATATAGACTTGATTTACGCCAAGGCTCCCAGGACATTTTTTTGGGGAACGATTGCCGCCAGATTATGCCGCAAGCCGATTGTTTGGCATCTCCATTCAATATTTAAAGGTCTTGAGTTGAGTTTTGCCCTGCTGACCGCGAAACTGGGAGTTTCGCTAATGATCGCTGATTCCAGGGTAGCCGCTCGACCATTTGAAACAGGCGACTTGAAAACCAGGATCAAGGTTGTTCACAACGGGATTGAAACCGACTGTTTTCATTCTTTGTCCGATCAAGTATCGGCCAAAGCGGACTGGCGTCTTACTTCGGGAGATAGTCTTTTTGCTTATGTGGGTCGAATTACCCGGCTCAAGGGCTTGACCGACTATATTGAAGCGGCGTCAACAGTTTCAAAAAGAATGCCTAAGGCGTTTTTCTTTATTGTTGGTCGGGTGATGTTCGGGGGCGCCGAAGAGGACGCTTATTTGGAATCGATTAAAACGTTGATCCAAAAATTAGGTCTGACAGAAAAAGTAAAATTAATAGGTTACGTTGAGGATCTTAATCGTTTGTATTCCGCCCTTGATGTTTTGGTCCTGCCATCGGTCGAACCGGAAGCCGGGCCTCTTGTGGTATTGGAAGCGATGGCCGCTGGCAAGGTCGTGATCGCGACTGACAATGGGGGGCAAGCGGAAGTCATGACAAACGGGCAAACCGGTTACTTATACCGGGCCGGCGATCGGGAAAAGCTGGCGGAACTTATGATTTCCGCTTGTCTGGATAAGGGGAAAAGCCGGCTGATCGGTGAACGGGCCAGAAGCGAAGTGCTTCGCGACCATAGCCTGACAAAATATCGAGAAAGTATTCTTGCTGTGCTAAGGGAAGTTATCTAACTCTTTTTTTCTTTCCTTTTATTTTAACCGCTGGTTCATCCTTTGATGCGTCGAGCGTAATTATTATCGCGCAGAAATATAGGACAAACGGGATTTGATACATCATTAGCCGGTTGACCAGCGTCCCATCGACGAGGTATTGATACGTTCCGGGGCTGGAAAAGGCGTAAATGATCATGGCCAGATTGGCGACGATCAAGATAAAGCCGTATTTTAAATAACTTTGCCAGATCAATTTCGCTCCCAAAACCGAAACGACGATAAAAACGAACCAGAGAATTTGCCAGTCGGCGTAAGTGAACATTCTCCGTCCGAGATGATAGACCAGGTCGGCAAGGGCCGGATTGGCTGGTTGAGCGGCAATACCTCCGGAAACCAGCGGGGCATTGGTTGGGGCGGAAGGGGAGAGCCGTGTCGCTATACTGCTTATAAAGCCGTACAAAAAACTATTTGGCGAAAAAATCCAGGGGGCAGAGATCATGGCCGCAAGACCCAGGCTTTTGAGTCCGTTCCAGCTTTCTTTGGGTCGCTCGAAAAGGAGAAAAATGGCCAGAACTACGACCGACATTCCCCAGAGAGGGATCCCGGACTGCTTCACAAAATTACCGATGCCAAAAAGAATAGCAGATGAGAACAGCAGGTGCGTTTTATTTTCTTTAAACCAGGAGAGGAGGTAGATAGCTCCGGCTGAATAATAAAAAGTCTGCATCAGGTCTGAATAGGCGTTGCCGGAGTGGAGGATTATCAGCGGGAATGAAGTGAGCAGGTAAGTAAAGATCAAGGCTTTAAGCCGGGAGGTTTGAGCTCGCAGGCGACAGTAAAAGATGAAGAGCATGGAAGTAAAGCAAAGAGGGAAAATTACTTTTCCCAGCGCGTCGTCCCAATAACCGAGCGACATATAGATCCATGCCTGGGCTAATGGATTAAGGTAAGGATGAGGACCGGCGACTGCTTTCGCCTGTTCAGTCGCGACCTGGCCGGTGGTAAAGATGATCTTTGCGATCGTTCCCTGGCGCCACATAGCGTCAAACTCAACGGTCGGTTTGACCAGAGCGTCAAAAAAAACATAAGCAATCGTCAGCCCAATTAGTATAATTAACAGCTTTTCCGCGTTATTAAGTCCCTGGGGAAGTTCCAGGAAACCGCGGCGATATTGCCGCTGGTTTTCCGCTGGGGAAGAAAGACTATTTCTGTGATAAAAAGAGTATGAGAGCAATAGCCCGATAATACCAATGGTTGGGACGAGAACGTTCCTTAAATTAAGGCTTATCCCCAATAGGGACATCGTGTACATTTCGATCCCCATTAAGCCCAATCCGATCCCCCAGGCCAATGATGCTCTTTCCAGGAAGGCGATCTTTTCCCTGATCAGCAAAGAAGTCGCGCTAAAACCAAGCAGGAGCGGGACCAAAACAGCGAATAGTAGTTTTATAATTGTCATTTCTTTTTTCCCTTAACGATATACTTATTGGCGTCAAGTTTGGCCAAAACCGGCAAACCGCGCAGTTGTTTGATCTGGTCGGGTGTTGGATAGAAAACCAAAATATAGTCAGGTAATTTGTTGACGTCGCTCGCTAAAATATGCGGGGCGAGGAAGAGTCGTCCCGCCAATTCCGGTGAATTGATCGATGAATAGACCACGAAAGAAACCGGCTTCCTGGGAAGCTTATCGGCGGTAAACTTCAGGAAGGTTAAATAGTCCTCTCCATAAGCTTCGGCATGTTTTTGGTCGATGGTTTTGCCGAAATATTTTTGATAATTGACTTTAAAAAGAGAAAAATAATTAAGATCGGCGTTCAGCGCGAGCAGGAGCCAGGAGGCGAGAATAGCCGCAAAAGCCGTTTTTGCGGCTGAATTAAAAGGGATCAGGTATTCTTCAAAACTTTTTGGCCTTGCCTTAAACAGGTAAAAGACAAAAGAAAAAATAAAAGCCAGCCCAATTAGCCAGTAAAAATAGACATTGATCGAATTTCCGTACAAAGGACTGCTGTGGGTGACATTGATCGAAAATCCGGTTTGCGCTCGTCCTTTTGGCCCCCAAAATTCCTGCCAGCCGGAAGCCAGGAAAGTCAGCCAGTTCCCCCGGCTCACGGTTGAGGCGAGGATTTCGATTTTGCCGGGGCTTTCCGGTGCAATGATCAGCCGCTTGATCCAGCCGATCCAATAGGGGTTTTGAGAGGGGATATTTAAATAATAGGTATGAACGCCCCTTTTGGTGTAAAACCAGATGCTTTTTGACTGCTCAAAGCGCTGATCGTACGAAGTGATCCAATAAAGACGTGCCAATCCGTCATTTGAGCAGTTGAGCTTCAAGCTCAAAGTCGAGTTTTCCAGCGAATCGATCATCATTGCCGGGCTTTCGAGATAGTCCTGGCCGGGTGTTTTTTGGAAGGGGATATTGATCTCTTCGGCAAAAGCTGAAAAACAAGGTATTGTCAGCAATAATATTAGAATAGCGCGTCTAAAATTCATTTATTTGTTGATTATATAGCATTATTATCATAATTGCCAAATTTTAAATCGCGACGCCTGATAATTGACATTTTACGTCTAAAATGCCATAATTAACACGATTTATTCCGCTCCATTTTCCGCAATTTATTGCCATAAAACAGGAGCGCTTCTGTTACGTATGTATTGATAAGCGAGGAAGGAAACCGATGAAAAAATATATAATAATTGGCCTGATTCTTACCCTTGTTTCTCCTGTTTTTCCGCAATTAGATAGTTCAGTGGCGGATATGAATGACGGATACATAGTTGGAGATAATATTGATGAATCGGTTTATAAACTGGCGCCGGGGGATATGGTTGAAGCGAATTTAATAGTCGGTGAGAACGACCTTTCTTTGAATTATAAGTTTACCGTTGGCCCGGATGGAAAGATCTTTTTTCCCAAAGTTGGAGAAATGTTGCTTTTGGGGAAGACCCTTCCTGAAGCGAAAAAATTGATCAGCGATAAGATAAAAGGGGTATATTCGGAAAAATATCTTTTTTCTTTTAGACTTATCCAGCCGCGTAAAGTTCAAATATATTTAACGGGGTCGGAAGATAAGCCTTTGTATGTTGGCGAGAAGAAGTATGTGTCGGTCTACGGGGAAGTTGCCAAGGCGGGGCGGTTTGAATATATCCCGGAGAGGAAATATTCCGATTACATCAGCTATGCCGGAGGTCCGACTCCGCGAGCGAACATTACTTTTTCTACTATTACCAGAAAGGACAAAAAATACAATATTAATGGTTCGGAGGTTATTTTTAATGGCAACGCGAAAGATGATATGGCGATCGAGCCCGGTGATGTTATCAATGTCCCGGCGCAATTCTTCTATTTTTCCGATTTCGGCAGTTTTTCTTCGATGATCCTGACTTTTGTTGCATTGTATAACACGTTTGCTAGATAGAAAGGAGCAACCAGAGATGGATGAAGATATTAATCTTCGCGATTATTTGGCGGTAGTAATCAAAAGGTGGCCACTGGTACTGGTTATCACTGTTGGCGCGATGTTGTTCTTTGGTTTACCTTCTTTGTCAAGGAAAGACGTATATGAGGCGAAAGTATCGATCTTATTAAAAGAGACTACCGGTTCGGGCTCATCGGCTACCGGTCAATTGGCGAGTATGTTGGGTTTTAAAACAGGGAGTGGAGCGGCCGAATTTCCGAAGATCATGGAAAGCCGTAGCGTGGCGGAGATAGTATTTGATTCGCTTCGTTTGGACAAGAAAATAACAGGATGGGATTCCCCGGAAATTAAAAAACAGGAATTGATCAAATCATTGATGTCGATGGTTGACATATCCGGTACCGATTTAATGGAAATAAAGGTTTTAACTGAAGATCCCATTCTATCCGCCGATATAGCCAATGCGATGGTCGCGGCAGGGGAACAATATTGGAAAAAAATTAATTATACTGAAGCCAGAAAGAAAAAAGAATATATTGAAAGTCAATTACCCAGGATTGAGGGCGAACTGCGGCTCGCTGAAAACGCGATAAAGAAATTCACTCTTCTATCCAGTGATCCGAATGAACTGCAAGGTGTTGAGCTGAAAAGATTGGAACGGGAATATGAGATCCAAAATTCAACATACGTAATGTTGCGAAAAGAGTATGAGTCTGCAAAGCTTGACGAGTCAAAAGAGTTGACCCCGTTCTCAATAATTGATCCAGCGGAAAGACCAGTAAAACCGTTGAAGCATAAAATCGTGCTTAATTTTGTGATTGGATTTGTTTTTGGTGCGTTTTGTTCGGTGTTTTTGGCGTTTTTTCTTGAATATTGGCAGAATATTTCAAGCTCCACTTATAAAAAGGTCTAGTCATTGGAAAAGGTGGCTGTTTCAATAATCGGCGCCGGCGTTGTCGGCCTGGCCATTGCCAAGGTGTTAAGTGACCGACATGACGGTGATCTGATAGTCTTTGAGAAACATGACGGTTTCGGCCAGGAGACCAGCAGTCGGAACAGCGAAGTTATCCACGCCGGTATTTATTATCCTCCCAATACTCTGAAGAGCCGACTATGCCTTGAGGGAAACCCGCTCCTTTATCAACTTTGCAAAGCGGCCGGGATCAAATACCAAAATTGCGGAAAAGTGATCATTTCCACCAATGAAGAAGAAAAAAAAGAGATCGAGAATATCTATCAGAATTGCCAGGCGATCGGCGTTCCGGGGATCAGCCTGCTGACCGAAGCCGAAGTTAAAAAGCTGGAACCGAATGTTTTTGCCCTGACCGGGATCATGTCGGCCACGACCGGGATCATTGATTCCCACGGTTTAATGAAATATTACTACCAGCAGGCGCAGGCCAATGGAACGCTTTTTGCTTTTAATCATGAAGTTACCGGTATCAGTAAACAATCCGGTGGATATATAATTGAAACTTCGAACGGCGAAAAAATCCTGGCTGAACAGGTTATTAACGCGGCCGGGCTGGGTTCGGACCAGGTTGCTGGATTGGCCGGTTTCGATGTCAAAAAACTGCATTATAATCTTTATCCATGCAAAGGAGATTACTTTTCCATTCCCGGGGCCAAAGGGAAAATTCACCATCTGGTTTATCCGGTCCCTCATAAGAAAGGATATGGACTTGGAGTCCACGCCACGCTAGACCTGACCGGACAGATCCGTTTAGGGCCTGATGCCCATTATGGCGAGAATTTAAATTATGAGGTCGACCCGGCTAAGCGGACGGAGTTTTACCACGCGGCCAGGACCTATTTCCCCTGGTTGAAAGAAGAGATGCTTAGCCCGGATACTTCCGGGATCAGGCCAAAACTTCAGGGCCCGGACGACGGTTTCCGCGACTTTGTTATTAAAGAGGAGTCGGCTAACGGTTATCCCGGTTTTATCAATCTGATCGGGATCGAATCCCCAGGTCTGACCGCTTCAATGGCGATCGCTCAACTAGTGGAAAGACTAGTAATGACTAGATCTGACTAGGACTTGACAGCCCCTGAATAACCTCCTATACTATATTATATGGGCATCCAAGAGAACGAAGTCTATACGCCTCAAGAGGCTATTTCGCTCCTGAAGATCTCTGATTCGACGTTTCGCCGCCTCATTCGGAAAGGGGTCCTCAAAGCGGCCAAGATCGGCGGACAATATCGTATTCTAGGCAAGCATCTCCTTCAATTGTTGAACCCAAAATTACCTGCTAAAATTAAAAAAGTATATAAAAAAGTCTTAAGTGAACTGGAATAAAATAGGAGGCGTTATGGCAAAAAAGGGGAAACATATATTTGACGGACAAAGCGTTTTGATCACCGGCGGGACCGGATCTTTTGGAAAAAAATTCATCAATATCGTCCTTAAGGAAGCGCGGCCCGAACGGTTGATCGTTTACAGCCGTGACGAACTGAAGCAGTTCGAAATGCAGCAATACCTGAAAGGTCAGTCCGCGGTCAGGTTCTTTATCGGCGATGTCCGTGACAAGGACCGACTGATGCGCGCTTTTGACGGGGTCGATTATGTCGTCCATGCCGCCGCCCTCAAGCAGGTCCCGGCGATGGAATATAATCCTTCAGAAGCGATCAAAACCAATATAAACGGCGCGATGAATATCATTGAAGCGGCGATCGATAAAGGGGTCAAACGGATCGTTGCCTTAAGCACCGATAAGGCCTGTAACCCGATAAACCTCTATGGAGCGACCAAGCTTTGTTCCGATAAACTATTTATATCCGGGAATTCTTATGCCGGATCGCGAGATACTCGTTTTGCCGTTGTTCGTTACGGTAATGTGGTTGGGAGCCGCGGCAGTGTTGTCCCATTTTTCAAAGAGAAAGCGAGAGAGGGGGTCCTGCCGATAACTGACGACAGGATGACCCGTTTTTGGATCACCCTGGAACAAGGAGTTCGTTTTGTCATTAAAAGCTTTGAGCGAATGCACGGAGGGGAATTGTTTGTTCCCAAGATCCCCAGCATGAACATCATGGACCTGGCCAAAGCGATCGCTCCGGATTGCAAAACTAAAGTTGTTGGAATTCGTCCGGGAGAAAAACTGCATGAAGTGATGATCTCGGAAGACGATGCCCGCCAGACCCTGGAATTGGACGACTGCTACGTGATCCAACCGGCTTTCCAATGGTGGAGCCGGACCAATCATGCTAAGGGGAAGGCGGTCCCGGAGGGTTTCAGTTATAGCAGTGATAAAAATAAGGAATGGTTAACAATTAAACAGCTACAAGCGATGATCAAGGAGTAGCCATGATCCCATACGCGACGCAATGGGTTGATGATGAGGATATCGCGGCGGTCGCCCAGGCGCTAAAAACCGCTTACCTGACACAGGGGCCGCTGGTCGACGAATTTGAAGCTAAAACGGCCGGCTACTGCGGCGCCAAATACGCGGTCGCATTCAACTCCGGGACTTCGGCCCTGCACGGCGCCTGTTTTGCCGCCGGGCTCAAAGCGGGGGATGAAGCGATCACTTCCCCGATCACCTTTGTAGCGACCGCCAACGCCGTCCTTTACTGCGGCGCCAAGCCGCTCTTTGCCGACATCGATCCCCAGACCATCAATCTTGATCCAACCGCCGTTGCCGGACAAATTACCGCCAAGACCAAAGCGATCTTGCCGGTCCATTATGCCGGACAGCCTTGCGAAATGGCGGCCCTCTCTAAATTGGCCAAAGAGCGAAATTTAACGGTGATCGAAGACGCTTGCCACGCGCTGGGTGCCGATTATCAGGGGAAAAAGATCGGCGCCGGCCAGTATTCTGACATGACCATCCTTAGCTTTCACGCGGTCAAGCACATTACCACCGGCGAGGGGGGGATGGTTTTGACGAACAATAAAGACTTTTATGAAAAACTTAAAACCTTCCGCACCCATGGGATCACCCGCGACCCAAAACTTCTTGCCGAAAAAGATCCCGGCCCCTGGGTTTACGAAATGCAGGCGCTTGGTTTTAACTACCGCCTGACCGATTTTCAGTCGGCGTTGGGGATGAGCCAACTGAAAAAGCTCGACCAATTTGTCGCCCGTCGGCGGGAGATAGTCGCCCGCTATCAGGCCGCTTTTAAAAATGTGCCCGGGCTGGCGACCATTCAGGGAAAAACCGATTGCCGTTCCGCCTGGCATATTTATCCGATCATGGTCAAAGGGAACAGGCGAAAGATATTTGACGCCCTGCGCGCCAAAGGACTTGGTGTTAACGTTCATTACATCCCCGTTTACTGGCAGCCGTACTATAGCCAATTAGGTTATCAGAAAGGGCTTTGTCCACGGGCCGAAGCTTATTATGAAAGCACCATCACTCTGCCGCTCTATCCGAAGATGAGCGATCAGGAAGTCGAAACAGTGATTACGGTGGTAAAGGAGTGCGTCAATGGCAGATAAGATCGTCCTGATCCGGCCAAAGAACGTTTATAACTATAATAATTATCCGCCTCTTAACCTGATCTTGCTCGGTTCCAAGCTCCATGCCGCCGGCTTTGAGATAAAAATTATTAATAGCGCCTTTGAGCAGGACCATCTTGTCACCATCAAGAAAGAACTGGAAGGGGCCTTGATGGCGGCCGTCGCGATCCTGACCTCGGAGGCCCCCGATGCCTACGAAACCATCAAATTCATCAAGGAAAATACCAATGTTCCCGTGGTTGTGGGCGGATGGCATTGCACTCTTTTTCCGGAACAGATGGCCAAGTGCGAGTATGTTGACTACGTGATCGCCGGGGAAGGGGAAGATCATATTCTGGAGATCGCGACTGCCCTGAAAGAGGGCCGGAAGATCGAGAAGAAGATCTTTCCGAAACAGATCCTCGATATGGAAAAGTTGCCTTTTCCGGACTACAGCCTGGAAGAGCATATTGAGACGTTCATCAACAGTTATCTCACCGATAAACTTTCGGAATTCGTTCCCCAACCGATGCGCTGGCTCCCGTACGAGAGCAGTCGGGGCTGTCCGTCAAAATGCACTTTCTGCATCAATGTTGTGGCCGATAACCGGCGCTACCGGAAAAAAAGCGCCGCCAAGGTCCTGGCCGAGATCGAACAGATCGTCAAAAAGTACCGGCTGACCCACCTCAAGATACTGGACGACAATTTCTTCGTCGATTGCGACCGGGTCCGGGCGATCTGCGCCGGGATCATTAAACTTGGCTTGAATATCACCTGGGACGGGGAATGCCGTGTCGATTATTTCAATGAAACGATGCTTAACGACGATACGCTCGCCCTGGCGAGAGAGTCTGGCTTGATCCAGTTGACGCTGGGGATCGAATCTGGCTCGCCGCACACCCTTAAACTGATGAAGAAGGGGATCACTCCCCAACAAGCGGAACACGCGGTCAAAAAATGCGATGAACACGGGATTATCCCGCGGTCATCTTTTATCCTGGAGATCCCGGGGGAAAAGCTTGGCGACATCAAGCAGACGGTCGCGTTTATCAATAAATTGCGGCGCTACCCATTGTTTACCTGCGGGGTCGGGACTTTTCGCCCATATCCAAAATGCGAATTGACCCAACAACTGTTAAAAGAAGGGTATCTGACCGAACCGAAAGATTTTAAAGAATGGACCAGCCGGGCGGTCATTGACATGTACACCGCGTCCGAATATGTCCGTCCCTGGCAGGTGAACGGCAAATTTTCCGAAAGCGCCGCTTACTATCTAAACATGGAATCGGAATCGCGGGTCGGCAACCATCAGCTCGATAATGGGCGAGATCGGCTGATCAACACCCTGTTTATTAAGATAGCCGGGCTTCGCAATCATTTTATGTTCTACAAGATACCAATCGACAAACTGCTTTTCAAGAAATTCCTGACCGCTTTTTACCGGAAACGGGCGGCCAAAGAACAAAAAACCGTCCAGGGAGAAAAAAAATGAAGGCCCTGGTAGTTGGCGCCGGTTCGATCGGCGGCCGGCATATCGAGAATCTGGCCGAACTGGGGCACGATGTCTACGCGGTCGATTTGAACGCCGAGAATTTAAAAAAAATTGCCGACCGGACCCGGGGAACTTTTCTCTCGCTTGAAGAAGCGTTAGCGAAAGTTAAACCGGAGGCCGCCTTCATTTGCACTTTCAGCAATCAGCATTTAGAGCCGGCTAAGGCTTGCGCCACCGCCGGGTGCCATCTCTTCATTGAAAAACCGCTGGCTATTTCGCTCGACGGGGTCGCGGAACTGGCCTCCTTGGTCAAGGAAAAAAAATTGGTGACGATGGTCGGTTGCAACCTCCGTTTTCACCCGGCGGTCGCCCTCCTCCACGAAATCCTGACCACCGATCCGGAATTCAAACGGATCCTCTGGGCGAACCTGGAATTCGGTTTTTTTCTCCCCTTCGCGAAAAAGGATTATCAAACCCATTATATGGCGAACCGGAAAATGGGTGGCAACTTGATTTTCGACGCAATTCACGAGCTTGATTACGCGGTTTGGTTCTTTGGCGAACCGGTCGAGGTCATTTGCGATAAAGGGATGCTCTCTAATTTAAAGATGGACACCGAAGACCACGTTGAGCTGATCGTCAGGTTCAAATCCGGCGTGGTGGCGACCATTCATTTGGACTATCTTCAACATGGTTACTCCCGGCGCTGTAAAGTGGTGAGCGAGGAGGGGACGGCAGTCTGGGATTTTGCTTTTGGCCGGATCGGCACGATCAGTGTCAAAAAGCCGGAATGGGCCTGGCAAAAGATGGAACTGGAAGTTTTATACAACCAGATGTACGTCGACGAGATCAAATATTTTCTGGCCTGCGCCGCCGCCGGACGGGAAACGTTCAACTCGATCGAAAAAAATATCCCTGTTCTTAAATTGGCGCTTGCCGCCGACCGGGCGGCCGCCGCAAAAAAATGGGAAAGGATCTAAATATGGCGAATAAAAAGGTTATCGGCGCCATCACAGCCCGGATGTCTTCGACCCGTTTGCCGGGGAAAGTCCTTTTAAAGATGGCTGGCAAGTCGATCTTTGCCCATCACGTTGAAAGGATGAAAGCGGTGCAAGGGTTGGACGGAGTGTTTTTGGCGACCTCGAACGATCCCAAAAATAAGCCATTGATCGAAGAAGCGGAAAGCCTGGGCTGCGGCTGGTTTGCCGGCGCGGAACAAGATATCGTCGATCGCCACATTCAACTTTGCGAACGGGAAGGGGCTGACGCTTTTATCCGGGTGACCTGCGACTCGCCGATCTTTGATATCGACAGTGCATCGCGTTTTGTCGAAGAATTTAAGAAGAATTATCAGGACCTGGTATACGTTTCCAATATGACGATGATCCAGGGGACCTTATCGGAACTGCTTTCCCTCGACGCGATGCGCGAAGTCCATAAACATTACCGGGGAGCGGCGATCTCGCTTTACATTAAAGAGCATCTCGAAGAGTTTAAGTCCCGGGGGATCGAGATCGACATCGACCTTTGCCGGCCGGAATACCGGCTGACGATCGACGAAAAGATCGATATCGATATGATCACTAAAATATACGAAGCGCTTTATAAGGGGCGGCCGCTCGACCTGCGCGAGGTCTATACCTGGCTCGACGATAATCCCGACGTCGCCAGAATGAACATGCAGGTCGGGATCAAAGGGTGCGAACAACAGAGCGCCAACCTTACCGAAAAACCGCTGTATTCGATCGTTCAGTCGGGGAAGAAGCATATTATTCTGGATGAACAGAAACGGCTGGTCGAGCCGCGCGATTTTATCGCGAAGCTTGGCGGGCTTTTCCCGGAACTGAAGAGATAGGAGCGAACCAATGGGCAAATCACAAGATCTCTATAAAAAAGCGAAGAAATTGATCCCGGGCGGGACCCAGCTCCTTTCCAAACGACCCGAACTATTTCTGCCGGATTTCTGGCCGGCTTATTATGACAAAGCGCAAGGGTGCGAGGTTTGGGACCTGGACGGGAAGAAGTATCTTGACGTCAGTTACATGGGGATCGGGGCCTGTATCCTCGGTTACGCCGACCAAGACGTTAACAAAGCGGTCAAAGCGGCGGTTGATAATGGGAGCATGACGACCCTGAACGTGCCGGAAGAAGTTGAACTGGCGGAAAAATTGGTCCAGCTTCATCCCTGGGCCCAGATGGTCCGCTACGCCCGGAGCGGCGGCGAAGCGGTTGGGGTCGCGGTCCGGATCGGCCGGGCGAAATCGGGGAAAGATAAAGTTGTCTTTTGCGGCTATCACGGCTGGCATGATTGGTACTTGGCGGCGAACCTCTCCGATGACCGCTCGCTTGACGGGCATCTCCTCCCTGGCCTCAATCCGCTCGGCGTGCCGCGCGCTCTGGCCGGGACAGCGTTAGCTTTTAAATATAACGATACCGAAGCCTTTTTGAAACTAGTCGAAGACAATGAAGTCGGAACGATCGTCATGGAAACGATCAGGAACGACGAACCGGACAAAAAATTCTTACAGACCGTCCGGGAGGTCGCGACCAAGAAGGGGATCGTCCTGATCTTGGACGAGATTACCTCGGGCTGGCGGCTTAATATCGGTGGAGCGCATCTGCTTTACGGCCTCGAGCCTGATATCGCGGTCTTCGGCAAAGCGATCAGCAACGGTTATCCGATGGCGGCGATCATTGGCCGCCAATCGGTCATGGAACGGGCGCAGGATAGTTTTATCAGCAGTACTTACTGGACCGAACGGCTTGGTCCGGTCGCCTCGCTGGCGACGATCAACAAACTGGAAAAAGAGAATGTCCCGGCCCATCTGATCAAAGTTGGGCGGCAGGTCAAAGCGGCCTGGCAAGCGGCCTCCGCTAAATATAATCTGCCGATCGAGATCGGTGGGATCGATCCGCTCGGCCATTTTTCTTTCAAGGCCGCTGAACCGCTGGTCATGAAAACTTTATATACTCAACGGATGCTGGAACTTGGTTTTCTGGCGACAACCGCTTTTTACGCTTCCTTCGCCCATCAGGCGAAACAGGTCGACAGTTATTGCCAGGCGATCGATGAAGTCTTTGCGTTCCTGGCCAAAGCGGCGGCCGGCGATCCGAAAAAATGCCTGAAAGGGCCGGTCTGCCATTCCGGCTTCAAACGCTTAACCTAAGGAGCAAGATGTTTAATTACGGCTTAAAGCTATGGTCGACCAACCGGCAATACCTGCCGGAAGCGCGGCGGCTTTTCCAGAAAGGGACTTACCAATTTCTGGAGCTTTATGTCGTGCCGGAAACAGCCGAAGCTTTGCCGCTGTGGCGGGCGCTGAAAGATGAAGGGGTGCCGGTCATTATTCACGCCGCGCATTACGGGCATGGGTTAAATTTGGCGGTTCCTTCTGCGGCCGCCGATAATCAGCGCCTGGCTGGTGAAGCGTTTCATTTTGCCGACGAGCTTGGCTCTGAAATAGTGATCTTTCATCCGGGGATCGGCGGAACGGAAGCTGAAACGGTCCGCCAGCTTAAACTCATGGGCGACCGGCGGATCGTGATCGAGAACAAACCGTACGTGACGGTTGACGGCCAAAAGATCTGCAACGGCCATTCGCCGGAAGCGATCGCGCAGATTATTAGGGAAACTGGAGCCGGTTTTTGCCTTGATATCGGGCACGCGATCTGTTCGGCCAACGCCCAGCGCCGGGAACCTTTCGCTTATCTGAATGAATATTTAGCCCTTAAGCCGAAACTGTTCCATTTGACCGACGGTGACAGCCAAAGCGATCGCGATTCCCACCGCCATTTCGGCCGGGGGGATTACGATCTGCCTAAATTGCTGGCGCTGATCCCGGCGGAAAGCTGGATCACGGTGGAAACGGTTAAAAGCGATCCGGCCAACCTTAACGATTTTGTCGCCGACTTGGAGGTCTTAAAGCATGTCTGAAATAATAATGAGGCCGGCCACCCAGGACGATTGCGCCGACGTTTATCGCTGGCGCAATGACGAGGAGACTCGGCGGGCCAGTTTTTCTTCGGCGGAGATCGGTTTCGTCGATCATCAGAAGTGGTTTCAAAAGTCGCTGGCTGACCCGGAGCGCGAACTGTTGATCGTCGAGTCTGGCGGGCGGAAGATCGGCCTTTTGCGTTTTGACCGGTTGAACGATTTTTCCCGGGAAGTCGGCATTAACCTCGCGCCGGAAATGAGGGGCCGGGGATTTGGCGCTAAGGTTCTGGCGGCGATCCCAATGACCGATTTGCTTATCGCCCGGGCCAAAACGAACAATATCGGCTCGATCAAAGCGTTCAAGAAGGCCGGCTTCAACGAATTATTTGATTATCAAAACAAAGCCGGAGACCAAATTCAGGTCCTGGCCAAAGCAAAGGAGTTAAGATAATGAGCCTTGATAAGTTCAAGATCGGGGCCGGGCACCGGCCGTTCGTTATCGCGGAAATGTCGGGGAACCATAATCAGTCCCTCGACCGGGCGCTGGCGATCGTTGAAGCGGCGGCGAAAGCGGGGGCCCACGCCCTCAAACTCCAGACTTATACCGCCGATACCATGACGCTTAACCTTGCCAAAGGTGAATTTTTCATTGGCGATAAGAAAAGTCCCTGGTACGGTTCTTCCCTTTACGACCTTTACCAAAAAGCGGCGACGCCTTGGGAATGGCACAAACCGATCTTTAAGCTGTGCAAGAAATTGGGGATAATTGGTTTTAGCACTCCTTTTGATGAAACGGCGGTCGATTTTCTGGAAGAACTGAAAGTTCCTTTTTATAAGATCGCTTCTTTTGAGAATACCGATCTGCCGCTGATCCGCAAGGTTGCCAAGACCGGTAAGCCGATAATTCTTTCCACCGGTCTGGCGACTTTTGCCGAACTTAAGGAAACGGTCCAAGCCGCTCGCCGTGCCGGTTGCCGCGACCTGGTCTTGCTCAAATGCACCAGCTCATATCCTTCTTCCCCAAAAAACTCCAATATATTAACGATTCCTAGTCTCCGGCAAACCTTTAAATGCCAGGCGGGGATCTCGGACCATACGTTAGGGTTGGGGGCGGCGATCGCGGCTGTTGCCCTGGGCGCGACAGTTATTGAGAAGCACTTCACTTTATCTCGCGCTGATGGCGGAGTGGACGCCGCTTTTTCGCTCGAGCCGGCCGAATTGAAACAGCTGGTCGAAGAAAGCGGGCGGGCCTGGGAAGCATTGGGCAAGGTGAGCTATGAGCCTACCGCCGAAGAGAAAAGATCGCTGATCTATAAGCGGTCGCTTTATGTCGCTCAGGATATAAAAGCGGGGGAAACTTTTAATAAACAGAACCTGCGGGTGATCCGGCCGGGTTATGGTTTGGCGCCTAAATTCTATGACGGTCTGCTTGGCAAAAAGGTCAATCGGGATATCAAAAAGGGGACGCCCGTCCGCCGGGAGATGATATGAAGAAACCGCTGATCATTTTAGGGAAAAATATTTATTTGAAGGAATTTCAGGTCAGCGATATTACCTCTGATTACATCAACTGGCTGAACGATCCCGAGGTCAACCAGTATTTGGAGTCGCGTTACGTTAAGCAGACGAAGAAGACCGTAGAAGCCTATGTCCGTTCCTTTGCGGGGTGCGATCGTAAATTGCTTTTCGGGATCTTTGACCGGGCGGCCGGTTTGCACATCGGCAATATTTCTTTTTCCGATCTTAATCATCGGCACGGCTACGGGGTGATCGGTATTGCCGTTGGCCGAAAATCGTTTTGGGGAAAGGGGATCGGGACTGAAGCGATCAAACTGCTGGTCGCTTACGGTTTTAAAAAATTGAAGCTCAAACGGATCGAAGCTGGGATCTACGCCAATAATCTAGGATCGATCGCGATCTTTAAGAAGGCCGGGTTCAAGATCGAGGCGATACTTCGCGAGCGGTATCGGTTGAAAAACAAAATGGTCGATGGATTAATAGTCGGACTTTTAAAAAAGGATCGGTCTGTTGCTTAAAGAAAAAAACATTCGAAACATCATTATTTACACTGCCCCCAATTTTGTGGGTTACGCCTTGAGCCTGATCACCATGCCGATCATGACCAGGCTCCTGCGGCCGGCCGATTACGGGATCATCATCATGGCCAATCTTTTTCCGGCGATCGCGGTCGGGCTCCTGACCTTTGGTCTGGTGAGCGCCACCCAGCGGAATTATTTCCAATACCGCCTGGATAAAGAAAGGCTTGATGGCCTGGTCGTTTCTTCGCAAGTATTTTTATACTTTATGCTGTCGGTCAGCTCAATTGCGGTATTTTTTCTTAAGGATGATATTTCCAGATTGATTATTGGACAGTCCGGCTATGGCCACGCTGTCCTGGCCGCTTATTTGGGAGTTTATTTTGCTTATATTATCACCTTTTATTTGACGATCTTGCAGGGAATGGAGAAAGCAAAGCTTTTCGCGGTTGTAATGATTGTTCAGAACACTCTGATCAGTTTGCTGAATCTTTTTTATGTTGGGATCTTAAAAATGTCATATATGGGGCCGTTGCTTAGCACCTTGACCGTTAACTTTTTTCTGACGATCGTTATCGCGCTGATCTTTAATTCAGGTTTTTCTTTCAAGATAAATTTACGTATTTTAGGAGAGAACCTGCTTTTTGGACTGCAATTAGTCCCAAAAGTATTGACCGGCTTTGTTAACAGGTTCTTTGATAAGTATCTGTTAAATAACATGCTTTCGCTTTCCGCGGTCGGTATTTATAATATCGGCCAGAACATCGGGGTGATAATTTTTAATTTAATTAGCGCGGTTTGGAATTCGTTCCAGCCGGTTTTTTATCGCGAGGTGTTTGATAAAGGGGCCGCCGCGGCAAGGCCGGTCGGTCGATTGTTCACGGTTTTTTTATACCTGACCATGGTCCCGGTTATGATGGCGGTTATATTTGCCCGGGAGATCATCATGATAATGGCTCCCCCTTCTTATTACTCCGCGATCCCGGTAATTATTATAATTGCTTGCGCCTATGCCAGCAATATATTCGGGGTTTTTGTCGGTCTGCAATATGCTTATACCAAGAAAGCGTATTTGATCTTTCCGATCACGATCTTGGGGACCTTGGCAAACGTCGCGGCTAATATTGTTTTGATCCCAAGGTTTGGGCTGATCGGAGGAGCCCTGTCGTTTCTGACCAGCTATTTGGTATTGAACTTTACTTTGGCGGTTATTGGCCAGCGCCTTTACAAAGTTGATTATGAATGGGGACATATATTCCCTCTTTACGCGCTGGTTTACGGCGCCTCCTCCTCGATCCTCTATTTGCAAATGATCGATTATCCGTTCTTGTTGCTGATGCCGATCAAACTGGCGTTTTTTGGTGTTTTTCTGTTCATCGGTTATCAGGCCGGAATAGTTCGCCGGCATCGTTTTGAGATGCTTATGAAAATGTTTAAAAGAGGTGGTAAAGTTGCCGAACAAACAATTGAGCCGGTGTAATCTTTGCGGCGGCGGGAAATTTAAACTGGTCAAATCTTTCCTCCGTGACGACCAGGCCAAGTTCAAGGTTTATGACTGCCAACAGTGCGGTCACGTCCAGTTGCTCCCAAAGCCGACCGCGGAGGATGATAAGGAATTTTACGATCAAAACCAGCAGGATAAGAACCGCGGCAAAGAGATCGATTACGAAAAGCTGGCGGCTAACCAGCGCTTTGACACCGATCGCCATGTCGCGCTGATCAGAAAACTATTCCCCAGGAAAGTTTCGGTCCTGGATATAGGGGCCGGTTACGGCTTCTTTGTCGCCGCTTTGCATGACGCCGGTTTTAAAAGGGTCAAAGGGATTGAGATCTCGCGGGAACGCCGGACGATCGCCCAGGCGCACACGCCGGCGCAGATCCTGGAACACGACGTCGCCGCCGGAGCGGAAATTATCGGCCGGTATGATGTCGCGACGCTTTTTCACGTCCTTGAACATACGACCGATCCGATCGCCTTTCTTAAGCAGATCAAAACCCTGCTCAAACCTAAAGGGACATTCATCTGCGAGGTCCCAAATGTATCCGACCAGTTGCTGGCGAACTCCAGGGAGTATCACGATTTTTATTGGATCAGGGCCCACTTGAATTACTTTAGCGGCCAAACGTTGAAACGGGCTTTTACGGCGGCAGGCTTTAAGAAGATCAAACTGGTTTACGCCCAGCGCTACGGGCTCCTCAACCTAAGCAACTGGCTCCTTTACGGGAAGCCGCAGATCGAGCGGCCGGTCTTTGAAATCAACAGGGATTACGCGGCTGTCGACGACTACTACCGCGAGTTATTGGAAAGAAAAGGGAGGAGTGACGCGCTTTTAGCGATCGCCCAGGCATGAAAAAACTGGTTTTTTTGGAATTTATTGACGAGTACGAAGCTTTTTGCCGGCAGGTTAAGAAGCGGGGCGAGGCTTTAAGCGCTTTTAATATTATTGCCCTGGAACCGAAACTGCAGGCTTATCTAAAGAAGTTTGGTGTCGACTACCATAATTCTCTTCCTTATTTTAATAATGATTCTCATCGGGCAATGATCATCAGTGCCCAGAAGGCGGTCGAGCGGATCAATGAGACCTTTCAATATACCGATCCTAGCGGTTTATCCTCGGTATATCTGACCGACCTGCAGTTTTACGTTCGGTTCTATCTTTTTCATTTAATGAGTCTGATAGAGATTATCGATAATTGCGTCCGCCGGGCCGGGCCGGTCGAACTTTATGCCGCGGTCGCCGAACCACACTCTGGGAACCCGATGATTATACCGGTGGACCGATATTTAGGAGCCTTAGTTAAGACTTACGCAGCCAACCATTCGTTGAAGTTTATCGATATTGCCGTCGGGCAAAAATCAAACGTCTCTAAGCGCAAAAAGAAAGCTTCAAGGTTCAATTGGTTAATGATCTGCTTGCTCAAGGCGTATCTCTTGTTCTTTAGAAAAAAATTGGTCCTGATCCCGGGGAATGGGTACGGGTTTGCCGGACTGAAAGAAAAACTTTTCAAGGCGGTTCCCGGAGTGGCGTTTCTTTCTCCCTGTCCGGAGAAATTAGTCAGGTCGCCGATAAAATATCTGGCGCTTTTCCTCTTTGGCGTCGCCAACCGACATTTTTGGCTGGACTTTAAGGGAAGCGAAGCAAACGAGGACATTTTACGGGAGAAATTAACCGCTGTTTTCCGGGGCACAGTAGCTTTTAATTATAAAGGAGTAGCGTTGGCTCCGATCATTGAAAAGAAGGCCGTCGGCGCTCTAGCTCCATATTTTACCGAGCATAGCGGCCAGCTATCGGCCCTGAAAAGTATGGTTAAAAGTCTGGAAATAAAATTGGTCGTTTCACCGTTCTCTCGCGGGTTTTGGTATGGCGCGGGAGAGCTCTCCCGCCAGGTTGGGATCAAGTCGCTTTTTGTTTCGCACGGTGCGCATCCGGTCCCGATCGATGAAGTCCACGAAATGGAGCTGGTCGAGTTATGCCGCGGATTTATGTTGAGCGAATATACCGATGTCGCGCTTGCTACCCCAGTCCAGGAAGCTCACCTGAAGTATTTTAAGAAATATCCCTGGGTAAAAGCGAACGAATTGAAGACCGGTCCGGTCGTTTTTGCCGATCTTAACGGGGTCGAGAAGCGGACCGCTAAGTTTAAAATCGGGTTTTCAGCCGACGAGACGATCGTTACTCACGCCGTGACTTCAAAGAAGAGAGGAACGGAGCGGTTTTATTTTCTGGAGACGCTTGATGAATTTATTGCCAGCTTGGCTGACTTGGTTAGAACCATCGACCAGTTGCCAAATACAAGACTGATTATCCGGGTTCATCCCGGTTTTGAATTGAGCGACGAGGAATTTAAATTGTTATTGCCGCCTTCAGAGAAGTACACTATTAATCGTCAGGGCCCATTTGCTGCCGTTCTGGCGGCGACCGATATCCTGGTCAGTTACTCTTCGACCGCCCTGGACGAAGCGCTCCTCAATGAACGGCCGGTCATTCTTTTTGACAAGTGGGCCCGCTATAACCATTTTAAATTGCCGGTTTATCGGGGCGGCTTGATCGACCAGCCGGTTGTTTATGTCGATCAAGCCGATCAGCTGGCTAACGCGATCCGGGGCTTTAAAAAGGACCTTAACTTTTTAAATTATAAATACAATGATAATTACGAAGCTAATTTGTACAAATATGTGAAGTCCGCGCTTAGCGGCAAAGGAGTTTTATGAAAATCGTCGCCTTTGTCCCATCACGATTGAACAGTGAACGGGTCCCGTCCAAGAACGTCAAACTGCTGGGGGGGGTGCCGCTGATCAACTATTCCCTGCGGGCGCTGAACAAGGTAAAAGCCTTAAACGATCTGGTCTTATTTGCTTCAGAGCCGAGCATTACGAAGCACATCGAGGCCGACTTGAAGTATACTTTTCTCGAACGGCCGAAGTCGCTCGATACCCAGACCGCGACGATCCAGGATATCATCGGTGAGTTCCTGAAATTATCCGATGCCGACATTATTGTTTTACTCCACATCACTTCGCCGTTCCTTAAGCCGGCGACGATCGCCGAATGTATCGACAAGGTGGTCTCCGGCGAGCACGATTCCGCTTTTACCGCTTACGCTTTCAAGAAATTTGCCTGGTTCAGGGGAAAGCCGCTTAATTATTCACTTGACCTGCCTACGCCGCGGACCCAGGACATCGATCCGGTCGTGATCGAACAATCGTCCCTGTACGTCTTTCGGCGGGATCTGTTTCAGAGCCGCCACCGCCGGATCGGTGATAAGCCTTACATCAAGAACATCGATCATTTTGAGGGGCACGACATAGACACGCCGGAAGATTTTGAGATTGCCGAGCTGATGGTAAATGCCGGCTTTTTCCAACCACTAAAATGAGCATATTGATTAAAAAAGAAGTCGTTTTTGACCGGTCGAGTTACCCGCTCCTGATCGGGCGGGGGACCCTTACCGAGCTGGCCGGGTTGCTGGCCGAGCGGACCAGGAATCGCGACGTTTTGATCGTTTACGATAATTATTTCGAAGCCTCAATCAATGACAAACTGGCCGCCAGCCTGCGGGCCGCCGGTTTCCGCGTCCTTCTCCATCCGCTCGAGGGAGGGAAGGTCAACAAGAATATCAACGAAGCGCTCAAGATCTACGGTCTCCTGGAAAGCCAGGACTTTTCCCGCGATTCGACGCTGATCGCGGTTGGCGGCGGAGTGGTCGGCGATCTGGGGGGCTTTGTTGCCAGTACATATTTGCGCGGGATTAATCTGGTCCATGTCCCGACGACCCTGATGGCGATGATCGACAGCAGTTTGGGCGGGAAGGTCGCCATTAACTTTCGTAAAACGATCAACGCGATCGGCAGTTATTACCATCCGATCATTAACCTGATCGATCTTGATTTTATCGACGCTTTGCCGCTTCGCGATTACCGGGCCGGTCTGGCCGAGGCGATCAAATGCGCGATCATCGCGGACGCCAATTTCTTCCAGTTTCTTTTGGGCCGGCGGGTCGCGATCCTGAAAAAAGAGGAAGCGGATCTGCTGAAGGTGATCGAGCGATCGATCGAGATCAAGATCGAGCACGTGACCGGCGATGTCCATGAAGGGGGAGCCCGGCTAAAACTTAATTACGGGCACACACTTGGCCACGCGATCGAAGTATCCACCGTGACCGAAAAAGGGGATACTTATCGGCATGGCGAGGGGGTCGCGTTGGGGATCATGGCGGCGGTGTTCATTGCCCGGAACCATTTGGGGCTTACGGACGAAACGGCCGCGGCTCAGCAAAGGATTTTTGAGCAATACCAGCTTCCGGTCTCCGTCGATTCAACCAAGATCGGCTTTGATCGTGGAGTGTTGATCAAAGAGTGTCTCCGCAACGTCAAGAAAGACAAGAAACGAAAAGATCACGCGATCAGAATGGTTTTGGTCAAGGAGATCGGTCGGAGCACCGTTTATAATGACGTGCCTTTCGCCCTGATCGAGCAAGCGTTCCAAGCGACCATTATATAGGAGTGAAATATGGAAAAAGAAATATTGAAGGATAAGGTTTGCGTCATTACCGGAGCGGGGAAAGGGATTGGCCTGGAAACGGCGAAGCTTTTTTACCGGGAGGGGGCCAAGCTTGCCCTGATCTCCCGCGATCCGGCCGATCTGGCCGGTTTGAAAAAGGCAGAGGGCTTTGCCGACGACCGGGTTTTGACCTATGCCGGCGACGTTTCGGAGGAGAAAATCGTCGTCGATTTTATTGGCCAGGCGTTGGCCATGTTCGGCCGTTTTGACGTCCTGGTCAATAATGCCGGGATCCGATTTCGCAAACCGTTCCTGGAGATCGGGACCGAAGAGTGGCAGAAGGTCATTAACACCAACCTCGGCACTGTTTATCTGATGTGCCGAGAGGTTGGACGTCTTATGGTTAAGCAAAAAGCCGGGAAGATTATTAATCTGGCCTCGATTATTGGGACTTTGGGGCTCCCCGATCTTTCCGCTTACGGCGCTTCAAAGGGAGGGATCATTACGTTGACCAAGTGTTTGGCGGTCGAATGGGCGGGGCATAGCATTAATGTTAACGTCATTGCTCCCGGTTTTTGCGAAACCTCCTATGCTGACAATTTTAAGCAGAATAAAGATCTGTACCAGTTCACTTTGGACCGGACGCCGCAGAAGAAGTGGGGGAGCGCCGGCGACGTTGCCAATGCCTGTTTGTACCTGGCTTCTTCGATGTCCGATTACGTAACCGGCGAAGTTTTAAGCGTCGATGGCGGCTGGAGCGCCTGGTAAAAGGAGTATGTTGATCTTGAAAACATTAAAAAGAATCGTTTCCGCTTTAGCGTTGAAATTACAATATCGGGCCAGTCAATTGGTCTTGAACAACCGTTACCTGAAATATCAATATTTAAGGCTGGCGGCTATCTTGGGTGGGCTGGGGCTCCAACCGCCGCTGGCTTCTTCGGATCTGGCAAAACGCTGGCAGAGACAGGGGACCGAAGGGAGCGCCGACCGGCCGGAGACATATATTAAGGAAGACAGTTCTCTGGTTGAACTATTTAAAGAAGTTCTGCCGTATCTCAATAAAGAGAGCAAGATCCTGGAACTCGGCTGTAACGTTGGGCGGTCCCTCAATTATCTCCATAAGCTTGGTTTTAAGAATCTCACCGGGATAGAGATCGGTCCCAAAGCGGTTGAAATGTCCCAAACGGTTTTTCCGGAAATGGCCGGGGATAGCAGGTTGATCGTCGGCAGCGCCCCGCTGGAAATTAGAAAGATCCCGACCGCCGAATATGACCTGGTCTTTTGCCATTCGGTCCTGGTCAATATCCATCCAAAATATAATTATATTTTCCGGGAAATAGCCAGAGTGAGCAAAAAAATGGTCCTGATCCTGGAAAACGAAGGAAGTCTCTTCGCTTATCCGCGCGATTTTAAAAAGCTTTTCGAGCGGGCCGGGTTAAAACTGGTAATGAGCAAGCTCTTTTCTGAAGGGTGCAGGGAATTTCCATTTCCATACGAAGAGAAAGACGTTTACATTAATAATACAATCCAATTATTTGCCAAGGATAAAAGCCATTGAACAGTTGCTATTATCAGCTAAATAGCTGGGAGGTACTCGCTTTTGCCTGCTCCAGGGGGAAGGGAAGATACTTCCGCGCGACCAGCCTGGGGCGGAAATTAATTAAAGTTTTGAAGCTGGAAGGTCGTTTGCGGCCGTTGGCCTTCCATTTCTATGAACTAATGGAAGATGATGGCGGATCTTCCTTTCCCCTGGTTTATCGGCAGGATCTGTTGAGTGTTGTTAATGAAGCGGAAAAAGCGATCGCCCAAAACGAGTTCGTGAAACTGTTCGGCGCACTTTTTGGCGAACCGGAGAAAATGGCCCTTTTCTTCAAAAAGAGCGCCAACAATCTTCTTGAACGACAGGTCATTGTCCTAAAAGCGTTGGCCTGGCTGGCAAAGCAGGAGGAACGAACGTTTGTCTATCTTCTCCCTTGGTCGCCATTTGTTCCCGCCTTAGCGGATCATGCCGCTAAAAAATACGGGATCAAAGTGGTCAGCCGTTATTCTTTGGCCGATCTTTTTACCCAGGGAGCGAAACTTGGCTTTATGATCTGGCGCTTTGTTAAAGGCTGGTTAGCCGCGTTGCTGAAATTAAAACCGGTCCGGCCGACGGGAAATGGCTTGCTTGGTAATTTGTACACTTTAAAGGGCTTTAACTTCGCGACCGATAAGCGTTCCGATTTTCCCTGGCTTTTGCAATTTCCGGGCGAAAAATCCCTGCTCTATTTTGAACGGGAAGATCTGCCGGTAACCGGGGGAATGGTCAAGGAATTGGCCAGTCGTAAGATCAAGTCTGCCGCTCTGACGGCGAAAGCGGCCGCGACCGCTGATGTTCAGG
Source organism: candidate division WOR-1 bacterium RIFOXYB2_FULL_45_9 (assembly GCA_001771575.1). Lineage (GTDB taxonomy): Bacteria > Margulisbacteria > WOR-1 > O2-12-FULL-45-9 > XYB2-FULL-48-7 > XYB2-FULL-45-9. The sequence goes on along the minus strand of MEUD01000001.1, from coordinate 538,947 downwards.
TCTACCGTCCGTCGCTCGATTTTATTCGGCAAAGTAAGCCTATAATCAAAACGATCTATTATTATCTCCGTTATGGCGGCGGGATGCGTTCTTTATATTATCTGGTCTGGTCGTTCCGCTTTATTGCCGAATATGCCCGTTATCATGATTTTTATCTCCAACAGGGGGTTAAAGTGAACGTCGACTTCGTTGACTTTGATCCCTACCGGATCGCCCGGCATCTGGCCATCGCGGCCAATGGCGGGATCGGAGTCAGTTACCAGAATTCCAATTGGCCGCTCCCCAACCCGATCCTGGCGTCGGGGGCCGATCTCCTATTTCTTTTTGGGCCGTATTATCTGACGCGCCAGCGGGCGGTCGGTTCACGCTGCGGGCGTTACCTCTTTGCCGGTTATCCGACCGATTACTCTTTTCCTGCCGCACGGGCTAAAGGGGACGAACTAAGAAAAAAACTGCAAGCTAAAGGGGCACAGTTTATAATCTGCTACTTTGACGAGAATTCCTCTGACGACAGCTTGAGCATTATTCCCAACGACCGGAGCCTAAAGGTCTATAAAAAACTTCTTAACGCCGTTTTAGCGGATAAATCCCTTGGCTTGATCTGCAGTCCCAAGCGTCCACAAACTCTCCTTAAGCGGTTGCCGGAAATTGCCCAGCTTATTGACCAGGCTAAAGCGACCGGCCGCTGTGTCTTTCTCGAAGGCGAATACGGAACGGAGAGCTATCCGGCCCAAGCCTCGCTGGCGGCCGATATCACGATCACGCTTCTGCTCGGCGGGACGACCGCCCTGGAATGTTTTCTGGCCGGTTCCCGGGTCGTTTACCTCGATCTGGAAAAACTTTATTCATACGAAGAATATCAGTGGGGGAAAGGGACACTTGTTTTTGACGACCTCGAAGCCTTAATGTCGGCGATCGACCAGGTCCGCCGCGATCCGGGCGTGGCGATCGGCCGGGCGGACTTAGTCCCCAACTTGAAGGAAAAAGATCCGTTTCAGGATGGACAGGCGGCCAAGCGGATGGCAACTTATCTGGAAAACTTATTGGAGAAATTGAACCAGGGGGCTGACCGTCAGGTAGCGCTGGCTTACGCTGACGAGCAATATGCCAAAGCCTGGGGGAGCGATAAAATAGTGAAGGGGAGCCAATGAGCTTAACGATCATCGATAACCTTAATCGGCTTAAACCCGGCGGGACCGGCGAACTTTTCCTCGCGAATCGGGTTGACGGCGAAGCCTACCTGCGCGAGTACGTTAAGCTGATCGGCGAATTGAGCCGCGATTACCAGTCCGACGCCTGGTGGCGCTATCCGCTTGCCTCCAAGGATTATTACAGTTCCGCTTTTTTTAGCGACCTGGTTTGTTTTGACCAGATCGTTGAAGAATTGAAACGGCGGCAGTCATTTATTGTTTACGTGCCGTCGCGGGCGTTGCGCGCGGCGCTGGTCGCTTATTGCCGGGAGCGATCGCTCCCGGTGACGATAATTGAAGCTCGATTTGCAAGGCTTGTCCGGCCGGTAAAAAGCTGGCTGGTCCGGCTGAAGAATCGCTTGCTTTTTGTGGCTAAAGAAATAGGTAAAACCATGATCGCCAGATTTTATCTGGCGCGCAAATTAAAAACGTTCGATCGGGTGGGGGTGACGGTTTTACGTACCTGGCTTCTTGAGCGGAGCGTTGTCCGCTGTCCCTTTGTTGACGATTACTTTGGCGCTCTGCCGGAGTATTTGAAAGAATATAACCTGCTGATCGTCGGCGGAGTGCTTGGTAACTATTGGCGGACGATCAAAGCAATGGCCAAGAACCCGGCTCCCCTCCTGGCCCAGGAAACATTCCTGAAAATCTTTGATCCATTACGGGCGGTATTGGATGATCGCCATGGCCTGATCCAGGTTAAAAGGCCGGTCCTGTTCAACGGCAAAGAGATAAGTGCGTTGCTCAACGCGACTTTGCGGCAAGAGCATGAACAAGGCCAGACATTGAACAACTCGATTTACTATTATTACGCCCGGAGGCTGGCGGAAAAAGTCGCGGTCGAACGTTATATCCTGACCCACGAGAATTATCCCTGGGAAAAAATGTCCCTGCTGGCGATCAAACGATACGCCGCTAAGGCGGCGACGATTGGTTATCAGCACAGCGCCCTCTATCCGGCCCTGACCAATGTTTATCTGGGCCCGGCGGAGCAAAAGATCGTCCCCTTCCCTGACCGGATCATCACCCTGGGGGAAGTGACCGCCGATTTCCTGATCAACAAAGGCGGGTACGAGCGGGATAAGATAAAGGTCGGCTGTGCTCTCCGTTTCAAGACCGGAACGGCTCTGCTTCCGCCCAGCGGGAAAAAGGTCCTGACGGTCCTTGGCTGTCAGCCGCGAGCGGGGATGATGATCGACTGGCTAACCCAGGCTTTCCAGCGGACCGATTATCAGGTTGTCCTGCGGCCTCATCCCGCCTCGCCATTGAGAGGAAAAGTCCCTTTCACTGTTTCGAACTCTGACCTGCTAACCGACCTGACTGAAGCGGCGGTCGTATTGTATGATCTAAGCGCGGTCGGACTGGAAGCGTTAGCCCTTGGCCGGCCGGTCGTTCATCTCCGCTTCGATGATCTGTTGAGCTTTGATCCTTTGCTTGGCTTTCGGGGGAAGAGCGAAGCTTCTTCCCCGTCCGAGCTTTTGAGCAAAGTTGCCTGGATCATGGCCATGGACGGCGGACAACGGTTGGAAATGGCCGAAAAAGGGGTGGAGTTTGTTAAACGTTACCTGGCCGCGGTCACGCCGGAAAAAATGATGTTGTTCACGGAAAAAAGGAGTAGTTATGCTCGATAAAATTGACGCGTCGCTGATCAACCGGGTTAGCCCTGATTTTTTCGAGGTCCTGGGGACCGATCGGGTCGAGGATGCCAATAAACTGATGGGGGAGAAATTTGCCGCTTACCGGGCCGCCTGGCAGAAAAATCCCAGGGAGCATATCGTCGGTGATTTTCCGCTCCATCTCGACCTGGAAACATCCAACACCTGCAACCTCCGCTGTACCATGTGCCAGATCCCGTTCGGCAAGATGGAGAGCGGCTATATGGACATTGAGCTCTACAAAAAAGTTTTGAGTGAAGTTAAGCAGCACTTCCTGCCGTCGGTCAAATTTAATTTCCGGGGTGAACCGCTGATGCATCCGAAGATCGTTGAATTTGTCCGTCTGGCGAAAGAGGCGGGGGTCTTGGAGGTCCAGTTCAACAGCAACGGAGCCCTTTTAACTGATGACCTTTCCCGGGGATTGATCGAAGCGGGGCTCGACCGGATCAAGTTCTCGGTCGATGGCGTGACCCCGGAAGTTTATAATTCGATCCGTCGCGGCACGACTTACGATCAGACGATCCCCAAGATCGAGAAATTTATTGAGATCCGTAACTCTCTCGGCCGCAAGCTCCCCAGCGTCCAGGTCCAGATGGTTTATATGGCGGATAACCAGGAGGAAGCGCTCGATTACATTAAGTTCTGGGAGAACAAGGTTAACCGGATCGGTTTTTCCCGCTACCGGAGCGGCGAGAACCGGGTTGGGGAAAAGGGACGGGTCCAGAAATTTGGCGAACGGTTTCCTTGTTCCCAGCTCTGGCAGAGAATGGTCGTTCTCTGGGACGGCACGGTCCTGATGTGCTGTGGTGACCACCACATGCGGAGCCCAATCGGCAACGCTAAGGAAACGCCGTTAGCCGAGATCTGGCGGGGAGCAAAACTGAACGCGATCCGTGAACTTCACTTGAAGCATCGTTATGACGACGTTGCCGCCTGTGTCGGCTGTGAGGTCAATTACCTATGAAGTTTATATTTCCCTCTCTGATTGCCGAAGTCGCCAATTGCCACGGCGGGGACGAAAAGTATTTGCGGCAATTGCTTTCCCAACTGCTTAAGTCGCGGGCCGACGCGGTCAAGTTCCAGCCGATCATCGCGGCGGAATTTATTTCCGCCCGGCACAGCCAGTACCAGATCTTTAAAGAGTTGGAATTTAAGACTGAGCTTTGGGTTGAATTGATCGGTAAAGTGAAAGAGACCGGTAAAAAAGTCGCCTTCGACGTTTACGGCGAAGAATCGCTCGCTTTGGCCCTTAAATGCCGGGTCGACTTCGTGAAGATCCATGCCATGGATTTCGATAACCTGGCGCTGATCGCCAAGATCGTCAAAGCCAAATTGCCGCTGATGCTCTCGACCGGCGGCGCGACCCTGCCGGAGATCGACCGGGTCATGAGACTGGCCAAAGGGCGGACCGTTTGTCTGATGGTCGGTTTTCAAAACTTTCCGACCCCGGCGGAGGAAGCCAATCTCAACCGCCTGACCTTTTTGAAAGAGCGCTATCGCTGCGCGGTCGGTTATATGGACCACGTTGGCCGGGAGACCCAATTTGCCCGGACCTTACCCTGCTTGGCATTACTGAAAGGGGCGTGTACAATAGAAAAACACGTTTTCCTGAAGGATTTAAAGACCAAATACGATTGGCAATCGGCTTTTGATCCGGCCGAACTTGACCAGCTCAAAGCGGACCTGGAAATGACCGCCGCCGCCCTGGGTAAGTCGAATTATTCGCTTAGCGAACTGGAGCAGGAATACCGGAAAAAATACCGGCGCTGTGCTGTTGCCGGACGCGACCTGAAAGCGGGCGAAAAACTAGCGGCGAAAGACATTCGGTTCCTGCGGATCGATTTCAAAGCGATTGACCGGCCGTTCCATCGGAATGAAACCGGACTTATCGGCCGGACCTTGAAACTGGACTTGCCGGCCGGAGAAATTATTTTGAAGGAGAATTTACGATGAAAGAGATCGTTGGACTGGTCGCGGTCCGGACCGAATCGACCCGTCTGCCGGGGAAAGCGTTCCGTCCGCTGGCCGGCAAACCGCTCTTGGAGGTCCTGGTCGACCGTTTACTGGCGACCAAGGAACTGGACGATTTTATTATTTGCACGACCGTCAATCCCTCGGACGACAAAGTCGAAGAGTTTTGCCGGGCCAAAAAGGTGAAATGTTACCGCGGTGAAGTAAAAAATGTTCTCGACCGGTTTCTGGGAGCGACAGCCCTTGTCCCATCAGAATATGTCGTCCGGATCACCGGCGATAACCCGCTGACCGATTTCCTGACCATGCGCGAATGCTTCGATTACATGAAGGCGAACCGGGGGGATTATTCCCGCCAAATGGGGGTGCCGCTCGGGACCGCCTGCGAAGTGATCCGGACCGAAGCCCTGCGCGAACTTAGCCGCCGGACCCTGTCGCACGATCTGACCGAATACATGACCTACTTTTTTGAAATGGCCCCATTCATTAAAAATACTCTCTACGAAGTGAGACCGGAACACCGCTTTCCGGAACTTCGGCTGACCGTCGATTACGAATCGGACCTGATCTTTATCCAAAAGATCTTTGACCATTTCGGCCGGATCCCATCCCTGCAAGAAGTCGTCGCGTATTGCAAGACTTTAACGGAATATCCCCGGGTCGTAAACGATCCGGTCGCGGCGGCGGAAATAAAAAACCAGATCAAGTTCAAATAGGAGGCTAACATGCAAAGAGCGATAAATCTTGGGAACGGCGTTAAACTAGGGGGAGATCACCACTGCGTGATCCTGCTTGACGCCGGCGTTAACCATAATAATGATGTCCAAAGAGCAAAAGACCTGATCAAAACTGCCAAAGACGGGGGGGCCGACGCGATCAAGTTCCAGACTTACACTGCCGGGGGGATCAGCACCCGGAAAGCGCCCCGCTACTGGGATTCAAAGCTTGATACCGATGGCGGCGGCAGTCAGTACGACATGTTCAAGAAAGTCGACTCGCTTCCCAAAGACGCTTACTTTGAACTGAAAGCATACGCCAAAAAACTGAAGGTCGCTTTTTCTTCTTCACCCTTTGATATGGAGAGCGCGAAATTTCTGATCAAGCTCGACGTTGATTTTTATAAGATCGCTTCGGCCGAGGTCCCCAATTTGCCGCTGATCCGGTTGGTTGCCGAGACCGGTAAGCCGATCATCCTCTCGACCGGGGCCTGCACCATCGGCGAAGTGGAAGACGCCCTGCAGACGATCTTTCAGACCGGGAACAAGCAGGTCGCGCTCCAGCACTGTGTTTTAAGTTATCCCTGCAAGGATAAAGATGCCAACCTGGCCAAAATGCTCCGCTTAAAGCAGATCTTCCCGGAGATCCCGGTCGGTTATTCCGACCACACTTTAGGGAGCCTGATCCCGCTGGCGGCGGTTGCCATGGGGGCGCGGTCGATCGAGAAACATTACACTGTAGATAAAAGTCTACCCGACAGTCCCGACCACGGGCTTTCCTTAAGCGCGGAAGAATTGCCCGGTTTCATGAAAGATGTCCGCCGGGTTGAATCGGCGATCGGCACATCCCTAAGCGGATATTACGAAGCGGAAGCCAAGGCTCACGCCTTAGCGCGGAAAAGTGTCGTCGCGATCAAGCCGATCAAAAAGGGGACCAGGATCACCGCGTCGATGCTTGCCTGCAAGCGGCCCGGGACCGGGATCTATCCCCGTTTCCTGGAACAGATCGTCGGGCGCGAAGCCAAGGTCAACATTAACGAAGACGAGATCCTTAATTGGAGCATGATCTAAGTGAAGGTCAGCGTTATCATAACAAGTTATAATTACGGACAATACCTGAAAGGGGCGCTGGACAGCGCCCTGGCGCAGGATTATCCGGATTTTGAGATTCTGGTGGTTTACCGGCCATCGGGCGACAGCACTGAACAGGTTTTGGCCGGCTATCGGGATAAGATCAAGATCATCAAGCAGACCGGGCAGGGATTGGCGAATGCCAGTAATATTGGGATTAAAAAGGCCGGGGGGGAATATGTGATCCGGCTCGATGCCGATGATATTTTCTATCCGGGGATCCTGGCCAAAGAAGCGGCCGTTCTGGATAAAGAGCCGGTCGATTTTGTTTATCCCGACTACAACTATTTAATTGAAGAGACCGGAGAAACGGTCCGTAAAACACTGCCCGCCTTTGATCGCGACGAGCTCCTTGGCCGGGGAGATTTTTTAAGCGGCGGGACGATGTTTAGACGCTCACTTTTTGACCGGGTCGGCCTGTATGACGAAAATTTACCGACGCTGGAGAGCTATGAGCTCATCCTTCGGCTGATGAAAAACAAGATCGTTGGCCGGCACCTGGCCGGGCCGTTGTTCGAATACCGGGTCCACGGCGCGAGCATGAGCGATAATACCAAATTGATCGAAGCGACCGGCTGTCAGATCGCTGCCAAATATGGGTTGGAATATAAGACCGGTCCCAGCCATCCGAGGAAAATAAAATGATCAAACAGGCGGTGATCATGGCCGGTGGTGAAGGGGTCCGTTTGCGGCCTTTGACCTACGCTATACCTAAGCCCCTTCTGCCGCTGCGCGATTACACGGTGATCGAATATATTATTCGCGGCCTGGCGGAGCAGGGGATCAAAGAGGTCTTTATCCTGGTCTATTATCAGCATGAAAAGTTCCAGGTCTGCCTCGATTATCAAAAGAAATACGGGGTGAAGATCAAACTGGTCAAGGAAGACGCGAAATCCGGGACGATCGGCGGGATCCATAAGATAAAAACGGATCTGTCCGGTTCGTTCCTGGTCATTAACGCCGACATCATTAACCGGGTCGACGTCGCCGCGCTGGCGGCCGGCCATGAACAGGCGGGGGCCGCTTTGACCCTGGGGGTCAAGGATTACGCCATGCAGGTCCCGTACGGAGTGGTTGAGAGCGGGCCGAAAGGTGAATTTATCGGCGTGAAAGAGAAACCGGTCGAAAATTATCTGATCAGCGCCGGGATTAACGTTTTATCTCCGATAGTTTTTAAGCACATCAATGGCCAGCGGATCGATTTTCCCGAGGTCATAAAGCTGCTGACCGGTGATGGGGAAAAAGTTATTACTCATAAGATCCAGGGCTTCTGGTTCGATATCGGCCGGGCAGAAGATTACGAAAAAGCGATAGAGCTATTGGAGAAGATTGAAAATGGCAAATAAGATCTTGATCACCGGTTCCGCCGGCTTTATCGGCCGGTCGCTTATCGAACGCCTCCGTTCCGAAGCGGTTGAGCTTATTGAATGCGATCTCTCCCTGGGGCACGATCTGCTTGACCTGAAACAGACACTGGCCCTGCCGCCGGCGGCGATCGTCGTTCACCTGGCCGCTAATACCAACGTCCAGACCGCGTTTGAAAAGCCGTTCCCTATTTACCGCGATAACCTGCTTGGCACTCTCAATCTCCTGGAATATTGTCGTCTTAATCGGGTCCAACGGATTATTTATTCCAGCTCATATGTTTACGGCCGGCCGCAAACTCTGCCGATCGATGAAACTCATCCGGTCATGATCAATAATCCGTATGGCCGGAGCAAACTTATTGGCGAACAGCTGGTCACCGCTTACAGCGAGGATTTTGGGATAGCCGCTTCAATCCTGCGGAATTTTAATGTTTACGGTCCGGGGCAGAGCCCCAGGTTCCTGATTCCTTCGGTCATTGCCCAGCTCTATTCGGAATCGCCGGCGATCAAAGTGGCCGACCTCAATCCGAAGCGGGATTACATTTACATAAAGGACGTGGTCGAAGCGATGTGGCGCGCCTGCCAGTCGAACGCGCCGGGAACGCGGACCTATAACCTGGGGTGCGGCGCTTCTTATTCGGTTGGCGAAGCGGTGGAGCTGATCTTCAAGCTTAGCGGCCGCCGGAAACCGATTGAATCGGCCGGAAAGAGCCGGAAAAACGAGATCATGGACACGGTCGCCGATATTACCCGGGCCCGCCTGGAACTGGGGTGGGAGCCGCGCTACGATTTTGCGGCTGGACTGGCCGATCTCCTTAAAACCGAAGGACGGATCAAATAATTATGCACAAAGGAAAAAAAGTTATCGCCCTGATCCCTGCCCGCGGCGGGCATGACGGACTGAAGCAAATGAACATGCGCGAGCTTGGTGGAAAGCCTTTGATCTATTACACGATCAAGGCGGCGCAGGCGTGTGATTTTATCGACCGGCTGGTCGTTTCGACCGAAGACCAGACAATTGCCGATTATTGTTGTTCGCTTGGCGTTGAAGTTCCTTTTCTCCGCTCCGGACAATTGGCGGCGGAAAATACCGTCATGGTGCCGATCATTGAAGAGATGCTGGTTCATTTCCAGGCCAAAGGGGAGAAGTTTGATTACCTGCTCAATCTTTACCCGAACGCGCCGTTTAAAAGCAGGGAGTTGATCCAGCGTTTCCTTGATCAGGCGGAAAAAAACGACCTGGTCATTCCGCTTTTCGGCCATCAGAATTATTTTTGGGAAGAGGGGCCAAAAGGGCTGAAATTAATGATCGACAAGGAGCGGACGAGCCGGCAACGGGCGGTCAAGAAGTTTGAAGAGCTCGGCGGGATCTACGCGTATAATCTTGGGAGTGAAAAGTGGCGCGGCGGGCCGGAGGCGAGGATCGGCTACTGCGAGCTGGATTTCCACGATTCCCGAATGGTCAATTCGATCTACGACCTGATAATCCTGGACCGGCTGGTCCGGCTCCCCAAGAGCCTGGTCAGTGACCTGTTAAAATATGAATAAAAAGGGGCGAAAATGATGGATTTAAAAGGAAAGAAAGTTTTAGTGACCGGGTCGGAAGGGTTTATCGGCAGTCATCTGGTCGAGCGGTTGGTCGTGCTGGGGGCCGATGTTCGCGCTTTTGTTCTTTATAATTCATTTAACAACTGGGGCTGGCTGGAGACTTTGCCTAAGACGGAACTGGCTAAGGTAGAAGTTTTTACCGGAAATATTTGCGAAGCTTATAATGTTCGGCAGGCGATGGACGGGATCGATGTCGTTTTTCATCTGGCGGCTCTCATTGCTATTCCATATTCCTATTACTCGCCCGAATCATACGTCTCGACCAACGTCATGGGGACGCTGAATGTTTTGCAGGCGGCGCGGGACCAAAAAGTCTCCAAGTTTGTCCACACTTCGACCAGCGAAACTTACGGGACCGCCATTTACGTGCCGATCGACGAAAAACATCCTCTCCAGGGGCAGTCGCCTTACTCGGCCTCAAAGATCGGCGCCGACATGATCGCCGAAAGTTTTTACCGCTCTTTCAACCTGCCGGTGGCGACCTGCCGGCCGTTCAACACTTACGGCCCCCGGCAATCGGCCCGGGCGGTCATTCCGACGATCATCAGCCAGATCGCGGCGGGGGCGAAAAAGATCAAGCTTGGTTCTCTGACCCCGGTCCGTGACCTGACCTATGTTAAAGATACCGTTGAAGGATTTGTTAATATTGCCGAGAGTGACCGGAGTAGCGGCGAAGTGATCAATCTGGGGGTTGGGAGCGGGGTGACGGTTGGGGAATTGGCCGATAAGATCATCAGCTTGATGGGAACAAAAGTTGAAATTATCAGCGACGAACAGCGGGTCAGGCCGGAAAAAAGCGAAGTCATGAGACTGATCAGCGATAATAAAAAAGCGCTGGAATATACCGGCTGGCGGCCAAAGTACTCGCTGGAAAACGGGTTGAAAGAGACGATCGATTTTATCGCTAAAAATCTTGACAGGTATAAGCCGGATATATATAACGTATAGGAGGAGCAAATATGTCCACAAAAGTCGTGATTCTGTGCGGCGGTAAAGGGACCCGAATGAGGGAAGAGACCGAAATGCGGCCCAAGCCGCTGGTCGAGATCGGCGGTCGGCCGATCCTCTGGCACATCATGAAAGGCTACGCGCACTACGGTTTCAACGAATTCGTTCTCTGTCTCGGCTACAAAGGCGACATGATCAAGGATTATTTCTACCACTACAACGTCCTGATGAACGATTTTACCATCAAGCTTGACGGCAAGCGGGAAGTGTCATACCACAACCAGGCTGATGAGGTCGATTGGCAGGTGACCCTGGTCGATACCGGGCTCAACGCTCTCAAAGGGGCCAGGATCAAGAAGATCGAGAAGTACATTGACGGTGACAAGTTCATGTTGACTTACGGTGACGGGATTGCTGACGTTGATCTTAAGGACCTGATCGCCTTTCATGATAAACATGGTAAAATCGGGACGTTGACCGGCGTCCGCCCGCCTTCCCGTTTTGGCGACTTGATCGTGGAGAACGGGCAGGTGAAAAAATTCACCGAAAAACCACAGGCTTCAGCCGGTTTGATCAACGGTGGTTATTTCGTCCTCAACCGGAAGATTTTCGACTATTTAACCGAAGACGAAGCGTGCGACTTTGAACTGGGGGCGCTGGAAAAATTGGCCGAAGAAAAACAGCTGATGGTTTACGATCATAAGGGATCTTGGGAGTGCATGGATACGGTCAGGGAAACGGAACATCTGAACAATCTTTGGCTGAAAAATAAAGCGTTTTGGAGGAAATGGCAATGAAAGTACTGGTTACCGGAAATAATGGTTATATCGGCAACGTCATGTGCCCGATGCTTATGGCGGAAGGGTTCGACGTTATCGGCCTCGATTCGAATTATTTTGACGACTGCGAATTTGAAAAAAGAAAAGTTAAGATTAAGCAGATTATCAAAGATATCCGCCAGATCGAAGAGGCAGACTTCCAGGGGATTGACGCCGTTATCCACCTGGCCGGCCTCTCCAACGATCCGATCGGCGAGCTCAACCCCGGGATAACCGAGGTCATTAACCTGGATGCCTCCGTCAAATGCGCCCAGCTTGCCAGGCAGGCCGGGGTCAACCGGTTTGTCTTTGCCTCTTCCTGCAGTGTTTATGGGATCGCCGAAGAAGGAAAGGCGATCGACGAGACCGGGGCACTCAATCCGGTGACCGCCTATGCCAAATCGAAGATCGGGACCGAGCAAGGGGTCGCGCCGCTGGCTGATGATAATTTTTCCCCGGTCTTCATGCGGAACGCCACCGTTTACGGCGCTTCGCCGCTCCTCCGCCTCGACCTGGTCGTCAACAATCTGACCGCCTGGGGTTACACCGCCGGGAAGATCAAGATCATGAGCGACGGCTCCCCCTGGCGGCCGCTGATCCACATCCAGGATTTCAGTCGCGCTTTTATCGCCGCCCTGAAGGCTCCCAAAGAGCTGATCCACAACCAGGTCTTCAACGTCGGCCAGAACAGCGAGAATTACCAGGTCAAAGACCTGGCCGACGCGGTCAAAAAGGTCATTCCCGGCTGCAGCGTCGAATATACCGGCGAGCATGGGGCCGATACCCGGACATATAAGGTTGATTTCACCAAGATCAACACCGTTTTGAAAGATTACTTCAAGCCGACCTGGAACGTTTTGAAAGGGGTCGAGGAACTTTACGCCGCCTACCAGCGGAACAACCTTGATCTTAAAGCGTTCGAAGGGGAGAAATTTATCCGGCTCAAGCACCTGGCCCTTCTGCAGAAAGAAGGCAAGCTCGACCAAGATTTTTATTGGACGAAAAAATAAGGAGGAAATCATGATCGAAGGGGTTAAAATTATTCCGTTAAAGAAGATTCCGGACGAGCGGGGGATGATCCTGCACATGCTTCGAACGACTGACCCGCATTTTGAGAAGTTCGGCGAAGTTTATTTTTCCGTCGCTTATCCGGGGGTTATCAAAGGGTGGCACCTCCACACCAAGCAGACCCAGTTCTACGCCGTCATTTCGGGGATGATCAAACTGGTAATGTACGATGAACGGAAAGATTCCAAGACCTACGGCGAACTGATGGAGATCTTTACCGGTGAAGACAACTATCAGTTGATCAGGATCCCGGTCGGCGTGGTCAACGGCTACAAAACTATCGGCGTGAAACCGGCAATCGTCGCCAATTGCGCCACCGAGCCGCACGAACAAAACGAGATGCTCCGCTACGATCCGCTCAAGAGCCACATCAAATACGACTGGAGCCTGGTCCACCGATGAAGATCCTAATTACCGGAGGCAAGGGAATGCTGGCGACGGCGCTGGAAAGCTACTACCGAGCGAATGGGGTGGAGGTCAAAGCGCCGACCCATGCCGAGCTTGACGTCATGGACCGAAAAGCGGTCGCCGACGCGCTGGCCGCTTTTAAGCCCGATCAAGTTTTTCACACCGCTTGTCTTCACGTTGACGCCAGCGAGAACGATCCGGAACTGGCATACAAACTGAACAGCTGGGCCTCGGCTCAACTGGCCAGAGCTTGCGCTAAACAGAAAATTGAGCTGATCTATATTAGTTCCTGCGGTTATTTTGGCGACGAGGTCAAGCCTTATTCCGAGTATGACCCTGTTGTTTTGAAGACCGTTTATGCCCGCTCGAAGTATGAAGGGGAGGTCCTGGCCCTGCGGGAAAATCCCCGTACCTACGCCATCCGTCCCGGCTGGCTCTTCGGCGGGAGCGTGAAACATAAGAAGAATTTTGTTTACCAGCGCTATCTGGAAGCGCAAAAGAACCAGATCTTGAAATCGGCCGGAGACAAATTCGGGACGCCGACCCTGGTTGAAGACCTGGTTCCCAAGATCGATGAGATCGTAAAGACCGGCGAGACCGGTCTTTACCACGTGACCAATTCCGGCGGCGGGAGCCGGGCCGACTATGTTAAACAGATCGTTAAGAGTTGTGGCCTGAAGACGGCGGTCGAAGCGGTCGATTCCAGCGCCTTCCCCCGCAGGGCGAACGTCCCCAACTGCGAGATCCTGCATAACTGGAACTTAAAATACCTCGGTTTGGCGCCGCTCCCAACCTGGGAAGAAGCGATCGACCGCTACGTTAAAGTGATGTTCAAGGAATTGGGGCAATGACCCCGAAGGTATCGGTCGTTATCGCCGCGCACAATCACGCTCATTTTCTTCCTGACTGCCTTGGTTCGGTCAAAGCGCAAACCTATTTGGACTACGAAGTGATCGTGATCGATAACGGATCAACAGACAATACCAGAGAAGTGGTGGAGCGGCTGGCCTGGGATAAATTACGTTATCATTATCAGTCCGATACCGGATCGGTCGCCGGGCCGCGCAATACCGGCGGGAAATTGGCACGGGGAGAGTATTTGGCCTATCTTGATTCAGATGATTCCTGGTATCCGGAGAAGCTGGCCAGGGTCATGAAAATATTCGCAGAAAATCCAGAAGTTGATCTGGTGACGCATGACCTGCGCACGGTTGTCCATGGGAGGCCGGGAGGGATTTTGTTCGTTGGTCCGGAAAAAGGCGATGCTTTTCGCTCCCTTTTGCTGGGCAATTGCGTTCTGGGAAGCGCGACCGTGGTCAAGAAAATAGCGATGGACGAGATCGGAGGGTTCGATGGGGACAAAGGGTTCGTTCATGTTGAAGATTACGAAACCTGGCTCCGATTGGCCGCTCGAGGAAAGAAGTTTTTTTTCCTTAACGAAACATTGGGAGATTATCGGATCCATAAGAACAATCTAAGTCATGATTTCACGACGGCTTTCAACAATGAGCTTAGGGTCGTGCGAAAGCACTTTCAAGGGTATGTTTCCCGTTATCCGCTCGATAAGTTCCTGCTTTACCGCTCTTCTTTGTCCAGGATCTATCTTCGATTGAGTTATCGACATTTTTTATATGGCCAATTACGGCAGGGTTTGCGGACAGCGGCAATGTCTTTGTTGAATAATCCTTATTACGCTACCAGTCTGAGCTTGGAAATGATATGGCGGAGACTGATTAAATGGATAAAAAAAATAAAAAATTAAAAATTTGTTTTATCGGCTGGTCCGATAGTATCCATGTGCAGCGCTGGGTCAAATGGTTTGCCGGACAGGGCCATGAGGTGCATCTCTTGTCTAATTCCGATTGTCCCGTGCCCGGAGTAACCGTGCATTCTCTGTCCGGCAAACGTTTGCCGGTTAAGGGAAGCGCTGAAGCGACGGCCGCGAAAACAAAAGATGGTTATATCCGGGAATTCATTGCGAAGATCAAGTTTTATTATTTGAGTTACTTAAAGTATCCGTTATATATTTACCGGGCTAGAAAAATAATTCGTGAACTGCGACCCGATATTTTGCAGGCTTTTTATATCGGGTTTGGCGGCTATATCGGGATCTTTACCGGTTTTCATCCATTTATGATCTGTACGGGTGGGGCTGATATCATGTTTTTTCCAAGAAAATTCCTTTCGCACAGATTGATCACCAGATATATTCTAAAAAGGGCCGATTTCATTGTTCATCCTTCCGAAGAGTCAAACCAGCTCGCCATAGAACTGGGCGCGCCAAGCGAAAAGACCGCGTACCAGCACTTTGGCGTTGATCTTTCGCTTTTTAATCCGGAGATCGATCCCCAACCGTTGCTTGACAGATTTGGACTGAACGGTCATCCCATTGTATTGAGCACGAGGGGACTGTTCGATAAATATTACAATATTTCCGGACTGCTAAAAGCGTTTGCCCTGGTTGTCGCTGAAGTTCCGGCCGCGCGCTTGATCCTGAAATATTATTCAGCTCCGGAAATAAATAAGTTTGAAAATTTGTCCAAGTCTCTTGGAATATATGATAAGATCATATGGATTGGAAAATCCGAGTACGAAAGCATGGGACGATATTATCGTTGCGCCGACGTTTATGCCTCTCTTTCTTTTACCGATTCCGGATCTTTATCAATGCTGGAAGCAATGGCTTGCGGGGCAACTCCCGTGGTTTCAGACCTGCCAAACATCAGAGAATGGATCAAGCCTGGTTGGAACGGCTACTTGTTAAGGCCCGATGATGTGGGTGGGGCCGCAAAAGCTATTATAGAGGTCATTAGAGATCGCGAAGTACGGTCTTTATTTGGCCGGCGAAACGCGGAGATAATCAGGGAACGGGCCGATCAAAATATTTGCTATCGGGAATTAGAAAGGATTACGTATCGTCTGCTGGGTCCGGTAAGCGGGGAACGATGATTTAACCTCAATGGAAAACGCGATATTTGTCTTAATATTATCGGCAATATTTTACGTCTACGTTTATATTAAGCGTCGGCCGGGACTGCTTTCGCTTTATTCTTTTTTTGGTATCCAATGGTTGTATTATTGGCTTGGCACTTATTTAATTATCATTGGTTTTTTCCCGAACAATGTTTTTGGCGGAATGGCGCTCAACAACAATGGCGAGGTTGTTAGCGTGTTTTTGTTGTTTAACGCGCTTTCCCTTTTTGTGTTCTCGCTTATTTACCTGGTTTTTGGCAGGATCGATCGCTCTGCCGCGAGAACGTTTGAGCCGCCGGTAGAAAAGAAGTACGCCAAAAAGCATGTTTTCTTCATTTTTTTGATCTTGACCATTTTTAACGTTTTGATGCTTGTTCTTAGCGTTAAGACGCGATACATGGGGGCGGACTGGCTAACCCATTCGATCAACGCCAATATCAGGAATGTTTTTGTCGGGGTATTTATTTACTATATGTTGGTTGAGAAAATTGAATTATTGACACTTATTGTTTTTTTGGGCTTTTGCTTTTCGACCTTTCTTTACGGCGGACGGATGTATCTGTTGGTCGCCACCGCGGCGTATATGGCTTATCTTTTTAATCGGCGGATCATTAACGTCAGGCATCTGGTGATCCTAGGCTTGGTCGGATCGCTTTTTTTATCAGCGATAGCGCTTTATCGTTCCAACATAATCGATCGGGTCGTGCGGACGCCGAAATATCTCCTGATGCCGATCTATGCCGACAGCGTTTTTTCCGCGTATCCCGCTTTGTATATCATCGATCGTTGGCAAAGAGGAGGGATCACCTATTATACGATGTTTACTCACTATCTGGTCGATTCGGTTTTAATCTACGTGCCAAACTTTGTATATGCCGCGAGCGGGGAAAATAAGATCGCCGAAAGCGGCCTTCTGGCCTCTTGGCAGGATGATAACGGCGGAATAGGCAGGATGTCACCTCAAGGAGGTTTTCATTACATTGCCGAAGCTATGGCGGCAGGAGGTTTTTTTGGGATAATCGCTTTTAGCGCTTTGCTGGCCTTTATTTTTATTTTTTTCGAGAGAATGCGCCGCCGCGGGCTATCGGGCCAGTTTTTTTATTACAGTTTTCTTGGGGTGGCCGGCGTCGACATCGTCAGCGAGAAATTCGCCTGGTGTTTCCGATATTTTACCCAGAATGTGTTTTCAGTGTTGCTCCTGATCTTTATCGTTCAGCTTTTTTCCGAAGGAGCGGTCAATCTTAAGCGAAAAAGGGCTTTAGCTCTGGAGCGTTCAAAATGAAGATCGCGATTAACGCCCTGTCCGCCAAACTTGGCGGCGGCATAACTTACATTCAGAACATCGTTCCGCGTCTCGTGAAAATGGACTCCGGCAATGATTATCAATTATTGGTTTCCAACGAGAATTACGAAAAACTATGCGATAAGGAACTCCTCGCCAGCCGGGTCAGGGTTGTGGTCATTAAAGTCGCCGGCCTGATCAACCGCCTGCTGAAAGAGCAATTCATCGTCCCCTTGATAATTTTTAATAAAAAGATCGACGTTCTGTTCTGTCCGGCGAACATCGCCCCGTTTTTCGCGCCTTGCAAAAAAGTCCTTTGGATCCAAAACATCGATCCGTTCGTTCAGGTGGCCGGGGAGAGCGCGCTTAAACGTTTGAGGGTTTGGCTCCTGAAACAGATCACCGTGCTGTCGATGAGATTTTCCGACGTCGTTATCTTTTCTTCGGATTATTCCAGGGAACTGGCTCTGAAGGCGACCGGCATCGACCGCCGCAAGACGCGGCGGATATTTTTGGGCGCCGATATAGAGCGTTTTTCCATGCCGGAAGCGGGCCGCCCGCGGAGCGGTATCCTTTCGGTCTCCAATATTTCCAGCCGTAAAAATTATGAAGTGCTGATCAAGGCTTACGATTCCCTGCCGGCGGAGATCAAAAACCGGCACAAGTTGAAGCTTGTCGGAGCGGTCGACGCAAAATACCGCGAGCAGCTGCTGGAGTTATGCGTTGATCGGAAAACGCGCGATAACATTATTTTTACCGGTATGCTCGCGGGAGACGCTTTGACCCGGGCTTACGCCGAAGGGCTCATCTTTGTCCTCCCGTCGCTGGTGGAAAGCTTCAGTTTGCCGATAATTGAAGCGATGGCGGCCGGTATGCCGGTGATCGCCTCCAATGCCACCTGTCTGCCTGAAATGATCGGGACCTCCGGATTGACCTTTGATCCATTTGATCAATTGCAACTTACCGGGCTCATTGTTAAACTGATCGGCGATGAAAAACTGCGCCGGGAATTGTCGGATAAAGGGAGGGAGAAGGCGCAAAAATTCACCTGGGACAATACCGTGCTGGAAATAATTAAAATATTTGGAGAAATTAAATGAACAAAAGAACGAATTATATTAAATATTTCTTATTCGATCAGATGACCGGGTTTCCGCGGCGGCACACGCCGCGAAGACTGCTTAACCTGGTACTGAACCAGATCTCCCGGCGTGTCTTAAAATCCGACCGGGTGCTGGGCTATCCCATGCACATGAGCATTGAGGTAAACAACACTTGCGACCTGCAATGCCCGATGTGCTCGTCGGGCAAGGGCTATTCGGTCAGAAAAAGGGGCCTGATGTCTTTTGAAAACTACAAGCGGATCGTCGATGAAATGGCCCCTTATCTGTATAAGGTTGGGCCTTTCAATCTGGGGGAACCGTTACTGCATCCCGACATCTTTAAGATGATCGAATACGCTCGCGGCAAAAATATTTCGGTCATGCTTAGCACCAACGGCAACGCGCTCAACGCCGAAAAAGCGGAAAAATTGGTTCGCTCCGGCCTGGAAGAATTGATCGTCTCGGTCGACGCCGCTTCAGAAGAGACCTACCGCGTCAATCGGCCGGGAGGGGATTTTAATCGACTTAAAGAAAACATCAAACGTTTGATGGAACTAAGGAAGCGTCTTGGATTGAAGCGGCCGTTCGTGACCATTAATATGATCCTGATGGAAAATAATACCTCTGAAATGGAAACTTTTCGGGCGCTGGCGAAAGAGCTAGGGGTCGACAAGGCCAATTTTTCAACTTATTGGGAAATGTATCTGGGAAATTCCGCCGGTGAAAAAGATACCGGGAAGTATGTCCCCAGGGATAAGCGGTTCAAGAATATAATGCCTTCGGTGATGAAAGTCGATCGGACCTGCGGCTGGGCCTGGAGCGGCTGTATCGTCGGCTGGGACGGAAAAGTGGTCCCGTGCTGTTTTGATTACAACGAGACCTATGTCGTCGGCAACGCTTTTGACGGCGGAGTAAAGAAGCTCTGGAACGGCGACCGTTATCGGGCGCTCCGGCGGCTGATCTTGCGAGGGAGACAGGGCTCAAAATTGTGCAGCAGCTGTCCGAGGGTGTTTTGACCCATGAAAATACTGCTCTTGACCAATTGCTATCCTCCGGAGATCGGCGCCGCTGCCAATCAGTTCTATGAATTGGCCCAGGACCTTAAAGCGAAGGGGCACGATGTCGTCGTAGTTACCAGATTTCCCCGCCATATTCCCCGTGAGCTCTGGCCGAAAAATAGCGGCGGCTGGTTTGTCGAAGAGGCGCGGGATGGGGTCAGGGTGATCAGGGTCAATATTCCGCAGTTGTCAAGAAGGATCCCCCTTCTCCGGGAGATCGAGCACTTGCTGAACATCGTTTGCCTGGTCGTCGCCGCCGCGCGCGCCGGCCGGACCGACGTTATGCTGGTATATTCTCCACCCATCGTTGTCGGGTACGCCGCCGTTTTGATCAGGGCGATCACCGGGAGCAGGGTGGTCATGAACGTGCAGGACCTTTTTCCCCAGAGCTTGATCGATCTTGGTCTGATGAAGAACCGGCTGTTGATCGGGATGTCGCGTTTTCTGGAGAAGCTGATCTACCGCCTGGTCGACCGGATCACGGTGATGTCGGAGAGCAACAAGGCGATCGTCGAAAAGACCGCCGGCGATCCCGATAAGGTGACGGTCGTCTACAACTGGGTTGACACCGACTACATTAAACCGGGGGAAAAGGAGAATGAATTCCGCGAATCCTTGGGCCTGGGAGGCAAGTTCGTCCTGACCTTTGCCGGATGCATCGCCGAATCGCAGGACATGGAGATCATCTTTAACTGCGCCAGGCTTTTGGAGGGCGAAGAGAAGCTCGTCTTCCTGCTGGCCGGGAACGGTCCCAAGCACGCCGAGACCGAAGCCAGATGGCGGGAGCTCGGCCTAAAAAACGTCGTCATGATCCCTATTCAGCCGCGCGATAAATATGTTAAACTGTTGGCTGCTTCGGACGTCGGTCTGCTGACGCTAAACGCCTCGGTCGCGACGCCGGTCGTACCGTCGAAAATGCTTAGTATCATGTCGGCTGGCCGGCCGGTCCTGGCCAGTTTGCCGCTTTTCGGCGACGCGCCGAAATTTATCGAAAGGTCCGGTTCCGGGCTCGTAGTTAAGGCGGGAGACGCCGCCGCTTTTCGCGACGCCGTGCTAAAATTGTTCAGCGATCGCGCTCTAGGCGAAAAATTCGGCAGGCAGGGGAGAGAGTGGGTTATCGCCAACTATTCTCTGGCCGTTTGTTCGAAAAAGTACGAGGAATTGTTTGCCGAGGTCGCGGGACGCGGAAAGAAATAAATGAATGGAAAGGAATTGCCATGAAACAAGTCGTGCAGAGCTTTAAAACTGGAGAATTGAACTTGGTAGATGTTCCGGCCCCGCAGGTCAAGCCAGGCGGGGTCCTGGTCAAGACCACCCGCTCGGCGGTCAGCGTCGGCACGGAAAAACTGATCGTTAACCTGGCCCAGCAGAATTTGGTCGGCAAGGCGATGTCGCGGCCGGACCTGGTCCGCCGATTAATCGACAAAGTTAAAACCGAAGGGGTTATGGAAGCGTATCAGGCGGTCAAGGGGCGAATGGAAACCCAACAGCCGCTCGGCTACAGTTCTGCCGGCGAAGTCCTGGCGGTGGGCGAAGGGGTTGATGAGTTTAAAGTCGGCGATCGCGTCGCCTGCGGCAGTGATCTGTTCGCGACCCATTCCGAAATCACCTGGGTGCCGAAAAACGACTGTGTTAAGGTCCCCGATGGGGTATCGGAAGAAGACGCCGCGTTTGCTTATATCGCGGCGATCGCCATCCACGCCATCCGGAGCGCCGACCTGACCTTCGGCTCAAAGGTTGCTGTGATCGGACTCGGAATGCTCGGCCAGATCTCGGTCCAGGTCTTGAGGGCCTGGGGCTGTGACGCGTTCGGTTTTGATCTTGACGCGAGAAAAGTCGGTCTGGCAATCGAATTGGGGGCCAGGGGGGCGACGACCGATCGGCAGGAATTGGCGACCAAAGCCAAGCTATTGACCGGTGGCCCGGGCTTTGACGCGACAATTATTATGGCTTCAACTAACAGCAATGACCCATTGGACCTGGCCGCGGAAATTACCAGGGAGAAGGGAAAGATCGTGGCGTGCGGACTGGTCAAGCTTGAAGTGCCGCGCAACGTGTTTTTTGAAAAAGAGCTTTCCCTTATCGTTTCCCGCGCGACCGGCCCCGGGAAATTCGACCCGGATTGGGAGCTAAAAGGCCATAATTATCCACTCGGCTTGGTCCGCTGGACGCAGGCGGGGAACATGAAGGAATACCTGAACCTGGTCGCCGGCGGGCGGGTAACCATGGCTCCGGTCATTACCCACCGTTTTAGCATTGATGACGCCTTAAAGGCTTATGATCTTCTCCTAAGCAAGGACCATCCTTATTATCTTGGCGTTTTGCTTCAGTACAAGGAAAAACCCGCCCAGGAGAAAAAAATCGTTGTTGCTTCTCCAAAGATCGATCATCAACCCGGCCAACCGGTCGTTGGTCTGATCGGGGCTGGATTGTTCACCAACGTGACCATTCTTCCATGTTTAAAGAAGATCTCCGGCCTTACTTTGAGAGGGGTGGCGACGGCGACCGGACTTTCCGGACGTAACGTCGCCAGCCAGTATGGCTTTGAGTACTGTACTACCGATTATCAGGAGATCCTCCATGACGACAAGATCAACGCGGTCATCATTGCCACGCGCCACGATCTCCACGCTAAAATGATCGTCAAGGCACTGGCCGCCGGCAAAGACGTTTTTGTGGAAAAACCGCTCGCCATGAACGAAGCGGAGCTAAAAGAGATCAGGGACGCTTATGAGAGATCGGGCAAACGCTTAATGGTCGGGTTTAATCGCCGCTTTGCGCCTTCGGCGGTCCGGGCTAAGGAGTTAATGGGAGAAGTTGGCGCCGTGACCGTCAATTGCCGGGTCAATGCCGGTTTCGTGCCCAAAGCTCACTGGACCTTGAACAATGAAGGGGGAGGTCGGGTCATCGGCGAAGTATGTCATTTCATCGATTCGATCCAATACGCGACCTCTTCGGTCCCGGTCAAGGTATTCGCTGAAACGATCTCATCAGGCAACGATCAGGTGACGAACGAGGATAATATCGCCGTTACCATGAAGCTGAAGAACGGGTCGGTCGCGACCCTGCTCTATACCTCCGTCGGCCATAAGGGGATCGCCCGGGAAAGGATCGAAGTTTTCGGCAACAACCAGAGTTACGTGCTCGATAATTATGTCGGCATGGAATTTGTCCGGGACGGAAAAAAGGAAAAGAAGAAAAAATTCAATATCGACCGGGGGCATCAAAATGAGTTTGAAACCTTCTTTAATTGCCTGAAAAGCGGCCGCCCGATACCGGTCGATTTTTCCGAATACGTCAACACCACTCTGGCGACCTTCGCCATTATGGAGTCGATAAAGACCGGCCGGCCGGTCGAGATCAAGTCGGTCCTGTAATGCGGATCCTTATTTTGTCCGAAGCTTTTCCGCCGGAAACCAAATCGGCGTCGACCTTATTTTTTGAGCTCGCGGAATCATTGGTCAAACGGGGGCACGAGGTCTCGGTCATTACCCGGATGCCCCGTTATAACGTGGCCGACGGGACCGATCTCTCCGGCATCCCGGCGCGGGAAAAACTTTCCGGCGTTGAGGTGCGGCGCCTGCGGACCCCTCCGCTGGCCCGGACCATCCCGCTGATCAGGGGATTTGAACATTTTATCCTGGGCTGGATCTTTTTTTGGGGCGGGCTGTTCAGCGGTCGGCCGGATATTATTCTGGTCTATTCGCCCCCTTTGCCGCTCGGCGTGACTGGTTTTTGGCTCGGCAAGATCAAGCGCGCTCCCGTGGTGGTCAATATTCAGGACCTCTACCCGCAGACGGTCATCGACCTCGGCCTGCTCAAAAACAAACTGCTGATCGACGTGTCGCGCCGCATGGAAAAGTTCATCTATCGGAAGTCGGACGCGATCACCGTCCATTCGTCCGGCAACCAGGAGTACGTAAGGTCGCACGGCGCGAGCGGTAACCTGGTCGAGGTGGTCCATAACTGGGTCGACATTGACGAGATCAAGCCGTCCCCCAGGGATAACGATTTTAGCCGCAAGCACGGCCTTAAGGAAAAATTCGTTATTTCTTTCGCCGGGGTGATGGGTTTCGCGCAGGGGCTTGAGGTTGTGGTCGGAGCGGCTGAAATATTAAAAGGAGAGAAGAACATCCAGTTCGTTTTGGTTGGGGATGGGGTAAAAAAAGGGGAACTGGAGGCGCTGGCCAGAGAGAAAAAACTGGAGAACGTTCTTTTTGTCCCGACCCAGCCGCTTAAAATTTATCCGCAAATCCTGCACGCTTCCGATCTTTGTCTCGTTACTTTAAGAAAAGACCTGGCAACTCCCGTCGTTCCCGGGAAAATGCTCAGCATTATGGCCGCTGGGAAACCGGTCGTCGCCAGTATGCCTTTGCAGGGGGACGCGCCAAAGATCCTGGCGGAATTTAATTGCGGGCTGGCCGCCAGGCCGGACGATCCGGCCGACCTTGCGGCGGTTATTAGAAAATTGTATAATGACTCGTCGTTGCGCGAAACCATGGGTAAAAATGGCCGCCACGGGGCGGAAACCGCCTTTTCCAGGGAAAACTGCGTTACCATTTACGAAAAAATATTCAATGACGCCCTTTCAAGGAGGAAGTAATGGATTATAAAAAACAGTATCAAGGAAAAACGATCCTGGTCACGGGTGGGGCGGGGGCCATTGGGTCGAACCTGGTCAAGGCGTTGGGGAATTTAGGCGCCGGAAAAGTCATCGTCCTTGACGACCTCTCTTCATCGGAGAGGTGGAACGTCCCTTCACTGCCGAACGTCTTGTTTTCCGAAGGGGATATCGTCGACGAGATCAAGCTGAAAAGGGTCTTCTTCGAAGAGCCGGAATATGTTTTTCATCTGGCGGCGTTCTTTGCCAACCAGAATTCGATCGACCATCCGGAACGCGACCTGCAGGTCAACGGCTTCGGC
Organism: candidate division WOR-1 bacterium RIFOXYB2_FULL_45_9; assembly: GCA_001771575.1. Classification (GTDB taxonomy): domain Bacteria; phylum Margulisbacteria; class WOR-1; order O2-12-FULL-45-9; family XYB2-FULL-48-7; genus XYB2-FULL-45-9. Next base: position 514,728 of record MEUD01000001.1, on the reverse strand, counting down.
ACTCTTAAATTGTTGGAATACAGCGCGCTGACCGGGGTTAAGCGCTTTGTTTACGCGTCGTCTGGTTGTTCGATCTACGGCAGTCACGCTCCCATGCCGCTGAAGGAAGATTTCATGTCGATGCATTTGAGCACGCCGTATCAGATCACTAAAATGCTGGGGGAATTGTATTGCAACTTTTTCCAGCACCAGTACGAGGTTCCCTGCGTCAAAACCAGGTTCTTTAATTCTTATGGTCCGGGAGAGATCCCCGGCCAGTATCGGAACGTCATCCCTAATTTTATTTACTGGGCGATGAGCGGCAAGCCACTCCCCATTACCGGGACCGGCGAGGAGACCCGCGACTTTACTTTTGTTGAAGACATCGTCGACGGTCTCTTGAGGGCCGGCGTCATGCCGGAAGCGGTCGGACAGGAGTTCAACCTGGCGTCCGGTCGGGAGATCCAGATCAAACAGCTGGCTGAAATGATCAATAAATTGACGGGGAACAAGGCGGGGATCAATTTCGCGCCGCGGCGGAAATGGGACACCAAATCCAGGATCCTGGCTTCGGTCGAACGGGCCAATAAACTGATCGGCTATACTCCGAACACGACCTTTGAAGAAGGTTTGCCTCAAGCGATCGACTGGTTCAAGGAGAACTGGGAAAATATCCAGCAAGCGGCCAGCTTTGGCCCGGGCGCCTCTTCGGCCGTCAGGGCGATGGTCTGCAAATAAAGGAGCGTCTTTATTAAAGTACTGGTTACCGGGGGCTCCGGATTCATCGGCACGAATATGATCGAACTCCTTCTTAAAGAGGGCTATATCGATATTTTGAATATCGATATTAAGCCGCCTCGGGAAAACAAGCACTCCCAATACTGGCGCCAATGCGATATTTTGGACCTCGGAGCGCTCAAAAAAGAAATTCAAGCCTTCAATCCGGAATTGGTGGTTCACTTAGCGGCTAAAACAGGATTGACCAGGGCGCGGCTTGATTGCTACGCGGAGAACATGGTCGGAGTAAGGAACATGTTCGAAGCGCTCAAGCTGGCCCCGGCGGTCCAGAGAGCGATCTTTACTTCATCTCTGCTTGTTTGCCAAATGGGCTATATCCCCAAGCATGACACCGACTATAAGCCGTCGACGTTTTACGGAGAGAGCAAAATGATCGGCGAAAAAATCGTGCGCGAGCAAAAGGATTTGAACTTCTCCTGGACGATCATCAGGCCGATCTCCATTTGGGGCCCCTGGGGAGAAGAACCGTACATAAATTTATTCAGATCAATTAAACAAGGGTGGTATTTTCATATCGGCGGCGGGCACTACCGGCGATCACTGGGATATGTCGAGAATGCCGTGTTTTCAATTTATAAGCTGCTGCGCGCCCCCCTGGAAAAGGTTTCCGGGAAAACTTTTTACATAGCGGATTACGAACCGGCCGATCTGTATGATATGGCCAATGAGATCGGGGCGCAATTGAAGGCCCGGCGTATCTTCCATCTGCCGCTTATGCCGATAAAGGTCCTCGCGGCTATCGGCGATTTTTTAAGGGGCCGGGGCTGGGAAAACGTTCCCCTGCAAAGCTTCAGGCTGAAAAATATCCTGACCGAATATGTTTTTGACATGTCCCCTCTAAAGGAAGTCGTCGGTCCCCAACCATTCACGCTGAAGGAAGGGATCGCTCGAACGATCAAATGGCTGAAGCTGAACCAGCAGTTGTAGAACTAAGGAGTTGGAGATGAAAGCACTAATTACCGGGATAACAGGACAGGATGGGTCATATTTAGCGGAACTTTTACTTAGCAAAGGGTATGAAGTTTTTGGCATGGTCCGGCGCTCAAGTACCGAAAGTTATGATCGCATCAATCATTTGATGGACAAAATATCGCTCAAGCAGGCTGACCTGCTTGACCAGCTGTCGATCATCGAAGTTATTCAGGAAGTAAAACCGGTCGAGGTTTACAATCTGGCGGCCCAATCGTTTGTCCCAACTTCCTGGAACCAGCCGGTCTTGACCGGTGAATTTACCGCTTTGGGCGTGACCAGGATGCTGGAAGCGATCCGTCTGGTCGATCCAAAGATCAAATACTACCAGGCTTCCTCAAGCGAGATGTTCGGGAAGGTTTTGGAGAGCCCGCAGAAAGAAACGACCCCATTCTATCCCCGAAGTCCCTATGGAGTGGCAAAAGCGTACGGGCACTTTATCACCGTTAACTACCGGGAATCGTATAACTTATTCGCCTGTTCCGGGATCCTTTTTAACCACGAATCGCCGCGGCGGGGAAAAGAGTTTGTTACCCGCAAGATCTCCGACTCCGTCGCCAGGATCAAGCTTGGCAAGCTGGACAAGCTGATGCTGGGCAATCTGGAGGCCCGGCGGGATTGGGGTTTCGCGGGGGACTACGTTGAGGCGATGTATCTAATGCTTCAACAGCCTAAAGCTTCTGATTTTGTCATTGGGACCGGAGAATCTCACAGCGTGCGCGAATTTCTTGAGATCGCGTTCGGGTATGTCGGCCTTGATTATAAAAAATACGTGAGTATCGATAAGCGTCTTTTGCGGCCGGCGGAAGTCGAGTCTTTGGTCGCGGACAATACCAAAGCCCGAAAGACCCTGGGCTGGAAACCAAAGGTCAGTTTTGACGCGCTGGTGAAAATGATGGTTGATTCCGATCTTAAGCTTCAGCAAAAAGCCTAAATGAAAGCCTTTATTACCGGCATTAACGGCTTTGCCGGGAGCTATCTGGCAGAATCCCTGATCAAAAAAGGACGGCAAGTTTCCGGTTCAATTCAATCCGGGACCCCGCTTGATAATCTCGCTGGAATTCCAAAATTATCTCTGATCACGTTGGACCTCAACGATTACCGTTCGCTTGAAAAAGCTTTGTTGGCCGAAAAACCGGATGAAATATATCATCTGGCCGCGATCAGCAACGTCAACGACTCCTTAAGCGATCCCCGCCGGTGTTTTGAGGTCAATGTTTTAGGGAGTTTAAATCTATTGGAGATCTCGCGGCTCAAACTCCCCGGCGCGGCCTTGTTGCTGGCTTCATCCAGTGAGATCTATGGCGAATCGTTAACTAATCACTTGTTAATTGATGAAGAGGCCCCGATCCTCCCCAGGAGCCACTACGCGGTCAGCAAGGCATCGGTTGATATGCTTGGGAAAGTTTACGCGAAAAACTACGGACTAAAGATCATTATCGCCCGGCCAGCAAGTTATATCGGCCCGCGACAAACAAAGCCTTTGTTCCTCCCTTCCGTCGCCAGCCAGATCGTCGAACTGGAAAAGACCGGAGGAGGGGAGATCAGGGTCGGCAATATCGAGATGGATCGTGATTTTACCGATGTCCGTGACGTTGTGGATGCTTACATCCTTATGGCGGAAAAAGGGAGAAGCGGCGAAGCCTATAACATTTGCCGCGGAGAGACCCGGCGGCTAAAAGAGCTGGTGGACCGACTGATCGGTTTAGCCAGGGTGCCGATCAAGGTGACAATTGATCCCGAGCGCTGTCGGCCCTCCGACCTGACCAGCATGAAAATTGATAATCGTAAACTTCAAAAAGAGACCGGCTGGCGGCCTGGTATATCTATCGAAAAGACCCTGGTCGATATTTTGGAGTACTGGAGAAAATTAGTTTAACCGCGGAATTCCCTCCTGCGGCGGGCAAGAATTCCGCGGTTAGCGGTTAAATAATTGCCCCCCAGCATTTATTGTTCTATAATTACCTGTAATGGTCACAAATTTGATGGTCTTTATTATCTCGCTAATCGGTGCGCTTATTTTTACTCCGCTTGCCAAATGGCTCTCCGTTAAGACCGGGATCCTTGATAAACCGGGCTTTCGCAAAATCCATGACCAGCCGATCCCGCGAATGGGAGGGGAAGCAATCCTTTTAGCGATTGCCATGGGCTTGCTTTTTTATTTTCCAAACCAGCGGGAATTATGGTCGGTCCTCCTCTTTGGTTTCCTTTTTGTTGTTTTTGGTTTGATCGATGATGCCGATATCAAGATCAGGGCCCGGAACAAGATACTTTCCCATCTGCTTTTTTCATTCATGTTTATATATTTTTCCGGGATAACGTTAACTTTTTTCTCCATGGATTGGATCAATTGGCTGATCACCGCTTGTTTTATCACCTTTATGACCAACTCCATGAACATGCTCGACGGGATGGATGGTTTGGTCGCCGGGCTCTCCTGCCTCACGGCCGGATTTTTTGCCGTTTTGGCGGTTAACAGCGGACAGCAGGACCTGCTTTTATTATCGCTGGCGATCATGGGGGGGGCGCTCGGCTTTTTACGCTACAACTTTAATCCCGCTTCGATCTTTTTAGGCGAGGCCGGATCGACCCTCCTAGGGTTCCTGATGGCGATGCTGGCGGTCAAGCTCAATATCTTTACTTTGTGGAACATCGCCCTCTCACTGGGGATCGAGCGTCTGCAGATCATTTCATTTGTCGTGCCGCTGATCATCCTGGGGATCCCGATCTTTGACACCTACTTTGTTTTTTCCAACCGTTTTCTTCATCGGATAAAGTTCAGCCAGCCGGGGAAGGACCATTCCCATCATCGGATCCACCTGATGGGCTTTTCCCAGAAGGCGACGGTCTTGACCCTGTACGCGGTCCAGATCGTCCTGGGCTCGATCGGTCTGGCGATGATCAGGGCCGATATCCAGCAGTTTTTCGCCCTCCTGCTTATTGTGGCGGTCTTTTTTGTGAGCTTTACCATGCTCCTTCTTCGGGTCAAGGTTTATGAGCACCACGAACGCCCAGCTTAACGAGCTTTTTACTTCAATTCAGGGAGAGGGGCCGTATGTCGGAGAGCGGCAGATCTTTGTTCGCTTCGCGACCTGCAATCTGAACTGCCAGTATTGCGATTCTCCCGCCGCGCTGGAACTGACCAAAAGTTACCGGATCGAAAGGACCGAAAATCTGGATAACCCGGTCTCCGTCGAGCGGTTGGTCGGCGAAGTGGCCGGCTTGAACAAGCCGGTCGGGGTCCATCACTCGATCAGCTTGACCGGGGGAGAACCCCTCCTGCAGGTGAATTTTTTAAAAGAGTTTTTACCGGTGGTCAAAAAAGAGGTCAAACTACCGATCTACCTGGAAAGCAACGGGGTCTTGCCCGGTTTTTTAGCGGAGATCATTGAAGAGGTCGACATTGTGGCGATGGACATTAAACTTCCCAGTACGACCGGCCAGTCCGCTTACTGGAAAGAACACCGCGAATTTCTCGAAACGGCGTTCTTAAAAGAGCTCTTCGTTAAGGTTGTCGTCGGGAAAGAGACGAAGATCAAGGAGCTGGAAGAAGCGGCGGCTCTGGTCGCCGAGGTCGATGAGCGGATCCCTTTTATTATCCAGCCGGTCACACCTCATGGTTTGGTTAAGCACCGTCCCGACGCTCAGCATCTCCTGGCTTTTCACACCGCGGCCAAAAGAAAGTTGAAGAGCGTTCGGGTGATCCCGCAGGTTCATAAACTTATGGGGCTGGCTTAGAGGTTAACGATCTTCTCGAGCCACTTGATGTTCTTATCCCGTATCGGGTTAAAGCCCATATCCTGAAGCGAACGGAGAAGTTTTAATTTGTAATCAGCCGCGCTTTTGGTCAGTTCCTTTAACTGCGCTTCGATCCATCCCTTTGCTTCCGGTTTGGCGGAATGCAGGGTCTCCGTTTTGATTTGTTCGGTCAGCTTCTCAAATTCTTCCCGGCTGGCGCAGAGGAGCCGTTTTAGGTGATGTTCTTTGATCCGGGAGACTAGGGTGTGAAGCTCGTTTTGCTCGATCGTGAATTGATCAAAAAGCGAAGTTGAATTGAGCAGGAGCTCTTTCGCGATCTTGGAGGTCTCTTTGCGGAGTGTTTCGCGTTTTTTCTGTTCTTCCCGCTTTTGATCGTCCTCCGTGGCAATAGTGATCGTCTCATCCGCTGGAGCGTTGAATTCGGCCGGCTTTTCCATTAATCGCTCTTCCGGAGTCAGGTTTGTGATCTCTACCCGGTCGCGAGCGACGGCGATCGGGGCGTGCTTGAGCATTCTCTCGTGGTCCTTACGGCGGCTTTCGATCTCTTTTGGGTTCTCTTCCGGCTGAACAGAGGTAAGCTCATTTTCAACTTTAGGGGTTAAACTCCGGCTTAGAAAGACCTCCCCGAAGTTTCTGGTTGGATTTACTTCGTCGCCGACCCGTTCTTTGATTATTTTCTTGTCTGTTGCGGTAAAAACAGCTCCGGCGTTCCCGGCGACTGCTTCTCCGACCGGGCCAATATTTGGAACAATTGGGGTAATGAATTGTTCAGCCATTATATATATTTATCGTATTAAATAGCCAAAAACATGCGTTCAAGAGGCATTCTAACAGAGGGATCAGGGGAAAGCAAGGGAAGAGGGAAGAAGGGAACCCGTACTTTCATTTAACCGCGCAATTAATTGCGCGGTTAATAAAGGGAGACAGAGGCAGTGTTCCCCAAGGAACCACGAAGTCGCAGGTTTCCTCCAAGCAACTAACTGCTGTTTGGTCAAGGATTCTTTTTTAGCGCATTCCTTCCCCCCTTGACACTTCTTTTCATTAGTGTAAAATGCCTCGTATTCAGTAAGGAGGTGGATTTTTCGATGGCAGATGTTGAAGCTTATTGCGTGAAGTGCAAAAAGAAACAGATCATGAATGACGTTAAACAGGTGACGATGAAAAATGGTCGCAAAGCCTCCAAGGGGAAATGTCCTGTTTGCGGCACCAGCATGTTTAAGATCGGTGGCTAGTCTCTCTAATTAAGTCGGAACGCAAAAAAGGCCGAACGCCGCGTTGAGCGGCGCGGTCTTTTTTGTTATAATGAACCCCCAATGCCACACGGAAAGAAGTTTGTCCATCTCCATAACCATACCGAATACAGTCTGCTTGACGGCGCCTGCCGGATAGCTGACCTGCTGGCTAAGGCCAAGGAATACGGCCAAACGGCAGTAGCGGTGACCGACCACGGCAACATGTACGCGGCGGTCGAGTTCTACCTGGCGGCCAGAGAGCTGGGGATTAAACCGATCATCGGGTGCGAGCTCTACGTCGCCCCCCGGACCCGCTTTGATAAAGAGACCAAAGAGGACCGCTCCCCGTTCCATTTGACCGCTCTGGCCAAGAATGAGGCGGGTTATAAGAACCTGATCAAGATGGTCTCCATCGCTTCGATCGAAGGTTTTTACTCAAGGCCCAGGGTCGACAAAGATCTGCTTAAACAGTACGCTAAAGATCTGGTCCTGATGTCGGGGTGTGCCGGAGGGGAGATCGCCAAGCTGATCAGGGGAGGCCATTATGACGAAGCCAAAAAAACCGCCCTCTGGTACAAGGAGCTGGCCGGTGAAGACTTTTACATTGAGATCATGGAGCTTGGCCTGCCGGAGCTGGCCGGTCTCAATCCGGAGCTGATCCGGCTTTCTAAAGAGACCGCCGTCAAACTGGTCGCGACCAACGACGTTCACTGCGTCAATAAAGAAGATGTCTATTACCAGGATATTCTCCTCTGCATCCAGACCAACGCCTTTCATGCCGACACTAACCGTTTTAAGATGGAGACCAAGGAGTTTTACTACAAGTCGCCGGAGGAGATGATCGAGCTCTTCAGGGAGACCCCTGAAGCGATCAAGAGTACGGTGGAGATCGCTGAAAAATGCAATCTGGAGATCGAGATCGGCAAACTCCATCTTCCTGACTTTACCGTCCCTGAAGGGGATAACCCCGACACGTTCATGGAAAAATTGGTTTGGGAGGGGATTAAAAAAAGGTACCACGAAACCGTCAGCCCGGACGGAAAGGTCCTTCTACCGCCGGAGATCATTGACCGGGTCAAATACGAGCTGTACGTCATTGAAAAAATGGGGTATGCCGCTTACTTTTTAATTGTTCAGGATTTTATCAATTGGGCGAAGTTGAGCGGGATCGAGGTTGGGCCGGGAAGGGGTTCGGCGGCCGGGAGCATTGTCTCCTACGCGCTGGGGATCACCAATATCGATCCTCTTAAGTATGGGCTGATCTTTGAGCGTTTCTTGAACGATGAGCGCGTCTCCATGCCTGATATCGACGTTGACTTCTGCTTCGAACGCCGGGGAGAGGTCATTGAATACGTCTCCAAAAAATACGGGAGCGACCACGTCGCCCAGATAGTCACCTTCGGGACGATGGCGGCGAGAGGGGCGATCCGCGACGTCGGACGGGTCCTGCAGGTCCCGCTCCCGGAAGTCGACAAGATCGCCAAACTGGTCCCCTTTGGTCCCGACGTTGACCTGAAAGGGGCGCTGGAGAGCGTTAAAGATCTGCGCGCCCTCTACGATGGCGATCCCAGGATCAAACAACTTCTCGATACCGCGATGAAGATCGAGGGGATGGCCCGCCACGCTTCGGTCCACGCGGCGGGGGTAGTTATCTCGCAAAAACCGGTCTCGGAATACGCCCCCCTGCAAAAATTGGACGAGAACGTGATCGTCACCCAGTACACCATGACCGACCTGGAGAAGATCGGTCTGCTGAAAATGGACTTCCTGGGCCTGCGCAACCTGACGATGATCGCCTATGTTCGCGATCTCTTGAAAGTGACCCAGGGGATCGAGATGGACCCTAATACCATTCCGCTGGATGACGAAAAGACCTACCGGCGGCTTGCCGAAGGGGACACGATGGGGATCTTCCAGCTGGAGAGCCAGGGGATGCGGACCCTGATCAAATCGCTTAACCCGACGACCTTTGAAGAAATTATCGCCCTGCTCGCCCTCTACCGTCCGGGGCCGCTGGAATCCGGGATGGTCGACGATTTCGTTAAACGGAAGCACGGCAAGATCCCGATCCATTACGATCTCCCCCAGCTCCAGCCGATCCTCCGCGAGACCTATGGGGTCATTCTTTATCAGGAGCAGGTTATGGAGATCGCCAGTAAAATCGCTGGCTTTACCATGGGGCAGGCGGACATTCTCCGCGCCGCCATGGGGAAGAAAAAAGTCAAGGAGATGGCCCGCCAAAAAGAGTTTTTCGTCGACGGAGCGGTCAAGAAGGGGGTCTCCAAAGCGAAAGCGACCGCGCTCTTTGACTTGTGCGCCAAATTTGCCGGGTACGGGTTCAACAAATCGCATTCCACCTCTTACGCGTTTATCTCGTACCAGACCGCGTACCTCAAAGCCAACTATCCGGTCGAGTTTATGGCCGCCCTTTTGACCTCGATCATCGGGAACACCGATAAGACCAGGCTTTATATGGCGGAAGCGAAAAAGATGGGGATCAAGATGCTTCAGCCGGACGTCAACGAGAGCGAAAAAAATTACACCGTGACCAGGCAGGGGGTCCGCTATGGGATCGGCGCGATCAAGAACGTTGGGATCGCGGCGATCGAATCGATCCTGGCCGCTCGAAAAGCTGGGGGGCCGTTCACTTCGATCGACGATTTTATCCGCCGGATCGACAGCCGGGCGGTCAACAAGAAGGTGATCGAAAGCCTGATCAAGTGCGGCGCCTTTGATTCGCTCGGGTTGGGACGGGCTTACCTGGTCGAGAATTTGGCCAGGATCATGGGGGACGTTTCCGCCCAGCTCAAAGAGATCGCCAGCGGGCAGGAGATGCTTTTTGGCGGCGACCAGCCGGTTCAGACCCGCAGAGAAACCGGTCCGGCGGCGGTCGACACCCCGGAATATCCGCCCGAAGAGCTCCTCCGTTTGGAAAAAGAGTTCCTTGGCCTCTACATTTCTTCCCACCCGCTTGACCACGTGCGGGACGCCCTGGAAGGGATGGCGAGCGTCCAGGCGATCGATATCCAGGATATGAAAGAAGAACAGGTGGTGACGATCGCCGGAATGCTGACCAACAGTCGTAAAGTGGTGACCAAGCGGGGGGACAATATGCTGATCGCGGCGATCGAAGACCTCTCCGGCCTGGTCGGATTGGTCGTCTTTCCCAAGGTTTTTGAGAAAGCCTCCGCTATCCTCAACAATGACGAAGTGGTGGTGATCAAAGGGAAGCTCAACCGAGATTCGCGGACCGAAGAGCTGAACGTCGTTGCCGAGACGGTAGAACCGCTCAAAGGGTTTGAAAAGACCCGGACCATTTTTATTGAACTGGTCGATTTTAACAACCAGCAGATCTTAAGCCAGCTCCGCGCTCTGCTTGGCCGCTTTCCCGGGGGGGATCCGGTCATCATTAAAATGGATGGGAAGAGCGTTGAACTGGGGCCTGAATTCCGGGTCGCGATCGACCCATCGCTGGTCGAAGAGCTGGAAAAGCTCTTGGGAAGCGGTTCGGTTGATGTTAAAATGAGCGTGAGGAAGAGGGAAAAAGTCGCGGTATGACCCTCACCCCTAACCCCTCTCCCAGAGGGAGAGGGGTAGAGTGATAGTGAGGGCCGGAAATACTCATAATATGGAAAATATATTTGAAAAATACCTCCAATCCGTTTCTGCTAAGTTTTCTCACAAAGAAACCAGCGAAATGGGCTACCGCACGGATTTTGAGATTCTCCTAAAAGAAATATTTGAAGCCATCAACGTCCGGCGTATTGATCACGATGCCAGAGCGCAAGAAGGCAATAAGCCGGATTTTATCGTGATGAAAAACAGCGTGCCGATCCTGTATTTGGAAGCCAAAGATATCGGTGTTCCTTTGGACAAAGTTGAAAAATCAGAACAGATGGCCAGGTATTATGGTTATGCCAATCTGGTTCTGACGGATTATGTTGAATTTCGATTCTATAGAAATGGGCAACGCTATGAAGAGCCGATAAAAATAGCTGATTTTGATATCAAGAATCGAACACTCACGGTCATCCCGGATAATTATGAACATCTTGCCAAGACACTGGTTGATTTTACCCAATCGCATAAGGAGCCGATCAAATCGGGGGAGCACCTTGCTAAGATTATGGGAGGGAAAGCGCAGAGAATCAGGGATAATATTCGGCATAAGCTAGCTAATCCTTCGGATAAAAATACCGAGATCATGCGGGTTTATGAAACTATTAAAAAACTCCTGGTCCACGACTTGAATCATGACACATTCGCCGACATGTACGCTCAAACTCTGGTCTATGGCCTTTTTGTTGCCCGCTTTCATGACGAAACGCCAGAAACATTTTCTCGCCGGGAAGCGGTAGAGCTTGTGCCGAAATCAAATCCATTATTGCGGCACTTCTTTGACCACATTGTCGGGGCGGACTTTGATAAGCGGCTTGAATACATAGTAAATGAATTATGCGAAGTGTTTTTGCATGCGAATGTTCAGGTGCTGATGAAGCAGTATTTCAAGAATGACCTGTGGGGTGGAACCGAAGAAGGGCCTGATCCAGTCATCCATTTCTATGAAGACTTTTTGAAGGAGTATGATCCGGAACTGCGCAAGAGGATGGGGGCTTTCTACACCCCTTTGCCCGTAGTCCGTTTTATTGTCCGATCCGTCGACCATCTTCTGGAAAAAGAGTTCGGTCTCCCGGCCGGACTAGCTGATACCTCAAAATTATCAAATGGCATGCATCGGGTGCAAATTCTTGACCCGGCGGCCGGGACTGGGACCTTCCTGGCCGAAGTTCTGCATAATATTAAAACACGCTTTACCGGCCAAGCGGGTCGCTGGCCGACCTATGTCCATCATGATTTGCTACCTCGGCTGCACGGGTTTGAACTGATGATGGCCCCATATACCATTGCTCACCTTAAACTTGGGATGGTACTCAAAGAAACTGGGTTTAAATATTTCAATAATACGCGTCTTGGGGTTTATCTTACGAATTCTCTAGAGGTGAGCACTAAGCAGTCGTCTTTGTTTGACGGTTTTGGCTTTGCCGAAAGCATTGCCGAGGAATCCAGGCAGGCTTCGATCATTAAAGACAAAACGCCGATTATGGTTGTTGTCGGTAATCCGCCGTATAGCGTCAGTTCTTCAAACAAGGGCGAATGGATACAAAATCTTATAAAAGATTATAAAACAGAACTTAATGAAAGAAATATTCAACCTCTCTCAGATGATTATATTAAATTCATTCGTTTTGCCGAAAACCTCATTGAAAAAAACAATAGTGGTCTTGTTGCTATGATAACTAATAATTCTTTCCTTGACGGAATTATCCATCGTCAGATGAGGAAGCACCTTCTCCAAACCTTTAATGATATTTATGTTTTTGATCTACATGGCAATTCAAAGAAAAAAGAAAAGGCCCCTGACGGTGGTAAAGATGAAAATGTGTTTGATATTCAGCAAGGTGTAGCAATATCTATATTTGTACGTACAACAGAGAAGAAAAAAGGTCTGGGAGTGGTTTGGCATGCCGAGCTTTATGGTGAAAGGGAATGCAAATTCTCAGAACTCAATATAAATGACATTAGGGATGTAAAATGGAATAAGCTTGACTATATTGAGCCGCATTATTTTTTTGTGCCAAAAGAATTTGAATTGAAAGATAAATATGCTAAAGGATTCAAAATAGACGACCTATGTCCAATCAATACATCTGGGATAAAAACGCATCATGATAATGAATTGGTCTCATTTGATAAGCTTGAGAGCGACTTTAATGTTCCATATTTATATAGACCATTTGATTATCGGTATATAGATTATAATCTAAAAAAAGTTGAAAGACATAGATATGAAGTTATGAAGCATACTCTAAACCATAAAAATATTAGCTTAATAACATCAAAACAGTTTGGGGGCGGCAAACGTTTTATTCTATCGTGTTCTAATATCTTGCATGATATTAGTTCGCAGCCTTTTGCGGCATATTACAATTTCCCTCTATATTTATATGCCGATGATGGTTCTCGTGCCCCAAACCTCAAAAAGGAAATCATTGCTGATATGGAGAAAACTGTTGGCAAGGTTACCCCTGAAGACATTTTTGATTATATTTATGCCGTTCTCCACTCGCCAAGTTATCGTGAGAAATATAAAGAGTTCCTGAAAATCGATTTTCCACGCGTGCCGTATCCGAAAGACGCGAAGACATTTAAAGCGCTGGTTAAACTTGGGACTGAGTTGCGTTTGCTCCATCTGCTTGAATCGCCCAAAGTTAATGAATTTATAACAACCTATCCTGTAACTGGGTCGAATGTTGTTGAAAAGGTGTCCTACGAGGATGGGAAAGTCTTTATCAATAAGGAGCAATATTTTGGCAAAGTGCCGGAAATCGCCTGGAACTTTTACATAGGAGGCTACCAGCCGGCGCAGAAATGGTTAAAAGACCGCAAGGGGCGGGTTTTGACGAATGCTGATATAGAGCATTATCAGAAAATTATTGTGGCGTTGGCGGAGACAGATAGGATTATGAAGGAGATAGATGAGGTTGGGGTGGTGGAGGGGGAGGCTTAATGTCCGTTGCACTGGCGGTATACGGGCGTATGCTAGGTTGGTTGTTTATTAATTCCCCGCACCTTCGTGTGGGGTTTCTTCCTACTTAGTTGGTAGAAGAGTCGAAAAAATACACTGAACTGTCGACAGTTTGTCGATAGTTGACTAAAGGGTGGGGGCAAATTGCCACCCCCCTTTAGATAAAGACAGAAGGCGGCGAGCTTGTGACAAATAGTCACGGGTTGAAATGAGCGAAGCAAAAAAATTGTTTCAAGAAGCGTCCGAAAAAATCGGACAGTTGAAAATGAAGACAAATGATGGAAAAGAGCATTTGCAAGGGTCGAAAAATAATAAATTGATCGGTTAAAAGGTATTAAAGGGGATACGGAGTGGTTAAAAACAAAAAAGTTGTTGTACAAGGAAGTCAGATCGGAATCTTGTTGCGCGATGGGGATAATGACTTTATTTCTTTGACCGACATGACAAAGAAATTTGGAGACGATGTTCTCATCTACCAATGGATGCGTAATCGGAATACGGTTGAATTCTTAGGGATTTGGGAGCAGATACACAACCCTGATTTTAAAGGTGTCGAATTCGAGACCTTTAAAAAACAAGCCGGCATGAATAGCTTTTCCCTAACCCCCAGAAAATGGGTTGACGCCACTGGAGCTATCGGGCTGATTTCAAGGGCCGGGCGATACGGCGGCGGGACTTATGCCCATAAAGATATAGCGTTTGAATTTGGTTCATGGCTTAGCGCGGAATTTAAGCTTTACCTGATCAAGGAATTTCAGAGATTAAAAACTGAAGAGAATCAACGATTTGTTCTTGGCTGGGATATGAAACGGATGCTGGCAAAATTAAATTATAAAATCCATACCGATGCCATAAAAGAGCATATTGTTCCCCCGCAAATTTCCAAGCAGAAAATGAATGTGATTTATGCCAGCGAAGCTGACGTTTTGAATGTCGCATTGTTTGGTATAACGGCTAAGGAATGGAGGGATAAAAATATAGGCAAAGAAGGGAATGTCAGGGATTCCGCGACAGTTGAACAGCTGGTGGTTCTGTCCAATCTCGAAAGCATGAATGCTGAACTTATCCGATTGGGATTGCCTCAAGGTGAAAGATTGAGGAGGCTTAACGAAATGGCGATAAGCCAGATGAAATCTTTGATGGGCAACACCTCAATAAGAAAGTTGAAGTAAGCAAACAGCGGCTTTCCGGCCGGCGGCCAAAGCGAAAAGATAATAAATCGATAAAAGGAGAATAACAATGGATATCAGCAAAATTAAGTTCGATGATAAAGGTCTGGTCCCGGTGATCGCGCAGGATTATAAGGATGGAACGGTCTTGATGCTCGCTTACATGAACAAAGAGTCGCTCCAAAAGACGCTGGAATCCAAAGAGATGGTCTACTGGTCCCGCTCCCGCAAGGTCCTTTGGCACAAAGGGGACACCTCCGGCCATATTCAAAAGGTCAAAGAGCTCTATTACGATTGCGACGGCGACGCCCTGGTCGCCAAGATCGAGCAGGTCGGAGATATAGCTTGCCACACGGGAAACCGAAGCTGTTTCTTCAATAAGCTGATCTAAATGCTGGCAAAATTCTTTTATGTTGCCGCTGGTGGGGTGATCGGCGCTCTAGCCCGCTACATTCTCTCTGCCGGGACGCATAAACTCTATGTTGGTCATTTTCCGCTTGGCACGTTACTCGTTAATTTAAGCGGATCACTGGTAATCGGGATATTGTGGGGGATCTTTGATCAGTACGACCTATCGCATAGCTGGCGCCTTTTCTTTTTTATCGGGATACTGGGTAGTTATACGACATTTTCCAGCTTCGGGCTTGATACTTTTCATCTTTTTCGTGATGGTGAAATGACGCTGGCGATCATAAATATACTGTTAAACAATATTTTGGGTATATTTCTGGTCTTTATTGGTTATGGGATTACACGGTTAGCCTTCAGGTTTATTTAAATAACCGGTTTGATTATCTCTTTGTATTTTCCCAGCGGCAGTCCGTCGAGCTTCAGCGGGCCGATCGCTACTCGGACCAGGCGGAGACAGGGGAGCCCGACAGCGGCGGTCATTTTTCTTACCTGGCGGTTTTTTCCTTCACGGATCGTCAACTCGATCCAGGAAGTGGGGATGCTTTTTCTAAATCGGATCGGCTTCGATCGTTCCCAGAGTTTTGGCTCTTCGATCGCTTTAATCCTGGCCGGCATTGTTTTATACCCCTCGATCAATACCCCGGCTGACAATTGGGCCAGCTGTTCTTCGGTTGGGATCCCTTCGACCTGCGCCCAATAAGTCTTCTCCACTTTGTTCTTAGGGTTGCTGATCCGGTGGTTCATGGCGGCGTCGTTGGTCAGGAGCAGGAGCCCTTCGCTGTCGTAATCGAGGCGGCCGACGGAATAGATGCCGGGTACCTTGATGAAATCTTTGAGCGTTTTCCGTCCCAGTTCGTCGGTGAACTGGCAGAGGACCTCAAAAGGCTTGTTAAATACGACGTATTTGAGCATGATCAATTATAACAGAAAATTACAACCGGTAGCCCAAACAGGTGCGATAGAAGAGTGAGTTTTGGTCGCCGGTGTGGCCGTACGGAAAAATCAGATCACGTATCAGGCGGGCGCCGTTCTCAATGTGAAAGCGGATGACCGGATCAAGCATCCTTCCTTCTTTAGTTCGAGTTTCCGCGTAATTTATGACTGAATAGAGACAGTCCCACGATCCGACCGAATATCGAGAGTATAGTCCGGCATCAAAAACCTTGATCTCGCCCAGATCAGCTAATCTCATTTGGGCGTATGGCGATTGTGCAATTTCACCAAAAGTTAAATTTCCCCATCGTGATTCAAAATGAGCGCGTAAACCGGCCGGCCGGGAGTAGGCGACGATGTAATCGATCGGTGAGGGGGAATCGGTAGCTTTGACCGCCACCGATCGGACCATTAGTTGGCCCAGCGAGCGGGTTTGACCGGCGTATTCCCCCTTCCAGCCGCGGCCAAGGTCCGGATGGGTTGCAACCCAGGGACAGATCCAAACGTTGGCGTTTTTTGGGTCGGTCGTCGACCAGGTGTCTTCGCCGGTCAGGCTCTGATGGTCGGTCGGCATCATCCCCTGGCTTGCGAGACGAAGCTTGATGACGTTGATCATACCAACCAGGGAGCCATTGACGTATCCGGCAAAAATGCTTCCCGGATCGCGCTCCAGGCGGCTGGCGATCTGCCCGCGCGTGATCAATAACCCCTTTTCATGGATCAGATCGATGACTGAATTATATAGATCCGTCAATTGGGACAATTCCCTTCTGGAAGGGTGTTTTATTGTCAGGGAAGCGGTTTCCCTTCCGCCCCCGGCCAAGCCATTTCTGGAAACTGGGACCGTCATGATTGGTTTAATATGCATTAATAGGCACCTCATTTGTTTATCTACCCGGACGCTGTTCAATTTCATCGATTTTTGTTAAAATGTATAGTTCAATGATAGAAAAAATCATCATCAAAGGGGCGCGGGAGCATAACCTCAAGAATATCCATCTTGAACTGCCGCGTCACAAACTGATCGTTTTCACCGGTCTATCCGGTTCCGGTAAATCGTCCCTCGCTTTCGATACCCTTTACGCGGAAGGCCAGCGGCGTTACGTTGAATCTCTCTCCGCTTATGCCCGCCAATTTTTAGAGCAGATGGCCAAACCCGACGTCGACTCGATCGACGGCCTCTCGCCGGTAATTTCGATCGACCAGAAGGCGCCGCCCCGCAATCCCCGTTCCACCGTCGGGACCGTCACCGAGATCTACGATTACTTCCGTCTGCTTTACGCCAATATCGGCGTGCCGCACTGTCCCAAATGCGGGCGGAAGATCGAGCGGCAAACCGCCCAACAGATCGTCGACCAGATCCTGGAACTGCCGGAAGGGGAAAAGGTCATGGTCCTGGCGCCGGTCATTCGCGGGCGGAAAGGGGAGTACAAGAGCCTCTTTGCCGATATTCAGAAGGACGGTTTTATCCGGGTCCGGGTTGACGGCAAGGTCCTTGAGCTCGCCGATGTCCCCGATCTCGACAAAAAACTAAAACACGACATTTCCATTGTCATTGACCGGGTGGTGGTTGGGGTGGGAAACAGAAAAAGGCTCAACGAATCGGTCGAGAACGCCCTTCGCTGGGGGAATGGGATCGTTGAGCTGTTGCCGGAAAAAGCCGGGGCGAAGCCAAAGGTCTTCAGCGAGAAATTCGCCTGCGCCGACTGCGGCATTTCATTCGACGAGATCACCCCGCGCATCTTTTCTTTCAACAGCCCGTACGGCGCCTGTCCCGAATGCAAAGGTTTGGGGGACAAGCTTGAGTTTGACCCCGACCTGGTCATCCCGAACAGGAACCTGACCCTGGCGGAAGGGGCGATCGTCCCCTGGGGAGATGCCGCCTCCTATTACCTGCAAAAACTGGAAGCGGTCGGCGAGACCTTTGGCTTTGACCTGAACACGCCGGTCAAAAAACTGAACAAAGAACAACTGAATGTTATCTTATACGGCAGTAAGAAGCCGATCAAATTTAAGTACGTTATGGACCGGGGGTATTGGGAGAACGAGGGGACCTTTGAAGGAGTGATCGTTAACCTGCGCCGCCGCTACCTGGAGACCAAATCGGAGAACGTCCGGTTTTATCTATACCGCTACATGAGCTCGATCCCCTGCTCGGTCTGCGGCGGCAAACGGCTCAAGCCGGAATCGCTCTCGGTTTTGGTCGGCGGCAAATCGATCGCCGAACTGGCGGCGATGCCGATCAACGTCATCCAAAAATTCATCGAGGACCTCCGTTTTAATGAGCGGGAGCAGACCATTTCCAGGCAGATCATCAAAGAGATCAAGGCCCGGCTCGCCTTCCTGATCAATGTCGGTCTCGCTTACCTGTCGCTCGACCGTCAGTCGTCGACCCTCTCCGGGGGAGAGGCCCAGCGGACCCGGCTGGCGACCCAGGTCGGCTCCGGCCTGGTCGGCGTCCTCTACATTTTAGACGAACCATCGATCGGCCTCCACCAGCGGGACAATAAGCGGCTGATCGAGACCCTCACGCGCCTGCGCGACCTGGGGAACACCGTCATCGTGGTTGAGCATGACGAAGAGACGATGCGCTCGGCCGATTTTTTGGTCGACATCGGACCTGGAGCGGGGGTGCACGGGGGAAAGATCGTCGCGGCCGGATCGGTCGACGACTTGATCAAGGAAAAAAATTCCATCACCGGAAAATATCTTTCCGGAGAGCTAAAGATCGAGCTCCCCAGGGACCGCCGGTCCGGAAACGGCCATTATCTCCAGATCATCGGGGCGGAGCATCACAACCTTAAAAAGATCGACGTCTCATTCCCGCTCGGGAACTTTACCTGCGTGACCGGCGTTTCCGGTTCGGGGAAGAGCTCGCTGATTAACGACATCCTTTACAAAGCGTTGGCGAATAAGTTTTACCGGGCGGTTGACAAGCCGGGGCGCTACGACGAGATCAAGGGGCTGGAGCATATCGACAAAGTGGTCATTATCGACCAGACGCCGATCGGCAAGACCCCGCGCTCCAACCCGGCGACCTATACCGGGGTTTTTGACCACATCCGCAATCTCTTTACCATGACGCAGGAAGCCAGGATTCGCGGCTACAAGACCGGACGCTTCTCTTTTAACGTCCGCGGCGGCCGCTGTGAAGCGTGCGCGGGAGACGGCCTGGTCAAGATCGAAATGCACTTTCTCCCCGACGTCTACGTCCCGTGCGATGTCTGCAAGGGGAAACGCTACAACCGGGAAACGCTGGAGGTCCATTACAAAGGGAAGAACATTTACGACGTGCTGAACATGACGGTGGAAGAAGCCCTTCAGCTTTTTGAGAACATCCCGCAAATCGAGCGCAAACTGCAAACCTTGTCCGACGTCGGCTTAAGCTACATAAAACTTGGCCAGTCGGCGACCACTCTTTCCGGCGGCGAGGCCCAGCGGATCAAGCTGGCGACGGAGCTGGCGACCCGCTCGACCGGCCGGACCCTCTATCTGCTGGACGAGCCGACGACCGGTCTCCACTTTGACGACATCAAAAAACTGCTTGAGGTCCTGCACCGGCTGGTCGCGGCCGGAAATTCAATGATCGTGATCGAGCACAACCTTGACGTGATCAAGACTGCCGACCATATTATCGACCTGGGGCCGGAGGGGGGGGAAGAGGGGGGAGAGATCATTGCGGAAGGGACCCCGGAAGCAGTGGCAAAAATCAGCGGCAGTTATACCGGGAAGTATTTGAGGAAATTGTTGAAGCCCTAACCGCGACGTTTAGTCGCGGGGAAAAAATATTGGCAAAGTCGCGGTGGAAACGAAGCACAGCGGCTGAACGCCGCTGTTAATATCGAGAGGAGAGGTAACTATGAGAGTTCTGGTGACCGGCGGCGCCGGTTTTTTGGGGATTAACATGATCCGCTATCTTTTGAGCAAAGGGATCACCGATATAGTATCTCTGGATGTCGCCGAGTTCGATTACCCTGAAAAGGGGCGGGTCAAGGTTATTGTCGGTGATATCCGCGACCGGGCGAAAGTTGCCGAAGCGATGGCTGGCGTTACTCAAGTCATCCACACCGCGGCCGCCCTCCCTCTGTACAGGAAGGAAGACATCTTCTCGACCGATATCGACGGAACCCGCAATCTGCTGGCGGCGGCGGAGAAAAATAAAGTTGAGCGTTTTGTTCACATCTCTTCGACCGCCGTTTACGGCATCCCCGACCACCATCCCCTTGTGGAGACCGACAGGCTGGACGGGGTCGGCCCTTACGGCATTGCCAAGATCAAGGCGGAAGAGGTTTGCCTGGAGTTCCGCGGCAGGGGGATGATCGTGCCGATCATTCGGCCTAAATCTTTTATTGGGCCGGAGCGGCTGGGGGTTTTTGCCCTTTTCTATGATTGGGCGAAGGACGGGAAAGGGTTCCCGATGATCGGGAGCGGCAACAACCGCTACCAATTGCTTGACGTGGAAGACCTCTGCGCTTCGATCTATCTTTGCCAGACCCTCGATCGCCAAAAGGTCAACGACACGTTCAATATTGGGGCGAAAGAATTTACCACCATGAAAGAAGATTACCAGGCGGTCTTAGACTCTGCCGGCTTTGGTAAAAAGGTCCGCGGGTTTCCCGCCTGGCCGATGATCTGGATCTTGCGGCTCCTTGAGTTTTTTCATCTCTCGCCTCTTTACAAATGGGTCTATGAGACCGCATCCAAAGATTCGTTCGTTTCGATCGAAAAAGCAGAGCGAGTTCTTGGTTTCAAACCTCAATACTCCAACAAACAGGCGCTGGTCCGCAATTATAAATGGTACCTGGCCAATATCGGCGCGATCGAAGGGCGGAGCGGCATTTCGCACCGGGTTCCCTGGAAGCAGGGGATACTGAAACTGGCCAAGCTTTTCTTTTGACCTGACCGAAGCTATCTGTTATTATTCGATGGTAAATGTTTGAGGAGGTTTTATGAAAAAACTCGCGCTTCTTCTGGCGCTTCTTCTGCTGACCGCCTCGGCCTCACTGGCCCACCAGCCGGAAAAGATCGAGATCAAATTGACCGGCAAGCGCCTCATCGTCAACGCCCTGCATGGGACCAAAAAAGTTGACGCGCATTACGTCAAGTCCTTTATTGTCAAGCTCGACGGAAAAAAGATAATTGAACAAAATTATTCTCTGCAAACGCCGCTGGGGCAGATCGCGATCTATGAAATTCCGGAACTGGCCGGAAAACATTCAACGTTAACGGTTTCCGCGACTTGCAGTATTTACGGGACAAAAACCGAGGTCCTTGAACTAAATAAATAGAGGAGTGAACTCGCCATGAATAAGAGTTTTATATTCCTCGTCAGTTTGATCATTACCGCGGGGGCCGCGCTGGCTTACCCGAGCACGATTGATGAAGGGGCCCTGCTCCGGACCGGCCCGAGCGAGGCTGAAGAGGTCAAGATCGACTTGCCGCGCAGTTATCCGTTAAAGGTTTTAAAACGGAGCGGTGGCTGGGCGCTGGTGACCGACTGGCTCAATTGCCAGGGGTGGGTCGAGTCTAATTTGATCACCGGCGAATCGACCGGGGTGGTGAGGCGGTCAAATGTTACCCTGCGGAGCGGTCCGGGGACGAGATACTCAAGCCTGACCAAGCTCTATCAGGGGATGATCGTGAAGCTGATCTCCAGAAAAGGGGTTTGGCACAAGATCCTGGTGATCGACGGACCGGAACCGATCGAAGGTTGGCTGCACGGTCGGTTTTTGTGGGGTTAAAGCAAATCACCATTAGGGAGTGATAAAGATGTCAAAATTGTTCATTCTGGTCAATTATCTGGTCATGATCGTCAGCGTTCTCGGTATGTTGGTGATCCTCTGGGGCCTCTTGATGGTCCTCAAAGATTTTGTTCAAAAACTTTTTTCCGACGACCCCAATTCACAGCGGTTGATGCGCCAGAAGCTTGGTTCCTACCTGATCTTAGGGCTCGAGTTCTTTATCGCGGCCGATATTATCCGGACGATCACCCGGCCCGACTGGAACGACATTGGTATGCTGGCGGCGATCATCGCCCTGCGGACCGTCTTGAGCTATTTCCTTGGATTGGAGCTTAAAGAAAAAATCAAGGGGAAGTAAATGGGAATCAAACCTCGGAAAATGACCGTCGGCCTGGGTACCAACAGGATCGAAGGGTTGACCGACGGGATCTTTGCCTTCTCCATGACCCTGCTGGTCATGACCATCAACCTGCCGGACCCGGCGGCCCATTTAGTCCCTCTCTCTCAACTGCTGATCAGCCAGAGCGACAAATTTTACAATTACGGTTTGAGCTTTGTCCTGATCGCGGTCGTTTGGCTCATCCACCATCAGCAATTCCACGTCATCCGCCGGACCGACCACAGCCATCTCTGGATCAACATCTTTTTATTGATGTTTGTTGCGCTGATCCCGTTTTCCACCTCTCTGATCGGCGATTATCCCCGCTCGGCCGCGGCGGAAATATTTTTTGACCTCAACCTCTTTGTTGTCGGGAGCTTATTGTTCTTGAACTGGGCTTACGCGACCCTGGGGCATCGGCTGGTCGACAGCGAAATGGAGGAAGAGAGGATTAGGAGCGGATGGCGGCGGACCCTGGTCATGCCGCTGGCGGCATTGCTGGCGATAGGTTTGGCTTTTTTCAACCCGGCTTATTCGTCTTACGCTTACCTGTTGATCCCTGTTATCCTGGCTTTTCCATATTTTCGAAGTAGGGGTGATCAATAATGAAAAAAGTGTTGATCCTAATCCTTTGCGTCCTGGTCATAGTTGCCGGTTATCTTATTTGGGGGCACGCGCCAAAAGGAGAGGTCGACATGCTCAAATACCGGATAGTTTTTGAGCGGAAGGCCTTTGTCTCGACGACCGAAGAGAGCCTCAATATTGTCGCTTATCAGGCGGCTGAAGACGGTGTTGTTCCCTGGTCGTTCCTGGCGATCTACCGGGTGACGCCGGCCGGGCAAAAATTAGTCTATCGCTATGCTCCCGTTGTTCCCAAAAGCGCGGGATACCCTCGTCCGCTCCGTTTAGAAAGCGTCGATCTTGCGCAGGAAAGACTCATGAACCTGATGATCGTGACGAGCTGGGGGGAGATCGGGGCCGACTATTGGGGGACCCATCCGATCGTTATCAAGTATATTTTTGGGGTCTTCCGAGTAACCAGGCTTTATGACGGGCTCCTCTCTTCCGACCCGCGGATCAGTGAGTTTGAATGGACCCGGACGGACATTGAAGTGGTCAATTATTTTGACCGGAGCGAGCGGGTCCGGACCATTTTGTCGCAGGGGGTCAAGGTCCGGAAGAAAGAGGTTGAGCTGAAGTTCTTTGCCGACAACAAGCCCCACGCGGCGAGCCATAAGATCGAGACGATTAAGATTAAGTTGTTTAAATAGGGAGAGAAGGCTTGGGCAAAGGCGGGAGAAAGGGCAAGGCAAAAGGCGGGGACAAGGGCGGGAAAAATGGCACAGGCAAAGGCAGAGGCAAAGGTAGGGGCAAGGGCGAGGCAAAGGGAGGGGAGGATAATGAACAAAATAGTTAAAGGCTTATTGTTTGGTGCGATTGCGGGAGTGATCGATGTTATTCCGATGGTGGCGCAGGGGTTGAGCTGGGAAGCGAACCTATCGGCTTTCGCGATGTGGGTAGTCGCTGGCTTTTTGATCTCAACGTCGGAGTTGAGAATATTTCCTATATTGAAGGGGATTCTCGTTGCTTTTCTCATTGCTTTGCCGGTCTATATAATAGTAGGGGCGAAAGAGCCTTTTTCTCTCATTCCCATGACCATTATGACCGCTATTTTGGGTGGAATATTGGGGAAAGTGGTGGGGTAGAGGGATCGGGCAAGGGCGGAGCAGAAGGCGGGAGAAAGGGCAAGACAGAAGGCGAGACAGAGGGCAAGTCAAGGGCGGGACAAAGGGCAAAACAGATGGCGGACAGGCGCCGCGGTTTCCTTAGACGAAAATGCGATCCAACTGCTTTGAAATGTATGGCATATTTACTAGGTCATTAATTTCTTTGACTTGAAAATATCCTGACAATCCATACCATATTTTTGTTGTTAAGCTTATATTGTGGCAAAGCCTTGGAAATGGGGTGTCGTTTGTGAATGCCCTAATTGATCGAGCAAAATCTTTTGGGCTTTGTTTGTTTCCCTAGAATCATTAAATTGAATGCTTCGATTACACTGCTTTGAAAATTATTTCGATCATTAATTAAAGTCTGGGTTAGGGTTTCTTTCCCGCGTCCCGCCTTTGCCTCTGTCTCCTGCCTTGCCCTTTCTACTGTCTTGGCCTTCTCTTCCCGTCCCTGTACCTCGTGTCCCGTATTTCCGTTTCCCTTGTCCCGCCCTTGCCCGAGCCCTCTGCCTTTGCCTCTGCCTACCGCCCCTTCCTCTGAAACATAAAAATAATCTTACTCCCCGCCATGTCGTAATATTCCATGCAGAGACCGATCTGGTCGCTGGTGATCTTTTTTGCTTCCATATGTTTCATCAGGGCGGGGTAGGCTTTGATCGGGCCGAGCATGTAAGAGAGGTTGTTCCTGATCGGGAATTCAGTAGCGAGCACTTTCCCTTTTTTCCAGCCAATCACCTTATAGTTTCTGGCGACCCGATAAAAAGCGGGGAGCTCTTTGTCGGTAATTACACAGCCGACCTGGCTCCGGAGCTGGGAAGCTTTAACTTTGCTCGGGTCGTCCAGATAAATGCCGAAACCGTTGGCCGGCTTGATCCCGTCTTTGGCCAATCGATCGTAAACCGCTTGCACGATCGATCCGGTATTCTGGTAAGGGCCGATATAATCTTCATAGACCAGGGTGTAGGGGCCGGCATCCCGCTCCACTACCTCTAAATTGGCTAAAAAGCCCATGTAATATAGCCAGATGACCAGCGCCGCCGTGAGAAGAGCAATTACCCAAAGAACAATTTTAAGTATTTTCACAAAAACCTCCCATTAATACATTAAATCCAGGAAACCGCCCCGATCGGATCGGGGCAGGTTTCCGTTGCATATTGGGATTTTAGCACTATCATTTATAAAAACAAGTTCGGGAAAACGGCTTGGACTTTAATTTTGTTAAGGATATAATACCCGGTATGGAACCCGGCAGTTTAACTGCGAAACAAGCGAAGGCGAACCTCAAAAAATTCGGACCTAACCAGATCTTTAAGCCCTCGCGGATCAGCTTTTTCGGTACCGCCAGGCACGAAGTGACCGAACCGATGATCCTTCTCCTTCTCGTGGTCGGTATTTTTTATAGTATTTGGGGTGACCTAGCCGACGCGGTGACCATTTTTATCGTTATCTTCCTTCTGGTCATGGTCGAGGTCATTAATGAATACCGGGCGAAAAAAGCGATCGACTCGCTTTCCAAAATTGCCGCTCCGCGGGCCAGGGTCAGGCGCGACGATCAGATCGTTGAGGTCCGCTCCGAAGAGGTTGTTCCCGACGACGTTTTGGTCCTGTCGACTGGGGCCAGGGTCCCGGCCGATGCCGGGGTGGAGCGTTCGCTCGGCTTGCAGGTTGACGAATCAGCTCTGACCGGAGAGTCGTTCCCGGTCGAAAAAAGAGCGGGTGATGTGGTCTATGCCGGGACGACGGTCGTCAACGGCGAGGGAGTGGCGGTCGTGACCCTCACCGGAAGCGCCACCAGGCTGGGCCGGATCGCCGCCGACGCCAAAATGGTCCGTCCTCCCAAAACCCCGCTTCAGCAGATGATGAAGACGCTGGCCGGAGAGCTGGTCTATGTCGCGGTTTTCTTTTCGACCGTCATCCCCATTATCGGCTGGTTCCGGGGGGGAGATCTTAAGACAATGTTCCTGACCGGGCTTTCGCTGGCGTTTGCCACCATCCCGGAAGAATTGCCGATCATTATCACCATGGTGCTTGGCCTTGGCGCCTATACTTTGTCGCGGAAGAAGTTTTTGGTTAAAAAGATCAAAGCGGCTGAGACCCTGGGGAGCGCTACCGTTATCGTCACCGATAAGACCGGGACGATCACCGAGAATAAAATGTCGATCGCCGCTGTCTATCCGGACGATCCTAAAGTGATTCGCCTCGCTTATCTCGCTCTTTCCGAATTCCCCCTTTCTCCGCTCGATCAGGAAATTAAACGGCGGGGAGAGGAGCTTGGCCCTTTTTCCGGGGTTATCGTCAACCAGCGCGATTTCAATAACGGCCGCAAGAGCAGGAGCGTGATCCGGGGCGGCCATGAGGGGAGAGAGCTCTTCATGAGTGGCGCGCCGGAAGAGATCTTTGCCGCCTGCCGGGCGGTTGATAACGATATCAGGCGGGAGCTCGAAAAGCAGGCCCGGATGGGCCGCCGGGTGATCGCGGTCGCCTCCAGGAAGCTGGCGCTGGACGAGAGCGAGCGGCGGTTCGACGCTTTGGAAAGCGGGCTTGATTTTGGCGGGCTGGTCGCTTTTGAGGATCCTCCGCGGCCTGGGGTCAAAGAGACGATCTTGTCTGCCGCCGCGGCCGGGATCAGGACGATCATGGTGACCGGCGACCATCCGGAGACCGCCGCCTATATTGCCGAACAGGTTGGGATAATCAGCGGCGGGGCCAAGGTCATGACCGGAGAAGAGCTTGATAAATTGAGCGACCAGGCGCTGGCGGTCGTCGTCAAGGAAATCTCGGTCTTCGCCCGAACTTCACCTCAGCACAAGTACCGGATCGTCCAGGCTCTGCAAAGAGAAAAAGAGATCGTCGCGGTGACCGGCGACGGGATCAACGACGCGCTCGCTTTAAGCGGGGCCGACATCGGCATCGCCATGGGGATCAGGGGGACCGATGTCGCCAGGGAAGCGGCCGAAGTGGTCCTGGCCGACGATAATTACATTACTATTACGCAGGGGATATTTGAAGGTCGAAAGTTCTTTGACAACCTCCTTAAAGGAGTGAAATATTATTTGTCGGTAAAAACCGCCCTGATCTTGATCTTTCTCCTTCCGGTCCTCCTTGGCATTCCAATGCCTTTTGCCCCGATCCAGATAATTTTATTGGAACTTTTTATGGACCTGGCCGCTTCGGCCGGTTTTGTTTATGAACCAAAGGAAAAGGGCCTTTATTCGCGCAAGCCGCGCGATCCAAAAGCGAAGCTCTTTGATCTCCAAACCATCGCCGATATTTTACTTAAGGGCGTGGTCCTGTTTGCCGCGGTCATGGCGGTTTACTTCTTTGCCTTGCTGAATAAATTCAGCGTCAGCCAGACCCAGACCGCCGCGTTTGCCGCCTGGATCTTTGCCCACATCTTTTTAGCCTACGTCACCAGGTCAGATCGTCTCCTCCTGTATAAACTGGGGATCTTTAATAATAAGGTCATCAATATCTGGATGGTCCTGGCAATAGGGGCCCTGCTGGTCGGGCTCTATGTTCCGGAGATCAGCACCCGCCTTCAATTGGTCCCCCTCAATCCGCTTTTGCTCGCGCTTATCGCCCTGGCGACCGGACTGATTATTGGATCGCTCGAACTAAGAAAAAGAGGGTTTAACCGATAATGAACACGGGAAAGAAAAACGAGTATGCTGATAAAACTGGCTTTTAGAAATATTTTCCGCAATTTTAGCCGGACTTTTTTGACCTTCCTGTCGATCGCCCTTGGCCTGATGTTCCTGATAATCATTGATTCCATGCTGACCGGGATCGATCAGGAATCGTTCGATCGGATCATTAATTATGAGACCGGCCATATTAAGATCTTTGACCGGGGATATCGGGAAGACGAAGAGAACTTTCCTCTCGACAAAGCGATCGCCGATCCGGCTCCCATCATCAAAAAGGTCGGGGAGGACCCTGATGTCGCTGGGGTGACCTCCCGCATTAATTTTAGGATCATGCTTTCGGACGGGATCGACCAATATCCGGCCGTCGGGATCGCGGTCAATCCGGCCGACGACCAATCGGTTTTTCTTTTGCGGCAAGCGGTGGCCAAAGGGGAGTTCCTGAGGAGCGGGGAAGCGGCGATGCTGGTGGGCGAAGGGTTGGCGGATGATTTTGGTGTCGATGTGGGGGATTATTTGACCGTCCTGACCCGGACCAAATACGATACCTACCAGGCGATCGATCTGCGGATCAAAGGGATCCTCAAGACCGAAGATCCCAAGATTGATTGGTCGGCGGTGGTGATCCCTCTGGGAGTGGGGCAAGACTCATTGGACATGGGGAGAGGGGTGACCGAGATCGATATTAAATTAAAAGAGCCGGCCAGGATAGAAGAGTTTCGGGCCAGACTGGCCAGGGAGGTCCCTGGGATGGAGATCGCCACCTGGAAGGATTTGGCGGCTGATGTAGTCGCCATTGCCAAGGCTAAACGCGGGGGGACCTCGTTTGTTTTGTTCAGCGTTTTTGTGATCGCTTTGATCGGCATCAGCAACACGATTCTGCTGGCCGCTTTTGAGCGGACCCGTGAGATCGGGATGATGGCCGCCCTGGGGATGAGGCGCGGACAAATAATCAGGTTATTCGTACTGGAAGGGGCGATGATCGGTATCCTGGGGAGTATCACCGGCTGTTTGCTCGGCGTTCTGGTCAACATTCCTTTCGTTCAATACGGATTTGACTGGGGTTTTGTGATGAGGGACGTGGGGGATATCGGATATCGCGTCACCGGTGTGTCGCGCGGGGTCTGGAACATAAAGATGATCGCGATCGCTTTTGTTTCCGGGATCGTGATCTCCTCCCTGACCAGTATATATCCCGCCCGGGTAGCGAGTAAAATGGAGCCGACCGAGGCGTTGAGGAAAGCGTGAGGGGGTCGAATGTTTAAAATAGCTTTAAGAAATATTTTTCGCAACAAGCGCCGGTCGGTGCTGACCGGGCTGTCGATCGCGGTCGCGGTCATGATCGCGGTCTACCTCTGGTCGTTGATCTCGGGGATCATGGACGATCTTTTTGACAACATGATCCGTTTGAACTACGGCCATGTCCGGATCCTCAACACCGATTACGTCAAACGCGAAAGACTTCTGCCTCTGGAAGCCAACATCAAAGATTATCAGGCGGTAGCCAGGCTCGCCGACGCCGATCGGAACGTCACCCTTACCGTGGGAAGGATCAAGTTCGGCGTCCTCCTGGAATACAAGGGGAAAAATAAACCGGTCTTTGGGACCGGCATTGTTCCCGAAAATGAAAGTCCCATCTCCCATCTTGACCAGAAGATCGTTGAGGGGAGAATGATCGAGATGGGGAAGGAAGAGATGAATCTTGGCGCCAGCCTCGCCCGGGAGCTTGGCCTGAAACTTGGCGACACCCTGACCGTGGTGACCCAGACCGCCTACGGCTCAATCACCGCCATGAACCTGAAGATCGTCGGGATATTCAGCTACGGAGTGCAGAGCATGGACAAGACGACCTTCTTTATCCCTTTAGACCGGGCGCAAAAACTCCTTGATCTGGAAAATTCGGCGACCGAGATCTTTATTTTTATAAAGGATAAAAACAAGGGGCCGGAAGTTGCCAAAGAGATCCGGGCCAAATTGGACCTGGCCTATCCGGGAAAATATATGGCCAAGGCGTGGCAGGAGCAGGAGCTCCTTTATTTTTATATGGTAATCGCCAGGAACGTTTATGCTGGGCTCTACTTCCTGGTCCTCTTTCTGGCCAGCTTCACGATCCTCAACACAATGTTCATGTCGGTGCTGGAGCGGACCAAGGAGATTGGCATGATGAAAGCCCTGGGGATGAAGAACCGGCAGGTTATGGGGATCGTCATGCTGGAAGCCCTTCTGATCGGGACGATCGCCAGTTTTATCGGCGCGATTTGGGGTTCGGGGATCGCTTATTATCTGGCGACCAGGGGGCTCGATTTTACCGCGACCTTTGAAACGATGGGGACGATCAATTTCCCCATCTCTTCCGTCTACCACGCCCTGTTCAGCTGGGGGATCGTCTTTTTTGGCTTTTGCATGGGGATCTTGTTCTCGGTCGCGGCGGCCGTGCCGCCCGCTCTGCGCGCGGCAAAGATGGAGCCGACCGAGTCCTTAAAAGAGATATAAGGAGATGATCGTATGTCGGTAGTAAAAATGGAGAACGCGGTCAAAAACTATAAAGTCGGTAAGGTCGAGGTCCCCGCTTTGCGCGGACTGACCCTGTCGATCGAAAAAGGAGAATTTACTGCTATCGCCGGACCATCCGGTTCAGGGAAAACCACCTTGCTCAATCTTTTTGGCTGTCTTGATAAGCCGACCAGCGGCAAGGTCTTTATCGAAGAACACGACATCATCACCCTTAACCCCGACCAGCTGGCCGATGTCCGCAACCATCATATTGGCTTTATCTTTCAAAGCTTTAATCTGATCCCGGTCTTGACCGCTTTTGAGAACGTGGAATTTCCGCTTGTCCTGCTCAACGAATTGCCGGCGCACCGCAAGACCCGGGTTATGGAGATGCTCGAGAGTGTCGGTATAGGGGACCTGGCTGGCCGGAGGCCGGGGGAGATGAGCGGCGGCCAACAGCAAAGGGTTGCCATCGCCCGGGCGCTGGTCAAGCATCCCGATTACGTTTTGGCCGATGAGCCGACCGCCAACATCGACACCAAGACCGG
Organism: candidate division WOR-1 bacterium RIFOXYB2_FULL_45_9; assembly: GCA_001771575.1. Taxonomy (GTDB): domain Bacteria; phylum Margulisbacteria; class WOR-1; order O2-12-FULL-45-9; family XYB2-FULL-48-7; genus XYB2-FULL-45-9. The sequence goes on along the minus strand of MEUD01000001.1, from coordinate 484,357 downwards.
ACAGGAGATCCTTGACCTGATGCGGGAGATGAACCAGAAGCATAAAACGACCTTTATCTTTTCCACTCACGACCCCAAAGTTATGCGGTTCGCCCGGCGGCTGATCATGATCCGCGACGGCCAGATCGAATCGGACGAGAGACAATGAAGAAGACGCTTTTTACTCTGGCGATTGCCGCATGGTTGGCCGGCGCCGTTCTCGCGGCGACCGGAGCGGAGATCATCAGGAAGGTCGACGAAAACTTGATCTATAAAAGCGCCCGGATGGAAGCGAAAATGATTATCCACATCTGGAGCGAGGTCAGGACCAAAACTATGCGGACCTACCAGAAGGGGCGGGAGAGTTCGTTCTCCGTTTTTCTTTCCCCGCCGCGCGACCAGGGGGTGAAATACCTCAAACTAAAAGATAACATGTGGATATACCTTCCCGACGTCGACAAAACGATCAAGATCGCCGGGCATATGCTCCGCCAGTCGATGATGGGCTCCGACTTGAGCTACGAGGACGCGCTGGAGAGCGGCGACCTCCTCGATAAATACACCGCCACGCTGGTCTCGGAAGAGGTGGTCAAACAGCGGCCCTGTTTCGTGGTCGACCTGACCGCCCGGGTCAAAGAGATCACCTATTATCGGCGGCTCGTCTGGGTCGACAAAGAACTTTTTGTCCCGGTCAGGGAAGAGCTCTTCGCCATGTCCGGTAAAAAACTGAAGGTCATGACTCTGGGGAACGTTCAGAAGTACGGCAGTCGCTATTATCCGCTCTACATGTCGATGCGCAACCTGCTTAGACAGAACACCTTGACCGAATTGATCATCACCAAAGCGGAGTTTGACCTGTCGCTCCCGGCGGAAATGTTTACCCAGAGCAGTTTGACCAAATGAAACGCGTCTTGCTGATGCTTTTCTGCTTGCTGGCTTCAACCGCCGGGGCACTTGATTTTACCGGTTATTATGAGACCGACCTGGTCGGTTTGATCGGATCGGATGGCAGCGCTGTTTTGGCCGACCTGAACCGTTTGCGGCTCCGTATCGATAATAAGTTGAGCGATAGTCTTGCCCTCCGTCTCGAACCCCGTTACTATTTACTGCTTAATTCCAGCAACCTCCCTTTGGTCGGCGCGACCGGGCTTGATCAGCTGACCTGGGACCGGGCTTACCTCAAATATTATTCTTCCTTATGTAACCTGACCGCCGGAAAACAGCGGATCGCCTGGGGGAGCGGCTATATTTGGAACCCGACCGATATTTTCAATCCCTTTGTCCTTTCCTTCGCGGTCAAAGAAGAGGACGAAAGCAACGTTGAAGCGATCCGCTGTGAAGCTCCTCTTGGCCCGGCCGCCTCACTCGATCTTTACGCGACCTCCGGCCCGAGCGCCAAAAAGGGAGGAAGGGTCAAGAATACTGTCGGGCTTTTTGACCTGGCAGTCAGCTACGTCGACTTTGGGAGCGGCGACCAGGGAGGGTTTGACGCGGTAGGGGAACTGCTTGGCCTGGGGGTCAGAAGTGAGCTTGCTTTCAAAAGGCCGGTCGGAGCCACACATTATATACAATCGGTCTGGGGGTGCGATTACACCCTGGAGAGCGGTATTGGCCTGAACTTGGAGTATTTTTTCAATGGTTTTGGCAAAAAGTCATCGGCAGACTATGATTGGACCGCCTTGCGAAATGGAACGATCAGCCAGCTGGCGATCAACTATCTTTTCTTAAGCGCCAACAAAACTTTGGACGAACTGACCGGGATCCGGGTATCACTTCTAACTAATCTGGATGACCGGAGCTTTATTTTTTATCCCGCTTTGACCAGGAGCTTAAGAGAAGAGCTTGATCTGAACCTGGAAGCCCTTTTTAGCCGCGGGGGAGCCGGATCGGAATACGAAAAAGCGGGAACACTTTTAATGGCCAGACTGACCTGGAGTTTCTAGCCTTCTTGACAAACTCCTGTTTGAAAGGGGATACTAAAAGAAGTCGGAGGGGATATTAATGGAATGGACCCGGGAGACTCTAAAACAATTGATCGAAGAAAAGCTTAACGGCTCTCACTTTATTGTTGTTTCCAATCGTGAACCGTTTATCCATAAAAAGACACTGGAAGGGGTAAAGTGCATGATCCCGGCCAGCGGTGTGACCATGGCTCTTGATCCGGTACTGCGGGCCAGCGGCGGCACCTGGATCGCGCACGGGAGCGGCGATGCCGATCGCCAGGTGGTTGATGAAAAAAACAAGGTTAGGGTCCCGCCCGAAGATCCAAAATATTCCCTTCGCCGGATCTGGCTTAACAAAGCGGAAGAGACCGGCTACTATTACGGCTTTTCCAACGAAACCCTCTGGCCTCTCTGCCACATTGTCTACAATAAGCCGACTTTTGAAGAGGCCGATTGGCTTCACTACAAAGCGGTCAACGAAAAATTCGCCAAAACGATCATCGACGAAGTTGCCGGCCAAAAGGCGTTTGTTTTTATCCAGGACTATCATTTGGCCCTCCTCCCTAAATTATTACGGGAGGCAAATCCGGAGATCAAGAGCGCGCTGTTCTGGCATATTCCCTGGCCCAATCCCGAGGCTTTTCGGATCAATCCCTGGAAAGAGGAGATCTTAAACGGGATGCTTGGCGCCGATCTTCTCGGTTTCCATATTCATTATCACACCGATAATTTCTTGAGCACCGTCGACCAGACCCTTGAGGTCAGGGCTGACCGGGTCAGCTCCAGTGTCGTTTCCGGCGGGAGAGAAACATTGGTCCGGCCCTTTCCGATCAGCGTCGATTTTGACCAGATCCAAAAAGATGCTTCCTCCCCAGATATTCCGGAGCAGATCGAGCGGATCAAGAAAGAGTACAACCTGACCGCCCAGTTTATCGGTATCGGGACCGATCGCATTGACTACACCAAGGGGATACTGGAACGGTTCAGGGCGATCGATAAGTTCCTGGAAAAATATCCTGAATACCTGGGGAAATTCACTTTTCTTCAGGCCGGGGTCTTGAGCCGCATCCACATTAAAAAATATAAGGAATTGAACGACGAGATCAACGCCGTGGTCGAGCAGATAAACTGGAAATACAGCAGCGACAGCTGGCAGCCGATCGTCATGCTCCGCCGCCATTTTTCTCCCAAAGAATTGATCGTCCTTTACCGGATGGCCGATATTTGTGTCGTTTCTTCCCTGCACGACGGGATGAACCTGGTCGCCAAGGAGTTTGTGGCGGCGACCGACCCTAAAAAGGGGATGCTGATCTTGTCCCGTTTCACCGGTTCGGCCAGGGAGCTGACCGACGCCGTTTTGATCAACCCCTACGCTTCCGACAGTTTTGCCGAAAAGATCAAGACCGCGCTGGAGATGCCGCCGGAAGAGAAAGAAAAGCGCAATTTGAAAATGAAAGAGATGATCGCCGAAAGCAACATCTACAAGTGGGCGGGGAAAATAATCCAGGCCCTGCTCCGATTGGCGTAAGAATGACGGCTAATTCAAATAAGATCCTTTTATTTCTTGATTTTGACGGTACCCTGACGCCGATCAGGAGCCGGCCGGAAAAAGCGCGGCTTACGGAGGCAAACAGGGGAAAACTGCGACGTTTGCTTGGTCAGCCGCTGGTTAAGACGGTCATTATTTCCGGCCGCAAGCTTGATGTCCTCAAACGCCTGGTCGGGATCCCGGGCTTTATTTATGTCGGAAACCACGGCTTTGAGATGGAAGTTGGAGGGAAACACCGGACTGTTGCCGGAGCGAAAAAACATCTCAAGGTCATGCGGTTGATCAATGACGCGTTGCAAAAGGGGCTTAAGATAAAAGGATGCCTCATCGAAAACAAAGGTCTGACTTTAAGCGTGCATTACCGGATGATCGCGAAAACAAAACTTAAGGAGTTTTACCGGCTCTTTGCCGAAATAATGAAACGCTGGCGGAAAGCGGTCAAAGTAACCCGTGGCAAAGCGGTTTACGAAGTTCGCCCGCCGCTCGATTGGGACAAGGGAAGGGCGGTCCTGTGGCTTATCAAGGAACTTAAGCTGTCGGCCTACCAGCCGATCTATATCGGAGATGACAAGACCGACGAGGATGCTTTTAAGGCGCTTAAGGGAAAAGGGCTCTCCATTTTAGTCGGAAGAGGAGGGCGAACGGCCGCCGACCGCAGGCTGGGGACGATCGGCGACGTATATCGTTTGATCGGGAGGTTCGCGTGAACGCCATGGTCCCATTTAAATTCTATACATCGTCCCTGCTGGTCGAAATAACCGGGCGCCGGGCGGAAGATCTGCCGTCGTTCCTGCGGATCCTGCGCGAGATCGACGCTTCATCCATTTTTTATCATGTCCATCACGCCTTTCGCGAATACTCATTCGCCCCGGGACAATATTCAAACGATTTTGCCCGCTGGGTCTCGGAAGAGCTGGAGGAGACTCCGCTGGCGGAAAAGCTCGCTTCGGTCAACATTAAGGAAGTGACCGACCTGGAAACGCTTCGTCAGGCTTTGATCGCGATCGTCGAAAAGTATTTGGCCGAGTCCCCTAATAACCGCAAGGCCCTGCCGGGGAGGGAGTTTTATTTTTTGCGGAATACCGGGATCGTTATCCCGACCAAATATGAAGCGAAGACGATCGAAGAGTTCGCCCTTGCCTTGAGGCAGGTCGGGATGCGCTCCATCTACTACCATTTTTTTGACGCCCGGCTTAGGCTGGGCCATAAAACGAACGACTTTTCCAACTGGATCAGAAGCAATTTCAACGACGAAGCCCTGGCCGCGAGGATCGAAGCGCTCGATCCGTATTTTATGACGCTCGATCAATTGCGCGACCGGATCATCTCTTTTTGCCTGCCGCGAAAGAAAGGTAATTTTATTATGAATATTATAAGCAGATTGATCAAAATATCATGAAGATCAATATCAACGATTACGCGCAGGTTACCAGACGACAGAACCTTGACGAGCTCCTCCTTCTGGCGGAGCGTTTGCGGGGAAGGACCGTCAAAATGGTCAATTCAACTTCGGTTGGCGGCGGTGTGGCGGAAATGCTCCATCGGACCGTCCCTCTTTATAATGAACTTGGTCTTAAGGTCAAATGGGATGTGATCAAGGGGGGAGGGGACTTTTTTAATATTACCAAAGCGTTTCACAACGCTCTACACGGGACCAAGGTGGAAATAACCAGGGAGATGTTCGATTCTTTCCTGGAAACCAACGCTCAGAACGAAAAAGAAATGGTCTTTGACGATGATTTTGTCGTGATCCACGACCCCCAGCCTCTCCCGTTGATCGCCAAGAAAAAAGAGGGGAACGCCAAATGGATCTGGCGCTGTCATATCGACACCGCCAATCCGGACCCGGTACTCTGGGAATTTTTAAAACAATTTATCGCGCGGTACGACGCTTCGATCTATTCGTCACCAAGTTTTGCCAAGGAACTGCCGATCGCCCAATACCTGATCTATCCGGCGATCGATCCCTTTGCCGACAAGAACCGGGAGCTGACCCGGAGCGAGATCGATGCCGTTCTAAGGAAATACTCGATCCCGACCGACAAACCGATCGTCACCCAGGTCTCCCGCTTTGATTACCTCAAAGACCCGATCGGGGTTTATGAAGCTTATAAATTGGTCAAGAGGCACGCCGATTGCCGCTTTGTCTACGCCGGCGGGACCGCGAGCGACGATCCGGAAAGTAACAAGGTCCTGGCCGAACTTCAGGAGCGGGTGGGGAACGATCCTAATTTCCATATTCTTCTTCTGCCGCCGTTCGCCGATCTGGAGGTCAACGCTCTCCAGCGGGCCTCGACCATTGTTTTGCAGAAGTCGCTTAGAGAGGGCTTTGGCTTGACGGTGACCGAAGCGCTCTGGAAAAGTAAGCCGGTCGTGGCGACCGCGGTCGGCGGGATTCCGCTCCAGGTCATTCATAATTTAACCGGACTGCTGGCCCACTCCGTGGAAGGGGTTGCCTACCAGATAAGATATTTGTTGAACAATCCGGCCGCGGCCGAAAGGCTCGGTAAATACGGGCACGAGCACGTGCGGGAAAAGTTTTTGATCACCAGGAAAATGCGAAATTATTTATTGATGTTTATCGCTCTCCAGCACCAGGGAGAACCGATCATTTCGCTTTAGGAGGAAAAAATGCTGGAAATATGGGGTTGGTCATTGCTGTCGGTGGCGCTGGTCAGTTTGATCTCGCTGATCGGTGTCTTTACTCTTTCCCTGAACCGGTCAAAATTGGGAGAGATCCTGCTTGTTTTGGTCAGCTTTGCCGTTGGCGGTCTTTTTGGCGATGCCTTTATTCACCTGATCCCGGAGGCGTTCGAAAGCTTCGGCGATAAATTATTGGTGTCGCTGTTGATCCTGGCCGGGATCCTCATGTTTTTCATCCTGGAAAAATTTGTCCGCTGGCGCCACTGCCACGTCCCAACCTCCGAGCATCATCCTCATCCGGTCGTCTTTATGAACCTGATCGGCGACGCCGTCCACAATTTGATTGACGGGATGATCATTGGGGCGAGCTATCTGGTCAGTCTGCCGATCGGCCTGGCGACGACCCTGGCGGTCATCCTTCACGAGATCCCGCAGGAGATCGGGGATTTTGGGGTTTTGGTCCATGGCGGCCTGACGGTCCGGCGCGCCCTGTTGTTTAATTTTTTATCGGCTGTCCTGGCGGTGGCGGGGGCGGTTATCTCCCTGACCATCGGTCCGTTCGTCAAAGATTACGCCCTTTATCTGATGCCGATCACCGCCGGCGGTTTTATCTACATGGCCGGCTCCGACCTGATCCCCGCCTTGCATGATTCCTGCGAGGCGGTAGAATCGTGGAAACAGCTGACCGCGATCATCTGCGGGCTTGGGATAATGGTCGCCCTGCTCTTTATTGCTCATTGATCTTTGGAACTTTTTTCTGCCGGCGATTGTCTAAACAGCTAGGAGAAGGGTATGTCACCACTTGAATTTGCCTCTCTTTACGAGGCGCACAAAGAAAAAGTCTGGCGGATCGCCTCCCGTTATGTTTTTGACCGGGAAGATCGGGAAGACCTTTTCCAGGAAGTTTGGCTGGCGGTCCACAAAGCGCTCAAGAATTTCCGGGGTGAGGCAAAAGTCGAGACCTGGATCTATCGGGTGACGGTCAACGCCGCGATCAATTACGCTAAAAAGCAGACCCTCTATCGGAAAGGGAGGCAGATCTTGGCGGCCCTGCGGGTGGTTTACGAACATCCCCCGGAAGCGGTGGACGACCTTTCGGTCCCTCTCTCCAAACTGAACCCGCGCCAGCGGATGGTCCTGCTACTGGCCGATGTTGAGGAACGACCGCTGGAAGAGATCGCGGAACTGACCGGATTGCCGATCGGGACGGTGAAATCCAACCTCCACCGGGGTCGGGAGATCGTGAAAAAGGAAGTGATGAAAAATGGTTAGCTACGATAAATATATCCAGGGGCTGAAGAAAAGCGCCCCCCCCGTCGATTATAACCAGCTTTATCATCAGATCGAGCAGAAAGCGGCCCGCCGGTCGTTCCTAATCGTCCAACTGGCGGCCCCTCTGCTTGTGATCGCGGTCCTTTTTATCGTCGCTCTCCCCGCGGCCGACTATTTCTCCTCCAGCCAGGACGATGGCGGCGCGCTGGTCTCGTTCGTGGTCCAGGACGAGAGCGGCGGAAGAGCGCTGGAGAACTTTATTTTTGAGAACTAGGAACTTTTTTGTCCGGCGCTTTGTCTAATGATATTAAGAAAGGATAGTCGGGCAAAGTTGGATATTAAGGGAGGAATAAAAATGAAGTTTAATAGTTTGCTCGTTTGTTTACTAATGATCGGTTTGCTTGGTTCTTTGGCGGTCCCGGCGGAAGCGGTCCGGCCGAATATGGGGAAGGGGATGATGAGGGGGGAAAAGATGGGCCCGGAGAGGATCTTTAAGGACCTCAACCTGACCGCGGAGCAGAAGACAAAACTGCTGGAGAGCCGCCAGGCGATGGAGCGGGACCTTTTGCCGTCAAGGCAGAAGAACGAAGAGCTGATGATGAAGATGCGAACCGAAATGACCAAAGATAAGCCTGACCGGGGAGCGATCGAAGGTTATTTGAAGGAGATCAACAAAAACCGGCTCAACTCGGAGTTGAAACGGACCGATTTCCTCCTCAAATTCTGGGGAATATTGACCCCTGAACAAAAGGAGAAATTCCGCAAGACAGAGAAGGAAAATTGGAATAAAATACGCAAAGGGAATCGATAAGCAATCGGTTTATTGAATGATAAGATCACTTAAAAAACTTTTTTGTCCAGGTTCCAATTTAACCGCGCAATTAATTGCGCGGTTAAAATTGGCAAGGTTAGTTAACGTTGCTGTTTTGCTTTTTTATCTTGCGGGGCAAGCTGGTTCTTTGACCTGGCCGCAGGTTTTAAATGAAGCGGCGAGGAGCGGCCGCGAGATCAAGAGCGCCCAAAAACAGCTTGAGGTCGCGCGGTGGACATATTACAAGTCTTACAGCGGATTTCTTCCCCAGATCTCGGCCAACATGTCGGCCGGCCAGTCGGATAATTCCACCGGTCAATCCAACAGTTATTCTTACGGCCTTAGTTTTTCCCAATCTCTCTTTAAAGGGTTCAGCAATTATAATAATCTTTCTTCCGCCAACGCCAGCCTGTCTTTTTACCAGGCGAGCCTCCAGTATAACGAGGCTGATTATTACTATCAGCTCCGCCAGGCTTTCGTTAATCTATACCTTGGCCAGCGGAACATCGATGTTTTGAAGGCGATCCGACAGTCGCGCGACGAGAATGCCAGGATGATCAAGCTGTTGTACGACAGCGGGCGGGAAGATAAAGGGAACTATCTTAGGACCGATGCCCAGCGCCGGGAGGCCGATTACCGGTATCTTTCCGCCGGAAGGCAATTGGAGCTGGCCAAATTGAAACTTTCTCAATTGATCGAGGCCCAGGTCTCAAGCGTCGAGGGGGAATTTATCCCGGCGCCGATCGGTGAGCCGGACTTCGACTCCCTCCTGAAAGAAGCGCCTGCGTATAAAATGTCGCGAAGCCAGCTGACGCTGGCCGAGATCGACCAGCGGGCGACGATCAGCGAATATTTGCCGACCGTTTCCCTGCAGGGAAGTTATTCAAAGAGCGGCAGTAGTTGGCCGCCGGACTCATCGAGTAAATCCCTTAGCCTGAACCTTTCGTATTCTCTTTTTCCCGGCGGAAGCAATATCGCCGAACGGGTGATCAGCGACGCCCAATACGACAAAGCGAAGGAAGATTTTTCCATCACTAAGAAAGAACAATATTTCGCGATCCGCCAGGCTTATGAAACTTTTCGCGACGCGCTTGAGGAATACAAGCTGGCCGAGATCTATCTTGACGCGTCGACCCAAAGGGCCCAGATCGCGCAGGTCAAATATTTGAACGGATTGGTCTCATACAATGAGTGGGACCAGGTGCAAAATGAATATTTCAGCAGTCAAAACAGTCTGATAAATTCTTTAAAGTCGGCCTTGCTGGCGGAAGCGGCCTGGCACAAAAGTTATGGAGGACACGTAAAATGAGAAAAAAAATATGGGGGTTGGGATTGGTCGTCAGCGGTCTTCTGCTGGTCGTTGGTTTGTCCGGCTGTGCCGGCAAAAGCGAGGAGCCGCTTAAGAGCGTCAAAGTAAAACTGGGAAGCATTAAGGCCGAGGTCCCTTCAACCGGGGTAGTTGAGCCGCGGAGCCGTTTAGAGATCAAGCCCCCCTTAAGCGGCCGGATCGATGAAGTGCTGGTCAGGGAAGGGGATTCGGTCAAAAAAGGGGATATCCTCGCCTGGATGAGCTCGTCCGATCGGGCGGCAATTCTTGACGCGGCCCGGGCCAAAGGGGCGGACGAGGTCAGCAAGTGGGAAGACGTTTACAAAAGGACTCCGGTCGTGGCGCCGCTAAACGGGTTCATCATCCAGCGGGCGGTTGAGCCGGGGCAGTCGGTGACGATCAACGATCCGATCCTGGTCATGGCCGACTACCTGATCGTCAAGGCGCAGGTCGACGAGACCGATATCGGCAGGATCAGCAAAGGACAGGTGGTCAACATCGAGCTTGACGCTTACCAGGGAGAGTCGATCGACGGGCGGGTCGAGCATATCGCCTTTGAGTCCAAAACGATCAACAACGTGACCATTTACCAGGTCGATGTCCTTCCCGGAAGGGTCCCCGGTTTTTTCCGGGCGGGGATGAGCGCGACCGTCAATTTTATTCTTAGCGAGAAAAACGACATCCCGGTCCTTCCCCTAAATGTCGTTAAAAAGGTTGGGGAACGGTCGTATGTTTTTGTCCTGAAAGAGGGAAAAGCTCAGCCTTTGCAGATCACGACCGGGCTGGAAAACACCCTCAACGTCCAGGTGACCGGCGGTCTTGGGGTCGGTGACGAAGTCGTTGTGCCGACGATCCCCATGATCGAACAGCTCAACAAACGTTTCCAGAGGACGCGCGGACCGACCAATCCGCTCCAGCGCCGGCAGAGCGATTAAATGCCGCTGATCGAGCTAAAAAAGGTCCAAAAGACTTATTACATCGGCGGGGAGATCCCGGTCCGCGCCCTGCGCGGCGTCGACCTGAAGATCGAACCGGGGGAATTTGTCGCGATCATGGGCCCGTCCGGTTCCGGCAAGTCGACCTTGATGGCGATCCTTGGACTGCTAGATAAAGCGGACAGCGGAGAGTATTTTCTCTTGAATAAAGATCTTTCCCGACAGGGAGAGAGCGACTACGCCGTTTTGCGCAACCGCTTTTTTGGTTTTGTTTTTCAAACCTTCAACCTTTTGCCGAAGCTCAACGTTTCCGACAACGTTGTTTTGCCGTTCATTTATTCCGGCGATACCGATGGAGAGAAAAGAGAGCATGCTCTCTCGATGCTGAAAAAGGTCGGGCTGGGGGAGAGGCTCAAGCATCGCCCCAACCAGCTTTCCGGCGGTCAGCAACAGCGGGTCGCCCTGGTCAGGGCGCTGGCGAACGATCCCCTGGTTATTTTAGCCGACGAACCGACCGGCAATCTTGATTCCCAATCATCCAAAGAGATCATGGGGCTTCTGCAGGAGCTCAACAAACAGGGAAACACCATTATCATGGTGACCCATGAACACGATATCGCCGCATACGCCAGCCGGGTTCTGACCCTGCATGACGGTGCGATAATCACCGATGAGCGGAAAAGACCTACCCCCGCCGCCCGGCTTCCCGAAATGAAGCCGATCGAAAAAAAACGGCGCTGGTGCTGTGTCGCCGGCCTGCTGAACTATACTTATGAGGCTTATCTTTCGATCGTCAACAATAAGCTCCGCTCGGTCCTTTCCATTTTAGGGGTGATGATCGGGGTCGCGGCGGTCATTACCATGCTCGCCCTGGGGACCGGCGCCAAGCGGAGCATGGAAGAGACCCTCTCTTCACTGGGAACGAACATCCTGATGGTCCGCGCTCCTTTCAGGTCAAGCGGCATTTCCCTCGGCTCGCAGGGACCGACCCGCTTCACCTTTGCCGATTATGAGTCGCTCCAGCGGATTGAAGGGATCGATCATGTTGTCCCTTACGTTACCGGCCGGGCGCAGGTCGTTTTCCAAAATAAAAATTGGAACACCAGCGTGGTCGGGACCAGTGTCGATTATCCGGTGATGCGCGATGTTTCGCTCGAGCTGGGCCGCTTCTTTACTCCGTCGGAGGCCAACAGCAAGGCCAAGGTCGCGGTGATCGGCCAAACGGTCGCCAAAGAGCTTTTTGGCGCGGAAAATCCGATCGGCCAGTCGATCAGGATCAACCGGATAAATTTCAATCTGATCGGGGTCCTGCCAAAGCAGGGGGCGGCCGGTTTCCAGAACCAGGATGACCGGGTCCTGATCCCGCTCAAGACGGCGATGTACCGTCTGCTGGGGAACGATTACATCAATTATTTCGAGGTCCAGGTAAAGGACGCGGAGCAAATGTCTTACGCTACGGAGCGGATCATCGGCGAGATCATGCGTCTCCACCGTTTGCCGGAATCACAGCGCCAGAGCATCGACGTCATGAACATGGCTGAGATCCAGGCGGCGGCCGGCGCCCTCATTTCGACCCTGTCGTACCTATTAGGGGCGGTCGCGGCGGTCAGCCTGCTGGTCGGGGGGATCGGGATCATGAATATCATGCTGGTCATGGTGATGGAGCGGACCCACGAGATCGGCTTGCGCAAATCGCTTGGCGCCCAGAGGAGCGATATCCTTGTCCAGTTCCTGGTCGAAGCGGTCTTGATCTGTCTTTTTGGCGGAGTGATCGGGATCGCGTTCGGTAGTCTGGTCTCCTGGGCGTTATCCACTTTGGCCCAATGGAACGTTTATATTTCAGTCGGATCGATCGTCCTGGCTTTTACTTTTTCCGTGCTGGTCGGGGTGGTTTTTGGCCTCTGGCCCGCCTGGCGGGCGTCTAAGATGCTGCCGATCGAAGCGTTAAGGTACGAGTAGCTTCCCGCGTGGCGATCAGGTCGGCTTCTCCGAGGAATGATTTAACGATTACATCCCCAACTTTGACCGGCCGGTCAAGTTTGATCTTTTTTATTTCCGCCATTGCTTCCAGAAGTTTTGCTTTCGGGATGGGGTGAGTGGTCCTGACCGGGACCATTTTTAAGTTCAGTCCCTTGGCCAAGACGGTCGTTGCCAGGACCCGGGCCGGGGCTTCAATTTCCTGTTTGGCGTAGCGGGGGCCTTTTTCGCATTTGTTCCCGGTGATCCTAACGACCTTGCCGTTCTCGATCTCAACTTCCAGCTGACAACCGATGGGACATTCGATACAGGTCATTTTTTTGATCATTTCAGGTACTCCGCCGCCATTTCCCCCGCTTTTTCGCTGTCGCGAGCGACCGAATCGACCAGGTCATAGACTTTATATGAGTTGCCGCAGATAAAAAGCCCCGGGATCGAGCAAAGGTTAACTGATTGAGATATGGGGGAATTAGTTGCCGGGTCAAGCTTAACCCCAGCCATTTCAACCAGTTCGTTCTCGGGGATCAGCCCGACCGAGACCAGGACAGTATCGCAGGTGAGGTCAAAGGTCTCTCCGTTTTCCGTGTTCTCAACGGTCACTTTTTCCACCCGGTCGCGTCCATGGATCCGGGCGACCCGGTGGCGGAAATAAAGTGGGATATTAAAATCCTCCAGGCATTGGACGACGTTCCGGACCAGGCCGCGGGATTTTGCTTCGATCTCAACGACCGCCTTGACCCCGGCCCCTTCAAGGGTAAAGCGGCGGGCCATGATCAGTCCGATATCTCCCGAGCCGATGATCACGACCTCCCGGCCGGGGAGGAGACCTTCGATATTGATCAGCTTTTGCGCCAGCCCGGCGGGAAAGACTCCGGCCGGCCTGGTCCCCGCGACATGGACCATCTCGCGTGTCCGCTCCCGGCAACCGGTCGCCATGATCAGGGCGCGGGCCTTAACGATTTCCATCTTCCCTGGTTTGAGATAGGTGATTATTTTATCGCCGGTCAGTTTGACGGCAAAAGAGCGGGGGCTGACCTCAATTTCCCGGGTTGCCTTGATCTCTTTAATCAGCCGGTTGGCAAACTCCGGTCCGGTCAGGTCGGCCTTATAATAATGAAGGCCAAAGCCGGGGTGAATGCACTGATTGAGTATCCCTCCCAGAAATTGGTCCCGCTCCAGGAGGAGGATATCTTTGACCCCTTTCTTATGAGCGGCCAGGGCGGCCGCCATTCCGGCCGGGCCGCCGCCGACGATGACCAGTTCACGCTCTTTCATCTTTGACAACCTCCGAGCCGGGGCCCCGTTTGGTGATCTCGGTCAAAGGAACGCCGAGCTCTTCCGCCATGATCTTCATGATCCGGGTGGTGCAGAAGCCGCCGTGACAGCGCCCCGCCTGGGCGCGGGTCCTGAATTTTATCCCGTCCAGTGTCCTGGCCCCGCGTTTGATCGCTTCGCGGACCTCTTTGGCCGAGACCATTTCACAGCGGCAGACGATGTCGCCATAAGAAGGGTCCCTTTTAATAAGCCTGGTGATCTTCTCCAGAGGGAGAGAAAAGAGGTGGACGGTCGGCCGGCGGTTTTTGCGGAAAAATATTTTTCGCCGTAATTTTAAACCGTTCTTTTTAAGGAGATCGGCGACCATTAGGGCGATCGCCGGCGCGGCGGTCAGGCCGGGAGATTGGATCCCGGCGACATTGATGAAGCCGGGAACTTTTTCTTCGTGGCGGATGATAAAATCTTTCCCCGCCACCGGCCGGAGCCCGGCAAAATAAGCGATAATATCATTTTCGCTGATCGCGGGTAAAAGCTTTTTGACGTTTTCCAGGACCCCGGCGAGTCCTTCGTCTGAAGTCGACCGGTCTTCCTTGTCATCGATGTCGGTCGCGGTCGGGCCGATCATCGGATTGCCGTCCGAAGTTATGATGACCAGCGTTCCTTTGGAGGTTGGCGTGGGGAGGGGGAAGAGGAGGTGTTTAGAGAGCCCCTCCCTTTTTTTGTCCAGGAGGAACTCTTCCCCTTTGCGCGGTTTGATGACGATGTCGGTCACCCCGACCAGTCGGGCGATCACGTCGGCGTAAAGCCCGGCCGCGTTGATCACGAAGCGGGATTGAAAGATTTTGGTGGAACCGGAAACCGCGACGTTTAGTCGCGGGTTTCCGTGTTCTTGGCTGATGCTTATAACCTTATGGGAAGTTAATACCTTAACGCCGTTCCTTCGCGCGTTTTCCGCCAGGTCGTAAACCCAGCGATAGGGAGAGATAATCCCGGCGGTAGGCGCGTAAAGGGCGGCATGGGCTTCGGGGTTGAGGGTTGGTTCGTGAAGCTTTAGCCACTCCCGGTCGACGATCCGAAGGCCGGGAACCCCCAGCTTTTCCGCGTCCGCTTTTATTTCCAGCAATCTGGAAAACTCTTCTTCTTTAAAAATGACGATCAGTTCGCCGACCTCTTTGAAATCGACCCCCAGTTCTTTGGCTAATTGGCGGGTTAAAATATTCCCCGCGACGCAGAGCTTTCCTTTCAGTGAATCGGGCGGGTTTTGCGTCCCCGGATGGATAATACCGCTGTTTGATTTGGAGACGCCGAAGGCGAGCTCCGCTTCTTTTTCCAGGAGGACGATCTTGAGGCGGTAACGGGAAAGTTCCCGGGCGATCGCCGCGCCGGTCACTCCGCCGCCGATTATAATAACGTCATAGTTCATGGGAGAGTGTCCGCCCGATCGCTTTTTGCCAGCCAAGGTAGAGTTTGGCCGCTTCGGGTTTGGACATTTTAGGTTTGAAGGTCCGCTCGCTCCCCCAGTTTTTTTTGACCGCCAGCCCGGCCAGGTAGGCGGCGCCAAGCGAGGTCGTTTCAATGATCTTCGGTCTTAAGATCTTGATGCCGAGAATATCAGCCTGGAACTGGCAGAGAAAATTATTGGCGACCGCGCCGCCGTCGACCTTCAACTCGCTGATCCGTAAGCCGGATTCCTTTTTCATTGTCTCCAACACATCTTTAGTTGAATAGCACATCGCTTCGAGGGCGGCCCGGACCAGATGGTTTTTGGTTGTCCCTCTGGTCAAACCGACTATCGTCCCCCTGGCTTTCTGGTCCCAATAGGGGGCGCCGAGGCCGACGAAAGCGGGGACAAAGTAAACCCCGGCGTTATCTTTGACCGCCTCCGCCATCGCTTCAGATTCGGCAGAGCTCTTGATGATCCCAAGCTGGTCGCGGAGCCATTGGATTGCCGCTCCGGCGATAAAGATCGACCCTTCCAGCGCGTAAGCGACCTTTCCGTCCGGTCCGCAGGCCAGGGTGGTGATCAGTCCGTGGCGAGAATTGACCCTTTTTTGCCCGGTGTTGAGGAGGATGAAGGCGCCGGTCCCGTAAGTGTTCTTCATTGTTCCTGGTTCGAAACAGGCCTGGCCAAACAGCGCGGCCTGCTGGTCGCCGGCAATCCCCGAGATCGGGATCCCGGCCGGGAGCCGGCCAAGCTTGACGGTCCGGCCAAATTCCCCAGACGATGGTTTGACTTGAGGCAGGATCGAGCTTGGGATCTTTAACAGTTTGAGGATTTCTTTGTCCCACTCCAGTTTCTCGATATTAAAGAGCATTGTTCTGGAAGCGTTGGTGTAGTCGGTGGCATGGACCTTCCCGCCGGTTAGTTTCCACAAAACCCAACTGTCAGTTGTCCCAAAACAAAGTTCCTTTGCCTCTGCCTTCGCCTTTTTCAGGATCCATTCGACTTTAGTTCCGGAAAAATAGGCGTCGATCGGCAAGCCGGTCCTTTTTTTGATGAAATCGGCGAGCCCTTTTTTCTTCAGCTCTTCACAACGGGGGGCGGTCCGCCGGCACTGCCAGACAATGGCGTTATGGACCGGGCGGCCGGTTTTTTTGTCCCAGACAACGGTCGTTTCCCGCTGGTTGGTGATCCCGATCGCGGCGATCGAAGCGGGGGGGATTTTGACGAGAACTTTTTGGATGGAGGCGTAAACGCTTTCCCAGATCTCTTCCGGGTCGTGCTCGACCCAGCCCGGTGTTGGAAAGTACTGGGGGAATTCCTGGTAGGCGCCGGCGATCTTTTTCCCTTTTTGATCGTAAATGATCGCCCGACTGCCGGTCGTCCCTTGGTCGATCGCCAGGATATATTTCATCGTCCCTCAAGCCACTTCAGGATATCGGCAAAGACTTTTTCGCGCCCAAGGTCGATGGAGAGGGCGTGGAGCATCTCCGGATACTCGATCATCGTTTTATCTTTGAGCGGCAGGTTGGCGATCAGTTTTTTTCCGACCGTCTCATCGATCAGTAAGTCGTGGCCGGAAATAAGAAAGAGCGAGGGGACCGTTAATTTCTTAGCCAGATTTTTCGCTTTCATTTGGGCAAAGAGGGTGTTGATCAACATTTTAATACTGACGTCCCGAAGCTCGTCAGGGTTGTTGTTCATTACCGCTTGGTATTCAAAGTCCCGGGTGCACATGGCGGCGTTGAAAGGGACCGCGATGGTTTTTTTGGGGTTGAGCAAGAGATTTGCGACCATAGTCAGGTAAGCGGCAAACGGGAATTTCATTCCGTTCTGGAAGGCGGGGGAGATCAGCACCTGGCCGGCAAATTTATCGGGATAAAGTCCGGCCGCGTTAAAAGCGAGCAAACCGCCGAGACTCTCTCCCAGCAGGTAGATCTTTTTGCCGGGGTTTTCCCGGGCGATTATTTCGCGGAGCTTCATGATGTCGCGGTAATAAATGTCGAACGAATCGATATGGCCGCGCGGCCGCTCCGGGGTGCGGCCAAAGCCCTTTAGTTCAATGGCGTAAGAAGAGTAGCCTTTTCCGGCGAAATGTTCACCGAGAAAATTCCAGCGGGCGGTGTGGGCCCCCATCCCATGGACGAGAAGAAAAACCGCCCTGGCGTTATCGGCGGACCATTTGCGGTAGAGCGGATCATTTCCAATGAGCTCCGGCATGAGGGGATTATACCACAACAAAATAAGTTTGACTGGGGAGGGCGGGCGTGAGAAAATCCGAAACAATGAAAGCGTGGATCGCTCCGCTCTTTATCTCCGCCGCTTTTTATGACGGCATTTTGGGTTTGCTTGGCGTTTTGACGCCGGCGAAGATCTACGCGCGATTTGGAATGCCCCTTCCTGAACATCTTGGCTACGTCCATCTGCCGGCCTTGCTGATGATCGTCCTCGCGGTCGCGTTTATCAATATCGCCCGCGACCCAAAGGGGAACAAGAACCTGATCTGGTACGGCGTTATGGTCAAGGTCGCTTTTTGTTTGGTCGCTTTTGGGCATTTTTTCTTCGGCGAGATCCCCGCGATGCTTCTTCCATTCGCGGTCATTGACCTGGTCTATATTGCTTTGTTCATTTGGGCAGAGAGGGCGGCTTAATAGGGGGGAGACCTGTAAGCCGGATTCTGTCGTGTACGGCAATCTATCTGGGGCCGACATTACTGGCGACCTCGATGCGATCTACTCGGGATCATAGCGAGGTGAGCAACCTCTTTCCCTATTTGATCTTGCTCCGCGTGGGGTTTACAACGTGACCGTCGCCGGTCTGTTACGTCGGGAGCTCTTACCTCCCGTTTTCACCTTTGCCACCTAACCTTTAGGGTTAAGTTCGGCCGTGTAATTTCTGTTGCACTTTCCTTTGAGTTTAAACCCAACTGGGCGTTACCCAGCACGCCGCTCGATGGAGTCCGGACTTTCCTCCCCAATACGCTCGCGCGATCAGAGTAGCCGTCCAGCCTCCCCCCGCTATTATTCTATAGGAAATAGGGGGAATTTCATAGGTTTAGCCGAACAACGGCCCATGGCTCGCTTTCTGGTGGTCGTCGATCGCTATGTTGGAGAGGAGGTCGGCCTCTTCGTTCTTTTCCCGGCGGATGTGGGTTACTTTATGGTGTTTGAACTTTTTTAAAAGCGATTGGGCATGATGGAAAAGAGGAATTAACCCTTCGTTCTTTACCTTATACTCGCCGTTGATCTGCTTGACCAGGAGCTCCGAGTCGGCGAAACACTCAACCTCTTTGGCCCCCAGGCTTAACGCCTCTTCCAGCCCGCGGATAAAGGCCATGTACTCGGCGATGTTGTTGGTCGTCTTGCCAAGATACTCGGCGACTTCCGCCACAGTTTTTCCGCCGTGTTTGATCACCACTCCCGCTCCGGCTGGTCCCGGATTATTGCGGGCGGCTCCGTCTGAAAATACGCTGACTTTTTCCATTATTCCTCAACCTCCAAACATGTTCCCGGCGGGAGATCGAACGAGAAATCGATCCATTCTTTAGATAAGGGGAGGGCCCCTTCGGGGATGATCGCTTTGCCGCCATTATAAATGTCGACGATCGACATCTGCAGTCCGCTGGAGCCGTTCTTGGAATCAAAGATCCCGATCTTGACCGAGTTCTCGCCGATCTTCAGAAACCGGTTGATCGGCAGGGCGGCGTTAAACGACGTATAGTCCTGTTTGTCGGTATTGGTAAAGATCATGTTGCCGTTAATGAAAACGTTAAAGCGGACCCCGTCGCCGCGCAAATTGTAAACAAAGTAATTGGTTTCAGGGCAGGAGAGATCGTTCCATTGGTCGCGATAGCTCCCTAAAAGATGGTTGAGATCAAGATCGCCGAGGCTGATCCGGTAAACTCTCTTTTCCCCCAGGTCGTCGATAAATGTCCCCAGGGCGAGCCCGGAGGTCGAAAAGTAATACTCGGCTTTCGGTGCGCGGACGACAAAAAAAGTGCTTCTTTTGATCTTTGGCAGGAGCTCATTGGCCGAGATCCCTGATTCCAGCAGGCGAAATTTCCGCTCCTGGACCCGCTGGTAGAGAAAGAGCTCTCCCTGCCTGGTCATCACCCTGGCGTCCCCTTTGGCACGGACCAGTTTTATCCGGACACCGTACTTATTGAATTCCAGGCCGTCTTTTGAGGCAAGGAGCGGCAGAGAGAGGACGAGCAGGAGAGCCAGGGAGAATAGTTTTTTCATCGTTTCCTCGCTAATATTTTTAGGAGCTTGCCGACCGGCAGGGTGTTGATGACGTCGCTTTTTTCCAGCCAGCCGCGTCGGGCGGTCATCACGCCGTATTTCATTGTTCCCAGCTGGAGTGGAGAGTGGGAATCGGTGTTGATCGCCAGAAGGACGCCGACTTCTTTGGCCCGCCGGCAGTGGAGGTCGGAAAGGTCGAGCCGTTCCGGATAGGCGTTGATCTCCAGGACGGTGCCGGTCCGTTTCGCCGCCTGGATGACCGCTTCAATATCAACTTCATACGGCTCCCTCTTGCCGATGAGCCGTCCGGTTGGATGGGCGAGAAGGTTGACGTATTTGTTTTCCAGCGCCCGGATTATCCGTTTGGTCATTTTACTCTTTTCCATTTTAAAATTTGAGTGGACGGCGGCAAGGACCACTTCCGCCCGTTTTAAGACTTCGTCGGAAAAATCCAGGGTTCCGTCCGGCAGAATGTCGACCTCGACCCCTTTAAGGACCCGAAAGCCATTCAGCTTCCGGTTTATCCTGTCGATATCTTCCAGCTCTTTCAGGAACTCTTTTTCGGTCTGGCCGCCGGCGACCCTGGTCGAGCGGGTGTGGTCGGTGATGGCGATGTATTCATAGCCCAGCTTATTTGCGGCCGCGGCCATTGCTTCGATCGTGCTTGAGCCGTCGGAATGATCAGAGTGCATTTGCAAGTCTCCGCGGATGTCGATTGGCTCAATTAACTCGGGGATTTCCCTTTTGGCCGCCGCTTCAAACTCTCCCCGCATTTCCCGCAATTCCGGCGGAATATATTGCAAGCCGAACTTACTAAACATCTCTTGTTCAGTCCGGCCCCCGATCTGTTTGCCGGCGGTGTTAAAGATCCCGTACTCGCTTACTTTCCATCCTTTTTTTTGGGCGAGCTGGCGGATATGGATATTATGTCCCTTACTGCCGGTGAAGTAGTGGGCGGCGGCGCCAAAGCTTTTCTCTTTCACGACCCGCAGGTCGGCTTGCATCCCGTTCTTCAGAATGACCGATGCTTTGGTCCCCCCTTTGACCAGTGTCCGTTCAACCTGGGGGAGAGAGGTAAAGCCGGACATGACCCTGGCCGGATCTTTTGACGTGACCAAAAAGTCGAGGTCGCCGATCGTTTCCTGGCGGCGGCGAAGGCTCCCGGCGGGCAAAAGCCGGTCAACCGCTTTAAGTTTTTCAAGTTCGGCGACGATTGGCTCGGCATAGGCGAGCGCTTCGGAGAGAAGAAACCTCCCTTTGACCCTTTTCTTCAGGTTGATCCCTTTAAGGATGTTTTCCGTCTTTTTGGTCCCAAAACCGGGGAGCCCTTCAAGTTTTCCCGATCTGGTCAATTTCTCAAGCGCGGCGACCGAGCCGACCTTGAACTTTTTATATAACAGCATCGCGGTCTTTGGCCCGAGCGAGGGGATCTCCAGCAAATTAATGAACCCCGCGGGGAACTCGCGGCGGAGCTTATCGTAAGTGTCGACCTTGCCGGTCTTAATAAAGCTTTCGATCTTTTCCGAGAGGTCCTGGCCGATCCCGGGGAGTTCGCGCAGGGCCGCTATTCCGCCCCGCTTGTAGATATCGTCTAAGTTTTGGGAGAGGGTCTCAATGTTCCGGGCCGCTTTCTGGTAAGCCCTGATCTTGAAAGGGTTGTCTCCTTTTAGCTCAAGGAACTCTGAAATTTCCCAAAATATTTTGGCGATCTCGGAATTTTCCATTTACCCGCATTATACCGATGAAAATATTGATAAGCAACCGGAGGATATTTATGATATTATTATGGCCATGAGCCGGCCAGTCGATGCCAAATGGAAAATGATCTTTGGCTATAAACAAAACTACCCCAAAGAACTGCAGGCCAAACTTGGCTTGAAATATCACATGGGGCAGGATTTTGCCTGTCCCAAAGGGACCCCCGTCCTCTCCATGGTCAACGGCTGGTGGCTGGGGGCCAAAGAGTACCGCGGTTATGGCTACATGATAGAACAACTATTTAACGTGGGAGCGGGCGCCGATAAAATATGGTATTTAGCCCGCTACGCTCACCTGACCCTCAATTCGGAAAAATTCAAAAAATACGGCGCCTCGGTCAAAAAAGGAGCGGTGATCGCTTTATCCGGCGGCACGGGAACGGTCTATTATGACCCAAAGATCGGAAAAAACAGGGAACATCCTCATCTTCATGTTGAAGTGTTTAAGGTAAAGAAGGTCCAGGGGGCCTGGGTCAGGACTGAATTGGTCAGTCCGGCTTTTGTGACCGGCGAGGAATTGGCTTAAAAAAAACAGGAGGATAAAATGTTTAAAAAAGTATTGTTTTCCACTCTCATTGGGGCGGTCGCTTTGTCCATGGCCGCGGCGGCGATGGAATTTTCGGCCGATGTCGTCACCAAAATGAAAAAGCAGACGATGATGTCTAAAATGTACATGTCGGGCGAGAAATGGCGGACCGAGACCAAAGCGGGCAAAGGGGAGCAGATCGCCATCGTCAGGGCGGACAAAAAGGTTGTCTGGATCCTGATGCCGGACCAGAAAATGTACATGGAGCAGAAATTGACCCCGGACAAAACGATGGGGATGGTCGAAAAGACCCCCGGAGAGGTCAGCCGTAAAAAGATCGGCCGGGAAAAGATCAACGGGATCGACTGCGACAAGTATTTGATCACATATAAAGGTGAAGATGGAGAGAGTAAAATGTACCAGTGGCTCTCCGGAGACAAATGGCCGGTTAAATCGGCCGCGCTGGACGGCTCCTGGTCGACCGAAATGAAGAACATTAAAAAAGGCGGGGTCTCGGGGAAGCTCTTTGACATTCCCGCCGGTTACAAGAAAATGCCGATGCCGGGAATGAGCGGGATGAAAGGGATGAAGCCGGCCGATATGAAGAAGATGATGGAAGGGATGAAGGGAATGGGGATGTAATGGAAAGCGTTCTTCTAAACGTCGACCTTCCGGGATTAAAATTATTTAAACGGGGGAAGGTCCGCGACGTGTTTGAATTGGACGACTGCCTCCTGCTGGTCGCTTCCGACCGGATTTCCGCTTTTGATTCGGTCATGCCGAACGGTATTCCAGACAAAGGGAAGATCCTGACCCAGATCTCCCTTTTTTGGTTCGATTTCACCAAAACCATCATTAACAACCATATTTTGAACTCGGACGTTAAGTCGTATCCGGACCAGCTCAAACCCCACGCCGACGTGCTCGCCAAGCGGTCGGTCCTCGTGAAAAAGGCCAAATTGATCCCGATCGAGTGCATTGTGCGCGGCTATCTTTCCGGTTCCGGCTGGAAGGATTATCAGAAGTCCGGGGCGATTTGCGGCGTTTCTCTTCCTTCGGGGCTGACGGAGTCGGCCAGGCTTCCGGAGCCGATCTTCACCCCGACGACCAAAGCGGAGCAGGGACACGATGAAAATATTACCGAGCGGCAGGTTATCGACCTGATCGGCGCCGAGGCGGCCAAAACGCTCAAAGAAAAAAGCCTGGAGATCTACCGGGCTTCCTCCGAATACGCGGAGACCAAAGGGATAATTATCGCCGACACCAAGTTTGAGTTCGGTTATTGCGGCGATGAAATAATCATCATCGACGAAATGCTTACTCCCGACTCTTCCCGCTTTTGGCCGAAACAGCTCTACAAGGCCGGTAAATCTCAACCAAGCTTTGACAAGCAGTTCGTGCGCGACTACCTTGAGTCGATCGGGTGGGACAAAGAGCCCCCCGCGCCAAAGTTACCCGAGGAGGTGGTAAGCAAGACTAGGGAGAAGTACCTCGAAGCTTTCCAAAAATTGACCGGGAAAGCCGATCTTTAGGAGGAAAATATCATGGATATAGGAAAAGCGTTTGTTGACGCCTGGAACAGTTACACCAAAAACTTTGTCATTTTGATCCTTGCCGCGATCGTTTCTTCGATCCTTGGGTTCTTAATCGCGCCGATGGTCGGCTTTCAAATGATGTTCGTCAAGGCCAAAAGAGGAGAGGGAGTTTCCTTTAACGAAGTATTTTCTCCTTTCCGCCGCTTCGGCTCGCTCCTGCTTGGCGCGATCTGGATCGCCATCCTGCTGGGCCTTGCCTTTCTTCCCGGGGCTGTCTGCTTCTATTTTAACTGGAACCTGATCGGCGGGTTGTTTGTTTTCGCCGCGATCTTGATCGACGTATATTTCGCGGTCTGCTGGCTCTTTGCCCTTCTGCTGATCTACGACAAAGGGCTTTCGATCAACGCCGGGCTCAAAACGAGCCGCGAGATCGTGACCAAAAATAATTGGTGGCTCCATTTCCTCCTGATCGTTCTGGCCGGCATTGTCAGCGGGCTTGGGAACATTCTCTGGGGGGTTGGTGCGATTCTGACCATGCCGCTTGGTGTCGGCGCGATCGCCAGCGCTTACGCGGAGGAAGCGAAGTTAGGATTATAAAGAAACATACCAGAAAAATATTGGTCGGAGACCTTCAGTTGGGTGGCGGCGCCCCGGTCTCCGTCCAATCAATGACCAAGACCAAGACCGCCGATGTTCGGGCGACGATCGAACAGATCCATCAACTGGAAGAGGCGGGGTGCCAGGTGGTCCGCTGTGCCGTGCCCGACCGCGAGTCGGCCCTGGCGCTGAAAGAGATCAAGAAGAACATTTCCATTCCGCTGGTCGCCGATATTCATTTTAACCATGAGCACGCTCTGCTGGCGGCCGAGGCGGGAGTCGACAAACTAAGGATCAATCCCGGCAACATTGGGAGCGAAGATAAGGTCAAGGCGGTCGTCTCCGCCGCCAAAGAAAGAAAGATCCCCATCAGGATCGGGGTGAATTCCGGTTCTCTGCCGAAAGACGTTTTGCAAAAGAACGGCGGGCGGGTCACCGCCGATGGGATAATCGAGAGCGCCTTGCGGCATGTCGCTATCCTGGAACGATACGATTTCCATGATATCGTCCTGTCGCTCAAGGCGACCTCGGTCCCTTTGACCATTGAAGCGTACCGCTTGATGGCGGAAAAAGTCGACTATCCTTTGCACGTGGGGATCACCGAATCGGGGATCCCGCGGACCGGAATAATCCGCTCCGCGGTCGGGATCGGGGCCATTTTAGCCGAGGGGATCGGCGATACCCTCCGGGTTTCGCTGACCGGCGACCCGGTCGAGGAAGTCCGGGTCGGTTTTGAGATCCTCAAGTCTCTGGAGCTGTATAAGCTTGGGGTGACGGTCATCTCCTGCCCGACCTGTGGCCGGACCGACGTCGACGTCGCGACGATCGCCGGAGAGATCGAAGCGAGGACCAGAGGGATAAAAAAACCGCTGACCATCGCGGTCATGGGGTGCGAGGTCAATGGCCCCGGAGAAGCGGCCGAAGCCGATCTTGGTCTGGCGTGCGGCAAAGGGGTTGGTTTGATCTTTCGGTCTGGTAAAATAGTAAAGAAGGTCGCCGAAGCCGAAATGGTGGAGGCGCTGATGGCTGAAGTTAACAAAATGATAGGGGGACAATAAAGTGATCGATCGTTACACATTGCCGAAGATGAGGGAGATCTGGTCGGAAGAGAACAAGTTCCGCAAATGGCTCGAGGTTGAGCTGGCCGCCTGCGAGGCCTGGACCGCCCTGGGCCGGATACCGAAACAAGCCCTTGATAAGATCAAGAAGAAAGCGAATTTCGACATTAAGCGGATCAACGAGATCGAGCGGGAGACCAATCACGACCTGATCGCCTTTTTGACCTCCGTGGCGGAAAAAGTCGGGCGCGAGTCCCGCTTTATCCATCTTGGCCTGACCTCATACGATGTTGAGGACACCGCCCGCTCCATCCAGATGCGGGAAGCGGCCGACCTGATCATCAAGAACATCGAAGACGGCATAAAGATCCTCAAGCGTCGCGCGAAAGAAGAAAAAGATACTTTGATGATGGGCCGGACCCACGGCGTTCACGCGGAACCGATCACTTTTGGGCTCAAGCTTTTGGTCTGGGTCGCCGAAATGGAACGGAACCTGGACCGGCTCAAGCACGCTCGGGCGGTTATCGCGGTCGGCAAGATCTCCGGCGCGGTCGGGACCTACGCGCTGGTCGACCCGCGAGTGGAAGAATACGTCTGTAAAAAATTGGGCTTATCCGCCTCTCCCGCTTCGACCCAGGTACTGCAACGGGACCGCCATGCCGAGTTCATGACCTCGCTGGCGATCGTTGCCGCTTCTCTGGAACAATTCGCGACCGAGATCCGCAATCTCCAGCGGACCGAAATTCTGGAAGTGGAAGAGCCGTTCGGCAAGGGGCAAAAGGGTTCTTCGGCGATGCCCCACAAGAAGAACCCGATCACCTGTGAGCGGATCGCCGGGCTGGCCCGGGTGGTCAGAGGGAACGCTATGGCGGCGCTGGAAAACGTCGCCCTCTGGCACGAGCGGGACATTACCCATTCTTCCGTTGAACGGATCATCCTTCCCGACACCTGCATGCTGGTCGATTATATGCTCCACAAGTTCGCCTGGGTGATGGATGGCCTGGTCGTTTATCCGCAAAACATGCGTAAGAACATCGAAAAGAGCGGCGGGATGGTCTTTTCGCAAAAGCTTCTCCTGATCCTGACCGACCGGGGGTTGACCCGGGAGGAGTCGTACAAGATCGTCCAAACGGCGGCGATGAAGTCCCGCTCGACCGGCAAAAGCTTCAAGGATATATTGATGGAAGACAAGGAGGCGCTTAAGCTTGTCTCGCCAAAGGAGTTCGAAAAAATATTCGACATCAGGGACAACGTCAAGAACGTGGATGTCGTCTTCAGGAGGTTTGGATTATAATGGCCAGGGTTAAAGTTTTTGTTTATCCCAAAAAAGGGGTCCTTGATCCGCAGGGAAAGACGGTCGAATCGGCCCTGCACACTTTAGGTTACAAGAAAGCTTCCAACGTCCGGATCGGCAAGTACATTGAAATGGAACTCCCCGACGGCGACAACAAAAAGATGGTTGATGAGATGTGCCGTAAATTATTGGTCAATTCGGTGATCGAAGATTATCATTTTGAGGTTGCCGCATGAAATTCGGGGTGATCGTTTTTCCGGGCTCAAACTGCGACCAGGACTGCTACCACGTGGCGAAAAACGTCCTGAAACAGCCGACCAAATATGTCTGGCACCAGGAGACCGACCTTAGCGGCCTCGACTGCGTTATTCTCCCCGGCGGCTTCTCTTACGGCGATTACCTGCGGACAGGAGCGATCGCCCGTTTTTCCCCGGTCATGGAAGCGGTCAAAAAATTCGCCGATAGCGGCAAATACGTGATCGGCATCTGCAACGGCTTTCAGGTCTTGACCGAAGCGGGGCTTTTGCCGGGGGCTTTGCACCGGAACCGGGACCTCCATTTTATTTGCAGGCATATTGAGCTCAAGGTTGCTAATAATAAGACCGCCTTTACCAGCGCCTGCAAGACCGGCCAAACGCTCAATATCCCCATCGCCCACGGCGAGGGGAACTACACCTGCGACGCGGCGACCCTCAAAGAGCTCAAAAAGAACAAGCAGATCGTTTTTACCTACGCTGGAGAAAACCCGAACGGTTCGCTTCAGTCGATCGCCGGGATCTGCAATAAGCGTGGGAATGTCCTGGGAATGATGCCCCATCCGGAACGGGCGTCGGAAGCGGCCTTAGGTTCGGTCGATGGGATGATGATCTGGCGGTCGCTTTTAAAAAGGTAACCAGCGGCTAAACGCCGCTGTTATTTAACCGCGACGTTCAGTCGCCGGACATTGTGACCTTGCAATTTACTTATTATTGTCTATAATATCTCCATCATGAAAAAAACAATTTGCTTCCTTATGTTCTTGTTCCTGGCTCAGGCCTCATTTGCCGCGATCAAGCTCCATGAACTTCCTATGGCTTCTGATTTTCATTTAGGTTTGGTGACCGGGGTGGGGACCGGGCTCAATTTTGGGGCGATCTTTCGGTTCCCTTTAAACAACACCATGCAGATCGGAGCGGAGATCGAACCGCTGATGACCGACGTCAATTATTCGGCGACCATGAACGCGATCCGTTTCGGCGGTGTGATCAGTTACCTGATTAACGACGAGATGATGCTCAACGGCCACGCCGGGATGTACAACCTCAAGACCAACCAGGATATCAATTACGTGAAGGACGGGACGTTGCATACCTTTGTGGCGCAAACGAATTACAAGGGTTCATACGTGGCGATCTCTCTGGATTATTACTATGAACCGTGGGGGGTAAAATTCTCTCCCAAATACGTCTTTAACACCGTGTCGGATTTCAACCTTCAGTTCAACGAGATCGATTTCAACATAACGAAACCGTTGTAAAGGTTAGAAATTCCCGCCCAGCGTGACCGCCAGATAATAGGCGGAGATCGTTTGCTTTTTCCCCGGGTCGGTGAAATCTCCCCGCTTGAGCGATTCAAATGAAGTGCTTAACCAGCCAAGTTTTAGCCCGGTAAAGAAGAAGTTGGTCAGCCGCTTGCGCAGGTCGATCCCGCAAAGAATGGCCAGGCCGCTGCCGGCCCGGATCACGTCACTGCTGACCGATGATTCGTCGGTCTCATAGATCTGGTAAGAGCCTTGAGCAAGCCCCAGGCCAAGGTCGAGGCCAAGAATAATATTGTCGTTTATGATCGGCTTGTACTGAAGCTGGGCCAATTCAAAAGCGGCGCCGACGGCAAAATTATGGTAGGTCGTCCCGACCTTGGTGGAGCTGGCCCCGCCGAGCCCGCCAAAGAGCCCGCCAACGGCCAAATTAGGGTTGAGATTGACCATAAAGCCCCCGGCTCCGCCATAGAGCGATCCAAGGCTGGAAGCGGATAGCGGCTTGTTATCGTTAATGTTGCCGGTCGGCATAAAATAATAGAAGCCGCCTCCGCCGCCGACCGAGACCGGATCTTCTTTGACGTAGCCGGTCTGCCGGGCCGATTCATTGGAGAGTTTATATAATGAATCCTCGATCTCTTTGATATCGTCGAGGGAAAGATCTTTGATGGTTTGTTTCAGTTCAGTCGGGGTCAGGGCCAGAATCGGAGCGGCGATAAAACAGGCCAGTAATAGCGCGGCGGCGATTTTTTTCATAAATAGCTCTCCTTATTGGTTTGATTACATGAGGATTGTACCGCAAGACCATAATTAATTCAATGCTTATTCAGCCAGCTGATCAGGTCCTTAAAGACCTTTTCCCGGCCGAGATCGACCGACAGGGCGTGGTACATTTCCGGATATTCGATCAGGGTTTTGTCTTTGACCGGCAGGAGCTTAAAGACCCGGCCGCTTTCCGTGGAAGAAACAAAGAGATCGTGGCCGGAGACTAAGAAGAGGGTTGGGAGCTCGATCCTGGTGATGACAAAATTGGCCTTGATCTGTTCGAGCAGGACATTGATCAGGAACTTGGAGGTCGTGACCCTGACCTCCCTTTGATCGCGGTTGATCCGCTTTAGCAGGGCCAGGTCGCGGGTCGCCATAGCGGTGAAGTAAGGGACCTTGAGCGGTTTGTCCGGCTCAAAGAGGAGCGACTGAATAAAGTCGACGATATCGTTGAGCTTTATTTTTAAGGCGCTTTTGAAGGCGGGAGAAAGCAGGACCATCCCCGCGAAATAACCGGGATTTAGCGCCGCCAGAGTAAAGGAGAGGAGCCCCCCCAGGCTTTCTCCGCCGATAAATATCTTGGCATTAGGGTGGTCGCGCTTGATCTTGTCGTAGAGCTGTTTGATCTCCTGGACGTAGACGTCGAACGATTCGACATGACCGCGCGGTGTTTTGGTCTCGCCAAACCCTTTGAGTTCGATGGCATAGGTCGCGTAACCTTGTTTGGCCAGATATTCGGCCAAATAATGCCAGCGGTCGGATTGGGCGCCAAGTCCATGGATCAAAAGCAGGGAAGCTTTCGCGAATGGAGGGTCCCACATCCGGTAAAGGACGTCGGTTCGGTCAAGTTTTTTGATTTTGGAGCCGAAGAAAAAACCGGTTAGATCTATTTTTCGTTCTCCGCGACGAATTTTTTGATCTCTTCGATGCTTTCCAGGATCAGTTTGGCCTTGGAAAGACCGAAAGAGAATGGGAACTTGTCGCTTTCATCCCGTTTGAGGATGAGCATTGGCTTCCCTTTGAATTCAGAACGTTCTGCGATCATGTTGAATCTCCTTTATTATTAATTTTTCGACTTGGCTATTATACATTATCACTTAACAGCGAGCAAGGCAAGAAAAAGCGGGATTTCTTGACGGGAACGGTTTTCCGCCCTGGCTTTGCTTCCCGGCTGGCTCTGGCGGTGCGAGTTCCATTCTTCGAGCCGGGCGACGGTAAAACCGGCCCGGTTCAAAGCGGCAAAATATGTTTCCAGCGGGCGGTGAAAGGTCCAGGTCAGTTTTCCCGGATCGAAGCCCGGGTGCATTTTGATCGGGATCTTCATTTCCGAAAGGTAGCTGTCGACCCGGCGGTATTGGAGCTTGCGCTGGTCGTCAAAACCCCAGCCGCTCTGGCGCGGGATACGGAAGCAGGGGTGGCTGGTGACGATTAGGAAACCTCCGCCGTTCTTTAGGACCCGGGCGCTTTCGCTGATCACTTTATCAAGCGGTTCGATATTTTGGATCGCCATGATGCAGGTGACGACGTCAAAAGAGGCGTCGGCAAAGACCTTTAAATTCGCGGCATCGCAGACCTGGTATTTGATCGTTCTTGGGCTTCGCTCGATCGCCGCTTTGATCAGGTTGGGGGCGGCGTCGATGCCGGTGACCTCGACCCCTTTCCTGGCCAGCTCCCGGCAAAGGACCCCCTGACCGCAGGCGAGATCAAGGACCTTTTCGCCGCGTCTTGGGTCAAGGAGCTTTAAGGCCCCCGGCAGGATCACGTTTTGGTGATAATCGGACCCTTTTTCTCCAACGAGCTGGTCGTACCAGCCGGCGACTTCATTCCAGTCGGTTTTTTGCTTCATGATGTTATTCTCCTATGAACTGCGGGGTGAAGTCAAATAGGAAAATTGACAGATCAAAACGATTGCCATTATAATAGCCTTATGACGAAAATAGGGATAATCGGCGGGTCGGGACTGGACGACCCCAAGATCCTCAAGGAGCCGATCGAAGTTGAAGCGGATAGCAGTTTTGGAAAACCATCGTCCCTCCTGACCTGCGGAAAGATCGGCGGGGTGGAGGTCGCGATCCTGGCCCGGCACGGCAAAGACCACAGCATCATGCCGACCAGGGTCAATTACCTCGCCAACATCTATGGCTTGAAGGAGATCGGCTGTACTCATATCCTGGCGGCGACCGCTGTCGGTTCGCTTCGGGAAGAGATCAAGCCTGGGAATTTGGTTTTTCCGGACCAATTTATCGATTTTACCCGCCACCGGAACGTGACCTTCTTTACTGAAAAAGTTGTTCATACTCCTATGAGCGACCCCTACGACCGGAAATTGCGCGACCTCTTATGTAAGACCAGCGACGAGCTCGGCTACAAATACAACCGTGACGTCACGGTCGTGACGATCGAAGGGCCCAGGTTTTCGACCCGGGCGGAGAGCCATATGTTCCGCGCCTGGGGGGCCGATATCATTAATATGTCGACCTGTCCCGAGGTAGTTTTAGCCAACGAACTGGGGATCCCGTACCAGACGATCGCCATGTCGACCGATTACGACTGCTGGAAAGAGGACGAAGCGCCGGTCACTTTTGAGATGGTCCTTGAGCGGATGAAAGAGAACGCCGAAAAGGTCAAAACTTTGTTGATCAAGGCGATCCCCCGAATCAAATAAAGGAGAGAAATATGCCGATCAAATCACGCATCAGGACCGTTCCCCACTGGCCGAAAAAAGGGATCATGTTCCGCGATATTACCACGCTCCTGAAAGATCCGGTCGGGCTAAAACTATGTCTCGACGATTTCTCCGCCCGCTACAAGGACAAGGATATCGATATTGTTGTGGGGATCGATTCCCGAGGCTTTATCCTGGGTGGGGCGCTCGCTTATCTATTGGGCAAAGGGTTTGTCCCGGTCCGCAAAAAGGGGAAGCTCCCGGCTGAAACCGAGCGGGAAGAATACGCCCTGGAATACGGGACCGACGTGATCGAGATCCACAAGGACGCGATTACCAAAGGCCAAAAGGTCTTGATCATTGATGACCTGATCGCGACCGGCGGGACCGCGATGGCGGCGAGTAAACTGGTGAAAAAACTGGGCGGCGAAGTCGTCGAGCTTGCTTTTATCGTTGATCTGCCGGATATCGGCGGTCGCCGGAAATTGGAAGAAGCCGGGCATAAGGTCTACGCCCAGACTGAATTCGAAGGCGAGTGATCCCATTAAAGTCAACGGCAAACATTACCGTACCGTTTGGCTGGAAGGCTCGACCGTCCACCTGATCGAACAGAATCTCCTCCCTTTTGACTTCAAAATCCACCAGGCGCCGAGATCAAGAGATACCTGCCATGCCATCAAGACGATGATCGTCCGCGGAGCGGGAGCGATCGGCGCGGCGGCCGGTTTTGCTATGGCCCAGGTGTTATTGGAATCTCCCGGCGATTGGACCGCCATCGACCGGGGAAAACAAGCGATTGAAGCGACCAGGCCGACCGCCCAGAACCTCTTCTTTGCCGTCAACCGGGTTTACGACGCGGCGAAAAAAGGGGGCGAAGGGGCGGGCGTGCTGGAGGCGCAAAAGATCGCCGATGAAGATGCCGAGAATTGCCGACTGATCGGCGAGCATGGCGCGAAATTGATCAAAGACGGGATGACGATCGAGACCCACTGCAACGCCGGCTGGCTCGCTTTTGTCGACCATGGATCGGCCCTCTCGCCGATCTACGCCGCTCACCGCGCGGGAAAGAAGGTTTTTGTCTATGCCGATGAGACCAGGCCGCGCGGCCAGGGGGCCAGGCTGACCGCCTGGGAACTGCAAGGAGAGAAAGTTCCGCACGCGATCGTTCCCGACAACGCGGGGGCTTACCTGATGTCGCTCGGCAAGATCGACCTGATGATCGTGGGGGCCGACCGGATCGCCCAAAACGGTGACACTGCCAACAAGATCGGCACTCTGGAAAAAGCGATCTGCGCCAAAGAGTACGGTGTTCCTTTTTATATTGCCGCGCCGACCTCCACCATTGATTTAAAATGTCATAGCGGCCGCGACATTCCGATCGAAGAGCGGAGCGAAGACGAAGTTCTTTACCAGACCGGGCCGGACGAACAAGGGATTCAACGCCGGATTTTGGTCTGTTCTCCGGGTTCCAAAGCGATCAACCCTGCCTTTGATGTCACGCCGGCCAGATTCATCACCGGGATCATCACCGAAAAGGGGATCATTAAACCGGCTGAAGTCGGAAGGTTGTTTTCGTAATGGCTGAAGGGAAGGTCGCCCCCAAATTTACCACTGAATTCCTTGACCGGCAGGTCCCCGGAGATCCGCGGATCGATGAGTTGAAAAAATGGTGCGATCAATTCACGCAAAGCGGGCTAATGCCGTCCTATGAGGGCGGGGTTTACGGGAATCTAAGTTTTCGGCTGAAACCGGAGAACCGATTTATTATCACTTCTTCCGGGATGAAAGAAACATCGGCGGCGGAGAGTTTTGTGAAAGTCGACCGGGTCGATCTGGAGAAAAAGATCGTTTACGCCGTCGGCCAGCGGGAACCTTCTTCGGAAAGTATGTTCCATTATTTGATCTATCAAAAGAGGCCGGAGGTCAACGCGATCTTTCACGGCCATTGTCAAAAATTGCTTGATAATTGCGCCCGAATGGGGCTGACTTGCACGGAGCGGGAAGAGCCATACGGGACCCTGGAATTGGCCGATCAGATCATGGAATCATTGGGCGAGAACATTTTTTTGATCATTAAGAACCATGGTTTTATCTCGCTGGGTAAAAGTATGGCTGAAGCGGGGGAACTAGCAATGCGAACCATGGAGCACTGCGCTGTTGATTAATGCTAATTTGTTCGCTCGGGTCAACTTCTTGATCGCCGCTTCCCGTTTGAGCGCCCTGCTCTTACTGCCGCATTTTTTCTTATAAACGAGCCTGGTCGCCGGATTAGCTCTGGTGTAGCGGGCGCCGCGACCGGCTTGGTGCTCTTTAAAACGACGTTCAAGGTTGTTGGTGATGCCGGTGTAAAGAGCGCGGTTGGCGCATTCAATGATATAAACGTAATAAGCGGCGATCATATTTAAGATCCTAGAACCACTTTTTCCGTTTATAATAAATGAACATGGAGGAGACAATGATGATCGTCAGCCCCCAGACCATAAAATAACCGTATCGCCATTCCAGCTCCGGCATATGGCGGAAATTCATTCCGTAGATCCCCACGATAAAGGTCAGCGGCATAAAGATCGTCGAGATCATGGTCAGGATCTTCATGACCTCGTTCAATTTGTTGCTTAAGCTCGACAGATAGATATCGAGCATTGAGGACATCGTATCCCTTTCGGTCTCGATCGTGTCGATGATCTGGATGGTGTGCTCATAGAGGCCGCGCATGTATTTTTGGGTCGCCGGGGAGATAAGTTTTGATTCTCCTCTCTGCAGGGAGTTCATGATCTCCCTGACTGGCCAGATCGAACGGCGGAAAAAGAGCATCTCTTTTCGCTTTTTTTGCATTTGGACCAAAGTTTTTTTGCTCGGGTTGGCGATCGTTTCCTTTTCGATCTCTTCTATCTGGTCTCCCAAAATTTCGAGAATGACAAAGTAATAGTCGATCACCGCGTCAATGAGACGGTAGGCGAGGTAATCGGCCCTGGACTGTCTGATCTTCGAGCCGGCGGTCCTTAGCCTTTTCCTGACCGGGTCAAAAACGTCCTCTTTTAGGGCTCTTTCCTGAAAAGAGATGACGTAAGTGGGGCCGATGATAAAGCTGACCTGCTCGTCGGCCACTTTGAGTGTCTCCTTATTATTAAGGAACATTTTTAAAACGATGAATAAGTATTTTCCATAATCTTCGATCTTGGGCCTCTGGGTCGGGTCGATGATCTGTTCGTAGACGGCGGGGGCCAGGCCGAAGCAATCGCAAATATTTTTGACCGCTTTATGGTCGTGGATGCTGTCGATGTTGATCCAGGTGATGGTCGGCTTGTTCTTGTAGATAACGCAGGTGTTGAGCGGGATCTCCTTCTCGACGAAGTGCTTTTCGTTGTAATCGAAAGCGGTGATCAGGACACTCTTCATGCAGGAATAATAGCAGTAAGAAGTTGGATTGACAACCGGAAGCCATTAAGTTAAATTTAACCAGTGGACCAAAAAATATATTCTTGAGGTATCCATAATAATGAGAAAAACAACGATTTTCATGGCGCTTGTTATCTTCCTGTCCTTTTGTCTGGCCGGCCTGGCAAAAGCGACCGATTATGCCGTCCTTGGCGGAGATTTGAACGTCAATTTTCTGGTCAACGCGACCGGGAATTCATTGCTTGATAGCGCGGATTCAATTTATCTTGGGGCGCTGAAGTCGGAAACCAACCTGGGCTTTGGCGGCGAAGCGTCGCTGTTCTATTCGGTCGCGCCGTCGGTCAAAGCGGGGCCGCATTTTATTTTCAATTACAGTCCGCTTAATTCCACCTGGCACGCTTTTCAGTTATTCCAAGCCTCGCTGGGCGGGATCGTTGATTTTGAACTTGGCGGTAATTCGGTTTCCGCTTATCTCGATTACAATTTAGGCTGGTTTAACGCCCAGCAGGAGATATCTTCGGTCGCCGGTTCCCCATCGCCGGCTGGAGATTTCAGCGGCGGTATTCCAGGGTTCCTGCTCGGTGTCAAGACGCGGACCAACCTGACCGAAACGATCGGGCTCGGCGTTTATTATCAATTTGGCAGTTTAACCCTGGCGGGCATCAAGTACAAGAACAGCAGTAATCAAACAAACTGGATGGACGCCGGGATTAGCTTCAGTCAGTTTGGTGTGACGATCTATCTATAGCTATTCGATCTTGATCCCAAAAGGGGCGAGGAGAGCTAGGACTTCGGGGTAAGCGAACTTGGCTTGTTTAACCTTGTTCTGGGTCGGGTCGACGTAATAATTCCACGAGCCGACGAAGCTCGCTTTTTCCAGGTTGGCGTTGCGAAAGGTGCTGTTTTCCAGGTCACAGCCGGAGAAGGTCGCTCCCGAAAGGTCAACGTTGACGAAATCGGTCCCCTGGATGACGCAATCGGTGAAGCGGCTGTGTTTAATACTTAATCCGCTGAAATTGCAGAGGGCGATCTTACATTTCTGAAAGCCCCAATCTAAAAGCAGTTTGTTGATCTTGATAAAGACAACCCCGATCAATTTACAGCCGGTAAAATTGACGCCGCGAAAACCACAGCCTTCGACCTTGATGTTGGCCAGGTTACAGCCGGTAAAAGTACAGTCGCTGAAGATAGTTCCGCTAAAGTTGGAACCGCTAAAATCGCATTTATTGAAGGCGCATTCGGAAAATTCTTTGTGGCTAAGGTCTGTTTCTTGAAGGCTGACTTCCTCGAAGGTTTGATTGTTGAAGGCGATTTGCGTGAGGAGCAGTCCATCTCTATCCATAAGGCTAACGCGCAAGCATCCCTAATTCAGAAAGAAATTGCGAGATCTTTTCGATTTTGATCTTTTTATCCATAGGGATTATTTCATTCAGGAGCAGTTCCATTCGTTCGATCGCTTCATTTAATTTAAGGACACCACCAGGAGCAATTGTTACAAACCGAGCTCGGGCATCTCTTTCGCTTTCTCCGCTTTTAATTAGTCCAATTTTTTCCATAGGCAGTAACAGCCGTGTCACCCCGGAGGCGGTAAGCCCAATCTTATTGGCCAGGTCTATCCTGCGCATTTTTCCATCACTTGCTATACTAAGATTATATAGGATCGTAAATTCATTGAAGCCAAGCCCGCCCAGCCCACAGTCAAAACGACGCCCAACAATGGCCTGCGTCTTTGCCAGCTCTAATATCAATCTTATTGGTTCATTTGCCTTTTTCATATGCTTGATATGTCAAGTATATGTCAATAAATATTAATTGTCAACCTATCTGTTTTGAGGATGTGGCATTAATAAGCATTTATTTGTATAATGTTTCTTTCTGCCGGACAAATAGTATGAACAACGAAATCAAAACCGCCCGGGTCGTCGCCCAATACCGGGGGAAGTACCGTGTTCTGGGTGAAAGCGGGGAGGCTTGGGCTGAAGTTGCCGGTAAAATTATTTTCGCGGCCAAGTCGCCGCTCGATTATCCGGCGGTCGGCGACCAGGTTAAAATTAACGATCTTGGCTACGGCAGAGCCCTCATTGAAGAAATTCTCCCCAGAAAAAGCGTTTTAAAGCGAAAAGCGGCCGGCAAGGAGGAGGTTCAGACGATCGCGGCTAATGTCGACTGCGCCTTTATTGTGCAAGCGGTCGACCGTGATTTTAATTTAAATCGATTCGAGCGCTACCTGACGATCGTTCAGTCTGAAAAGATTTACCCGGTTTTACTCCTCAACAAGATTGATCTTGTTTCCCCGGAAAAGCTGGCCGAAATAATCTCCCAGGTAAAAGAGCGCTTTAAAGCGGTCCCGCTACTAACCACCAGCGTCTTAACCGGTTTCGATAGCCTGGCGCGGGTGATCGAGCCGGGGCAAATCTACTGTTTGCTCGGCTCTTCGGGGGTTGGCAAGTCGTCGCTGACCAATAAATTATTGGGAGAAGAACTGATAACGACCAAGGAGATCAGTGCTCAAACCAATAAAGGAAAGCATACGACTACTCATCGTGAACTTTTTGTCCTTAAGAACGGGGGGATGATCATCGATAATCCGGGGATGAGGGAGATCGGGCTGGCAGATGCCGAAGAGGGGATAAAAAGTGTTTTCGCGGAAATTGAAGAAATAGGCTGTTCCTGTAAGTTTATTGATTGCACTCATCAACACGAACCGGGGTGTGCCGTGCTGACCGCGCTCAAGTCGGGCGATTTAAGCGAAGAGAAATATATAAATTACCTCAAATTAAAAAAAGAGACCGATTATTACGCCATGACCAGCTTGGAAAAAAGACAGAGAGACAAAGATTTTGGTAAAATGGTCAAAAGCGCGCTGAAGGAAGTCAAGAAACGGAAAATCTAGTGTTTGATCTCCACGGAGATGACGTCGCCGGTTATCTTGGAGTTCGGAATGATCTTTCGTTTATGATCAGCGGTTATGAGGACGGTGCTAAAGATCTGGATCTCTTCCACGACGCCGGAGACGCCGACCGTTTCAATTTTATCCCCAAGTTCAAAAGGGCGGAACATGATGATCATGAGCCCTGCCGCGAAGTTTGCGAGGGAGCCTTGCAAGGCCAGTGCGATCGCCAGACCGGCCGCGCCGATCAGGGCGAGAAATGAAGTTGTTTTTATCCCCAGTCGTTCCAGGAAAGATAGGACCACAAAAATTACGATGGCGTAATATACGACGTTGCCGACAAAAAGGGCCAGGGTTTGATTAACTTTTGATCTGATCATCGCCTTCTTGGTGATGTTCGAGGCGACTTTAGCCACCCAGATGCCGATGACCAGGATCAGCAGGTCGATTACTATTTCCATACCATTAGAGAGCAGATAAGTTTTTATGGAGTCGATGATGTTGTACATGCTGATTTAAGTATAGTTTATTTGGGGGAGGGGGGCAAGGAAGGGGGGAATGTATTATGCGGCTAGAGAGTCAGAAATTATTTAGTTCCTTACCTTTTCGCCTCCCCCGCACCTCTGGCGAAAAGAGCTATTTGGGTGTAAATAAGGTTAAGTCTAACGATCAGTCGGATTTAGCTATCCCTTAGTCCCTCAGTCCCTTTCCCCCGCTAATCTCCCTTGCTTTTCCTGATTCTAAGCGTAAAATAAGAACGTGATCTTAGATGATTAGAATATAAATATCTATATTCTAATTAAATGCCTGTAATTAGAATAAGGAGGCCCAAAATGCCTGAACCTGAAAACAATCTAGCCGATCTTGAAAAAGGACTCTGGAATGCTGCCGACGAACTGCGCGCTAACTCGCACCTGAAATCATCTGAATATTCCACGCCTGTCTTGGGTCTTATCTTTTTGAGATACGCTGACCATAAATTTACTATTGTCGAGAAAGAGCTAGCGAGCAAAGGGACCGGCCGGCGCACAATTGGCAAGGCAGATTATCAAGCGCAAGGGGTAATGTATTTGCCGGAAATTGCCAGGTTTGACTATTTGTCAAAACTAAAGGAAGGTAGCGATATAGGCAAGGCTATCAATGCCGCGATGAAGGCGATCGAGGAAGAAAACCCATCTTTAAAAGACGTTTTGCCCAGGAACTACAACCAGCTTGATAAAAAGGTCTTAATTGAGCTGATTAAATTAATGGCTTCAATCCCGATGGAGCATGATGGGGATACGCTGGGCCGGATATATGAGTATTTCTTGGGTGAATTTGCGATGACGGAAGGGCAGAAGGGGGGCGAGTTCTATACCCCAATATCTATTGTTAAACTAATCGTTGAGATAATTGAGCCGTTCCATGGCAAGATTTTAGACCCAGCATGCGGCTCGGGCGGTATGTTTGTCCAGAGTGCACGCTTTGTCGAAGAGCGGAAGAAGAAGCCGAGCGCTGAAATATCCATTTACGGGCAGGAAAAGACCAAAGAGACGGTAAGGCTGTGCAAAATGAATCTGGCGGTTCACGGCTTGGAAGGTGATATCCGTGAGTCTAACACTTATAAAGAAGATATTCATAAAAGTGTCGGCAAGTTCGATTATGTGATGGCTAATCCTCCCTTTAATGTTAATCGGGTAGACATTGAAAGTCTTAAGGGCGACCCAAGGTTCCCGTTTGGCCTACCAACCGTAGATAATGCCAATTATCTCTGGATCCAGATCTTTTACAGTGCGTTGAATAGTAAGGGGCGGGCAGGTTTTGTT
Source organism: candidate division WOR-1 bacterium RIFOXYB2_FULL_45_9 (assembly GCA_001771575.1). Taxonomy (GTDB): domain Bacteria; phylum Margulisbacteria; class WOR-1; order O2-12-FULL-45-9; family XYB2-FULL-48-7; genus XYB2-FULL-45-9. The sequence goes on along the minus strand of MEUD01000001.1, from coordinate 445,157 downwards.
ATGTCGAATGCTGCGGCTGATGCCCGTTCGTCTGAAATGGAAATACGCAAACAGCTTATTAAATCGGGCCATGTTGATGTGATCGTCTCTGTTGGGTCTAATTTCTTTTATACTGTCACACTCCCAGTGACTCTCTGGTTCTTTGATAAGGAGAAGGATAAGGCGCTTAAGAATAAAGTCTTGTTTATCGATGCCCGAAACACCTTTAATCAGATAAACCGGGCTTTGCGTGATTTTAAGCCGGAACAGATTGAAATGTTGGCCGGGCTGGTCAAACAATACCGGCAAGGGAAGTTAAAGGATAAGCCGGGCCTTTGTAAGGTGGCAACCTTAAAGGAGATCGAAGAGCAGGGGTGGAGCTTAAATCCGGGGAGATATGTTGGAGTCGCCGAAAGGCCGACTGAAGAATACGACTTCAAGGAAAAAATCATAGGATTGAATGGTGAGCTCGAAAAACTAAATGCTGAATCGCACCTACTGGAAAAGAAAATATCGCATAATATCGGCCTTATATTAAAAAAGGGATTATAAGGCCCACTGGCGAATAGTATGAATGGGAGGGCAAAATGGCTGAACAAAATATAGATATTGATTCAATAGGTAAAATAGATATAAATAAGATAACCATGAAGGATGATTATGGCGCATTAAAATTTCAAAAAAGCGCCGAATATTTGATTAGATTACAGGGCTTATTTGGGGAATTTGCTGAACTCCAGTATAAAACAATCTTATCGAAGCCCGAAATTGATGATATAGATAATAAAAAAACACGATTTGTTGATTATATAAAAAGAATCGATAGCTTTAATTTAAACCATCCCAATCCCAAGCCTTTGCATGATCAGTTGGAAGGAGAGATAGAGCGTTATTCTAACGAAACGATTCAGCAAACCAAAACGAACCTTGTATATTTAAGACAGGAAGCAGCATTAAAAAGTAAGGATGAAGAAGAGCTGCAAAAACAACAAAAAGCGGCGGTGCAGGCGGAAATAGTTTACAAGGAATTAGCCCTAAAATTACAAAATGAGCTAGAGAATTTGAAGCAAAAAAAGGCTGAAATCGAAACTACTCATGGCGAGATTGCCTCTGTGACTCTCGCCAAATATTTTGAAAAGCAGGCAAATGAAGACCGTGCGAGCATGGAGAAATGGTTGGGCAATAGAGATAAAACATTCTGGTTCTTAATAGGGCTCATCGCTTTTAACTTTATCGTGTATTTTGGTATTCTTATGATGAAAAGTATTGGAATAATCGTTTTTGGCCCAGAATCTTTTTTCACTCTAGAATATGGATTAGCAAAGTTGGCATTACTTTCCGTTGTATCATATGGGCTGGGTTTTGCTTCCAAAAATTACAACGTTTATGCAAATATGTATGCCATTAACACACATAGAAGGAATGTGGCGCAAACCCTTCAGGATTATATTGCAACTAATCCAGAGCCAGAAGCGAAATCTGAAATGATCAAGGAGGGTACAGAGGCAATGTTTAAGCATATGCCAATAGGGTACATTGGAAGATTGGAAGGAAAAGATACAAACGCTGTATACGAAGTGATTAATAATTATATTAAGCAAAGGCCATGAAGAATAATTGGCGAAAAGTAAGATTTGAGGATTGCGTTGAAATTCATCCAAAAGTAAAGCTGGAACGTGGTGGGGAATACCCATTTGTTATGATGGAGGCTATTCAACCCGGAACAAAGTATGTTAGCCCAAGTGGAGAGAAACAGTTAAAAGGCGGCGGGTCAAAATTTGAGGACAGGGACACATTATTTGCCCGAATAACACCATGTCTTGAGAATGGAAAAATTGCACAATATAGAGGGAGCCCCGCTTTTGGTTCGACAGAATTCTTTGTATTTAGAGCAAAATCAGCGATTTCTGACCCAGATTATATTTATTATTTATCAACTACGAAAACCATAAGAAGCCCCGCTGAAAAGAGTATGGCTGGCGCATCTGGTAGGCAACGTGCGGATATCGCATCAATTAAGGACCTAGTTATCAATTTCCCCGATCTCCCAACACAACGCCGCATAGCCTCCATCCTTTCCGCCTACGACGACCTGATCGAAAACAACAACCGCCGGATAAAGATCATCGAACAAATGGCGCAGATGATCTATAGCGAATGGTTTGTCAATTTCCGCTTTCCGGGGCATGAGAAGGTGAACATGGTTGATTCGAAGCTGGGGAAGATACCGGAGAAGTGGGAGGTAATTACATTAGGAGAAAAGGTGGATATTGCAAAGGGCAAGAGTATAACCAGGGAGATAATAATTGAGGGAGCAGTTCCTGTGGTGGCTGGAGGGTTAAGCCCGGCATATTTTCATAATAAGGCAAATACAAAGGCTCCTGTCATAACGATTAGCGCTTCGGGAGCGAACTCGGGCTATGTAAACATATATTATGAGGATATCTGGGCATCAGATTGCTCTTTTATTGATAGAAATACCACAAAATACTTATATTATTTCTATTTGTTGCTGAAAAATAGACAAAATGAGGTAACCAACTTTCAAAGAGGAGCGGCGCAACCACATGTTTATCCAAAGGATCTAATGCGATTAGAAGTCGTTGATATTCCTGGAGAAATATTAGATGACTTTGAGGGTAAGATTTCAATATCATTTCAAATGATGGCTAACCTGGTCAACATGAACAAAATTCTGGTTCAAACCCGCGATTTACTTTTACCGAAGTTGATTGGCGGGGAGGTAGGGAGAGAGATATATGATCGTTAATATGATAGAGAAGAATATATATGCTAAAAGATAACGACTTTATCGAAGTGGTTGGGCAAAGATTCTGGAAGCACATTCACAATAAAACCGATTGCCCATTCGCTGATTCGACGCCCGATAGAATTTCATTCTTGAAGGAATTAGTCGGTAAGATTAACAAAATGATTTATGCCCCATCTCCCCCCAGGACATTTGTTGTATCACATAAAGAGAATTTAGTTGTTCGTTTTATTCCCGCTCTTACTAGAGAGGACTACTGTGTCTACTATTATTGTATTAAGAGTCTTGAGGATGAAATAGCTGCAAATAGAGTAAAGGGCACCTATGGGGGCTGGAAATTAGGCGGAAAAATACGGAAGATTGAAAATAACGACGAAATTGTGTCTATGCCAGATTACAGTTACAACTCATTTGCATGGAAACGTGCATGGACTGATTATCAAAAGAGAGCTTACAATCTCTATGCAAAATCAGATCATGAATACTATTTTATATTTGATATTGCAAACTTCTATGATTCAATACGCCTGGACAGATTGGAAGCATTAATAAGGGAAGCCGTAGACAAGCGGAAAACTAAATATGTTAATTTGCTATTTTATTTCTTATCGCATTGGAATAAAAAGTATATGTTTTATGAGAAGCAGAGTGCGGGATTACCACAAGATGAGGTTGGGGATTGTTCTAGAATATTAGCAAATTATTATCTTCAGGAATATGACAAGTATATGTACGATATATGCGAAGAAAGGAAATCTAAGTATCTAAGATATGCTGACGATCAAATAATAGCATCAAAAAATGAAAAAGATGCAAAAGAGATCATGTTTCTGGCATCAAAAAAGCTGGCAATGATAGGATTGAATCTTAACGCTAGTAAGGCAAAATTATTTACTTCTAGGCAATTCTTCGATTATTGGTCGTTTGATATATTTAAGCTATTGGAAAACCCTAAAAAGCACAAAGACATTGAGAAGGCATACGATGCGTATAGGAAAAAAGTTAGGAAAAGAGTCGACTTTAAACGAAGCCCAATATTAAAAAGAATGATAAATTGCAATATCGCAGGGCTCGCCCCAAAATATCGAACTAAGGTAATTGCAAATGTGCTTGATGAAAAATTCATAATGAATGCAGGTGGTTATTATCTTGGCAAGATATTTGATTTGTTAAACAAAAGACAAAGGGTGAGATATATCGCCAGGTTAAATAGATTATCGAAGAAAATATTATTTAATCAGTATCATTTGAGGGTTATGAGGCTTGCAAGAGAAAAGAAAATCAGCGAAGATAAGATTAAGGATGTTGTAGCCTCCTATGACATGGTAAATCAATTATGACAACGCATTATTCGGAAGATAGATTAATTGAACAACCAACAATCAGGTTGTTAACAGATCTTAACTGGCAAGCTGCTAACTGTTATCTAGAATTCGAACGGGCGAGCGGCAGTACTATGGGCCGGGAGAATCGGGGAGAAGTTGTTCTTGTTTCAAGGCTACGACCCGCCTTGAATAAGTTAAACCCCGGATTGACTGAAGAAGCAATTGATCTGGCCATTGAAGAAATAACGCGCGATCGGAGTGCGATGAGCTTGGTTAATGCCAACCGGGAAGTTTACCAACTGCTCAAGGATGGCGTCCCCGTTACAATGCCCGCCACAGGCCGAGAGGAAGAGACGACCGAAACGGTTAAAGTTATCGATTGGGATAAGTCCGAAAATAATGACTTTTTCCTTGCTTCCCAATTCTGGGTCACCGGTGAAATGTATACCAAAAGGGCTGATCTGGTCGGGTTTGTAAATGGTATCCCTTTACTATTTATTGAACTTAAAGCGGCACATAAGCGGGTAGAAAACGCGTTTATTGATAACCTGACCGATTATAAAAACACGATTCCCCAGCTATTCTGGTATAACGCCGTTATTATCCTTTCCAATGGGAGCGAAAGTAAAGTTGGCAGTATAACTGCGGAGTGGGAGCATTTTGCCGATTGGAAGAAGATCAATAGTGAAGGCGAACAAGGCGTTATATCCCTCGATACGATGATCCGCGGGATCTGTCAGAAGGCTAACTTCCTTGATATCGTTGAGAACTATATCGCTTATATGCAATCTCGCGGCGGACTAATTAAATTAATCGGAAAAAACCATCAATATCTGGGCGTCAACAACGTTATTAAGGGATTTAAGGATATTAGGGAAAAACAGGGCAAGCTGGGGGTGTTTTGGCATACTCAAGGGAGCGGCAAGAGCGTTTCCATGATCTTTTTCGCCCAAAAAGTCCTGCGTAAGATCCCTGGCAATTGGACCTTTGTTATTGTGACTGACCGCAAAGAGCTTGATGAGCAAATCTATGGTAACTTTGCCAATTCAGGCGCCATAACTGCTCAAGAGATCCATGCCGAATCAGGTGACCATCTCCGGCAGTTATTGGGTCAGAATCATCGTTATATCTTTACTCTGATCCATAAGTTCAACTTCCAGGGGGTTGTGTCAGAGCGGTCGGATATTATCGTTATCACGGACGAGGCGCACCGGAGCCAGTATGACACGCTCGCCTTTAACATGCGCCAAGCGTTGCCTAATGCCTCTTTTATCGCTTTTACCGGTACACCTTTAATCGTTGGAGAAGAGAAGACCAAGGATGTGTTTGGTGAATATGTCAGTGTTTATAACTTTAAGCAATCGATCGATGATAAGGCAACCGTGCCACTCTATTACGAGAACCGAATCCCCGAGGTCCAGCTCACAAACGAAAGCTTAAATGATGAGATGGCCGCTATTGTTGAAGCGGCTGAGCTGGATGAGCGCCAGCAAGCCCGGTTGGAGCAAGAGTTCGCCAGACAATATCACATTATTACTCGTAACGATCGCCTGGAAACAGTTGCTAAAGATATAGTAAGCCATTTCTTTAACCGCGGCTTTAAAGGGAAGGCTATGGTTGTGGCGATTGATAAGGTTACGGCAGTCAAAATGTACGATAAGGTGCGTAAATATCAGCAAGAATATTTGCAGGAGTTGGAAAAGCAGTTGAGCGGGGTTGCGGAAGAGGAGAGGGCCGCATTAGAAAAATTAATCAACTATGTTAAAGAGACAGATATGGCTGTAGTGGTCTCTTCTTCGCAAAATGAGATCGCCCAGATGCGGGAGAAGGGGGTCGAGATCGAGCCGCACCGTCGCCGGATAGTAAGTGAAGACTTAGCCACAAAATTCAAGGATCCAAACGATCCCTTCCGGATCGTCTTTGTCTGTGCCATGTGGATGACCGGCTTCGATGTGCCGAGCTGTTCAACCATCTATCTTGATAAGCCGATGCGCAACCATACTTTAATGCAGACTATCGCCCGGGCTAACCGGGTCTTTAAGGACAAGGTCAGCGGTTTAATTGTTGATTATGTCGGTGTTTTCCAAAGCCTGCAAAAGGCTTTGGCGATCTACGCGCCGACCCCTGGAGCGGGTGAGCCGCCAATTGTCGAAAAGGCGGAGCTGGTGGAGATTCTCAAGAAACAACTGCAAGAAACAACGGAATTCTGCTCGAATCTTGGGATTAATGTTGAAGCAATCCTAGCCGCAGAAGGATTCGCTAAGGTTGGCTTGCTTGATAACGCGGTGGACATGATAATCGCAGCCGAAGAGCAGAAGAAAACCTACCTAGTTATGGCTGCCCGGATTAATGGCTTATTCAAAGCTATCTTACCGGACAAAATTGCCCATGAGGTAGCGCCACTAGCGATATTATTCGTAGTTATCGCTAACAAAATACGATCGTTATTGCCGCCGCCTGACATTTCAGCAGTGATGAAAGAGATCGATAAGCTTCTTGATGAATCGATTTCCACGGAAGGCTATGTAATTGCCGAAAAGCCCGAGCAAAGCCGAATCTACGATCTTAGCCAGATCGACTTCGAGACTTTACGCGCCAAATTTGAAAAGGGGAGAAAGCATATTGAAGTTGAAAAACTGAAAGGGATGATTGAGCGTCGTTTAGGAACAATGATCAGGTTTAACCGGACCAGATTGGACTTCCAGGATAAGTTTCAGAAATTGATCGATGAATATAACGCCGGCAGTATGAACGTTGACGAATTCTTTAGACGTTTAACCGAATTTGCCCAGCAGCTAAACGAAGAAGAAAAGAGGACTATCGCAGAAGGGCTTTCCGAAGAAGAATTAGCAGTATTTGATATTTTAACTAGGCCAGACATGCAGTTGACCAAGAAAGAAGAGGGGGTAGTCAAGGCAGTGGCCAAAGAGCTGCTGGAAAAGCTAAAGCAAGAGAAGCTCGTGCTCGATTGGCGCAAGAAACAAGAGGCAAGGGCCGCGGTCAAAGTCATGATAAATGAAGTATTTGACCATTTGCCCGAGAAATACACAAAGCCAGTTTATAGTCAGAAGTGCGAGTTAGTTTATGAGCATGTTTATGATGCGTATTCTGGCCCAGAAAAGAGCGTGTATGCCTCATGAATAAAACTCCATCAACAGTAATATCTATTAATGATGATCAAATTGAAAGCGTATTTGAACTTTTAGGCGTTAGTGAAAATGATTTAACATACAGTTTGGGATATACAATGGCAAGGGTCCCAAGATTGGTGAAAGCCTTAATCAAGCGAATGTATAACAGAGATATGAAATACAATAATATTGTTATTCGTCTTCAAAAACATGGGGAAAAGGGGATAACGGACATTGAAATTGTTGTTGATAATAGGTTCTTTTGTATCATAGAAGCAAAAAAGGGGTGGTCTTTGCCAACCCTGGACCAACTCAAAAAATACAGGGAGAGGTTTGGCGGCTATAAGAGAACCAAGAGAATGTTTCTGGTTCTCAGTGATTGCACGGAAGAATATTTTAATGGTAATTTAAAACGATCAATTCGCGGGGTTCCTATAAAGTCAATTTCTTGGCATGATGTGATTAAAACAATTAATTATATTTACCATGAGGCATCAAATAAGGAAAAGTATCTTTTATCAGAGCTGCAAAAATATTTGCTTGAGGAGGTCCAAATGGAAAACAAGGAATCTAATTGGGTCTATGTTGTATCACTATCGAATAAAACACCAAAATGGTCAAAAATATCCTGGAGAGATGTTATTAATAAAAAACGCCTCTACTTTTATCCAGCAGAAAAGAATTGGCCCAAAATACCTCTCAATTATATGGGTTTTAGATATGATGGTAAATTGCAGTCGATCCATTATGTGAAATCTTATGAGATTGTTGCTGATATGCATAGCCGAATCCCAGAGATAAAAAGAGGTAAAGTTAAAAATCACTATTTATTATATTTGGGAGAACCATTTGAGCCAAGAAAGGAATTGCCAATTGGCAAAATATGGTCAAATGGGAGATTAAAGTGCATGTTGGATACTTTATTCACTTGTAAATCATTAAAAGATGCTTGTGCCGTGTCAAAAAAGAGATTAAAGGATTAAATATGCACGATAAACTCCAGGGTTGGCTCCTCATCGGCCTTTCCTTGCTCGTTGCGAGCGGATTTGTGGTTAAACAGGGGATCTATTGGGAAATTATCGATATTGTGGTGACCTTCCCCCCAAAAACTGGACCACTTGCAATTAGAAAATAGTCCGTAATACTAACCTGCCTGCAGGCAGGGAGTAGCGCCTAGTTTTACACTCTCGAAGATAATCAAAAAAAATCGGCCCTCCCCTGGTAGGATTTCGTCCTCCGTGCCGCTTTGGGCGGCGACTACGGGACATGGCGTTTTTGCTTTCGCTCGCTCATCCTGCTAGGGCAGGAGTGTCGCTCGCTGATCCTCGCTTCGCTCGGCGCAAAAACGCCTTTCTCATCCTACCCTTGATTTTGCTCACCCGTCGTCAAGCGCCGGGGTTCGCAAAATCCAATTGCTGAACGCAATTGCCGCTTTTCTTTTTTGGGGACAAAAAAGAAAAGCTCCCCGGGTAGGATTCGAACCTACGACCAAGTGATTAACAGTCACCTGCGCTACCACTGCGCTACCGGGGAACGCCAATACAATTTCTAATTTTACCAAATTTTGGACTTTTAGCAACTGGCCCTTCAAAATGCCCCTGCCAACTCAAGGAGCCCCTTTCCATAGAAGGCAGGGCTTAAAGGCAAAACCATTGAAAGAGTGCATACCTAAAAATGCATCGCGACAAACAGAAATAACGATGTCCGATCTTCTCAACTGAAAAACCGTTTGGATTATTGCCTTCATTTAGATTAAAAATATCTGGTATAAGTTCAGAGTGTTCGACGCATTTCGCTTACCTTAAAAAAAGTCGAAATGCGTAAGGCCTTTTCTTTTCGTCCATTTTCTTTGTGGCCAGACAAAGAAAATGGACAAGGCGTAAAAGAGAGCAAAATATCTAAATACGTACAGGGGAAAAACCAAGAAAACTTCCCGATCCAATCGGGACAGGTTTCCTGGTCATAAGCCGCAAAGTTACCGGTTTCTCGTGAGGAACCGAGAATTCATTCTCAGGTTCCGAACGGGTGTTATAATATCCCCATGTCCTTAATCCCATTTATAACTACATTTATAATGATCGCGGTGGCGGAGCTGGGAGATAAAACCCAACTCCTCACTTTTGGTCTGGCCACCAAATATTCAGCCAGAATAGTTATCGCTGCCGTATCTTGCGCCTCGGCCCTCCTAATGGCGCTGGCGGTCATCTTTGGCGGGCTACTCAACCGCTTTGTCCCTATCATATATATCCAGACCATCGCCGGGATCCTCTTTATCGCTTTCGGCTTTTGGACAATTCTTGGAAAAGAAGAAGCTGACGACGACGAAGCGGAAGCAAAGGGGAAGCGTTCCCCGTTTTGGCTCGTCTTTACCGCCTTTCTCCTGGCCGAGCTGGGGGATAAAACCCAGATCGCCACGCTGGCTCTGACCGCCCAATACGGCAGTCCTTTCCAAGTTTGGGTCGGCGCCACCCTGGCCATGATCGCGGTCAATACTCTTGGCGCCCTGGCCGGTAAATGGACCAAAGATCTTATCCCCCAAAAAAACGTGAAGCTGGTCGGAGCCGCTATATTCATTATGTTTGGCCTTTGGACCCTGGGTGATTTATATGTCTGGTAATTGCGAAAACGAAGGGCGCTATAGCCGCCAGCTCATTCTCCCTGCAGTCGGTACGGTCGGCCAGGAAAAACTCCGCCTCGGAAAAGTTTTGGTCGTCGGTGCTGGTGGTCTCGGCTCTCCAGCTCTGCAATATCTCGCCGCCGCAGGGGTCGGCCGGATCGGTATCGTCGACAGCGACTTTATCGAGCTGTCAAACTTAAATCGCCAAACCCTCTACTCGTCGGATGAGGTCGGCCGCCTCAAAGCGCAGATCGCCGCCCACCGGATCAAAGCATTAAATCCCGACTGCGAAGTTTTGGCCTTTTCTACCCGTTTGACCGCCGAAAATGCCGCCCGGATCGTCAAGGATTATGAAATAGTGATTGACGGGAGCGATAATTTTGCCACCCGCTATATATTAAATGATACGTGCGTTGAGCAGGAAAAGCCGCTGATTTATGGAGCGGTCTATCAGTTTGAAGGGCAGTTAATGGTCATAAAGCCGGGGGAGGGGCCGTGCTTCCGCTGTCTTTTTGCCGAAGAGCCCCCACCGGGCGAAATTCCCTCGTGCCGGGAGAATGGGGTGATCGGTTTTCTTCCGGGACTGGTCGGGACCTGGCAAGCGGCGGAAGCGATCAAGCTCCTTCTTGGGGCGGGAGAACTGGCGGGGGGCGAGTTAATGGTCATCGACCCGCTTGAGCGCTCCTTCAGGAAGGTCAAGGTCCCCAGAAACAAGAAATGCCTTGCCTGTTCGGCTGGCGGAAAGTCTTGATTTCCGCGGAAAACCAGGTTAATTAGGTCTGAACTGGAATTAGGCTGAAAATTGCCAAAAATCCCCTTGACAACAAAAGGCAAACTAAGATATAATTACAACCTCGTCTGTGAATAGATTTATTACCTAATTTTTTAGCGTTTAAATTTAATAGACCGAGCGTGTGAAACGCACTACGGTGCGTTTTTTCATGGCCCTCCAGGTTCCTCGAAAGGGACTTGTTTTTCGCTTCGGCGGAAAAACTTGGAGACAAGGCAAGCAGCTTGATAATTGAATAGGGTTTTGTATAAGTATGTTAAGGTTGAAGCAGGAATAAATTCCCGCATCGAGAAAGAGAGAATTTAAGTTACTGCGGCACATAGTGGATACCTTGGCACTACAAGTCGATGAAGGACGTGATTGGCTGCGATAAGCCTCGGGGAGCTGTCAAAATAGCTTTGATCCGGGGATCTCCGAATGGGGAAACCTGGCCGGGTAAAGCCCGGTCGTGCCTAACGACAACCCGCTGAACTGAAACATCTAAGTAAGCGGAGGAAGAGAAAGTAATAACGATTTCGGGAGTAGTGGCGAGCGAAACCGAAACAGCCCAAACCTTGTTGATTTATCTTCAAGGGGTAGCGGGACCGCGACGTGAGACCGGATAGTTTAGTTGAAGTACTCTGGAAAGAGTCGCCATAGAAGGTGATAGCCCTGTAAGCGAAAGACTAAATGGCTCTAGCGGTATCCCAAGTACTGCGGGACACGAGGAATCCTGTAGGAATCCGGGAGGACCATCTCCTAAGGCTAAATACTCTGTAGTGACCGATAGTGAACAAGTACCGTGAGGGAAAGGTGAAAAGAACCCAGGAATGGGAGTGAAATAGAACGTGAAACTGTGTGCCTACAAGCAGTCGGAGCCTCGAGCAATCGGGGTGACGGCATGCCTATTGAAGAATGAGCCGGCGACTTACAGTTACATGCAAGCTTAGGGTGTTGAGCCCGAGGCGTAGCGAAAGCGAGTCTTAATAGGGCGATTTAGTATGTAGTTGTAGACCCGAAACCGATAGCGACCTATCCTTGGGCAGAGTGAACTTCAAGTAAAATTGAAGGGAGGCTCGAACCTATTGATGTTGAAAAATCTCAGGATGACCTGAGGATAGCAGTGAAAAGCTAAACGAGCTCGGAGATAGCTGGTTCTCCTCGAAATGGTTTTAGGGCCAGCCTCAAGCTTATCTACGTGGGGGTAGAGTACAGTTCGGACTAGGGGGCCGAGAGGCCTTCCAAATCCTTGCTAACTCCGAATACCATGTAGTAATTGCTTGGGAGTGAGACTACGAGGGATAAGCCTCGTGGTCAAAAGGGAAACAGCCCATGATCGTCAGCTAAGGTTCCTAAATGTATGCTAAGTGGGAAAGGAAGTAAAGTCGGCTAGACAGCCAGGAGGTTGGCTTAGAAGCAGCCATCCTTTAAAGAGTGCGTAACAGCTCACTGGTCGATCGATTTTGCGCCGAAAACACACGGAGCTCAAGCATACTACCGAAGCTACGGGTGGTCTGGATGAATAATCCGGATCGCGGTAGAGGAGCGTTCCGTTGTAGGTTGAAGTTGTGTCGCGAGGCACAATGCACGAAACGGAAGTGAGAATGTCGGCATAAGTAACGAAAATACGGGTGGAAATCCCGTACGCCGAAAGTCTGAGGTTTCCTGGGGAAGGCTCGTCCTCCCAGGGTAAGTCGATATCTAAGCCAAGCCCTAGCGCGGCTAAGCTAGGGGTAGGTGATGGCTAAACGGTTAATATTCCGTTACCGCCTATTTTGTTAACCAGAAGGACGCAGGGGGATAACTCATTACACTTATTGGATTGTGAGCCTGATTTATTTCGGGCGCGATGGGTGACTCCGCACTGACGAGAAAAGCTCTGGGTATTGTGATAGGTGATCGTACCATAAACCGACACAGGTGGACAGGCTGAACAAGCCAAGGCGCGCGAGATAACTCTCTCTAAGGAACTAGGCAAAATGATCCCGTAACTTCGGGAAAAGGGATGATCCGATTTATTTCGGATCCTCAGATATCAGACTTCCGCGACTGTTTAACAAAAACACAGGTCTCTGCTAACCCGTAAGGGGATGTATAGGGGCTGATGCCTGCCCAGTGCTGGAAGGTTAAGAGGATGATTGAGATTATATCAAGGTCAGAATCGAAGCCCCAGTGAACGGCGGCCGTAACTATAACGGTCCTAAGGTAGCGAAATTCCTTGTCGGGTAAGTTCCGACCCGCACGAAAGGCATAACGAAGGAAGTGCTGTCTCGGAGAGAGACTCGGTGAAATTGGGATGACCGTGAAGACACGGTTTAACTGCACCAGGACAGAAAGACCCCGTGGAGCTTTACTATACCCTAACTTTGAGATTTGACGCCGCTTGCGTAGCATAGGTGGGAGGCTGTGATCCCCTGTTTTTGGATGGGGGGGAGCCAACAGTGAAATACCACCCTGGTTGTGTTAGATTTCTAACCCTGGCCTTGATAAGCTGGGAGACAGAGTTAGGCGGGTAGTTTGACTGGGGCGGTCGCCTCACAAAGGATAACTGAGGCGTTCAAAGGTACCCTCAGCACGGTTGGAAATCGTGCGTCGAGTGTAAAGGCATAAGGGTGCTTGACTGCGAGACGTACATGTCGAGCAGGGACGAAAGTCGGACTTAGTGATCCGGTGGTTCTGAATGGAAGGGCCATCGCTCAACGGATAAAAGTTACCCCGGGGATAACAGGCTGATCTCCTCCAAGAGTTCACATCGACGAGGAGGTTTGGCACCTCGATGTCGGCTCATCGCATCCTGGAGCTGGAGCAGGTTCCAAGGGTTGGGCTGTTCGCCCATTAAAGCGGTACGTGAGCTGGGTTCAGAACGTCGTGAGACAGTTTGGTCCATATCCGGTGCAGTCGCAAGGAAAATTGAGAGGAGTCCTTCCTAGTACGAGAGGACCGGAAGGAACAGACCGCTGGTGTACCAGTTGTGGGGCCTACCTGCAAACGCTGGGTAGCCATGTCTGGAAGGGATAAATGCTGAAAGCATCTAAGCATCAAGCCCACCTCAAGATTAGTTTTCCCATCTGGATCCCGCAAGGGTGAAGGAGTAAGACCCCCTGAAGAACACAGGGTTGATAGGCTGGAGGTGTAAAGGCGGCAACGTCTGAGCTGACCAGTACTAATCGGTCGAGGACTTATTTATTCTCTCTTTTCTCGCATTGCGGGGATTTATTTCTTGACTTCAACGCTATCATATTTATACGAAGGTAAAAATCCCGGTGACCATACCGGAGGTGACCCACCCGTTCCCATTCCGAACACGGCAGTGAAATCCTCCCGGGTCGATGGTACTCCTTAACTTCGTTTTGGGGGAGAGTAGAACGTCGCCGGGGTTTTTGCCCTCGATAAATTTAAGAAAAGCGAATACATTAAGTATTCGCTTTTTTGTTATATAATGGGTAACATGCTAAAAAAGATCACTGACCAATCGATCATCGCCGGCTATCTGGAAGACAGCTCCAACCTGACCGGAGGTTCCGCCGATGGCCTTTATCTCCCTCAAAACGAGGCCGAGGCTAAAGAAGCCCTTTTGGAATGCGCCGCTAAAAAAGAGCCATTAACCTTTTCCGCCGCCCAAACCGGGACGACCGGAGGGTGTATCCCATTTGGCGGCAACATCCTCTCGGTCCAGAAGCTTAACAAAATAATTGAGATCGATCAGATAAAAAAGACCGCGCTGATTCAGTCCGGTGTTACTTTGGAAGAATTGGCCAAAGCGTCCGCGCCATACGGCTTGTTTTACGCGCCGGACCCGACGGAGAAGAGCGCCACTGTTGGCGGGAACGTCAACACCAACGCTTCCGGCGGCCGAAGCTATCGTTTCGGCTCGACCCGCGATCATATTTTAGGCCTAAAGGTTTTGCTGACCAGCGGAGAGCGGCTGGAGCTAAAAAGAAAAGAAAGCCCGGTCAGAGGGCTCAAGAACGCGGCTGGGTACTACGCGAGGCCGGAGATGGAGCTGATCGATCTTTTTATCGGACAGGAAGGGACCCTAGGATTTATTTCCGAGATCGAAGTCAGCCTACTGCCGAAAATGGCCGATACTTTTGAGCTGGTGGCCTTCTTTAAAACGGAAGAGGGGGCGCTTGGTTTTGTTGAGGCGGCAAAAAAGATCGATGACCGATCGATCAATTTCTTTGAATATTTTGACCCTAACACACTGCAAATGCTGGGGCGGAGCTATCCTCACATCCCGCTGGAGAGGGAAGCGGCGGTCTATGTTGAACAGGAGCTGACGGAGCGAAACCAGAATTATCTTGAAGAATGGGAAAAACTATTAATAGCCCACGATTCCTCGCTGGAAGAGGCCTGGATCGGGAGCGACGCTAAACAAAAAGAGCAGTTGCGCCAATTTCGTCACGCGATACCGGAGCATATCAACGAGTTGTTCAAAGAACATCACTTGGTTAAAATGGCGACCGATATCGCCGTACCGGAGGGGAAGTTCCGCGAGATGTTTAATTATTACAATGATCAGCTTAAAGCTGAAAGCTTAAAGCTTTTTTACATAAAATTCGGCCATATCGGCGATAATCATCTGCACGTTAATTTGTTACCAAAAAATGAGGCGGAAATTGTTCTGGCTAAAGGTTTGATCCTGCGGTTCGTGAAAAAAGCGGTCGAGCTGGGAGGGACGGTCTCGGCCGAGCACGGGATCGGCAAGATCAAGCGCGATTATTTACTGGAAATGTACGGTGAAAATGGGATAGAGCGGATGAGGCGAACAAAGAAAAAATATGATCCTCAAGGGGTGCTTGGGAGAGGCAATATCTTTACGCTTGAATAGTCGCTTTGACATTCAAACTAAATATGGTAGCATTAGCCGGGATTAGACTTATTAATAAGGAATCCAAATAAAAAGGGGGTGAAATGAATGAAGAAACTTATTTCTGTTATCACCGTTCTATTGTTAATCGCGGGACTTTCAGTCTCCGCGAACGCGCAAGTCAAAAAAGCCAGCCCGGCGACTAAAGCTCTGCAAATGCAGGCTGATTCCGGTTCAGGCTCCGGTTCAATGGCTGGAAAAATGGCGGTCGGTACCTTGGGCGGCACCCCGGCAATGAAATTTCATTTTAATGATGATTTGATGGGGACCATCGGCGCCTCGTTTACCACCGGTAACGCCTCCACGACTTTCATTATTGGTAAAGTTGATTACAACTTGAACAGCATCAGTAATGTTCAGACCGGGATCGGCGGTTACTTTAGCACATTTTCTACTGGCGGCGCTTCGATCACAACTTTTGGCGGGACCTGGGGGATGAAGACCATGGTTCAACCCAATCTTTGCGTTGGGGCTGATATCATTGTCCTTTCCATCACTTCAGCTGGCGGGGCCAACACCACCAGCATCTTGCCTGGAGTGTTCGTTAATTTCGGCTATTATTTCATGTAAAAAGTTCTCTTGAAAAAGCCCTCTGGCGGGTTCGACCCGGGAGGGCTTTTTTGTTTGCTGGCCTCGGTAAAATGTGATAATATCAGGTTGTGATTTCGCAGATTGTACTATTTTTTACGGCGGCGCTTATCTCCCTGTTGATCACCTACCCAGTTATCGCTGGTTCGCGCTTTTTTAAAACGCGCCAATATATCAGGGCGGAGGGGCCGCAAAGTCATTTAAATAAAGCCGGGACCCCGATCATGGGAGGGGTTGGGTTTGGGCTCGCGATCCTGATCATGGTGCTGATCTTTGTTAACGTGGAAATGGACTTTCGCTACGCGGCCATCCTTCTTCTAATGTTTGCTTTCGCCGGGATCGGGTTGTTCGACGACCTGACCAAAACCATAAAAAAACAAAATCTCGGATTGAATTTTTGGCAAAAAATCTTTCTCCAGTCGGCCTTTGCCGCGCTTTTTTCTTTTTTTCTTGTTTCGATCGGCTACCATCAGCAAACCGGCTGGTTAAATTATATATACTTTGGCGAACCGCTTCTTTATATGCTGGGCTCCACTTTTATTATTGTCGGCGCCGCCAACGCCACGAATTTGACGGACGGGCTTAACGGCTTGCTGGCCGGGACCGGCGGGCTTGCCTTCCTCTTTTTTGCCGTCATCGCCCACCGCCTGCAAATGATCGACGCGATGAGCGTCTGCCTGATCGCTGCTGGTTCCGTACTGGCTTTTCTCTTTTATAATTTTCCAAAGGCCCAGATCTTTATGGGCGATACCGGTTCGCTGGCGCTTGGCGCTTTGCTGGCCGGGATCGCGGTCCTGCTCCACCAGGAACTCCGGTTGATCGTGATCGGCGGGGTTTTTGTCCTGGAGGCGCTTTCGGTCATCGTCCAGGTCGCTTGTTATAAGTTGTTTAAGCGGCGGCTCTTCCGGATGTCCCCATTGCACCATCATTTTGAGCTGTTAGGTTTCAAGGAGGTTCCGGTTGTTCTTGGCTTCTGGTCCCTTGGCTTGATCTTTGGAGTGGCGGGAGTATTACTATGGTAGCGATTAACATGAATGGCCAAAAGGTCTTGATCGTTGGACTGGGTAAAAGCGGACTTTCGGCCGCCGTTAAGCTGGCTGGACTGGGAGCGGTCGTGACGGTGACCGACTCAAAAAAAGAAGAACTTTTCCCAAAAGATCAGCTTGAAGCTTTAACTAGCAAAGGGATCCGCCTGTTACTGGGCCAGCATCCTCCGGAGCTGGTTGAAGGCTTAGACTTGGTAGTGGTCAGTCCGGGGGTCCATCTCGATATCCCGATCATTGAACTGGCCAGAAAAAATAAAATTCCCGTGATCTCGGAGATCGAGCTGGCTTCCCGTTTTCTGTCAAAACCGATCATCGCCATCACTGGAACGAACGGCAAAACGACGACGACGACCCTGATCGGTGAAATGCTCAAAGCTGGGGGGAAGAAGGTCGCGGTGGCCGGTAATATCGGGCTCCCGTTGATCGAGGTTGATGATGCCAAGTTGGATTACGTCGTGGCCGAAGTCAGCAGTTATCAGCTGGAAGCGATCGTCGACTTCAAGCCCTGGATCAGCGTTGTCCTGAACATTCAGCCCGACCATTTGGAGAGGCACCATACGATCGAAGAATATATCGCCCAAAAAGCCAGGGTTTTTTCGAATCAGACCGGCGCCGACCACCTGGTCTACAATGCCGACGATCCCCAGGTGGTGAAAATGGTCCAGGGAGCCAAAGCGCGGCTTGCTCCTTTCGCGAAAGATCGCGCCGCTCAAATCATCACCCTGGACCCGACCGAAATAAAGATCCCCGGACGGCACAATCTGGAGAACGCGCTGGCGGCGGCCTTTGCGGCCCGGCTTTGCGGGATAAAAGACGAAAAAATATCCCGGGTGCTGAAAACTTTCCCGGGAGTGGAGCACCGGATCGAATTTGTCAGAAAGAAAAAAGGGATCGAGTTTTACAACGACTCCAAAGGGACCAATCCCGATTCGACCCTCGTGGCGATCGAAACCTTCAAAGGACGGGGGCTGGTCTTGATCTTGGGGGGACGGGATAAAGGGGTGAGCCTTGATGAGCTGGCAAAAAAGGTCAAGGAGAGCGTGAAAGCGGTCGTCCTGATCGGGGAGGCGTCCGACCGTTTTGAGTCCGCTTTGCGCGAGGCCGAGTTTGCCAATATTTACCGGACCGGTTTTTCCATGGGGGACGCGGTCCGTGAAGCCTATCGCCTGGCGGAAAAAGGGGATGTTGTTCTCCTTTCTCCGGCGTGCGCCAGCTTTGACATGTTCAGCAACTATGAGGAGCGCGGACGGGTCTTCAAGGAGCTATGCCAAAACTTAAAATAGACTATTGGTTTTTGCTGGCGGTCATCCTCCTCTCCGCGATCGGCACGGCGACGATTTTTTCCGCCAGTCCCACCATGGGGCTAAAGCATGGTGACATGCTCTATTTCATTAAACGCCATCTCTTTTTCCTGGTCCTGGGGGTCGGCGCCGGTTACTATGGATTTCGTCTCGATCTGGTCAAGCTGAAAAATTATTCTTTCCATCTGTTTTTGGTCACTCTCTTCTTTTTGGTCCTGGTCTTTGTTCCCGGGATCGGGCATAACATCAGCGGCGCTTCAAGGTGGATCGATCTGGGGATAATATCTTTTCAGCCTTCGGAGCTGATTAAATTTACTTTGACCGTTTATCTGGCCAGGCTCCTGTCGGAAAGAAAAGGGGACATCGGCAATTTTATGAGAGGGGTCCTGCCGGCTTTATTGATCTTCGCTTTCGTCGCCGCCCTGATCATTAAACAGCCCGACCTGGGGACGGTCCTGGCGCTGGCCGGGTCAGTCTTCGCCATGCTTTTTGTCGCCGGGATGGAGTATTCGCAGTTCGTTTTCCTTGGGTTGGCGGCGGTTGCCGGAGTGATCGTGCTGGGAGTGACCACGCCGTACCGCTTAAAAAGGTTTGTCGCTTTTTTTGACCCCTGGCAGGACCCGCAGGGGATCGGTTTCCAGATCATCCAGTCCCTTTTGGCCGTCGGGTCGGGTGGCATTATGGGCCTGGGGCTTGGCGCTTCAAGGCAGAAGTTTTTTTATCTCCCCCAGCAGTTCACCGATTTTGTCTTTGCCATTTATTGCGAGGAGACCGGCTTTATCGGTGCAGTTTTGGCCATCGCCATCTTTGTCCTTTTTGTTCACCGCGGCTTTCTGATCGCGCTGGGAGCGAAAGACCCGTTCAAATGCCTTTTGGCGACCGGCCTGGTCGCCTGGCTGTCGACCCAGGCGCTGATCAATATTATGGTGGTGGTCGGTCTGGCCCCAACGACCGGGATCCCCTTGCCGTTCCTTAGCTACGGTGGGACGGCAACGATCATCAACCTTTTCGCGGTCGGCGTGATCTTAAATATTTCCAGGAAAGGGGCCGCATGAAGATCGTCATAGTTTCCGGCGGGACCGGCGGGCATATCTATCCCGGGATCGCCGTCGCCCGGGAGTTGATCCCGGAAAATAAAGTCCTTTTTATCGGGAGCGAAGAAGGGCTGGAAAAAGGGTTGATCGCCAAAGCCGGCTTCCCGATCAAATTGATCAAGTCGCGGGCCCTTTTGCGCAAGCTTTCTTACAAGGCTCTCTCCGCCCCGTTCATCTCTTTGATCGGTTTTTTTCAGGCGCTGGCTTATCTGGTGCGCGAGCGGCCCAATGTTCTGCTTTCCACTGGAGGGTATGCCAGCCTGCCGGTCGTCCTGGCCGCTAAATTTCTTTCGATCCCGATCTATCTTCATGAACAGAATGTTTTGCCCGGGGTGACGAATAGGCTTTTTGCCCGTTGGGCGAAAAAGGTCTTTCTTTCTTTCGACCGCTCCAGGGAGTATTTGCCTCAAGGAATCGTCACCGGCAACCCGGTCAGGGGAGAGATCGCTTTAGCCGACCGGGAGGCCAGCCGCGCTCTCTTTGGCTGTGAACCAGGCGACAAAATGGTCCTGGTCGTTGGGGGGAGCCAGGGGGCGAGGAGCGTTAATCAAGCAGTGATCGCCGCTTTGCCTCTGATCAAAGAGGGGATAAAGATCGTCCATATTATCGGGAGCCGCGATTTTCCTCTTTTAAAGAGAAGCGAATATCCTTTTTATAAACCGGTGGAATACATGTATAATATAGCCGAGGCTATTGCGGCGGCCGATCTGGTGGTCTCTCGGGCGGGGGCGACGGCGATCGCTGAATTTTTGGTCCGCGGTTTGCCGATGGTCCTGGTTCCGTTCCCATATTCGGCCGAAGGCCATCAGGACCTTAACGCCCGGGTCGTGGAAGAGGCGGGAGCTGGGGTGCTGGTCAAGAACGGCGAACTGACCCCGGAAAAATTCGCTTCTTTGGTCAACGATTCCCTTGATCTAAAACAAATGAAAGAGGCTTGCCGCCGGTTGGCCAGACCGGAAGCGGCCCAAGAAATAATCAATGCCATTAGATTTTAATAAAATCAAAAATATCCATTTGGTCGGGGTCGGCGGTTGCGGGGTCTCCGGCATCGCCAAGATCCTGCACGAAATGGGCTTTAAGGTCAGCGGCTCCGACGTAAAAGAGAACCCCAATACCGTTCGCCTCAAAGATATGGGGGTCAAGATCCAGATCGGCCACGATGCCGACAATGTCCGGGGGATCGACCTGATGGTCTATTCTTCGGCGGTCAGCTTTGACAATCCGGAACTAAAAGAGGGGCAGGCCAAAGGGATCCCGATCCTGAAGCGGGCCGAAATGCTTGCCTGGATCATGTCCCGTTCCCAGAACCGTATCGCCGTTGCCGGAACGCACGGCAAAACGACCACGACCGCGATGATCGCCAAGGTCCTGGACGCGGCCAAACTGAACCCGACTTTCCTGATCGGCTGCGACATGGATTACGTCGGCGGCAACGCTAAAATGGGGAGCGGCGGCTTTTGCGTCGCGGAAGCGGACGAATCGGACAGCTCTTTTCTTTTTCTTTCCCCCACGATCGAGATCATCACTAACATTGAAGAGGACCACATGGAGCACTTCGGCAATACCGAAGAGCTTTTCAGGACCTTTGAGGAATTTGCTTCCCGGGTCCCTGCCAACGGGTTTATTTTGGTCGACGGGACCGATCCGAACAATCGCCGGCTGATGGAGCGGGCGGGGAAAAGATTTATTACCTATGGGCTTGATCCGGGAATGGAATACAGCGCGAAGAACCTGAAACATTCCAAATTTAACTCCAGCTATATATTGCTTAAGAACGGGGAAGAGGTCGGCGAAGTCGGATTGTCGGTTCCCGGCTGGCAGAACGTCTTAAACAGTCTGGCGGTTTTCGCTATCGGCTTTGAGTTTGGGATCGATTTTTCCCTGATGGTCTCCGCCCTGCAGACTTTTGTCGGAGCGCGGCGCCGCTTCTCGATAGTCGGAGAGCAATCCGACATCATGATCATTGATGATTACGCCCATCACCCGACCGAGATCAAAGCGACCCTTTCCGCCGCCCGGGCCGGCTGGCCGAAGCGGAAGATCGTTTGTGTTTTTCAGCCGCATCGCTATACCAGGACCAAACTGCTCAAGGACCGGTTCGGGACCGCGTTTTCTGACGCGGACCGGGTTATTATTTCCGATATCTATGCCGCGTCGGAAAAGCCGATCCCGGGTATCTCCGGCAAGACGATCGCCAATCTGCTCGATAAGGAAAAAGCTTCGTATATACCCAAAAAAGAAAAGATCGTGGAACAGCTAATGAAAGAACTTAAGCCCGGGGACATGCTCTTGACGGTCGGCGCGGGAGATATTTATACCGTAGCGAAAGAGATTTTGCTTAGGCTGAAGATGAGGGACCATCCCGATGTACATCGGGATGGTGGGTGAGGCATGAAATACCTTAAAGACGAGCCGTTAAAAAAACATACATCGTTTCGGATCGGCGGGCCGGCCAGATATTTTTGCGTGCCAAAAAATCAAGAGGAACTTGCGGAAGCGATCCAATACGCGCGAGAGAAAAAACTAAAATTCGCCATTCTTGGGGCGGGAACGAACGTGCTGGCCCTGGATAAGGGATATCGCGGGTTAGTTATTAAGCTGGCCAATGGATTGAAGAGGATCTATTTTAAAGACAACTTATTGTATGCCGAAGCGGGGGTTTATCTTCCTCAATTGGTTCAGGTCGCCCTAAAACGGCGTTTGACCGGACTGGAATTTCTGGCCGGGATCCCGGGTACGGTTGGCGGGGCGATCGTCATGAACGCCGGGGCGTGGGGGAAAGAGATCTCCGGCTCAATCGACCATGTTAAGGCGCTGGATAAAAATGGCCAGGAAGTTGTTTTGACCAGAAAAGAGCTCGGGTTTGGCTATCGAAAAAGTTCGATCGAGAAAAAAGGTTTGATCGTGGTGGAAACGGCCTTTAAATTGAAGACCGGGCAGGTCAAAGCGATGCGCGAAAAGATCAATGAGCATCTGGCTCAAAGAAAACTGAAACAGCCGCTCGGTATTCCCAACGCGGGGAGCGTGTTTAAAAACCAGCAGAAGAAAATCGCCGGGAAGCTGCTGCAGGAATCAGGCGCCAAGGGATTGCGCTGCGGCGACGCCCAGATATCGGAAAAGCATGCCAACTTTATCGTCAACCTGGGGGAAGCGTCGAGCCGTGACGTTTTGAAGCTGATGACCAAAGCGCAAAAGATCGTCAAAGAGAAGTATAAGGTCAATCTTGAGCCCGAGATTAAGATTATGGTAGAATAGAAAAATGAGCGGCGACGAGATAAAAAAACTGCAGGAAATTGCGTCAAAATTAAGACAGCACGTCATTGCGATGACCTGCGCCGCCGCTTCGGGCCACCCCGGAGGATCGCTCTCCGCCGCTGATATTATTACGGTCCTATATTTCCATGCATTAAGACACAATCCCAAAGATCCCGGCTGGACAGAGCGGGATCGTTTTGTGATGAGTAAAGGCCACGCCGCGCCGATCCTCTATTCCGCCCTGGCGGAGGCCGGTTACTTTCCAGCTAAATATTTAAAGACCCTGCGCCAGATCGGCAGTTCTTTGCAAGGACATATTGATATGCTCTCGCTTCCCGGGATCGAGATGTCGACCGGTTCCCTTGGCCAGGGGCTCTCTGCCGCCAACGGGATGGCGCTGGCCGGCCGGCTCGACAAAAATGATTATCGCGTCTACTGCTTGCTGGGGGACGGCGAATGCCAGGAGGGGCAGGTTTGGGAAGCGGCCATGACCTCCGGGCACCGCAAGCTCGACAATCTCACCGCGATCGTCGACCACAATAAATACCAGATCGATGGAAAGATCGAAGACATCAAGACCCTTGCTCCGTTTGAAGACAAGTGGCGGTCGTTTAACTGGCACGTGATCCGCTGTGATGGCCATTCGATCAAAGCGCTGATCGAAGCGATCGATAACGCTAAAAAGACCAAAGGAAAACCGACGGTCATTATTGCCGACACGATCAAAGGAAAAGGGGTCAGCTTTATGGAAGCGGCTCCATTAAGTTTTCACGGCTCGCCGCCGACCCCGGAACAGGAAAAACAGGCCCTTTGCGAACTGTGTAAGATAAAGGATATTGAATTATGAGCGAGGTTAAATTAGCCGCTACCCGCGACGCTTACGGCAAGGCCCTGGCCCAGCTTGGGAAAGAGAACCCAAACGTCGTAGTTCTGGACGCCGATCTTTCCGCTTCGACCAAGACGGCGGAGTTCGGCAAACTTTTCCCTGACCGCTTTTTTAACATGGGGGTCGCGGAACAGGACATGATCAGCACCGCGGCGGGACTTGCCGCCTGCGGCAAGATCGCTTTTGCTTCGACCTTTGCCGTTTTTGGTTCAGGCCGCGCCTGGGACCAGGTCCGCTTATCGGTCGCTTACACCCGGGCCAACGTCAAAATAGTCGTCACTCACGCCGGGATCGTGACCGGGGAAGACGGCGCTTCACACCAGGCGAACGAAGATATTGCCATCATGCGGGTCATTCCGAACATGACCGTCGTTGTTCCGTCCGATTCGGTGGAGACCGAAAAAGTGATCCGCGCGGCGGCGGAGTTCCATGGTCCAATGTACATCAGGCTTAGCCGGCCAAAGACCCCGATCATCAACGCCGAAGACTATAAATTTCAGCTTGGCCGGGGAGTGGTCTTGCGGCCGGGGAAAGACCTGACCATCTTTTCCTGCGGCATAATGGTTGCGACCGCGCTGGACGCGGCGGCCGATCTCGCCGGGAAAGGGATCGAGGCGGAGGTCATTAATCTGCACACCATCAAGCCGCTGGACAAGAAACTGATCGTCGACTCGGCCAAGAGGACCGGAGCGGTGGTGACGGTCGAAGAGCATTCCATCCTTGGTGGCCTCGGCGGGGCGGTGGCCGAAGTGCTGGTCGAGAATTGCGCCGTTCCAATGGTCAGGGTCGGTTTGAAAGATGTTTTTGGCGAATCGGGTAAGCCCGACGAGCTTTTGGTTAAGTACGGCTTGACCGCCGAAGAGATCGTTAAAGCGGCGCGGTCTGTAATAAAAAGGAAATCATGAGGCCTGCCTGGGACGATTATTTCATGAAGATCGCCCACGATGTTTCTGAACGGGCGACCTGCGTCAAACGGAGCGTTGGCGCGGTGATCGTTAAGGATAAAAGGATACTGTCGACCGGTTATAACGGATCGCCTCGCGGCTTTAAGCACTGCACCAACGAAACCTGCATCCGCAAACAGATGGACATCCCCTCCGGCCAGCGCCATGAGCTCTGCCGCGGCCTGCATGCTGAACAAAACGCCATTGTTCAGGCCGCCTGGCACGGGGTCAAGATCGAGGGAGGGACTCTTTACTGCACTTTTCAGCCTTGCGTTATCTGTGTTAAGATGATCATCAATGCCGGGTTGGTCAAATTAGTTTATGAAGGGGGCTATCCCGACGCGCTGGCAAGCGAAATGCTCAAAGAGTCAAAGCTGGAGGTTGTAAAACATGAAAGTAGGGTATCTCGGTCCTGAAGGGACCAATAGCGAAGAAGCCGGTCTGTTATACGTTAAGAAACTGAAGCAAAAAGCCGAGCTTATTCCTTTCTCCACTTTTTTTGATCTTATTACCGCGGTGAACCGCCGCGCGGTGGATGAGGCGGTTGTGCCGATCGAGAACTCGATCGAAGGAACGATCGGGATCGTGACCGACATGCTGGTCAAAGAGGTCGATCTCAAGATAAAGCGGGAATTCGTTCTGCCGATCTTTCATTATTTGATCGCCCAAAAAGGGGTCCGCTTAGCTGACGTGACAGACGTGATCTCCAATCCTCCGGTCCTGGACCAGTGTCGCGACTTTTTAAGAAAAAACCTGCCGAAAGTTAAGCTCCATCTCGCTTACAGCTCTTCCGACGCGGTCCGCCAGGTGGCGGTCTCTTTGGGAGAAAGGGTCATTGCCCATGGCAAGGTCAAAGGTCACGTCTTTGCCGCGATCGGGACCAAGGCCTCGGCCAAACTGTTCAACTTGAACATTGTCGCTTCCCAGATCAACGCGAAAGAGAATCAGACCCGCTTCGTGGTTTTGGCCAAAACGGACCATCCCCGGACGGGCGACGATAAGACCTCAATAGTTTTTTCCATCGCCAAAGACCGGCCGGGCGGCCTGCACGACGTCCTGACCGAGATCGCCGATAAGGATATCAATCTCACGAAGATAGAATCACGCCCTTCGAAAAAATCTCTGGGAGATTATTATTTCTTTGCCGATATGCAGGGGCACCGTTCCGACACGGACATTCAGATCGTATTGAACAATTTGAAGCGCAAAACATCATTTGTGAAATTGCTGGGATCGTATCCTAGAGGGAAATAACATGCCTGATCAGGACGACAATAATTTACTGGTCGGTCTATTGGCCGGTGGATTGATCGGCGGCGTTCTTGGACTAATGCTCTCCCCATCGATTGGCGAAAAAAGCAGGGAATTGATCAAGCAAAAGATCCATGAATTCAATCTGGGTGAGGTGCTTGACCGGTTCGCGGAAGCCTTTAGCGTTGGCCTGGATGAAGCGGAAAAGATCAAAGAAGATCATGAAGGAGGATAAAAAATGCACGACATTTTGATCAACGTCTTGGTGTTTTCCGGGGTTTTGCTTCTTCTGGCCTTGACCGTCGCGGTCATTCAGGGGATCATGATCCTCTCCGACGTCCGCAAGATGAGCGGGGAGATTAGGGAAAAGGTCCTGGCGATCACTTCGCTCCTGGACGCGGTGACAATGATTTTTGGCGCGCTGGGTGGCTCCAAAAAGAAGTGGAACAAGAACACGACGCTTGCTGCTTTTGTCGGCGGCCTGCGCAAAGGGTTGAATGTATTTTTGAATGATAAAAAGGAGGACTAAAGATGAGTTTAAAAAAGATGGGATTAAAAGGATTGTTCAAAGTGTTTGCTGTAGGCGGGATCCTGGGAGCGATTGGCGGCATGTTGTTTGCCCCGGGAAAAGGGGACGAGACGAGGGCCAAGCTTAAAGATTCGCTGGAAAAAGGGAAAGAAAAGTTCGAAGAGATAAAAAAGAACTTGAACGAAACCAAGTAAATGCTTCGTTCTGTCCTTGAATCGCAGGTCAAGGGGGCCTTTGGCCTCCTTGGCGTTTCTGAGCCCGTCCCTTACAAAGTCGAGGTGCCGCCTCGCCGGGAGCTTGGTGATTATGCCACCAACGCGGCTATCGTCAGCGCCAGGACCTTGAAGAAACCTCCCATGCAGATCGCCAAAGAATTGGTGGATGAGATCAATAAACTTGATCAGGGGCGGCATTTTTCCAAGATCGAGATCGCTCCGCCGGGTTTTATCAACCTCTTCCTCTCCGACCAGGCGATCGAACAGCGCCTTAAAGAGATCGTTCCGCTCGATCGGGAGTGGGGAAAGTCGGCCCGCTACCTGGGCCGCTCGGTCCTTTTGGAATATGTTTCAGCTAACCCGACCGGTCCGCTCCACGTTGGCCATGGCCGCTGGGCGGTCTTTGGCGATTGCCTCGCCAGGCTCTTTTCGGCGGTCGGCTACCGGACGGAAAAGGAATTTTACGTTAACAACGTCGGCAACCAGGTCGACAAGCTTTACGCGTCGGTGCTGGCGGCGCGGGCCGGAGCGCCAGTCCCGGAAAACGGCTACGGCGGCGCCTACGTTCAAGAGACTAAGGGTGAAACGATCGGCGAGATGCTCGCCTTTAATCTTAATGAGCAGAAGAAGGTCCTTGCCTCGGTTGGGGTCGAGTTTGACCGGTTCTATTATGAAAATGAGCTTCATGACCAAAACCTGGTACTGGGAGCGGTTGAACAATTAAAACGAAATCACCAGACCTTTGTCGAAGGGGGTGCGGTCTGGTTCAAGTCGCAAGAGCATGGCGATGATAAGAACCGGGTCCTGGTCCGCGAAGACGGCAAGCCGACCTATTTTGCCGCCGATATCGCGTATCATTTAAATAAGTTCGAACGCGGCTACGACCTGATGGTCAACATCTGGGGGACCGACCATCACGGCTACGTCCAGCGTTTGAAAGCGGCCCTCAAAGCGATCGGACTCCCTGCCGAAAAATTGGAAATTATTATCGGCCAGCTGGTCGCTCTCTACCGCGGCGACGAACAGGTCAGAATGAGCAAGAGGACCGGCGAGATGGTGACCCTGAAAGAGGTGGTCGAAGAGATCGGGGTGGACGCGACCCGCTTTTTCTTTGCCGCGACCGACGTGAATTCGCATCTTGATTTCGACTTGGAGCTGGCGAAGAAGCGCTCCAGCGACAACCCGGTTTTTTATTTGCAGTACGGGCACGCCAGGATTTGCGGGATATTAAGAAAGGGAGAGGGATCAAGTGATCAAGGGATCAAAGAGTTAAAGATCAGCGAGTTAAGTACGCCGGCGGAACGGAATCTAATCATGAAACTGATCCGGTTTCCTGAAGTTGTTTATGACGCCGCCCAGCTTCGCCATCCTCACCGGATCTGCGAATACGGCAAAGAGCTGGCGGCCCTTTTTCATTCCTTTTATGAACAATGCAAAGTTCTGGGAAATCCCTCGCGTGAGTACCTGGTAGGGGCAACTCGAATTACGCTCCGCAATGTGTTAGACTTGTTGGGTATAACGGCTCCGGAAACTATGTAGAAAAGAGGATAGCCATGAAATACGCGTTTTTTAAAGGAAAGATCGTCCCCTTTGAACAGGCCAATATTTCCATTATGACCCACGCTTTCAATTACGGGACCGGCGTATTTGAAGGGATCCGGGGGTACTGGAACGCCGATAAAAACCAGCTGTATCTGGTGAAATTACGCGAGCATTACGAGCGGCTCCAGCGCTCCGCCAACCTTGGTTTGAAAACCGAACTAAAATATTCGATCGACGAATTGTGCGATTTTACGATCGAGCTGGCAAAAAAGAACGGCTATAAAGAAGATGTTTATTTTCGGCCGATCTATTACAAGTCGCAAGCCAAGATCGGCTTGGGCTTGATCGGGATTGAAGACGACTTTTGTATGTTCATGTCCCCCTTTGGCAACTATCTTGATATCAGCAAAGGGATCAAGGTTTGCGTCTCTTCCTGGTGGCGGATCTCGGCCAGGTCGGCGCCGCAGGGGGCAAAAATGACCGGTACGTATTTCAATTCTTCGCTGGCCAAAGCGGAAGCGCTGGAAAAAGGCTTCGACGAAGCGATTCTCTTATCCCACGAAAAAACGGTTGCCGAAGGTTCCGGGGAAAATTTGTTCATGATCAAAGGTGGACAGTTGATCACGCCCCCGGTATCGGAAACGATCCTTCCCGGCATTACCAGGCTCTGTATCATGGAGCTGGCCGAAAAAGAGCTCGGGCTGAAAACCATCGAGCGGCAGATCCAGCAGGGAGAACTCTACACTGCCGACGAACTGTTTTTCTGCGGGACCGGCGCGCAGGTCTCGCCGATCGCCCAAGTCGATGAGAACGTGATCGGCGGCGGAATGATCGGTCCGTTGACCAAGAAGATCCAAAACCTTTACTTCAAAGCGGCCCGTGGCGATAATCCCAAGTATATTTCGTGGAGCACGCCGGTTTATTAAACATGAAGGGGATCGGCATAGACATTATTGAGATCGGACGGATCAAAGACGCCGTCAATAATTACGGGGAAAAATTCCTGCGCCGGGTCTATTCGCCGACCGAAATAAAATACTGCACCCGGCAAAAAGCCTACCGGATCCCCGAACTGGCGGTCAGGTTCGCTGCCAAAGAAGCCTACTCAAAAGCGATGGGGACCGGGATCAAAGGATTTGGCCGCTCCAACCGGGGACTGGAGTGGCAAGACATCGAGATCGTTAACAACCAGGACGGCAAACCGCACCTCTCTTTTCAGGGAAAAATCCTCGACAACGTTCAGGTCAGCCTTTCGCACAGCCGTGATTACGCGGTGGCGTCGGTCTATGTTGAAAGCTGAACTTCCAAAACGACCTCAAAATTCTCACAAAGGTGATTTTGGCCGCCTCTTTATCCTTGCCGGTTCCAGCGGCATGCTTGGCGCCGCTCTGCTTTGCGGGCGGGCGGCGGCGCGCGCCGGCGCCGGTTTGATTTATCTGGGAGTTCCTTCCCGCTCCATGGACCAGGTCAATTGCGCGACCCCTGAAGTTATTACCGCCGCGATCGATCGGGTCGGGGACTTTGATCGATTGTCGCATGATTTCACCTCCATTGCTCTTGGCCCGGGCCTTGGAGACAGGCGGACGATCGCCGAAAAGATCCTGGCCAATTTGTCCAGGAAGCGCTTTGCCTCTCCGATCGTTCTTGACGCCGATGCCCTGGCGGTTTATAACGGCCGGCCGGAAAAACTCCCATCTCGCGACTTGAAACTGATCTTGACCCCTCATCCGGGAGAAATGTCCAGGCTGTGCGGTTTAAGTGTTGAAGAGATCAACCGTCATCGCCGGGAAATAGCCGGCGGCTTCGCCCATAAATATAATTGCGTCCTGGTCATCAAGGGCCAGCGCACTGTGGTGGCCGACCCCGACGGCAAGATCTTTGAAAATCGGACCGGCAACCCGGGTCTGGCGACCGCCGGGACCGGCGATGTTTTGACCGGCATTATCGGCGCGCTAGCCGCTCGGGGATTGTCGTCATGGTCGGCGGCGACGATCGGTGTTAAGGTCCATGGATCGGCCGGTGATTTGGCTGCGAAAGAAAAAGGGGAGAACGGATTGATCGCTTCGGACGTGATCGAACAATTGCCATATGCCCTACACTAAAATAACTGAAAACGTCGGTTACCGCAGTTTGCGCCTCCTGGAGGAGGTCGGGAAAGTTTCGCTCCTGGCCTGGGAGACGGTCCGCGGGATCGCTCGCGGCCAGGTCAACATAAAACTGACATTGGACCAAATGGTCAAGATCGGCGTTGAATCTCTTCCTCTGGCTCTGGTCACTTCAGCGTTCGTCGGCATGGTTTTTGCCATGCAGATCGCCGGCGAATTCGTCAAGTTTGGCGCCGGTAATTATGTCGGCGGCGTGATGGGGATCGGCATAGCCCGCGAGCTCGGCCCGGCGATCACCGGGATCGTGGTTGCCGCCAGGGTTGCCGCTTCCATTACTGCCGAGCTCGGGACGATGAAAGTTACCGAACAGATCGACGCTTTGCGGGCGCTGGGGAGCAGTCCGGTCCGGTACCTGGTCATCCCCCGTTTTCTGGCTGCCATGACGATGCTCCCCCTGCTGACGATCTTCGCTAATGTAGTCGGTTTTATCGGCGGTTACCTGGTCGCGACATACGTCAGCAAAGTGAACCCGGTTGAATATATCGCTAATGCCCGCCGTCTCCTGTTGCTTTGGGATATTTACGGCGGTTTGCTGAAAACCGTCCTCTTTGGCATGATCATCGCGATCATCGCCTGTTACCGCGGCTTGCATACTTATGGCGGGGCCAAAGGGGTGGGGGAGGCGACGACCTCTTCGGTCGTGACCACCTTGATCAGTCTTTTTGTGGTCAACTATTTTCTGTCGATATTGTTCTTTAAATGATTAAGCTTAAGAATTTAACTAAATATTTTGGGCAATTAAAGGTCCTGGAAGGGGTCAGCTACGATATTCCGGATGGACGGTCGCTGGCGATTATTGGACCTTCCGGTTGCGGCAAAAGCACTCTGCTTAAATTGATCACCGGGTTGGAAGAGCCGACCGGCGGGACGATCTTTATCAACGGCACCGATATTTTGACCCTTAATGAAGACGGCTGGACCAACATCAGAAAAAAAGTCGGCTTGATTTTTCAAAGCTCGGCCCTTTTTGACTCAATGAGCGTTTTTGAAAATATCGCTTTCCCATTGCGCGAACACGCCGATTACGGCGAAAGCAAGATCTCTGAAGTGGTCAAAGAAAAATTGAGGTTGGTCGAGCTGGAAGGGATCGAATCAATGATGCCGGCCCAGCTTTCCGGCGGCATGCAAAAGAGGGTCTGCATCGCCCGGGCGCTGGCTTTTGAACCGGAGATCATCCTCTATGATGAGCCGACGACCGGCCTTGATCCGATAACCTCTGTTGCGATCGAAAATTTAATGATAAAATTAAAAGCGGGGGTTACTTCGATTGTCGTGACCCATGTTCTGCAGACCGTCTATCGAGTGGCCGACGACGTGGTCATGGTCCATGACGGTAAGTTTATACAGGTTGGGTCGCCTGAAGAGACGAAACGCTCGAACAATCCAGTGGTGAAGAGCTTCATCACGGGAGGACTTAAGAATGGGTAAAACATCGGTCGCGAAAGTCGGGGCGTTCACCATTTTGGCGTTGATCGCTTTGGCCGCCGTGATAATTTGGAAAACCGATCTTCTCTTGGTCCGGGAAGGCTATGAAATGGTCGGCAGTTTCCAGAACGCCGAAGGGTTGACCATTGGCGCGGAGGTCCGCTACCGCGGGTTCCGGGTCGGCAAGGTCATGCGCATTGATCCCGGTCCGGCCGATATCCGCATCTTTTCCATTGTTAGCCAAAACATCAAATGCCCGGTTGATTCCACTCTGCGGGTCGCGTATGACGGGCTGGTCGGCATGAAGTACCTGGAGATTCGACCGGGAACATCGAGCGAGCTCTATATAAGCGGGCAAGTCATGCCGGGGATAACCACCTCCGGGATCGTTGATTTTATTGATATCGGTTCCAAAAACCTTCAGGAGAGCAAATTAATCCTAGAAAATATCAGAAAAATGGTGGAAAACCCGCAATTACAGAATTCGGTCCTTAATATGGTAGTGATGGCCGATGAAATAACCCAAAACCTGAACCGATTGACCGAAGAATTGCGCGAAACGAACAAAGGGATCAAAGATATTGTCGGCGATCCTCGCTTCCAGGAAAACGTTAAAGGGACGATCCGGGAGACCGAAAAAACATTATCATCCGCCAATCAGTTCTTTGATAATTTTGGCAAGATCAACATGAGAAGCTCCGGCGGCGTTGATATCGGCAGTCGGGCGAACGCCGTTCGCGGTGATATTGATATTATCCAGGGAGATAAGGTTTATTACCGGATCGGTATTGGCGAAGGCCCGACCAGGCAGATGTCCTTGCTTGACGTGTTATTTACCAGTGAAATGTCCGAAAGCGTCAGCTTCCGGCTTGGGATGATCAACAGCCAATTGGGGGGCGGGTTTGTTTATAAGCCGGGCGACAAGAACAATGTTATCGCCGATCTGTATGATATTAACAACCCCAGGCCTAATTTGCCGAAATTCAGGCTGGGATACGAAAGAGAATTAGTTGATTATCTCGATCTTCTATTCCAGGCCGACGACCTGCTAAATGGCAGTAACAGCAACTTCATGCTTGGGATTAGGGTCAAGCCGCAGGGCGGTAAATTATTCTAGGCTGCCTAACTAACCATGCACTTAAGTGCGCGGTTAGTGTCTTTTTGCTCCAATTATTTTGGGCTTTTCCCGCTTGGCCGGCCACTTATTCCCGCCAATTACCAGCCGGCCTTCTAACGATCAAAGGGCCGGAAGCCTCTAGTTATTACGGCCAAAAGATCATCATTGACCGTAATAATAAACTGGGGGTAGCCCTGACTTATGATCAGTTAAAACTCAAAGCCAATCGGGTCAGTTATGGCCAGGATGAGATCGAACTGACCGGCTTTAAAGGGAATTACGAACAATATACGCTTGAGGGAGATTACTTTCGGATCAATCCCAAGACCGGCGAGTATGCCGGAGAAAATCTAAAGTTTGCGTATCTCTCGGCATATTTGAAGGGGAAGAGGGTTCAGTTTTTTGGCGATAAAATTACCGCTGACCAGGTCTCGACTTCCCCCCTTAATTATCCGATCTTCAGCTTTGATTCTAACCGGGTGGAGATCTATCCCGGTTACACGATTGCCCGCGGTAATATTTTTAAGTTCTTTCCGGTCCCGATTTATTACATTCCATTATATCTGAACGACCAGCGGCGGAAATATTTTGAACTTCCGTTCCCAGCGCTGGAAGCTGCGAAAGATATTTTTCATGGGACTCAAGGGGCGGTTCACAGCCATTACTTTTTTAGTCCGCAATGGTTCGGCGATTTGTCGCTTAGGTTGTCAGATTATGATGGGGGCGGGGCGGAGATCCAGCAAATATTCCGGCTTTCTGACCACCATCAGTTCAAGCTTGACCTGACCGGTTGGCAGAAGTCGCCGGTACAGGGGAAAGCTTCCTATGTTTTTAATTATTATGAAGATCCAACGGTCAATGGCGATCTAAGTTTCGCCCAGCGCAACGAGCTGGTCCGGAAGATCGCCGGGATCGAGCCGCGTTTGATCATTGGGGCCGATCACAGTTTTAACGAAGAGATCAACCGGAGCGTTATAGATCGGGACTACGACCTTAGAGTTTGCGGCAAAGTAAAAGGACTGTTATTTGGTCACACTTATACGATCGTTCCGACCTTGACCTATGGCCGGATCAAGGAAACGAAGATCTATCCGGAAAACGCTCCGGCGCAGGTGATTGATAGGAATTATCTAAGGAGCGGGGCAGATCTAAACTTTTCATATTACCTGGAAACACCGTTCATTCGGCCGTACGTGACTAAGGCGTATCTCTCTCTTGATTACCAACATGATGAATATAAACCGGGGAGCATGACCAGGACCAGGCTGGCCAGCTCGCTTACCGTAAGGCGGCCGATATTTAACCTGGATTTTATCCTTTATGAAGCGGTCCTGACCAAGTCACTAGCCGATAGCGGATTGAGCCCGTTTTATTTTGAAGAATATGGCCGATTAAAGGATAGCTTTTCGCTCGATCTATACCTGCGGACCGAGCTTTTTATTGGTGGGAACCTTTGGCTCTATGATCTCACCGGCGGCGGGCTTTATAATGAGATCAATTACTTTGGGATCAAGGCCCTGGCTGACAGCTATGTTGTTTTGCGCCACGATCGCCGGCGGGAGTTCTGGGAGCTGGGGATAATGAAGAAAGAGCTCGCTTTTTAAGGACTTTTTCTACCTTTGGGGCAAAATAACCTCAATATAATTTTCCCATTTTTGAATAGGGGAGGTTAGCTGGAGAAAATAAAACCGCGAATAAACGTCGCGGCCATATTTTATATAACCGTGCACTAAAGTACACGGCTATTGATAGATTGAAAAAATATTTAACCGCGCAATTTATTGCGTGGTTATCTAACAGTGTGGAAGAGAGAGAAATCACCGCGTCAAAAAAACAGCCAAACCAACAGCCTTAAACAGCCAAAAACCAACTCAACTCAAATGTCGCATAATATATCTTATGTATACATACGAGGGGGTGATGGTTATGTGATATATGGCTCTGGGGTGCGAAAAACAACGTCACCCTGGGGTTTTCCACAGGGTATATGAACAGCGTATAAAGCTCTAAGTATAAGCACCAAGCCTTTGGCGTTTACGACTAACCTCTCGCTTAAGCGAGCGGTTAAAATTGCCAAGTACCCTATTTAGCTGGTTTATTTATTCCGGTTTATTATTCAATGGTCCCCTATCAAAAACCTACTTCACAAAGTATGATCAATAAACTATAATGCTGATCATCATCTGAAAGGTACAAAAACAATGCGTGATAAATTTATAAAATTATCGCAGATCGATACCTCGGAAAAATATTTAAAAGATATTAATGATAAAGAATTCTTTGGCTTTCCGATCGAACCGATAGTTAAAGCCGAAGAACGTCTCCAGAATACCCCTTCAATAGCGTATTTTTCCATGGAGTTTGGCCTTGCCCCAAGCGTTTATCATACATATAAGACAGTCAACCCAATTAGCCCCCTAAACGTGATCAGCAATCATGAAGTCTTTTCTAATATGAAGGATATGGACTATTATCATTCCTTGCCGTTCAATAAAATATTGGACTTGCCGATATATAGCGGTGGATTGGGTGTTTTGGCCGGAGATTCGCTTAAATCTGCGGCTGATCTTGATCTTTCCCTGGCTGGGATTGGTATTTTGTGGCATAAAGGGTATTTTAAGCAGAAATTCTGGTTTAGAGCCGGCGGACAGGTCCCTGAAGAGATTTCTTGGGATCCAGATACCTATCCGGGCCTTGTTCCTTTGAAGAATGTGGTGACGATCAATTTGAGCGGCCAACCGCTTAAATTGAAACTATGGAAATATTATGTGTTTTCAAATGATTTAAAGAATGTTGTCCCTCTGATCTTGCTTGACGCCAATCTTGAGTCAAATCCTGAATATTTTAAGGAATTAACTGGGCAGCTTTACCGGAGCTCAAATGCCTGGATAAAGATCGCTCAAAGAATGATTTTAGGTATGGGTGGCGTTAATGCTTATAATTCCCTTAAATACTCAATTAAAATCAACCATTTAAACGAAGGCCATGCCGCGTTCGCTTTTGTTGAGAAAGCTAAACATATGGCTCCAGATAGCCTAAAAACAAGCTTCGCCTATACATGCCATACGCCGGTTGAGGCCGGGCACGATCGCTTTGACTTAAAAGAGTTATCTATGGCGCTTGGCAGCGATGGGATTGAAATAGTCAAAAAATATGGCCGTGACAGCAAAAACATCAATATTGCTAATTTGACCCAATTAGCCATGTCGACATCAGCTCACATTAACGCTGTTGCTCAAAAGCACGGTGAAGTAACAAGACTACAATTTCCCGAATTTAAGGATAAAATTCAAAGCATCACGAATGGAATTCATACATTTACCTGGCTTTCTCATTCATTTAAAGAGTTATTTAACAAATATAATGATGATATTGGAGATTGGCAAGCTGATCCGACATTATTAAAAAACATTGTTAAATTAAGAAATAATGAGGAATTTAGGAGAGATCTCTGGTCCGCTCATCAGGTAAACAAGCAAAGGCTGGCTAAAATACTTGAATTTTGGTATTTTGATGCCAATACTTTTACTCTTGGTTGGGCGCGTCGGATCGCTCCATATAAAAGACCAAGTCTTTTGCTTCAGGACCCAAACCGTCTAATTGATATTGCCCGGCGGGTTGGACAACTGCAAATAGTGATCGCCGGTAAAGCTCATCCAGCCGATGTCCCCGCTTCCATTCACATGGATGAAATGCTGGAAAAGATCACCCTGCTTAATGGGGAAAGAAAGCTTATTCGGATCTGCTTTTTAGAAAATTACGATACTTTTTTTGGAAAACTGTTGACCAATTCGGTAGATGTCTGGTTGAACAATCCTCTGCCGCCGTTCGAAGCGTCCGGAACCAGCGGGATGAAAGCGATCCTGAACGGTGTTCCCCAGCTAAGCACGCTTGATGGTTGGGTTGTTGAAGCGGCCGATAAAGGGATCGGCAAGATATTCGGCTATGTCCCTCCTTCAGGAGAGATTGGCTGTGAAAAAGATTTAAAACTTAATGAGGACTCCAAAGAACTCTACAAAAATCTTGAAGAGATGGTCTCGACCTACTACGCAAAAGACCATTCCTGGGTCGACATGATGATCAATTGCATTGAACAGAGTGCCTTCTTTTCGACCCATCGGATGATCAGGGAATATAACGAGAAGATCTGGCAGTCTACTTGACCCAGAACATTCCGGTTGCTGACCGATATTCCAGATATTTCTTGCCGAATTTGTTTACCAGAAGTTTTTCTTCGAAATACGCGTTGAGCCAAATGGCCGCCAGAATGAACATTCCAAAATAAAACGAATAGACCGCCGCGAAGATCCACCACCAGCCGACCATAATAAAAATAGCGCTTAGGTATTGTGGGTGTCTTATCCAGCCATAAGGTCCGCCGGATATTAGGGCTTCTCCCGGCGGATCAAGCGGGGAAATATCTTTAAATTCCCGGCCGGCCCAAATTAAACCGACGATCCCGGCCGCAAACAAGAATAAGCCGGCAACGATCCACCAAAAATAATCGAGTTCAAATTTGGGCTGTGGAAAAACAACGGAAACGAACGGGATCAGAAAAAACAGCGCCGCGCCAACGTACTTGTACGGTTTAAACTTCGCGCCATAAACAAATTGCCAGAAAACGACGATATTTAAAAGAAATATCAGGACCAGAAGCAAATGAATAAGCATATTAGCCTCCACAACTCTTATAATGTATAATATCACCGGCAGGAAAAATGCACAAGGAGTTGGACCCTACAAAATGTCATTAATTTTCAGAACATTCCCAGCTTTTGTCTGGCTTATCGCGGCCGCTCTCATCCTCCCCTCTCCCGCGTTCGCCAGGACCAGCCCTTCGAACCCTTTTCCTCAAGTCATCCCCTACCGGTACGGGATCAGCCTTGATATACCTCGAGACACATTATTATTGAACGCTTTTTCCGCTTATGAAAACTGGTTGAATAATTATGTCGCCGAAGAAGGCGGTCCGGACCGGGAATATCGCGTCCATCGCGGCCCGCTCTACGACTACGAGACCATTTCCGAAGGGATCGGCTGGGGAATGCTGATCGCCGTGCTGATGGAGAACGGCAAGAACCCGACAAAAAAGTATTTTGACGGTTTTTGGATGTATTATCGGAGGAACATGAACGGGAGCGGTTTAATGTCCTGGAAGGTCAGCCGAACCGGCCAGGCCCTGGAAAAAGATTCATCCACCGACGCCGATCAGAATGTCGCGATGGCCCTTATGTTTGCCGACCGTCAATGGGGAAGCGCCGGGAAGATCAATTATCTGGCCGAGGCCAGACGGCTGATCGGCAACATCATGCGGCATGAGATCGAAGCGCGTTCTTACGTCATTAAGCCGACTTCCGGCTGGGGAGGATCTGCGACGACCAATCCCTCCGCTTACTCGCCGGCATATTATAAGACCTGGTTGAAATATGACGATAAATGGTCCCGGGTTGTCGAAAACTCCGAGCAAATGTACTCTCTTTTTTATCACCGGTACAACACCGGTCTCTATCCGGATTGGTGCACCGCGACCGGAGATAAAACGCAGTTAAGTTACGACTATACGTATAATGCCTGCCTCACCCCGCTGAAGATCGGACTCGACTTCCTCTGGAACGGCGAAGGGGACCGCTACTTAAAGAGGCTTTCGAACTGGATCATCGATAAGTGCGACAACAATCCCGAAGCGATCGCCGATGGCTACACGATCGACGGCGTCGCGATCGGGCAATACAGCAACGCCGCCTTTATCGGCCCGCTTTGCGTGGCGGCGATGGTCTCGGAAGAATACAAGCCGTGGCTGAACAAGCTTTATAATTATCTAGTGCAGATGAAGACCGGAGAAAAAGGGGGCTATTACTCGGATACGATCAGGCTGATCTCATTGATCATCGTTTCGGGCCACATGCCTGATCTTTGGAAAACCTCTGAAGGCGAGAATCACTGGCTCTGGGTCTTTAAACGAGGACATGGGAGCAATTAAACGGCTGATCGTCATGGTCTGGGTGATCGACAACGCCTTGATGAAAGTAGTGAGAAATTTCTTTCCGACCGCCTGGCGGCGCGATGGCGAATGCCGGCGTTGCGGCCGGTGTTGTCGGGAGATCTATTTGACCCTCTCTCCTGCGCAGGCGAAAAGCCCTCTTTTTCTTGGGTTTTATAAGCGATGGCTAAGCTGGCTCTTTGATTTTGAGCTCATCCGCTTTGATGCCGATTATCCGGCACTGCTCTTTAAATGCGGCAACCAAAGGAGCGATGGGAGTTGCGGCGTTTACTTTTGGCGTCCCCCACTCTGTCGCAACTATCCATTGATCGATTATTTTAAGGAACCAATCTTTCTTCCCGGTTGCGGCTATACCTCAAAAAAGAACTGACAGATCTTCGTCATTTTTCTTTTTATCACCCCTGATCCATTCCTGGCAATAAAATTGCTTTCCATTGAGTGAACGGTATTTTGGACCTGGCACCATGGTACCGGATAAAGGGGGTGAAGATAATGAGGGGATTGAACAGATCGATTTTGGCCGGCCGTTTGGTCGCCGACCCAGAGGTCCGCTACACCAGCAACGAACTGGCGGTGACCAACTTTCGTTTAGCGATCAATCGCGGAAGCAAAAAGAAAGGGACCGACGCGGTCGATTTTATTAATTGCGTCGCTTTTGGCTCGCTGGCCAAGATTTGCGGCGAGTACCTAAAAAAAGGGAAGCTGGTCGCGGTTGAGGGCCGGCTTCAGATCAGAAGCTACGAAGGAAAGGACGGACAGAAGAAGAGCGCGACCGAAGTGGTCCTTGACGAAATGCAGATGCTTGACGCCAAGTTCTACAAGGAATCAGAAAAAGAGACCGAATTAGTTGAGGTCTAGAGAAGCGAGCCCCGGATGAGCAAAAGCGGCATTCGGGGCTTTTCTCCTGTTATTATTTATGCTAACATCACTTCCATGCGGCGATATTTCTTGTCTGTAATTCTCCTCTTGTTCTTGACCGTTGCCGGATCCGCCATGGGGACCCTTCCCTTTTCCGTTCGGTCTTCGGCTGAAGTCAGCGGCGGGCCATATCGGGTGATCGGCGACGCCCTGGTTTATCCCTCTCCTTTTAATCGGGCCAGGGACAAGGAGTTGATCATTCAATACCGGCTATCGCACGATACCGATATCGATATTTTTATCATCTCGGTCAGCGGCGACATATTAAAAAAGATCTCTCTTGCCGCCGGGCACCCCGGAGGGAGCGCCGGCCTGAATAAGGTCAAGTGGTCCAGCCGGGCTGACGACGGGACCCTCCCCGGCAACGGTATATATGTCGGGACCATTGTCGATCGTTTGAACAATCAGGTCATGAAAAAATTCAAGCTCACCATAAACGACCAATGAAAAAAAAGATATTTTTTGCTTTATTAGTATTGGCCCTTCTGGTCGACCTGGCCGCGGCCGAAAAAAAATACATCAAACTGCCGGAGCCAAAGATCATCGGAAAAATGCCGCTGGAAGAGGCGGTTTTTCGCCGACGCTCCTGGAGGAGCTTCCATCCCAACGAACTGACCATGGAGCAGATCTCCCAGCTGTTGTGGTCTGGTCAGGGGATCACCGATAAAAGCTGGGGGTTCAGGGCCGCCCCTTCTTCCGGCTCGCTCTATCCGCTTAATTTATACCTAGTTAAAAAAGACGGCGTATTTGAATATGTTCCCGACGGCAATAAATTGGTCGAGATCTCCACCGAAGATAAACGGGGTTCGATCGTCAGGGCCTCGCTGGGACAGCAATTTATTGGCGAAGCCCCGTGCGTGATCATTATTTGCGGCAACTTTAGGATCACGCAGGCGAAATTCGGCCAGCGCTCCTACCGGTATATCAACATGGAGGTCGGTCACGCGGCGGAGAATATTCTCCTGCAAGCGGTCGCTCTTGGCCTGGGGGCGGTCCCGGTCGGCGCTTTTTGGGACGATGTTGTCTCTAAGCTGTTGGAACTGCCGGACACCCGCGATCCCTTCTACATTATTCCTATCGGCTACCCAAAAACAGAGCAATAAATGGAAAAGACCGGGAGACCCAATAATTCAACGCGTCTGCTCGCTTTATTTACTTTGATCGGCGGGATCGTTTACTTCTATTTGACGGTTTTTACCCCTCATTTGGTCCCGGTCTTCTTAAGGATCGGCTCGGTCAGGGTGCCAACCAACATCTTGATCTTAGGGATCGACATGAACTACGACCGCTTCACTGGGCAGAGGATCGTTGACATGAACGGCCGGACCGACACGATCATCATTGCCCGGATCGATCCGGTCGGCTATAAGCTGAAATTGCTCTCGATTCCCCGCGATACGGTGGTGGATATTCCCGGTTACGGCCCGCAGAAGATCAACGCCGCCAACGTATATGGCGGCACCGATCTGGTCAAAGAGACCATCTACAAGCTGACCGGGCTCCATCTTGATAAACATATTTTCGTCAACGCCGCGGCGGCGGTCGCCCTGGTCGACCTGTTGGGCGGAGTTGATGTATACGTCGATAAAGACATGTACTACACCGATAACGCGCAAAAGCTTTACATCAACTTGAAGCAGGGACAGCAGCGGCTGTCCGGCCGGGATGCGGAAGGCTTTCTCCGTTTTCGCCACGACACCTACGGCGATCTGACCAGGATCTCCCGCCAGCAGAGGTTCATGCTGGCGATCTTCAAGGAGTTTGCCCGCCCGGAAAATATTCTTAAGGCGCCGATCGGCCTGGAGATCGCCCGCCAGCATTTTCACACCAATATGCCGCTTGGCGCGATCATTCGTCTCCTTAACTTCACCAGGATGATCGGCGAAAAAGATATCGTGACCTATACCGCATCAGGCGAGCCGCAGGATATCCCGGGCGTAGGCTCGGCCCTGATAACGGACCGAAAAAACCTGGAAAACGTCCTCAAGGAGTTCCAATGAACAAAGCCAGGCTGATCGCCGCCATCGCCTCTTTCCTGGTCGTGGGACTTGGCCAGATCATCCGCGGAGAAAAGCGGAAAGGTTTGAAGCTGATGCTGGCGGTCTACTTTGTTTTGCCGTCCGCGGTCTATTTGGCCTTGCTTATCAGCGGAGTGTTAACCTTAATTGTTTTGGGACTTGGATCGATCGCGGCGATAATTATTTGGGCTTACAGCGTCATTGACGCGTTCACTTATGAAAAGATCAATTAAAGTCTTGACATTATTTAATATCCCGGTGGAGATCAATTTTTCCTGGTTTATAATCTTTGGTCTGGTCGTTTTTACTTTGGCCAGCGGTTATTATCCGTTGACCGATCCCGGCCTTCCCTACTCTATCTATCTGTTAATGGCCTTTGTTTCATCGCTCCTTCTTTTCGCTTCTCTTTTGGCGCATGAGTTCGCTCATTCGCTGGTTGCCATGCACAACGACCTGCCGATCCATGGCATTACCCTTTTTATTTTCGGCGGCATCGCCCATCTGGAAAAAGAGCCGGACACCCCCTGGGTCGAGTTCAAAATGGCGGTCGCCGGCCCGATAATGAGCTTTTTTCTTGGGCTCTCTTTTTTCTTCATCACGCAGGCGCTTTTGGCCGCGGGGGCTCCGGGTTACGCGGTCTCGATATCCAATTATCTCTTTATAGTAAATATTGCGGTCGGGTTGTTCAACCTCGTCCCCGGGTTCCCGCTCGACGGCGGGCGGGTCTTGCGCTCCATCCTTTGGAAGCTCCTGGGGAACCTAAGACGGGCGACCAAAGTCGCCAGTGGCTTTGGCCGGGCGATCGCTTTTATTCTGATGTCTTACGGGCTTTTCCTTCTTTTTTCAGGAATGTTCATCAACGGGATCTGGTTTGTTTTTATCGGCTATTTCCTGCAGGAATCGGCTGAAGCGAGCTATCGTCAGGTTTTGATGCGCCGATTCCTGACCGGCGTTAAGGCGAAAAATTTGATGAGCCGCGATCTGGTGACCGTCTCCCCGGACCTGCCGGTCGACCGGCTGGTCAATGATTATTTTCTTAAACAGCGGTATATTTCCTTTCCGGTCATCGAAGACGATAACTTGCTCGGTATCGCGACCGTTCACCTGATCAAGGAGATCGATCAGGACGATTGGCCGCGGCATACAGTGAGGGAGGTCATGGTTCCTGTGAGCGACGCCCTGATAATTGACGAGGAAGCGGAGATAACCGAATGCTTGAGCAAAATGGCCAACAACGAATTTGGCCGTCTGCTGGTGGTCGAAAAAGGAAAGCTGGTCGGCATTCTCTCCCAGCGGGATATCATGCGTCTTC
This sequence comes from candidate division WOR-1 bacterium RIFOXYB2_FULL_45_9, assembly GCA_001771575.1. Classification (GTDB taxonomy): domain Bacteria; phylum Margulisbacteria; class WOR-1; order O2-12-FULL-45-9; family XYB2-FULL-48-7; genus XYB2-FULL-45-9. The sequence continues at coordinate 402,089 of MEUD01000001.1, read as the reverse complement.
TTGATTTTAGGTCGAAAATTGAAAGGTATTGATCATGAAAAAAGTTATCTTTATCATCGCCTTTAACCAGTTCCGCGACGAAGAATATCAACAGCCGAGGGAAGAACTGGAAAAAGCCGGGATTGGCGTGACGGTCGCTTCGACCCAGGTCGGGATGGCGACCGGGAAACTCGGTTTAAAGGCCAAAGTCGATCTGGCAATTGACGGGGTTAACGCGGAAGATTACGACGCTCTGGTCCTGGTCGGCGGCCCGGGTTGTTACGATTATTACGAAGATGAACGGGTCCTTAATGTGGTCCGTCTTTTTAACGCGATGGGAAAAGTTGTTGCCGGGATTTGTTCCGCGGCAGCGATCTTAGCTTTGGCCGGGATACTGAAAGGAAAAAAAGCAACCGTATTCCCTGGAGAAGCGGAACGGTTGAAAGTGGCCGGCGCGATCTACGCCGCCCATGGATTGGAAGTTGACGGGAAGATAATCACTGCTGATGGTCCGGGGAACGCCCGGCGCTTTGGCTCCGCTATTGTGTCCGCCCTCTCTTAGAACTTCAAGAACTTCGTATTATCGTAGCCAGGTTTTGGGGGAATCACAGGCTTTGGCGTTGGCGGAACAACCGGTCTAACTGGCGGCGGGACTGGCTTGGGCGCGACTTGCGGGGCCGAGGCGATCGATCTGATCGGCTGGATCATGGGGTAACTTGGTTGCGGCGCGACCACTAAATGAGTCTCTTCTTCGGCGGTGTAGACGATGTCGTTTTCCCGGACCTGATTGATGACTTTCAACCCGATCTCCGCCCCTTTACCGACCATCGGGACGTTCTTGTGGTTGATCTGGATCGAATCGACTTTTTGTTTGAAATCGGTGGTTTTCCCTTTGATCTGGACATAATCGCCGACTTTGAGGGTCGCCGCGACTTTGATGATCGCGACGGAGATCTTATCAAAAATGTGGGTGATCTTACCGAGGACCTTTGGGCCTTTTGGCTTGGCCGTTTTTCTTACCGGTTTCTTCTTCGCCAATTTAACTTTCTTCTTTACGGCCGTTTTTTTAGGGCTTTTTTTGACTTTCTTTTTCATGGTCCACCTCACTATTTTCAATGGAATAATAGCATACCGATTTTCATTTTCAAATTTAACCGCGCATTTAAATGCGCGGTTAAACAATGATTCAACTGGTCAATTCGGTAAAATACTTGTTCTTCCCCAGGATCCTTAGCGCTTTGCCGACTTTCAGCCTGTTCTTTTCCAGATGCGGTTGCAGCAGCGCTTTTTGCAAGGTCCGCTCCTCCCCTTTAGGAATATGGACCGGCTTGCCGGTGAACGGATCAATGCCGGTGTAATACATGCAGGTTGAAGCGGTCATCGGCGACGGCGTGAAGTTCTGGACCTGTTCGATCCGGATCCGGTGTTCCTTAAGGAAAAGTGCCAGCTCTAAGGCGTGGTTCAGCGTGCTTCCCGGGTGGGAAGAGATAAAATACGGGATCAGGAACTGTTCTTTATTGTGGCGGCGATTGGCGGCGTCAAACTTGTCTTTGAACTCCAGGAACTTGTTGATCTTCGGTTTTCCCATCATCAGCAAGACCTCTTCGCAGACGTGTTCGGGGGCGACGCTTAATTGCCCGCCGACATGATGCTTGGCGATCTCACTGATGTATTCGTCATCGAGCAAAGCTAGATCGTAGCGGATCCCCGAGCCGATAAAAAGTTTTTTCACTCCCGGGATCTGGCGGATCGTCCGCAGGAGGCTCAAAGCCGGTTTAAGGGAAGCGTCAAGATGCGGACAGACGTTGGGATAGATACAGCTGGCCCGGGTGCACCCCTCTTCTTTTTTACACGACATCCCGTACATGTTGGCGGTCGGCCCGCCGACATCGAGGATGTTGCCGGTAAAATCAGGCTGTTTCATAATGGCGGCGATCTCCCGCTTGATCGATTCGCCGGAGCGGCTGGTGATATATTTTCCCTGATGCTGGGAGATGGCGCAGAAAGAACAGCCGCCAAAACAGCCGCGGTGGGAAACGGTTGAGAACTTCACAAAGTCCCAGGCCGGGATCTTTTCTTTATATGAAGGGTGCGGCGCTCTAACAAAGGGGAGCTCCATCAAAGCGTCAAGCTCCGGGCCGGTCAGGTTTTGCGGCGGGAAAACAATAACATTGCGCCCCTGGCACGGCTGGATAATTATCCGGGGATGTTTCTTCCGGCCTTCAAGATAATAGAGCTTGAAAGCCTCGGCATATTTCTTCTTATCCGTCGCGACTTCTTCGTATGAAGGCAAGAGTAGCGCGTCTTTGTACGCCGAAATATCTTTAACGATAATGGCGGTGTTGGGCCACCTCACCCCGTCACTCGCTTTGCTCGTGCCACCCCTCTCCATTGGGAATGGAGAGGGGGAAGAAGAAAGAGTGTTTGCTATTGCTAATATCCCCTTCTCGCTCATCCCATAAGTTAGGTAGTCGGCTTTGGTGTCAAAAATCAAAGAGCGCCGAACTTTATCGTCCCAGTAGTCGTAATGGGCAAAACGGCGTAGGCTCGCTTCCACCCCGCCAAGGACGATCGGAACGCCGGGGAAGAGCCCTTTTAATTTGCTGGTGTAAACGATCGTCGCCCGGTTCGGCCGTTTGCCGCCAATATTCCCAGGCGTGTACATGTCTGTCCGGCGGATCTTATTATCGGCGGTGTAGTTGGCGACCATTGAATCAAGGTTTCCAGAAGAGACACCGAAAAATAACCGCGGCGCTCCTAACTTGAGGAAGTCTTCATCTTTGTTCCAGTCTGGCTGGGCGATGATCCCGACCTTGAAGCCGTGCGTTTCAAGATATCTGGCGATCAGGACTGGACCGAAGCTTGGATGATCGATGTAAGCATCACCAGTAACGAGGATGATGTCGAGCTGATCAATGCCCCGCTTGCGTAGGTCGTTTTTGCTAACCGGTAAAAATTCAGTCATTTATTTATTCCTTGGGAAAAACATTAAAAGCAGGAACTTGATCAGAGCAATCTGCCGCCGCCAGCGCCACGGTTGCTGGAGCAAGCGGTAGAGCCATTCGATATATAACTTTTGGACCAGGGCCGGGGCCCGTTTTACTTTACCGGAAATTGCGTCCAGGCTTCCGCCGATCCCCATGCTGACCGGGACCCCTAACTTTGTTAGGTTGGCGGCGAGCCATTTTTCCTGCCGACCGGCTCCTAACCCGACAAAAAGAATGTCCGGCTTGGACGTCTTGATTTGTTCGATAAGCATTTCTTCGTCGGTTGCCTGGAAATAGCCGTCCCGTGTTCCGTTTATCCGTATCCCCGGATATTTTTCCCTTACCTTCCTTGCCGCTTCTTCAGCCACCCCCGGGGCGCTGCCCAGAAAGAAAACTTTGTAACCCTTTTGAGCTGAGACTGCTAATAGTTGCTGCATCAGATCGATCCCGGAGACCCTCTCTTTTAGCGGATCGCCCAGGAGTTTTTTAACGACCACCATGCTGATTCCGTCCGGGACCCGCAGAGCGGCGCTGTTGATGAGGGCGCGTAGTTCAGAGTCCTCTTGCGCGGCGACGATCATCTCCGGATTCGGAGTGACAACCAGGCTAGGCTGACCGGCGGCGATCAGGCTTTCAACCTTCGCGACCGCTTCCGCTAGTGTCACGTTGTTAACTTTGAGCCCGGAGAAATCGACGATGTTCATAATATTAATTATAGCCGAAAAAATTAAGAATTGGTATAATTAGCCATGGTCAATCAACTTGCCGGTCAAATTGCCCCCGCTTCGATCTTGGTCGATCTTAATAAATTGATCGATCTTTATTACTCCACTCACCCGATCTCTGATGATCCCGGGCAGATGGTTGCTTTTGGAACCTCCGGTCACCGAGGTTCATCTTTTAAAGGAAGTTTTAACGAAGACCATATCCTGGCGACGACCCAGGCGATCTGCGATTACCGGCAGGAAAATGGGATCAACGGGCCTCTTTATATTGGGAAAGATACCCACGCCCTCTCCGACCCGGCCCAGAAGACCGCTCTCGAGGTCCTGGCGGCTAACGGAGTTGCTCTTTTTATCCAGGAAAACGATGGCTATACCCCGACCCCGGTCATCTCCCATGCCATTCTCAAGTACAACCGGGGGAAGCAGACCGGCCTGGCGGACGGCATTGTTATCACCCCTTCGCACAACCCGCCGGAGGATGGCGGCTTCAAGTATAACCCGACCCATGGGGGACCAGCCGATACCAAGGTGACGAAAGGGATCGAAGCACGGGCTAATCATTACCTGGCTAAAAAGCTGGCCGGGGTTAAGCGAATCGCCTATGAATCGGCCCTCAAAGCCGCGACTACCAGGCTTTATGATTTCATCACCCCCTATGTTAATGACCTGGGAAACATCATTAATATGGAAGCGATCAAAGCCTCCGACCTCTCAATTGGGGCCGACCCAATGGGTGGCGCTGGTGTTAATTATTGGCTTCCGATAGCCGAAAAGTATGGGCTGAAGATCGAGATCGTAAACAAAGCGGTTGATAAAACTTTCAGCTTTATGACCGTTGACCGTGACGGGAAGATCCGGATGGATTGTTCTTCACCTTACGCCATGGCGAGCCTGGTAAATTTGAAAAATAAATATGATATCGCGTTTGGCAATGACACCGATTTTGATCGCCATGGAATCGTCACCCCCTCTTCCGGGTTGATGAACCCTAACCACTACCTCGCGGTGGCGATTTTGTATCTCTTCCAGCATCGGCCAAAGTGGCCATTAACGGCGGCGATCGGCAAGACCCTGGTCAGCAGTAGCCTGATCGACCGGGTGGCGAAAAAACTGGGCCGCCCCCTGATGGAGGTCCCGGTCGGCTTTAAGTGGTTTGTTGAAGGCCTCCTCAACGGGAGCTTTGGCTTTGGCGGCGAAGAGAGCGCGGGTGCTTCTTTTCTTCGTAAAGATGGGACCGTTTGGACGACCGACAAGGATGGTTTTATCATGGACCTGCTGGCGGCCGAGATCCTGGCTGTAACCGGCAAAGACCCGGGGGTCCATTACCAGGAACTGACCGCCCTCTTTGGCGCGCCGGTCTACGAACGGATCGACGCTCCGGCTAATGCCAGGCAAAAAGCGATCTTACAGAAATTAGCACCGGAGATGGTGACCGCCACTATTCTGGCCGGTGAGCCGATCACCGCCAAACTGACCCGCGCGCCGGGGAATAACGCCGAGATCGGCGGTCTCAAGGTGACGACCGAAAACGGCTGGTTCGCCGCCCGTCCCTCCGGGACCGAAGACGTTTACAAGATCTACGCCGAAAGCTTTTTGGGGAACGAGCACCTGCAAAAGATCTTTGAAGAAGCGAAGAAAATAGTTGACGAGGCGTTTTTAAAAGGAGCACAAAATGTTTAACAAGACTAAAGCTTATAAAAAACTAGCCAAGCATTATAAGGAGATCGGTCAAAAACATTTACGGGATCTTTTCGAGGCGGACGAAAGGCGTGGTCACAAGTTTTCGGTCAAGACTGAACATCTTTATTTTGATTTCTCCCGCCAGCGGGCGACCGAAGAGACGATCTCTCTCCTGGCCGAACTGGCGAAAGAGAGTGACCTGGCCGGTAAACTCCAGGCGATGTTCAGCGGCCAGAAGATCAACAAGACCGAGAACCGCGCGGTCCTCCATACCGCCCTGCGTAACCGGAAGAATGACCCGGTCATGGTGGACGGCCTGGATGTGATGCCTGGGATCAACGAGGTCTTGGGCCAGATTGAACGCTTCTCCGGCGAAGTCCTCTCCTGCCAAAGAACGGGCGTAACCGGCAAGAAGTTTAAGAATATCGTTTCGATCGGGATTGGCGGCTCTTATTTGGGGCCGGAATATTTTGCCGTGGCCCTGCGCCCTTACGCCCAACCGGGGATGAACCTGGTCTTTATCGCCAACATTGACGGGACCGACTTCGAAGAAAAGACCGCCAGCCTCGACCCGGAAGAGACCCTGGTCATTATCGTTTCCAAAACCTTTACCACCGCGGAGACTATGCATAATGCCCGGACCGCCAAAAAATGGTTCCTGGCCGGATTAAAGAATAATCCCGAAGCGATCAAGAAACATTTTGTCGCTGTTTCGACCGCCAAAGAAAAAGTCGAAGCGTTCGGCATCGACCCGCAGAACATGTTCGGTTTCTGGGACTGGGTCGGCGGCCGCTTCAGTGCGACCTCGGCGGTCGGCGTCCTCCCTCTTTCCCTGTATCTTGGTTTCGAGAATGTCCGCTATATTTTGGAAGGGGCCCACTGGCTCGATAACCACTGCCGCAATACCCCGGTGGAGAAAAATATTCCCGTCCTTTCCGCGCTCCTCGATATTTGGAACATCAACTTTCTTGGCCTTACGACCCGCGCTTTGCTCCCCTACGCGCAAGGGTTGGCGAAACTCGCCGCCCACACCCAGCAGGTGGAGATGGAGAGCAATGGGAAGTCGGTCGATCTGGATGGGAACAAGCTGGAGTATGAGACCGGGGAGATAGTTTTCGGCGAACCGGGGACCAACGGCCAGCATTCATTTTATCAACTTCTTCACCAGGGGACGCAGATAGTGCCGTGCGACTTCATTGGCTTTATCACCCCGCAATACCAGTACGATAAAGACCTATTAACCAAGGTGACGCATCACGAAGAGCTGATGACCAATTTCTTTGCCCAGCCGGACGCGCTGGCTTTCGGTAAGGATGATAGCAATCCAGCCAAGGTTTTCCCGGGAAACCGGCCGTCATCTTCCCTGTTGCTTGATGCCCTGACCCCTTTCACTGCTGGTCTTCTTTTGGCCTGGACCGAACACCGGACCGCGGTCAAAGGTTTTATCTGGGGGATCAACAGCTTTGACCAGGAAGGGGTCCAGCTGGGGAAGGTACTGGGAGTGGAGCATCGTGAAAGAATCATTGATTATTACAATAAGACCGAGTATGACCCCTGCGGCTTGACCGACTCGACCAATCAACTATTGAGCTTGTTCTTGAAAGGAAAACTGTAAATAAGGAGGAAAAGATGTTAAAAAAGACAGGTAAGATATTAGGCGTTGCTTTGCTGGTGATCGTTGTCGTGATCGGCGTATTCTTTGTTCGGTACCAGATGATGGCGAGCAATGTTATTGCCCAGTACCGGCAAATTAAAACGGTCGACCTTTCAAGGGTTGCCGACGGAGTTTACTCCGGCAGTTTCGGCGATTTCCTGGTCTACGTCAAGGTTGAGGTGACGGTCAAGAGACGGGTGATCGCCTCGATCAAAGTCGTTGACCAGCGGTCCGGTCCCGGCTATGAAGCTTTAGCGACCGTCGATCGGATCATCAAAGCGCAGTCCCCCAAAGTGGACGCGGTAACCGGAGCTTCCGGAAGCAGTATGAGCATTATGATCGCGGTCAATCGGGCCTTGACCTGCGGGAAGTAGAAATAACTTTCATGTCCAATGAAAAGGCTTTCTTTATCGATCGGACCGATCCCAGCGCCTGGTCGCTGGTTTTTGCCAACTTGCTGACAATCGCCATGGCGCTAAAGTTCAACTGGAGCCTGATGGAGCTGATGTGGATCTATTGGGCGCAAAGCGTTATTATCGGGGTGATCAATTTCATCAAATTGATCAAGTTCCCCGCGATCGCCCTGTTTTTTCTGGTCCATTACGGGATCTTTCACTTGGTTTATCTTGTTTTTCTGGCCGCTTTCACGTTTGGCGGGGAAAGCCCGATCAATAACGGCTCCCCTATTCAATGGTCCTGGGTCTGGCTGACGGCCGGAGTCTTTTTAATTAACCACTCATTTTCATATTTTTACAATCGGGAAAAAGATCTTGCCAGGCAGAATCCCGACGCGCTTTTCATGTTCCCTTACGCCAGGATCATTCCGATGCACTTAACCCTGATCTTTGGAGGGCTAATGGAAGCGGTTGGCCCGTTCAACTTCCCGATAATCTTCTTTCTTTCATTAAAAACCATTGCCGATCTGGTGATGCATAAAAAAGAACATGCCTAACCCTTGCCAATCATACTAGTATCTTTTATACTTATTCAGGAATGATCAACATGAAAAAAACAATCGCGATCTGTTTGCTGGTGCTGGCGATGATCTCGGCTTCCGAGGCCAAATGGAAAGCCCCAAAGACGAGCCAGGAGCTTTTGATCATGTTCCCGGTTTCTTGGGTCGCTTCCGTCTCCGGCATTAAAGTCAGCAAAGCGGTCCCCTCCAAGAAGGAAGAAGTTGTTATCAGCTGTGATTATTTTGTCGCTGGGCAAAAAGAGATGGCGGTCGGGATCGTTTACGAAAAATATGTCAGCTACAACAGCAACCGGCGCAATTGGGAACGGCATCTTCGGGTAATAAAAAACGATCCCAAGATCAAAGCCGACCATTATCTTGTTTACTATCCAAAACCAAAACCTATTGGTCTCTTGGAAAGCATTTGCATAACAAACGATGGAGATAATTATTTTAAGATCTATTCTTTCCATCCTAAGCTGGCGACCGAAGAAAAACTGGTCAAGCTGGCCGTCAAGATAGCCGAAGCAATAAAAAAGTAACGCTACTTCAGGTAAAACGAAGCTTTAACGGTGACCATGATATCTTTGACGACGCTTGAAGTGTCGTAAGAGCCGTAATCAGAAAATGTTTTAAACCTTAGGATTTAGAATTTTCCCATTTGTTTCGTATTTCGGATTTAGTATTTCTAGTTTTTGTTCTCTTCCCTCTGAAATCTCCCCCTCTTCCGTTCGATACAAAGGTATGAAAATTGTTGCCGCCTCAACTTCCACTCGAACGTTTAGGAAGCCGCTGGTCCCGCTGGCGGAACGGGCCGCGTTAGCGGCCCGGGAGCGGCGCATTAGTTTGAGACAAGCGAGTGAGTGCGTGTTTTTAACGCGCTTTGAATTAAGTGGCAATCGTTTTATGATCAACCGATCGGAGGGATATCACAACCCCTTGTTAACCGCTCAAGCCATTTCTCATCTTGGTTCGATATTTCATGGTTTCTCCCTTGGTTTTTATTTTTCTCAAAATGACGAGATCGTTCATCTAACGCTGAAAGCAAAAGCTTTTCAATACGATCATTCTCCGAGCCTTTACTTTCCCTTTTCCAGCGGTTTGAACCTCTTTCAGCTTTCGATCAACATAGTCGGAGAATATATGGGGCTGGACGATCTGGCCTCAAAGGTCATCGGTAAAGGGGGAGAAGCTCTGCTGGCGCTTTATAACCTGGCCGGAGAGACCGGGGTTCAGAAGATCAGCTATCTTGTTTCCCGTCATAATCCAAGGGCGAAGCTCTTCTATTCTAATCTGGGGTTCGGCGCGCCGGTCGAGCCGGACTCGGCGTTGTGGGAAGTTACGGTTGATCGGACAGCTGCCCTTCGTTCCCAAACATCTCCAATAAATGCTTGACCTGGCGGCGGCTTATGACCGGCGGCAGATCGAGTCCAGGGACGATCGCCCGCACGACCGGGATCCCAAGGTCCGCCCGCGTTAGATCGACGTAAACGACCGACAAGCCGTTAGCGATCATTAATCTCTCCGCCAAAGCCAGGTCCTCTTCCACATTCATGGTCGAGAACGAAGGGAGCGTTTCGAACCGCATAGTCCGGACATCAGCTCGTTGCTCAGCGGCGGGAGTCAGCGATCGATTATGTCTTTCATAAATAAAAGCTTTGGTATTCAGTTCACAGATCGCCCGAAAAGCGGCGATCCGGCCGTCAAGGTGAGCGCCACTGCCGCTCAAGATCTGGTCGTGCAGGTGGATGAAAGCCCGGTAGGTCGGAACACCGAACTCCGTTGTTAGGTCGAGCAATTGGACGCTCAATCCTTTGGCTCCGTAAGCCTGAATGATCGGACCAATCGCCTTGTCTTCGGCGGAGAGCGCAAAGGTCCGGGCCGGTTGATAATACATGCTGTAGTCGCCGTCGCGTTCGATCACTTCCAGCAAGGCGTGCAGTTTGGCTTCCGCCATGGTGTTGCCGGAAGCCAAGCCGTTGGATGAAGTTAAAAAGACTTCAACTTCGTCTAAATTAGAGTTTTCAAAAACGATCTGGGCCGGGACCATAATGGGGCTCTCCCCACTCCCGTTTTTTACTTCCCCCTTAACCCAATGCAATGGTTCGTTTTCGTAAGGATATTCCAAGTTAAATTGGTTTGGATCGAGCGCCGCCAGGCCGTCCCGCCGCAGTTCAGCCAGCGTTTTCTGGGTGAGCGATAGGTCGGCAACGTACCCGTCCGGCCAATTATTGCCAACCCCTTCGGCGGCGCTGTAGCGTTCCAGCGCTTCCATCACGGCCGAGACCAGGGCGGCTTGTTGGGTCAAGCCTTTCCCGCTCCCGTGGCCGGTCCCGGTGAGGGTATGTTCGTGCGGCCCAACCGCGACCCGGCGGGTTGACGGAGTAAAGAAGAGGGCGAAATAAGTGCCGTGATATTGAGCCAATGAGATCGGCTGGTCATTGTCGGATAACAGTTTCACTGATTCAAGGCGGGCGAATGTTTCCATTGGCTTGACCGTTCGCAAACCGGTCCCGGTCCGGAAAGAGATGGACGCCGAAACCTCGGGTTTAAAGTCGGCGAGATTGACCGCCGTTTCGCCTTTGATCGGCAAGAGATCGGTGGTTATTGGGAGTGAAAAACTAGGTATTGACTGAAAAGCGAGATGGCGTTCGCGGTTGAGCGAAAAATATCGTTCCCAAATCGAAGTTAGCCCGATCGCTTCACCTTTTAAGACCGCTCTGACGCTGGGACTCGGATGCCGGCGAAACATTTCCAGACCAGCCTGCCGACCGGGCGATTGCAACGCGGCCATAACCGCCGGGTACTGGCTGGAGCTGGAACCGGTTTTGACCAGGAAACCGAAGAGCGGCAGAGAGGGTTCTTGCTTAAACAATTCAACCGCTAATTTGATCCCTTCTTCTTTCAGGCTGGTTAAGCTCTTGAGCAAATGATAACGCATGAAGCGGTCGTTTGGCCTGGTTTTAAGGTGGTCAAGCGCTTCCTGGATAGTTATTTCCCGGGCCGGAGTAATGGTCTGTCCCCCTTGCCCGTGAGAATAAGAACTGCCGGTTAGTTTGATTTGGAAATTATAATTTGCAACCGGCATTTATCTATTTCCCACCGCTTCCCAGATCGCCTGGAGTGAACAATCGGTCATTTCGATCCCCACTCCCGGCATTTCAGCAAAGGTGGCGGCAAAATCGGCCGGTTTTTCACCCATAAAGCCGACCCCGGCTAAAGTTAGGGTTGGATCCTGGCGATTTGGATCGACTTCGATGGCGAGACAGAGTTTGGAGTTAGGAAACTGGTGGACGGAGATCACGCCCATGATGCCGCCTATTCGCCGAAATCCTCTGGCGGTGACGATGCTGTCCAACTCGCCTAACTGGGCCGGCATGATTTTGTAGCGTAAATACTTGAGAGTTACTCTTGACGAAGTTAAGCCGAGCATTTTAGCGGCTTGTTGAGTTAGGTCGGGCTTTAAGGCGGCGAGTACGTCTTGAAGCGAAGCTTCCTTGAACCGTCCTCCCAGCGAGGAGAACAAGCCTTGCGCCAAGATTGGGAGCCTTAGCCTAATATCTAACCTAAGAATGCTTTGGGTCATAGCCGATTGAATAGCCCCAGCTTTAATATATCGGTCCCGGAAGATTGGGTTCCTAAATTTATCCGAAATACTCATTTAAATTCCTCCACATTTTGTAAATAAGGGCACCTATTAATCGGGCAAAATAATGGGGAATTTCAGGGGAAAATTAAAGGAGAGTAATCATCTCTTCATTAATTCGGCTGTGAAATGTTTCAAGGTTGAATAGTTTCCGCTATCAGCATCCTTCAAGGCAGAAATGTATTTATCTCTTATGTTACTTTTTTCTATCAATTCATCGCTTGGCCAAATTGGACGTGATTCATTGTTGTTATATAAATAAATATCAGACACTAATCTTGCATGTCGTCCATTTCCATTTTCAAAAGGATGTATTTTAACAAGGCGATGATGAATACGAATGCTCTGTTCAAAAATGCTTAAACTATTATTCTTTCTCCAGTATGCAATGTCATCAACAAGCGCCTTGATTTGATCGTTAATGTTGTGCCAATCGATCCCTAGGCTGAGATTTCTTTGTCTAAACTTGCCAGCCCATTTCCATGATTCTCCAAACATTTCTTTGTGCAGTTTTTTTAGCCATTGGATATTAATAGTTAATTTTCTTTTTTCCGAAAGATGGTATTTTACGGCCTTAAGAATATTTGCTGTTTCCCACTCATTTAATTCGGAACGGGTTGATATATGTGTTGGAATAAGACCAGACACATCATCTATTGGGGTTGCTCCAGGGATATCTTCTGTGAAAAGCAACTATTCTTCCCACAGATTGGGGCCGGGATTATTTGTCAGTTCTTCTGTGAGCTTTTTTAATTGATAAATATATGCATTATTATCAGGCATTTGTTTTTCCATGGCCATATTCGCAAATGTTTGTTTTAAAATTTCTTTAGCTTTTATTTCGGCTCTTAATTTGATAATATTTTCTAACCCATCCTTTGAAATTAAAACACCCATAAACTCACATTGCAAACCAGTTGCAATTTTTGCTAATGTATTTATTGTGCAAGATTTTGCATTTTCTTCAATTCTTGAAAGCGAAGACTGGGCTAAATGGAGCCTTTTTGATAACTGTTTTTGAGTCATACCTAAGGCTTCTCGGACATCCCTAATCCATTGACCTAATTTTTCAACTGGGATCGGACGGCCTTCGTTAACTGCGATAGAAACCTGTTTAAGTTTTAAATCATTTAAATCTTTCAAATTGCCACCCCCATTTATAACTAATAACACAGGTAAATATAACATATATGTTATATTTGTGTCAATGCAATATGCTATATATTGCATATTAGAAGTCAAGAAATATGATATATGTGCTATATTTGGCATATTGTTGGTTAAATATGATATCATATTGTTCTTTATGAGCATATTATTATATAATAATATTGATTAAATATTTTGGATAAAAGGAGAAAGCTGTTATATTATATAATATAACATACATAAATATATGCATACGTATTCAAGAAATAAGCAAATTAAAGAGATAATTTCCAATCTTAAACGAAGTTCTTTATTGGGCCTGTCTTCTGAGGATATATGTTTTTTTGTTAATTATCGAATAGAAGAATTATTATTAAAGCATGATGTTCTTTCATTTTATGATATAAGATATAATTTGTGCGAAGTTGGTCCTTGGGGTAGAAGATTAGATCCTCTTGCCTTGAAAATAGTTATAAATTCAAGCCGATTTCAGAAACATTCATCGTTTGAAATTACTACAAAAAATAGATTGGAATATATCACAAGGGCAAAAATCGTCCTGCCCGATCGTGAGGTGGCAATAAGAGCGCAACAAACAATTATTGATAATATGCATCAATATGCTAAATCTGATTATGTTTTGTCTGCTATTACAGAAATATTAGTAAATACCTGCCAAGCAAATGATTACAGGATATTAAGGACTGAGATTAATCAAGAAGATGGTTATTCTGAATGCTTAGTTCGTGCAGATCGGTTTAATAACGCAACTTTATTAATTAGATATTATAACTCTGAAAACTGGATTTATCCTGATAGTAAAGAAATTAGTTCAATATATAATAAGGCTGTAACTAATGATTGTATGCCAATATTGTTGGCGCCAAAAATATTTGGCTCATGTTTTCAGCTATTCAAGATATTGGGGATGTTTGCAAGAGCAAATTATTATATATTTTTGCCATGTAATTATACTGAAAAGATTTCATTTGTAAGACATGAATATGTGAGTGAACGAACGGAAGATCATCAATTAATTGAATTGAATGATTTGTTGGAAAATGTTATTCCAAAATATTTAATTGCGTTTAAAGAGAAGCATAATCATGTTTCTTCAGAAGCTTGCTCGATATTTATGTGTGACAATCATGAGCTTTCAGTTGAATGTTGTGATCTGTCTCAAAGGCTTGAAGGTTTAAGTGCTTTTTTGCGTCAATTGAAATCGACAAAAATTGACGGCCTTAGAAATATTGTTAAAAAATGGTTAAGTTTGTTTAATGATTTAAATAAATGACGAGATCCTATAATCTCTTTTAGCGATTTCATCTAATTGCTGAGTTTCGGTTCCCCAACCCCACTCCCCTCATCGACAACGACCCGCCCTTCTCTCTTCGCGTGACGAAACGCGCCTCGCCGCCGCCGGACGCACTTCTTCTGCATAAATACGAAACCCGAATATCGAAATTCGAAACAAATTAGAAATTCGGTTAAGAAAATCCAAAACTGTTTTGAACCTTAGAAATTCGATTTTCGTATTTGCTTCGTATTTCGAATTTAGTATTTCGAGTTTTCTCCTAATATTCCCTGAAATTTCCTTTATAACTGTCGATATACTTAAGGAACCCCTATTATCCCAGGAGGTCTATATGTCTATCCGTTCAGTTGCCCGTGAAATTGCTTATAATATCGGCAAAGTTGCTTATCGGACCGAAACTACCAGATCGATCTTCAAATTCGGCGCCAAAGTCTGTCGCGCGATCGGGCCGCACCTCGTTAACAACTATCAGACCGGTGAAGTTACTCTCCGCTTGGAGCTGTCGCGTAGTTTCCTTCCTCCACGTGTGCCAAAAGATCTGCTTGCTGATCTCGGCTTGCCGCCGGTTATCATTAACCTGAAAGACGACCAGGTTGAATCGATCGAAGCGTCAGCAAAACCGCTCAAAAGGTCCGCCACCGCGAAGCTTACTATGGAAGAGACGCTCGGCCAGTTACGGCTTATTCAACAGGCGCAAGCGGAGTTGCGGAACGCTCCCCTGGAAGAGATTGGAGCGTGTATCAAAAAATGGAATACGATCCTCGCGCCGGTCATGCCGGAAATCGGGCGGGTCAGCGACATTGTTGACCGGATAAAAAATATTCTTGCCGCCGGGTTTAACGGGGAACCCTTTGACCGGGCAGGCCTGGACGAAGCCCTTCAGGAATGGGGCCAGCTAGGCGCCTCCGATAGCGGCTTGCTGGAGACCGTCGCCGCGATGTCGACCGCTTACATCCTCTACCGGTCCGAACCCGAACGCCTCGCGCTTGAATTGGAAAATAGCGTCCGTCTCTCTAAAAACCGCGAACTGGCGCTTCAAATGAAAAAGATCTTCGATGCTAATCCGGCGCATCTCAGCCGGGAGCTTGAACAATTATTCAAAAATTGGCAAACGACCTCCGCTCTCCCCACGCCGGAAACGTTGAAAATACCCCGCTCCGGCGCAACCGGATATCGTTGAGAGCGAGGCTGATCGGCCTTTCAAAGAGTATCTGAAGAAAAAGCCTTAGATTTTCCCCAATTGACACCTTTATTTCAGAGTGGCAAAATATGAGTCATGAATAAGCACTATGAAAACTATCCCGTCTGGATCCCAGCCTTATCGATTCTATTATCGCTATCGATCTATTCGCTCGGCGCGATCATCTTGTCCGGCTTTGGCCAGATTACGGTTATCCTTTACCTCCTATTCTGCCTTTGGAGCGAATATCGAGTCTTAGCTGGCGCTTGCCGCTCATGTTACTACTACGGTAAACTCTGCGGTCCGGGGAAAGGGATCATTGCCCCTCTTTTCTTTAAGAAAGACGATCCCAAAAAGTTCACGGCCAAGGTGTTTGGTTGGCGGGACCTTGTTCCTGACTTGCTCCTTTTTCTGATCCCATTCCTGGGGGGCTTAGTCTATTTATTCGTCCACTTTAATTGGCTAACGCTGGTCTTAATGATCGCGAACGCCATTCTCGCTTTTCCAGTTACCGGCTACATGCGCGGCACGCTCCTTTGCCCTAACTGCAAACAAAGAGAGCTTGGCTGTCCGGCCGAGAAATTGTTTGCCAAGAAGTGAAGCCTAGTCAGCCCCCCGGCGCCGAGGGGCTATTCGGCAAGTTCTCTATTTATCCGATTTGTCGCTGCAGCAGTTCTTCAGGCAGTTACCGAGGCATTTTTCGACATCCTCGCCGCTGACCTTGATCTCGTAACCGTCCTCAACCTTCTTGACCTTGATGTCACAGCAATCTTTTTCTTTGCTCATTTAGCTCACCTCCTTTATCCCGAGCTTGTCGAGGGATTCTCCCTCGAGTACTAGTCCTTGGCTTACATATAAACACATGTTTATATGTAAGGGAAAAAAATTATTCCTTTTCGACCTTGATCTTGAATTTACCGAAGAAATTGCCGCAGCAGCTGACCATGCTATCTTTATTGACCGAATAGAAAACGTTCTTCCCCTTCCGGTGAGAACGGACACAGCCGCATTGTTTTAGGACTTTTAAGTGGTGCGAAACGTTCGGCTGGGTCAGCTTCATTTTAGTGGCGATCTCCCCGACCGACAGCTCTTTCCCCTCCAGCAGTTCAAAGATCTTCTGCCGGGTCCCATCGGATATCGCTTTAAAGAAATCTAAGCAGTGGTTTATCATATAAGTATCCGTTTATATGTTAGCAAAGTGAAAATAGGTTGTCAACATTTAATTAGTCTTTAATTAAGGAAAGAGCTTCGGAGCGGGCTTTGGCGTCTTTCTCAAAAACGCCGCGGACGGCCGAGGTTATGACTTTGGTCCCCGGTTTTTTTATCCCCCGCATCGACATGCAGAGGTGTTCGGCTTCAATAATTATCAGGACCCCGAGCGGCTTGAGCTTGGCCATCAGGCAATCGGCAATCTGGCTGGTCAGCCGCTCCTGGACCTGCGGCCGCTTGGCATACCCTTCCACCACTTTGACCAGCTTGGAGAGGCCGGTGACGTTACCTTTGGTCGGGATGTAAATGACGTGGGCTTTGCCGAAGAACGGGACCAGGTGATGTTCGCAGATCGAATAGAACGGGATCTCTTTGAGCATGACCATCTCTTCGTGCTCGCCTTGTTTAAAGGTCGTTAAATGTTTGGCGGGATCTTCGTGGAGGCCGGAAAAAAGCTCGGCGTACATTTCGGCGACCCGCTTGGGGGTCGCCTTGATCCCCTCCCGCTTGGTATCTTCACCGATCGCCAGAAGAAGCTCTTTGATCGCTTTTTCGATCCTCTTTTGATTGATCATATATTTATTATAACACTAAAAATTATCGATCAGTTCGTTTAAAATATTTTTATTGTAAAACAGCCAATTTTCAATAACCGAGATGTTTTCCAGCTGATCACGGATAAGACGTGCGTGACCAGCTCTAGCGGCCGGTGTGAAATGAATAAGAGCCTCCCGGTTGAAATTTATCCGTTTGAATATCCAATCAAACAAATCCTGCCAATCGTCAAATGTATTTGGCAGGTGGACCAGGAATTTGCCTCCATAATGAGGCCGGATGATCATTTCGCGAAAGTTGAAATTAGCCGCGTCCCGGCTGAAGGTCGGCCGAAAAGTGCCGTCGGCAAATCTTTTTTGCAGGGCGCGCATCGTTTTCTCGTAGGCAAACAGCCCCCTTACCCTGCGGAGAACAAAACTCGGCCGCGATTGGTAGGAAACAGGCTTCATCATGCCGATTTATCAGCGGAAAATAGCGGAAATTTCAAGCGGTTAGAACAAGCCGACGATCTTTCCCTCTTCGTCAATGTCCATGTTTTCGGCGGCCGGGTGTTTGGGGAGCCCCGGCATGGTCATGATATCACCGGCAAAGACGACAATAAAACCGGCCCCGGCCGAAGGTTTGAGCTCTTTAATGGTGATCATAAAATCTTTGGGAGCGCCGAACAATTTTGGATTGTCGCTTAGCGAATACTGGGTCTTGGCGATACAGACCGGAAAGTGGTCCATCCCGAGTTGTTTGACAAACTCCAGGTCGGAGAGGGCCCGGTCGGTCCAGTCGACCCCGGCTGCTCCGTAGATCTCCCTGGCGATCTTTTCGATCTTCTCTTTGACAGGTTGTTCCAGCCTGTAGAGCGGTTTGTAGGATATCTTTTTGTCGATCGCTTTAATGACCATTTTGGCAAGCTCTTTTCCCCCCTCGCCTCCCAGGGCCCAGACGTCGGAAACGACTGCCGGGACGTGCAGACGCCCGCACTCTTCTATTATTTTGACCAGCTCATCCTGGGTATCGTCCTCTTTTTTATTGATGGCAATGACGACCGGAACGTTGAACTGATGAAGGTTCTCAACATGCTTGGCAACGTTCTCGTAACCGTGCCGCTCGATCGCCTGTTTGGTGACGACCAGGACCGCCGCCGCGGGCGCCAGGTTGCCGACCCGGCATTTGATGTCAAAAAACTTTTCCGCTCCCAGGTCGCTGGCAAAGCCGGCTTCGGTAACAACATAATCGGCAAGCTTGAGGGCCAGCTGGGTGGCGACCAGAGAACTGCATCCGTGGGCGATATTGGCGAACGGGCCTCCGTGAATAAAAGCGGGCGTTCCCTCGATCGTTTGGACCAGGGTCGGTTTCAGAGCGTCCCAGAGAAGCAGGGCCATCGCTCCCTGGGCCTTAAGATCGGCCGAGCGGACCGGTTTGCCGCTTTTGTCGTAGGCGACAATGATCCGGCCGAGGCGGTCCTTCAGGTCGGTTACGCTGGTCGAAAGACAGAGGATCGCCATTACCTCCGATGAGGCGGTAATGTCAAACTGGCCGCGCAGGGAGCGGTCGTTCATGTCCATGACCCGACGCCAAACGATCCTCTGTTCGTCGATTTGCAGTTCGTTCCCCTGAAAGATGTGGTTGTAAAGCATCGCTGCCAGCAGGTTGTGGGCCGAAGTGACCATGTGAATGTCGCTGGTCAGGTGGAGATTGATGTCTTCCATCGGCAGGACCTGGGAAAAGCCTCCCCCGGCCGCCCCTCCTTTCATTCCCATGACCGGGCCGAGCGATGGTTCGCGGACGCAAACGATCGACTTTTTGCCGATCTTGCGAAGCGCCTGGGCCAAACCGATCGTAGTTGTTGTTTTTCCTTCCCCTTTGGGGGTCGGGGTCATGGCGGTGACCAGGATCAATTTACCGCTCCGGTTCTTTTTTCTCTTTTTTAAAGCATCAAGATTTATCTTAGCCTTAAAACAGCCGTGCAGTTCTATATCATTTCGGTTGATCCCGGCGCCGCCGGCGATCTCATTGATTGTTTTAAGTTTGGCTTGTTGGGCGATCTCAATATCGGTCTGCATGGGTAAAATATATCATGAAAGCCGGTGGCGGGCAAACTATCCCCGCAGGAAGGCGGCGAAGCGGGGAAAACGCTGACCGATAAGGTTCAGGCGGATATCTTGTTCGGACAGGTATCGCGGATCTTCGGTGAACGATTCGCGGAACCAGTTGTCGGTCAATAGATGGATCGCCTCTTCTTTCAGGCCGAGCCTGGTCATCAGGATCGCCGTCGATTCCAGGCGGACGTAATCCATACTGCTTAGGTGGTCGATAACCTTGAAAACGATCAGTTTGGCTTCGACCAGCAGGGATAAAGCCAGGCTTAATTCAGCGGCGGCGAGAAGATATTTAACCCTCGCCTCTTTTTGCTCCAACCGATCGATCGCCGGAAAAATGTATTGGGTCAGACAGCGGACAGCCAGCCCCTGCTGATTGCCGCTTTGCGCGAGTGCGGCGGTCTTGAAATGCGTTTCCACCAATAAAACTTGTTCAGTGATCCCTTCGGCCATCCGCAATGCCAGGTCAAATCTGACGGCTCGATGGCAAGCCTCGACCGCTCCGGTCAAAAGAGCATTGCCGAACTCTCGGTTGTTGATTTTCCGGTTGCTCGCCCTGATGATCGCGAACAACTTATCTACGGTATCGCTTGCTCCGGTCCTGGCTTGGGCTTCGGCGATCTGGATCGCGAAATGGTGGAGGACCGGAAGGGTGTCGGCATCCAGGATGTCGTTGTTAATATATAAATCGGCTGCTTCGTTGATCAGTCTCATTTCTTTCGGCCCATTGCCGGATGAAGGTCTAAGATCAAGCCAGAGGCGCTGCAGTCGTTTCCTGGCGACAAATTTATTGTCGATCTCGCTGTAGCTCCCGCTGGGTCTTGGACGCAGGAGGGATGAAGGAACCGGTTTGCTTTTAAATGACATGGTTATAATGTGTTCGATGAAAAAAATGGAAAATTTCAGTATCTATAAAGATCTGGCGATCTTGTCCGGGGAGAGACCGTATTTCTCAAGAATATCGGGTCTTTTGCCGTGTTCGATGAACTTTGAAGGAAAACCAAGACGCTTGATCGGTTTGGTTAGCCCCTCTTCGGTCAATAATTCCAGGATGGCGGAACCAAAGCCCCCTTCCAGGACCCCTTCTTCAACAGTGACGATCCTCTCGGCTTTTTTCGCTTCCTTCAGGATAAGTTCACGGTCGAGCGGTTTAACGAAGCGGGCGTTAATGACCGTCACCCCATCCCCATTAGCTTCGGCAAGCTTCGACGCCTCGATCGTTGGATGGACCATGGAACCAATGGCGATCGCCAGGATCTTTGCTCCTTTCCCTTTGTGGACGATCTCGCCCCGCCCGATCGTCAGCTGGCGGAGCTCATTATTGAGCGCGACGCCGATCCCGCTCCCCCTTGGATAACGGATGGCGACCGGTCCGGCCGCTTTGCTCGCGCTATACAGCATTTGCTGAAATTCGTTCTCGTCCTTGGGGGCCATGACCGAGATGTTGGGGAGAGAGCGGAGGAAGGCGAGATCAAATATTCCGTTGTGGGTCGCGCCATCCTCGCCGACGATCCCGGCCCGGTCGATCGCGAAGACGACCGGCAGGTTTTGCAGGCAAACGTCGTGGACAATCTCGTCATAGGCGCGCTGAAGAAAGGTCGAGTAAAGAGCAAGGAACGGCTTGAAGCCCCCTTTGGCCAATCCTCCAGCAAAGGTTACGGCATGCTCTTCGGCGATCCCAACGTCAAAGAAACGAGCCGGGTGCTTCCGGCAGAACTCTTCAAGTCCGGTCCCGTCGATCATGGCGGCGGTGATGCCGACGATCTTTGGATCGGCGTCGGCCAGCTTGACCAGGGTCTCGCCAAAAACGGCGGTATAACTTTTTGGCGCGTCACTTTTTACGGCCGCTCCCGTTTTGATGTCAAAAGGGCCGGTGCCGTGGAAGCGGGTCGGTTCTTTTTCGGCCGGCGGATACCCCTTCCCTTTCTTGGTCAGGACATGGATCAGGACCGGTCCCTGGATCTCTTTGGCGTGGTGCAGGGTGCTCATGATCAGCGGGATGTTGTGGCCGTCGATCGGCCCAAAGTATTTAAACCCGAGCTGTTCAAAAATGACGTCCACCTTAAAGTTGACGACAATATGCTTGGTCCTGTCCTTCAAGGTCTTGGCGGCGTCAAAAAGAGAGACCCCGACCCGCGGGATCTTTTTGACGATCCCTTCTATCCGGTTGCGCAGTTCAAGATACGCCCCGCTGGTCGAGAACCTGGTCAGATAATTGGAAAGGGCGCCGACGTTTCGGGAGATCGACATCTCATTGTCGTTGAGAATGACGATCATGTTGCTTTTTAGCGACGACGCGTTGTTGATCGCTTCGTAGGAGAGCCCGCCGGATAGCGAGCCGTCGCCGATCACCGCCACGATATGATTCTTTTCCCCAGCCAGGTCGCGGGCGTGTGCCAGTCCGACCGCCTGGGAGATAGAGGTCGAGGCGTGGCCGACGGTGAAAGGATCATGAGGACTTTCGTCGATATTTGGAAAACCGGAAAGTCCGTTTTCCTGCCGCAGAGTATGGAAGTTCGAAAGCCGTCCGGTCAGGATCTTGTGGGCGTAAGCCTGATGGCCGACGTCCCAGATGATCCTGTCACGCGGGCTGTTGAAAGAAGCGTGAAGGGAAACAGCGATCTCTACCGCTCCCAGGCTGGAGGCGACGTGGCCGCCGTTCTTGGACGCGACCTCAACGATCTTTTGCCTGATCTCCTGGGAAATATCTTCTAGCTGTTTGGTCGAAAGCTCCCGGAGCGCTTCCGGAAGTTTAAGCTTATCGAGCAAAGTAGACATTGTATGTAAGAATGGTAAGGACGATCGCCAGCGCCGCCCCGGCAAAGACTTCGGTCGGTTCATGACCAAGGATCTCCTTGAGCTTCTCGACCTTGACCCGACCGTTGGCGTAGATGTCGTCGACCACCCGGTTCAAGATCTCGGCCTGTTTGCCTGCGGCCCTCCTGACTCCGGTCGCATCGTACATGACGATCAGGGCGAAGACCAGCGAGACGGTAAAGATTGGCGAAGAAAATCCCTGGGTCATGGCTATCGCCAGGGTCAGAGCGGTGACCGAGGCCGAATGGGCTGACGGCATCCCCCCTGCCTCAAAAAAATGCCAGAGGGAAAAGTTCCCTTCCTCGTGCCAGTAAAAGAAGACCTTGAGCGATTGAGCGATGAACCAGGAGACCACCACCGCTACAAAAGGAAAATTTGTAAGCAGAGCCAGGGACCAATCGACGATGTAATCCACGTTAACTCCTTTTTGCCAGCACCCTTTCTAAATATTCCAGATCTTCAGGGGTCGTGGCTTTGATATTCTTGTAGCTTCCCATGACCATGACAACCGGAAACCCGGCCGCTTCCATGACCATGGCGTCATCGGTGCATGACCCCTTAATTTTAGCATAAGCTTTCAATAATAAGGAGGTCTTAAAAGCTTGCGGGGTCTGCGCCAGCCAAAGAGTGCTGCGATCAAGGGTTTCTTTGATCCGTTTCCCGTCGCCCGTTACCCGTTTAACTGTATCCTTCACCGGGACGCCAACGACCGCCGCCCCGTGTTGTTTGGCCGCCCGGATCGCGGCGGCAATGGTATCGATATCGATCGCCGGACGGGCGCCGTCGTGGACCAGGACAATTTTGGCGGACCTTGGCAGGAGGGCTAGGCCATTGTGGACCGAGTCCTGGCGCTCGGCGCCGCTTAAAGCGATGGCGAGCAATTTTTTGCTTTTCAGCTTTTCCGCTTTAGCGATA
Source organism: candidate division WOR-1 bacterium RIFOXYB2_FULL_45_9 (assembly GCA_001771575.1). Classification (GTDB taxonomy): domain Bacteria; phylum Margulisbacteria; class WOR-1; order O2-12-FULL-45-9; family XYB2-FULL-48-7; genus XYB2-FULL-45-9. Next base: position 379,230 of record MEUD01000001.1, on the reverse strand, counting down.
TTGTTTTTCGCGACCACCAGAATGATCCCGTCAACCTCTTTGCTCCGCTCAAAAGCGGCCAGGCTCCAGGCGACCATTGGCTTGCCGGCGATGGGGAGAAACTGTTTGTCTTTCCCCATTCTCCGACCCATCCCGCCCGCTACAATGATGGCTATTGTCTTCATAAGAAGACTTATTTTAACATAAAATTCATGACTTAAAAATTGAAATTTCAGTTAAATATTATCGATATATATGCAGAACGACTTAGGCTTAATAAAAGAGGCGTAGATTGTCAACCATTAATACTATTACCGCAGGCATTAGGACTTTGAGATACCAGATTGTCCGGGAACTTGGTGTTCAGAATTTAGGCAATCGCGGCGCTCGCCTTAGAAGTTTTGCTAATCATAATGAATTAACTGGTTCCTCTCGACCGACGATTGAATTGCTAGGGCTGGTTACTGCCAAAGCCCGCCAAAACCCCGAATTATTCCAAAAAGTTGCCGCGCTCCTGCACAATATTGGCGTTGAAAATCCTTATGATCTGACCGAACCAAGCCTTGTTTCGCACGTTAATCTTTTAATTAGCAGTTATCAGGATTATCATCAGGGTGACAAGCTAAAACAGGCCCTGGTGCTGTTTTGTTCCGTGTTCCATCCTGTCAAAGGGGAAAATCTTTCTAAAGCGTTAGTTAAACGCTTGGCCATGAATCTGCCAGGTTCAATAAAGATCAACGGACAGGAAAGCCCGTTTAGTTTTATTGAACAAGAGTTTTCCTGTTATCGTTATCGGGGTTTGTCTGAAGCGGAAGGGGGCTTAGAGATTTATTATTCCGAAGATCCCAATACAATCGAAAGGAAAAAACACGGCAACTTATTGCCAAAAGAACTAATTGCCGCTAATCTCAAGGATCGTTTTGCCGCTTGCTCAGAAATGAGCAATCTCCTGATTTGCCTATTAAGGATCGCCGGGATCCAGGCGGAATATAATTTAGTACGGGATGAAACTCATGTTAATGTCCTGGTGACTATTAAGGATGAGTATTTTATTTTTGACCCAGCCGAAGGAACTCTGCAACGCTCGGGCAAAAAACCAGCAACAGTCGTCTCTGATGCCATTGGCCTGACCAAACATTATGCGAATGAAGGTTATTTCCGCGCCGCCCAAGACAACCTGAATGAAGCAATCTCCGTTTTGGGCGTTATTGTTGAGTGCGGTGAAAACGACGCCGTTACCTTGAACAACCTTGGGATCGCTCTCGCCAGTAGAAACCAGGCCGGAGATTTAGATCTGGCCCGAAAGTGTTTTATCGCGGCCAGAAAAATTAGGCCGGAGTATCAAGCCGCTCAAGAAAATTTAATTCTTACGCTGATAAGGCTGGACCGAATCGATGAGGCCGAAGCGATAATAGCCAAGGCCAGGCAAAACAACCCGGGTGACGCGTTTGCCCTTTGTTGCGCCGCAAAAATATCAATTATAAAAAAGAAGGTTGAACAGGCGACCGAGATTTTGTTGCAAGCAATTGACAGCAATCCGGAACAAACAATCGACTTTTTGGAGACTATCCCAGAGAACAGTCGGGATTATTTTGTCTGGTACCTTTTGGGTGTCGCCTATCAAACAAACAATCAAACCGCTTTAGCGATCAGATCGCTGACTAATTCAGTTGATAAAAACCCAAGGCATCTTTCCAGTTGGTCTGGTCTTATCAATTTGTATTTTAAGAACAAACAACCACTTAAAGGATTAGCTTCCCTGGTGAAGTGTTGTTACCACGTTATTTTAAGCATTGGCAGAACAAATCAGGCCACGATGTTGTCAAGCTTTCTAGCGAGTCAATAAGGCACAGCCATTCTTGGTGACCTCGACCATATCCTCAAGCCTGATCCCGCCCCACCCTTTAAGGTAAATGCCGGGCTCAACCGTGATCACCATCCCGGCTTTTAATTTTGCCCGGCTTTTTAGAGAGATCCTGGGGAACTGATGGATCTTTTTTCCAACCCCATGGCCGGTGGTGTGAATAAAGCATTCGCCGGGGCAGTCCTTTTCCTTAATATGGCAGGCTTTGAAGCATAATCTTTTAATATGTGTACGGGCCGTCAGATCAATATTGCGGCAATAAGCCCCGTCCCGAACAGCCTCGATCGCCATTTTTTGAGCTGTTTTTACTATACTATAATAGTGAAGATATTTTTTGGTTGGTTTGCCGACAAAGAACATTCTGGTGATATCGGAGCAGTAGCCCTTATATTTGGCTCCCAGATCGACCATGACCTGCTCGCCGTTTTTGATCTTATTTTTCGATGGTTTGGCGTGAGGATCGATCGAGCGGACACCTGAAGCAACTATAACGTTAAAAGACGGTTTCCCCCCCCGCGCTTTTATTTCCCGGATGATCCAATCTGCGATTTCCCGTTCGCTCTGCCCGGCTTTGATCCGGAGGCTAGTCATCACCTCGCGGGCGATCTCGACCGCCCGCTGTTGTCTGGGGTTCATTATTTGGCGACAGAGATAGCCGCCTTGAGACCCAGGAGGTAGCTGTTCAGGCCAAAGCCGGAGACCTGGCCGACCGCGACCGGAGCAATGACCGATTTTTGGCGGAACTCTTCGCGAGCGTAGATATTGGAGAGGTGGACCTCAACGGTCGGGATCTTGACCCCCGCGACCGCGTCGCGGATGGCGATACTATAATGAGTATAGGCTCCGGGATTGATCAAAAGGGCCTGAAACGATTTTCGCGCGCTCCCGATCTTTTCAACGATTTCCCCTTCGCTGTCCATTTGGACGATTTCCAGCTCAACCCCCTCGTTTTTGGCGGATTCAAGCAGGGCTTTGTTGATCTCTTCCAGGGTCAATTTGCCGTAAACATCGGTCTCCCGCTCACCGAGGAGCGACAGGTTTGGGCCGTGAATGACTAGGACTTTCATATAGGAAAATATATCACATGGAGTATTTCTTATCAAGGAAAACATGTTATAATTTGATCATGAAAATCCGTCCCGGCCGGATCATTTTGATCCTGTTTTTTATAATTATAGCGGCGGTCTCCGGGGCCTCTCTCCAGATCCTGCAGCAACTACCCGACGTGCAGATGATCAACTCATACGTGCCGAGCGAGAGCACCATTCTCTACGCCGCTGACGACAAGATCCTGGCCCGCTTCCATCAGGAAGAAAACCGCCAGGTGGTCCCACTCTCCAAGATCTCTCCCTATTTCATTAAAGCGGTCATCGCGACCGAAGACCCCAACTTTTACAATCATCGCGGGCTTGATTTTTATGGCATCGCCCGGGCGGCGATCAAAAATTTCGCCTATGGCCGGGTCGTTGAAGGGGGGAGTACGCTGACCCAGCAGTTGGCCAAGAACCTTTTCCTGACCAAGAAAAAAGCCCTGACCCGCAAACTGGCCGAGGCGATCCTGGCCGTTCAGATGGAGCGCCGCTATACCAAAGAAGAGATCCTGGAGATGTACCTCAACCAGGTCTATCTTGGCCATAACACTTACGGGATCGAGTCGGCGGCCAACCTTTATTTCAACAAACACGCTTCTGAATTGACCCTGGCTGAATCGGCAATGATCGCCGGGATCATTCGCGGGCCGGAGCTCTATTCCCCTTACCGCAATTTAAAAGGGGCCAAACTCCGCCAGATCGATATTCTTAACAAAATGATCGGCCATCATTTGGCCGACGAAAAAGAGGCCAAGCTGGCGGCCGCAGTCGCGCTGAACTTTTTCCCACAGAACCTGAAGATGAGGGGCGAGATCGCCCCTTACTTTATCAGCCATGTTTTACAGGAGCTGACCGATCTTTACGGCCAGGAGATGGTCTATCACGGCGGCTTGCGGGTTTACACTACCCTTGATACTTCCATGCAGTTCGCCGCGGAAAAAGCGGTCTCTGAATTCATCAAGAACGAAGGACCAAAGTATAAGTTCACCCAGGGGGCCCTTCTGTCGATCGACCCGACCACCGGCTATATCAGGGCGATGGTTGGCGGGGCCGACTTTTTAGAGAGCAAGTTCAATCGAGCGACCCAGGCCAAGCGCCAGCCCGGCTCCTCTTTTAAGCCGTTCGTTTATACCGCGGCGATCGAGCAGGGGTTGATGCCCTATACTATGCTCCAGGACGCGCCGACCACCTTTAAGGTCTGGGTCAACAAATGGAACCCGGACGGGACCTGGACCCCGCAAAACTTTGACGGCAAATTCCAGGGAGCGGTGACCATGCGGACCGCCCTGGAAAAATCGCTTAATATCCCGGCGGTCAAACTGCTCGAGATAGTCGGTATTCCCAACGCGATCAGCGTTGCCCAAAAAATGGGGATTACCAGCCGGCTGGAGCCTTCCCTCTCCCTGGCGCTCGGCGCCTCGGAAGTGACCCTTCTTGAGATGACCTCCGCTTATGGGGTCCTGGCCAACCAGGGGATCAGGGTCGAACCGGCGGCGATCGTCAAGATCGAAAGTCGGGACGGGGTCGTCCTTTATCAGAACAAGATCGTCGAGCGGCGGGTACTTGATCCGAACGTCGCGGCGATCATGGTCGACATGATGCGGGGAGTGATCTCGCGCGGGACTGGCTATCGAGCCAATATCGGCCGGCCGGCCGCCGCTAAGACCGGTACCTCGCAGGATTTCAAAGACGCCTGGTTTATCGGTTTTGTCCCCCAGCTGGTGACCGGTGTTTGGGTCGGAAATGACGACAATACCCCAATGAAAGGGGTCGCGGAGGTTGGGGTTTGTCCCAGGATCTGGAAGGCATACAATACCACGGCGCTGGCGAAAATGTCCCCGCTGGATTTCCCCAGGCCGCTGATCCCGGAAGAGACCGTGATCCAGGAAAATAAGGTCAATGCTGAAGATGGAGGGGTCCCTGAAGGCGACCTTGCCCCCGAAGATGTATCAAACCCAGCTCCGGAGAATGTTCCGGACGGCGATCCCTCCCCTGAAGAGGTCGGCGGTGGTCATTAAATTTGGGACTGACGGCTGGCGGGCGAAAATGACCGACGATTTTACCGGCTCTAACGTTGAGCTGGTGACCCAGGCATTAATTAAGCATTTGCGGTCCAAAGGAGAGATTTTCGGGATCGCGATCGGCTATGATAATCGTGCTAATTCCGAGGTCTTTGCCCGGGTCGCGGCGGAGGTTGTTTCCGGCGCCGGGATCAAAGCTTTTTTGACGGAGCATTCCGTCCCCTCGCCCGTTCTCTCGTACGCGGTAAAAAACCGCTCTTTATCGGCCGGCATCATGATCACCGCGTCTCACAATCCCTCCGATTACAACGGGTTTAAGATCAAAGAACCGTTTGGCGGTTCCGCTTTTCCCGAAACGACCGCCGGAGTTGAAGCGGTTTTATCCGATAAACTGGAGATCACTCCCTCATCAGTCAACGTGACCGTCTTTGATCCCGATCCTGAATATTTGGCCAAGCTCAATGAGCTGGCGGACATTAAAACGATCAACGACGCCGCGCTGGCGGTGGTGGTCGATCCAATGCACGGGAGCGGCGCGGGCTATTTCGAAAAACTGGGAGTTAATGTTGTTGAGATCCGCGGGAAGCGGGACACTACCTTTGGAGGGATCAACCCGGAGCCGCTGGCGGTTAATCTTGGGACTTCCATCTCCTTCATGAAAAAGTTTGGTGCCGAGCAATCGGACCGGCCGGCCGTTTGCATCGTTCTCGACGGCGACGCGGACCGGATCGCCGCCCTTGACCAAACCGGCGCTTACATCAACACCCACAATATATTTTCGCTCCTCCTTTTGCATCTTCATCAGAACCGGAAGCTCTCCGGAGAAGTGGTGAAGACCTTTAACCTTAGCAATCTGATCGATACGATGTGCGCTGACTATAAGGTCCCTCTGCTGGTCAAGCCGATCGGTTTTAAGTACATCGCCAAAGAGATGCTGGAGCATAAGGTCCTGCTGGGGGGAGAAGAGAGCGGCGGGATGGGAATTTTGGGTTTTATCCCGGAGCGGGACGGCATATTAGCCGGATTGATGCTGTTGGAGTTGATGGCTAAAGAACGAAAGACCCTTGCGCAAATCGTCGATGGATTAATGAAAAAGTATGGTTATTACTATTATGATCGAAAAGATATCCACTCGAACAGGGGGTTGGCAATCGTTAATGGACTAAAAATATCCCCACCCCAGGTATTTGCCAACAGGAAGGTCGCTAAAGCAGAAACGCTTGATGGATTGAAATTAACTTTTGACAATAACGGCTGGATCCTCTTTCGTGCCTCCGGAACGGAACCTCTGTTGCGGATCTATGCCGAAGGGCGCTCCCAGTCCGAAGTCGATGAACTGCTGTCAACCGGGGTTAAGTTAGCCGCTTAAAGCCCTATTTTACCGCTGGAGAGCTTAATTCTTTTTCAAACTTCTCTTTCTTCGCTATGCGCGCGAGTTCCGCTCTTTCTCTGGCGGCTTCGGTCGGTAATTTTAATTCCTGGAAAACCTTGAGCAGGTTCTCGTGCAGGGCTTTGTCGTCTCCGGCGATAAGCGAGGCTTTTTTATATTGCTTCCCCGCTTCCTCTTTCTTTCCCATTTTATCCAGGGCGCTTCCCAGGATCAGGTAAAGGTCCGGGTTCCCCCCTTCTGTTCTGACCGCGTCTTCATATGAAGCGAGCGCCTGGTCTTTTTGGCCCATGGTCATGTAAGTGTCTCCCAGAAACACATGCAGATAAGCGTTTGCCGGGTTGAAAATGACCGCCTTTTTATACTCGGCGATCGCTTCCGCCATTTTTCCCTGATTACGGTAAGAGTGGGCCAAAAGGGTCGGTTCCTTTATCTCAACCTTAGCCTTGGCCTGCAGTTCTCCCCGCCACTGGTTAAAGCCCGCCTGCTGTTTTTGCTGGAGGAGGATCTCGTCGATATTTCCTTTGGCCGAGTCGATCTTCCGTAGCCGGGAGTCGACGACTTTTATGATATGGTAACCGAACTGGGACTTGACTATCCCGCTGACTTCGCCGTTTTTAAGGGAAAAAGCGGCTTGTTCAAAGGGTTTGACCATCATCCCGGTGGAAAAGTAACCAAGGTCCCCGCCTTTGACCGCACTTCCTTGATCGATCGAAAACTCCTTGGCAAGCTTGGCAAAGTCATCCCCTTTTTTGATCTTGGCCATGATCAGCTTGGCGTTATCCTCTTCCTTGACCAGAATATGCGAAGCGCGAACTTCGCGGAGGTCGTCCGGCATGACCGAGACCCCTTCCCGGAGCTTCATCTGCATTTTCTGGACCAGGATATCGTCCCTGATAAAATCACGGAAGCTCCCCAGAGTGAAACCGGAGCTCTTGAGCGCCTTTTCCAGGTCCCCCCTGTTGGCAATTTTATTTTGGGCCTGGATATTATCGAGGACCGAATCGATCTCACTGCCGCTCACCCGGACCTTTTTCCTGGCGTCCTGGAGCATAATTGTGAAATCGATCGTCTGGCCCAGGGCCATGGTTTCGATAAAGGGAAGGTCTCTGGCGCTGACCTGCTTGCCGCTGTTTTGGGCGAGCCGGTTGATCAATTCGCGATAGCGCTGGAGACTGATCTCCTCTCCGTTGACCGACGCCAGACCGGAAGGTTTTTTGGGACCTTCATCGTTAAAACGAGAAAAGCTCAACCCGTAAAACATCGATCCGATAAAAACAACCGCAACGGTGATCATGATCCCTTTAGTATTTTTCCTGAACCATCTTAACATTTTTGATCTCCTCTTTTCCCGCGCCTACATGTCGCGGTTAATAAAACCTACTGCATTTCGTTCTTTAGAACGCGTGAGACTGAAATATAACCGCCGATCATTCCGAGTGCTGTACCGCCAAAAAACATCGTGGCATAAATTGCCATCAGCAGACCATAATCGGTAATTAACGGCAAAAATGGAAGAGCTTGCAGGATCCGGTTGACGACCGCTTCATAAGAAAGCTTCAAGATAAGGAGCGAGGTCACCCCGCCAACTACTCCAATTATTATTCCCTCAATGATAAACGGCCATTTAACAAAATTATCGGTCGCGCCGACCAGTTTCATTATATAGATATCAGTCTCTCTGGCGATAACGGTCAACCTGATGGTATTAACCACTATTAGTAGCGTGGCAAAAGAGAGCATGATCACTAGCGCAGTCCCGCCAACTCTTACCGCGCTGATCAATGATTTGATCTGCTGGATCAATTTCCCGTTATAGCGAACTTCATCAACGACATCGATCGAGGAGATCTCTTTGGCAACTTGAGGGAGCATGTCGGCGTTCCTGACCCTCACCATATACGTGTGCGGCAGAGGATTGTCGTAGACGACCTCGTTTAGGTTCAATTTGCTGTTGAATTCGTCTTTGAAATTATTCCAGGCCTCAGTTTTTGAAGTAAACTCGACCTTTTCGACCCCCGGAAGATTGGAGATCTTGATCTGGATAACTCCGGCGTCGTCAAGGGAGAGGTCCTTATAAACATAGGCGACCAGGTCCATGCGGGATGAGATGCTCCCGACAATATTTCCCATGTTCAACACTAAAAGAAGAAAAAGCCCAAAAATGGTGAGGGAGACAATGATAGTCGCGATAGCGACAAAGCTCATCAAAGCAGAGCGGCGGATCGAGCGGAACGCTTCAACGATGAAAAATTCCAGGCTACTTAACATTATATGTTCCCAATTGCTGGTCGCGGACCAGCCTCCCCCCTTCAAGCTCAATGACCCGTTTCTTCATCTCATCAACGATGTTTTTATTATGAGTAGAGACAACCACGGTAGTGTTCCGTTTGTTGATCTTATCAAGAAGTTGGAGAATGTCCCATGAAGTCGCCGGGTCAAGGTTTCCGGTCGGTTCGTCCGCCAGAAGGATCGGAGGATTATTGACGATCGCCCGGGCGATGCAGGCCCGCTGTTTTTCGCCGCCGGAGAGCTCGTCCGGAAAAGAGTTGACCCTGCGGAGGAGCCCGACAAGCTCCAGCGCCTGCATGGTCTTGCGGCGGATCGTCGAACGGAGCGCTCCGGTCACCCGAAGGGCGAAAGCGACGTTCTCGTAAACGGTCCTTTTGGGCAATAGTTTGAAGTCCTGGAAAACGATCCCGATGTTGCGGCGAAGGTAAGGTATCTGGCTGGCGTCAAGCTCGGTAACATTGATCCGGTCGACGATCACCTTTCCGGAGGTGGGGATCTCATCCCGGTAGAGCAATTTCATTAGCGTGGTTTTCCCCGCTCCCGACGAACCGACCAGAAAAACAAATTCTTCTTTGCCGATATGGAGGTTGATCCCGCTTAAGGCGTGAATTCCGTTAGTGAAACTCTTGGTTACGTTGATTAATTCAATCATTATCCGTATAAAGGGAACTGCCGGCAAAGTTCGGCGACCTTTTCTTTGACGCTCTCTTTTACTTTTTCATCGGCCGGATTTTTCAAGGTCCGGCAGATCAGATCGGCGATCAGCGACATCTCGTTTTCCTTCATCCCGCGGGTGGTCAGCGCGGGAGTACCGATCCTGATCCCGGAGGTGACGAATGGCTTTTCCGGGTCAAAGGGGATTGTGTTCTTGTTAACGGTGATCCCGACTTCATCAAGGGCGAGCTCGGCAATCTTGCCGGTCACCTTGAACGGCCGCAAGTCGACTAAGACCAGGTGATTATCGGTCCCGCCGGAGACAAGGCGAAGCCCTCCTTTGGTCAGGCCGTCAGCCAGCGCTTTGGCGTTTTTTACGATCTGTGCCTGGTAAGCTTTGAATGCCGGGGCGAGCGCTTCTTTGAAGCAGACCGCTTTTCCGGCGATGACATGTTCAAGCGGCCCACCCTGGATACCAGGGAAAACCGCCTTATCGATCGCTTTAGCGTAGGCTTCTTTACAAAGGATAAGTCCGGCACGCGGGCCGCGCAGGGTTTTATGGGTAGTTGAAGTGACCACTTCCGCCATTGGGACCGGCGATGGATGGATCCCGGCGGCGACCAGTCCGGCAATATGGGCAATGTCGACCATCAGCAGGGCGCCGGTCTCGTCGCAGATCTCGCGGAAATTAACGAAGTCGATGGTCCGCGGGTAAGCGGTCGCTCCCGTGACGATCAGTTTTGGCTTATGTTCTCTGGCGGCGGAACGCAAAGCGTCAAAATCGATCGTTTCGTTATCTTTTCTGACGCCGTAAGAGACAAAGTGAAAGTACATCCCGGAAACATTAACCGGGGAACCGTGGGTCAGGTGGCCGCCGTGCGACAGGTCGAGCCCCATGACCGTGTCGCCCGGTTTGATCAGGGCAAAGTAAGCGGCAAAATTAGCCTGGGAGCCGGAATGCGGCTGAACGTTGGCGTGCTCCGCTCCAAAAAGCTCCTTGGCCCGGTTGATCGCCAGGGTTTCGGTCAGATCGACGAACTGACAGCCGCCGTAATAGCGCTTTCCCGGGTAGCCTTCGGCGTACTTATTGGTCATGACCGAACCGCACGCTTCCATGACGGCGCGGGAGGTAAAGTTTTCGGAGGCGATCATTTCAAGCTTGGTCTCCTGGCGGTCAAATTCTTTATCCAGCGCGGCGGCGACTTCCGGGTCGTTTTTTCTAATGTTGTCGATATTAAAATGCATGGCTGCTCCTCTCGTAGAAAAGCAGTATAGCATAACAAGCGGTCTTGCGCCTACCCTATTTTTTTAGTATAATCACCACAATCCAATGGCAGATAAAAATGATCTTGAAGATCTGAATGAAGACGCCGCTCCAAGCGAATGCCAGGCCTGTGGCGGACCGCTGAAGTTTGAAAAAGTTAACCTCGAGGATTATCAGGGGGGGAAGTTGTATATGATGGAAGGGGTCCCCGCTTACGTCTGTCAGACTTGCGGCGAAAACTGGATCCCGGAACCGATCATGGAAGAATTCGAAAATATGATCGAAGCGGCGAAACAGAGAGCTAAAGAAAAAAAGAAAAAAGGAGGTAAGAAATGATCCGGAGAACGACTTGTTTTTTCCTCCTCTTCTTTTCTGCCTCCGTTTTCGCCCAGTCCCTCCCCATCGATCAGGGGACGATCGCCGACATTGTTGAGAAAGAAGGCGGGGCGGTCGTTAACATCGATATTATCAAGAATATCCGGATCCGGACCTCCCCTTTCCTCAACCCGGATGATTTTTTCGGCTACCAGGTGATGCCAGAGTTCAGGAACTTCTCCCGCGAGCGGATCGTCCCCCAGCGCGGGGCCGGTTCCGGTTTTTTTATTGATAAAAGAGGCTACGTCATTACCAACGAACACGTCACGCGCGGAGCGGCGGAGATCATAGTCACCACACGCGACGGTAAAAAATACGCCGGCAAGATCGCCGGGGCCGACCCGGATCTTGATATTGCCGTCATAAAGATCGACCCGCAGGGTGTTGACCTGCCGGTCCTGCCGCTTGGCGATTCCGCCAATTTACGTCCCGGTGAATGGGTGATTGCCATCGGCAACCCTTATGGATTTTCCAACAGCGTGACCTCGGGGATTATCAGCGCGACCGGCCGGGTCCTGGGGGATATCGGCAAAAAAAACCTGATCCAGATCGACGCCGCCATTAATCCGGGAAATTCCGGAGGGCCTCTTTTGAACTTCAAAGGGGAAGTGATCGGGGTCAACGTGGCGATCATGTCGGGCGCTCAAGGGATCGGGTTTGCCATTCCGATAAACGCGGCCAAGGAGATCGTTCAAACTTTGATTGACAACGGCCGGGTGATCCGGGGGTGGCTTGGGGTCAATATGCAGGATGTCGACGGGCGGGTCGCCAATTACCTTGACCTGCCGATGGTTGACGGAGCGGTTGTTTTTGACGTCATAAAAGGGAGCCCGGCCGAAGAGATGGGACTGAAGAAATTTGACGTGTTTCGGGAGATAAACGGGGCCAAGGTTTCCACCGCCGGCGACATGCACGAGGCGATCGCCGCCTTAAAGCCGGGAGCGGAGATAAAAGTTAAAATTTACCGCGACGGGCGGATCTATGACCTGACCGGCAGATTAGCGGAAAAACCTTAAAAATGGAGGAGTAAAATGGATATCTCTTTGGGTAAAGCGAAAAAGACCAGGCGCGTGTACGGTTTTGATGAAATTTCACTTGTCCCGTCGATCGTCACCATCAACCCGGAGGATACCGACGTCTCCGTCACGATCGGAGGGAAAAAGTTTGAAATGCCGATCATCGCCTCCGCCATGGACGGTGTGATCAGCCCAAAGACCGCCGCCTTGATGAGTAAAAATGGCGGTCTCGGTGTTCTTAACCTGCACGGGGTTTGGACGCGCTATGAAGACGCGGAAAAAGTCCTCAAAGAGATTGCCGCGGTCGATAAAGATAAATATGTAGAATTGATGCAGAAGATCTACCTTGAACCGATCAAAAAAGAATTGATCGCCAAACGGATCAAAGAGATCAAATCGCTTGGCGGGATCGCCGCTGTCTCCTCTATTCCACAGGACGCCCTGGAATTCGGCAAGATCGCCCGCGACGCCGGAGTCGACATCTTCGTTGTCCAATCGACCGTCCTTTCCACCAAACATAAGTCGACCGGCTCCAAGATCCTCGACCTTAAAGAATTCTGCTCAATGATGAAGGTCCCGGTTTTGGTCGGCAACTGCGTCACCTACGAAGTCGCTTTGACCCTGATGGGAACCGGAGTTGCTGGCGTTCTTGTGGGTATCGGACCGGGCGCGGCCTGTACTTCCCGCGGCGTTCTGGGGGTCGGTGTCCCAATGGCGACCTCGATCGCCGATTGCGCCGCCGCCCGCGATTCATATTATAAAGAGAATAACGTCTACGTTCCGATCATTGCCGACGGCGGGATGGCGGTCGGCGGCGATATTTGCAAAGCGATCGCTTGCGGCGCCGACGCGGTAATGATCGGTTCGCCGATCGCTAAAGCGACGGAAGCCCCCGGCGGCGGTTTCCACTGGGGAATGGCGACACCATCGCCTACTCTGCCGCGCGGCTCGCGCATCCGGGTCGGTACCATCGGCCCGCTCAAAGAGATCCTCCACGGCCCGGCCAGGTTTGACGATGGATCAATGAATTTTGTCGGCGCTTTGAGGACCTCGATGGGGACATTAGGCGCGGCTAGCATTAAAGAGATGCAGCAGGTCGAGGTAGTGATCGCCCCTTCGATCCTGACCGAAGGAAAAGTTTACCAGAAAGCCCAGCAGTTGGGAATGTATAAGTAAAGAAGGCGGAACAAAGGACAAGATAAAGGGCGGAATCGAAGGCGGGACAGAAGACAGAGGAGGTTGGGGAAAATGGAGAATGAAATGAAAGAAATGCGGAAAAAATTAGATTTGATCCTGGGAACAATGGCGACTAAAAGTGATTTGTCAGGGATGGCAACTAAAGACGATTTGGCTGGAATGGCCACCAAAGCAGATTTAACCGGAATGGCAAATAAAAGCGACATTAGTCGTTTAGAGAAAGATTTAAAAGAAGTCAAATATTATGTCGAGCATATCGACAGTGAACTGCAGGAGCACCGGCATGATAGTGAAGTTCATAGCCTCAAAATGATTTGAAAAAAATATTTAGACTGTGATATACTGTGCCATGGCGAAGCAAAAACATGATTTGATCGCAGTTCTTGATTTTGGAGCTCAATATTCCCTGTTGATCGCCCGCCGGGTCCGCGAATGCAATGTTTACTGCGAGGTTTTTCCCCACGATATTTCTGTCGATGAATTGCTTAAAAAAGAGGTTAAAGGGGTAATTATTTCCGGCGGCCCCGCTTCGGTCTATGAAGAAGGAGCGCCAAAAGCCGATCCCAGGCTCTGGCAGTCCGGTATTCCGATCCTCGGCATCTGTTATGGTATGCAGCTTCTGGCGAAAGAGCTTGGCGGAGAGGTCAAAGAAGGGAAAAAACGTGAGTACGGCAAAGCCGATCTGACGATCGACGACCAGACGAATATTTTTGCTGGCCTGGACACGAACCTGCAGTGCTGGATGAGCCATGGCGACACGGTCATGAAGCTTCCTTCAGGTTTTAAACAGATCGCCCACACCGATAACACCAAGTACGCCGCCGCCGGCGACCCCGGAAGAAAAATATTTGGTGTCCAGTTCCATCCAGAAGTCGTCCACACTCCCAAAGGGATCGAGGTCATCAAGAACTTTGCTTACGTCGTTTGCGGCTGTCAGCCGACCTGGACGACCGCCAACTTTATTGAAGAACAGATCAAATTGATCCGGGAAAAAGTCGGAAAAGAGACCGTCCTGCTCGCTCTCTCCGGCGGCGTTGATTCCACGACCGTTGCCGCTCTGATGCATAAGGCGATAGGCGAACAGCTTGTCTGTATGTTCATTGACCAGGGATTTATGCGCAAGAACGAAGCCAAAAAGATAGACGACCTCTTTGTTAATCGATTTAAGGTCAATTTTCACAACATCAACGCTTCGGTCCGCTTTTTTGATCGGCTTAAAGGGGTCGTTGATCCGGAAAAAAAACGAATGATCATCGGCGAGAATTTTATCAGGACCTTTGAGGAAGAAGCAAAAAAACTCGGCCGGATCCCTTTCCTCGCCCAGGGGACCCTTTATCCAGATGTAATTGAAAGCGCCGTTCCTGGGACAACGACCGGAAAAGCGGCCAAAAAGATCAAAACCCACCATAATGTCGGCGGCCTGCCGGAAAAAATGGGCTTTAAGTTGATCGAACCGTTAAGATTGCTTTTTAAGGATGAGGTTAGAGCTCTTGGACGCGAACTTGGGGTTCCCGATGAGATCATCAGCCGTCAACCTTTTCCTGGGCCGGGTCTGGCGATCAGGATCATTGGAGAAGTGACTCCAGAGCGGGTCAAGATCCTTCAAGTGGTAGATGATATTATTGTTTCTGAAGTCAAAAAAGCAGGTCTATATAAGGAATTATGGCAGTCGTTCGGGGTACTGCTCCCTATTAGGACGGTTGGAGTTATGGGTGACAAACGGACCTATCTTAACACTATTGCCGTTCGGGCGGTTACCTCCAAGGACGCGATGACCGCCGATTGGGCCCGTCTCCCCTATGAACTTCTGGAGATCATATCCAATCGGATAATTAACGAAACCCCGGAGGTCAATCGGGTTGTTTACGACATTTCCTCCAAACCACCAGCGACGATTGAGTGGGAATAAGCTTAATTCTTCCCTCTGGCTTTCTTATGCTCTTCAAATGTTTTGGTGAATTTGTGGCTTCCGTCAGGTCGGGCGACAAAAAAGAAGAAATCTGTTTTAGCCGGTTTAAGGGTCGCTTTGATCGAATCCAGCCCCGGATTACAGATCGGACCTGGAGGAAGCCCTACTCTCTTGTAAGTATTGTAAGGGGAATCAACGTTCAGCTGGTTGTAAAAAACCTTTTTTGACGGATTTTCCAGGGCGTATTTGACCGTCGGGTCGGCCGCCAGCGGCATCCCGATCTTTAATCGATTATAAAAGACCGAAGCGATAATTGGCCGCTCTTCCGGTATTTTTGCCTCTTTTTCCACGATCGAAGCGAGCGTTAAAAGCTCATGGAAGGAAAGTTTAGTGGAGCTTTTTTCTTTTTCCCAAAGGGGAAGGACCATCGCTTCAAAGCGTCGCAGCATCGTTTCCACCACCAGGTCCAGGGCGGCTTCAGGAAAAAAATCATAAGTATCCGGGAAGAGATACCCTTCCGGCGATTCGCTCGATATATAACGGAACAACTTACTATGTTTCGCGCGGCGGTCGGTGGTGATCCCTTCGTCGATCAGATTTTGAAACGCGCGCCATTGCTGATACCTGGCCGCTTTTAAGATCTCTCCCATTTTATGGATCGAGCTTCCTTCCGGAAAAGTGACCCTGATCTGTTTGGGGGCGACGGTTTCATTGCCGA
Source organism: candidate division WOR-1 bacterium RIFOXYB2_FULL_45_9 (assembly GCA_001771575.1). GTDB lineage: Bacteria > Margulisbacteria > WOR-1 > O2-12-FULL-45-9 > XYB2-FULL-48-7 > XYB2-FULL-45-9. The sequence goes on along the minus strand of MEUD01000001.1, from coordinate 363,463 downwards.
CCAGCTTAATGATGATCTCCGGCAGGAACATTGAGGGTGAGAGGAGATATTCTCCGGCCTTGATCTTGTCCTGCAAGCCAAACGCGCGCAAAATAATTAGAAAATTGCTTCGCGGAGGGAGGAGCCCCTTTTGGGCCAGGATCGCCTTGATCTGTTTTGCCGAACTCCCCGCCGGTATGGCGGTCAGCTTTTCGCTCCGATCAAAAGGATTGGCCGGTTGGAGAATAAAGGCAAAACCAACGATCAGCAGGGCGATTGTCGATATAATTAGGTTGTCTTTCATCGCTTATTTGATCTGTCCAAATAGCTCCGCAAGATCCCGGCCGCGGCGCTTTTATCGATCACTTTCTTTCGATCTTTCCTGGATACGCCGGCGCTGATCAAGAATTTATTAGCGGCGACAGTGGTCATTCGTTCGTCCCAGAGGGTGACTTTCAGGTTAAATCTTTCTTTGAGCCTCGCGGCAAATGACCTAGCGTTTTGCGCGGCCGGCCCCTCTTCACCTTTCAAAGTCTTTGGCAGGCCAAGCAAAAGTTCGCTGACGTTGCCAAAATCTTCGATAAGAGCGGCGATAGCCTCAAGCTCGCTTCCATCTTCTTTTTTTTCAAGGACGGTCACCGGCTGGGCGGTCAGCCCAAGGAGGTCCGAGACCGCTATGCCGATCCGTTTTGTTCCAAGATCGATCGCCATTATTCTATTCATAAAGTTTTCAGGTACTCGCCAACCTTCGCCAGCGCTTCGGCCGCCTTAAGGGGTTCTTTTGAGCCTCCTTCGGCCTTGGTCTCTTTCCCCCCCCCGCGGCCGCCGACAACATCGGCAAAGATGCCGGCAAGTATCTTGGCCGATAATTGAGGGGTGATCAGCTCCGGGGAAACGGTGATCAAATAGACCAGCTTGCCACCGGCGGTGGAACAAAGGACAATAACCGCCGATTTAAGGGCGTTTTGGAGCGAGTCGGAATAGAGCCGGAGGCTCTCCATCGAAAGATCGGGAAATTCCTTAAGCAAGACCTTGCGTCCATTGATCTCGGTCGCGGCGGCGGCAAGATCTCCTCCGGATCGCGCCGCTTTTTTCTCCTCCAGCGAGCGGATCTCTTTTTCGATCTTGACGAGCCTCTCCTTGATCCAATCGACGCGTCCCGCCAGATGGCTCAAGAACTGGTCGACGACCCTGGTCTCTTGATTGTCGACCGCTTTGCCGAGCCGCTCCAGTTCCGTCGGTTCGATCTCAAAAATATTGGCCTCCAACCCTTCTTCCCCACCCAGTTCGATTTTCCGTTTTTGGAGCGAGCGGTATTTGCCGACCAGTTTATCGACTTCGCCGTAGAGCTCCTTGGCCCGGAAAACCACATGGATTTTAGAGGATTGTCCGGCGACCGCTTCGATCCGGCGCAAACCCGATCCTAGCGCCCCTTCGGAGACGATCTTAAAGAATACAATATCACCCGTCGAGCCGACGTGGGTCCCGCCGCAGAGCTCAAGGCTATAGCCGCCGATCTTTAAGACCCTGACCTCGTCGCCGTATTTTTCACCGAAGAGTGCCATTGCCCCCATGGAGACCGCTTCCTTATATTGTTTTTTCAAAACATCGACCTTGAGCTTTTCCTTGATCTTTTCGTTGACCAGTTGTTCGATCTTCATCCTCTCTTCTTCGGTCAGGGCTTTGAAATGCGTAAAATCAAAACGGAGCTTATCCGGTCCGACGTATGATCCGGCTTGTTTGACGTGTTCCCCCAGGACCTCGCGGAGCGCTTTATGGAGCAAATGAGTGGCGGTATGGTGGGCGGCGGTCGACAGACGCTTGGAAATATCGATCCGCGCCTTAACCTTGGAATTTTCCTTTAGTCCGTTGAGGTCTTCAACGTGATGCAGGATGATTTTTTGCGGGGTGCTTACGGCCCCCAGGACCAGGAGCTCATTGCCGTCAAAAGAGATCATGCCGGTGTCTCCGACCTGCCCGCCGCTTTCTCCGTAGAATGGGGTTTTTTCCAAAACAACTATATTAGCTTCAGGAAAGACGGCCAGGACCTTGGTTTCCGCCTCATATTTGTCATAGCCGATAAATTTGGTCGGCTTCAGGCGGTGCAGATCAAGAGAAGAAAGATCGACCTTTTTCTCGCCGCTTAGTCCGCTCTGCCTTGCCCTCTCCCGCTGGGCTTCCATTTCAGTTTCAAAAGCGGCCTGATCGACCTTATTCCCTTTCTCGGCCGCCATTTCAATGGTCAGGTCGATCGGGAAACCATAAGTATCGTGGAGTTTAAATGCGTCGCTCCCGGAAAGGACTCCGCTGGTAGGGAGCTTGGATGTCAATTCTTCGAACCACTTCATCCCCGAACTTAAAGTGGCAAGGAAGTTCTCTTCTTCCTCCTTGATAATCTCCAAAATTGAGCCAGCTTTGTCCTTTAATATTGGATAAGTCTCTCCCATATCGGTGATTACCACCCGGGCCAGATCGGTCAAAAATGAGCGTTCAATGCCGATCCTCCTGCCGTGGCTTACCGCCCGGCGGATCAGCCGGCGCAAAACATAACCACGTCCGGTATTTGACGGGTAAACCCCGTCGCTGATCAGGTTTGTCGCCGCTCTGGCGTGATCGGCAATGATCCGTTTGGAAATTGCCGCGCCGAAAGAGCTTGGGGCGAGCATTTCGATCTTTTTGATCAACGGCAGAAAAAGGTCGGTCTCAAAGTTGTCGTTGGTCTCTTGCAGGACCGAAGCGATCCTCTCTAAGCCCATGCCGGTGTCGATCCCTTTGCTCTTTAGCGGGAGGAGTTCCCCTTTCTCGTTCCGATTGTATTGGATAAAGACCAGGTTCCAGATCTCAAGGAACCGGTCGCAATCACAGCCGGGGGCGCAGTCTTCCCTGCCGCAGCCCATTGACGCGCCGAGGTCATAGTAGATCTCTGAACAGGGGCCGCACGGTCCGGTCGGTCCGGCCGACCAAAAGTTGTTTTCTTCCCCCAGTCGGTGAATGATCGCTTCAGGAAGGCCGATCAAATCGCGCCAGATCCCGTATGCCTCGTCATCTTTTTCATAGACCGCGATATGAAGCCTGGTGATCGGGATCTTAAACTCTTTGGTGAGCAATTCCCAGGCGAACTGGATCGCCTCCTTTTTAAAATAGTCGCCGAAAGAAAAATTACCGAGCATTTCAAAAAAAGTCTGGTGCCTGGGAGTTTTACCGACCCGGTCAATGTCCAGGGTCCGGATGCATTTTTGGATTGTTGCCGCCCGGCGGTGCCTCGATTTTTCCTGTCCGAGGAAGATCGGCTTGAACTGGAGCATCCCGGCCAGGGTCAGCAAGACGGTCGGATCGCTTGGCACGAGTGAAGAACCTGGAAGGACCTGGTGTTCTTTCGCGGCAAAAAACGCCAGAAACTTTTTCCTAATTTCCGAACTTTTCATCGACAATGCTCCTTATTTTGGTTTGGACCAGATCGATCGGCAGATTTTCAAAAGGGAAAAGCTTGATCCGCTCTGGATCGTCCGCCGCCAGGGCCAAATACTTCTCGCGCACCCGGGTGTGGAACGCCATCCCCTCCCGTTCAAAACGGTCTGCCGCTCCCTTATTCTTGGCTCTCTCCAACCCGACTTCGGGTGGAATATCCAAAAGAAAGGTCAAGTCAGGCCTGACCCCAAAGCTTGCTTCCATGTTCATAAAACGGATCAGGTCTTCCGGCAGGCCCCTTCCACCTATCTGATAAGCCAGGGTTGAGTCAAGAAAGCGATCGCAGATCACGCATTTGCCTGATTTGAGCGCCGGCAGGATCACGCCGGCTACGTGCTCCGCCCGATCAGCGAAAAACAGAGAGGCTTCGGCCAATTGGTCGATCGGTCCGCTCTTTTCCAAAAGAATAGCCCGGAGCTTAACCCCAAGCGGAGTGCCTCCCGGTTCTCTGGTCTGGACAACGACCAGCCCCTTATTTTCAAGATATGTTTTCAGCAGTTGGGAATGGGTCGACTTGCCGCACCCTTCCGGCCCTTCAAAAGTAATGAACATTATTGGTTCCCCGGCGTCAGGCTGAAACCGAGGAGAAACTCCTTCCGGATCGAACGATAGGTGACCTCTAAATTATAACAATGAAATTTCAAAAATAAAGTATAATCTACGTCTTCCGGCGTCCAATCGTCGAGAAAATAAGAAGCGGAAATTTTTGCGGCGGTCCGGTCCAGGTCGTAGAGGACGCTGGCCATCAGCCGGTCGGCCGCCCGGAAACGATAGAGCTCGTAATTGAACGGCGAGGTCCCGTTAACAAACAAATAATGGGAAAATCCGGCGTTAAACCCGAGGCGGGAATTAACTTTTTTGATCAGTTCAAGGTTGAGCGTCGGTTTTTCCCAGCGCTCCCTGCCGGCATAGTAGGCGCAATCGTAGACCAGCGATGGGACTACGTAACCAAGATAATTTTCCGGCAGTTCACCGAACAATTTCAAGTTGACGCTGTTGCGGCCAACTCTTTGGTTGTTCTCTTCGTCAACGATCCCGGCACTAAGGTCGAGGTCCCCTTTTATCACCTTACCTATTATGGAAAGTCCCCGGGAATAAAAACGAACGTTGGGAAGAAAACTGACCCGCTGGTAATTGATCCTTTCCCGATGAGAGAGGATGGTTTCCAGGGAAAAACGATATTCAGACGGTTCGGTAAACAGGCCAAAAGAGAGTCTGTCGTTATCGGTTGAGTATTCGCCGAATGAATAAGTGTGCGTAATCCCCCCTGACCGTCCGTCACTGCCGTTGTCGTTCAAGCGAATGTTCCCTTTATTCTCATCGGTCAGCAGATAATTTGCGTTAAATCCAAGTTGCAGTCCTTTTCGTTCGGCATAACCCAGCGAATAAGTCCCTGACAAATAGCGGCTCAAATGCCAGGCCAGTGTCTCGTTGATATAAGACCCATCCTCTTCATTGGCCCCGATCTGCGGGAAAGGGGGGAGATTCTTGTTCCCCCGCTCTTGCGCGCTTAGGTCGTAAATATACGTCGGCATCGGGACGATCGGAAAAGATCCGAGCCAAAAATATCCCCAGTAGGCGACCAGCCACCTGCTTCGCGGATAAAAGACAATCTCTCCGGCGCTGACGTGATAGTGAGGGTTCTGGTAGTCACAGGTCGTCAGGGTTGCCCGCCGAAGATTAAAGGTGTCGGGACTGAAGTTGACCTCCCCGCCGGTCAGATCAATCTCGCGAAAATTAAACGAAAGTTCTTTGGCCCGTCCGGTCCTGGTCAGCAGTTCATAGGCGAGGCTCTCCCCTTCCATGCTGATCCCTTCATATTGAAAATAAATATTATCTTTCGCTTCGACCGTCTCCCGGGTCGCCTGATAAAAAAGCTCTCCCGATTTCAGGTGGATATCACGATAATAGAGCTCAACAGATCCCCGCATGGTGACGGTTTCGGCGGAAACGTCATAGAGAAGCCGATCGCCGGTGATCATTACTTCTTTATAGGCGACTTCGACGGACCCGCTGGCGTCGACGATCTGCGCTTCCTTGGCGTAAGAGATATTATCGGCGTTGATAACAAAATCATTGGGTAGGGCAAAAAGCGGCAGGGCCAGACAGCTTAGCCCGATCAGCAGGCTAAGCGACTTCTTCATACCTGGATTCTTTGCTGGCGAATTTGGCGATCTCTTTGCGGAAGACAAGTTCCAGTTGTCCGACCGGGCCGTTGCGCTGTTTGGCGATGATGATCTCGGCGATATTTCCCCGCTCCGATTGCGGATTGTAATAATCGTCCCGATGAATGAACATGACCAGGTCGGCCGTCTGCTCGATCTCGCCCGATTCGCGCAGGTCGGAGAGTCTGGGGATCCGGTCGGGGCGCTGTTCCACGGCGCGGGAGAGCTGAGAGAGAGCGACGACCGGGCATTCCAACTCTCTGGCCATGACCTTGAGAGAGCGGGCGATCTCGGAGATCTCCTGTACGCGGTTTTCGACCCGTGATTTATTCCCCCGCATGAGCTGAAGGTAGTCGACTATGATAAGGCCAAGCCCTTTTTCCAGCTTGAGGCGGCGGGCCTTGGCCCGAATCTCGGTTGAGCTCATGGAAGCGCTGTCATCTATATAGATGGGGGCCTCGGAAAGGCGGCCCAGGGCGCGGGTCAATTTTTTCCAGCCGGTGTCCGACAAGGTGGCGGTCTTAAGCTTTTGCTGTTCGATCTCCGCTTCGGCGCAGAGCATCCTCTGGGCCAGCGACTCTTTGCTCATTTCCAGCGAAAAGATCGCCACCGGAATCTTGCTTCTGATCGCCACGTCCTGCGCGATATTAAGGGCAAAAGCGGTTTTTCCGACCGATGGCCTGGCCGCCAGGATGATCAATTCCGAATTTTGGAAACCGGCGGTCATGTTGTCGAGGTCGGCGTAACCCGTCGGCACGCCGGTGATCGACTGGTTCTTGCCGTAAAGGCTGTCGATCTTATCGAGGACGTTTTTGATGACCGAATCGATCTTGTGAAAGCCTTCGCGCGAATGGCGCATGGCGATATCGAAGATCATTTTTTCGGCGTTATCAAGGACGTCGTCAATTTGGTGCGGATCGGAAAAAGCCTCTCCAACAATCGACGTTCCTGATTCGATCAAGCGGCGGAGGATATATTTTTCTTCGACGATCTTGGTGTAATGGTCTACGTTGGCGGCGGTAGGGACCGAATTGATCAGGTCAGCCACGTAGACCGAACCACCAACCGCGTCGAGCTTGCCGGATTTGCGCAGGGTCTCGGTGACGGTCACCAGGTCGACCGGTTCCCCTTTGTCGAAAAGGACCAGGATCGCCTCAAAGATGTAGCGGTGAGCGTCGCGATAAAAACTGTCCGGCGCCAGGGCTTCAGCCGCGCGAAAAACGGCGTTCTTGTCGAGTAACATTGAACCAAGGACCGATTGCTCGGCCGCCAGGTTTTGCGGGGGTATTTTATCTTCTGCCATGACCCGTTAATTTTAGCACAGCCTCTCGGGGTATTCCAGCCGCATGGATGGTGTATAATTTAAGATCATGGATAGGAATTTCTCGGTCTCAATGGAAAAAGAAGCCGCCCTTAAACAACGTTTAGTCCAGCTGGGAATCAATGACGCTGACGTTGAAGAGCGGTTTATCCGCTCTGGCGGCCCTGGCGGCCAGAATGTCAATAAGGTCTCCAGCGGCGTTTATCTGAAACATCAGCCGACCGGTATCGAAGTCAAGATGACCCAAGAACGGTCGCAATCACTCAACCGCTACCGGGCCTGGAAACTTCTGGCCGATAAGGTCGATGAAAAGATCCGCGGGTTAAAAAGCGCGCGCCGGCAGGCGATCGAAAAGGTCAGGCGTCAAAAGAGAAAACGGTCCAAACGCGCCAAAGAAAAGATCCTGCAAACAAAAAAACTGACCGGCCAGAAAAAGAAGTCGCGCAAGATCAACCTCAAAGATTTATTTTAACCGCGCACTTAAGTGCGCGGTTAAGTCGTTAATTATTGGACAATTTAATCCCATACGGCGGCGGTTCCGGTCCCTCTTTGATCTTCCCCTCTTTTGCCTCGTAAACCTTAATGTTTTCCGCTAACGCTTTAAGCAAACGGCTGGCGTGTCCCGGCGACATGATCACCCGGGCGTTGACCTGACCTTTGGGTGGATGAGCGAAGATAAAATCAAAAACAAATTCATTCTCGTTATGGGAAATCACCGCTAGGTTGCTGTAGACCCCTCCGGCAATTTGGTCGTTGATCGCGATCTGAATCTCTTTATCGGCCATTAGTTTTCACCTCCGCATTCAGCGCTTCCTTTTTCTAAGACTTCCAGGGCATGAGGAATAACCGGCAAAATTATCGCCAGACATTCCTTGACCGCTTTGGGGCTTCCGGGGAGATTAACGATCAAGCTTTTTCCTCTTGAACCGGCGATCCCTCTTGATAACATCGCTTTTTGAGTGATCTTGAGCGATTCTCCGCGGATCGCTTCGGCGATCCCAGGGATTTCCCGATCAAGGATCTTGCGGGTCGCCTCGGGAGTGACGTCGCGTAGGGAAAGACCGGTCCCGCCGGTCGTCAGGACCAGGTCGCACTTCTTTTGGTCAATAAACTCAATTAATTTAGCGGAAATATCATCGATTTCATCCGGAACAATAACGTATTCATAAAGCTCGGCCTTGATCGTCTCTTTGATCGCTGGTCCGCTCAAATCGACCCGCACTCCCTTTGACCCTTTATCGGAGATCGTGATTATCCCGATTTTCATAGTTTGATCTCATCTCCCGCTTTGATTGCCCCACCTTTGATCACTTTGACAAAGATCCCTTCCCTTGGCATTATACAATCCCCAACCTGGTAATATATGTTACACCGTTTTATGCACTCTTTGCCAATTTTACTGACCTCAAGGATGGTTTGGCCGATCATTAATCGTTGGCCAATATTTATGGTTAAAAGGTTAATTCCTTCGGTAACAATGTTTTCCCCAAAAGCGCCGTTGGCCAGATCGAGTCCTTTAGCCTTCATTTTATCGATCGATTCATTGGCCAGCAAACTGACCTGGCGGATCCCCCCTTTAGCGTGAAAATCACCTTTTACTCCAAGCTCCTCGATCAAGGTGATTTCTGGAACCTCGCTCTTTTGTCCCCGACTCGAATTTACACAGACTGCTTTGATTTGTGGCATAAATATATTTCTCCTATGACCATCTTTTTATCGACCGCTTTGCACATATCGTAGATCGTTAAGGCGGCGACACTAACCGCCGTTAACGCTTCCATTTCAACTCCGGTTTTGCCGATACATTCAACCATCCCCTCTATCTCAATTGAATTCGCTTTGATCTCGCACTCAACGGAGATGTTGGTCAGGGCCAGCGGATGACAAAGAGGGATCAAGCCGCTGGTTTTCTTGGCCGCCTGGATCCCGGCGATCCTGGCGACCGCTAAGACGTCCCCTTTTTTTAATTGATTATTTTTAACCAGCCTGATCGTTTCTTTGGCCAGTCTTATCGAACCTCTGGAGATCGCGATCCTTTTTTGGTCCGGCTTATCTCCAACATCGACCATCTTCGCTTTCCCTTTTCGATCAACGTGAGAAAACTTATCCCCCAATTTCTATCATCTCCCTGTTGTTTGATTTACCGCCTCTGGCCGGTTTGTTGTTGATCACTGCTTTGAGCGCCGCTTCGGCCCCCATAGATCGGACATCAACTTCATAATTAGAAAAAAGGCAGGGACGCAGTTTTCCATCGGCGGTTAAGCGGACCCGGTTGCAGATCGAACAATCACCCCCCTCACCGTTTTCCACTTTATAAAACTCACCGCTTTTCAGGTCCATCTTCTTGATGAAACGCGCCTTAAGCCCGTTTTTTTCGGCAAAAGAGGCCAGCGACTCCTTTTCATCATCGTTAAATTTATCGACCAGAACGCTATTTAGTTTTGTTCCGGTAAAGCCTGCGTCCCTTGCCGCTTTGATCCCGGCCAAAGCTAGGTTTAAATCGCCACAGCGGGTGATCTCGCGATAGCGCTCCGGCCGGAGCGAATCAAGGCTGATATTAAGCCGGGTCAGCCCGGCCGCTTTCAAGCCTTGAGCGTATTCGGGGAGCAAGAGTCCATTGGTCGTCATCGCCAGTGTTTTGACCCCGGGGATCGCCGCTAATTGGCGCGCCAGGTCGACTATCCCGCGTCTGACCAGCGGTTCGCCGCCGGTCAGTCGGAATTTATAAAAACCGAGCTTGACCGCCGCTTTAACCACCTCTTCGATCTCTTCAAAGCTCAAAATATCGCTGTGTGCTTTTAACTTTATTCCCTCTTCCGGCATGCAGTAAGTACAACGGAGATTGCACTTATCGGTTACCGCGATCCGTAAATAATAAATATTCCGGTTAAATTGGTCTAACATCGATAATAGTTCCTTTTTTAAGTTCATTAGTTCCACTTTTTATCCTCATAATCGCGTTTGCTTTTGTTAAAGCAAACATATGGGCTGAACCGTGAAAATCAATCGGTTGAACGCCGCCTTGTTTGATCAAAACCGGCTGATATTGTTCTCTTTTTGAACTTTTACAAGAATGATCAGTAATTAACGGCAAAGAGATAAATGCTTCAGGGGACTCCTTCCCGATCATTTTACTGATGGCTGGAGCAACAAAAAGCTCAAAGACGACTAAGACCGAAACCGGATTGCCCGGCAAGCCAAAGATCAGTTTGTTCCTCTTAGTGCCAAAGACGGTCGGTTTTCCTGGTTTGATCGCGACTTTATTAAAAATGATCTTGACTCCGCAATCCTGCAATACCTCTTTGACAAAATCATAGTCGCCGACCGAAACCCCGCCGGATAAAATTAAAATATCATTTTCCCTCAAACCTTGGGCAACCATCGCTTTTGTCGCTTTGATATTATCTTTCGCGATCCCCAAATAATTCGCTTCGATCCCCAGCCTTTGTAACTGGGCAATGAGCATCGGACCGTTGCTATTGCGGATTTGACCGGTCGTTGGTTTAAATATTGGTTCAACCAGCTCCGACCCGGTTGAAATAACTCCTACTTTTGGTAGACGAACAACCTTGACGTTAGTTTTGCCGACCGTAGCCAGCATGGCTACTTCCTGCGGACGAATCAACGTACCGGAGCGGAGAACTAACTCACCCTTTTTAACATCTTCGCCGCGTTGGGCAACGTTTTTTCTTCCCGCGACTGAACGTCGCATTTTTACTTTATTCGCTGGTTCCTTGATTGAGTCTTCGACCCTAATCACTTGATCCGCTCCTTTAGGAAGCATCGCTCCGGTCATGATCCGGGCGCATTCCCCAGACTTGATCGTTTTTCCGGGAACTTTACCGGCCGGAATATCTTCAATAACAGCAAAGACTTCCGCCGGATCTTTCGAATTAATCGCGAAACCATCCATCGCCGAGCGGTTAAAGGGCGGGATGTTGACGTCAGAATAAATATTTTTCGCCAAAACTCTACCTAGCGCGGCAGAAACTGGCAGTGTTTCCAAACCCAAAGAACAAACCTGGCCAAGAACAATATTCAGCGCTTTTGTCGCTTTAATCATACCCTCACCCCTAACCCCTCCCTGCCTGCCGGCAGGCAGGTCCCTCTGGGAGAGGGGAATCTAATGTTTGAACCGCCGTTGCTTTAAAGGTTAAATAGAGTTCTTTGCCGGGAGCGACCCCCAGCTCTTCGACGGAAGCGCGGGTAATGTTGGCAATAAATATCTCCCCGGCTTTGATTTGAGTCCGATAGATCAACCCGGCCGGTTCGACGGCCAAGACTGTCCCGCGCAGGCAATTGCGGGCGCTGGTCTTGGTTGGTTCAAGGGAAAGCAAGATATCTTCCGGGTGGACCACGACCCAGGCGTCAGCTTTTTCCACCGCCGCCGCGGCAAAAGAAACCCGATCATTTTCAAATATACTTTGACCGTTTTTATCGCGAATTTCTCCATGGAAAATGTTTTCAATCCCCAAAAAGTCGGCCACTTCTTTGGTGGCTGGTTTTTGGAGGACTTCTTCAGGCTGCCCGGTTTGCACGATCTCCCGGTTGATCATGATCATTATTTGATCGGCAACAACCAGCGCTTCGGCTTTATTATGGGTTACCCAAATCGTTTCGATCGCTCTTTGCAGAATAACTTTCTTTAACATCCGGCGGAAATCAATTTGCGACGTCTGGTCCAAATTGGCGAATGGCTCATCGAGCAGTAAGGTCTTAGGCTCAATAACTAAGGCGCGGGCCAAAGCGACCTTTTGCGCCTCCCCGCCGGATAAAGTGATCGCTCGTCTATTTCTTAAATGCCCGATCCCAAATAATTCAAGCGCCTGCCCGACCAGAGCGCTGATCTTTCTTTGTCGGCGAAATTTCAATCCAAGGGCGACATTTTCCGCCACGGTCAGATCAAACAAGAGGGGCTCTTGAAAAACCATCGTCATGCTTGGCTCAATCTTGCCGTTCGCCAGACCCATTAATTGGCGAAGGTAAGTGCTTTTGCCGGCCCCGTTTGGTCCCAATAAAGCGGTGATCATGACTTTTTTGTCCTTTGCTGGATCATGGTCAGACCGAAATTGACGGAAAATAAAAGTAAAAGCAAAACAACGCTTAACGCGATCGCCAGCTCAAAAGCCCCTTTTTGTGATTCTAAGACAATGGCGGTGGTTAAAACCCTGGTTTGTCCTTTAATATTGCCGCCCACCATCATCACGGCTCCGACTTCCGAGATAATCCCGCCAAAACCGGCCATAACCGCCGCCAGCAGAGATAACCTGGTCTCTTTGGCCAAAAGCCAGGCTAGTTGAAGATTGTTTGCCCCCAAGGCCAGGGCCTGCCATTTCATTTTTTGCGGGATCTGTTGAATGGTGGCCATGGTTAACCCGGCAATAATTGGAGTGGCTAAAATTACCTGAGCGCAAATCATCGCCCAGGGGGTATAGATCAGGTCCAAAAATCCAAGCGGCCCACCCCGCCAGAGAAATAACATTACCAGAAGACCAACAACGACCGGCGGCAACCCCATCCCGGTATTGATGACGCCAACAACGATCTTTTTGAACGGAAAATCATGCAGGGCGAGATAAATCCCCAGGCTAATCCCGATCAGGATCGCGATCAGCAGGGCAAGCCCGGAAACCTTCAAAGTCAATAATATTATATTTATTAATTCTGGATACATATATTTAATTAGGCCTCCCCTTATTAAGAGGAGGCCCGATAATCACTTATTTAGCATCCGGGAAAAACAACGATTGACGATATTTTTCCCTGCCGAATTCAGCGATCTTTTTTTGCGTTGCCGGAGCGACCATGAAATCAGCGAACGCTTTTCCTCCCGCGCTGTTGATTTCCGGCCACTTTTCCGGATTAACCTCAATGACATGATAGGGATTAAGCAAGAGCTGGTCACCTTCGGCGATAATAACCAATTTTAGCCGCTCCTTAAAACTAAGATAGGTCGCTCGATCCGCGAGGGTGTAAGCCCGCTTTTGATCGGCAATTAGCAGTGTTGCCCCCATTCCCTGTCCGGACTCAAGATACCAGAGGTTGGAAAGCTGGGCCTTAGAATAAGGCCAAATCGACAGTTCCTTGGCATGAGTCCCTGATCTATCTCCCCTGGAAATAAATAGCGAGCCGCTCTCGCTGATCTTTTTAAAGGCCTCCCCTACTGTTTTGGCCAAGCGGGCCCTGGCTGGATCATTGGGTGGACCAAGGAGGATAAAATCGTTATGCATTACCGCCCGGCGATTGAGCCCAAAACCATCTTGAACTAACTTAACTTCATCTTTTGGCGAGTGAACGAGCAAAACATCGGCTTTGCCGCGCCGCCCCATCTCCATCGCCATCCCAGAGCCAACCCCAATAGGCTTAACCTGACAACCGCTCTGTTTTTCAAAAATGGGGAGCAAAACATCAAGTAAACCGGAATCGACGGTACTGGTCGTGGTCGCCAGGATGATCGAATTGGAACCGGCAAAAGAAGCGGAAAATAAAGTAAAGGCCAATAAACCGCATGCTACTAGCTTCTTAAACATATTTTTCTCCTTTCCAAAATGGGAGGCTAACAAGGTTTCCCTTTTAACCCTTGAGTTCCGCTTTAGCGGAACTACCGTCCTGCTATCCATAACCAAACGGTTTTAGGTTGGCAGGATCGGAGATCTTAAATTAAATTTGGACCTGAACCTCGAACATCAGCGAATTGTTGTTGATCTGGGTCGTTTCTTCCTGTACCAGGTTATAATTTAGCAGCATCTTGGAAGAGCTGTCAATTATATATGTTCCACCCACTGTTATGGTGTTAACAATGTTATTGGCGGCTGCCGTCGCCGGGTCATAAGTTTCATAGCGAATGAGCGGTTCATATTGGCCAAAAAGTCCGCTTAATTGCAGAGAGGCTTCAGATATTTTAGCGTTGGTCGTCGTATTTCCTCCAGCCATAATCTCTCCAACTAGCAAATAATTGGCGAACTTGTACTCCGCGTCAAACGCGCCGCATTTCCGATCGGTCATGGCGGGCCCAAATTTTCCATAATAACCAGATAAGCCAAGATCAAGAGACTCATTTTTATAATTGACCCGCCCAACAATATCTTTGGCTTTATTGGTGTCGGTTGAGCCTGACCCATTGACCAAAGCGGAATCAAAAAAGAAACCCGAGACCGGCAGCGGGCCGCTCATCCGATAGCCATAATCACGGGCGGCAACGATCACGCCGTAGTGGCTGGGGACAAAACCGGTACTGTAAATGGTCTTGTATTTACCGGAATCATAAGCGAACGGGAGAAGAAACTGTCCCATTTTGACTTTGTACTGATTGACCTTCATTTCAATATAAGCATCGGCCAAAGCGACATTCCCGCCGGTCGAAAGAGCGGCAAAATCCGGTTGGACCACGAACATCATCTCAGGCGAGGTTTCGGCCGCTAGTTTGAGCCTGGCCCTGGAAAGAGTCCCCGTATCGGCGGTGCCGCCGGCCTGATAAAAACCATAACGATAGCGGAGCGAGCCGGAAACTGTTAGTTTCTTAACAAAACTTGGGGCGACTTCAACTTGAGCGACGGGAGCCGGCGCGGCCGCGGCTTCTTGAGTCACGACTGGAACAGCAACGACGGCCTGGGTTTTAGCTTCGGTTTTTTTTACCTCGGCCTTTTTTACCGCCGCGACAGAGAGCGAAGAAAACATTGTTAAACCGATGATCGCCAGGAGCAAGAGCTTTTTCATTGTTATTTTCCTTTCATAATTATTCGATCCAATGAGCTGTAAACATTAAACCTTTTTCCCCGGGCAAAACCGATCAGGGTCACGTTTAGTTTCCGAGCCAGCTTAACCGCTTGATCGGTCGGCGCGCTAACCGAGGCAATGATTGGGATGCCGCACTTGTTTAGCTTGTAAAATATTTCCGAAGAGATCCGTCCGCTAAGCAAAAGCATGGCTGAAGATAAATCGAGCTTTTTAAGCAATGCTTCGCCGATTATTTTGTCAACGGCGTTATGCCTCCCAATATCGTCCTGGCGCGCGATAATTTTCTCCCGGCCGCACAGGGCGGCGCTGTGGACACCTCCCGTCTTCTTGAATTCGGCGGAACTCTGTTGGAATTGGGCCATTAACTCCAGGACCCGCTTCCAATAAACGCCCTTCTTTAACGTCAACTTTATCTGCCGCAATTTGTCGAGAGAATTATAAAACAATATCCCCCGGCCGCAGCCCGAAGTGTACATCCGCTTAAAAAGCAGTTTTTCGCCAAAATCAAGTTCATCGACGGTCGTAATATTTGCCTGCCAATGCTTTTCATCGATCCGGACAGCCGTTATATCTTTGAGGCTTTTGATCAAGCCGGAAGAGAACAAAAAGCCGACCGCCAGCTCCCGTAAACTTGTCGGACTGCATAACAGCGTGGCCAGCTCATGCCCGTTGACATTAATGGTCAACGGAACTTCCTCGGTTATCCAGTCAATGACTTTTTCTTTTTTTCCATCGCTGATCTTATGGATCGTAAACTTATTCATTTTTTAAATCGTCCGGCGTATTCAGGTTACGCAAGCTTTTTTGCCGGTCGGCCGTCAGCTCAAAGTAGCTCTTGTTTGAACAGCGCTCAATAAAATCACGAATCGAGCGTTGCCCCCCGCGCAGGGTTTGTTCAACGATCGGGATAAGCTCTCGCCGATAGATCGAATGCAGCGGTTCCAGCCACTTGCCAAATCGAGCGATCAGGCAATCCGGCTTTTCCCGCTCATATTGCGCCAGCTGGGCCGAGATTGTCTCCGCCGAAAGGAACGGCATATCGCAAGCGCAAACAAAAGCGGCCTCATTGCCGCAAGCCGACAAACCGGCGTGGATCCCGCCCAGCGGCCCGACTCCCGCGATCAAATCCGGGACCAGTTTAACGTCGGAAATACTGTAGCGCTCCGGCGCGTTGGTAACAATGAGCAACTCGTCAAATATCCCGCTTAACAGCTTGACTGTTCGTTCAATTATCCGTTTATCGTCAACGACCAAAAAGGCCTTATCAACCCCGCCCATCCGGCTATTCCGGCCGCCGGCCAAAATAATGCCGGTGAGTTTCATTTTTCAAGCTGTGGCCGGCGGTACAACATAACGACCAAAACCCCCACGACCAGAAAACTGCCGGCCAATGTTAAGGCCATGGAAAAATTACCCGATGATTGTTTAACATATTCCATGATCATTGGGCCGACGATCGCGGCCATTCCCCAGGCGGTTAGGATCGGCCCATAGATCCCGCCGATATTTTTTGAACCAAAGGTGTCGGCCGCGAAAGAGGGCATGGTCCCAAAGCCCCCGCCGTAGCAGAGAAAGATCCAACAGCAGAGCAAGCCAAAGAGCCAAACATTCGTGATCATCGGCAAAACCAGGAAAAGCGGGACCTGGGTGGCAATGATCAGTAAAAAAGTGTTTTTCCGGCCAATCTTATCAGAGATCATTGACCAGAATAAACGACCAAAACCATTAAACAACGCGGTCACAAAGACCAAAGTTCCGGCGGTAACCGCGGTCAAGCCAACTTGGCTTTGGGCCAGAGGCGAAAGATTGCTGATCAGGGCGATCCCCGCGGTTATATTAATAAATAGTGTCGTCCAAAGAATATAAAACTGCGGCATTTTGATCGCGTCGGCAAAGGTTAGATGAACTTCTTCTGTTTTATTATTAGAGTTAACTGTTTGGGCCAGAGCATAATCTTTGGGGGGGTTAATAAGCTGTTGCGCCGCGATTAACATGACCGCCAAAAAGAACAGGCCGGAGGCATAAAAAGTATTGGGAATCCCCAGACCACTGATCATAAAAGGGGCAAGCTGTCCCATGATCGCGGCCCCCAGGCCAAACCCCATCACGGCCAAGCCGGTAATCATCCCTTTTTTATCGGGGAACCAGCGGACCAGCACGGCAATCGGGGTAATATAGCCCAAGCCGTTGCCAATGCCGCCAATTACTCCATATCCGATATAAAGCAGCCACAGATTAGCGGTTTGAATGGCCAAGCCGC
Organism: candidate division WOR-1 bacterium RIFOXYB2_FULL_45_9; assembly: GCA_001771575.1. Taxonomy (GTDB): domain Bacteria; phylum Margulisbacteria; class WOR-1; order O2-12-FULL-45-9; family XYB2-FULL-48-7; genus XYB2-FULL-45-9. Next base: position 346,533 of record MEUD01000001.1, on the reverse strand, counting down.
CTAATAATGTCCCCAAACCAAACAAAACAGCTGAAAGGGTCGCGATTTTTTTTGCCCCGGCTTTATCGACAAAACGACCGCCAAAAGCGGCCGATAAACCAAGAAATAAGATCATTAATGTAAAGGCCAGGCCAACTTCAGGGCCAGACCACCCCAAGCTTTCCATGATCGGTTTTTTAAAAACACTCCAGGCGTAAACCGACCCCAACATTAACTGCATCGTCACCCCACCCGCGGCAACCAACCAACGATTTTTCATCTTTTCAACCATTTTCACGGCCTCCTTATTTTAATTCCAAATTTTTTCTAAACCGCAAGCGGCGACCTTATATTCCGGGATCTTGGAGATCGGGTCAAGGGCCGGATTAGTCAAAAGATTGACGTTTGCTTCCCGGAAATGGAATGAAATGAAAACTAAACCCCTCTTCGGCCGGTCAGAAATCCTTGCCTCCACTTCGATACTGCCGCGACGGGTTGAAACTTTGACCATATCCTTGTCTCCAATCCCAAGTCTGGTCGCGTCCTCCGGGTTAATTTCAACATAATTCCTGGGCACGAATTTATCGATCGCTTTGACCCGACGGGTTTCATTGCCGGAATGGTAATGAAAAAGGATCCGACCGCTGGTCAAGATGAAAGGATATTCTTTATCGGTCAACTCGTTGGCCGGCTTATAAACCACCGCGTGGAATTTACCTTTTCCATTAGGCCGTTTAAAACTTCCGCCTTCGTGGAGAATTACCGTTCCTGGGTGGTCCGTAGTAGGACATGGCCATTGCAGTCCATCCCCGGCCAACCTTTTAAAGCTGATTCCTCCCATGGAGGGCGTAACTTTGGCGATCTCATCCATGATCTCGGCTGGACCGCTATAATTCATGGAATAGCCAAACACCTTGGCAAGCTCACAAACAATCTCCCAATCGTACTTCGTCCCTTGCGGTTTGTCCTTAGCCGGTCGAAGCAATTGAACCCGTCTTTCCGTGTTGGTAAAGGTGCCGTCTTTTTCGTAAGCGGCGGCGGCCGGAAAAACGACGTCGGCAATTTCAGCCGTTTCGGAAAGAAAAATATCCTGGGTGGCAAAAAACTCCAGTTTTTCGAAGCCTTCCCTGACATGTTTCACGTCCGCTTCGGTCATCAGGGGGTTTTCTCCCATTGAATAAACCGCTTTAAGCTTCCCCTCTTTGGCTTGAGTGGAAAATTCGGTCACGGTTAAGCCCGCTTTGGCCGAGAGCCGCGCGCCCCAGGCTTTTTCAAATTTTTCCTTGACCGCCGGATCATCGACTTTCTGATAGCCGGGATAGACATTAGGCAGAGCGCCCATGTCACAAGACCCCTGAACATTGGCTTGCCCGCGCAAGGCCATAATCCCGGCGCCGCGCTTGCCAAGATTCCCGGTGATCAGGGCTAAATTAGCGATACTTAGCACGTTGTCGACCCCGGTCGTGTGTTGCGTGATCCCCATAGTGTAGAAGATCATCGCCGACTTGGCGCCGCCGTAAAGCAGGGCCGCCCGCTTGATAAGCTCCGGCTCAACCCCTGTGATCTGGCTGACTTTTTCCAGGTCATAGTCGGCCAGGAGTTTTTTTAGTTCTTCAAATCCTTCGGTATGCGCCGCGATAAAATCCCCCTGTTCCAGCTTGTGCTCCAGGATCTGCCGCATGATCCCGTTAAGCAGGGCGACATCGGTCCCGGGGGTGTGCGGCAAATAAAGATCAGCCGCCTTCGCGATATCAACATAGCGCGGGTCACAAACGATGATCTTGGCCCCGTTCTTTTGATTCTCTTTAATAAACTTGCCAATAACCGGGTGCGTTTCCGTGGTATTGGAGCCGATGATGAACATGACGTCGGAATCAAAAATGTCTTCCAGCGAGTTAGTGGCCGCCCCCGCTCCCAGCGCGAGGTTCAACCCGGCCACGGTCGAGGAATGGCAGAGCCTGGCGCAGTTATCAATGTTATTGGTCCCGATCCCCACCCGGGCAAATTTTTGGATAACGTAATTATCTTCGTTGGTACAGCGGGATGAGCCCAGGACGCCGATCGAATCGGGCCCGTATTTGTCCTTGATCTCTTTGAGCCGCTCGGCGGTGTAGGCAAGCGCCTCCGCCCAGGTCGCCTTCCGAAGCTTGCCCTCTCTTCTGATCAAGGGAGTGGTTAAACGGTCCGGGCTATTGACATATTCATAACCATAACGCCCTTTGACGCAGGCCCGGCCTCTGTTGACCTTGCTGTTGATCGCCCGGGCCATGACCAGTTGATTGTTTTTATCTTTAAACAATTTCAGGTTACAGCCAACGCCGCAATAAGCGCAAATGGTATCGGTCGGGGTCAAATCCTTAAACTTACCTTTTCCTATCCTGGTCCTTTCGATCAGGGCGCCGGTCGGGCAGGCCTGGACGCATTCGGCGCAGAACAGACAGGTCGTCTCTTCCAGCGGCTGGCCGAAAGGAGTGGCAATCTCTGTTTTTACCCCGCGGTTGGCGACGCAGATCGCTTCAACCCGCGCTTGATTGGCGCAGGCGTCAACACAGCGCTTGCACATGATGCATTTGGCCGGCTCTTTTTTAATAAAGGGGTTGGTATCCCAGGGGGTCTTTACTTCTTTGGCGAAGACATTTTCATCATTTAAAAAGATGCTTCTTTTGATGCCGAACTGGTAAGCTAGGTCCTGCAGGGCGCATTCGCCGTCTTTATCACAAGTCATGCAATCCAGGGGATGGTTGGCCAGGATCAACTCCAGGTTCATCCGTCTGGTTTCCTGGACCAGTTGGGTCTTGGTCTGAATTTCCATCCCGGGAGCGACTTTGGTAATGCAGGCCCGCGGCAAGATCCTGGCGTTCTTCATTTCGACAACGCAAATGCCGCAATAGGCATCCTGGGAAACGTCTTTCAAGTGACATAAAGTTGGAATGTTGATCCCCAAACCGGCACAGGCCTCCGCGATAGTCAAACCCTCCTCGACCTGATAATCGGTCCCGTCAATTTTAATGTTGATCATTTTCCCCTCCATCATTTATCCTTTTTGAACGGCGTCAAAGCGGCACACGTCATAGCATTTGCCGCACTTAACGCATTTTGACTTGATAATCTTGTAACCCTTGTCGCGGCTCCCTTCAATCGCTTCGGTCGGACAATTTTTCTGGCATAAACCGCAAAGTTTGCATTTTTCTTCAACAATCCGGTAATTGAGCAGTCCCGAACATTTATGCGAGCGGCATTTTTTCTCTTCAATATGTTCTTTATATTCGTCCTCAAAATAACGCAGTGTCGATAAGACCGGATTAGAGGCGGTCTGGCCCAGGCCGCAAAAAGATGTTTTCTGCATGGTTTGGCATAAACTTTTCAACAGATCAAGATCGGTCAGCGCGCCTTTGCCTTCAGAGATCCGCTCCAGGATTTTCAGCATCTGGTAGCCGCCAATTTTACACGGGGCGCACTTACCGCAGGATTCGTCAACGCAAAAGCCCAGATAGAACTTAGAGATGTCGACCATACAATCGGTTTCGTCCATGACGATCATGCCGCCCGAGCCCATTATTGAGCCGAGCTTTTGTAAATTATCGTAATCAACCGGCGTATCCAGGTGTTTTTCCGGGATCACGCCGCCGGACGGGCCGCCGGTCTGGACCGCTTTGATCTTTTTTTTGCCGGCGATACCGCCGCAAATATCAAATACGATCTCCCTTAAGGTCGTGCCCATCGGCACCTCAACCAGCCCGGAATCCTTAACTTTGCCGGTCACGGCAAAAACCTTGGTCCCTTTTGATTTTTCGGTCCCTATTTCTGAAAACCAGCTCCCGCCGCGCAGGAAAACAACCGGAATATTAGCCAGTGTTTCCACGTTATTGATCATTGTTGGTTTGCCCCACAAGCCGCGTTCCGACGGATAAGGGGGACGCTGTCTTGGGCGGCCGCTTTCTCCCTCGATCGAGGCGATCAGCGAGGTCTCTTCGCCGCAAACAAAAGCCCCGGCGCCAAGCCGAATCTCAACCTCAAAACTAAAATCAGAGCCTAAAATGTTTTTACCCAGGAAGCCGCTGGCCAAGGCCTGATCGATCGCTTTTTGGATCCTGGCGATCGCCAGGGGATATTCGGCTCGAATGTAAAAATAGCCCTGTTTTGCTCCGGCGCAGTACCCGCCGATAATTAAGCCTTCCAAGACGGAATGCGGATCGCCTTCCAACACGCTCCTATCCATGTAAGCGCCGGGATCCCCTTCATCGCCGTTGCAGATAATATACTTAAGCTCGCCTTTAGACGCCCTGGTCAGAGACCATTTCATCCAGGTCGGAAAACCGGCACCGCCCCGGCCGCGCAAACCGCTCTTCTTCAATTCTTCAATCGCAGTTTCCGGGGTTGTCGACAAAACTTTTTTAAGCGCGTCATATCCCTCTCTCGCGATATATTCATCAATATTTTCCGGGTCAATGACGCCGCAATTCCGTAAAACTATTTTTAACTGTTTGCCTTTGTTAGCCTCAAAAACATAATCCTTCAAAATTGTTCCCTTGAGCAGGTGATCGGTCACAATTTTTGACGCGATCTCCTTATTGACCCGGCCGTAAACTACCGAAGCCTTACCGGGCATTTTCACTTCAACCAATGGTTCAGCCGAACACATCCCCAAACAACCGCATTTTTTTAGTTCAACCCGCAAACTGTTTTTCTTGATCTCTTCGGCAAAGGCCTTAAAAACGGCTTCAGCCCCGGCGGCAATACCGCAGCTGCTGGCGCCGATGGAAACAACGATATTATCTTTTTTGCCGGCGAGGGTTTTGTCGATAATTACTTGCTTGTTCATTTTTGCTCCTTCTTCTTGTACTTAGCAAGAATATCTTTGATCTCATTTTTCTTTACCTTGCCGTAAATCTCGCCGTCAATGGTCATAACCGGGGCTAAGCCGCAGCAGCCAAGACAGCGGACGACATCAAGATTGAATTGGCCGTCTTTGGTTGTGCCGCCCTCCTCAACCTTCAATAAGACTTTTAGCTCGTTTAAAATATCCGGCGCTCCTTTTAGATAACAAGCCGTTCCCAGGCAAACGGCAATCGTATGTTTGCCCGGTTCTTTTAATTTAAATAAATTGTAAAAGGTAATGACCTCAAATATTTGCGATAATGGGATCTTAAAAGCGGTCGATATTTGTTGGGCTCCCTTTTGCGGCACATAGCCGTATAAATGCTGTAATTCATGAAGCGCCATGATCAAACTGCCTTTGATCCCTTTCCATTTTTCAATAATTATTTCCACGTTGCCGATTTCTTTTTTCATGATTACTTACCACCTTTTTTGCTCTTTTCCGAAGCGTTAACGAAATAAATAACGTTCTCCAGCTCACTGACCAGGTTCACATTATTAATAACGGTCTCCTCCCCTCCCTTTAAGCGGATGGAAGCAAAATTCAAAACCCCCTTGATCCCGGCATTGTTCATGATCGACATTACTTCGGTCGCGGCGATATCAGGCACGGCGATGATCCCGATCTTAATGTGATGTTTGCGGATAAAACCTTCCAGTTGTTCAATGGGGAGAATGGGCGTGTCGGCTTTTGGGTCCTGCTTGGCCGGTTCCGAGTCAAAAACGGCAAGCACTTTAATGTTCTCTTTCTCAAACCCCTTATACTTCATTAAAGCCGAGCCGATCCGCCCGGCGCCGACGATAACTACGTTCTGGGTGACATTTTTCCCGAGGATCCGGTTCAGCCTTTCGATCAGCTCGTCTAAAACGTATCCGCCGCGCCTGTTACCGGTTACGCCGAATATGGAAAAATCTTTTCTGACCTGCGAGGGAGTGACATCGGCCGCGTCGGCTAAGTTATCGGAAAAGACCTTTACAAAGCCGAGCGATTTTAGGCGGCTTAACGCGTTTTTATAACGGGACAATCTGACGATGCAAGCTTTATTTGTGACCATAAATCAGGATAATGCTCCATTTGTTACTATCAACGCTACAATAATACCATATATTGTACCCATGTCAAGATATATAGTGATATATTTCACAACAGATTTCAAGTCATGAGGTACAATTCCCACTTGCTAAAGAGCATTTTTATTGATAATATTTGTTTGGCATTCTCAAAGAAGAAGGAGGACTCATTATGAATATTGTTTATTCTCTGCATGTGGTTTCAATCCTTTTGGAAGCGATCGCTATTATAATAGGCTTATTGCTTGCTCTAAAAAAAGGGAAGCTTTACGGCTGGCTGATTTCGTTAACTTTTATCATTTATGTTTTCTACGATATTTCCAATTTCCTGATCAACACCGGGATCCTCTATGCGCCGTTCATGGACATTTCCAAAGAGTTTTTATACTCCCTCTTTTTCCTGGCTACCCTCTCAATTGTTTGGGCGGTTTGGGAAATGTATGTTGAGGCTAAATAAGCTATCGATAATTAGCTAAAAACCGGTCCCTATGGCTCAAAAAGATCGGCAGAGAACATATTAAACTGGAAGCTGCTAATTGCTGATCAATATAAGCCTGTGTCTTCTCCAGACTCTGGAAAAATAATCGGCCTGCTTCCGTTTGATCGATATTGAACATAATGTTTTTTCCGTTGGCCAACCTTCCTCCATATAATATGGTTACTTCGTTATTAATCGTCAGGTCAAGAGGCTTTGCCGAGTAGACTGGATGCGGTTTGCCGATTTGATGGAGCGTTTCACCGATCAAAGCTGATCGGTCGATACCGATCTCTTCCGTCATTTCGCGATAAGCCGCCTCCAGTGGATTTTCACCGGCAAGCACATGGCCTCCGGCGGTCAGGTCATATGTCCCGGAAACACCGAAACGATCGCCTCCGCGGCGCTGAAGAAGGACCATCTCGTCACCAAACAGGACCACTCGAGAGATCAGATGCCTTAAACCGGTAAGATGGACAAACCAGCGAGGCGCCTGATAACCGAGCGTCTGTCCATCAGCGGAGACAATTTCCAGCTCTTCATTAAAAGCAGTTGGGCCCAATAACCTCTCCAGCCTGATGACCTGGGCAACAAATTGCTTTTTACCTGGAAGATTTTCCCCCCGCGCGTATGTAGTCCGCAAATGGTTGATCACGCTCATGGATTTTACACCGACCATTGAGCAAAAAACGTTCATAATGGATTATTGGCGAAAAAAGCGGTAAATTTCAGCCGATTATTGGTAGACGACGAGATAAGCTTTGCCGATCTGTTTCCCTTCGGCGATCAATTGAAGGATATAAATACCGTTTGCCAACGGCCTTTGGAAAACTTGCGATCCTGGTTGAAGCTTGATCTCGTTGTAACCGATGCTCCCCCCTTCCGTTCCCGGCGGAAAGCTGGCTTTCATCTCCTGCCTTCCGGTTGGCGTAGAAAAGAAGAGGGTCACAAGGGCATCACTGCTCATATTATATGCGATCGTGATCTCTTTATCTCGGGCAAGGGAGAATGGGACCGGAGTAATAATCAGCGGCCCGTTCAGTTTAACCAGTCCGGAGGCGACTTTTAGCCCTGTGAGCTCCTTAACGGTCTTGTTGCCGTAAGTATCAGACGCTTCAACCTTTAAATCGTGCGTCCGGATCGATTCCTCCTCCAGGTTATACGGAACACCAGCCCGCAAGTTAAGTTCTTTTTGGGTCGCGTTGACAGTCACATAACCCAGCCCTTTGCCGTCAAGCGTTACCATGATCGATTCGGGGGCGACTGCCACATCGTCTTTTATGGCCAGATCAAAATTGGGCCTGACCTTGATATAATCGTTGTTCCAAACGGAGCGGCCTTCGATCTGAACCGAGATCGTCGGCGGATTGGGATCATGATGAATATCCCTCACCGTGAGGGTGATGGAAAAATAATCTTTGGCCAGTCCGCCGCTTGAAACGCAGACAAGCAGTAGAACGGCAAGCGTCGATCTCGTTATAACTGCTTTTATTTTTTCTTTTTCCATGGCACTTCCAGGTAGATCTTTGGATAGCAGGCCAGCGCGAACTGGTCGTTTCGCGGCGGCTTTTCTTTGATCTGCAGATAGACCAGCCATTTTTTACCGTAATTTTCAGGCTGATCTGGGATCAGGGCAAAAACTTTTGGACCACCGCTTTTTCCTGGCTCAAGGGTAAATTCAACGGCTGAAGTGGATAGCCAATCTTTTCTGCTAAGTGTTTTAAAACCGGGTTCGTCTTTAGCGCCTATCTCGGCGGCAGTTTTAAATCTGACGGTATAAGAACGGGATTTAAATGAATCATTGGTTACCTTGACCGGGACCGGCAATTGCGCCAATGATCCGGGAGTCTTGATCCGCCAATAATAAGCGGGGGGCGATACCTGTAAACTTTTCGCCTCAACAAATGGGGCGTCAACCACTCCCCCATAAAAGAACAATATCAGGTAAGCAACAACCTTCAATATTTATAGCCATCCTTAACATAATTTAACTATATTTTTATTCTAATGCAGAGTGGCTTCCAGGGTGACGGTGATAGTGTTAGCCCCGCCAACGGTAACGGACGTTGGGGCCGCGATGCTGAAATATGTATATTTATCGTCACCGGAGGGAATATTCGTCACTATTGATGTCCCGGGAGAAGTTGTCGCCGAGATTGAGGTCGCTCCGCTCATGTCCGGATAAGGGGCGGCCTGCCAGGCATCAAAACCCTTTACTGAAAGTATGTAGGTATCGGCCCCTTGCGACCCAAGGGTCCAGCCGGCGATGTTAGTCGCGTATCCGGCCAGATCAACAGCAACGTTACTGTCATTTACGACCTGAACCCCTTCTTCCGTGGCTGACCCGGAGTTCGATTCCATTGTCGCTACTGAGCTGGTTGAAACAATGCCGATAGCCCAGGTGGAATAATCGGCCGCGGCATAATCTTTGAGCGATATTCCGATGAACGCAACGGTGATGGTAATAGTAAAATTATCACTGGTCGCCGCTTGAGCAGATTTATATCCGATCACTCCCAAACCAGCGATCAACACAGCTAAAGAAACAATCAACAATTTTTTCATTATTATCCATCTCCTTCTAAAGGATGTCGAAACAAAAATAAATTAACCTATTTTTTTATCAACCAGGACCCTGATGAATCCACACTCCCCACTGTCCGATTCAATAAAAACCAATGACTCCCACCCCTTAGTGCTGGTAACTATATGTCCGGGAATAGTTATTTTTAATCCAATTTCCTTCTTTTGTCCAGCCCCTATTTTTACCGTATTATTCAAGGGTTTTAGCCATTCCTTTGATTCCGACCATTCATACCCGGGAGAAAGGTTTATCTCCTGATTGCTTGAGGCGGCGGAGGGCAAAAAAGAAACGATCTTAAAAGAATGGTTCTTTTTATCATTATTAAAAAGTGTAAATGAAACCGTTTGTGACTTTCCCGGAGAGGCCGCAACGTTAATATTGCTTGGATTAAAACCAATAATACCTGCGGGTCTCACGTTGATCTTATCGGAGCGCGTTTCAAACATATAGTTAGGCTTGATGGAAACGCCGAGCATCTCGCCTTTTTTAATCTCGTTGGCAATATTGACAAAAACAATCCAGCGCTGATTTAAATATTTTTTATCGTTGGGAATTTTCAGTTTCATTCTTACGCGCCCGGAGCTTCTTGGTTCAACCTCAATCCTGCTATCGCTGAAATAAAGCCAATTTGGGTCGGGGATCTCGGAATATCCTTTGAGCCAACTGGCTTTCGCCTGGCTGGGTTTGATCGGCGAAACGCAAAACGACTGTCTGCTGTCACTATTATTATCGATCGTAAGGTCAACGCCCAAGTCAAGATCTCTTCCAATGTCGATGTTTTGCGCGCAAAAAGCCCCCGGAGAAACCCGGATCCCGGAAGCGACCGCGCAAGTCGCCAGCGCGATCAAGGCGCCAAAAATAATTATCTTCCTGACCATAAGATGCCTCCTTTAATGCTTGCGACAGCCTATTGTAGCCGTAATCCTCTCTTCGGCCCCACTGGTAATAGCGATCGGTGTGCGCAAATATATATAGAATTTACGCGAGGAGCCGCTGGCAACATCAGAACCGCTTTCTGTCCCTTCATAATGACCGCCTGTCCCCCAGACCTGACCACCGGTAATAATATCATTTGTGGTGGAAAAATCCACCTCTGTTGGGGAAATTTCCCCATTGAATAATCCCATGAGCAAGCACTTGTCGGTCCCGCCTTCACCGGTCGCGCTCAATGTCCAATTGGTTGTCGCTCCGGTCAGGCTAAAGTCTTCCGACACGTTCCCTTCATTCTTAACAACAACGCATTCATTCGTCGTCATGATATAGGCGGTATTCAATTGCTTGGCCGCACCAACCTCCCACGTTGAGTAATCGCTGGTATCGCTCGCGTCGCGCAGAGAGATCCCAAGTGAAGTCGCCTCGATCGTAAACATTGCGTCCGATTCATCAGTGGCTACAGCTAACCCTTTGACCGCTACAACCCTGACCCTGGCTTCGGTCGTCGGCTCATCGGGGACCATCCAGAAATATAAACTGTCATCCGGGAGATCGGCCTCAATTAATTGATAGCCGAGCGCTTCAGAGGTGGTGTAATAAAGATTGATCGTGTCCGGTGAGCCGCTGGTTTCCCATGAGATATAATAGCTTAAACCGGTGATCCAGTTTTCGCCACCGTTTGGAGATTCCAGGGTTACGGCAAGAGTTATCGGTTCAACTCCCGCTTCGATCGTAAATATGCTGGTGCTTTCATCGGAGCCGGTCCAACCGACTTCGTCAACGGTTAAGGCCTTAACTTTCGCTTCCGTGGTCACGGCGGTTGGCACGGCCCAAATATAACTCCCATCATTAGCTTCATTAGTCGCGATCGTCAACCAGCCGATCTCCGCTTCACTGGTGGTGTAGTAGAGTGAAATAACTAAGCTCTCCGCGCTGGTTATGTTATCAGTCGCTGTCCAGGTGATCTCGTAGGTTGAAGAGGCGGTCAGGGTCTCACCGCCGTCCGGCTGGCCGATCGTCACGACCGGCGGGATCGAATCGATCGTAAAACTCCCGCTCTCCCCCGTCCCCCAATTGAAATTGCTTGAATTATCCTGGAGAGAGACTTTGATCTTAACATCGGTCGTCGACAAATCAGACGGCAGGGTCCAGCTAAAAGGAGAATCGGTCTCGGCTTCCGACGTTATTACATTAGGATAACTGCTCCCTTCGTCGGTCGAATACCAGATCCAGAGCGAATTCGGTTTGATCCTGGACTCATCGGTCGCCGTATAAGTGATCTCATGGATCGAGCCTCCCTGCCATTTATCTCCAGCGACCGGGGAAGTAACCTCAATTGTTGGCCCATTGTTATCTGCCGCAAGCAAAGTAAATATCCCTGCCGATTCATCGGTGGCGATGCCATCTCCCACCGCCTCGATCTTGACTTTCGCTTCGGTCGTCGGCTCATTGGGAATTAGCCACGAATAAACGCCATCGTTGCCTTCTCCGGCGGAAATCGATGTATACGAGGTCCCGCCATCGATCGAATAATAAAGATCGATCGAGCTGACCGTCCCTGTCGTCTCCCAGGTGATGTCATTGTTTGTCCCAGCTTGCCAACTCTCGCCGCCATTTGGAGAATGCAGAGTTACGGTCAGAGGCGCCGTAAAGTCATATGCTCCCATGTCGGTCCCTTCGGGTGTACCGGTTCCATCACAGGGAGACCCGGTAGTCAGATGATAGTCGAAGCTTGCCGGGTCGGCAAACAGAGCCACAGCGGAAATAGTCCCAACGCCGGAGGTAACTCCGCTGTAATTCGTCGCGTTCCCGTAAACATCGCTGTAAGTGACCGTCATCGATCCGCCTTGCTTGTATATGCCGGTCCCGCTCGCGCCGCTTTCTTGGGTCGGATTGGCGCAAATTATGCAATTGGTCACCGCGGTGGTCATTGTACCGGAGGCTTGATAGCTATGAAGCCCGTAATTCCTATAGCCGACCAGCGTATTTCTATTGACCGTCACGTTAAGGGTTGTCCATTCAACACGGGGATAGAGGGCTTTATCGAAGCGCCCGGAAATTTCGTTCCCCGCTATCACCCCTGAACCGGTAAAAGAAAGGCCATAGCCGTAATCCCCCGACCCTTTGGCCTGGATCAGGTTGCTCAGCATATTGTAATTTGTCGCGTAATAATCGCCGGTGTAAAAACCGCTGGAGCCGGTCGCGCCGCTTTCCATGGTCACGCTGTTTGCTTCAAATGTCAGCGAACTGCCAAAGTAGATGTACATCCCATAACTGCCGGCGGCGGACAATGATATTTGATTCCGACTGATAATATGACCGACCGGCCTGGTATTGCCTGAAGCCCAAACCGCTGATGAAATCGCCCTGGATGATGAGCCGCTCATATTAAAAATATTATTGGAGATCAGGGTGTTTTCTATTTGATAATAAGGAAGGTAAACACCGTAGGCGCCGCTGCCGGTCAAGTTAAAGGTGTTGTTTATAATGTGTCCCCAATCCCCGTATGGAACCGCGCCGTAACTGCCGCTTGACTGCAGGCTAAAGCCTTCCAGGGTCGAAATCCGGCTAAGCCCGACAATTGTCCCCGTGCTCCCCGCGGAGATCGTTGCCATGGTGGTTGGAACAGCCGCCGAAACCAGCAACTGCCCTTCTGATAAATAAATTGGGAAAATTTCTCCAAATGTCGGGTCATAAGTGCCGGCAAAGGCATTGACCTTATATTCGGTCCTGGCCAAAGCGTGGGTTAGACTCCGCCAGGGATTGCTTGCCGAACCGTCCCCGGTCTCATTGTTGCCATCGCCGGAAACATAGCTCTCGGCCGTTATCTCTGACACTCCTTCGCCCGCCCCTTTGTAAGCGCCGATATTAGTCCCATTTTCGCCGGCGCCGATACACGGCGAGTCCGAATATAACCTAAGGTCGCTCGGGTAATCAACCAACTTAGGGGCTCTGGCAAGATTGTGACCGCCAAGGGTCGTCACACTGTAATAATCGTTTTCATTGCCCCAAACATCATTGTAATCGGCCGAAGTAATGGTCCCCGAGTAACGATAAATCCCGTAGGTGCCGAAAGGATGCAGGGTCCCCAATCGCGGCGCGGCAGAGATTATATTGTTCTTGATCGTCGCGTTGACCCCGCCGCCTTGCACATAAGTATATACGCCATAAGCTCTGAAACCAACGATCGTGTTGTTTAAAATGTATGAGTAATAAGTTTGGTATTCGCTGTCGCTCCTGACCGCGAATTCAAAGCGGCCGGCCACTTCGTTGCTGGCAATGTAGACCAGGGCGCCGGTGTTGCCGCCGCAGTAATAAATGCCGCGATCAAAGTCGCCGCTGCCTTCCGCTTCGACCGTGTTATACCTGATGTTTATGGAACCGCTGGCCGCCAGGTCCCTGGAGCGTATTCCGGAGCCGGAGGTCGCGGTCGCGAGAAGTGTGATCCGGTTATATTCACAAGCCGAGGAACTGGTATGAGAGAGGTAAATACCGTAACTCCCGGTCCCTTCCATGGTAATAGTGTTGCGGGAAATGGTCAGGGAGGGGAACCAGCCGGTGCCAACGGTAAAGCTTGAAGCGCCAATCCCCTGTGAAGATGTGCCGGAGTGCCTGATATAGTTATCGGTTATCGTCGCCGTATTAAAATAGTCGCCGTCGGTTTCATGCCCAAAACGGATGCCATATGTGCCGATCCGCGATAAGCTCAAGACATTGCCGACCGCTGTCCCGTTGGAGCCATACAGCCAGAAACCGTTAATGGAAGCAGAAATATTCAAATTTCTTATACTAATGCCGCTTGTTCCGTAAACCGCCCAATAACTGGCGCTGTTGGCGGTGGAAACAAGAGAAAACCCTTCGACCGAGCCGTAATTTGGCAGTTCAATAATGTTGGACGCGGCGGCCGCCGCGTCGATTGTCGCCGCGGTCGATGGTAAGGCAACGGAATATAAGTTTTGCCCGCTCCTGACCTTGAGCGGGAAGGACTCACCCCCTTCCGTGTCAAAAGTCCCGGACATAAGATTGATCGTCTTCTCGGTCTGTTGCATGGCGTAGGTAATACTCCGCCACGGATTGCCCGAAGAACCATCCCCAGTCGTATCACTGCCGCCGCCGGAAACATAAGAGCTGGTCCTGATCGAGGAAATCCCTTCTCCCGTTCCCAAATAGGCGCCGATGTTTATCCCCCCCTCGCCCGCGCCGATGCAGACCGAGTCGGCATAAAGCCTTAGGTCATTATTGCCGGCATCAACAAACCTGGGAACAAAGTAAGTATCGTTTTCCCCGGCGGTAACATTACCGTAATAAGTTTGATTGCCGAACAGATCATTGTAGTCGGAAGTAAAGGTCCCGGAATTCCGGTATAAACCATAGGTCCCGGAAGCCGGCGTCCCCTCCAATGTCGGGTTGGCGCTGACAATGTTATTCCTGGCGCTCAAAGTAAGGGTGCCGGAACTCTGGTTGCTGTAAATTCCATACTGCCGGTATCTGACGATCGAATTATTCCTGACGTTTAGGAGATGGGTGGTCCATTCTCCTTCGCCGAATATCCCGTATTGGAATCGCCCAATTACTTCGTTGGAAACGATATTGCCATTGCCGCTGTAGTAGATCCCCCTCGCGAAATCGCCGCTCCCTTGGGCTTCTACCGTGTTGTTCCGGCAGTTCATGTTATGGCTAAAATAAGGGCTCCGTGACAAGTAAAGTCCGTTGTTGCCGGCCGCGCCTGAAGCCAGGGTAACAATGTTTCTTTCAATGACCGCGTAATTGCTGAATGCAATATATACGGCATAATGACCGCTCCCCTGGGTCATGGTTATTTTGTTGCGCGCGATAGTCGCGTACGCGAATTGCCCCTGACCGGCGCTCTGGACCGGGGTGGCAATCCCATTACAATTTGCCCCATAAGCTTCAACGGTATTATCGGTAATGTTAATGGTCGTGTAATAATCAGGATCGGTCGCGTGACCAAACAAGATCCCGGTGGTTGCCGCGGTCTTGACCGAGATCCTGTTGCCGATAATACCGGCATAAGAACCGAGTATCCTAATGCCGTGAGTCTCGGTGCTAATAGTATTATTAATAATATTGACGCTGTTTGAAGTGGTGTAAACGGCATAATAACTGGTGCTGGCGTTATTGGAGATGATCGTAAACCCTTCGATCGTTGAACCGGTCCCCAGTAAAACGACATGGGCGGCGGCGGAGTCTGCATCAATCGTAGCTAAACTATTTACAGATGAATTAAGTTTAACCCCCGCCGGCAAACTGACCGGGAAGCTCTCACCCAAAACCGAGTTGTAGGTCCCGGCCGCCACATTTATCGTAGTCCCGGTCGCCGACTGGGTGGAAGCATAAGTAATAGTCTTCCATGGGGTCGACGGGTTGTTCGCTTCCGTTGTCGTCCGGTTATTGTCGCCAGTTGTCGCATTGACATAAACAACGTTGGTCGGATAATTTTCCGCCTCAATAGTAAACGTACCGCTCTCCGCCGTCCCCCAGCTCTGATTAATAGAATTGTCCTGGAGAGAGACTTTGATCATCGCTTCGGTCGTGGTTGTATCTTCCGGCACGGTCCAAGCATACGGGGAAGAGACCTCGGCTTCTGAAGTTATCAAGAATGGATAACTGCTCCCCTCATCGGTCGAATACCAGATCCAGAGGGAATTCGGTTTGATCCCGGATTCATCGGTCGCGGTAAAGGTGATCTCATGGACCGATCCCCCCTGCCACGATTCACTGCTTATCGGCGAGGTAACCTCCACCGTCGGGCCGGTGATATCCCCCGGTCCATCGTACTGGTAAGCCCCCATATCGCTCCCTTCAGGGGTCCCGGTGTCAATACAGGGGGAGCCGGTCGCTAGGCGGAAATTGTTGGCAGGGGAGTTGAAAAACAACGGGTCCTGGCTGATACTGTATGAAACATTTGTCGTCAAATAATACGGCGTCTGAACGTTCCAGACGTCATTGTAGCTGGCGTAACAGATATCATAACTGCCGGTCCGATTTATTCCATAGCTCCCCACCTCAAAGGTTGAACCCGATTCTGGACTACTGCAAATAATATTATTGCGGGCGTATATTCGAGAAGTACTGCCGCCAGCCCAATAGCTCAATCCCGAACCGGTAAATCTTGTCAGTGTGTTGTTAAGCAGGTAAATGGTATATCCGGTGCTGATATCAACACTGATTGAGTTCGCGTAACCACGAGCCTCATTGCTGGAGATCGTTCCGTTCCCGAGTTGTCCGGCCGCCCCTCCATCACCCCTGATCGCGCGGCTTGAAGCTGTATTATTTCCCCAAAAACGGTTACTTGTGACCAGGAAGCCGCTGCAAGCCCCGGTCACACCGGTGTCATCAAGCCTGATAGCGGTGTACGGCGCTTCAATAGTGTTATCCCTGATCTCTATGTTCTGACAGTTTGGATTGACATAGATACCAAAGGCAGTCGCGCCGGGGGCGTAGACGGAATTGCCGGAAACTAAACTCCCATCGGCGGTATCGGTCAAATAAACAGTATTGGCTGACGCGTTGCTCGCGGTGGCATAAGTCCCGCTAAGCAAAGCAGTGGAAAGACTTAAACCGATCGCCCTGACATTCCCTTCAACGGAGCAAGAGGTCACAGTCCCCGCCCCCAGGACCGAAACCGCATAATAGCTGGTATTTGAATTAGTGGTTTTAACTCCCATCCCTTCAAGGGTCGATCCACTGTTCAACTCCAGGAGATTGACCGCCGTACTGCCGCCATCGACACTGGCATTATAATTTGGCGAAGCGGTCGAGCGGACAATCTGGCCTTCAGCCAGCCGCAGAGGAAAGCTTTCGCCGTTGGCCGCGTCGTAAACGCCGGAATTAACATTTATGTCATTAACCGTAACGGTAAGCGCCTTGGCAATAGTCTTGAATGGCGAGCCGCTGGTCCCAAGGTTGGAATCAAGCCCGGTGGTAGAATCAACCCAACTGCTTTCAACCGCTTCAGAGGACGCGGCGACCGGAGAATAGCGGCCAATGAAGGTCCCTCCCTCACCTCCGGTCGCGGCCGGAGAATCGCTAAAGATCCGGAAATCATTCGCCTCCGGGCTGACAAACTTGGGGAAAGAAGAAATATTGCCGGTCCCCGGAACGCAGTTCGAATAACTGTATGTATTGTTCCAGACTAAATTATAATGAACGTCAAGGTAATGGGGGGTGCTACGCCCCAAAATACCGTAAGATGAAGGCTCAAAAGTGCCAAGTTTATAGTTATTGCAGACAAGATTGTTTTTGGCCAGCGCGTGCTTGGCCGAATCGTCAGACTTGATATTCAAGCCGTATTTATTATTTACAACGGTGTTGCTCTCGACCGTGGTGTAATAGCCGGAATCATTCCCAACGTTAACGCCATAAGCGAAGCCGCGTATCTCGTTAAAACTGATCCGCCCGCCAAAGATATCAAGTTCGGCGACTATCCCTTGTCCGCTGGAGCCTGGCCCGATGATCGTGTTATTACTGATAATATATCCGTTATTATTATCGTACATATGAACGCCATAAGTTGTCGCTTCCAGAGTATTGCCGGAAATGATCGACCCATTGGCGGTCGCGCGGCACTGCACGCAAAATACCGCCCGAATATTGTTATTTCTTATGAGCGTCCCGCTGGCTGAAGTATCCAGATATATGCCGGAACTGGTCGCCGACAGCGCTTCAATGGTGTTTCCTTCAATAACGCAGTTATCGGCGGCATCAGGCAGATAAACGCCATAGGCATTGCTTCCGCTCATATAAACGCGATTGCCGATTACATTCGCGGCGGCGTCCGCCCCGACACCGCGGACAGCCGCGTAAAGTCGGCTGTTTGTAACGGTGCCTGAGTCAAGATAGACCGCGTAATAGCTGGTGTTGGTATTGGTTGTCCTGACGGTAAAGCCTTCCAGGGTCATTGGGCCGGCCAGTTTGACCACGTGGCTGACGGCAGATCCCCCATCAATGGTGGCTGAAGTTGTTGGCGGATCAATTGAGATCAACTGTTGGCCGCCGGCCGGGCTGATCGGAAAAATCTCGCCATTGGCGGCGTCATAAAGTCCACTCTTGACCTGGACAGTGTATTCGGTCGTCGCTAATGCATGGGTGATACTCTTGAAAGGAAAGAGTTCCGTTCCAGAGTTAGAGTCCGATCCCAAATTAGCGTCGACCCATGATTCATTAAGCAAGCCTGACGATCCGGCGGTCGCCGGATAACGCCCCATGTAAGTCCCCCCTTCTCCGGCGGCGGCGCAGGGAGAGTCGTCTAGCAATCTTAAATCGTTTGTCGAGGAAGAAACAAAACGCGGATACCTGGAAAGTTCCCCATCACCAGGAGAATAATTATAATAATTGGTCGAATAATTCCAAACATCGTTGTAACCGACGTTCCAGGTCCCGTTGGTATTGGTGCTGTAAATACCGTACGACGCCAAAACATTGGCCCCAAGTGAAGCGGAACCGACAATGATATTGTTCTTAATATTATAAGTTGCGTTGGTTTGGGCGCTGATATAGAGGCCATAGGCCGAGGTTTCAGCGATCGTATTATGATAAACATTGCAAATGCCTGCTTTAGTAGAGTCACAGCTCAAGAACAGTCCGGTCGAAAACCCTCTGACCTCGTTTGAGGTTATGCTTCCGGAAACTATATCGCCCAAATCTCCCGCTTTAATCCCAAAAGTGGCGCTGCCTCCATAAGCAACAATAGTATTATTACTGATCAAATAACCGTCGGTTTCATCGTAAAAGTAAATCCCATAGGTCGCGGCTTCCAGCGTATTCCCTTTAATGGTCAGGTTGTCGGTCGAGGTCCGGGCGTTAATCGGATAAACAGCGGTGATCAGATTGTTTTGGATATCGGTCCAGATCGTGCTATCGCTGATATATAATCCCGAACTGGTGGCGGCGGTCGCGGCGATCGTGTTCCCCTCAACGGTCGTGTAATCTCCGGCGCCGTTAAGAAAAACCGCGTAAGCTGAAGTGTTGCCGCAAGAGATGGTATTGCGCTTTAACTGGTTACCGGTATTATATATTCCAACCCCTCGGACTGTGCCGGTTATCGTGTTATCAACAATCCCCGTGTTCTTGTTATTAGCGTAAATAACAAAATAGCTGGTGCTGGTATTGGTCCTTTTAATGGTAAAGCCCTCAACGGTAGAATCGGTCCCCAGCGTCATAGTATGCGCCGCCGTCGCCGCCGAATCGATCGTCGCGGTCCGGCTAAGCGCTGTTTCGGAGAACAAGCGGATCCCGGCCGGCACGTTGATCGGGAAGCTCTCCCCATTGGCCGCGTTGTAATTTCCAGCTTTGACGTTGATCGTATAACCAGTCGCCGCCATGGTCGAAGCGTAGGTAATTGTCTTCCAGGGGGTAGCCGGATTATTGGCTTCTTCGGTCGTCCTGGTATTATCCCCATTGACCGCGTCGACATAGACAACATTTAACGGGTTGGCGCCGGTGATCGAGAAGCCGGATTCCGATTCATCAGTCGCGCCGTTTGAGCCGCCAAACGCCCCGATCCTGACCAAAGCTTCCGTGGTCGTGATGTTGGGGACGGTCCAGCTATACGTACCATCATTTGGCTCATTAGTCGAGATGCTGGTATAACTCAAGCCATTATCTATCGAATAAGCGAGCTCAATTCGGTCTATTGTTTGGCTGGCCTCTATTGTCGCGTACCAAGTGATCTCATAAGCTGAATCACCGGTCAGCGTTTCCCCGCCATTTGGCTGAATTACCCGGGCGGCAATATTTCCCGTTGAAAGATCAAAATAATAGAGGCCGATATCTTTGCGCGATCCGTCCGCGTCGCTCTCCGTCGGGTCGCCGGTATTTATACAAGGGGAGTTGGAGAGGAGATGATAATCACCACTGGAAACAGAGACGAATTTGGCTTCCAGCGTTACCGGCCCGGTATTGGTCAGCCCGCCGCTCCCAGTGTGATAATAATTGGTCTCATTCAGATAAACATCATTGTAATTCGCGTAAGTCGTCCCATCTTCGCTGTAAATGCCATAACTGCCGGCGACTGCCGTTCCTTCCGGACTGCTGGAGATGATCGTGTTGTTGATGTAGCAGGTGTCCCCGATGTTCTCAACCCCCCGGCCGCTAAATTTGACGATCGTATTGCTCTCTACCGTGGTGGTTGAGCCCCCAAGCTCGGCCCGCACTCCGACCGCGACATTGCTGATCAGGTTGCCGTCGATCAATGCCTTTGAATTGTAAACATAGACCCCTCGCCCATTAGCCGGCGGCGCTCCGGAAAACTCAATAATGTTGCCGCTTATCAATGCGGCTGAGCCTGATTCGACAGAAACGACCGTTGAACCGGCGGTTGTGGAGCCGCTCCTTAGCGTACACCCTTCAACGGTTGAAACCCCGCTCATGATCAGAATTTGAGGGCTTGTCCCTTCAATCGTCGCTAAAGCGCTCGATTCACCAACAAGGCGACGATTGCCCAGGGTGATCGGGAAATTTTCACCAGATTCCGTATTATACGTTCCAGGATTAAGATAGAGGTAATTGCCAAACGCCGACTGGGTCGCCGCGTATGTTAGTGAACGCCACGGCCCGTTAACTCCGGACACCTCTGACGTTAACCCGTTATAACTATTATCCCCAACGCTTGGATCAACATAGAAACTGGTCGCGTTTGTTATAGCAAAAACAGCGTCGGATTCGTCGGAGGAACTCCCCCCGCTCCCAGTCACTTCAATTTTGACCTTTGCTTCAGTCGTCGCCTGATTGGGGACCAGCCAGGAATATACTCCGTCATCCACCTCTCCGGTAGCGATCACGGCATAAGATTCAAAAGTACTTAAAGAGTAATATAAATTAACCGATGAGACAGTACCGCTCGTCTCCCAGGTAATATTATTGTATGTCCCACCCTGCCAGATTTCTCCGCCATTGGGGGTCAAAAGCGTTACTGTTGGCGCCCCAGTATAAGTAAACCCACCCTCAAGAGTTCCCGCCTGATTATCGACGTTAACCACCGTGACATCAACCGCTCCAGCCACGTTAGCGGGGGTGGTCGCTGTAAATGTCGTGGAGCTAAGATTTGCGATATTGGTCGCTTCAATCGTTCCAAAGTAAACCTTAAATCCGGAACTGGTTTCAGCGCTGGAAATAGCGGCAATTGGTTCGGTCGCCGCGTACTGCCTCACCCGGAAATCGTCAAAATATCCGGCAACCGAGCCGCTGTAATTGATATTCCCCATCCCAACCCCTCCGGAAGCGTGGGTTGACCAAGAATTAACCGGCCAGGTCCCATCCCAAGCCGGTTCCGGATCACCATACTTCCAGGCATATCCATTCTGGTTGTTGCCGTAAACCTTGAGCCGGAAGGTCCACCATTCATCGTAAGCCATAGTGGTAACTTTGCTGTCGCCCCAGGCGCTGTAATCATTTAATAACTGGAGAGTGGTTATCGCGGCATGGACCGTCAGTTTATAACCATAATGTGAACCAGAGGGTTCGTTCCTAGCGGTAATACCAATATGCCAATCGCCAGTTCCGGCTGGAGGCAAAAGGATTTTGGATTCAACAACGGCATCGGTAGTCGACCAAATGCTCCCGGAAACGTGCGCCAGGGCAAATTGATCCCCCGGTCCGGTCGGGCGATAACAGGTATTGGAAACAATCTGCCAGCTGGTATCGCTCCCATATTCCCCCCATTCACTCCCCAGATCCGTGCCATCAGGACGGTTAAAATCATCAAAGAAAATGAAAGTCGAGTCGCCATCGCTCTGGCTGGTCAACGAGCTGTCACCGTAAGTTACATATATTTCGCTGGTCCCGGCTGGAAGCGAAGGGACCTTGACCCAGATTCTGGTCAACGAGGTATTGACCCCAGATTCAAACCAATATGGGATTGAAGTCGCTTCGTCACTGGCCAGGAAACGGATATCGCCGCAATCGGAGCGCATCTTCCCATTCGCGACCAGCGGCGCCGTCTCCATGGTTACCAAAAGCTGATAATCGGTCAAAGTCGTCCCACCGTTATAGACCGTGATCGCGCGTTCAAAAGAGCCGGGAATAAAATCCGACCCATTAATAGTGACCCCGGTCCCACCGCTGGTCGGGCCGCTCTCCGGCGAAACGGAGGTAACGGTCGGTGGCGGGTATATTATGGTAAAACCATTGGTTAAGGTATCGCTTTGGGTATCAGAATTGGTCACTACCACGTTCCAATCTCCAACAGCCGCTCCGGTCAGGTTTAAATTACATGTAATAGTGCTGGTATTAACCACGGAGACTCCGGTTGCTTCAATATCTGACTTGCCTGATTTTGTCAGCTTGACCGCCGCTCCGCTCTGGAAATCGCTCCCGCTGATTGTAACCCCGGTCAAGGTCTGGTTGTTAAGACCGGTCTCCGGATCGATTGAGCTGACGGTCGGCGGTGGCGGAGTACTAATAGTAAAGGCCGCGTCGGATTCATCAGTCACGGTAGCGGTGCCAAAGCCAATGATCTTGACCCTGGCTTCGGTCGTTGAAACTGCCGGGAGATACCATTGGTACAACCCGTCATCGGCCTCACCCGAGACGATCAGCGTGTATTCGGCGCCATTATCAATGGAATAATATAAGTCGATCAACGTAAAATAGCCGCCGCTCTCCCAGGAAATGTAATTGTAGGTCAGACCACCCCAGCTTTCTCCTCCATTCGGAGCTTCAAGGCTTATTGATGAGGTTTGATAGTCATACGCCCCCATGTCGGTCCCTTCCGGGGTCCCGGTCCCGATACAGGGAGAGCTTTCAATTAAATGATAGTCATTCCCCGCCGCGTTTAGAAAGACTGGGTCAGCCGAAATTGTTCCAACCCCGGAAATAGTGGCGGGCGACCAGTTGGTCGCGTTATTCCAGACATCGTCGTATTTTGAAGTGACTGTTCCTGCCTGGCGGTAGACGCCAATACTGCTCGCGGTCGGCGCGGTCCCATCCGGTTTGTTGACAATAATATTGTTTGTCGAATACAAAGATCCGGCAAAACTCCCCCCCGTTCTTATGCCGTAAAAACTTTTTACGATCGTATTATTATTGATCGTAAATGGCCCGCCGCTGTATAGATAGATAGCCGCGTAATCCGAATCGACATAACCCCGCACTTCATTGGAACTGATCGTCCCCGTCCCATAAAGATAAAGCCCGTACTCTGAACTTGCGTCGCCGCTGTAACTAATTATCTTGTTCCCCCGCACGGTAAGGTTTGTCCCGCTCCCTGCCTGGTTTATCCCTTTATTAGCGGTGATCGTATTCCCTTCGATCAGGAGATTGTCATTAAAATTATATAAGTATATTCCGTAATTTGACGCGCTGGCATAACTATTGCTGATCGTATTCCCGCTGATCGTCACACTGTCGCAATCGGTGTCCAGGGAGATCGGATAGGAATAATTGTGGGTGATGATGTTACCGGACAAGAGCGCGTTGTCCGCCGTCCCGCTCAAGTAGATTCCACGGCTCGCGGCAACGCCCGAGCTCTTAACCACCACGCAGTTCTTTAATGTGGCATTGGTCCCTAAAATCGTCACCGCGTGGTAGCCGACAGTTGAAGCATACGCGTTCCTGATCGTCACCCCTTCAACCGTCGTATAATTCATCATGACCAACGTATGAACACCGGAGGTGGTTGAATCGATCGTCACCGTCTCCGTCAGATAGTTCTTCAACTGCTGGCCTACTCCAAGGACCAACCCGCTGGTGATGGTATACGTCCCACCTCTGGCATAGACCGTCCCTTCTGTTGATGAAAGCGCCCGCCCCAGCGTCTGCCACGGCGCATCCGGGGTCGAAGCAAACAAGTTGTCGTCTCCATCCGGCCGCACATATGACTCACTCGTGATCCCGGAACTCGCGGCTACCGTCTCGTACGCTCCGCGGTTCCCGCCATCTGCCGGATCAGCGGTCCCAGAGCAGGGTGAGTCAGAGAAGATCCGATAGTCATAAACGCCTGGATTAACAAACCTCGGGGAGGTCGTCTGGTCTTCCGTCTTTAAGCCGACCGTCCCGCCATATGTCGTCTCGCAGTTGAAGATCTGATTGTAGGTCGAGTTAAGCGTCCCGGTCGTATCCCGCCAGATCCCATAGCTCTCATCCCGGTAGCTTCCGGTCAACGCCGTCGCCGCGATTATATTGTTCTTGATCGTCGCCGTCCCGGTATACCCGTTCCTCCCTTTGATCCCGATCCCATTGTTCACCAGCGTATTATTGTTGATCGTAAAGGTTGTCCCGCCATAAATATAGATCCCGGCATAATCCGAATCGGTGTACCCCCGCACCTCGTTGGAGCTGACCGTCCCCGATCCAAATAAATATATTCCCATTTCGGAATCCGTGTTCCCGCTGTAGCTGATCACCTTATTCCGGTTGATCAAAATATTGGCTCCACTCCCAACTTGATAAATCCCCCGGTTGGCCGTTACCGTGTTGTCTTCGATCGTAAGATTGTCGTTGCCGCTGTATAAATATATCCCATAATTGCTGGCGCTCGCGAAAGTGTTACTGATCGTGTTGTTTCGAATGATCACCCCATCAGCGTCAGTATCCAGGTAGACCGGATAATAATAATTGTGAGTTATCGTGTTCCCTTCCAGCAAGGCATTGTCCGCTGTTCCGCTCAAGTAGATTCCACGGCTCGCGGCAACGCCCGAGCTCTTAACCACCACGCAGTTCTTTAATATGGCGTTGGTCCCCGTAATATTAACCGCGTGGTAGCTGACAGTTGAAACATACGCGTTCCTGATCGTCATCCCTTCAACCGTCGCGTAATTGCCCAGCGTTATCGTATGAACAGCTGCAACCAAAGAATCAAGGGTCGCTTGTCCGGTCAGTGTCGCGACAACCTTTTTATTGGTAATAGTTACTGGAAAAGTCTCTCCCAGGGCGGCGTTATAATTTCCGTCCGCCACGTTGATCGTAGTCCCGCTCGCCGACATGGTCGAGGCGTAGGTGATCGTCTTCCATGGGGTTGCCGGATTGTTCGCCTCTTCGGTCGTCCGGCTGTTGTCGCCAGTCGTCGCATTGACATATATAATGTCTGCTGGATAATATGGCACCCCCGCTTCGATCGTAAATATGCTGGTGCTTTCATCGGAGCCGGTCCAACCGACTTCGTCAACGGTTAAGGCCTTAACTTTCGCTTCCGTGGTCACGGAACTGGGCACGGTCCAAATATAATTCCCATCATTAGCTTCATTGGTCGCGACCTCCAGCCAGCCGATCTCCGCTTCACTGGTCGTGTAATAGAGTGAAATAACTAAGCTCTCCGCGCTGGCTAGGTTATCAGTCGCTGTCCAGATGATCTCGTAGGTTGAAGAGGAGGTCAGGGTCTCACCGCCGTTGGGCTGGCCAATCGTCACAACCGGCGGAGTTGAATCAATGATAAAGCTCCCGCTCTCGCCTGTCCCCCAGTTAAAGTTGGTCGAATTATCTTGCGCCGAAACCTTGACCCTGGCTTCAATGGTATTAAGATTTTCCGGTAAAGTCCAACTATAGGGGGAAACGACCTCCGCTTCAGAAGTGATGACAAAGGGATAACTGTTTCCCTCGTCGGTCGAATACCAAATCCAGAGCGAATTCGGTTTGATCCTGGATTCATCG
The DNA here is from genome assembly GCA_001771575.1 of candidate division WOR-1 bacterium RIFOXYB2_FULL_45_9. Taxonomy (GTDB): domain Bacteria; phylum Margulisbacteria; class WOR-1; order O2-12-FULL-45-9; family XYB2-FULL-48-7; genus XYB2-FULL-45-9. Next base: position 321,007 of record MEUD01000001.1, on the reverse strand, counting down.
GTCGCCGTATAAGTGACCTCATGGATCGAGCCTCCCTGCCACTTATCTCCCGCGACTGGGGAGGTGACCTCAATTGTCGGTCCATTGGTATCTCCCTCAAGGATGGTAAATACCCCGGCCGATTCATCGGTCGCGATGCCGTCGCCCACTACCTCGATCTTCACTTTCGCTTCGGTCGTCAGCTCATTGGGGACAAGCCACGAATAAACGCCATCATTTCCTTCTCCGGCAGAAATCGAAGTATACAAGGTCCCGCCATCGATCGAATAATATAGGTTGGTCGAGCTGACCGTCCCTGTCGTCTCCCAGGTAATGTTATTGTTTGTCCCAGCATGCCAACTCTCACCGCCATTCGGAGTAAAGAGAGTGACTGTAACCGCCACCGGCTCTTCGTATGGATACGCCCCGCGATCTGTTCCTTCCGGGGTCCCGCTGGCGATACAGGGAGAACCGGTATCAAGATGGAAGTTGTCCCCGGTCGCGTCAATAAAGAGCGGATCGTCATAGAGGTCAGAGGTCTTGCCGGTAACCGTCCCTTCGTAGGAAATATCATTGGCATACACACTGTTGTAGGAAGAATTTAACACCCCCGCGTCATTGTCAATCCCTTTACTGCCGGTATAGCTCATTCCGCCAACCTCCGCGGCAATAATATTATTCTTTACATTCTTGGTCCCGGTATCCGCTCCGGTCACCCCATATTTACTCTTTACTACCGTATTATTGAAGATATTGGCTGAATGGCCGCTCGAAATATCGGCAAAAATACCATGTTCAGTGCAACCTCTGACCTCATTGGTCGTTATCCAATTTGTCCCCTTGGAATTATTGAGGAAAATCCCCCGGTTATCCGCCGCTTCGCCGGTGCAAATTACCAGATTATAAGCAATATAGTGGTTGTAGCCATTATCGGTAGAAGAGATCGCGTAATGATTGTAAGTCCCGGAAGTTGTATCGGACCTGGAAATAACCGTATTTGATTCAACAACCGCGCTATCGCATCCTGTATCGATCGTGATCGCGACCGTAGAATAATTATCATTATTATCACAACTAACAGTGCACCCTCTAATAACCGCTCCATCGGCATTGGCTTGCAAATAAATCGCCCGGCGACGAGTGGTTTCCACCGTCGTCGCGTAAATTAGGACATCGTTGGCTGTCGCTTCAACATTGACCGGCCAGCTGTTGGCTCCTGACCCATTGTGCTGAACAAAAGCACGGATCAAGTTTCCTCTTAGCGCGAGCATTTGTATGGTATAGCGAGAATCGGTTGTTGAAGCGCTCTTAATCGTCACGCCTTCCAACGTCGTATCTTGTCCCATTATCAAAGCGGTGTTGACTGATGTTTCGGCATCAATAGTTGCCAGAGTGGATGGAACAGCAACCGACTTTAACTGCTGGTCTTCCGCCAGGGTGATCGGAAAACTTTCCCCCAGAGCGGCGTTATACGTCCCTTCATTGGCATGGACCACATCCACCGTCTGGGTTGCCGCCCGGGTGATCGTCTTCCACGGATTGCCGGATGAGCCGTCCCCACTCGTGTCATTTCCTCCGTCCGCGTCGACCCACGACTCCGAGGTCGCGTTTGAAGTCCCGCTTGGCGCGTACCGGCCGATGTATGTCCCCCCTTCACCCCCCGTCGCGCAGGAAGAGTCGTTACCGATCCGGTAATCGTTATTGGCGGGATCAATAAAGCGGGGATATTGGGTAAAATCGCCCGTCCCCTGAAGCGTGCTTGGGTTCCAATTCAACTCATTGTTCCAGATACAGTTGTAACTGCTGTTAATGGTTACAGCGTCGTACCGGTTGATCCCCTTGGTCCCGGCCGTGTAACTTCCAAGGCTCGCATTTCCTGTAATAATATTATTCTTGATGTTAAACGTCCCTGGGGAGCCATAATACTGTGTCTCAATCCCATCGGTATTCCTCACCAAAGTGTTGTTGAAGATATCGATTGTTTTTGCTCCATTTACTTCAAGAAATATCCCACCGGCAAACCCATATATTTCATTTGTGCTGATTGTCCCGTTATAGACCTGCCACCCTCTTATGCCGTCATAGATACTGCTGAAACCTTTGATTAGATTATCAGTAATAGTATAGTTATCGCATTGATAATAGATATAAACACCGATTCCAGAGCTGTTCAGTGATTCGAATGTGTTTCCTTTTACCAATACGTTATTTGCCGCAGTGGCAAGATATACTCCAACATTATTGCTTTCAATAATATTGTTTTTTATTTCCGATTGATCAGCCAAACCATCAATATAAATTGATCGTGAGGAATTGGCCTCGCCGGCGCAAATAATTCTATTTCTTGTAATATTTGATTTTGCCAGTGAATGGACCGTCCCAAAGCTCCCGTTTGAGACCGTGTTTTTAACTGTGAACCCCTCCAATGTAGCCAGGTTCTTTAATACAACAGCTTTTACGGAATTCCCTTCGGCATCAATGGTGGCCGCCTGGGAATAAGCGGCGAGCGTAACATTGGCTTCGACTGTAATTGGAAAACTTTCTCCCAGCGCCGCGTTATAATTCCCGGCCGCCACGTTGATCGTATACCCGCTCGCCGACATGGTCGAGGCGTAGGTGATCGTCTTCCAGGGGGTTGACGGGTCGTTCGCTTCCGTTGTTGTCCGGCTATTGTCGCCAGTTGTCGCGTCAACGTAAACGACATTGGTCGGGTATCCTCCGCCGGTGATCGAAAAGATACTGTCCGATTCATCGGTCGCGGCAGTGGTTCCTCCAAACGCCCCAACCATGACCAGCGCTTCCGTAGTTGAGATATTGGGGACCGTCCAGCTATACGCGCCGTCATTAGCCTCATTGGTCGCGATATTGGTATAGCTCGATCCGTTATCAACCGAATAAGCCAGCTCGATCCGCTCGATCGCCCCGCTCTCCCTGGTCGCATACCAAGTGATCTCATAAGCTGAATCACCGGTCAGCGTTTCCCCGCCATTTGGCTGAATTACCCGGGCGGCAAGATTGCCGGTCGAAAGGTCAAAGTAATATAAGCCGATATCCTTGCGCGAACCATCCGGGTCGCTCTCCCCCGGATTGCCGGCGTTAATACAAGGCGAGTTCGATAAGAGATGGTAATCACCCCCAGAGACCGAGACAAACTTGGCTTCCAGCGTTACCGGCCCGGTATTAGTCAAGCCGCCACTACCGGTATGATAGTAATTGGTTTCGTTGAGATATACATCATTATAATTCGCGTAAGTCGTCCCATCTTCGCTGTAAATGCCATAACTGCCGGCGACTGCCGTTCCTTCCGGACTGCTGGAGATGATCGTGTTGTTGACATAGCATGTGTCCCCAAGGTTCTCAACCCCCCGGCCGCTAAATTTAACGATCGTGTTGCTCTCTACCGTGGTGGTTGAGCCCCCAAGCTCGGCCCGCACTCCGACCGCGACATTGCTGATCAGGTTGTGGCTAATGTTGGCTTTTGAACTATAAACGTAAACGCCGCGGCCATTGCTCGGCGGCGTCCCTGAATAGCCGATAAGGTTGTTGCTGATCTGGACAGTTGAGCCGGCTTCGATAGAAATAACCGCCGCGCCGGGATTGGTCGACTCGCTTTGGATAGTACATCCTTCAATGGTTGACATTCCTCTCATGATCACTATCTGGTCGGTTTCGCCATTAATCGTCACTGTCCCCCCCACTCCGCCAATCAACGACCGGTTATCAATAATGATCGGGAAGGACTGTTCCATCTCAGTGTTATATGTCCCCGGGCTAAGATATATTTGATTGCCGCTGGCCGATTGGGTCGCCGCGAAGGTAACCGTTTTCCAGGGGCCGTTATTGCCAAAGACTTCCGAGGTTATTCCATTGTAACTGTCGCTTCCCAGGCTTGGATCAACATAAAACCTGGTCGCCGGTGTGATGGCAAAGACCCCTTCAGATTCATCAGACGCGCTGCTGCCGGCCCCCGTGACAATGATCTTGACCTTGGCTTCAGTTGTCACTGAATTCGGGACCAGCCACGAATAACTTCCATCGTCTCCTTCCCCGGTCGCGATGGTGGTGTAAGCCTCAAGGGTGCTTAAAGAATAATAGAGATCGATTGAGCTGACTGTGCCGGTCGTTTCCCAGGTTATATTGTTGTAAGTCCCCCCCTGCCAGACTTCACCACTATTAGGAGTGTGCAAAGTTACTGTCGGCGGTTCGGTGTAGGTAAAGCCACCTTCCAAAGTCCCGACCTGGCCGTCGGGATTGATCACGGTAACGTCAATAAGACCCGCGGAATGAGATGGAGTGGCAGTTCTAATCTCGGTTGAACTGATGTAATTAACAATGTCCGCTCTTGTCTCGCCAAAATACACCTCCAGAGTTCCGCCACCGCTCCCCGCCCCTTCCGTACCGCTAACCACAATGGTCGGCTCTGCCGCCGCGTATTTCCTAACTTTGATATTGTCGTAATAAGCGATCGCGCTGCTGGCATATTGAATAAAACCGACCCCACCCTGATTATAACTGGCGTTCAAAGTAAAACCGGCGGTTCGCTGGAGCGCGCCGGTCGATTTGAGATAATAGTTGATCGTAACGTTATTCCCGTTACTTAGAACCTTAAAGTTGTACCAGATATTGCCGGTTGGGGTCCAGCCATAACTAAATTCCGATGCCCTGGTATCGATGCCTCCATAATGCCGCCACATTTCGCCGCTGCCCCAGTAGAGGTCATAATAGTAATCTTCCTGGTAGGAATTATAGATCAACCCGGGATAGCTAAAAGAATTTATCCTCATCTCCCCTTCAAACACATAACCTGCCCATGATCTGGTTTTGGTGACCGTGGCGGTCCGATCACTGGTCTTTAGCCGATAGCTCCCATCATATAGCTCCACGACTGGAGTGGTTGATTCATCAATGTTCCATTTATTGGCTGTGTCCAACAAACCCGATTCAAAATCGTCAAAAAACAAAAAGGTATTGTCCCCACTGCTTTCCGACGAAGCGGAAAGATTGCCGTATGTCATATTGATCGTTGATGTTCCGGCCGGAATGCTCGGCACTTTGACCCATATTTGGGTCGATTCGCTGTTCATCCCCGACTCGAGCCAATAGTTAAGGTTGGCGCTGTTTGAGTCTAAGAACCTGATGTCGCCGCCATCGCTTCTCATCTTGCCGGCACTGACCAGTGAAGCGGTTTCCACGGTCACCAGGATCTGGTAGCTGGTCAATTCCGAGCCGGAATTACTTATGGTTATCTCTTTGGAATATTGCGGGGAAAGGAAATTAGCGCCGGTGATCGTAACGCTTGTCCCCCCCGCCGTCGTCCCGCTCTCCGGCGAAACAGAGGTAACCGTCGGCGACGGATATTTTATGGTAAAACCATCGCTCAAGGTCCCGGGTTGCGTATCCGGGTTGGTCACTACTACGTTCCAGATACCGACCGGCGCGTCGACCAGGTTCAAATTGCAGGTTATGGTGCCGGTATTAACAACTGAAACACCGGTCGCGTTGATATCGGTCTGTCCAGCTTTGGTCAATTTGACCGCCGCGCCGTTTTGAAAATCGCTCCCGCTGATTATGACCCCATTTAAAGTTTCATTATTACTCCCAAGCGCTGGATTTATGGAAAAAATTGACGGGGGATTAACAAAAGTATATGTGCCTTCCAAAGTCCCGACCTGGCCGTCCGGATTAATGACGGTAACGTTTACAGTCCCGGCAGAATTTGTCGGGGTAGTCGCGCGAATTTCAGTGGAGCTAATGTAAGCGACATCAACCGCTGAAATTCCATCAAAGAGGACCTCCAATGTTCCAGCCTGTCCAGTTTCAGTTGAACCGACGGAAACATTGATGTCAGGCGAATATTTGGCTATGATCAAATTTCTAATCCGGTGATAATGGTTCAATCCGCCGGTGATCGCGCTCCAGCCCAAATAACCGCCGGTTTTAGACCGGGAACTGTCGGTGTAATTTATCTTTAACGCGCCGTCAAGATATATCTTGGAATTTGTTCCGGCATGAATAATTTGCGCGTCCCGCCAGGTGGAGTTGTCTAATCCAGCCTGACTGACGCTGGTCAGACTGGAGCCATTGTAGTATAAGGCGATCCGGTCATAATATTCATCATAAGAAAAATGGTATCCGCTCCTCGCGTCGGAATACCAGGCCGGCGAAGAAGTATCGTAAACATACAGGAAGACCGCGTCAGCTCCGTTTCCTCCACCCGTCCAAAATTGGAACCTGGCATTAAACCCATCGCCTGGGTTCAACAAGTAATTAAGTTGTCCGTTAACACTGTTTGAGGCCGGGGTCAGCTGAACATATTTGTTGGTATAATCATAGGTCGCGCTGTTTTGCAGGGTCCCTTCCGGAGTTGTTTGCATATCTTCGTATAAAAACATCGCGCCTTTTGCGTTGCTTTCAGACGAAGAGGAAAGGTTGCCGTATGTCATATTGATCGTTGATGTTCCGGCCGGGATGCTCGGTACTTTGACCCATATTTGGGTCGACCCGCTGTTTATCCCCGACTCGAGCCAATAGTTTAAGTTGGCGCTGTTTGAGTCTAAGAACCTGATGTCGCCGCCATCGCTTCTCATCTTGCCCGCACTGACCAGTGAAGCGGTTTCCACGGTCACCAGGATCTGGTAGCTGGTCAATTCCGAGCCGGAATTACTTATGGTTATCTCTTTGGAATATAGCGGGGCAAGGAAATTAGCGCCGGTGATCGTAACGCTTGTCCCCCCCGCGGTCGTCCCGCTCTCCGGCGAAACGGAGGTAACCGTCGGCGGCGGATATTTTATGGTAAAACCATCGCTCAAGGTCCCGGGTTGCGTATCCGGGTTGGTCACCACTACGTTCCAGATACCGACCTGCGCGTCGACCAGGTTCAAATTGCAGGTTATGGTGCCGGTATTAACAACTGAAAGACCGGTCGCGTTAATATCGGTCTGTCCAGCTTTGGTCAATTTGACCGCCGCGCCGTTTTGAAAATCGCTCCCGCTGATTGTGACGGCTATTGAGGATTGGTTATTTAATCCGCTATCCGGATTGATCGAGCTGACAGATGGTGAAGCCGGAGTGGTAATGGCAAAAACAGCATCAGATTCGTCGCTGACGGTCGCCGCTCCAGACCCAACAACTTTTACCTTCGCTTCGGTCGTCGAAACGGCCGGGAGGTACCAGGAGTAGGTCCCATCATTCGCCTGGCTGGCAGCGATCTGGTTAAAGGTTAGTCCGTTATCGATCGAATAATAAAGCGCGATCGCGTCAATTACCCCGGTCGTCTCCCAGGTAATCTCGTACCAACTCAAGCCGTTCCAGGTTTCTCCTCCGTTAGGCGAATAGAGGGTTATGGAAGGAGCGGTATACGGAAAAGCCCCCATATCGGTCCCTTCCGGGGTCCCGGTCCCGACACATGGAGAAAGCCCGGTTAAATGATAATCATAGTTTGAAACATTATAAAAAAGCGGATTGGCCGATATTACTCCCTCCCCGGAGATAGTTGAAGGATTCCAATTAATAGCGTTGTTCCAAACATCATCGTATTTTGAGGTCAGTGTGCCGCTCGGCCTGTTGATCCCGTAACTCCCGGTATCGGGGGTCGCGCCGGTCGGCTTATTCGAAATGATATTGTTATACGAGCTAATATTATTATTACCATTGTTTGAATATATTCCCTGATAGTTCAAAAGAATTGTATTGTTTGATACCCGAACAATATTTCCAGCATTCGGCGTTTCAACCAAGATCCCATAATAACTGGAATTAACCCCATTATTCCGGATCACGTTTCCGGTAATGTCAACCCGCTGGCCGCTCCCCGAGCCCCAGTAATTTATAAATATCCCATAGTAATAATGGTTTCTAACTACCGACCCTTCGATCGTCACATTGCTGGTCGAAACTGAATGATAAGGCCAAATACCGTAAGTGCAGTCCCGCACCTCGCAATTTGTTATCCTCCCACCACTGCTAGTCCCATAGTAGCCGTCAAAATATACCCCGGTCCCACGGTCAGAATTCCAGCCGCCGCCTATCATTTGACTATCGCGGATCTCATTCCCCAAACCATAGGCGTATATCCCATAATTGGCCGATGTTCCGCTAAACCCCTGCACCGTCACCCCCTCCACCGTACTTAGGTCATACAACCCTATGGCATAGCTCTTGTTTGTGTCCGCCACCCACGATTCCGTGCCATAACCCTCGATAGTTACCAGCGCCCGCCCGGCTCCCGCCAGATGCTTTTCTCTCCCCAGGTCGATCGGAAAACTCTCCCCATTGCTCGCGTTGTACTTCAGACTGCTCCCTGCCACGTTGATCTTCTTCATCGTATACTTCGCCGCATAGCTGATCGTCTTATACGGACTCACCGCGCTCTCTCCCGACGCCGTCGAGTCTGTCCCGCTCACGTTGTTCACATACGATTCTTCCCGGTACGGCGAATTAGTCTCTCCAGCTCCGCTGTAATACCCGATATTTGCCCCACTCTCTCCAGCCGTTAAACACGGCGAGTCGCTGTACAACCGCAGATCGCTGTTTATTGGATCGACAAACCTGGGAAAATTGGAGATATTCCCGCTCCCCCACGTTATCCCGGTCAACGTATTGTAATTAACCCGCACATTCCAGAAATCACAATAACTGACATTGATGCTCCCGCTATCCCGTGATAGACCATAGGTCGTATATTTTGCCCCCCGGTTCAATCGCGGCGAATTTACCACAATATTATTCTTAAAGGTAATATTGTTGTTCGCGTGTACCGATTTAAGCGCCACATAATTCTCGCTAAACGTATTGTTGATCACGTTGACCGTATTTCCACTATTTGGCGTTTCAACATATACCGCGGGCGAATTAGAATTAACCCCGTTATTCCTGATCACGTTTCCGGTCAGGTCAACCCGCTGGCCGCTCCCCGAGCCCCAGTAACTTATGTTTATCCCATTGTAATAGTGGTTCCTGATCACCGACCCTTCAATGGTTACGTTGCTGGTCGACGCGTTTTGATACAGCCAAACCCCATACGTGCAATTCCACACCTCACAATTGCTGATCCTCCCCCCACTGCTCGTCCCGTAGTAGCCGTCAAAATATACCCCGGTCCCCCGGTCAGACAACCAACCCCGGCCAACAATTTCCACTTCTTCAATAACAACGCCGCCTCCCGTTACTTTAACAATGTTATTATTGCCGGTCGTAATTAACCTCACGTACATATTTCTTAGCCGGCAATTTGTCTGAAGAATAAAAATCTCGCTATTGCTCGCTTCAACCGTGGTCAGCTGGCGGCCGGCGCCGACTAATTTCCGGCTTGAGCTTAAAGTAATAGGAAATGTTTCACCAGCGGTTGTGTTATATAAGCCAGGGGCGGCATGGATGGTCGCCCCAATTGAGGAATTGCTAACCGCGTAAACAATATTTTTCCAGGGGCCATGGGTCACACCGCCGCTCACATACACCTCCGAGGTTAAACCGCTATAGCTATTATCCCCGTTGACCGCGTCGACAAAGACATTGGCCGCCGCGGTCAGGTTAAAACTCGCGTCTGATTCATCAATGGAAATTAAATCGCCCTTGACCGCTTCCAGCTTGATCCTCGCGCTTGTTGTTACCGGTCCCGGAATATACCAGGAATATGAGCCGTCATCCGCCTCCCCGGTCGAAATGACAGTATAGTTATTGCCGTTGTCCGTTGAAAAATATATGTCTACGTAATCCGGCGAACCTGTCGTCTCCCAGGTAATATATTGCCAGGTCCCCGCCTCCCAGGTCTCCCCGCCATTAGGGGTCAGCAGTCTGATACCCGGCTCATCGGCAGAAAAAGTAAACGCGCTCTCCAGGGTCGCCGTTTCGCCCAATATATTTTTAACCGTCACGTCAACAATCCCCGCCGCGTTTGCCGGAGTTAGCGCTTCAATGGTCGTATCATTCAACACGCTAATATTATTAGCGGACAACCCTCCCAGCAATAACGCTCCGGCGTTTTCCGCTTCTCCAACTACTGCCGAAGGTTCTGTCGTCGCGTATGGCCTCACCCTGATCCAATCCCAAAAAGCGTTATAGGTTTGATTATTAAAGCCATCGCCGTCATAACGCTTCCCAAGGACGATCGGTTCACCTGCAACGCCATTAGAAATATTGCTGGCGCTCTGATAGCTGGTCCCGCTTTGGAAATTGGTAACGGAAAGGTCGAGCTGGCTGGCGGATTTGACCGATATTTTTGTCAGCAGGTCGGTCGAAGCCGGCACGGTGGTTGAGAGGGCGGTCCACAACCCGTTGTTCCAGTAAAAATCCGTGCCTGGATGATTGAGAAGACCAAAACCATTTGAAGTGCTTAGAAAAAAACCACCGATCATATTGCCGTTGGCGGAGGTATCGCCAACCCGCCGAGATTTAATTTCCAGGATCACGCCGCTGTTAAAGGTTTGAATCGAGGTCAGGCGTCCGGTTGTGTTTGTGCCGCGTAGTTCACCGCCGCTTACGCTAAACCCTGTTGAATTGGTGATCGACCATTCAGCGGTGCTGATCGCGGTCCCGGTAAAATCATCGAAAAAAGTAAAAACAGTGTCGCCGTTGCTTGCCGCGGCACGATCATAATTTCCGTATGTGGCGAAGATCTCAAGCGTTGAAGCCGCCGGCAGGTCGGGGAACTTGATCCAGATTTTAGTCGCTGTCGTATTAATGGTCGAGCTGTCCAACCAGTATGAGTATTCGGTCGCCTCGTCAGTGCTGACAAAACGAAGATCGCTCCCGTCCGTTTTTAACTTTCCGGCAGAGATCAAAGCCGCCGTATCCATTGATATTTGAACAGGATGATCAATCAACGCCGCTCCCGAGTTGGTAACGGTGATCAGCCGGCGATAGAGATAGAGATCAAAGTTGCTACCGGTAACTGTAACATGCGTTCCGCCGAGCGTTGACCCGCTGGTCGGATAAATGGAGTCGATCGTCGGCGGGGCGGCAAACAAGCCGGCGGGAAAAAGGATTACTCCTAATAAAATCACTAAAAAGCAAAAGCGTCCTAATATTTTTAGCATGGACTGCATTATGCCGATTGACCTCTTAATATTAATGTAATTCAACGAACGCCGAATTATAACACTATAAGGTCAAAATAAAAGGGGGGAATATTCTCAATATTTGGGCGGATTAATGATAGTCCTGGAGCGCTTTGACGCCGAATCCTTTTTTCTTGGCCGCTTCAATCCCATTGATCGTCGCCTGCGCCCCGGAAATGGTAGTGACCAGCGGGATCCCCTGAACAACCGCGCTAAATCGTATTTTACTCTCATCCTGCTTTTGTTTTTTTATTTCCGAAGGCGTATTAATAATTAAGTTGATTTCGTTGTTTTTTATCAAATCTGTAATGTCCGGCCGCCCATCACCGATCCGATAGACTTCCTGGACCTCGATCCCTGATTTTTTCAGCACGTCGGCTGTCCCCGGAGTGGCGACTATCTTAAAACCAAGATCGACCAGGTGTTTGACAATATAAACGATCGACCGCTTGTCCTTGTCCTTGACGGAGACAAAGACTTTGCCTTCCAGCGGCAGGCGCTGGCCTGCCGCGATCTGCGATTTCATGAAAGCGGAGCCAAAATCGTCGTCGATCCCCATCACTTCCCCGGTCGACTTCATTTCCGGCCCAAGGATCGCGTCAACGCCGGGAAAACGGTTGAAGGGAAAAACCGCCTCTTTCACCGAGAAATGCCGGACTTCCACTTCGCTGATCTTCTGTTCTTTGAGCGATTTGCCGAGCATGACCTTGGTCGCGACCTTGGCCCAGGGAATGCCGGTCGCTTTACTGACAAAAGGGACGGTCCGGGAAGCGCGCGGATTGACCTCTAAAACGTAAACCTTCCCCCCTTTGATCGCAAACTGGGTGTTCATCAGGCCGATGACCTTGAGCTCTTTGGCCATGGCATAAGTGTTTTTCTTGATCGTTTCGACCACGCTCTTGCTTAGCGAATACGGCGGGATGGAGCAGGCGGAATCGCCCGAATGGATCCCCGCCTCTTCAATATGCTCCATAATGCCGCAGATCATCGTCTGCTTGCCGTCCGAAACGCAGTCGACGTCGACTTCAATGGCGTCGTCAAGGAACTTGTCGACCAGGATCGGGTGTTCAGGCGAGACTTTGACGGCGTTCTGCATAAAATCTTCCAGCTCGTCCTCGCCGTAGACCAGCCGCATCGCCCGCCCGCCAAGAACATAGCTTGGCCGGACCAGGACCGGATAGCCGATCCGGTTGGCGATCTTTTTCGCTTCAATTTTTGAAGTAGCGGTCCCGTTTGGCGGTTGATTGAGCTTAAGCTTGCGGAGCATCGCCGCGAACCGCTTCCGATCTTCGGCCCGGTCGATCGACGCCGGCGAGGTCCCGATGATCGGCACTCCCGCCTTCTCCAGCGCCAAAGCGATATTGAGCGGGGTTTGACCGCCAAATTGGACGATCACCCCGTCCGGTTTTTCTTTGTCGACAATATTCAGCACGTCTTCGACCGTCACCGGCTCAAAATAGAGGCGGTCGGAAGTGTCGTAGTCGGTCGAGACCGTTTCCGGGTTCGAATTGACCATGATCGACTCTAGCCCTTCTTCCCTGATGGCGAACGAGGCGTGGACACAGCAGTAATCGAACTCTATTCCCTGTCCGATCCGGTTCGGTCCACCCCCCAGGATCATGATCTTTTTCTTTTGGGAGCTTCTGACCTCGCATTCGGTCTCGTAAGTCGAATAATAATACGGGGTATAGGCCTCAAATTCCGCGGCGCAGGTGTCGACCAGTTTATAGACCGCCGCTACCCCGAGCTCTTTTCTCTTTTTCCTGACCTCTTCCGGCGTCTCCCCGGTCAAATAAGCGAGTTGTTTGTCGGAAAAACCAAATTGTTTCGCTTTATATAATGCTTCTTTATCATCCAAAACCTTTTTCCCCAATCCCCTAATTACCTTTTCCTCATCAATGATCTCCTTCATGTTCTGCAGGAACCAGCGGTCGATCTTGGAGAGCTCAAAGATTTCGTCCATCGACATTCCGGTTTGAAGGGCGTGTTTCACGTAAAAGATCCGGTCCGGATTGGGAATGGTCAGCTTATTGTTTAACATCTCCTGGTCGATCTCGTCTTTCCCGTCCGCGCCTAAGCCGGCCCGGCCGATCTCAAGGGAACGGAGCCCTTTTTGCAGAGCTTCCTTAAAGGTCCGGCCGATCGCCATTGTCTCGCCGACCGACTTCATCGAGGTCCCGATCACCGGTTCTGCGTCGGGAAACTTTTCAAAGGTAAAGCGCGGGATCTTAATGACGCAGTAATCTATCGACGGCTCAAAAGAGGCCGGGGTCTCTTTGGTAATATCGTTGGGGATCTCGTCCAGCGTGTAGCCGACCGCCAGCTTGGCGGCAAATTTGGCGATCGGGAAGCCGGTCGCCTTGGAGGCCAAGGCAGAGGAGCGAGAAACACGCGGGTTCATTTCAATGATCACGATCCGCCCGGTATCGGGATTGACCGCGAACTGAATGTTGGATCCCCCCGTTTCGACACCGATCGCCCGAATGACCGCGATCGACTGGTCGCGTAAGTTTTGATACTCCCGATCGGTCAAGGTCTGCGCCGGCGCGACGGTGATCGAATCGCCGGTATGGACCCCCATCGGGTCAAAATTCTCGATCGAACAGATAATGACGACATTATCTTTTTTGTCGCGCATCACTTCCAGCTCGTACTCTTTCCAGCCGGTCAAATTCTCTTCGATCAGGATCTCGCTGACTGGGGAAAGCTCCAGGCCAAGTTTAGCAACCTGCTCAAACTCGTCGATATTATAGGCGATCCCGGAGCCGGTCCCACCCAGGGTGAAGCTCGGCCGGATAATGACCGGCAAGCCGACCTTTTCCATCGTCGCCCTTGCCTCTTCCATGTTGTGGGCAAAGCCGGACTTAGGAACATCAAGCCCCGCTTTTTCCATCGCTTGTTTAAAGAGGTCGCGTTCTTCCGCCATTTTGATCGACGCGATGTTCGCTCCGATCACTTCAACCTTATATTTCTCCAGCACCCCCATCTCCGCCAGTTTTACCGCGGTATTGAGGGCGGTCTGCCCGCCAAGCGTCGGCAAAAGCGCGTCCGGACGTTCTTTTTCAATGATCTTGGCGCACATCTCCGGGGTAATCGGCTCAATGTAGGTCCGATGGGCCAGCTCCGGATCGGTCATGATCGTCGCCGGATTGGAATTGATCAGGACGACTTCGTACCCTTCTTCCCGCAAAGCTTTACAGGCCTGCGAACCGGAGTAATCAAACTCGCACGCCTGGCCGATAACGATCGGCCCGGCTCCGATGATCATGATCTTTTTTATGTCAGTACGTTTTGGCATCGTTTATCATCCCAATGAATTTAGCAAATAAATAGTTCGCGTCTCTCGGTCCCGGTCCCGCTTCCGGATGGTACTGGACCGAAAAGATCGGCAGTTTGGTGTGGCGGAACCCTTCGACCGTTTCGTCGTTCAGGTTAATATGTGTCACTTCCATCTCTTTGGTAAAGGTCTTGGGGTCAACGGCAAACCCGTGGTTTTGCGAGGTAATGTCAACTTTTCTGGTATTAAGATCCATCGTCGGCTGGTTGCCGCCATGATGGCCGAATTTAAGTTTATAAGTCTTAGCTCCCATCGCCAATCCCAGGAGTTGGTGGCCAAGGCAGATCCCAAAAATCGGCTTCTTCCCGATCAGTTGTTTGATATTTTCAATGGCATAAGTGACCGCCGCCGGATCGGCCGGGCCGTTGGAGAGAAAAACACCGTCCGGGTTCATGGCTAAAACATCGTCTGCCGAAGTTGTCGCCGGGACAACCGTCACCTTACAGCCAAGCCGTTCAAAGTTCCGTAGGATATTGAACTTAATACCGAAATCGTAAGCGACAATGTTATATTTAGGAACGGCCAAAGATTTTTCCGCCCATTGGGATTCGTTCCAGATATAAGGTTTTTTGCAGGTGACTACTTTAACCAGATCAACACCTTCAACCCCAGCCGAGGCTTTCGCTTTAGCCACTAAGGCTTGGTGATCGCTAACTGTGGTTGAAATAATCCCTTTAAGTGACCCCTGTAAGCGAAGCCGCCTGGTCAGCATCCGGGTATCGATCCCCTCAATGCCGATAATGCCGTGCTTTTTGAGATAGTCGTCAAGTTTGCCGGTGGAACGGAAATTGGAGGCAAGACGAGAGTTTTCGCGGACCACAAACCCTTCGCAATGAGGAATGGCCGATTCAATGTCCGCGTCATTTATCCCGTAATTGCCGATCAAAGGATAAGTCATGCAGACGATCTGCCCCTTATATGACGGGTCAGTCAATATTTCCTGGTAGCCGGTCAGCGAGGTATTGAAAACAACTTCGCCGCATCTTTCGCCGACCGCTCCGAAAGATCGCCCTGCGAATATTGTCCCATCTTCTAGCGCGAGTATTGCTTTCATTTGGTCAAAAAAAAGCCCCGAGTCGTGGATCGGGGCGTTCCCTTTATTACTTTAATTCTAGCACTTGCCCCAAAACAGTGTCAAACGTTTTATATAAAAAAACGGTCCGGGTTTTACCCCGGACCGTTTGACTTTTTCAGGAAAGAAACCGGTTAGAACCGGTTGAAATCCCTGCGTCCGCCGCGATCGCCGCCGCGACCACCCTCGGTCTTCGGCCGCGCTTCGTTGACGGTGATTTCCCGATCGCCCCACTTATAACCGGTCATCCCGGCAATAGCTTTTTCGGCATCGGCATCTTCCATGTCAACAAAACCAAATCCCCGGGACTTGCCCGAGAACTTATCGCTGACGACCCGGGCCGAAATCACGTTGCCGAATTCAGCGAACTTCGCTTGAAGATCAGCATCGGTAACGGACCAGGGCAGGTTACCAACAAATATACTTTTCATAGTATTCACTCCTAAATATGGATTCTTCTGCGATTAATGGCGTGAGGTCGCTGGGACCACTGAAGACCGGGGCAGAAACTTTGGTATTCATTTGTAACTTCATACATCTGCTCATTAACTTCGACTCTTACGTATTAAATAATAACACGGCTATTATATCTTGTCAATCCTTTTTTTTATCGACTCATGGGGACCGTCGCGATCGACATCCCTCTCACATAGTTATCGGAAGGGGCCTGGATTAATTTCACTTTAATTAAAAATCAGCAATTAAAGCCGAGCGGATCAATTGTACCTTCTTCAGTCAGGCCAAAGTGTTCCAATATCGAAACATTCTCCGCCGCGTCAATATTTATAGCCAGCGACCCCGGCTCGCCCCCCGGCCGAAGAAAGAATGGAGCTTCGGCCAAACGTTTGCAAAATAGAGCGGCGCCGGCATTAAGCACTTGCCAACCGGAGAGACTTTCCCGCTCATCCCGACTGCCAAGCACAAAATTGAGCTCTGTAGAAAAACTGCTCATTTCAGCCAGCCGATAACCGTTCCACCGCAGGTCCCAACGGGCCGATTTGAAGTAAAGGACCATTTTAACTTTTGCCTGGTGATATGAAGAGCCGAAAGACGCGAAAACGGCCTCCTGTCCTCTAAAGAAGTTTTTATCGGGCGGAAAAATATTTCTCTCCGGCCAGATCAACTCAAACCCACCGATCGCTCCGACCGCTATCTTAATGGGGTCAGGTTCAGGAGAGGCAAATTCCAATTTCGCGCGACGGCTAGCCGGCAAAACCGCAGTCTCCAGCGCTTCTTCCAGCGTCGTGATCGGAACTTCACGGCGCGAATAGCCATTGCTTGATTCATAAGGCCCAAAATGAACGATCCTGGTCCCGTCAGACATCTCCCGCCCAAGACTGTACCTGCCGCTTAACGGCTCTTCCCGATCAACATAGCCCGGCCCGATCCTCGCCATCAGCTTAACGTTCGCGATCCGGCGATCGATATCACGACCGTCAGTCCTTAAACGGAAACGGGCAATGGTCTTGTCCGTAGTCAGTTGAGCCATAATTTTTGACAGCATATCTAGCCAATTATCGGTCAAAAGAGGTTAAAATTTCAAACTTATCTGGTTGTTTTCATCGGCTTAACTGGTTTCCGGGCCGACTTGAGCTGGCGTTCTTTTCTTTTGGCGGCATATACCTCTTCATGTTCGGTTATTTGCGCCTCTCTAGCTATTTTGTCCCTTTTTCTGGCGGCCATTTTAGCTTTGCGGTCCTCTCTAATTCTCTGTTTTTCAGCTTTTGTATGTTTAACTTTGATCTTGCTCGACAAAGGCCCCCACCCTGGCGCCGGGGCCGCCAAACAAACGCCGGCCATCAAAATAAGGATAATATAAATCAGGTGTTTTTTCATTATCGCTCCCTCCGGAGGTTGATTATAAACTAAAATATCTTTTTAAACCAGTACAATAATGAACAATGAACTTGCCAAGAAGGTCGGAGGCGACGTCAAGTGTTGGGCGAGTAGTGGTGTTCTGCTTCCACCCCTACCCCGACCGTTTCCGTAAAAAAAGCGCGGGGATAAGCGTGCCTTATTTTAGTGGTGATCAGCCGTCCAAGGTTTTGGTCGCGGACCAGGCCAAAAACGCTCGGGCCGCTCCCTGACATTTGGGCCCATTCACACCCGGCTTCGACTAATTTGCCCATGACCTCCGAAATGACCGGATACCTCCGAACGACGACCGGCTCAAGATCGTTCTTGTTCCCTTCAATAAGCAACGGTTCACTCTCCACGACGCGATCAAATTCCTGATATGCCCATGGGGTTGGGACCTCAAGGTCAGGGACAACTATAATGTAGTATTCGGTCTTTTCCAATGGTTTCGCGGCCAGCTTCTCCCCCCAACCGGTCGCCAGGCACCGCCCCCCCTTTAGACAGAACGGGACATCCGATCCAAGGGAGGCACCGATCATGATTAATTCTTCTTCGTTAAATGGTTTATCAGCCAACTTGTTCAGGCCAAAAAGAACTCCGGCCGCGTCAGCCGACCCTCCGGCTAAACCAGCCGCCAATGGGATCTTTTTCTCCAGGTTAATCTTTATCCCTCCATGAGCGATCCCTTTTTTATCCAGTTCGAGGAAAAACGCTTCGGCGGCTCTAAAAGCTAAATTTTTGTTGTCAGTGGGAAGCTTGTGGTCGCCGACGATCGACAGTTCGATCCCGGAAGAATGAGGTTCCAAAGAAATATAGTCGCAGAGAGAAACCGATTGCATTACTGATTCGAGGCTGTGATAACCATCGGAGCGCTTGGCCAGGATTTTTAGGGTTAAATTTACCTTGGCAAAGGCTTTGAGCCGCACTATTTCGCTTTATTTAGGGCGAGCATCAAACGGGACTTCATCCGGGCCGCTTTAGTCCGGTAGATAAGCTTCCGTTCGGCCGCTTTATCAATGATCGAAACAGCGGTTGTGACTAAGTTAGCCATTTCAGGTGTCTTTTTGGCGATCGCCAGCTTGGCGGTTTTTATCGCCAATTTAAGCTTTTTTTTCTCGATCAAATTCCGATCGGTTCGAATCTGGGCCTTGCGGACATTCTTGATCCCGCGTCTTAATATATTTTTTTTCTTCTTAACTGCTTCTGCCATTATGTTCCTCCGTATGATTTCGGACCCTTGTTGACAATATACCATAAAATACGCTAACATGGCAAGCACTTTGAGCATCCACGATTGGTTTAACCGTAAACAACAACAAAAAGAAATCGCCCGCGAAAGATTAGATATCCCAGGCAATGTTTGGGTAAAATGCTTTAAATGCGGCCAGGCGATCTATGCCAAGGACCTGGAGGAGAACCTCAAGGTCTGCCCCAAGTGCCAATACCATTTTAAATTGACCTCGGCCGAGAGGATCCGCCAGTTGACCGATTCATTTTTGGAGATCAACCCGGCCTTGACCTCAAAGAACTTTTTGAATTTTACCGATTCCAAGTCTTATACCGCCAGGATCGAGGATTCGATCCTGAAATCCGGGCTTAAAGACGCCATTGTCACCGGCCACGCCAGGATCAACGGCTTTGACGCCGCGCTCGGCGTAATGGACTTCTCATTTATGGGGGGGAGCATGGGCTCGGTGGTCGGGGAAAAGATCGCCCGGCTGATCGAAGAAGCGATCGAAAAAAAATCGCCCGTGATAATTTTCTCGACCTCGGGGGGAGCCAGGATGCAGGAAAGCATCATGTCGCTCATGCAAATGGCCAAAACTTCGGCGGTCCTTGGCCGCCTGCGCGAAACGGGGATCCCTTACATTTCCGTGTTGACCGACCCCACCACCGGCGGGGTCTCGGCCAGCTTCGCCATGCTTGGCGACGTCAACCTCGCCGAACCGAACGCCCTGATC
The DNA here is from genome assembly GCA_001771575.1 of candidate division WOR-1 bacterium RIFOXYB2_FULL_45_9. GTDB lineage: Bacteria > Margulisbacteria > WOR-1 > O2-12-FULL-45-9 > XYB2-FULL-48-7 > XYB2-FULL-45-9. The sequence goes on along the minus strand of MEUD01000001.1, from coordinate 301,747 downwards.
TGTTTCGCCGGCCCCCGGGTCATTGAACAAACGATCAGGCAAAAACTTCCTCCCGGTTTCCAGCGATCCGAATACCTGCTCGCTCACGGAATGCTCGACGCGGTCGTTGACAGAAGAGAGCTTAAGGAGGCCTTGACGAAACTGCTCAAGTTTTTCAAGAACTAATCATGGCGGAAAAAAAAGTAAACCGACAGCTCCTGGAATTTGAAAAACCGCTCATCGAGCTCTACGATAAGCTGGAGAAGCTAAAGACAATGAGCGAATCCGGTAAGTTCGACATGACCGAAGAGGTCAAACTGATGGAAAAAAGGATCGACGCGGTCCGCCAGCAGATCTTTTCTAACCTAAGTCCGAGTCAGATCGTCCAGGTCGCCCGCTTTATTCAGCGGCCGACCACTCTCGACTATTTCGGCATGATCTTCGATGACTTCGTTGAACTGCACGGCGACCGGAACTTTGGCGACGACCCGGCGATAGTCGGCGGGATCGCAACGCTGGATGGCCGCTCCGTGGTCGTTATGGGACATCAGAAAGGGCACTCGACCAAAGAGAACCTCACCCGTAATTTTGGGACCGCCCACCCCGAAGGATACCGCAAAGCCCTGCGCCTGATGCGCCTGGCGGAGCGCTACAACAAACCGGTCATCTCCCTGATCGACACCCCGGGAGCTTATCCCGGAGTCGGCGCGGAGGAACGGGGACAGGCGGAAGCGATCGCCAAGAACCTGCGGGAAATGACCGAGCTGACCGTCCCCTTCGTCGCGGCGATCACCGGTGAAGGGGGGTCCGGCGGCGCGCTGGGGATCGCCATGGGGAACCGGGTCTTGATGATGGAATTCGCGATCTATTCGGTGATCAGCCCGGAAGGATGTGCCTCGATCCTTTTCCGGGACGCCAAGCGGGCCAATGAAGCGGCGGTCGCCATGAAGATTACCGCCAAGGACATGCTGGAGCTGGGAGTAAGCGACGAGATCATCAAGGAACCCCCCGGCGGCGCCCACCAGGACCCGAAACTTGCCGCAAAGAACTTGAAATCTGCTATAATAAAGAATCTGAATCCTCTTCTTTCCCTCTCCGCGAGGGAACTGATCGCGGATCGTTACAATAAGTACCGCAAAATGGGGATTTTCAACGAGTAGCTTGTGCCGCTGTGGTGGAACTGGCAGACGCGCCTGACTCAAAATCAGGTGGGGTTAACCCCCGTGTCGGTTCGATTCCGACCAGCGGCATGATTTGACAATAAAATTGGCTCTTGCCGCGGTGGCGGAACTGGCAGACGCGCATGTTTCAGGTACATGTGGGGTCACACCCGTGGAGGTTCAATTCCTCTCCGCGGCATTCCAATTTTATTGACAACGCAAAAGGAGTATTGTATAATTGGTTTTGTTGAAAGGCCTCTTCGAGTCCTAACAATTTTTCTATGTATTTCAATTTCTCACAAAAACCCATCATGACCGATATATTAGTAGGAGGATAATAATGGATATTGTCGAATTAGAAGGTAAGACCCTGCCCCAGTTGTATGAAATCGCCAAAGGACTTGATCTCCCCAATTATCGTCAATTAAAAAAACACGACCTGGTCTTTAAAATATTAGAAGCCCAGACGCAGAAGAACGGTTTTATGTTCGCCAAAGGGGTACTGGAGATCCTTCCCGAAAACTACGGCTTCCTGCGGACCGGCGGATACCTCCCCAGCCGCGAGGATGTTTACGTGTCGCAAACCCAGATCCGCCGCTTCGACATGATGAACGGCGATTACGTCACCGGCCAGGTCAGGCCGCCAAAAGAAGGGGAAAAATACTACAGTCTGCTGAAGATTGAAGCGATCAACGGCGTTAATCCGGAAACGGCCCGCGACCGGGTCCCGTTCGAGCACCTCACCCCGATCTTCCCTAACGAGCGTTTTACCCTGGAGCATGCCGACGCTTCCATCACCTCCCGCCTCATCGACATGATCGCCCCGATCGGCAAGGGCCAGCGCGCCTTGATCGTTTCGCCGCCAAAAGCGGGTAAAACGACCGTGCTGAAAAACATCGCCAACAGCATCACCGCCAATTTCCCTGAAGCTCTGATCAAAGTTCTCTTGGTCGACGAGCGGCCGGAAGAAGTGACCGACATGCAGCGCTCGGTCAAAGGGGAGGTCGTCGCCTCGACCTTCGACGAACCGCCGGAAGACCACGTCCGGATCGCCGAGCTCCTCCTGGAATCGTGCAAACGTCAGGTGGAAGAAGGGAAAGACGTCGTCATTTTACTCGACTCGATCACTCGTTTGGCCCGCGCCTACAACCTGGTCACCCCTCCTTCAGGTCGTACCCTTTCCGGCGGTCTTGACCCGACCTGTCTTCATCGGCCAAAGCGCTTCTTCGGCGCCGCCCGCAACATTGAAGAAGGAGGCTCCCTGACCATCATCGCCACCGCCCTGGTCGACACCGGCTCCAGAATGGACGACATCATTTACGAGGAATTCAAGGGAACGGGGAACATGGAACTCCACCTCAACCGCAAGCTCGCCGAAAGGCGCGTCTTCCCGGCGATCGACGTTAGGCTTTCCGGCACCCGCCGCGAAGAGCTCCTGATGGACGAAAAAGACCTCAAAAAGATGTGGCTTCTGCGAAAAGTAATGGACAGTTACGAGACGGTTGAAGCGACCGAACAATTGATCGAACGCTTGAAGGAATTCAAGACCAACAAGCAGTTCTACGAATCGGCCGACGTCAAAAAGTAAGCTTTCATGTTTACGGTCGCGGAGATCATCGGACTTCTTCCGGACGCGCGGATCGAAGGAAAAACTGATCGGGGGTTTACCGCTCTCTCCACCGATTCCAGGCAAATAAAGCCAGGCGAGCTTTTTATCCCTCTCAAAGGAGAGAACTTCAACGGCGCCAAATTTATCCCCGAAGTCCTAAAACGCGGCGGCGCCGCCCTTTTCGTCAAAGACGGCTTAAAAGCCCTGCAAGTCCTGGCCGCCGCCCATCGGAACAAATTTAACATTCCTTTTATCGGCGTGACCGGCTCATCCGGCAAGACAACGACCAAAGATATGCTCGCCTCGATCATCTCCCGGGAAATGGACATCCTGAAAAACGAAGGGAACCTAAACAACGAGATCGGCGTCCCCCTCACCCTGCTTAAATTGACAAAAAAACACCGGGCCGCGGTCATAGAAATGGGGATGCGCGGCCTGGGAGAGATCAGGGAGCTGGCGGCAATCGTCAGACCAAAGATCGCCATTGTCACCAATATCGGAGAATCCCACCTGGCCCGGCTCAAGACCAAAAGGAACATCGCCAAAGCTAAAGCGGAGATCTTTGATTTTCTCCGCCGGACCGATTACGCCGTCATTAATCAGGACGACGAATATTTTGAGCGCTTAAAAGAAAGGGCGAAAGCAAGCGGAGCGAAGGTCGTCACCTTCGGCCTCCTGGAAAAAGCCGACATCGGGACCAAAGAACTTAGCGGGATCGAGCTCCCTGTCCCCGGCGAACACAACATATACAACGCCCTGGCGGCGATCGCCGCCGCCAGGATACTCAAAGTCAAACGCTCGTCGATCGCCAAAGGTCTTTCCACCGTCCCTCTTTCCAGCCGCCGGATGCACGTTTTTAACTTTCCCGACCGGACCAAAATAATTGACGACACCTATAACGCTAATCCGCAATCCATGGCGGCGGCGCTCAAGACGATCGGCGGCATGTCCGGCCGCAAGATCGCAGTCCTTGGGAGCATGCTTGAGCTTGGCTCCAGGTCGGCGGCGGCCCACCGCCAGACCATTGCTCTGGCCAGGAAGCAAAAGATCAACCATATTTTCACCTACGGAAGCTTTTGGCCCCGCTCCATCAATCATTACAGTGACAAATCCCGTTTAATAAAAATGCTGAAGAAATTAATCCAGCCTCGTGATATAATTTTGATCAAGGGTTCTCGCGGCATGAAGATGGAAGAGGTCGTTGAAGCCCTGAATTGATGGTGCCTGGGTGGTGGAATTGGCATACACGTACGCTTGAGGTGCGTATGTCGAAAGACTTAAGGGTTCGACTCCCTTCCCAGGCATTTTTTATTTGACTTACGCAAGCTTTTTGCTTATGATTACGACAAATGTTGGGGGGAGAAGCGATGACTATCCAATTACAACAAATTGACGGCGCTGAATCCGCGACGTTAAATACCTCTCTAATCAATCAGCCTAATTCAGACGACACCTTTGAAGAAAAACTAAAAAAAGCCAGGCTCGGCCTTCCTTATTCTCCCTTCGCCCAGATCCCCAATATGTTTGGTTACATGCCGGCAAGTGAAAATTATTTTAGCGATAAAGGGGAAGCGCTGGATCGCTCGTCCCGGACCGATGAATCTGCCGCTTCCTATGACAAACAAACGAGCAAGCAAGTTCAAGCTAATTTCAACCAACCGTTAAGGGCCGAAGCAATAGAAACCTCCCTTGCTCCCAGACAAATGAACGCGGCTTCCCTGCGGGACATGCTCCTTAAGACCGATTGGCTCGTCCCCAATCTTGAAGCGAGCCAGCAATTTTACCAGGCGTTTCTCGCCGGAAAGCTCCAGCCAAACTTTGACCTGCAATCTCTGGTCGACCAGATCGCCGACCAGCTTGCGGTCGTCAAATCCAAGGGAAAAACGGAGCTCTCCCTGACCCTGAAGCCACCGGAGTTGGGAAATATTTTACTTACCCTCTCCTATCATCAGGGTTTGGTCTCTGTCCAGATCATGGCCCAGGCCGAAGCTAAACGGCTGATCGAAGATAGCCGGGAAGACCTGGAAGCGGCACTAAAAAAAGCCCACATCAATTTTGACGAGATCGAAATTAAGGAGGTAGAGCGACATGGGCGGAATGTTTGATATTATCACCTCTGCTAAAGGGGCGATCGACTCTTATAATGAAGCTCTCCGGATCCACTCTCTCAATATCGCCAACATGCAGGTCCCTGGATATAAAACGTTAACCACTTCATTCCAATCTGTTTTTGAACAAGTCTTGAACCGCGGCACGGCGGCTGACGGCGACTCGGGAGGAACAAACCCGAAACAACTTGGCCAGGGGGTCACCTTGAGCGGGATCACGGTAGATTTTTCCAAAGGGGAAATGACCGAAGGGACCAATCTCTCGCTGGCGATCGCGAGCGCCGGCGGCATGTTCATTGTTTCACCGGATGGGGGAAACAGAATGCTCTACACCCGGTCCGGCGACTTCAAATTTGACGATAACCGGAACCTAACCTCGAACGGCATGCAGGTTTACGGCCTTGACGCCAGCGGCAAGGTCGTCCCGATCACTGGCCTGCCGAGCGGCAACGTCGAAGATTACGAATGGAAAGAAGATGGCTTCTTGTATTATCAGGGGGTCAGCACCGGCTACCAGATCGCTCTGACCTATTTCTCCAACCCGGGCGGACTGGCCCAGGCACAAGGGACCGCCTTTGAACAGACCCTGGCCTCCGGAGATCCCGCCATTGCAACCGGACCGGGAGGAACGGTCGGCGCCATTTTGCCGAAACAAGTTGAACAATCCAACGTCTTTTATCTGGCCGAGACCATCGACACGCTGGAGATCCAGCGGGCGATGAGCGGCAACCTGAACATGGTTAAAATGGCCTCGGACGTAATTAATAGTTTCATCCAGAAGTTAGGATAAGGAGTAAATGGCTGAACGAGCAAAGCCCGAAATAGGATCGCAAAAGATCTCCATCAAATTGCCGCCAGCGATCGGCGACTGGACCACGTATCGTCCAGCTAAAGCCCTGGGAAAACGCGTAAAAACCGGTTTGTTTGGCTTTGACCGATTGGCTAAACACGAATTAAACCTGTTTCTTAAGATCCACTACCATTTTATGCAGTCGTTATTCTTAAAGCTTCGCCGTGAACTGGGGATCGGGACTGAATTCTACGCCTGCTGGGCGGAACAAACAACTTATTTGAATTTTTTACGGGGTTTATCCGGCCACGTCGCCCAGACATCTCTGTCCATTCCGGGGATCCACGAAAACATCCAGATGATCCTTGATCTGGGGATCGCGAACTCGATCATCAATCATTCTTTAGGAAGCCGGGACCTGGAACCGCTGGGCCGCGGTTTAACAGAAGCTGAAGGCGAAACGCTTAAGCTTGCTCTGTCGAATTATTTGCCGCTTTACGCCCAGGAGTATGGCCACGTATTCAACACCCCGGAACTGGCCCTTCTTGGCTCTCCCGACATTATATTAGACCCGGCGGTGAACCCTTCTTCAACGTTCATCTCTTTCACGGCCGATGTTTCGTTCAACGATAATCCAACCGGCCGGATCGTTTTTGGCTACCAAGCGTCGACCGCGAAAACATTGATCAAGCTATACGAAAGCGGCGAGCACCAGAAAGAGATCAACGTTGACCGGCTCCCCGCGGCGATCCTGCGGAAGATCATTATCCCGATCTCGGCGACGCTTGGAGAAACTACCCTCTCCCCGACCGATCTGGGCACACTCGAACCCGGAGACGTGATCTCCCTTGACACCAGCATTAAATCGGCGATCAGCGTGAAGCTGGGCCGCCACCTGCGACTGCTCGCCCAGGCCGGTAATCTGAAAGCGAAAAAAGCGATCCGTCTGGTCGGCTTTGAAGAGGACGAAGTCGTAATTATGCCCCCCCTGGCTTTTGACAACGAACCGGAAAAACCCATTGAAGAGAGCCAGGGACCGATGGAAGAGACGGCGCCAATTGAAGAGGCGGTCCCGGTCGAGCCGGAAGAAACCCCGGTCCAGGAACAAGCCGGCGCGGAAGACGAATTTACTTTGACCGACGAAGACCTTGAGGATTCATTTGCCGAAGACGAGCTGGAAGAATCCGGTGGTCAAAGCGGCGTTTTTGATGATAATATAAACAAGGGGGAATGAAATGGACTTAAAGAACGTTAAATTCCAAGAACTGGCCGAGAACAAGGGTGAGCGTTTTGAATCGCGCGTCATGGGAGATATTCCGATCAGCGTCACCGTTGAGCTTGGCAACGCGGAGCTTTCCCTCAAAGAAATCCTGGAACTTTCGGAAGGTTCGATCATTGAGCTTAACCGTTTGGCAGGGGAACCTCTCGATCTTAAGGTCGGCGGACAGCTTGTCGCCCAGGGTGAAGTGGTCGCCGTCGACGATTATTACGGATTGAGGATTACCAACGTAGTGATGAAATGAACAGCTCTCCGATAATCACCCTTGGCTACGTCATCCAGGTTTTTTTGTCGCTTGGTATCGTTATCGCCATCATGCTCGTCGCCGCCAGGTACATACTTCCCCGTTTTAAGATCAGCGCGCCCGGAAAAATGATCGAAGTCCTTGACCGGGTCATTTTAGAGCCCCAGGTTTCCGCTTATGTCCTCAAAGCCGGGAAAAAGTCGTGGCTGGTCGTCATCAGCAATAAACAGATCGCCAGGATCGACGAAGTCGAAGGGACTTCGACTTAAATGAAATATTTCCGTCGCTTTGTTTTTCTGGTCCCCCTCCTTTGCCTTATCGCCTTACCGGCCCTTGCCCAGGCCCGCCCGGCGGTCAACCTGGACCTGCGGCAGATCATGGCGGCGCCGCAATTCAGCAACAGCATCCAAATGATCATCTCACTATCGCTTATCTCACTGGTCCCTTTTTTCCTGATCTCGGTCACCGCCTTTCTGCGGATCATCATCGTCTTCTCCCTGCTTCGGACGGCAATCGGCACTCAGCAGGTCCCACCAAACACCGTCGTTGTCTCTCTTGCCTTATTTATGACCATTTTTGTCATGTCTCCAGTCTGGCAGGAGGTCAATACCAAAGCGTTTACTCCTTATAACGAAGGGAAGATCTCCATGGAAAAAGCGGTCGACCTCGGGATGAAGCCGCTCAATCAATTCATGCTCCGCCAAACCAGGGAAAAGGACCTTGCCTTGTTCGTACAGTTCGCCAAGATCCCGATCCCCAAGACACCCGACCAGGTCCCCAGCTATGTTTTGATCCCGGCGTTCATGATCTCGGAACTTAAGACCGCTTTTCAGATCGGCTTCCTGCTCTTTATTCCCTTCATCATCATCGACCTGGTCGTCTCCAATATCCTGCTTTCGCTTGGGATGTTCATGCTCTCTCCGGTCATGATCTCTCTCCCGTTTAAAATATTATTGTTCGTTCTGGTCGACGGCTGGGGTTTGATCGTCAGAGGGCTTTTAATGAGCTTTAGGTAAGGAAATGAACCAGGATCTAGTCACCCAAATACTTTATCAAGGGGTCATAGTTTGCCTGCTTGTATCGATGCCGGCGATCGGCATCGGTCTGCTGGTCGGGTTCACGATCAGCCTTTTCCAGGCGGTGACCCAGATCCAGGAACAGACCCTGACCTTTGTGCCAAAGGTCATCGCGGTCCTTTTAATGATCGTTTTTACCTCCCCCTGGATCGTCTCAATGTTGACTGATTTCACGATCACTCTTTGGAGCTCTATCCCGAACATGGTCCAATGATCATCCCGCTCGACGTTATCATGGTATTTTTCCTGATCCTGGCCAGGATCACCGGTATTTTTATCCAGGCCCCCGTTTTAAGCGCTCGCAGTCTCCCGGCTTTCGGCAAGACCGCGCTGGTCATTTGGATCTCATTTATTCTGTTGTACGTCGTCCCCCTCAACCAATCCCTGCCAACGACGATGATCGGTTTTGTATTAGCGCTGGTCCTGGAAGCGGCCGTGGGCTACGCGATCGGCTTTATCTCCAACGTTCTTTTTCTGGCCGTCCAATCAGCCGGGGAATTAATGGACACCCAGATGGGGCTCTCGGTCGCCTCCGCCCTTGACCCTGTCTTCGGGGCCCAGATCTCGGTCATCGGACGCACGACTTTTATGCTCGCTTTGACCGTCTTTTTGATCTTTGACGGCCACCACATGATCCTGGCCGCGCTGAACCAGAGCTTCACCGTCCTGCCGGCCGGCAGGGTCCCCAATTTTGCCAGCCCCGACCTGATGCTGCAGTTCATCTCGCTCGGCAGTTCCCTCTGGCTGACAGCGGTCAAACTGGCGGCGCCGATCATTCTGTTGATCTTTCTGACAGATTTCGCGTTTGGGATCGTCTCCCGCGTCGCTCCGCAAGTCAACGTCTTCCAGCTTGGCTTCCAGCTCAAGCCGGTCGTCGGTCTCTTTGGCATTTCCCTCATCGCTCCTTTCCTGATAAGATATATTGCGAAGCTTATCGAGGTCATCGGCGAAGAGTTGATAAAATTTCTGCAGTTCATAAAGTGAGGCAAATATGGGTGAAGGCGGCGATAAAACAGAGGAACCAACCCCCCACCGACTCCGTGAGGCGAGGGAAAAAGGGCAAGTCGCCAAAAGCCGGGAGGTAACGACCGCCGTTCTTCTCCTTCTTTCCTACTATGTCCTTCGCACGCTGGGCGAATTCATGTTCAAAAACCTGGCTGAAGTCACCCAGGCTATTTTGCAATTGATCCCCGAAGCCAAAGAATTCAATCTCGGTTTTGCCGGATACGTCCTTTTGCTCGGTTTGCGGGCGGTTCTCTTGGTCCTCGGCCCGATCTTCGCGATCACCTTTCTTGGCTCTTTTCTGGCCGAAGCGGCGCAAACCGGTTTTGTCTTTTCCGGGGAAGCGCTTTCCCCAAAGCTGGAAAAGTTAAATCCCCTTGAAGGTTTCAAAAAGATGTTCGGCATGCAGGGAATTGTGGAGCTGATCAAATCGATCCTGAAGATCGTCGTTGTTTTTTATATCTCCTGGTCGGCGATGAAAGACGACATCCCATTTATCATCATCTTGATGGAGACCCATCCCTGGCAAGCCTTGCTCCTGGGCGGGAGCATCGCCTATCGGGTGGCGATCCGCGTCGGGATGTTCTATATTATCATCGCCTTGTTCGATTATTTTTACCGCCGCTGGGAATATATGAAGAACCTCAAAATGACCAAGCAGGAGATCAAGGAGGAATACAAGCGTTTGGAGGGAGACCCGCAAGTTAAACAGAGGATTCGCGATCTCCAGCGCCAGGCGGCCCACCAGCGGATGATGGGCTCAGTCCCGCAAGCGGATGTCGTCGTCACCAACCCGACCCACATTGCGGTGGCGCTGAAATACGACACCGCCAAAATGAAGGCGCCGATCGTCCTGGCCAAAGGAGAGAGGAAGAACGCCGAAGCGATCCGCAATATGGCCGAAGCGCACGAAATCACGATCGTCGAAAACGTCGAATTAGCCCGATCGCTCTATAAAACGGTGAAGGTCAACCAGGAGGTCCCCTCGGAGCTTTATCAGGCGGTAGCCGAGGTGCTGGCTTACGTCTATAAAGTTAGAAAAGAACGCAAAGAACGCCGCAAGGCTTCGCTTGCCCTCTCTCCTCGATAGGTATATAATCTAACAGCATTATGGCAGCTCCTGGTATTAGCATAAAAGAGCTTAAAAGCCTCTTTTCAGTCAACGATTTCCTCTTGGCGGGATCAATTGTCGTAACACTGGCCCTCATGCTTCTTCCCCTGCCGACTTTTGTGGTAGATATGTTATTTACTTTTAGTATCGCCATGGCTCTAACCCTGCTTCTTGTCGCCATGTACCTGAAAGAGCCTCTGGAATTGGCCTCGTTCCCTTCACTTCTGCTTATTATCACGGTTTTTCGACTTGGCCTCAACATTGCCGCGACCAGGCTGATCCTGACCCAGGCTTACGCCGGACAGGTCGTCCAGGCCTTCGGCAACTTTGTCGTCGGCGGCAACTACATCGTCGGGGTCATCATTTTCGCGATCATCACCATCGTCCAATTCGTGGTCATTACCAAGGGTTCCGAACGCGTCGCCGAGGTCGCCGCCCGGTTTACCCTGGACGCCATGCCCGGCAAACAGATGTCGATCGACGCCGACCTCAACGCGGGGCTGATCGACGCGACGGAAGCGCGCAACCGCCGCCGGAAGATCGAGCGCGAAGCGACCTTTTTCGGCAGTATGGACGGTTCCAACAAGTTCGTTCGCGGCGACTCGATCGCCGGTATCATTATCGTGCTGGTCAATATCCTGGGAGGGGTCCTGGTCGGCTGGCTTACGCTGGGAATGGCCCCTATGGATGCTTTGTCGACCTACGCCCTTCTGACCATCGGCGCCGGACTGGTCGTCCAGGTCAGCGCCTTGCTGATCTCGATCGCCACCGGCCTGATCATTACCAAATCGGCCTCCGAAACCAGCCTGGGGAATGACGTCTCCGCTCAATTATTTGGTCAACCACGCGCGCTCGCTTTTGTCACCATCATCATGGGATTATTTGCCATTATCCCCGGCATGCCGACAATTCCTTTCATGACCATGGCTCTTGCTTCCGGGATCTTCGCTCTGGTTTTAATGCAAAAACAAAGCGCCAAAGACGAAGCTAAGGTGGTCACGGAAGAGGTCTCCGCCAAGGATGTTTTAAAGAAACCGGAAAGTATCCTGGGGACGCTCGGCCTTGATCCTCTGTCGCTAAAGACCGGCCGGAATTTAATCCCCCTGATCGATCCGACCCAGAGGGGCCCGCTACTCGAGCGGATCACCCTGATCCGCTATAACATCGGCCAGGAGCTCGGCTTTGTTATCCCCGGGGTCCGCGTAATGGACGACTTAAGTTTGCCGCCCAACCAATATGTCGTTGAGATCCGGGGGACAAAAGTTTCGGTCGGCGAAGCGTTCCTCGGGAATCACCGGGTCGACATGCCGCTGGCCCAGATTAAAGCGAACAAACTGACCGGGACCGAGTCGCGCGACCCGTTAAACAACGACCTGGTCACCTGGGTACCGGACGAAAACCTGCCGGAACTGCAAAAGATCGGCCTGGTCGCCAGGCCACCGGTCGACGTTATCTCCGATCATTTTTCGGAGATAATCAAGCGGTACGCGGATGAGATCATGACCCGTCAAAACGTCCAATCGTTGATCGAACTGGTCAAAAACACGAACGCCGCGATCGTCCGCGAATTGATCCCCGACCTCCTCTCTCTGGGGCAGGTCCACAAGGTCCTCCAACTGCTCGTCAGGGAACGGGTCTCCATCAGGGACCTGTCGACCATTCTGGAGAGGCTGGCCGATTACGCTCACCTTTCGCGGGACATCAATATTCTCACAGAATACGTCAGACAATCGCTCGCGCGACAGATCTGCGAAGCCTATACCGACAAGGACAACATCATTACCGTGGTCACGATCGATCCCGGTCTTGAGGAGACGCTGGTCGGCGCCATCCATCAATCGGAATACGGCTCATTCCTGGCAGTCGACCCTAACGTCGGCGAAAAGATACTGGTCCAGATCTCCGGGCATATCAATAATTTCAAGCGGCTCAAACTGAAGCCGGTCATTCTCTGTTCCCCGCGCCTCCGTCCGCATTTCAAGCGCTTCATTGAAAGGAGTTTTCCCGACATCGCCGTCCTCTCTTATAACGAGATCGTCCCGCAGGTCAAGGTCCAATCGATCGGCATGATCTCGGTCGAATAGCCCAGTTTACTTTTGTCTCTCCATTTGCTAAAATAGACGACATGTCGATCAAAAGAGTCGAAGCCGGCAGAACAAGCAAACCCGGCCGAACTGCTCCAAGCACGCCGCCCTCCGGCCTGCCGCCGCTACTGCGCGCTTCCTGGGATTTTTTAAAAAACACCGCCAAACGCTTCTCCCGGGAAGGACGCGAAGAAAAGGCTTCGGACCGGGAAGAACAATACATAAAGGAAGTAGTTAAAAAATTCCGATGATCAGCAGAAAAGAGATCGAAGACCGGATAGTCGCCCTTCTTCGCGAGCAATTCCTGAAATACAGCGACGAAACGCTGGAAAAATACGGCGAGAAGATCAAGGCGCTGGTCCGCTGGTACGTCTCCACCCTCCCCAGGCACGTCGCCAAAGCCGAAGCTGATGACCTGGAACAGGAAGCGAAGATCGCCTTTCTTGACTGCATCAAAACCTGGGACCCACGCAAAGGGGAACTCTGGACCTATGTTTCGGTCCGCCTCAAAGGGTCCATGCAGGATTATTTGCGCAAGCGGGGGAACGATCCGGTCGTTGGGATGTATGAGTTCATCACATCGGCGGCCAATGTCTATATGGCCTTTAACAGCAAGCACATTGCCCAGGAGGATGTCGACAAAGAACTTCATTTCGACACCGCCTTAAAGGACCTTTCTCAAAAGGAAAAGACCGTTATTGACAATTATTACCGGAAGGACATGACCTTTAAGGAGATCGGCAAGGAGATCGGACTTTCTGAATCGCAGGTCTCAAGGATCTGTAAAGACGCCACTCTCAAACTTAAAGAAACCATGGCCGAAGCCAAGGAAGAGCCCTCGGTCTAATCCCCTAAAACCCTTTTGATGATCTCGATCAGTTTCGGCGGATCAAACGGTTTGGTCAAATACGCGTCAACTTGATTTTTGAACTCATCTTTATTTATTGAGTCGGCCTTGATAGAAACGACCACCACCGGGATCAGCTTTGTCGTGTCTTTTTCCTTAAGCCGTCGGCTCACCTCAAACCCGTCCATTCCCGGCATCATGATGTCAAGCAGGATCAGATCGGGCCTGGTCTCTTCTGCTTTTTTCAGTCCGGTCTCCCCATCCAGCGCCGCCTCAACAGAATAGCCGTTAATAGCAAGCAGGGTCGTGATCATTTCCACCGTCGGCTGATAATCCTCGATCAATAATATCTTTTTCATGGTCAACCTCCCACGGGCAAATAGATCACGATCTTTGTCCCCCAACCCAACCCATCAGATTCCGCCCAAATCCTGCCGCCATGCGATTCAATGATCATCTTGGAAATCGCCAGCCCCAGTCCGACTCCACCCGCCGTCCTCGAGTATGAATTATCGATCTGAAAAAATCTCTCGAATATTTTTTCTAAATACTGCTTTTCGACGCCGATGCCGGTATCAATTATCCGCAATTCCACGCCATTGTCGCTGTTGGAGGCAAGGACCTTGATCTTCCCTCCGCTGGGAGAGAACTTAACAGCGTTGCCGATAATATTTGAAAGCACCCGGTAGATCTTGGAGCGATCGGCGACCAGGGTGTTGAGGTCGTCGGGGATAACGGACTCAACGACCATATCCCGTTCGCTAAATTGCGGGCTCATATTGGCAAGAAGCTCTTTGATCATGACGTTGAGGGCGAGCGGCTCTGCTTTCAAATCCATCTTATGTCCGCGCTCCAACCAGCCAACGTCAAGGATGTTGTCGATCAACTGCTCCAAATGGTCCCCTTCTCTCTTGATCGATTCAATGGTCTTAACCTGCTGATCGGTTAGCTGGCCAAGCTGTCCGGAAAGGAGCATTGAAGAAAACCCCTTGATCGGAGTGAGCGGGGTCCGAAGCTCATGAGAGATCACCGACATAAATTGGGTCTTGAGACGGTCAACGATCTTCAGGTCCTCTACCGCTTTCGCCAATTCAACACTCTTGCGCTTTGCTTCATCCCTGGCCTGGGTCATATCTTCCAAGATACTAAGCATCCGTTGTTTTGTTTGGGTCAATTCATCGATCGTCGCTTTTTGCGTCCGCACCAGATCTTCTTCTTTTTGAATATCAAGGAAAATGAGTATCTCGCCGATCTTTTCTCCGGCCCTATCTTTGACGACCGCCGCTTCCATTCTGGCCGGCACCGGGGTCCCGTCTTTTTTATTAATGATTATTTGCTTTTTACTGACCAAACCGACCCTGTCTAATTCTTGATGATACGCCCGGTAAACTTCTTTGTCGCTGATAATAAAATCACCCGACCGGTCGATCACCTCGTTTTCCGAGTAATTCAGCATTGCCAACAAGGTTTTGTTGACCATTTTTACCTTATTTGACGAGTCAATGAACAACAGGAGTCCCGGCATAGTCTTGACAATATCATTGGCCAGGGCAGTCGGCGTTGGGGCCAGGGGGCCATAAACAACTATCGCCGCGGTAAAGAACATTAGATAAAAAATTGTCGCTAAAGGGGTAAAGCTCGGCAGAAAAATATTAAAAGCCGGAAAAACAACATCCAGCAGACCGATCGCCAGGCTGACCGCGATCCCGGCAATAATTATGTCGGCTTGTTTGCGGGTCCTCAATAATTTTGCCTTTTTTACAGCTGAAAATAACAACCCTAAGGCGGCCGCGACAAATGAAACGGAATAAACGACCAGGAACCAATAATGAGGTCCAGCCCCGGCAACATAACCCCAGGACGTCATAACGGGGATCTCATAAATGAAATGATAAATATAATCAACATAGGCGATATAACCTGCCCCGAGGCAGACAAGAGGAAGGATATAATAATTGGAGACGGTTGTTTTAAGATTGACGAATTCGAGGCAAAAAGGGACGATCAGCGTGACCAATATAAACCAGAATAAAAGCGAAAGAGAGCCAAAGATCAGCGCCATTTCCGGGGAAACGGCGATAGCCGTCAACATGTCAAAAAAACAGAAGAATCCAACCGAAAAGGAAAAAGCGAGAAAGACCCTGTTGATCCTTAAGCCAGGATCTCGGACAATCACGCTCGCACCGACCACCCACCCGATCACCGCCCCTAAAAATGAGATCAAGATGAAGAGGTGCGTCACGTTTCACCCAAACGAAGCTTTAGCTCTTTAACCTGCTTTTTTAGCTCCAGGATCCGGTCTTCCCTCCCCATCAGGATAGACTGGAACCGTTCCATCTCTAAAACCTTTTTGCGCAGGTCATTTTCCATTTTACGCTGTCCGGTAACGTCGGTCCCTAGAGAGAGCACTATTTTAAATTTACCGTTTTCAAGCAGGACGGTGTTATACCAGGAAACCATGATCTCTTCTCCATTTTTAACGACTATCGGATTTTCATAGTGATGTTCGACGCTGCTTTTGACAACTATCTCATTAAACAACGAAAAAATAGTCGTCCGGGATTCCTGGGGAATAAAAATATCGACCCACTTTTTGCCAAGAACTTCTTCCGCCCGATATCCGGTAAGTTTTTCCGCGAATTTATTGAAGATAACTATCTTTGACTCATCAGCAAGGCCAATAATTATGTTTGGCGCGATTTCAATAAGAAGGTCAGAGATCGTCTTTTCCGTGGCAGGAGAATTCTTGGCATAGCCAACCAGCTCGTATTTATCCGCTTGAATCATGGCAGAACACCGATCCCATTGCCGGCACGAGCATTTATGATCATAATTTATGCCTCTATGGTTATAATGGTGCGCGCTACTGGGATCGAACCAGTGACCCCTTGCCTGTCAAGCAAGTACTCTAACCAGCTGAGCTAAGCGCGCCCGTTTTAACTACCAACTGACAGCCCAGTAATTATACAACAAGAGTTGTTGGTTGTCAGTTGGTAGTCGTTTATTATTGAAAGGCGGCATCCAGATTTGAACTGGAGTAAACGGTTTTGCAGACCGCTGCCTAACCACTCGGCCATGCCGCCAATAAAAAAAGCGGGAGACGGGGTTCGAACCCGCGACCTTCTGCTTGGGAAGCAGAAGCTCTACCAGCTGAGCTACTCCCGCTTAAATTACTATTTCCCTTTAAATATGCCGTAAAAGAAATCGGCCGCCATATCCTTGCACCCCAACCCAAAAGCAATCGCCGCGGCCAGTCCAACCGCGCCGATGATCACCCCAAGTTGCGGCATAAAAGATTCGCGTCTGATACCGAATTGTTCCAGAACGACCAGGAACGCGATAACCACGATCAAGTAAAAGACGACCTTGGAAATGGTGCCGGCGCTTTCGATCCCAAAATTGGCCGCCAGGACCCTTACGATACCGGATATTAAGGTTGCGACCAGAACTCCGATCCCCAAAATAATGGAAGCCAGAAAAACCAGCCCGACAAAAGAGATAAACCTGACCAGGACCGGCCCAATCGCCAGTTGAAAGTATTCGGCGACGGCGATCGTTCCAATAAATATCGTCGACCAGTACAGGCCATCGGCAAGCAATTGAGAAGTGGTCTGCTTGACCCCCCCCTTGAGAAGAACATTTTTAAAGCCAGCTTTAGAGGCGAGATCATCCAAGCCAACCATTGTCAGCAGTTTTATGAATGCCAGTGAAAGCAGACGGGAAATCACAAAGACCAGTAAAAAAAGGCAAAGGGCGACCAACAAGTTAATGATAACCGGTATTGCCATTTGCCAGGCAGATCCCGTCGCGTCCATTAATGCGTTCATTAATATACCCTCCTACGCCTTAAGCATCGCCAGAAAGATAGAAAAGAGCATGAACGCCCCGGCCAAACCCCAGGTTATTCGATCAAGACCCTCTTCCATTCCTTTTGGGGTACCGAAAATCCGAGCGGTGCCGCCAATGCCACCCAACCCTTCTCCTTTGGCCGTGTGGAGAAGGACCGCCAGTACCAGCAGGATCCCTGATGAGATCTGTAAAAAAATCAATAAACCTGTCATATTTACCTCTCTTTATTAAAATGGAGCAGAGGGGGATCGAACCCCTGGCCTCAGCGTTGCGAACGCTGCGCTCTCCCAGCTGAGCTACTGCCCCAAAGTTTTCTACTTATCTTGAAGGCAAGCTATCCCCGGGAGGATCTTCCCTTCAACAAATTCGAGCGAAGCGCCGCCACCCGTTGAAATGTGGGTCATTTTTTCGGCCAACCCCGCCTTTTCAACCGCCGCGACCGAATCCCCTCCTCCAATGACCGAGATCGCCCCGTTCTTTTCGGTCGCTTCGGCAACCAATTTAGCTATGGAGATCGTCCCGTTGGCAAACTTATCAAATTCGAAAACGCCAAGGGGACCGTTCCAGAAGATCGTCTTGGCTTTTTTAACCGCGTGTCCGAACTTGGTGATCGTTTCCGGACCAATGTCCATTCCCTGCCAGTTATCGGGGATCCCGGCTCGCGTCACCAATTGGGACGAAGCGTTGGCGTCATATTTATCGGCCACAATATGGTCGATCGGGAGCATGATCGGCACCCCAAGATCGATCGCTTTTTTAAGGATATCCCTGGCCAGGCCGACCTTATCTGCCTCAACCAGAGAATTACCCACGCTGATCCCCCGGGCCTTAAAAAAGGTGTACGCCATCCCTCCCCCAATGATCAAGGTGTCAACTTTTGATAATAAGTTCGAGATAACGTCGATCTTGCCGGATATTTTGGCCCCTCCCAGTATCGCCGCGAAAGGCCTAACTGGAGAGCTGATCAATTGGCCCAAAAACTTGATCTCTTTCTCCATCAGATAACCGGCATACCCCTTGAGGTATTTTGTCACCCCCTCGGTCGAGGCGTGAGCCCGGTGGGCGGTCCCAAAAGCGTCGTTAACATAAATATCGGCCAAGGAAGCCAGCTTCCTGGCAAATTCCGGGTCGTTCTTCTCTTCTTCCTTGTAAAAGCGGACATTCTCAAGAAGCAAAACGTCGCCGTCTTTTAAAGCGCCGACAGCCGCCTGAACCTCCGGTCCCACGGAATCTTTGACATAGCCAACCGGCTTACCCGTTAGTTCAGAGAGCCTTTTGGCAACCGGAGCTAATCGTAATTTATCTTCCGGGCCGCTCTTGGGTCTTCCCAGGTGGGAGACCAGGATCACCCGCCCACCCTTGCCGGTAAGATATTTGATGGTCGGGAGTGCGCAGCGTATCCGTGTGTCGTCGGTTATCGCTTGTTTTTCGTCAAGCGGAACGTTGAAGTCTACCCTGACCAGAACCTTTTTCCCTTTTAACTCTTTAATATCTTCGATAGTCTTCTTGGTCATGACCGCTCTTATTTTTTACCAGCGATCATTTTAACCAGGTCGACGACGCGGCAGGAATAGCCCCATTCGTTGTCGTACCAGGAAACAATTTTAAAGAACCGCTTTTCCCCCTTGAGATTGTTCTGCAGGGTCGCCAGCGAATCATAGATCGAAGAGCGGTCGTCATGAATGAAATCGGTCGAAACCACTTCTTCGTCGGCAACCCCCAGGATACCTTTTAAATAGGTCTGGGAAGCTTTTTTCAGCAGGGCGTCGATCTCATCGATCGAGGTATCCTTGGCCGACCTGAAAGTAAGGTCGACGACAGAGACGTCCGCTGTCGGCACCCGGAAAGACATCCCGGTCATTTTTCCTTTAGTGGCTGGAAGCACTTCTCCAACCGCTTTGGCCGCGCCGGTCGTTGAAGGGATAATATTGATCGCCGCCGCCCTGCCCCCGCGCCAGTCCTTTTTGGACGGACCGTCAACGGTCTTCTGGGTCGCGGTATAGGAATGGATCGTGGTCATCAGCCCGGTCTCGACGCCAATCCCCTCTTTCAGCAAAACATGGACCAGGGGAGCGAGGCAGTTGGTGGTGCAGGAAGCGTTGGAAACGATATTATGCTTGGCGGCATCATATTCGTTATCGTTAACACCCATGACAATGGTCTTAACCTCCCCCTTGCCGGGAGCGGAAATGATGACCTTTTTGGCGCCGGCCGCCAAGTGCCCTTTGGCTTTTTCGGAGTCGGTAAAAAGTCCGGTCGATTCAATAACATACTCGACCCCAAGGTCTTTCCAGGGGAGCTGGCTGGGGTCTTTGGTTGCCATCACGCATTTGATCTTTTGGCCGTTGATCACGATAACATCGTCTTCCGTCGCGCCGGGACCGCTTTTTTCAGTCGACAAAGTCCCCTTGAACTTGCCATGGATCGAATCATATTTGATCTGGTAAGCGAAGTATTTGGCGTCCGTGCTGACGTCAACGACCGCGACGACCTCGATCTCCTTGCCCAGAACCCCTTTATCAACCATCGCGCTTAATACCTGCCGGCCGATCCTGCCGAAACCATTGATCCCAACTTTTA
Organism: candidate division WOR-1 bacterium RIFOXYB2_FULL_45_9; assembly: GCA_001771575.1. Lineage (GTDB taxonomy): Bacteria > Margulisbacteria > WOR-1 > O2-12-FULL-45-9 > XYB2-FULL-48-7 > XYB2-FULL-45-9. Next base: position 282,029 of record MEUD01000001.1, on the reverse strand, counting down.
CTGCCATTGAACTATCCCCTTTCTTAATTTAAAAATTCCCAAAATTATTCATTATTCTAGCACCGTTTCTAAAACGATGTCAATCGTGCTATAATCCCGCCCGTGGAAAATAACGCCTGGAAAATTATCTACCTCGCCACGATCTTTTCCCTTGTAGTCCTGGGCCTCGCTTATTATTTGATGTCGCCGCGCGATCCCGCACATCTTTTGGAGGAAAAGACCGAAAAAATGGCGGAATTTTTTGGAACTCGGGTCGAAGGACGCAAGGACGGCCGCAAATTGTGGGAATTTAACGCTGAAATGGGTTGGACGATGAAGAATCAGGACGCTTCCCGGCTGATCAACGTCAGGAGCGGCCGTATTTATAACAAAAAAGGGTATCTGACGGTCACGAATTTGACCGCTCCCTGGGCCATGGTCAACCCCCGGACCGAGATCATCGAAGCTTTTGGCCAACCGGAAGGCGAACGCGGCAAACCAAGCAAACTTAAAGCCTTGATCGATCTGGGAAAATTATCCTCAAACAATAAACAGGATTGGTCGACGATCATCGCCGACCACATCCTGTACAATTCCCAGCATAATTTTTCGGAGATCTCCGGCAAGTCCCAACTGATCAAGCGGGACTCCAGGCTTTTCGCCGACGCCATTTCAGTCGACCATGAGCTCAAAAAAGCCAAGCTATCCGGACATCTTACCCTCCGGCGCCGGGACGGGCTGATCCGGTCGGCCTTTGGAGATTACTTTGGAGAGACCGAACGCCTGGAACTTTTTGGCGGGGTCACTTTTGAAGCCAAAGAAAAAGGGACCAAGGCGACAACCGTTCGCGCCCGCAGAGCGGTCCTGTTCAGCGATATTGACAGGGAGATCGAGCTTTCCGGGGGGGTCGAAGCCTCACAGGGTAAAAAGCTCTCGCTGGCCGACAACGGCGTCTATTCGCGGCGGGGGAAAAAACTGTTTCTTTCCGGCCGGACCAGGACGGTGATCGAAAAGGCCCAAGCCTTGATCAAGCCGGAAACCGCCGAGAAATTGCGCAACCAGGACGTCAGGCAAATCCTTCGGGCAAAAACGCTATTAACGTCGGACAGCATCGAGTTTTCCACGACCAGCGGCAACGCCAGAGCGGCCGGGAATGTAATCGTCACCCAAAAGGGGAAAGAAGCCAAAGCGGAGACCGCGTATTATGACGACCAGAAAGAACTGCTGACGATGCGCGGCGCGGTCCAGATGAAAAAAGGAGAAGATTGGCTAAATTGCGGAAAAGTGACTATCTACGTCAGTCGGGAAGTTTTTGAGGCCGAAGGGATGGTCGAGGCTAAATTCAAGCTCTAGAAGATCAGTTTTTGCCTTCTCATCGCGATGCTTTGCAGTATTCCCACGCAGATCAAGTTTACGATCAATGATGAACCTCCAAAGCTGACGAACGGCAATGGAATGCCGACGACCGGCAGGATCCCGATGACCATTCCGATGTTGGCAAAGAAATGGAAAGCGAACATAATGGCTATCCCCATGGCGATCATTCGCCCGAACAGGTCCCTCGCCTCAAGAGCGATGGAGACCGCCCGCCAGACCAGCAGGGCGTAAGCGATCAAGACAAAAAACGAACCGATAAAACCAAATTCTTCGCCGATCGATGAAAAAATAAAGTCGGAATGTTGTTCCGGAATAAACTGCAGTTGAGTCTGCGACCCGTGCAGGAAGCCTTTTCCTAAAAAGCCCCCCCCGCCAACGGCGATACAACTTTGCAGAGTATGGTAACCGGCCCCGAGCGGGTCGGCCGCCGGGTTGAGAAATGAGATGATCCGCATCTGCTGATAAGGCTTTAGCGCCCCCCACATCATCGGCATGGCCAAACCGATCATCAAATTAGAACCAAAGATTATCAACCATTGCCAAAAATTGGCCCGCGAAAGAAAAAGCCCCAAATAGACCAGACCTAAATAAACTACCCAGAGAGGAAATATCGGTCGCAGTAATAATGAAAGCAAAGGGGTTAGAAGAAAAGCCAGGGTCCAGGGGGAGACCTCCCCCTCCACCAGCATCCCAAGGAGGATCGCGAAAAAAACGATCGCCGTCCCCAGGTCCGGCTGTTTAAAGATCAAAATGATCGGTGCCAGCACGATCAACCCCACCGAGGTCAAACCCTGCCAGGTGTTAAGATCGCGGTTGGCGGACAAATAATAGGCCAGGATCAAAATTATGGCCAGTTTGGAAAACTCCGACGGTTGAAAGGAAAAAAATCCGATCTGCAGCCAGCGCTGGGCCCCCATAGCGCTTGATCCGGTAAAAAGGATCATAAACAATAGCCCAAGAGACCCAAGATAAATTAAGGGGGACCACTTTTTTAAACGTTCGTAATCGACATAAGCAAAAAGCCACATTAAGACAACGCCGATGAGCACGGAAAAAAATTGCCTTTTTACAAAAATAAAGGGGTCGCCGTCGACCTTGATCTGCAAACGATAGGTCGCGCTAAAGATCGCTAAAAGGCCAACGGCGATCAAGAAGGCGACCGCTCCCCAGATCAAAAGATCGGACAGCTTGAGCATCCGGAAATTGATCATGCGAAATAGCCGACAGCGGACAGGAGCGCTTTGGCCTTGTTGATCGTCTCTTGATATTCCCGAGCGGGATCAGAGTCGGCCACAATCCCCGCCCCCGCCTGCAGATAAGCTTTCCCCTCTTTGATCAGGATCGTTCTAATGGTTATCGCGGTATCAAGGTCGCCCGAAAAGCTCAAATAACCGACACAGCCGGCATAGAGCCCGCGGCGCAGGTTTTCAAGCTCGTCAATTATCTCCATCGCCCTGACCTTGGGAGCGCCGGAAACGGTCCCGGCCGGAAAACAGGCCTTTAGCAGATCGAGCGGTGTTTTACCCCGCTGAAGCCTGCCGGTCACATTGCTGACAATGTGCATGACGTGAGAATACCGTTCGATCGTCATTTTTTCGGTCACGGCGACACTGCCGAATTCGCAGACCCGGCCCAGATCGTTGCGACCGAGGTCAACCAGCATGACGTGTTCGGCCAGTTCCTTTTTATTAGACAACAATTCAGCTTCCAGTTTTTTGTCCTCTTCCTCCCCGCTCCCGCGACGGATCGTTCCGGCTATCGGCCTGACAGTCGCCGTCCGCCCGGACAGCCGAACCATAACCTCGGGGGATGAGCCGACCACCTTTAGCTCACCCAGCTTTAAAAAGTACATGTACGGCGAAGGATTGATCATCCGCAGTACCCGGTAGACGTCGAACGGATCGGCCCGGCACTCGGTTTCGAGCCTCTGGGACAAGACGACCTGGATGACATCCCCGGCCCTGATATATTCCTTTGCTTTCTTGACCATATTTTCGTACTCTTTTTTTCCAAGGTTAGAAGAGAATTTTACTTCCCGGGAGGTGTTTAGCGGCAGAGATATTTCTTTCGGCATTTTAGTCAGCGGACCGCGCAGTTTTTTCTCAAGCGCCGCTATCCCCGAACATGCGGCGCGATAAGCGGTCCGCGGATCTTTATTTTCTAAATGAGCGTTCGCGATGATCAGTATTTTGTGTTTGACGTGGTCAAAAGCGAGCAGGGTATCGGCCAGTAAAAAAAGAGCCTGGGGAAGCTTTAAAGGGTCCGGGTTTTTATTCGGGATCTTTTCCATTTCCCTGACAGCGTCGTAGCCGACATAGCCGACCAACCCGCCGCAGAACGGCGGGAGCTGGGGAAGCTGAACCGGCCGGTAGCGCCTCATCAACCGGTCTAATTCATCAAGCGTCCCGGGCCGGATCACATTTTTTGGAGGAACCGAACCAAGGAACGAATAACGGGCGACCTGCTCCCCCCCTTCGACAGACTCCAGCAGGAAGGAATATTCGCTCTCGATCTTTTTATAGGCGGAGACCGGGGTCTCAAGGTCGGCGACTAGCTCTTTATAGACCGGGATCAGGTTCCCTTTTTTGGCTAGTTTGACGAATTCTCTCTCGCTTGGGTAATACATGTTGTTATTATGGTACTGCGATTAACTGGTCCGCGCAACCACATATTCGGCCAGCTTACTTAAAGCGGCCCCCCGGTCGCCAAACACGTTCAAGGCTTTTTGGGCGGAGGCGGCTTCTAACAGGGCCATCTTTCTGGACTTCTCAAGCCCGATCAGATAAGGATACCCCTTTTTAACGTCGGACTGGACCGGCTTGCCAAGTTTTTCCCTGGTCGAGGTCGCGTCCAAAATATCATCGGCGATCTGGAACGCAAGCCCCAGGCGCTCCGCGTATTTGGTAAGCGCGGCCAATTTTTTTGGGGAAGCGCCGCAAATCGACCCAACCCCCCTCACGCAGGCCCGCAGGAGAGCTCCGGTCTTCCATTGGTGGATCAATCGGAGTTGTTTTAAGGTTAAGTCCTTGTTTGGGGCGTCGATATCGGCGACCTGCCCTTCCACCACCTCCAGCAGAGCGCTGGAAAGCTCGACCAGAGCGCGCGGCTGATCGGCGATAATTTCGAAGGCGAGAGTATTGAGGGCGTCGCCAGCCAGGATCGCCAGCGCTTCGCCGAATACTTTGTGGCTGGAAGGTTTTCCCCTCCTAAAATCGGCGTTGTCCATCGCCGGAAGATCGTCGTGGATCAAAGTAAAAGTGTGGATCATTTCAACCGCGCAGGCAAAAGGGAGGACCAATTTCTTTGGCCGATCCAATGCGTCGGCTGTCGCCAAACAAAGAAGGGGCCGGAACCTTTTCCCTCCGGCAAAGATCGAATAGCGCATTGCCTGGGCCAATTTCCCGCTCCTGGGAAGATATTTATCCAGCGCCCGGTCGACCGATTTCACCGCCGCACCGTGATCCCTTTTGTCCCAAGATGGTCTTTGATCTCTCTTATGGTCAGTTCGCGGTAATGCAGGAGCGAAGCAAGCAGAGCGGCATCGGCTTTGCCGTCAACGAACGCCTCATAAATATGCTCCAGCGCGCCGGCCCCGCCGGAAGCGATCACCGGAATTTTGACCGCCTCTTTGATCGAACGGGTCAATTCAATATCGTAGCCGATCTTGGTCCCATCGCGGTCCATGCTGGTCAGGAGGATCTCCCCCGCCCCCAGCTGTTCCGCTTTCTTCGCCCAAGCTACCGCGTCCATTCCAGTCGCCGTCCTACCGCCGTGGGTAAAGACTTCCCATTCCCCTGATCCCCTATTCACCTTATCACCTTTCCGTTTGGCGTCAATGGCGACTACAACGCACTGGCTCCCAAACTTTTCCGCGCCCCGAGTTATTAGAGACGGGTCGCGGACCGCCGCCGTATTTATTGAAACCTTATCCGCTCCATTAGCGATAATTTCACGGATCGTCTCAAGATCATTGATCCCGCCCCCTACCGTAAAAGGGATATAGATCGTTTCCGCGACCTTTTTCACTACTTCGAACATGATGTAGCGTTTATCAGATGAGGCGGTTATGTCCAAAAAGACGAGCTCGTCAGCCCCTTCTTTATCATAAAAAGCGGCCAGCGCAACCGGATCGCCGGCGTCTTTAAGGTCGACAAAGTTGACCCCTTTGACCACCCGGCCTTCTTTGACGTCAAGACAAGGAATTATTCTCTTGGCTAGCATTGGTATCCTTCGCTCCTTAACAAGGCAATCTTTTTGCGCAATCCCCCGGCAAACCCGCCAAGACCGCCCGCGGCTACCACCCGGTGGCAGGGAACGATCGGCGCGTATGGATTTTTGTTCAAAGCGTTGCCGACCGCTCGGGCCGCTTTTGGCCGGCCGATCCGGCAGGCAACCCAACCGTAACTCCTGACCTCCCCTTTGGGGATCAGTTTAACGGCGGCGTAAACATCTTTTTCAAATTCAGTCGGTTGTTTCATCGCTTAAGCAAATATTTTTCGATCTTTTCGAACGACGTGTTGACAATGTGCCTGTCGGAAAGCCCGGCCGCTTTGATCAACTCTTCCGATTGGCGAAAATCACCCAGCATGCCGGAAAAGTGCGAATCGGTCCCCAGCGCGATCAGCCAGTCATGTTTTTTTACTTCCTCGGCCGCTTGCAGACATTTTTCCCAGGAGCCCGGCCGGCTGATCGCCGAACTATTATTAAGTTCAATCAATATTCGCCCCTCTTTGGCGGCCGCCACGACCGCTGGAATATTGACCGGGAATTTTGGATTGCCGATGTGGCCCAAAATATTGACCTTGGGATTGCGCCGCATCGTTTTGATCAGGACTTCGGTGTTTTTTTCTTCCCCCTGGCTGTCGTAGCCGACCCTCGGGTGCATGCTGGCGATCACAATCTCCAGCTCGCCAAGCTCATGATCGGTAAGATCGATCTCCCCCTCGGCGCTGATGACATTGACTTCCGAACCCCGGTAGATTCTCACTCCATCGATCTTTTCGGGGACCATTTTCATGTTGGCAAAATAATAAAGATGGGGGCCCCCCGGCATCGCCGGAGCGTGGTCGGTCAGGGCAAAAGCTTTAAGCCCGATCTTTTTGGCCCGGGCGGCGTATTCCTCCAGGGTCGAATACGCGTGACCGGAAGAGATGGTGTGGACATGGAGATCGGCGATATATTTCATGGGATTATTCGGCTTTTTCCAGCTCTTCTTCGGAAATGTCAAAATTGGTGAAGACGTCCTGAACATCGTCGTGATCTTCCAGCAGGCCAACGAGTGTAAGCGCTTTTTGCGCAGTCTCGCCGGTCAATTTGACGGTGGTGGTCGGGATCATCCCGATGCCGGCGTGTACCGGTTTAAAACCGGCCTCTTGCAGTGCATTTTTTACTTTTTCAAAGTTTTCCGGCAAGGTTATAACCTCGATACTATTTTCTTCGGATGAAATATCTTCGGCGCCGGCGTCGATCGCGGACAGGGTTAAGTTGTCTTCGTCGATCCCCGCTTTTTCCAGAACGATGCTTCCCCGTCGGTTGAACAGATAAGAAACACTGCCGGAAGAGCCAAGGTTGCCGCCATGTTTATCAAAGATATTACGGATGTCGCCAGCCGCCCGGTTCCGATTATCGGTCATAACGTTCACCAGAAGGGCAAACCCACCGGGCCCAAAACCTTCGTAGGTCAGCTCCTCCATCGCTTCGCCGCCACCGCCCACCCCTTTTTCGATCGCCCTTTTAATATTATCATTGGGCATATTGGCCGCTTTGGCTTTATCGATCGATAAGCGAAGCCTCGGATTTGCCGCCGGGTCTCCTCCCCCTACTTTGGCAGCGGTCGAAATCTCCCTAATTATCTTAGTAAAGACCCGTCCTCTCGCGGCATCGGTCTTGGCTTTCGCCCGTTTGATCGTGGCCCATTTAGAGTGTCCTGACATATATCTATATTACCATAATATTGAATAAAATTTAAAGAGGAGAGATCCCGATATTTTTCAGGGCTTTTAGGTACAAACCAATGTATTTCTTGGCTGACGCGTCCCAGGAATAATCAAGCTTCATCACCCGTTTTTGCAGGGTCTCCCAAAGCTCCTTCTGCTGATAGACGCCTATCGCCCGACCGACCGCTTCGGCCAGGGCGGAGGCGCTGTATTTTTCAAAGACAAACCCTTCCCCTTTGCCGACTCGCGGGTCAAAATCCCCGACCGTATCGGCCAACCCTCCGGTCCGGCGGACGATCGGGATCGTACCGTATTTAAAACTGATCAACTGTCCCAGGCCGCACGGCTCGTACCGGCTCGGCATCATAAACATATCCGCCCCCGCGTAGATCAACTCTGCCAGCATCGCGTCAAAGCCAAGGTTGACGGCAAGCTTGCTGGGATATTTTTTCTGTTCCGCGGTCAACAGCTTATGATACTTGAGATCGCCGGTCCCCAGGATGATCATCTGGCAATTATGCGACAGGATCTCTTCAAGCGCGTCGGACAAGATATCAAACCCTTTTTGGTCGGCCAGTCTGGTGACCAGCCCGATGACCGGGACCTCTTTGTTTTCCGGCAGTTTATTGCGGCGCTGGAGCTCAATCTTGTTCTCTGATTTCAAAAAAATTGTCGCCGGACTGTAGCGCTTGATAATATTCTGATCGGTCGCCGGATTCCAGATCTCGTAATCCAAGCCGTTTATAATGCCATAAACATCGCTGGAGCGCGAACGGAGGAGTCCATCGAGCCCTGCCCCGTATTCGTGGGTCTGGATCTCTTTGGCGTAGTTCTCTGAAACGGTGTTGATCACGTCCGCGAAAATAAATCCGGCTTTGGTCAGGGCGATCTCTCCCCAATATTCCAGGCCACTGGGCTTGAACAAGTCCCAACCCAGACCGGTAAAGAGAAGTTTTTCCTTGGGAAAAAGGCCAAGATAAGCCATGTTGTGAATGGAATAGACGGCTGCGGTCCGATTAAAAAATGGATCGTCTTTATATAACTTCTTCAGCAGAGCGATGACCAGGGCCGACTGCCAGTCGTTAGCGTGAATAATATCGGGCCGCCAGTTAAGCTCTTTGAGCAGGGGGATGGCCGCCCGGCAAAAAGCGGAAAACCGCTCAAGATTGTCCGGATAATCGCTCCCCTGCAGTTGATAGAGGCCATCTCTCTCTCCGAAGAAGAGCGGATCGTCAAAAAAATAAACGGTCACGTCAGTCCCGGGGATTTTCCCTTCATATATTTGGGGAAGGATTTTTTTTAGTTCATATTTGTCCGGGTCGACCATCTTGTAGCGCGGCATAAAGACCCTGACGTCATGGCCGATATTTTTTAGCGCTTTGGGAAGCGCACCGGCAACGTCGGCCAGGCCGCCGGTCTTGGCGAACGGAACAACTTCGGAAGAAACGTAGAATATCCTCATATAATCGCGTCAATCCTCGCGACATATTCCTCGACCAGCTTTCTTGCCTTATCTTCCCGGTCGGACTCCGCGTAGATATGAATTACCGGCCGCATCGGGTCAGGGAGAATCAGCACCCATTCGTCTCCGCGAAAGATCTTGACCCCATCGGTCAGGTCAACCTCCGCACTGCCGATCGCGTCGATGATCGAGCGGAGGACCTTTCCCTTATTTTCCGCGGCGCAGGAGATCTCCTTGGAATGCATGCAAATGTTCGGGACTTCGTCGGCGACTTCCGATATTTTGGTTTTGTTTTTAGCGAGCAGTTCGATCAACCTGATCGACGAGAACATCGAGTCGAAGGCGCACTGAAATTCGGGAAAAATAAAGCCCCCCTGGGTCTCGCCGAAGAAATAGGTACTCCCCTTTTGACAGCGTTCCATCATCGACCTGACGCTGACCCTGGTCCTGACGACCCTGGTCTCGTATTTGGCCGCCAGCTGGTCGATCACCCGGCTCGCCTTCACGGGAACCGCGATCTGCCCGCCGGAGCGGCCGCGGCAGACCAGAATGGTCATGACCGCCAGCTCCAAATCGCCGTCCAGGATCCGGCCCCGCTCGTCACAGAGAAAAACTTTTTCCGCTCCGGTATCGAGCATGATCCCCAGGTCGGCCTTGAGAGATTTGACGATCTGGGAAAGCTCCGCCAGGCCTTTGTCGAACATCGACTTGCTCTTGGTGATCTTGGTTTCGTCGATATAAGCGTTAAGGGCGATCACTTCGATCCCCAGATCCCCCAGGATTGACGGAAAGATCTGCGAAGCGGAGCTGTAGGCGTAATCGATGACCACCTTCATTTTCGCCTGGCGGATCAGGTCGCGGTCAACCAGTCCGACCAGCCCGCTCTTGTAATATTCGGTCACCCGATGGAACGGGAATGAGAGCTCCCCAACCTCGCTGATGTCGGCCCGGCTGAACTCTTCGCTGAAAAACAACCGTTCGATCTTTTTCTCGCTGGTCGACGACAGGTCCATCCCATTCTCATCGAAAAACTTAATGTCGATGACGTTGTTATCGTAGGGCGATTTCCTGACGTGAAACCCGCCCCGGCTCTTAAGGGCTTTTAATTCGTAGCGGTTGACCGGGATCGGGATCATTTCCAGGTCAGAAACATTGACCCCGGCCGATAGAACGCCGGAAAGCAGGGCCCGGTAGATCATCCGGGAGGCGGGATGAGAATCGCGGGAGGTGCTGATCCGCGCCCCTTTACCCAGCAAGGTCGCGTAAGCGGTCCCCAAAGTAGCGGCAAATTCAGGCGTGATCTCCACGTTGCATAAGCCATTGACCCCGAATGGACCAAAGAGCCCCTTGGTCCAGCGTTCGCGCCAGACCATCGAGCGGGAGACGATAACCCCCTCTTCAACTACTTTTTTGGGCCAGATCTTCACGTAAGGTTTGACGACAACCTCTTTGCCGATGTTGCATTCGTCCCCGATCACGACCCCTTCTTCGATCAAGCTCCGCTCGCCGATCATAGTCCCCCGTCCGACTATCGCCTTACTGGCGTGGACATCGCCGCCGATAGTAACATTATCCCAGAGGATCACGTCGCGCAGTACGGTATCGCGCCCGATCTGATTGTTCCGTCCTAAAGTGACGTTGTCCAAAACGACGTTATCGGCCACAAAAGACCCGGCCCCAACCACTACTTTGCCGGAGAGTTTTACCGTGGCGGCGAGCTTCGCTTCTTTGTCGATCCGCTTCTCCCCTTCTTTCAGGATAGCGCCGGCCGCCCGGCCGTACTCGTCAATGCTCCCGATATCCCGCCAGCTCCCGGTCGAAACATAGCCGAAAAGCGGGACCTTTTTGGATAGTAAAAGAGGAAAGAGATCGAGACTGAAATCAAAAGAGCGCCCGGCAGGGATCATGGCGACGACCTCCGGGTCGATAATGTATATCCCGCAATTGACGGTGTCGGAGAAGATCTCGCTCCAGGAGGGTTTTTCCAAAAAATATTTAACGCTGCCATCGGTATTGAGGATAACGATGCCGTATTGCAAAGGATTGGGAACCCTGGTCAAAACAATGGTCACCTTGGCGCGTTTTTCCTTATGGTAAGCGACCGCCGCTTTAAGGTCAAAATCGGACAAAACGTCGGCGCTCATCACCAGGAAAGGCTCCTTAAGATCGGCCGCCGCCAAACGAACCGCACCCGCCGTCCCATAGTCGTCTTTGGCCTCGATATAACTGATCTTCTGGCCCAGCTTCTCTCCGCCGCCAAAATATTTTTTAATGACTTCCGGCTGGTGGTAGAGAAGAGCGGTCACTTCGTCAAAGTCGTTCCGCTTTAAAAGCTCCAGGGTATATTCCATAAGCGGCCGATTGGCAACAGGGACCATCGGTTTTGGGGCGTTGACCGTCAACGGATGAAGCCTGGTCCCCAACCCTCCCGCCAGGACGATCGCCCTCACGCGTACACCCGGTAATCGATCTGCTGAAAAATATTATCTTTGTATTCAATGTCTGCCAGCCACGCCCCATCCAGGGAATTATTATTGATCTGCTCATAAATCTGGTTAAAGCGGCCTAAATGGTCATTGGTCCTTTTAACCGCGTAAGAGACGCAGGTCCCGGTCTTCATGATAAAAGCCCAATCCGACGACTGGGCCAGAAGGAGTTCGCGCGCCGCCTGGTTCAATCCCCGGCGCAAAATGCCGTCGGAATCCGGGAACCGCTTGGCCAGCTCAACCATTCGGTCGGCCGCCTTGTGCAGATGACGATAGACCCAGTCATTTGATCCCTCCAGCCAATACTCGCTGTATCCTTTCCAACCCCATGAAGAAAAAGAGGGAGTAACAACCTGGTTCTTTGGATTATGCTCCAAATATTCCATAAGGGTGATCGGTTTGATCACATCCTGGTCATAATGCATCTTGCGGAAAAGAAAATTGAGCCAATCCGGCCCTTCGTACCACCAGTGGCCGTAAAGTTCCGCGTCATAAGGCGAAACGACGATCGGCTTCCGGCCAAGATAATCATGCAAATGCTCGACCTGTTTGGCCCGATTAAAAAGAAAATTGCCGGCGTGGTCTGCCGCCCGATCGAGGGCCCATTGCCTGACATACGGCTGTTTCTGCGAAAGGTCCATCCGGCCGGAGATCCGGTAATATTTGATCCCGGTATTGATCCTGGTCCCGTCGGTATGGATGTAGGGACGGATATAATCGTAATCCAGATCAAAGCCGATGTCCCGGTAAAATTCCCGGTAGTTGTAATCACCGGGATATCCTTCGTTGGCGCTCCAGACCGCTTTGGACGACTCCATGTCCCGGCCAAAAGCGGCGACACCGGAGCGGCAGTAGACGGGAGCAAAGACCCCGTATTTAGGACGGGGGGAACCGTGTAGTATCCCATGAGTGTCAACGAGAAAGAACCTGATCCCCTCGTCCCGCAGGATCTCATCAAGCCCTGGATAATAACCGCATTCCGGCAACCAAATCCCGCGCGGCCGCCGATCGAACATCGTCTGATAATGCGCCGCCGCCACTTTTATCTGCGCGCGGACCGCGTTGGGATTGCTCTCCATCAGTGGCAGAAAGCCGTGGGTGGCCCCGCAGGTAATGATCTCCAGCTTTCCCAGGTCCTGGAACTTCTTGAAAGCGTAGATCAAATTCCGGTTGTATTTATTTAGGAAACGGTCGCGGCAGTCGATAAACAGGTCGTGGTACATCCGCGCCAAAGCCTGGAATTCCGGCTGCCAGCGGGTCCGCTCAAGCTCGCGCCCGGAAAGTTCGATCAGACCATTGAGGTGTTTGACGTAGCGGTCTTGGAGGAGCGGGTCCATCAGCATCGCCCCAAGAGTGGGGGTGATCGACATGGTCAGCCGGAAATCGGCTCCGTCGTCGACTAACCCTTCAAAGACCTTAAGGAGCGGGATATAGGTCTCGGTGATCGCCTCAAAGAGCCAGTCCTCCTCCAGAAATTCGTCATGTTCCGGGTGCCTGACAAAAGGAAGATGGGCGTGGAGGACCAGCGCTAAATATCCTTTTTCCATTGATTATTCGGTTCTTCTTTCGATCTTGGGGGTGATTTGCCGGCGCTCCGCGCCATCGTCCCGGATCGCTTCGATCGGGATAACCTGATCGCCGTCAGGGAGTGAGAAGCGGAGACTAAAGGTCCCGTCTTCACGCAGATCGATCTTTCTCCCCTGCACGGTCAGCGTGGCGCTCGGTTCAGTCGCCCCGTAAACGATCAATTCGCAATTGGCCGTAAGCCAGAAAGGCCGCGCTTGCATCGGCGGCCTGGCGGAACCAGAAGATATCCAGCCCGATCCGGCAACCAGCGCCCTGACCTCCTGCGAGCTTTGGCCGATCCCAAAACCTCCCGAAAGCGAATAGATCTTCTCCCAATCGGGGATCAACCATTCTTCGTCAATGATGTCGGACATCCGGTCAAGCGGCATGGTGATCCAGTTGGACCGGGCGGCGGCAATAAACCTGCCGTCCGGTAAAAGAAAACCGATATCAACACAATAGGTCCGGTTAGGGGCCGGAACCTTGATATACCAGCTAACCGCCCCTCCCGCCAGATAAATATCAAAATATTTCCAGTTCTCGGTATCATAAACCCGGAGAATCTCCTTGGCCCTGGAAAAAAGCTCACCTCCGGCCATCCGACTGATCTCGCCCCTCCGCTGGTCGCTCACTTCCCAATAAGCGAAGAACCAGTAAGGATCGCGGACCATCGCCACGATCCGATTGTCTCCGTACCTGGACGGGAGCTCGAAATTCCGCTCCGCTTCAAATTTTTGCATTACCGGTCCGGCGTAATACTTAACCTCCGCTTGAGGTTTGTCTTTTTTAAATCTCGGCTTTTTCTTCGGTTTGGCGGCGGCCAGAGCGCTCAACTTTTTAGCCGGCGATCTTTTCCGCGCTGTTTTCTTTTTGGTAATGATCGTCGACTCCGTAATTACTTTCTTTTTTCTGGGCATAACATCACCTCACAAGACCGATCAGATCTTAACCTCTCGCAGATACTTGGCCGCTTCTTCAGGCGCGGTCGGATTGATGTAGAGCCCGGATCCCCATTCAAAGCCTGCCTGTTTGGTCAGGCGCGGTATAATCTCGATATGCCAGTGAAAATCGTAATTGATCGTCCCCCAGTAATCCGGTTTGCCCGGTCTGGGAACGGAATTCGGCGCCGTGTGGATCACGTAGTTATACGGCGGATCGTTCAGGGTCTTTTTCAGCCGCATCATAATATCTTTCAAACAGCGGGCAAGCTGCATCCGCTCTTCGTCCGGCAGTTCCTGAAAACCGGCCTCATGGCGGCGGGGAAGAAGCCAGAGCTCAAAAGGAAAACGGGAAGCAAAAGGAGTAAAAGCGACAAAATACTCGTTCTCATAGACCATCCGCTCCCCCGTGCCGAGTTCCTGCCTGATCATGTCGCAAAAAATACAGCGTTCCTTTTCCAAAAAGTAAGAGCGGGCCGAAGCGAGCTCCAGCTTGACGTAGCGCGGAGTGATCGGCGTGGCGATCAACTGCGAATGCGGGTGGGCCAGAGAAGCGCCGGCCGCCGTCCCATAGTTCTTAAAAACCAAAATATAGCGAAAGCGCTTGTCTTTTTCCAGATCGACAATCCTTTGCTTGTAAGCCCAGAGGATCTTATCGATATGGGATTCTTCCATGTCGGCAATATTCAGGTTGTGGTTGGGGGTTTCAATGATCACTTCGTGAGCGCCGATCCCGCTCATCATGTCAAAGATCCCCATCCCGGTCCGGTTGACTTCGCCTTCAATAACTAAAGCGGGGAATTTATTTGGAGTGACCCGAACATCCCAACCGGGGGTATCGGGGGCGGTGTTCGGCTTGCGCCAGGCGATAATTTCTTTTGGAGTTTTTCCTTCATTCCCCTCGTCAAAAGGGCAAAATTTAGATTCGCCCGCTCCTTCAACCGTTGGGGACGAACCAAAATCGGAAGGACGCCTTCCCCTCTCTGTTGAAACTACCACCCAACGATCTGATATGGGATCTTTACGAAGCTCTGGCATTTAAAATCCTCCTTTTATAAGGCTTATTCCTCAATACGCAAGGCTATCTTTATCTTCCATTTTTGGCCCGGATGCAAGCTAATCTTCCAATTCGGGAAGAAGAGCGAACTTTGAAAAGTTTTTTCAAAACCGGACTCGGAAATAGAAACCGTTTCGATTGGAAACCGCCACAACGCGGCCGGCCGATCCAGGGCCAATACTACACTAAATCCTTTCCGTTCGTCAACAATAGTAACCCCTGAAATATTTTGGCCATTTTCCTCCCCTTCAATATGACAAGGGATATCGCTATTATTTCCCGTTAGAAAAGAGAAATTAAACTCCGTCCCAAACCAGAGATGGACAACTTCATCGCTTAAATTACTTAGGTCATAAACGATATTGATGATTGATTGCTTGGCCATGATCGAGATCTCTTTTTCGACACGAACTCCCCTGCCGCCAACTTCCCCATCATTTTTCATTCTAAGAAGGACTTCATTCCCACGCCTTTGCGGCATAAAAGTATAACTGCCGCTAAAATCGCCCTCCTCCTTATACTTGTTCCGGCTAAAGCTCTCCAGGGTCGTCCCTTCACCCAAAAAGTGATCGACCAGGCAAAACCTGGGTCGGCGATCATAGATCAGGAGCTCATCCAGCCCTGCTTTTTTGGCCCGATCAACTCTCTTGCGGGCCGCGTCAGATAGCTCCGCCCCCCCTTCCCAGGCGGGAGGTTTGATCTTCTCGTGATACGCTTCTTCCCGCCGCGCCAGGTTGTTTACCAGATTAAAGTTCTTCGGTTTATAATCGATCTCGAACAAGGTCCCTCCCTGGGCGGGAGAAAAATAGAGGTTGAGCATACTACTGGTCAAAAGGACCTCTTCCCTGCCGTCCCGGTCCAAATCGGTGATCGTGATATCGGCGTAATCATCGCTTCCCCGGGCGTGAGAATCCATGACCGCTTCCGCTTTGAGAATATTTTCGTAGACCGCGTGGCGCAGGTAATTGAGGTAGATCCCGCTGAATATTCCGTGCCAGTACGCGCAACCGCACTGGCTTTTGTAGAGGGCCAATTCCGCTTCCTTAAGCCGGCTTTCAAATTCTTTTTCGCCAAGGAGCGATTTCCCTTTTTTCATTCGAGATAATCGGTCGCTGACCTGGAGCATCCGTTTGTGCATCAAGTTCGATTCCGGATACTTCACCAAAAAGTTCCGGAAGAATCCGCCGCTTAAGAACGGCAGGAATTCCTCAAGGTAATCGCTTTTCTTGAGATCTTCAATTATCCTTTTGAATTTTTTTTCGGCCGGGGCCGGCAGAGACCAGTCCATCATTTCAAAATATGAATTAGCCGGCAGATATATCCGGCCGGCAGGGAGCTCTTCTTCCAAATAGTCGGAAAAGCTTCGGCTCCTTAGCCATTCCGTTTTCTCGATCAGGTCGAACAGTTTGTTCAAATAGCCGCCGCTAAAAACCTTTTGGGTCCCTGGCCAAAGGCCGAACTTCTCGCCATCGTCGGCGATCACCGCCAGTCCCTGGCCGCCGGCCGAAAGCTGGCGCAGATGGTCGATCACTTCGTCGGGCTTTTTGAAAGGGATAGCGTGCCGCAAATACCTGCTGATCGGAAAGATCCTAAGCATTTCCCCGGATTCTTCGGTCAGGTAGTAGCCGCCGAGTTTTTCTTTCTCCAGTCCGGCGGCAATAAAGTGGGAATCGTCGAGCAAGGTATACTCCACCCCGGATTGGGCCAGGACCCTGGGAAGGTGCGGTTCCCAAACCCTCTCGGCCAGCCACATGCCGCGCGGCGCCGAACCGAATTTCCCTTTTAGGTAATCGTTTAACATTTTGATCTGGCCAAGCTTGTCGTCGTCCGGGATCAGGGAGAGGATCGGCTCGTAATGGCCGCCGGTCAAAAGCTCTAGCTGTCCTTTTCGGACCAGATCTTTAAGCAAACCGAGGAATTCCGGGTGCCGCGCCTCAAACCATTCCAGCAGGACACCGCTGTAGTGGGCGGCAAACTTGATCCGGGGATGTTCGCGCAGAGTTTCGATGAACGGCAGATACGATCGCTGGTAGGCTTCTTCAATGACCTGGTCAAGGTTCCCTACAGGCTGATGGCAATGGACCGCCAAAAGCAGATCGACCGGGCGAGTTTTAGACTGACCACTGTTCTTGTTCATAGGTATCGCTTGGGACGGTGACATATATCCCCCCGCCTTTTGGCCAGCGCTCGACTTCCTGACCATCTTTGCTTATGACCACGACAAATTCGAGCTTGTCGCAGGGCTTTACCCCCAGAACGCTGAACGGAACGCCGATCTCAATGATCTTGGCGATCCCACAACGCATTTCCCGGTCAAACGTAAAATAACCCTTGCTCCGATCAAAACCGATCTCAAATTTTCTGTCGACCGGATGGGTAAAGACCACCGCGAAAGTAAAGGTTTTGGCCTCCTCCGAATACATTGAGATATTCAGGCCAAGCCGGATAAATAAGTCGGTTAAGCTGTAACCAAAATGAATATCACGAAGCAGGGTCTCGATCTGGTGCATCGCCCCTCGGGCTTTTGAAATATCAAAGACCCCGGCCGAGAGCCATTCGTAATAGCTGGTCACTTCACCGTCTAAGACCGGGTTTATCAAATAGGTCGGCTCCTTTAAGGGGCGGACCAATGTGGACATTTGCTTGATCGGATTGTCCAGATATTTTGGCGGGACGCGGCCGATCAAGGTATAAATATTTTTTAAATGTTTGCGGAAAAGAGCGTCAAAAAGGTGGTCGTTCTCGGAAGAATGGTCGTCGCCGTACCACCAGCACCAGTCAGACCCTTCAGCGATGTAAAGCTCCTGCCAGGCGACCGGCTGTTCTTCTTTTTTGAACGGCTCGAGCGCCAGCCGGGCTTTGTTCAAATAATCCCAGGCCAAATTGTCCTCGTCATGGCCGATCCAGATCTTAAAATTGCTGTTGATCCAGGACCCCGCGAACAACCTGGTCAGCTTGCGCCGGGGAGGATTTTCCTGCAAATAGTCGGAAACCCTGACGGTTCGCGCTTCTCGCCCGCTCGCCAGGCTCCCGTAAAAGCTTTCCAAAAACGACTTTCCGCCGTCGGGATAATATTCCCAGGCGTTCTCCCCGTCAAGGATCACCGGGACCAAATAATTCTGCCCGTCTTCCGGAAGACTGATCCTGATGTTATGGAGATGGGAAGCAAAATCCCGGAGCGAATCGCCGATCGACCAGCGCTGGTAAACGAACCCGATCTGGTCGGAAAGAAAATGGTTGCGGAAGATCATGGCGACCTGCGAGCCGTCGTGCTCAACCAGGTACGGCTGGTAAAGATCGGCCGCCGCCAGGGCGCGCCCTCTCATTTCGATCTTATGGAGCGAGCGCTCCAGTATCCCCTCGTCCGTCGCCAGCCATTTTATCCCCGCCTGGGCGATCAGCGGGATCATCGTTTCCGAGACCGACCCTTCAGACGGCCACATCCCGCCAGGTTTGGCGCCAAAACGCTCCGCGAAAAAATCGACCGCCATCCCGATCTGGGCGGCGGCGTCTTCTGGGTGCTGAAAAGCCGAAGGAGGGAGCTTGGCCAGCGGCATCGCCTCTTTCGCAGAGTTGGTATCGCAGAGCAGAGGAAGGATCGGATGATAGAACGGGGTCGTGGTCAGCTCGATCTGGCCCCGGTCGCTAAGCTCTTTATATTTGGGAATGATCTTCCCCATTACTTCCCGCTGTTTCAGCACGACCGCTTTTTTATCATCGCTGGAAAAATACTTCCCCTTGGCGAGAAGTTCTTTGATCACCGGGTCCTCATGGCGGTAAATAAAGCCGAACCAGGTCAAATTGAACCAAACCTGGAGATCAAGCAGCTCCTGGGGAGAAAACCGTTTGGCAACCTTGGAGAGTTCGGCCTGGGAAACAAATCGGCCTCTTTTTAAAAGCAGGTCCCGATAGCGGGGATAAGGATTGACCATCGTCTCCCAGTTCGCCATGAAAAAATACTGCAAAAGAGAGACCTTTTCCGCATGGGTCAGGTCGGAGGGGCTTTTTCTGGTCAGATCGAGCAGAACGTCGGACGCGCCGTTGTGGACGTAATCCTCGATCTGCAAAAGGAGCGAAGGGACCAGGTTAAAGGTAACATGGACTTCCGGAAAGCGGTCCAAAACCGCAACCATGTCGTAATAATCCTTGACGGCATGCATCCTGACCCAGGGCATGACGTACTCTCCAGTCACCAGGTCTTTATAAAACGGCTGGTGCATATGCCAGACCAGCGCCAGGGAAACAGGTCTGTTCATTTATCTATCCCTTTCGGACATTGAAACCCCTTTGTTAATGACCCACATCGCAAAGAGCAAGGCAACAATTGTGATCAGAAAAATCGTTCCGCAAATGATCAACGTAATAATGATCGCGGTATTCATGCTTCACCTCCAATTTTCTCGAGAAATATTTCCTGGAACTTATCTTTGCCGCCGATCAAGAGCATAGTCAGCGGCATTGCCTCCTTGGCGGCTTTTGTAATGGCGGCGGTAAGTTCGCGGATATCCCACTGGGAGTGAGCGTCTTCCCGCAGTCGGGAAAGATGATAGAGCTCCCTGGCGTTGACGGTCAGTAAAACTCTGCGGCGATGGGCGCCGGTCAAAAGATAGGGAGCAATTGATGGAAACCGCGGATTGATCCTGGCGAAAAGAGCGTCGGTCTCTTTAATTATCGCCGCCGTGTCTTTATCTTTAGCCAGCCGGTCCGGCAAAGTTACGCCAAGCAGAGGCTCATAAGCCTGAGCGGTCAGGGTCAAAGGACGATGGCGTTTGAGCTGGGCAAAGCAAGCGGCCGACATGACCAGGTCAAAGGTCAAGGTAATGTGTTCAAATTCCCGCAGGACCGCGTCGTAAAAATTCAGGCGGCGGCAGGCATTCTTGACCGCCGCGACCCTTTCGGGGCGCGACATCGTTTTCACAACCCTGCGGCAGTTCGGGTATGAGATGGTCGATGAAGAATGGAGCAGGGCCGCAACCAGCTTCTGGTCGGCGTCTTTCGTGGAATCGACCAGAATGCAGGGCCGTGAAAGACGCCTTTTTCTCTCCCATCTCCCCTTAAATCCGTTCCGCAAGTCGGCGGCGGTCAGCGATTCGAAATCGGTCGCCGCGGTATAACGGATCAACGACGGGGCGACTTTCGCGGCAAGGTCAAAAAGGGTTTTCCCCAATTCCCGGATCTCGGCCAGCTGACTGGACGCAAAGCGCCTGATCATCAGTTCCAGGGTCCGGGAGTTGACCGTCATCCCAAGCTGTCCCTTGGTCGACAGGGAAGTAACGTAACGGGCGTCCTCAGGATCGATCCCCCGCCCCAGGAGACCCTGGTATAGCAGGTTCTGCTTTTCGATCAATTGAGCGAAAGGGACGGCAAATTCGCTCCCTTCGATCTCTTTTGGCAGATGATAATTATCATGAAGCTTCTGGTAGCGCTGGGATTTTTCGGTGTAAGAGGCGAGCCGAAATCTCTCCAGCTCCTCGATGGCCAGCCGTGAGAGGTCGATAACGTCAAAATTGAAGACCGCATGCTCAGCGACCGAGGAATGTCCCATTTCGAAGACTATCCTGGTATTTGATTGGCGGGCTTTCCCCACTTCTTTCCGGGCGATCTGTCGAAGCTCGTCGACCGGCCGGGGATCGCGGGAGATCCGGGCATAAGCGGCCGACAGCGTTTCGGGAGTAAGATCGTCCCGGGACAAACCGCGGGAAATTTCGGCCAGGACATCGGCATCAATGTTATAACCGGCGAGGAGTACTTTCACGGAATTATTTTAGCATAGACCGCCCCAGAAGAGCTAGTTTAATTCGATCTCGATCAGCTCCCCTTTTTTCAGCGGCCGGGGAGTATCCAAAAAAAGAAGCTGACCGGCGATCTCTCCCAGGTCCGGCTCGTGCCCAACGCAGAGTATCCGCTCAAACTGGCGGTTTCTCTCCAGGATCTCCATCAGGTCCCCCAGCTCACAACCGGGGGCAAGGAGGTCTTCGACAAAAACTTTATCTCGTTCTTTTAGCCGGTCCGCTATGATCTCGGCGGTCTGGTAGGCCCGAACAAACGGAGAAGTAACGATCACGTCAAAGCTGATGTTATTTTCGGCCAGATCCCCGGCCAGGCGTCCGAGCTGTTCCCTCCCCGTGTCGGTAAGGGGACGCTCACGGTCCTCGCTGTAACCAGCGGCGGCCGCCGCGCCATGTCGGAGAAGAAAAAGCTTCATTTTTTAGGCGATCCCGGCCGCCTGATGGCTCTTCTTGATCTCGTCGGCTAAATTATCAAGAGCGGCGTAATCGGCCTCTCGCGGCGCTCCTTTGGCGATGACCGGCGGAATGATCGTCACTTTAAGGTTAGGAAGCATGGCGGAAAGCGTTTCGACCATTTTCCCTCCCCAACCAAACGATCCGACGATCGAAGCGAACCTGGTCTTTGGCCGGAGCGCGTTGGCCAGGAAAGCGGCGTAAGCGGCCAGCGGATGAGGCCCGACCAGCACGGTTGGCGAGCCGATCACGACCGTGGCGGCGTCAACCAAGTCCATCGCCAGCTCTCCGATGTCGGTCCTGGAGAGATTATACGGCTTAACGACCACTCCTCTCGCGATCAAGGCATTGATCAAATATTCGACCATCTCCTGGGTGCTCCCATGCATGGAAACGTAAGGAAGGACGACTTCATTCTTGACCTGGTCGCCGGACCAGTCGGCATAAGCGTCAAGGATCAATTTGGGGCGATCGTAAACCGGCCCGTGGCTCGGAGCAATAACGGTAAAATCGATCGTTTTAAGTTTTTCCAGATGTTGTTTGATCAAGTTCCGAAAAGGCATCATGATCTCGGCAAAATAGCGCTTCGCCGAGCGGAGAACATGAGCTTCGTCGCCGACAAAAAGCGGGGTCGCCGCCAGATGCGAACCGAAAAAGTCGCAGGTAAACAGGACCTTGTCCTCTTTCAAATAGGTCAGCATCGTTTCAGGCCAATGGACCCAGGGAGCAAAAATAAATTCCAGGGTCTTGTCTCCCAAAGAGAGAGTTTCCCTATCGTTAACCACCTGAAACTTATCTTCCGGCAAAAGGAGAAGGGAGATCAGCATCTCTTTACACTTGGCATTGGTCACGATCTTGGCCGTCGGAAAGAGCTCCACGATGAACGGCAGGGAGCCGGAATGGTCCTGTTCGGCATGGTGGGCGATAATATAATCGATCTTTTCGATATTAAGTTCGTTCAAGTTTTCGACCAGCGAAGCCACCTTAGCAGGATCGACCGTGTCAATGAGGGCGGTCTTTTCGCTCCCCTTGACCAAATATGAATTATAACTTGTCCCTTCCGGCAAGGGGATCAGCTCGTCAAACAAACGGCGGTCAAAATCGATCGCGCCTACCTCATGAATATTATCTTTGAGTTTTCTTGTCGCCATATATCATCCCTCCGGAGTAAATTGATCTTTACCGGCGCCGCAGACCGGACAGACCCAACCGGCCGGAAGGCTCTCGAAAGAGGTCCCTGGAGCGACCCCGGAACCGGGATCTCCTTTGGCTGGATCATAGACGTAACCGCAAACCAGGCAAATATATTTTTTCATCGCTTATCCTTTCGCGCTCCAGAGGCCGTGCAGGTTGCAATATTCACGCGCGGCAACCGTTTGGCCGCTGACACAAAATTCCGCCTCCGGCTTATCCCCCGGCTTTAAAAACTGCCGATAAGCTTTGCCGTCGACTACCAGCTCGATCCATTCGATGTAATGTTTTTCTTCCATTGGATGAGGGACCGCTCCGATCTTGACCAAAAAACCGCCGGCGCTCTTTTCGATCACCGGAACGTGTTTCTCTTTGGCAGCGTCAACCGTGTTCTCGACCATCTCCTTCATCGGTTTGCCGCAGCAGACCAATTCCCCGTCACCGGCGTGGAGGACCTCGACGATATTGCCGCAGACTTCGCATTTGTAGATCCCAAGTTGTTTTGCCATTTCCATCTACCTCCTAATTATTAGGCCGGCCGCTGTGTTTAACGACCTTCCCCTCGACCATATAAACGATATCTTCACAAATATTCGTGGCATGGTCGGAGATCCGCTCCAGATGGCGGGAGACCAAAAGCAGGGGGATCGCTTTACCGACGGTCGACGAGTCCTTGCTCATGATCTCGACCAGCTCGTCGTGGACCTGGTCGCGGAGCTTATCGACTTCTTTTTCCTTCGCCCAGATCTCCTTCGCTTTTTTTAGGTCGCAGTTAATGAAAGCGTCAAGCGCCAGACCGACCGACTCCTGCGCCAGCCTGGCCATCTTCGGAATGTCGATGAGCGGCTTGAGGAGCGGCTGGCCAGCCAGCTCCAACGTCCGCTGGGCGATATCTTCCGAAAGGTCGCCGATCCTTTCCAGGTCGTTGGCGATCCGCATCCCGGTCATTAAAAACCGGAGGTCGGACGCTTCCGGCTGGCGCAAGGCGACCAGCTGAATGCATTTTTCGTCTATTTCCAGCTCGAGCTGATCGACCCTCTCATCTTCTTTGATCACTTCTTCGGCCAGCTCCTTGTCCAATTTCTTCAAGGAATCGACCGATTTATAGATCAATCCCTGAACCATGACCCCCATTTTCAGGATCGTGTCCTTTAACTCCCCCATCTCTTGATCGAATACTCTTTTATGGTCCATTTTCCCCCTCCTTCTCTAGCCAAACCGCCCGGTTATGTAATCGTCGGTCCGTTGATCGTCCGGCGCAGTAAAGATCTTTTTGGTGTCGCCAAACTCGATCAATTCTCCAAGCAGCATAAACCCGCATTCATCGGAAACCCGGGCCGCCTGCTGCATGTTATGGGTAACAATAACAATTGTATACTGTTTTTTCAATTCCAGCATCAACGATTCGATCTTCATGGTCGCCATCGGGTCAAGGGCCGAACAGATCTCGTCCATCAGGAGGAGATCGGGTGTAACCGCGATCAACCTGGCGATGCAGAGCCGCTGCTGCTGTTCCAGGGTAAGCTGGAGGGCGTTCAGCGACAACTTATCTTTAAGGTCGTCGAACAAGAGGACCGAAGAGAGGCTTTTACAGACCGCTTCCTCCAAAACATTTTTTCTCCGCTCCCCCCGGATCCGCAAGCCAAAAGCGACATTCTCAAAGACCGAGAGGGGGAACGGGTTCGGCCGCTGAAAGACCATCCCAACGTGTTTGCGTAGGTCGACCAGATCGACTTGCGGGCCCAGGATCTCGCGCCCCTCAATTAAAACACTGCCGGACGTGGTCGTCCCGTCGATCAAATCGTTCATCCGGTTAAATATCCTAAGCAGGGTCGATTTGCCGCACCCTGAAGGACCGATGAGGCTGGTGATCTTGTTCCGCCCGACCTTCAGATTAACGTCGATCAGGGCGTGGAACGAGCCGTAATAAAAATTCAACTTGCTGGTTTCGATTATCGGTTTATCCATTAGCCAAACCTGCCTGTAATGTAATCTTCGGTCCGCTTATCCGCCGGCGCGGTAAACAGCCTGCTGGTCTCGTCTATTTCTATCATTTCACCCATCAAAAAGAACGCGGTCCGATCGGCGACCCGGGCTGCTTGCTTGACGTTGTTGGTCACCAGAACCTGGGTATAATTTTCTTTCAGACTGCGCATCGCCTCTTCGATCTTAAGCGTTGAGATCGGATCAAGGGCGGAACACGGCTCGTCGTATAAAATAACGTCGGGGCCGACCGCCAGGGTCCGGGCGATGCAGAGCCGCTGCTGCTGTCCGCCGGAGAGCTTAAAGGCCGACGTCTCCAGGCGGTCCTTGACCTCGTCCCAAAGGGCGGCGGCGCGCAGAGAACTTTCGGCGATCTCCAGCAGTTTTGTCCGTTCTTTGACCCCGTGCGTCCGCGGGCCGTAGGCGATATTGTCAAAGACCGACAGCGGCAGAGGGAGCGGCAGGGCAAAGACTATCCCGATCCGTTTGCGCAGAAGATGGATATCGATTTCATGGATGCTCTTGCCGTCCAGCATGATCTTGCCGGCCATCTTAAAGTTGTCGTGCAGATCGTTGAGCCGGTTGACACAGCGCAAAAACGAGGTCTTGCCGCTGTTAGCCGGTCCGATCACCCCCAGGATCTCCTTTTCCCTGACCTTGAGGTCCAGGTCTTTTAACGCATGGACACCATCGTAGAAAACGTTCAAGCCGCCGATCTCAATTTTATTGTTTACCATGTTTTTTTCTTCCTGAAATAAGACCGGATATACGACGCGACAATATTTAAAATAAAGATCATGCCGACTAAGACCAGGACCGTTCCGTATTGGACCTTGACGCTGACATTGGGGACCTGGGTGGAAAGAACGTATATATGATAAGGAAGGGCCATCGCCTGGTCGTAGACCGAAGTCGGGAGCTTTGGCAGATAAAAAGCGGCAACGGTAAATAAGATCGGCGCGGTCTCTCCGGCCGCCCGGGAGAGCCCCAGGATCGTTCCGGTCAATATTCCGGGGATAGCGTTAGGCAGGACAACGCCGCGGACCGTCTGCCAGCGGGAAGCGCCGAGGGAAAAACTGACCTCGCGGAAAGAGCGCGGCACCGCGCTAAGGGCTTCCCTGGTCGCGGTAATGATCACCGGGAGGGTCATGATCGCCAGGGTCAGCGAACCGGCCAGGATCGACGCCCCAAACCCGAGGAACTCGACAAATAGGCTAAGGCCAAACAGGCCGTAAACTATGGACGGGACCCCGGACAAATTGATAATAGCCAGCTCGATCGCCCTGGTCAATCGGTTCCGCTGGGCGTATTCATTAAGATAGATCGCCGCCAATATCCCAAAAGGTATGGCAAAGAGAGCGGTCCCAACGATCAGATAAAAGGTCCCGACCAGCGCTGGGAATATCCCTCCCCCTCTCATCCCATCCCTTGGGATGGAGAAGAGGAACTCAAAGCTTAAGGCCGGCAGGCCATTGATCAAAATGATCGCCAGGATCAGGGCAACCGGCGCGATAACAATAATGGTCGCCGCCAAAAGAATGGCAAAGGCGGCCTTCTCTTTTAATTTTGAATCGATCATTTCTTTTTGTTCCTCTTTTTATTCCGGTTCATAAAGAAATCGGCCACCAGGTTAATGATAAAACTAATAACAAAGAGGACAATGCCGATCGCGAACAGCGCAAAGTAATGCTCGCTTCCGGAAACCGCCTCCCCCATTTCGGCAGCGATCGTCGCGGTCAGGGTCCTGACCGGCTGGAGAATGCTGGTCGGCAGGATCGCCGCGTTCCCCGTGATCATGAGGACAGCCATTGTTTCGCCGATCACCCGGCCGATCCCAAGCATGATCGCCGCCAGGATCCCGGACGAAGCGGCCGGTAAAATGACCCGGTAGATCGTCTGCCAGCGGGTCGCCCCCAGCGCCAGGGATCCTTCCCGGTAACTGCGCGGGACCGAATTTATCGAATCTTCGATGATCGAAACAATGGTCGGCATTGCCATGAAAGCAAGCATGATGGATCCGGCCAACGCCGTCAGGCCGCTTGGAAGGTTAAAGACATTTTTTAAGAACGGAGCCAGGGTCGCGATCCCGATAAAACCGAGAACAATGCTGGGAATAGCGGCCAAAAGCTCGATCCCCGACTTTAAGATCTCGCTTAGCCACTTGGGGGCAACTTCGGCGACGTACAGAGCCGAGGCAATCCCTAAAGGGACAGCGATCACTACCGCCCCCAAGGTTACAAGAAGCGAACCAAGGATCAGGGGAAGGATCCCAAATTGCGGCGGTTCCGAGATCGGATACCAGTTAACACCGAAAAGGAAAGAAAAAACATTGACCGAAGCAAAAAGGGACAACCCTTCTTTTAACAGAAAAAAGAAGATCAGCGCCACAAAAACAATGGAACCGATCCCGGAAATAAAGATCAGTTTTTCAATTATCCATTCGGTTGTTCTTTTCATTTGATCGGCACAAAGTCCATAGTTTTAACGATCTCCTGCCCGTCCGGACTTAAGACAAAATCAATGAACCTTTGAACTCTGGCTTCCGGAGTCCCGTTAGTGTAAAAAAGAAGAGAACGGGAGATCGGATATTCCCCTTTTTTGACGGTCGCGATATTAGGGAGAAAAAACGGCCCTCTTTTATCTTTACCGACCGCCAGGGCTTTTTGCCTGTTATTTAAATAACCGAGGCCAATATAGCCGATCGCTGATTTATTTGAGATGACCTCTTCGACCACCGCCTGGGATGAAGGCATCATCAGAACGTCGGCGGCAAACTCATTGGGGTTCTTTTTCTGTCCAAGCTTGACCACCGTCTCCAGAAAAAAGACATGGGTCCCCGAGTTCCTCTCCCGGGAAAGAGCGACGATCTGCCGGTCGGGGCCGCCAAGCTCCCGCCAGTTCTTGACCTTTCTCGTATAAATATCGGAAAGTTCTTTGATGGTCAGTTTGTTTATCGGATTGGCCGGATTAACAACGACCACGACCCCATCGCTGGCGACTTGCAGTTCCAGTGGATAAACCCCGCGGCGATTGGCCAGCAGGATCTCCTTATGATGCATATCTCGGGAAGCTTTGGCGATATCGGTCGTTCCGCTGATCAGCGACGCAATCCCGCCTCCGGACCCCCCCCCGGTCACCGCGACCGCGCTTTCCGGATATTTTTCCATGAACTTTTCGGTCCAGGCTTCGGCCAGGTTAACCATGGTGTCCGAACCTTTGATCTGGATCGCTTTGTTGCCGCGGGCACAGCCGGAAGAAAGAAACATAATTAAAACCAAAAACATAAATAGTGGCCGGCAAAAGCAACAACTTTTTGTCCTTATTATGTTCATCTGTAATCATTATTATCCCTCAACGTTAAATATATGTTACTTAATTGTTAATTCAATGTTAATTATCTACCCGAACCGGCCGGTCACGTAATCTTCGGTCCGTTTATCCCGCGGGGCGGTAAAGATCTTGCCGGTAACATCAAATTCAACCAGTTCACCAAGCAGAAAAAAACCGGTAAAGTCGGCAACCCGCGCCGCCTGCTGCATGTTGTGGGTAACAATGACGATCGCGTATTCTTTCTTTAGCTCATGGATCAACTCCTCGATCTTACCGGTTGAGATCGGGTCAAGCGCCGAACATGGTTCGTCGAGCAAGATCACTTCCGGCCTGACCGCCAGAGTTCTGGCGATGCAAAGCCGCTGTTGTTGGCCGCCCGACAGTCCGATCCCCGGCTTATCCAGGCAATCCTTGACCTCATTCCAAAGCGCCGCCTGCTTTAAAGCTGTTTCAACCGCCTGGTCAACGACCGGTCGCGGAACACGGCCGGCCAGCTTTATCCCGGCCGCCGCGTTTTCGTAGATCGACATGGTCGGAAAA
The DNA here is from genome assembly GCA_001771575.1 of candidate division WOR-1 bacterium RIFOXYB2_FULL_45_9. Taxonomy (GTDB): domain Bacteria; phylum Margulisbacteria; class WOR-1; order O2-12-FULL-45-9; family XYB2-FULL-48-7; genus XYB2-FULL-45-9. Next base: position 253,942 of record MEUD01000001.1, on the reverse strand, counting down.
GGGGTCGGCTTCTGAAAAACCATCCCCACCCGGCGCCTTAGATCGACCAGATCATACCGGGGTTTGAAGATATTCTCCTCATCTAAAAAGACCGCCCCCTCAACCGTCGCTCCCGGGATGGTCTCATGCAACCGGTTTAAATTCCGCACGAAGGTCGACTTCCCGCAACCGGAAGGACCGATCACCGCCGTCACCTTGTTGGAATAAACGTCCATGTTTATTTTACTTAACGCCTGTTTACCGGAAAACCAGGCGTTTAGGTCAACCGCCTTCATCTTGATCGGCAATTTATCCATAATAAACCCTCTTAGAATATTTTCTAACGACCAGCGTTACCATTAAAATAATAAAAACCAGGGTCAGCGAACCGGCCCAGGCTTTGGCCTGCCATTGACTAAATGGAGAGATCGCGTAATTATAGATCTGGACCGTCATCGAAGCCATTGGCTGGTCGATCCGCAGGTTCCAATACATTGTGTTGAAGGCGGTAAAGATCAGCGGGGCGGTCTCCCCCATGATCCTGGCGACCGCCAAAATTACGCCGGTAAAGATCCCGTTCCAGGCGGTGCGAAAAACGATTTGCAAAGAGACCCGCCACTCTGGTAAGCCAAGCGCCAATCCGGCTTCATAAAGAGTGCGAGGGACCATTTTTACCATCTCTTCGGTGGTCCGGGTCACGACCGGGATCATTATGATCCCAAGCGCGAAACCGCCGGCGATCGCCGAAAAGCGCTTCATGGTCGCCACAATTAATACATAAGCGAAGATCCCGATAACAATGCTCGGTAAACTCGAAAGAACGTCGGCCGAATAGCGGATAATAAAGCCCCGTTTGCCCGAGCCGTACTGCGCCAGCCAGATCCCGCCAAAGATCCCGACCGGCAAGCCAACCAGGCAGGCGATCCCCACCAAAATAAAGGTGCCGACCATCGCGTTGGCCATACCGCCGCCGGGATCGCCAACCGGCGCCGGCAGTTGGGTAAAGAAATTAAGATCGAGAGCGCCGATCCCTTTGACAAAGACATAGCCAAGGACCGCGATCAGGGGCAGGACCGCCAGCGCCGCGCTAAAAAAAACGGCCGCTAAAAAACAGCGTTCCTTTATCTCCCGGATCATTTTTTGAGTGTTGTCTGCCATACCAAATACCTTGCCAGGCCGTTGACCGCGATCGTGATAACAAGCAGGATCAGAGCGAGCTCAATTAAGACCGCCAGGTTCAGTTCAGTCACCGCTTCGGCAAATTCATTGGCGATCACCGCCGCCAGAGAATAGGCCGGCGCGAAGAGTGAGGCGGAGACCCGCGGCCGGTTGCCGATCACCATGGTCACCGCCATGGTCTCCCCCAACGCCCGCCCCAAACCAAGTATTATCGCGCCAATAATCCCGGAGCGGGCCGGCCCAAAGACCGCCACCTTAAAGGTCTCCCACCGGGTGGCGCCAAGCGCCATGGCCGATTCCCGCAGGCTGTAAGGGACCGCCTGAAGGACTTCGCGCGACAGAGCGGTAATGGTCGGCAGGATCATGATCGCCAGGATAATCCCGCCGGTTAAAAGACTTGGGCCGGAAGTCGGCCCCTGAAAGAGCGGCAGAAAGCCGAACATCCCCCCTAAAACCGGCTGAATATAAGCGGCAGAGAACGGGGCCAGAACAAAGATCCCCCAAAGGCCATAAACAACCGAAGGGATCGCCGCCAGTAGTTCAACCATTAAAGCGATATATTCACCTGTTTTTGACTTATAGATCTCTGAAATAAAAATCGCGCAGCCGAGACCGAGCGGCACGGCAATCAGCAAGGCGATCAGCGATGAGACCAAGGTCCCATATATGAAAGGCAACGCCCCGTAGTTGTCGGCCAATGGGTCCCAGGCGGAGCTAAAAATAAAACTCCAGCCAAAATGAATAATCGCCGGCCAGGCCCAGAAGAACAGAACAACAACCAACGAAACAAGGAGCAAGGGGATGCTGGCCGCGAAGGCAAAAATAAAGCCTTTGAACCAGATATCCCCTTGTCCCAAAAAACGCGTCTGTTTATTAAATGTTGGTATCAATTGAATTGATCAACTTCATTACTTTGTCCGACATGCTGTCCGGCAAAGGCGCATAAAGAAGAGAAGCGGCGTACTTCTGTCCGTCACTTAACGCCCATTTCAAATAGTTTTTAAGAGCGGCCCCTTTCTCTCCATCAAGACTGCTCCTAACCAGAAGCCAGGTCAGCCCAACTATTGGATAGGCATTTTGACCGGGAGCATTTGTCAGATCAAGCCGAAAATCTCCAGCCGCGATCTGCTTGGCCAGCTTGCTTGAACTAAGCGCGCCGTCCGCCGCGGCAGTCGTCGATTCGATTGATGGTTTGACAAATCTACCGCTCCGATTCTTGAGCGAAACAACCGGCAGATCATTGCTGATCGCGTAAGAAAGCTCAACGTAGCCAAGCGCTCCTTCGTTCCCTTTGATCACCCCGGCGACACCGGCATTCCCTTTACCGCCGATCCCGGTCGGCCAGGAAACCGCGCTCCCCGCCCCGACTTGAGACGCCCAGGCAGTGCTGACTTTGGCTAAATATGAGGTGAAGATATGGGTGGTCCCGCTCCCATCACTCCGGTGAGCGATCGTGATATTTTTACCCGGCAAGTCGATGCCGGGATTAAGGGCCGCGATCGCCGGATCGTCCCATTTTTTGATCCGGCCAAGGAAGATCCGCCCCAGGGTCTCGGGATCAAGTTTTAAGCCGCTGACGCCCGGCAGATTGTAGGAAACAGCCACCGCCCCCATCACCGTCGGGATATGGAGAACATCTCCGCCGGCGGCAGACATTTGTTTCTCGGTCATCGGAGCGTCGCTCCCGCCGAAATCAGTGATCTTGGCGGTAAACTGGCGGATCCCGCCCCCCGACCCGATCCCCTGATAATTGACCTGGGTCCCGGTTTTGTCGGCGAATATTTTGTTCCACTTAACATAGATCGGGTAAGGAAAAGTCGCCCCCGCCCCATTCAGAGAGACGGCCAGAGCGGCGCTGGAAATCAGGACCAGTGAAATAACAACTGCCAGTGTTTTATTGATCATTATGTTTTCCTCCATTTATATTGTAATCATGCTGTGCAGGTAAAAGATGCCGGTCGTCGCCCCGGTCCCGGTCTTAGCGCTCTGGAAATCAGCGGCCAGACGGACATCTTTGCTCCAGTCATAGATCAAGCCATAGATCGACCGGCTGATCTCATTATTAACAGCGCTCCGGGAAGGGTCATAGTTATCAAGCCTGGCCAGAATGGTCCAGCCGGGATTAATTATAAAAGTGCCGCCAAGGCTGTAGCCGGAAATATTGGTCCCATACAGGTATTCAAGGCCGACGGAATAGATACTATTCTTAAGTCCAAGCAAAGCGACCGCCTGCTTTTTGGTGTGGCTATCCATTGAAGCGTCGGTCTTAATGCCCGCCGCGTTACCGAACAAACCGACGATCACACTCCCCAGAGTGTCATTGCTGTATACATTTGAGTTAAGCCGCAGGCCAAGATCTTTGCGCGCGTCGGACTCCGGCTTGGAGTAGCCGGCGCCGTTAAGAAGGGTCGCGTGGTATTCCACTTCCGGAAAACCGCTGACGCTTACTTTTCCCAGCACGCCGAGACCAAAATCGGAAGAACTCATTACGCCCTCATTGTCCAGCAGGGTCTTAGCAATGAAACGGGCGTTGAGCAGTTTATCGGCCCAATCGATCCAGGCGGTGTGTTGAAGCCCGATCTTGGCGGTCAAAGTAAAGGGGACCGGCTGAAGGGCGGCCGGGACTGTAACCGGTTTTTCCACGTAAGCGTATTTAAGGTAATCAAAAAGGTTCTGGGTCTTTTTATTCGGATCGGTGCCGGTGGACGACGTGTCCAGCCGCCGAACGTCAAGGGTTACCCGGGCGCTGGCGTCATCGACAAGCTTTTTCTTAAAATCCAAATAAGCCCGGCTGACATCAAACTGATTGTAATTTGATGAGCCGGCATTCTGGGTGTATTTCTGCCAATGGAAAAATATCACGCCGCTGACCTTAACATCCTTATTATCAGCTTTAACCGCCTCCAGTTCATTCTTTAAACTGGCCAGTGCCGCGTTGGTCTCTTCTTTAATGTCAACCAACTCATTCTGGGAATCAACCGCTAATTCTTCGGCCGGCTTTGACGGTTCAACCGTCCGGGCCTTGATCTTTTCCAGGGAAGCCTTAGCTTCACTTATTAAGGACTGTAAAAGCTTGATCCTTTTCGCGTCCCGGGTCTTTTGGGCCGCCGCCAACTTTACTTTCAACCCGCTGATATATGACTCAACCTTTTTCTGGTCGGCCGTTTGAGCCATTACCTGAAAAGACAATAAAACCATGGTCAAAATCATTAGAAAGCTTAAAACAATCATCTTTTTCATTGCTTCACTCCTTCATTTATAACTTATAACTAAGATCAGTCTTTAGCGCCCCCCTCCTTTATCAGGGCCTTGGCTGACGCGCTAATTATGGGTAAAGAAGATTAAGCTTTGATGAAACTTTTGTTAACAAGAAGTAAACTTTTCCAGGCTAAGCGGAGATCAGCGGCAGTGTAACGGTAAACGTAGAGCCCTTTCCTTCTTCACTAGCAACATCAACCGTCCCGTGATGCAGGCTCACGACATGTTTGACGATCGCCAGCCCGAGGCCGGTCCCGCCAAGCTCGCGGGAGCGGGCGACATCGGTCCGGTAGAAGCGCTCAAAGATCCTGGGGAGGTGCGAATGGCCGATCCCAACCCCGGAATCGGCGATCAATATTTTTACCAGGCCATTCTCTCTTTTACAGCTAATGGAGACCTTACCTCCAGGATTGTTATAATTAACCGCATTATCGAGCAGGTTTAAGACCGCCCGGAAGAGGTGGTCCTCTATCCCGTTGACCAGGACTTCTTCTCCGGGACACTCGGCGATTATCGCCACCTCTTTTTGCCTCGCCTTGTCCGCGACCGTTTCGATCGCCCGATTGACAATCTCCTCCAGATTAAGCCTGGCAAAAGGACCCAGTTCTTTTTTTGACTCGAGCCGGGAAAGCTCCAGGATATCGTCGATCAGGGCCGAAAGACCGCGGGCGTGCTTATCGATCTTTTTGACGAACTCCACGTTATGCGCCGGATCGTTTATCGCTCCGCCAAGCAGGGTCTCCACGTTCGACCTGATGACTGTAAGCGGGGTCTTTAGTTCATGAGAAACGTTAGCCGCAAATTCGGAGCGGACCTTTTCCAGTTTGCGCAATTCGGTCATGTCGTGCAAAACACAGACCACGCCGATAACTTCCCGCTCTTCACTTAAGACCGGCCCGGCATGAGCGTCAAAGATACCGGCAAAGGGTTGAACGACCTCGATCTCCTCCCTGGTCCGCTCGCCGCTCCGCAAGGCGCGGGCGATCAGGTCGGAAATCTCATTATTGCGGACCACTTCCCGAATCGTCTTGCCAATGATCTCCGGCTCGGTCGCCCCCAAAACTTTTTCAATGACCGGGTTGGCCAGGATCACTACCCCGTCCCGGTTGACCGCCAGGACCCCTTCGTTCATGCTGGAGAGGACCGCGCTGATCTGGCTTTTTTTGGCCGAAAGCTTCTCAAAGGTGATCCGTAAATACTTGCTCATCCTCTCCATCGCTCTCTCTAATTCCCCAACTTCAAAACGGGACCGGCGGAAAAAGAGGTTATCAAACTCACCGGCGGAGATCCGTTTGGCAACTTCAGATAAACGGACGATCGGGTCGCTGAACAGGCGAGACAAGACCGCGCTAAGGGCGACCGCCGCCCCCATCGCCGCCAGCAGGGCATACCATTTGGATTTGAGCAGGTAGATGACCAAAAAACCGACCATCACGTTCCCGACAAAAGAGACGAACAGGGCAAAATAAAAACGCCTGAAATAACCGATCAGTTTCATGATCTGACCTCAAATTTATAACCGACGCCGCGCAAGGTATGAACATATTTCTCCGCTTTGCCGAGCTTTTCCCTCAATCTTCTGACATGGACGTCAACCGTTCTGGTCTCGATCGCGACCTCGACCCCCCAAACGGTGTCGAGCAGACGCTCGCGGCTAAAAACCTTCCCTTCGTTTTCCCACAGGTAATGGAGCAGGGCAAATTCCTTGGCGGTCAATTCGATCGGTTTTCCCGCGACCTTGACCTCATGCTTGTCAACATCAAGCTCAAGATTGGGGGCTTTGAAGAGCTTGGTTTTTACTTCGCCTCCATACCTCTTGATGATCGCTTTGATCCGGGCGGTCAGCTCACGCATGCTGAAAGGCTTGGTCAAATAATCGTCGGCTCCCAGCTCCAGGCCAATGACCTTGTCCGCCTCTTCTCCCTTGGCGGTCAGCATTATTATTGGAATGTTGGAAGTAGCGGCCCCCCCCTTTAGCGATTTGCAAACGTCAAGGCCGCTCATTCCCGGAAGCATCAGGTCAAGAATGATTAGCACGGGGAGTTTTTCCCTGGCCATTTTAACAGCTGTTAATCCGTCATACGATTTAGCGACCTTGAACCCTTCATTCTTCAGGTTATATTCGATCGCGTCAACTATGTCTTTTTCGTCGTCTACAACCAGAATTTCCTTCATGCCAGCAATTGTAGCAGTAGAAATGGTGATTGCCAAGTGAAAGGAGAGCCTACAGCGAAAAGCTTTAAGCTTGTTATTCCCCCCAACAACTGCTAATATTTTATTGACAGGTAAAAGGAGGCCTCCCCATGAACGACTTGATCGCTGACGTTAAACTTTCGATCGAACTGGAAAAGAAGGGATATGATTTCTACACCCAAACAGCCAAAAAGACCAATAACCCCCTGGCCGCGTCCACATTATCCAGCCTGGCCGACCGGGAATTGGTCCATCTGGCCAGGATCAAGGAGTTTTACCAGAACCTGACCGGAGAAAAAATCCTCGCTTCCGATTGGTTAAAAGGGGTTGAGATCTACCCGACCAAAGCGGATCTGCTCAAGGTCATTGTCGAAAAGCTAAAAAAAGGGTTGGACCGTAAATTTGAGACCCAAAAAGACCTTAACGACGCTTACCTGATCGCCGAGGGATTGGAGAAAGATAGTTTTACGCTATACGATAAGATCGCCGCGGAAAGCACGGACCAAACGGCTAAGAAATTTTACTCCGCCCTGGCCCAGGAAGAGAAAGAACATTTCACCATTCTCGATGAAACTATGAAATACCTGAACGACCCGGCCGAATGGTTCAAAGAACAGGAGCATTGGATCGTCGAAGGCTAAATTGCTAAATGATTAAGATAGGAAAAAGCGGATAGCGCCGCTTTGGCTCCATCCCCCGCCGCAATAATGATCTGTTTGGCCGGAACATCGCTCACGTCCCCCGCCGCGAATACCCCCGGACATGAAGTTTCGGCAGCACAGTTGATCATGATCTCGCCATGATCGTTCTTTTTAACGCAATCGATAAGGCCGGAATTAGGGACAAGGCCGATCTCGATAAAGATACCTGCCACTTTTAATTCCTTCGCTTCTTCCGCCGCGGCCACTTTTAACGAGCGAACGAATTGGTCCCCCAGGATCTCCACAACCCGCGAATTGTTCATGATCTCAACTTTACCGGACCGTTTGATCTTATCTGCCAGGACCTGGTCGCCGGTCAGATCGGGGGCAATGTTGACCAGATATACTTTCTCCGCGATCTTCTCCATCTGGATCGCCGCGTCCAGGGCGGAGTTGCCTCCCCCGATGATCGCGACGTCCTTTCCGGCAAAGAGCGGCCCGTCGCAGGTCGCACAATACGCCACCCCCCGGCCAAGAAACTCCTTCTCTCCGGGAACGTTCAACTCTTTTGGCCGTTTTCCCGACGCGATAAGGACCGTTCTGGAAAGAAGCTTTTCGCCGCTTACAAGGGTCGACTGAAAACTTGCCCCCTCTTTTTCGATCCGCTGGACCTCAACTCCTTCGCGCAGATCGAACTTATACTGATTGAGATGATCGGAAAACTTTTTGACGAGGTCGGGCCCGGAGATCAATTGGAAGCCGAGGTAGTTTTCGATACTGCCGGACCAGGCGGCCTGTCCGCCGATCTCTTTGGCGGCGATGGCAAAGGAGATCTTTTTTCGGGCGGCATAGACCGAAGCGGTGATCGCGGCCGGACCGCCTCCGACGATAAGCAGATCAAGCATTTATCTTCCCAGCCAGGTAGAAACCACCTGTTGCGAGTTCGTCAATATCATCAGCCCAATCAAGATCAAAAGAACGCCGCTAACCGTCTCGATCCAGCCGAGAAGCTGTTGGACCTTTTTAATATAAACGATCGCCAGATCAAGAAGCCAGGCGGCCAGGACAAAAGGGACCGCCACCCCCATGGAATAAAAGACAAGAAGGATAATGCCGTTGTTCAAGCTGGACGAAACGCTGGCCAGGACCAATATCGACCCCAGGATCGGACCGGCACACGGCACCCAGGCGGCGGAAAAACCCATGCCAAAGATAAAAGCGCCAAGATAGCCGTCAGGTTTAAGCCGCAGATCAAGGCCAAATTGGGTTTGCAGAAGGCTTAAATTGATCACCCGGAGAAGAAAAAGGCCTAAAAAGATAACCATCAGGCCGCCGGCGATCCTCAAGGCCGACCGGTAAGCCATAAGCACCTGGCCGATCGCGCTGGCAGTCGCGCCTAAAGCGATAAAGACCAGGGAAAATCCGAGGACAAAAAACAGAGCGTTGATCAAGGTTTTTCGCCTGGCCGAGTTAATGTCAACCTGGTACTCTTTGACCGTGACCCCGGTCAAAAATAAGATGTAAGAAGGGATCAAAGGGAGAATGCAAGGCGAAAAGAAAGAAAGAAGCCCGGCGATAAAAGCGATCAATACTGGTATGTTGCTCATCGGCTACCGCTTGACCATTTCTTTAAACATCTTAAGGTTTTCCGCGTCGGCCCAATCTCTGGCGCCGATGATCTTGGTGACGACCTCCCCTTTTTTATCGATCAGGTAGGTCGTTGGAATGCTCCGGATCGACAGGCGGGAGGCAAGCTCGTCCCCATTAAGCAAAACTTTAAAGGTCAATCTATTCTTGCCGATAAAATCCCGGATCTTTTCGCTCCCTCCCCGCTCAATGTTGACCGCAACTATCGCGAACGGTTCTTTGGCCATCAGCTGGTGAAGTTTTTGCATCGCCGGCATCTCTTCCCGGCAGGGAGGACACCATGAGGCCCAAAAATTGAGCATAACAACTCTCCCTTTATAGTCGGAAAGCTTGACGACCTTGCCGCCCAGATCGGGTAAAGAGAACTCCAATTTTTGAGGCTCATTGCCGGCCGGTTTCTCCCCCGCGGCCAAGCCCGGACTTACAATTAAAGTTATGAAGAAGAGTAAAATAAGCGATCTTTTTATCACGACTTCCTCCTGTTTTTTCAAAGTATAACGACTGCGAATATCATTGTCAATTCAAGTTGCATTCCTAATTCGAGAATGCCATAATTCCCCAAGAGTTATGAAATTAAGAACCAAAGTGATTATTGCTACCGCCATGACCCTGCTTGCCATTTTCTTGGTCGTGCTGACCAGCATCAGACTTATCATTGTCCCTCATTTCCTGGAAGCGGAGCTGGAAGACGCCTCCGACCGGACCAGCAGGATCGCCGGAGCGTTTGAGGCGATCGAAATGGAAGCGATCAACTTTGTCTTGCGTGACTGGTCAAATTGGGACGATACCTATAATTTCATGAGCAACGGCAACAAAGCCTTTCTGGAAGCTAATATCACCCCCGCCACCTTCCGCAATTTAAGATTGGACGCCATCTTGTTCATTGATAAATCCGGCGAGCTCTTCAGAGGGTACACTCATGACGCCAAACGGGAGACCGTTATCCCCGTTTTTCCCAGTATTCTCTCCCATCTCGCGGAGATCACCAATTTTGCCGCCAAAGTTCCCTCTCATGGGACGATCCAGCTCCCCGAAGGGTTGTTCATCTTTGCCATTGAGCCGGTCCTGACCAGCAACGAAGAAGGTCCGGCCAGAGGCTTCCTGCTTTTTGGACGGTTCATGAACGACCCCGAGCTAACCTATCTCTCTCAATCGCTCCAGCTCAATTTAAAGCTTTATATTTCCGGGAAAAATATGCCGCTGAAAGAGTTTGCCGCTCTTGCCGCGAAAAGCAAAAAGAACCAGCTGGTCACAATAGTCGATCAAAACACGATCTACGGCCACACCATCATTAACGATATTTATGGAAAACCGTCCGCTCTGCTGACCAGGACCGTCCCCCGGATCATTTACAACCATTTCAACCGGACCATTAACTATTTACTGGCCATTACCGTTTTTTCCGGGATCCTGCTCGGCCTGATCTTTCTCCTCCTGCTGGATCGATTATTTATTATGAGAGTCGCCAGATTAGTGAGCGCGATAACGGTCATCGGCAAGAAAGAAAAGATCAACCTGATGGTTCCGGAAGACGGCAATGATGAAGTCACTTCCCTGCAAAAAGCGATCAACACGACTTTTCGCTCACTGAATCAGGCCCAGAGCCAATTATTAAAGAGCAAAGAGCTCTACAATATTATTTTTGAGAACGTCAACGATGTTGTTTTTACGCTGAACCTGAAAGGAGACTTTGTCTCGATCAACAGAGCGGTCGAGCGGGTTTTGGGGTACAAGATCGATGAACTGGTCGGCAAAAATTTCTCCGTTCTTACTACTCCCGAGTCGTATGTCGGGATCAAGGCCAAGATCGAACAAAAAGTCAGCGGCCAAACTCACCGGACCCGCTATGAAGCGGAGATCAAGGCCAAGGACGGCCATATCATCGTTATGGACATTGACAGCCAGATCCAGGCTGAAGAAGGGGTCCCGGCGGCAATCATCGGCGTCGCCCGCGACGTGACTGAAAGAAGAGCCTACGAACAGCAGTTAAAAAACAAAATGGATGAGCTGGAGCAGTTCCACTCATTGGCGGTCGGCCGTGAGCTCCGGATGACCGAATTAGAAGGCGAAGTTAACGAACTGCTGACCAGACGTGGGGAAAAACCGAAATATTAAACTACTTCCCCCGGATCACAACGTTCTTTACGTATCGCCCGGAAATTTCCGCCATCTCTTTTAACTTTTCCGCCGAATAAGGCTCGCAGTTAGACAAAGACGGATCAAGAGTGTCGCGGTGGTCAAACTGCTGAAGGACGAATTTTTTCGCCCCTTTTATCTCTTTCGCCAGATCTTCCAGGTCCCGGTCGTATAACAAGTTGGGGACGATCGTCGTTCGAAACTCGTAATCGACCCCGCTATCCATTATCAGGCCGATACTTCGCTTGATCTTCGCCAGGTCGCTTTTAACTCCGGACAATTTATCGTAGCGCCCGTCAAGCGGACCCTTGACGTCCATGGCGACAAAATCAAGCATTTTGTCCTTATATAGCCTCTCTAAAAGATCGGGGTCGGTCCCGTTGGTGTCAAGTTTAACCAGCAGGTTCATTTTTTTTAATTCAGCGATGAACTCGACCAAACCGCGGCCGGCGTGAAGTGCCGGCTCCCCTCCGGTAACACAAACACCATCGATAAAATCGGTATGCTCTTTGAGGAAAGCAATGACCCTGCCGACCGGCACCCCGGCCAGCGTATCGGGATGGAGGACCAGCGCGGCGTTGTGGCAAAAGGGACAGCGAAAATTGCAATTGGGAAGAAAGACCACCGAAACGATCTTGCCGTCCCAATCCAGAAAGGAGGTCTCGAGAAAACCCTTGATAAGCAGATCGGACGCGGCCATTAGTTCTCGTCGAAGAGGAAGACCGCCGCGGCAAGGACGGTAGTCCAGACGCTCCGCTGGCCGATGGCGCTTTGGGTAATGTGGGTCGTTCGGACGATCCGGTCGGAAACTTTCCAGAGTTCCTGCCGCTCGTCCCAGCTGGAGTCCTCGTCAAAGGGGACCCCAAGGGTCGTCGCCAGCATCTGCGCGGCGATATCTTCTGCGTAGTCGCCGCATTCTTCGTCGGTCATCCCGTTCCCGTGGTGTTCGCTAAGGTAGCCGTAGGAATTGGGGTCAGAAGGGATCGCCATCCCAACCGAAGCCGAGATCAAGCGGTGCGATTCGTTGGTGTCGTTGCGGGACATGACGATAAAAGTAATCTCCCCCGGCTTGATCGACTTCATCCCCTGCTCGCGGGTGATCAATTTACAGCCTGGAGGGAAAATACTGGAGACCTGGACGTAGTTGACCGCCTGGATCCCGGCGTCGCGCAAAGCCATCTCGAAGCTGGCCAGCTTTTCCCGGTGGCGGCCCACTCCCTTGGTAAAAAATATTTTAGTCGGTACTAAATTCATATTATTTTTCAGCGGCTAAACGCCGCTGTTAACTCCTAACCGCGACGTTCAGTCGCGGGGCATATAAATATATCAGATTCTTATTAAGATATCAAAATAAACTTGCCTGCACTTCGCCGTTCATCCCCCGTTTAATGACCTTTTTCTTGATGCCTTGATCCCTTGATTCCTTTTCTCCCAAGTCGTTCTCCACCATCTCCAGCGTGGCGTAGATCTCCTCCGCCCGCCCAATAACCTCGGCCGGGATCCCGGCAAGCCTGGCGACCTGAATGCCGTAAGAGCGATCGGCCGGGCCGTCGGCGATCGAGTGGAGAAAGGTGATCTCCCCTTTGGCGTCGCGTACAGCCGCGTTGACGTTGACCATTCCGGGATGCTTATCCGCCAGCTGGGTAATCTCGTGATAATGGGTGGCGAACAAGGTCAGCGCTCCGATCCGGGAGTGGATATGCTCGGCAACCGCCGCCGCGATCGACATCCCGTCAAAGGTCGAGGTCCCTCTCCCTATTTCGTCCAAAATAACCAGGCTCCTCCCGGTCGCGTTGTTGACAATGTTGGCGGTCTCGGTCATCTCCAGCATAAAGGTCGACTGGCCCGAGTAGATATCGTCCATCGCCCCGATGCGGGTAAAGATCCGGTCGATCAGGCAAAGCCGGGCGCTCTCCGCGGGAACAAAAGAGCCGATCTGGGCAAGGAGAGAGATCAGGGCGGTCTGGCGCATGTAGGTCGATTTCCCCCCCATGTTCGGACCGGTGATCAGCAGAGAGCGGCGCCCTTCATTAAGCTCGGTATCGTTAGGGGTAAACTTGAATTCTCCCAGCATCTTTTCGACCACCGGGTGGCGACCCCTTTTGATCGCGATCTCTTTTTTGCCGGTAAAACTTGGCCGGCAGTATTTGTTTTCCACCGCCGCTTCAGCCAGCGACAAAAGAACATCAAGGACCGCCAGGGCGCCAGCCAGCGCTTGCAGCTGCCGGGTATGTTCGGCGGCTTTAGCCCGGACCTCGGTAAAAAGCTGGTACTCCAGCTCTTTGACCCTGACCTCGGAGTTTAAGATCATCGTCTCCCGGTCCTTTAGTTCCGGGGTGATGAACCGTTCGGCGTTAACAAGAGTTTGTTTGCGGATATAATCCGGCGGGACCTGGTCGAGATTGGAGTTGGTCACTTCGATAAAGTAACCAAAAACTTTGGTGTAGCCAACCTTGAGCGATTTGATCCCAGTCCTCTTCCGTTCTGTTGCTTCAAGCTCGGCGATCCATTGTTTCCCCCCCCGGCTCCCCTTCTTCAGCTCATCAAGTTCCGCATGGTAACCATCCTTAATGATCCCCCCTTCTTTGATCGTGAACGGGGGATCACTGACGATAGCGGCGGAGATAAGGTCAACAACGCTTTGCCGCGCCGCCACCCTCTCATTGATAAGAGAGGTGAAATGGGCCAACGCCCCCAGCGGCCCGGTCAGCTTTTCGATCAGGGGGAATTGGAGAAGCGATTCCTTCAGCGCGGCCAGGTCTCGCGGATGAGCGGTCCCGGTCGCGATCTTCCCGGTCAGCCGCTCCACGTCAAATACTTTATCCAGCGCACTCCCCAGTTCGCTCCGAAGGATCGCGTCTGCAGTAAAAGCTTCAACCGCGTCGAGCCGCCGCTCGATCTCGTTTTGGTTTAACAGCGGCTGGACCAGCCACTGGCGAAGGAGCCTCCCTCCCATCGGCGTTTTGGTCCGGTCAATCACCCAGAGCAAGCTCCCCTGATGCGACTTGTCGCGCGCCGTTTGGATCAGCTCCAGATTGCGGCGGGTGACATTATCAATGAACATGTAGTCGCCGACCTGGTATTTTTTCAGCGCGCCGATCTGGAGCAGGGCGGTCTTCTGCGTCTCCCTCAAGTAATCAAGGATCGCCGCCGCCGCGCCAAGCGCGACCTCGTTTTCGCTCAAACCAAACGATTCCAGCGAGTGGAGGCTGAACTGCTCTTTAATTTTTCTGACCGCCGTCTCACTGTCGTAAATATCTTTGAACAAGGACCGGCTTTTCAGCCGGAGCCCCTTTAGCACGGCCGCTCCTTCTGTCTCAAATAAGTCGGAGACCAGGAGCTCGACCGGAGCGATCCGCCGGACCTCATCAAGCAAACCATCGAGGGAATTAAAACCGGTCAATTTAAATTCGCCGGTCGTCGCATCGGCGTAAGCGAGCCCGAACTTATCCTTATCCTGATTGACCGCCAGCAAATAGTTGTTCGCTTTGGCCGAGAGCATCGACGGCTCGCTCACCGTCCCCGGGGTGACGATCCGGATCACTTCCCGTTTCACGATACTATCCTTGGCTAACTTAGGATCCTCCACCTGCTCGCAGATTGCGACCTTGTGCCCTTTCTCGATCAGTTTGGCCAGATACCCTTCGGCGGCGTGGTATGGGATACCGCACATCGGCATCCGGTTATCATCTTTGCCTCGCCCGGTCAGGGTCAGGTCAAGTTCGCGCGAAGCAAGCTGGGCGTCGTCGAAGAACATTTCGTAGAAATCACCAAGGCGGTAAAAGAGGATGGCGTCCTGGTGCCGGGCCTTGATCTCCTGGTACTGCTTCATCATCGGGGTAAGGTCGGACATCCCCCTACCTCAACTTGACGTTCAGCTGGGCGACAAGAGCGGCTGTGATCTCTTGGTGTTTCTGGTTAACTTCGGCTTCGGTGAGGGTCCGCTCCTGATGGCGGTAAACTACCCGGTAAGCGACGCTCTCTTTGAACTTATCAAACGGAAAGACCGCTTCGGTCAGTGGGCCGCCGACCTCTTTGATCAGATCAATTATCCGCTGGTTGGAGATATTTTCCCCGGCGGTCAAAGAGATGTCGCGGGAAATATTGGGATATTTGGGAAGCTGGCGGTAGATTTGCCCCTTCCGCGCCATCCCCAGCAAAGCGTCCAGGTCAAATTCGAACGCGAAGAGCGGTTTTTTAAGTTCAAAGTTCCGCTGGATCTCCGGATTGAGCGCGCCAAAAAAGCCAATCCCCGGGATCTCCGCGGCGCTCCCAACCTGCAAATAACCGCTCGCGCTCTCTTTTAGTTCCGGCAGTTCCAGCCCGATCGAAGCAAACAGGTTCTCGATCACTCCTTTAAGAAAGAAATAATCGACCGTCCCTTTATCCAGAAGGCTCCTGAACGGAGAACCGGTCGCGACCGCCGCCACCCGGTAGGTTTCGCGAGGAAGCTTATCGCCGTTTTTCGCGAAGCTTTTGCCGATCTCAAAGAGTAGGACATTTTCAATTTGGCGGTTCTGGTTCCGCTCCACGACCCGGAGCAAACCGGGAAGGAGGCTTGGCCGTAAATAGATCTGGTCGGCATTCAAGGGATTTTCAACCGGCAGAACATGCTCTGCCGACAAGAGGCAATGCTCCAGCTCCCTGGAGCCGACCAAGGTGTAGGTCTGCGCCTCATTTAGGCCACAGCCGACGAGCGAATGGCGGATCTTCTGATGATCTTCGACCGGGACCTTTTTCCCCGGGAAAGAGGTGTCGGGCATGGTCGGTTTGATCTTGTCAAAGCCGTTCACCCGAACGATCTCCTCGATCAGGTCGGCTTCCCGTTCCAAGTCCATCGCCCGGAACAATGGGATCTCGATCACCAGATCGTTCCCTTTTGTCTTGACCCCGAACCCCAACCCTTTGAGGATACTGGTCATCGTCCCAACCGCGAGCTTTTCTCCCAATATTTTTTCAACCCGGGCTGGACGCAGGAGAACATTCTTTGGAGTTGGGTCTTTTTTCTTGGCGTCGACACTGCCGGACAAGACCTCCCCTCCAGCCAGCTCGGCGATCAAAGCGGCGCCGCGATCGAGCGCTTCTTCCACTCCCAGCCAATCGAGGCCGTGGGCAAAGCGGACCGATGATTCGCTCCGCAGTTTCAGTTTCCTGGAATTTTCGTGGATCGAGACCGGATTGAAAAATGCCGACTCTAAAATGATCGTGGTCGTGGTCGGCCGAACTTCGCTGTTCGCCAGTCCCATGATCCCGGCGATGGCGATCGCCTTGTCCGGATCGGCAATGACCAGGACCTCCGAATCTAACTGATATTCTTTCCCGTCCAGGGCGAGGACCTTTTCTTTCGGTTCGGCCCGGCGGACGACAATGTGCCGGTCTTTGACCAGAGAGGCGTCAAAAGCGTGCATCGGCTGGCCGATCTCCAGCATCAGGTAGTTGGTCACGTCAACGACGTTATTGATCGAGCGGACCCCCGCTTTTTCCAGGCGGTGCTTGAGCCAATCCGGAGAGTCGTCGACTTTGACGTTCTTGATCACCCGGGCCATGTAACGAGAGCAAAGTTCCGGCTCCAGGATATCGACCTGGACAAATTTTTTGGTCTTCTCCGCCGTCTCATTAACTTTCGGCTTTTCGGCTTTAACTTTGACTTTGGTCAACGCCGCGACTTCCCGGGCGATCCCGCGCAGGCTCCAGCAGTCGGCCCGGTTAGGCAGAATATCGACTTCCAGGATGTCGCTGGAGATCAAATGGGTCTCCAGGCCACCTAACGCTATCAGCTCGGCCAATTTCTCGGCCGTTACTTTTATGGGGACCAGCTCTTTAAGCCACTCTAGCGGCACTTTCATTAAAATTGCTCCAGAAAACGGAGATCGTTTTCATAAAACAGTCTGATGTCATCGATCCCGTACTTCAACATAGCGAGCCGTTCGATCCCCATGCCAAAGGCAAAGCCGGTATATTTTTCCGGGTCGTAGCCGACCGCCTTGAAAACGTTCGGGTCAATCATCCCGGAGCCAAGGATCTCGAGCCAACCGGTCCCTTTGCAGATACTGCAACCTTTTTTTCCCTCGCTCCCGCATTTCAGGCATTCGACGTCGACTTCGGCCGACGGCTCGGTAAAGGGGAAAAAGCTCGGACGAAAACGGACCTTTTTCTCCTGGCCAAACATCTGGCGGAGGAATTCGGTCAGTATCCCTTTGAGATCGCCAAAGGTGACATTTTTATTGACCAGGAAACCTTCCAACTGGTGGAAGACCGGCGAATGGGTGGCGTCATAGTCGCGGCGAAAGACCCGTCCAGGGGCGACAATCGCCAGCGGCGGCTGTCGTTTTTCCATCACTCTGACCTGGACCGGCGAGGTGTGCGTCCGCATGACCACGTCATCTTTAATGACGAAAGTCGAATCAACGTCGCGCGACGGATGGTGGGCCGGAATATTGAGGCCGTCGAAATTATAATACTCAAGCTCGACTTCCGGCCCTTCTTCAATTTCAAAGCCGAGGGCAAGGAAGATATCTTTGGCCCTTTCCATCGTCTGCGTCAACGGGTGGAGCTTCCCCTGCTTGATCCCTTTCCCGGGGAGAGTGATATCGATCTTTTCGGACGCGATCTTTTGTTGTTGTTCCCGCGCCTGGAGGCTGACCTTCTGATCGTTCAAGGCGACCTCAACAACGACTTTCGCTTCGTTGACGAGGGCCCCGACCTTCGGCCGCTCTTCCGGCGAAAGTGAGCCAAGCGATTTGAGAACTTCGGTCAGCTCCCCTTTTTTGCCGAGAAAGCGGATCCTGACCGAATCGAGCTCGGCCAGGTCTTTCGCCTGACGGATCAGGCCAAGAGCCTCATCCTGTAGTTGTTTAATCTTTTCCATGTTCCCTTTGTCTGGTCGCTTCGTAAAGCAGGATCGCGGTCGAGACGGCGACGTTAAGCGATTCGGCGTTTCCCGGCATCGGGATCTTCACCGCTTCGCCCAGAGCGACGATCTCGGGGGGCAACCCGGCCCCTTCATTGCCGACCAGGAAAGCGACCCCGCCCCGGTAATCCCCGGCGGCCGCGGTCTTTGCCGCTTTCAGATCGGTCGTTACTATTTTAACATTTTTTTCTTTTAATTGGGCAATAGTTTCAGCGTCATCATCCGCCATAACGATCGGCAGGTGGAAAAGGGAGCCCATGGTTGCGCGGACCACTTTCGGGTTATAGAGGTCAACGGTTCCTTTAGAAAGGATCACCCCGCTCGCCCCAAAGGCATCGGCGGTCCTGATGATCGTCCCCAGGTTCCCCGGGTCCTGGACACCGAGGCAGTAGACGATCACTCCCTTGGTATCTATCTGATCTAATGAGCATTCCTGTTCTCTAACAATCGCCACGATTCCCTGCGGCGTCTCTACCTGGGAAATTTCGGCTAGTTGCTTCTTCGAGACTTTGTAACCGACGCTCATCTGCGCTTCCAGATTTTTAACGATCGGCAGGTTCTCGGAGTAGAAGAAGGTTTTGACCCGCTCCCCAGCTTCTTCGACCATCCGCACTCCTTCGACGACGAAGAGCTTCTCCTTCCGCCGCGCCTTGCGGGTTTCGAGGAGATTTTTAATTAGTTTTAGTTGAGATTGCATTTAGTTTATCCTTTCTTATCGGAAACCAACGACAATATCGTCGCGGCTTCCGGGTTGTCTATCCTCTACGCATGGAAACCTGCGAACAACCTATAAATCGCTCCATTCCAGCTAGAGACCTGCGACAAGAACCAGAGTTTTGCTTGTTATGCATGGAAACCTGCGACAATATCGTCGCGGTTTCCATGCTGTAAAAGTCGTTTGTCTTCGCCACTAACCTTCTGTCCTTTGATATAATCTATCACTTTTCGCAATGAATCTGCATCCTTAATCTCGTAAGCCCGATAGCCTCTCCCCCATAGCTTCCTATTATCAAAACGATTGGTCGGAAACTTAGCCAACACTTCTTTGGAGCTAAGTCCTTTGACCATCTTCATTACATACTCATTGCTATCGTCATCCTGCTTTTCAATGAGCAAATGCACATGATCGATCAGAATACCATGACATTCGATCCTAAAACCCTTCTCCCTACAAATATCAGCAAACGCTAATTTTAAGCATTCGGCAACGTCTTCCGATATCAATTGCCTTCTTTTATAAGTCGAAAAGACATAATGAACATACTTCCCCATACTGCCACTTTCCCTCCCCACCACTGATAGAAGCACGCGACACTATCGTCGTGGCTTCCTGGTCAATCAATTCCTAATTTTCAACTCATCCCTAACTGCTTGAATCCATTTATAATGACTTATTGAATACGCCTTAAAGTTAATCAATTCTTCTTGTTTAGTAACAAACTCACCTTTTCTAATTCGCTCATAAGCCTCTTCCCCACATAATTTCGCACAACTAGCACATTCTAAGAATATATTATAAACATTAATTCCAACAAATATTTCTAAATCAGCTTTTATCTCATCAAATTGATACGTTTCTTGTTCGTATTCTTTTTCAAATTCATTATTATTATCGCGATAAGCAAAGGAAGTAATATAAAAATACACAAACCTACTTAAACCTCTGTTTGCCTTAAATAATATTTCCCTTTTAAAATCATCTTTCTTCGTTCTATCCTCCCACCATTTACCAATCAAAAAGCCAAAGCCAGCTGTCACAACTGGCAAGCCCATTTGCACCAAAACCGCTAACAAATCATATATATTTTTCTGCTCATTCATATTAAACCCTTTTTATTCCCCAAGGAAACCGCGACGATATTGTCGCAGGTTTCCGCCGGTCTGTTCAGCTTTTCTCGGAAGCCGCAATCCGCCTTCATTCACCGGGTCTTTCCCTCTCCTCTTCTCCCTTGGCCCTCTCCATTCCCAATGGAGAGGGGGGACCGTTACGATTTATCGTAACGGTGGGTGAGGGCCACAAACTCCCCTTCCGTCAAAATCGTCACGCCAAACTTTTTCGCTTTATCGTACTTGGAGCCGGGATCGGTCCCGGCGACGACGTAGTCGGTCTCTTTGGAGACGGCCGAACTAGCCGAGCCGCCGAGCTGACGGACCAGCTCTTCCGCTTCCGGCCTGGTGTAGTGCTCCATCCCGCCGGTAAAGACAAACTTCTTTCCTTTAAGCGGTCCCGTCTGCCTCTTCCCGCCCCCTTTTACTTTAACCCCCGCTTTGACCAGCTTCTCAATTAAATGGCGGTTCTCTTTTTCCTTAAAGAAAACAACGATCCCTTCGGCAACCTTGGGACCGATCTCGTGGATCTTCCCCAGCTCTTCGGCGGTTGCGTTAGCAAGTTCATCGAGATCGAAGTAATGATCGGCCAGGAGTTGGGCGGTCCGACGGCCAACCAACCTAATCCCGAGAGAGTAGATCAATCGATCGAACGGCCGCGACAGGCTCCCCTGGATCGAATCGATCACGTTTTGGGCCGACTTCTCCCCCATCCGTTCCAGCTTGAGAATATCTTCCTTGGTCAGAGTGTATAGATCGGCCGCGTCGGCGATCAGTTTCTTTTCGACCAACTGGTCGATCAAGGCCGGGCCGGCATGCTCAATATCCATCGCTTCCCTGGTGGTAAAGTGGCGGATCCGCTCTTTAACCTGGGCGGGACAAGCGAAATTCGTACAGCGGGCGATCGCTTCCCCTTCCGGCCGGTAGATCTTCCCGCCGCAGACCGGACAGGCGGTCGGCATATGAAACTCTTTCTCGTAACCGCTCCGTTTGCTCTTAACGACTTCCACCACTTCGGGAATGACTTCCCCCGCCCGCTGGACCTTCACGTGGTCGCCGATCTTGATCTCTTTGCGGCGAATCTCGTCTTCGTTGTGGAGGGTCGCCCGTTTAACGACCACTCCGGCCAAGTGGACCGGCTTTAAATGAGCGACCGGCGTGATCGCCCCGGTCCGGCCGACCTGGACCTCAATGTTTTCGATCACCGTCTCCGCCTGCATCGGCGGGTATTTGAAAGCAATTGCCCAGCGCGGGGCCCGGGCGGTAAACCCAAGCTTTTTCTGGTCGTTTAGCTTGTTGACCTTGATCACGATCCCGTCTATCTCGTAAGGGAGCTTCTCCCGTTTTTTCTCCCACTCCTTGATGTACTCTTTGACTTCGGAGAGGCCGAGGCATTGCCGGGTGTTAGGATTGGTTTTAAAGCCAAGTTTTTTCAAATACTTGAGGGTCTCAAGATGGGTAGCCATTTCAGGGACCTCGCCGTAATAAAGGAAGATATCGAGCGGCCGACCGGCGGTGATCCTAGGGTCTAGCTGGCGGACCGATCCGGCGGCGGCGTTACGAGGATTGGCAAAAAGGGCTTCCCCCTTTTCCTGCCGCTCTTCGTTCAGCTTCAGGAAGTCGTCGTAAGGGAGATAGGTCTCCCCCCGAACTTCCAGATCAATTTCTTCGTTTAAAACCAGCGGGATCGCTTTGACCGTTTTCAGGTTTTGGGTAATATCCTCACCCCTGACCCCATCCCCCCGGGTCGAACCGACCGCGAAATGTCCTTTTTTATAGACCAGGGCGACCGCCAGGCCGTCCATCTTCAGTTCAGCCGCGTACTCGATCTTTTCTTCCCCCAGAGCCTCTCTGACCCGCCGGTCAAAGTCGTCCAGTTCTTCCAGGTTCATGGCATTATCCAGGGAAAGAAGGGGCTTTTTATGCTGGTAAGGCTTAAACTCTTTAAGCGGTTCGCCCCCCACCCTCTGGGTCGGAGAATCGGGGGTCACCAGATCGGGGTATTTTGATTCTAGACTTTTTAATTCTCGAAACCTGTCGTCATAATCAGCATCAGATATTGTTGGCTTATCTTCCACATAATATAAATAATCATGGTGATGAAGTAACGATCTTAATTCTTTTATTCTTTTTATATCTTTTTCTTTACTCATTTTCCCCTCTGGCCCTCTCCATTCCCAATGGAGAGGGGGGACCGTTCCGATTCATCGGAACGGTGGGTGAGGACTTCTTCCGGCTTTATAACCACCGTCGCTAATTGGCCATGCTGGGCCAGGGTGACGATAGTCTCCATGGTCAGAGCTTGCGACAAATGAAATGGATGGGCATAGGTCCTGACCAATCTGGTCATATGGGCGCCGCACCCCAAATCGTCACCTATGTCTTCGATCAGCTTCCGGATATAGGTCCCCTTGGAACATTCTACGTAAAAAACGACCCGTTGGTAATCGGTTTCCAGCGGGACCGGCCAGCCGTCAACCAGCCCGGCGATCAGTTCTGATCCCGGCCGCTTCCCTTCCGGCCGGATCAATTCCAGCTTGTGGATGGTGATCTCCCGCGCTTCCCGTTCAACAACTATCCCCTTGCGGGCCAGCTCGTAGAGTTTTTTTCCTTTGATCTTGATCGCCGAGTACATCGGCGGGACCTGTTTGATCTTCCCCCGGTATTTTTCAAACGCCTTTTCAATCTCTTGTCCCGTAAACCGTTTACCGGTTACC
The DNA here is from genome assembly GCA_001771575.1 of candidate division WOR-1 bacterium RIFOXYB2_FULL_45_9. Taxonomy (GTDB): domain Bacteria; phylum Margulisbacteria; class WOR-1; order O2-12-FULL-45-9; family XYB2-FULL-48-7; genus XYB2-FULL-45-9. Next base: position 231,455 of record MEUD01000001.1, on the reverse strand, counting down.
GTTGCGATCGTTTTTCCATCCGCGTCCCCCGTGTCGGTCTTGATCCCCAGCATCATTTCAGCCAGGTACCCTTTATCCCCATTAAGAAAACGGTCGATCTGTTTGGTGGCGCTCCCCAAAAAGACCGGCAGTACTCCGGTCGCGATTGGATCAAGCGTGCCGGAATGCCCGACTTTTTTTACTTTGGAGAGGTTGCGTATTTTCGCGACAACATCGAACGAGGTCCAACCCGCGGGCTTATCAACGATGATTATTCCTTCCACTGGAGTTGCTTTTCGGTCTCGGCAATAACCATGGCTTCAACTTTTTCCAAATTACCATTTACGACCGCACCGGCCGCTTTCAGATGGCCGCCGCCGTTAAATTTCCTGGCGATTTCCGAAACGTTCACCCGGTCCTTGGAGCGGAAGTTCATTTTGACCACTTCATCCTTTTCCCGGAAAAAGATCGCCACCTCCACCCCTTCGATCGAGCGGAGACAATCGACGATCCCCACCACATCCTCCCCCATCGCCCCAACCTGTTCCATCATTTCACCGGTCACCGCCGTCCAGCAGATCTTCCCCTCGGCGGCGAACCTGAGGCCGGACATCGCCAGCGCGGTGATCCTGACCGCCTTGATCGTCCGGGTATCGTAGATCCGGGTTGTGATCTCATGGGTCTTGACCCCGCATTTCATCAGTTCGGCCGCCATCTGGAAGGTCTTGATCGTGGTGTTTTCGTAACGAAAATTCCCGGTGTCGGTGATCAGTGCGACGTATAGGCATTCGGCAATCCTGCGGTCGAGTTTCGCCTTCAGATAAAGGGCGAGGTCAAAAATCGCTTCCGAGGTCGAAGAGGCAGCGACCACGTAGTTGATGTCGCCGAAATTGGTATTGTCATGATGGTGGTCGATATTGACGATCGTCCCGGCCAGCGCCCGAAAATCGGTCGTCTTGTCACCAAGCCGGGAAAGATCGGAAGAATCGACCACGAAAAGGGCATCAAAGCGTTGGCCAGGGGTCAGGTTTTTTTTGATCTTGTCCACTCCGGGCAAAAACGAGTAGACGCGGGGAACAGAGTCGACACAATAATAATGAACGGTCTTCCCGGCTTGTTCGAGCATAAAACCGAGCCCCAGCATCGAACCGATCGAGTCGCCGTCTGGGTCGCTGTGCCCGGCGACCAGGACCGTGTTAACCTTTTTTAGCAGTTCTTTTATTTGGTTCTTCATTTTTCAGCTTTCGGATAAGATTGAGGACCTTGCTCCCTTTTTCCAGCGAATCGTCCCGGATAAAACGGATCTCCGGGGTCGCCCGAAAATCAACCCGGTTCCCCAGTTCACCCCTGATAAACCTGGTAGCCGACCTTAAGCCGTCCATCGCTTCCTCTTTTTGTTTTTCGTCGCCAAATATGCTGACGTGGATGTTGGCGTTGCGCAGGTCGGGGGAGATCTCAACTTTGGTGATGCTGACAAAACCGATCCGGGGATCATTGACCTCCTCGCGGAGGATCGTGCTGATCTCTTCCTGGATCAAACCTTCAATTCTTTCTTGTCTCGTCATCTCTTGCGCGGTTTTTCTCTGACCTCATAAGCTTCTACGACGTCTCCGACCTTAAAATCGGTGTATCCATTGATCGAAATGCCGCATTCATAGTTTTGCTCAACCTGCTTGACGTCGTCCTTAAAGCGCTTGAGCGCTTCCAATTTGCCTTCGTATACCTTTTCTTTTCCCCTAAAGAGCCGCATCCCGGCCCCCCGGACCATCTTGCCGTCGGTAATAAAACAACCAGCGATCGTCCCGACCTTGGAGAAAGAAAAGAGCTGGCGAACCTCGGCGTGGCCAATGACCACTTCTTCGTACTCCGGCTCCAGGATCCCTTCCATCGCCAGTTTAACGTCGTCGATCAGGTTATAAATGATATTGTACTTGCGGACCTCAACCCCTTCGTCCAGGCTCAAGACCTCCGAATTCCCTTCGAAACCAGCGTTGAATCCGGCCAGAATCGCGCCAGATGCCTTGGCCAGCATAATGTCGGACTCGTTGATCCCGCCGACCCCGGCGTGGACGATGTGGACCCCGATATTGCCGACCTTGACATCCTGAAGAGACTGGATAATTGCGTCAATTGACCCCTGAACATCGGCTTTGATGAGGAGCGGGAGGTCTTTTTTCTCCCCCTCTTTGATGTGCTTGGAAAAGTCTTCGAGCGAAACGACCTTTGTCCGAGAGGCCTTCCCCTGCGAGTGCTTGCGATCTTCCGCGATCTGGCGCGCTTCTTTCTCGGAAGCCATCCATTCCAAGACATCGCCTGAAGCGGGAACTTCGGAACAGCCAAGGAGCTCGACCGGCATCGCTGGGCCGGCCTTTTCCAGTCTCGCCCCGGTATCAGTAAACAAGGCCCGGACCCGGCCGTAAGTCGAACCGACCACAAAAATATCGCCGATCTTCAGGGTCCCGTTCTTGATCAGCAGGGTCGCCACCGGTCCGCGCCCTTTATCGAGCCGCGATTCGATGACCACCCCCATCGGTTTGGCATCCGGATCGGCTTTGAGTTCCGCCAGGTCGGCAACCAGCAGGACCATTTCCAAAAGCTCGTCGATCCCGGTCATCTGTTTGGCCGAGACTGGAACGGTGACGGTTTGTCCCCCCCAATCTTCAGGCGCGAGCCCATATTCGGCCAACTGGGCCTTGACCTTGTCGGGATTAGCGTCAGGCTTATCAATTTTATTTATCGCCACGATGATCGGCACCCCGGCCGCTTTGGAGTGGTTGATCGCTTCGATCGTTTGCGGTTTGACCCCGTCATCGGCCGCGACAACCAGAATAACGATATCGGTCACTTTGGCGCCGCGGGCCCGAAGAGCGGTAAACGCTTCATGGCCCGGAGTATCCAAAAAAGTCACCTTTCTTCCCTGAACATTGACCTGATAAGCGCCGATATGCTGGGTGATCCCACCCGCTTCGCTTTCGGCGACCTTGGTTTTTCTAATAGCGTCAAGAAGCTTGGTCTTTCCGTGGTCAACGTGCCCCATGACGGTAACGACCGGCGGACGAAGGGCCCGTTTTTCGATATTGTGCTGGCGATGGGTGACGGTCACTTCCTGCGCCGCTTTAAGCTCGATCTCCCGGCCAAGCGCGGAACCAACTTCTTTCGCCACTTCGGTGGCGATCCGCTGGTTGATGGTCACCATCATCCCTTTTTTCATCAGTTCTTTGATCAGGTCCGACGCTTTGACCTGCAATTTATCGGACAGGTCTTTCACCGATATGTCGTCGCCGGTTAACACCAACGCCGGAGCGGTTGGCTTTGGCGGAACAACTGGAACGATCGGCTTAGGCGCAAACACCGGAGGAGGAGGTGGTGGCGGCGGTGGAGGTGGTGGAGGTGGTGACGGCGCGGGAACTGGCTTGGAAACCACTGGTTTAGGAGGGGTAGGTTTTTGCGCCACTGTTTTTGGAACTGCTGGTTTCAATACTGTTGGTTTAACTTCAACTTCTTTTATTTTTTTAGGCTTCTCAACTTTAGCCGGTTTCTCCACTTTTTTTGGGGCTTTCTCTTTTTTCCCGTGGTCCCTGACCTTTAGCGCGTCGCTTTCTTCGATCGATGAGGTCGCCGCTTTAGCTTCGATCCCCATGCTCTTGAGAAGGACCAACAGCTCTTTGGACGTTGTGTTAAGTTCTTTGGCTAGCGCGCTGACTTTAATTTTTGCCACTTAGCTCCCCTTCTTTTCGCTTTTGATTGTAATGACCGCTTCCGCTGGAACGGTAGAATTAGCCGCTTTTACGGAATAACCCATTTCCCGAAGCTTCAGTACCAAATCATTACTGGTCATCTCCAGCTCCTTGGCCAGTTCATGCACCTTGTAAGTTTGGGACTTAACCTCGGACGGCTTCTCTTCCCGCCCTTCAGAGATCAGGTCGATCTTCCAGCCGGTCAGTTTGACCGCCAACCGGACGTTTTGCCCTTCTTTACCGATCGCCAGAGAGACCTCTTTATCGGCGACATGGACCCGGGCGCTCTTTTCCGCGTCGTTCAATTCAACTAAATTGACCTTGGCCGGGCTAAGGGAATTGGCGATGAATTTTTTTTGATCTTCGCTCCATTCGACAATGTCGATCCGCTCCGGACCCAGCTCGCGGACGATGTTTTGGATCCTCTGACCCATTTTTCCAACACAGGTCCCAACCGCGCCAACGTTCGGATCGTTGGAATAGATAGCAACCTTGGTCCGCTTTCCCGGTTCCCGGGCGATCGCTTTTATCTCCAGGATACCTTCTTTGATCTCCGGGATCTCCATTTCAAACAACCGGCGGATCAGGTTTGGATGCGAGCGGGAAATAATAACCAGCGGGCCTTTGGAGCTCTTTTTAGTCTCCACGACGTAGAATTTTACCCGGTCGCGTTCACGGAATACTTCTCCGGGGATCTGTTCGGTGATCGGTAAAATAGTCTCCAGCCGACCAAGATTGACCAGGTAGCCGCCAAATTCCTTCCGCTGAACGATCCCATTGATGATCTCACCCTGCTTTTTGGTATATTCATCAAAAGTCTCTTCTTTTTCCGCTTCCCGGAGCCGCTGAATGATCACTTGTTTGGCGGTCTGCGCGGCAAAACGGCTGAAATCATGAGGTGTAACGTCTTCCGGCTCCGCCCCTTCCACTATTTTAAGAAGTTTAACTTCTCCGGTATCGGAGATCTGGACATCAATATTGTCCCCTTCGGCAAATCTCTTTTTCGCGGCCGAAAGAAGCGAAGCCCGAATGGTATCAAGCAAGACCTCTTTAGAGAGGCCCCGCTCCCTCTGGATCTCTTCAAGCATCGCGTTAAAATTTTCGATCTTCATTTTTCCCCCTATAAACGCAAAAGTGGGAAGAAAATCCCACTCATTTCAACAAATTTTACTTCCTTTTGATTGCACAAGGATTATAGCAACCTATTCAGCCGCTTGTCAACCGCAGGGCCTAAACAAAGGGGGGTCGGACTTTAGTCCGACCCCCCTAAAAACAGCCTGCTAAACAGTGAACCCTACATCATATCGCCGTATCCGCCGCCGGGCATGGCCGGGGCGGCCGCTTTCTTTTCAACTTCCGGCTTCTCGGCCACCAGAGCTTCGGTGGTCAGGAGCATGGAAGCGATCGAAGCGGCATTCTGCAGAGCGGAGCGGGTAACCTTGAGCGGATCAACGATCCCAGCCTTGAACATATCGGTATACTCAAGCGTTTGGGCGTTAAAACCGATCCCGGCTTTCTCTTTCTTGACCCTTTCAACCACGACCGAGCCTTCAAAACCGGCATTGAAGGCGATCTGCTTGAGCGGTTCTTCCAGCGCTCTGACTACGATCGCCGCGCCGACTTTTTCGTCTCCCTGGGCAGAGGCCCAGAGTTCCATCAGCTTCGATTTCGGTTCAGAAACAATGTGAACAAAGGCACAGCCCCCACCCGGGATGATCCCTTCTTCAACCGCGGCACGGGTCGCCGACAGGGCATCTTCGATCCGGTGCTTCTTTTCCTTCAGTTCGGTCTCGGTCGCCGCTCCAGCCTTAATGACCGCGACGCCGCCCGAGAGCTTGGCCAGCCGTTCCTGGAGCTTTTCTTTATCATATGAAGAATCGGAAGCTTCGATCTCTTTCTTGATCTGGGCGATCCGCTCTTTTACCGATTTCGCGGTGCCGGCCCCTTCGATAATAGTGGTATCTTCTTTGCGGATAACCACTTTCTTGGCCCGGCCGAACCACGCTTCGTTGACATTCTCCAGGTTCATCCCCTTCTCTTCGGCCACGACTTCGCCGCCGGTCAGGATAGCGATATCATCGAGCATCGCTTTCCGCCGGTCGCCAAAGCCCGGGGCCTTGACCGCGACGGCATTAATGGTGCCGCGCAGTTTGTTGACCACCAGGGTAGCCAGCGCTTCCCCTTCGATCTCGTCAGCCAGGATTAAAAGAGGCTTACCCATCTGGACGACCTTTTCCAGGGCCGGCAGAAGGTCTTTGATCGCGCTGATCTTCTTATCGGAGATCAGGAGGTAGCAGTCCTCAAGGACGCATTCCATTCTTTCACGGTCGGTCACCATGTAAGGCGAAGCGTATCCTTTATCGAACTGCATCCCTTCAACAACGTCCAGGGTGGTCTCGATCCCTTTTGACTCTTCAACCGTGATCACACCGTCCTTGCCGACCTTTTCCATCGCGTCGGAGATCAGGTTACCGATCTCCGGATCGTTATTGGCCGAGATCGTGGCGACCTGTGCGATAGATTCTTTGGAACTTACCGACTTTTTGATCTCCTTCAAATCTTCGATCGCCATGTCGACCGCCATCTGGATCCCGCGTTTGATCGACATCGGATTGGCGCCGGAGACGACGTTCTTTAACCCTTCCTTAAATATAATGTGACCCAGGACGGTCGCGGTGGTGGTCCCGTCTCCCGCGATGTCATTGGTCTTGCTGGCGACCTCGCGCAATAACTGCGCTCCCATATTCTCAAACGGATCTTCCAGGTCGATCTCCTTGGCGATCGTCACGCCGTCATTGGTGATCGTCGGCGAGCCCCATTTTTTCTCCAGCACAACGTTCCGGCCGCGGGGACCCAGGGTCACCTTGACCACGTTGGCAACTTTCGCTACCCCTCTTTCCAGCTTCTTCCACGCTTCATCTCCAAACAGTATCTCTTTTGCTCCCATTTAAGGTCACCTCCTTTTATGCTTTGATCGCTAAAATATCTCTTTCGGACAATACAATGTATTCTTCTTCGTCAACTTTGACTTCGGTCCCGCCGTCTTTGCTGTAGAGGACCTTGTCCCCAACTTTAACTTCGGGCGGAACTTTTTGGCCGTTTTCGTATCGGCCGGTCCCAACCGCCACCACTGTCCCTTCGGACGGCTTTTCTTTGGCGGTCTCCGGGAGAACGATCCCGGACTTGGTCTTGATCTCTTCCGGCGCCTGTTTCACCACTATTTTATCGCCGATCGGGGTCAACTTCGCTTTTGCCATACCTGAACTCACCTCCTGTTGTTAGCACTCTACTTGATTGAGTGCTAACATATTAGCACGCGCCAATTTTTTTTGTCAAGTTGCGCGCTCGTAAAATAATAGTTATACTTTAGCCATATGTTTATCGGAGTAGATCTGGGCGGGACCAAAATCGCCGCCGCGCTGGTCTCGGAGACCGGCAAAATAATTACCGACGTCAACATCCCGACCGAAGCGAGCAAAGGAAAAAAGCACGTTCTTGGCGTGATCAGCAAGGCGATCGACCACCTTCTGCGCACCAGCGCTAAGCCGGTCAAAGCGATCGGCCTTGGGGTGCCGGGACCTATCCTCTATGAAAAAGGGGTCGTGATCGGCCCTCCCAACCTTCCCGGCTGGAAACAGGTCAACCTAAAGCAGGTCCTGGGGAAAAAATTCAAACTCCCGGTCTACGTCGACAATGACGCCAACTGCGCCGCTCTGGCCGAAGCCAGGTTCGGGGCCGGCATCGGCCGCAAGCACTTCATTTACATTACCGTCTCGACCGGGATCGGCGGCGGGATCATAATTAACGGAGAGCTCTACCGCGGCGCCAACGGTTCGGCCGGCGAATTCGGCCACATGATCATCGACTCTCACGGGTTTACCTGCGGCTGTGGGAACGTCGGCTGTCTGGAAGCTCTCGCTTCCGGGACCGCGATCAAAAAACGGGCCGGGATGGACGGCGCCTCCGTGGAGCTCGCCGCCCGCCAGGGGGACAAAAAAGCCCTGGCAGTGATCGATGAGACCGCCCACTACCTGGCCGTTGGGATCGCCAACCTTGTCAATATTTTCAACCCCGAGCTGGTGATCATTGGCGGGGGGGTCTCGAAGATGCGGGAACTCCTATTAACACCGGTCCGCGCCGAGTTCAAAAAATACGCCCTCTACCTGCCGGCCAAATCGGTGAAGATCGTCAGGGCGAAGCTAGGCACCAACGCCGGTATCTTGGGAGCGGCCGCGCTATGTCTATAGCGATCATCGACTACGGGGCGGGGAACCTGCGGAGCGTTGAAAAAGCGGTCCAAAAGCTCGGCTTTTCCGCCGAGATCACCCGCGACAAGAGCGCCATCCGCGGAGCCAGGGGAATCATCCTCCCCGGGGTCGGTTCTTTTGACCCGGCGATCGCCGAGCTCCGCTCCCTCGGCCTGGAAAGCGTTATCGAAGAAGCGATCATTTCCGGCAAACCATTTCTCGGGATCTGCCTGGGGATGCAGCATCTATTTGAATCGTCCGAAGAAGGAAAACTGGCCGGACTGGGGATAATAAAGGGAAAAGTGGTCCGTTTTGCCCTGGACAAAAATCCGGAGCTTAGCGTTCCACACATGGGCTGGAACCGGCTCCTCGTCAAGCGGCGCTCCCCCATCCTGGCAGGAATTGACGACGGAAGCATGGTCTACTTCGCCCATACCTACCACGTCAGGCCAAAAGATGATATAATTATTTCAACAACAACCGATTACGGCTACGATTTTGCCTCATCAGTTTGGAAGGATAACCTGTTCGGCATCCAATTCCATCCAGAGAAAAGCGGCGAAGTCGGTCTGGCCATCTTGAATAATTTTGGAGGTTTGTGCAAGTGAAGTTTGAAGTTATCCCGGCGATCGACCTGCTCCAGGGGAAATGCGTCCGTCTTAAACAGGGGAATTACGGTTCCGAGACCATTTATTCGGCCGAACCGCTCGAAGTCGCCAAACGATGGGTCGATGCCGGCGCCAAACGCCTGCATGTAGTCGACCTGGACGGGGCCAAGACCGGGATCGCCGCCAATATCGAGATCATCAAAGCGATCATCAAAGAGGTCTCCGTTCCCATCCAGATCGGCGGCGGGGTCCGCAACTTTAACCTGATATCCGACCTGCTCAAATTTGGGGCCGACCGGGTCATTTTGGGGACCACCGCGATCAAGAACCCCAACCTCCTGGGGAACGTCTGCGAAAAGTTCGGCGAAAAGATCGCCGTCGCCATTGACGCCAAGGGGAACTTTGCCGCCGTTGAAGGCTGGATGTACGTCAGCAAAAAAGACACCCTGACCCTTGCCAAAGAGGCGATCGGCCTGGGGGTCAAGCGGTTCGTCTTTACCGACATCAGCCGGGACGGGATGCTCGAAGGCCCGAACATCGACTCCATAAAGAAGTTTATGGACGCGGTCAAAGTGCCGGTCATCGCCTCGGGCGGCGTCTCGACCAAAGAAGACGTTGAAAAGCTCAAGGAGATCGGCGCCGAAGGATGCGTTGTCGGCAAAGCTCTCTATGACGGCAAGCTGAAATTGGAAGAGATCATTTGAGAGAGCTATAAGCGGTAAGCGCTAAGCCTTAAGCTGTAAGCTCCTAATTCCCTAATCAACTATTCCGCTCCCCTTGCCTTAGCCTTAGCCTTTGCCTCGCCCTTGTTCCCGCCCTTTGCCTTTGCCCTTCCCCTCCCACGCAAGTTTTTCCCCTTACATTACGATATTATTAATAGAAGATTGTGTATTTTTTCGGCTTGCCTGTTGCCGGAGAAAATTATTGGAACCAAGTTTAAACAGGCTTGGTTTTTTGTTTATTAAACTGGTTGAAATTTTACGCGAAAATGAACGATAATACTGGAGAGAGGTTGTAATGTCAGGACCAAAACATATAGATTCGATTAAGCGCCATGAAATGCGCCACCAAGTTCCTGGGGCGGCGCGGACGCTTACTCCTTCTGAAGTAAAAAAGTTGGCGATAGGCGCCCTCTCTTCTTTAAAACAAGAATTGCTTCTCTCCAGACCTGCTTTGTCGTCTTTATCAAAGGAAAACCTCGCACTTTTTGATGGCTTATTGAACAACACATCCAGCCTGCTCTCCACTCTCTGGCAGGAAAACAAATTAAGCGCCGGGACAAAAAAAGCGGTCACCAATTTATTGGCACAATTGGATCTCGCGGCCAAAGACACGGTTGGGCTACAACTTAACGGCAAAATAAAAAACCTGATCGCCAATGTTATGGACGCTCTTAGCCAACTGCAACCGGATGGAAAGAAACCGGCCAACCCCGGCACGCCAATGGCCGGACTCCCCTACTTAGGGCCAGAGACGGTCAACCCGGTCATGCAGGCGACGATCATCCCGGCGGGTCTAAGTTTCGCGGCTTTTAGCCTAAAATTATCGATTCCCGATGTCTCGCTCTTTACACCGTTAACCCAGGCATCCAACCGCTCGGTCGAAGAACAAAGAGCGGTCTACCATCGCTTCACCTCCGACCTCATCCATGTCGAAGAATCAAACCCGGCGTCGGAAGTCCTCTCCGTCGCTCTGGCCGAAAGAGTAAACGACACCTTTCTCCGTGAAGCAACCCGCCGCGGAAAAGAGACCGAAAAACAGCTCCAGGCCGCTTTTGAAAAAGCGCTCCAGGAAGTCCAGGCCGAGGTCAAACGGATCAACACGCAAATCTCCCAAACCAGACAAGAAAGCGTCAAGAACACCGCCTCTCATACCGCTGAAAATGTTTCAGTCGAATTTCTTTCGACGGAAATCGGCTTTGCCACCGTCGCGGCAAAAACCGGTGAGACGGCGCAAATCAGCATCTCCGGCAAATTGACCACTTCAGAGATCGCGCTGGCGGCCACAACCCTTTTAAGCCATCTGCCGGTCCAGGAAGCGCTTGCCACCATTGCGGGAGAAAGCGTCAGGATCGCGCGGGAAATCCCCAGGCATGAAGTTGAGCTCCAAAACCTGACTACCCAGATAGTCGGCCAATTTACCGGCCAGCCGATCGCCAATCTCCCAACCGTTGCCAACCAGGCCAATCTGCCGGCAAACCTTAATATGGTTACCGGGAAAACCAGCCCTGTTTTATCACCTGAAGCAAGAGTAGTCGCGACCATTGTTTCCGCTCTGGTCGCCGCCATTGCCGTGCCTAAAGAAGAGATCGTCAGAACAGCCTTCGCCTCGGTCGCTCAAACTGCGGCCCAGGAAAACCGGCCGACCCTGACCATTGACCAAACAACTTACACCGGCCCGCAGGTTAGCGCCCCATCGCAAGCGCCGGAGAGGGCCTCAACAGTATTCACGTCGGCAACATCGGTTGGACAGGCCGGGACCAGCGAGCCAAAAGCGGCGGCAAACACCCAAACAATTAGCGAGCCGGCCAAAATAGTTGAACTGATCAGAGTGGTCGCCCAAAAGCTTCCTGCCGCTTCCCTGCCGGCGCTAATGGCCGAAGCGGCCAAGCTGACCAGCAATCCGGCCCTGCGGCAAGAAGTTGAAGCTATCATTATTACCGCCGCCACCACCAAAGAAGGACAAAAATACGTAATGGAAGCGGCCCGCCATGGGGAAACAGCTCCCTTGCTTTCTCCCGCAAGTGAGGTTGGAAGCAGAGTTGTTGTTGAAACGGTCAAAGCGTTGATCGATCCAAAGGTCCGACTCCAGGCTATGCGGGAAACAAAATCAGTAGCGGCCAGCCAAACCAGTAAACCTGCAACCGTAACCGAACAGGTCGCCCAGTTGGCAATCCTGGTCGCCAACACAAATAAAATAGCGCCAACCGCTCTCACCGCGGCGCAAGCCCTGCCGCTCCTGGAGTTTGTCGCCCAGGCCCAGCAGGCGCGGCAGACGATCAAAGAGACCCAGGCCCAGATCGCCAAAGATATTAAAGACGGCAAGCTCCCGGCTCCAGCCAAACCGGCCCCCCTTAGCAGCTTTAACCCGATTCAGGGGAAACCGAGAACGGCGGCCAACCCAAAACAAATTGAAACGATCGTCGACTCGCTCGGAACCCTGGCCAAGAGCGCCCAAAAAATGGAAGCGGCCGGGCTCAAAGTTCCGAACGCTATTATGCAGAGCATCTCCGCCGGACTCTCCGGCTTGAACCTGGTCCCGGCCCAAATGACTAATCAGGCCAAAGCCCCGGAAAGCAAGCCGGCGCCGCGCGGCCAGCTCGACAGTTTTGTAAAGGTACTGGAAGCGGAGATCGAGCGGCTCCAAACCGTCGCGACCACAACCTCGAACAAAGCGCCGACCAGGTTTGTCGCCTGGCAGGTGCAGGCCCAGATCGAAGCGATCATCATCAGCATTCAAGCGGCAGCGGCCAACGAATCAAAGATTAAAAAGATCCTCAAAGAGCTGGAAGAGAAAGGTCTTCTGGAAAAAGTCCTCAAAGCGCTCAAAGACGGCGACGCCGATTCCATTGAAGCGGCCCGCGACGCCATTTACCAAATGCGGCTCATTGTTAACACCAGAGAGATCGAATTTAATCGAGCGGCGTAAGCTCCCCCTTTCCCCCCTCACCTGAAATCCATTTTTTAGTATTTGCTTGGCAATAGAGTTGCTGGGAAAAGGGCACGGGCAAAAGAAAAGGCAAAGACAAGGGCGGGGCAAAGGGCAAAAGAAAAGGCGAAGGCAAGGGCGGAACAAAGGGCAAAAGAGAAGGCAAAAGCAAGGGCGGGAAGATGGTGGGAAAGAAGGCTGGAGGAGGAGGACATGGAAGAGAGATTAAAAGCACACCAGAAGATGATTGTTTGGAAAAATCTTGATCAAATAGAAAAGACTATTTATACAACAATTATACCGGCCATTCCAAAAAACAAATTTAATTTACGAGATCAAATGGATCGAGCTGCCAGCTCATCAATGGCCAATTTTATTGAAGGCTACTATAGTGGATCTTTAAAGGAATATCTCCGTTTTCTCGGTTATAGCCGGCGATCACTAGCTGAACTTAGATACTGGGCTAGACATTCGTTTTTTCTTGGATATATCAAGAATAATGAGAATGCCAATTTTGACGATTTATCGTCGAAAACAATGTATTTACTTAATCGTTTAATAACCGCTCTAAAAAATAAACTATAATTCTCCCACCCTTTGCCTCGCCCTTTGCCCAGCCCTCTGCCCGTGCCCTTTGCTCGTGCCCTTTGCCCCGCCCTCTGCCTCCATGCCCTTTGCCCCGCCCTTTGCCTCACCCTTCCCTTTCCCCCTCCCCCATGCAAGTTTTTTCCCCTAGGATACGATATAATAAGTGAGAGGGAAGACTGTCGGTTGCCTGTACCGGTAGTTTTCGACGAGAAAAGACTCTTTTTCGAGCTCGCTTTTATAACAGGCGGGCTTTAGTTTTATTAAGGGGGAAACAAATGAATACATGGGGAGTTAACGGAGAAGGATCGGGAGCACATTTAAACACTTGGAATCGCACTACCACTCATGGAGCTACAGTCGGAAAGATCGTAACCTTTGTTGACACCTTTAGTATTCCAATAGCAATCGGCAATGACAAATTTGAAGATACAAATGATAGACAGGGACCCGCTGCTCAAACCAGAATTGTTTCTCAACGGATGACAACAGTAACTGGATTAATTAGTAACTATAACGCGAGTAATGTTACCGGCGTTTTAGATCGTTTAACCACCGCTTTAAACGGAACATCCACCAGGTTTAATTTGACTGACGTTAAGGCAAAATTAGTAGCTAAAGGCCTTTCGCTGGAAGCGTTAAATACGCTTGGGGCCCAAACCCCACCCCTCTCTGGAGATGCTTTAATCGAAGCCGCTCTCAAAGCGGCCGGCTGCACCACTGACGAAATCTACGGGGCGCAGAGCCAAACTGTCAAAGATGGCCATAACACAGCCATGACCGCCCTTGAAGCCAAAGCGACGGCTTATAAGGCTCTTCTTGAAAGAACCACTCCCCCAGCCACACCCCAAGAGCTTGAGCAAGCTAAAGCCGCTTATGATGCCGCCCTCGCCGCTTTCCAAACCGCCGCGAAAACGGGGACTACCTTCGATTCCAACCAACTCCCCGATGCTCTTAAGAGCAGATATAATGCCGCTACTTCTGGAGTTGCGACGGCTGTTACCACAAGAGAAAGTCAGGCAAGAGAAGCAACTCAAGCTAGAACGAGACGGATTGAACAGGAGAACTGGAACGCAATCCACCACATAGGACAAATTAAAACCAAACCCATGCTGGCAAGTTCAACTACTCAAGCGCAACTTAATGCTATCTCTTATAATCTTCCGGCAAATCAGGTTATATTAACCGTCCACACCGCTGACCAGGGCGATGTTTTGGTTTTGGCGGAAAAGCAAGGCAACGGCTATAAAATAGTTACCCAATCATTGGCCAATGGTCAAGTTGTTTTAAACAGCCAAGGCCAACCAGCTGAAATCAGAATTCAGCGAGGTTCCGGCCTGCTTGAATGGATAGTAAGAGACACCCATTTCCCAGTCACCCTAGTTACCCAACCGACCACCAGGGCGGCAACAGGCGGGGCAAACCCCGCAAATCCCGCCACCCCCACCGCTTCCGCCACCCCACCCACCGGGCTCAACCCCCAGGGTCGATTGATCTGGCAACAACTAAATGACCGGGGAATTACGGTAACAAGCGCCAATGTCGCCCGGATCAATGACGGGACAGTCAGCCGCGAAGACGCTATCGCCCTGGGACTGGTCGGCGCACAGGACCAGAACAGAGCGAACGTCTTTACCGCTTACAACAAAACCGACACCGACCAGGTTTGGGATGCCAATGAGCTGGGCCACTATTTGGATGTCGTCAAGACTGTAGCCGAAAAGTCGGGCCGGCCTATTGGCCAGGTCCTGGAAACTTTCCGCAACACCCGCTACCTGGTCACCGTCAACTTTGACCAGATCGGTACGACCATCGGCGGGCTTGGAACCACCGCCTGCGCCAATGTTAACTGGGCGGACAAAAATGCCGCCGCGGCCGCGGTTGAGCAAAACCTGACCGGCAAAGTTGAAACAAACATGCTCAAGGCGATAAAAGACCGGATCGCCGCCGGAACAATAACCAGCCAAAGCCAGCTTGAACAATACTTGTTCAACGCGATGATGGGGTCAATGACCAGCGACTACGCCGGCTGGGGAGTACCGGAACTGCAAGGAAAAGTCAGCGCCTTTAAACCACGCTCTACTGAACAGACCGGCGAAGATCTGACCACCTGGATCAAGACCGGCAAATCACCCGAAGCCGGCGCGACTGGAAACGGAACTGATGCTGTTGCAGACGCACTAAGAAAAATGCAGGGAGCCAGCTCCCCTGAAGAAGCCAAACGTATTTTCAAAGAAAATCCAAACTTAGCAAATAATCCTCAAGCGCTCGAGATATTAACTTCACATGTTTCACAAATGATTAATAATGGCCAAGAAAACGCGGCCATTGACCTAGTTAGTGATCTTCCAAAAGGTGTCAGAGAAAGAGTCTATGAAGGAGCACTTCAAAGAAAAGCGAAATTAATTGAAGACAACAAAACTGCCAATCCAGAGACAGCTCGACAAGAATTAAACAATTTAATTGCTTTAGTCGACAAAATTAAAGCGAAAGAGGAACAAACACCTAACGTTTCAGACCGTGCAAGTTTAACCACAATACAAAACGGTTTATATCAATCAATATTATCGTTTGCTTTAGCTTCTACTAACCCAACAATAGCCCGTGAATATATGGACAAGATACCGCCTGACGCCCAAATTACTATTGACATGCAAAACCACCGAGACCTGGCTGTAGTTGCCTCCGAGCTTAAAGGAGACCAAGGCGCGACACAGATCACCGGGTTAGACGCCAGACTGCTTGTTTTAGTAAAATTGCGCGATGAAGCCGGGATCAAAGCTATCGCGGAAAATAAAGTTTCCGGCAAAACGTATACCAACTACGAAAGAGCCCAAGCTTACCGAGCGCTTGCTCTATTCTATTCAAAACAACCAACTTCGTTAGATACCGCAAATAAACGGTTTACTGCCCTATATGAGGCTCGCAAGCTGGCTAGAGCGGCAAAAACGGATACTAATACAGACATTCAAATTAAAGCCGGCGATCTCGAAACAGGCTTGCACGCCCAAATGGAACAATTAATTCAAACTCTTTGGGGGAGCGAACAACATACCGCTCCTAACTCTGCATCAATTCCAAATAGCGGCAACTGGCGAACTGATAAAACAAATATGTACAAAAAGTTTAGAGAAGGTACAGCCACCACCACCTCCACGCCTGGAGGCGGCGGGGGCAGAACGACAAGACCCGTAAGCTAATTGTTGTATAATAAGGTAACAATATGGTAATCTTGCCGGATTATTCAGGTTTATATAGAGCCGCGAGCTGGATCAGAAATAAGATCAGCTCAACTCCAACCCCTGTTTCAACGCCCACCCAATCAACTAGCGCCAGTTCCAGTATTGGCACGGCCCCAGTCACGCCCCCCCCACCAGCCGCGTCTGATAACGGGGTTTTATTTAAAACAGGCACAACTCAACTCCAAACTAGCCCCTCCGCTCCACCATTTATGGGAGAAAACGGTTTGCCGATACCTCCTCCGGGCGCGCCTCCAATGCAAACTGTTTCTACGGCTTTAACTACTAACATCAACTTAACTAAATTAAGAGATACGATCAAGGCTTCTTATGTCGCCCGCTGGGGGAATAATGAAGGTCCAAAAAAGTTTGCTTCTCGCTCCTGGACTATCGCCGATCTGGCCAGCGCTTATAAGGGCTTTAGATTTGACAGCGATCCTCTAACACGACAAGCTTTTGCCCCGGCCCTTATTGAAATGCAAACCGCTCTCACGACAATAAGAGCAAATGCCGTTGCGCAAAAGAATACAAATTTAACTGCGACCATTGATCGCGGATTAAACACTCGTCCAGCAATAGACTTGAACGAAGAATATTCTCACGAGGTGTTTTTTGCTTTAATTGGCGACGATGGTTCCCTTCATGGGCAATTAACCCTTTACTATCAAAGAGTTATGCCAAACCGGCAAGAAGCCGCCAATAAAATGACCACCGAAAAATGGTCTTTCAAACGGCTCTGCGCGATTTATTCCGATCTTTCCCTTGACGACAGAAGCACGTCGGCAAGGGCCTTGCTCCCATTATTGAGAGGCGCTTTCAATAGATTGCTCAACTTACAGGGAGGAACAAAGCAGGAGTTTTTTAATCAATTTGGGCAGGCCAGCCAAGGAATTGAAGCTGGATTGACCACCTGGTATAGGGGTAACCGGATAACCAATATTGAGGGTAAACTTAATGAGGCTTGGCCCGCCGACAGAATAATCCGTATTTTTGGCGATCTAACGATCTACTTGCGGGATCGCTCGGCAACCGACAGGACACCCAACATCGCGGCTGACGCTCACGCCGCATTAACCGCATTCTTTAACCTTCGTTTAACTGAAATAAGCAATAACCCAAACGTTACCCCGGTTACCACCAATGAACCACAAACAACCGAAACTTTTTTTGCTCAATTCTCTCAAATCCAAAACTTACAATCGTCAATTAGTAATATTTACACTTCAATATATAGAAGCCCTGATAAGATAAACGATCTTTGGACGGTTGAAAGGCTAACTAATTTATATAGTGATTACATGAGGGACGCGAACGATCACACTTTTACTCAACCTGAAAAAGATCAACTAAAAGCCGCCCTCCCGCTGATGCGCCAGGCCCTATTTGCCTTGCTAGTTAAAGCCCAGCCGGCGGCCGGCCAGCCGGCTCCAACCACACCAAACCCGGCCATCGCCCAGATATCCCCTCTCCTCAAAGTCGGCGAGTTTGACGCGGCAACTTTTCAGGCGGTTGTAACCAATACTATTGTCGCCCTCGCGACTGAACACAAGAAAGAAGGGGGCAACCCTCCATTTGATGCCGCCAAGATCAAAGCCGACCCGCGCTACAAGGCGCTCCAGGCCTTAATGGGGACCAGCTCGTTCATGAATTCCGAGTTTGCCAAAGATGGAAACCCGGTTAGAGAACAAATAAGAGGCTGGAATTCTTCAACTCCAGAAGGCAGAACAAGTTTGGCAATTTTAAGATCGTTAACCTCAAATGAATCAGAGCAACCATCTATTATTGCTCCGACTGACATTCCAAGCCTTGGAATATACACTGATCAAGCCAGCACTGATGCCGCCGCGATCAATGCCGCGTCAGGCATTATTACCCCTGTTGAGACCCCAGCCGCGCCAACGGCGCCGGTCACGGGAGTAGAGGTGCCGGCAGGAACACTTATTAGGACCGATGTCAGTGGAACAACTTACGCCAGATTTGGTAATACTTTCTACAAAGTGGCTGATAACAAATGGGGGGAGGCCTACGCCCCTCAAGCGCCAAAAGCTGGCACTAAATTTAACTCTAATACCAACCCGGTTACTTACCGAGGAGTCGTTAATGGCGGGGAATGTTGGACCGCCAGAGGGGACGACGGCAAAGATTACGTGGTTAGTTATGACCTATGGACCAACATGCGGTTTGAGCTTAAGCAATCCCCGCCAATAATTGGCGACGGCGGGGTACCAGTTGACGCGTCAATCACCGAAACTCCTGTTATCACAGTAATTAATCAATAAGAGGTCAGTTGCTTTAAGCTGAAAGCACCTAATCACCAATTCCCCTCATCTCCCTGTTCCGTATCCCCATGTTTTAACTATGCTTCTTACGCAGTTCTATCAAGCCGGCCCGAAGCTGTTCGAGGGTCGATCTCTGCTCGTGGAAAGGATGGGCCGCTTTATAGAGGCAATCGGTTAGATCGCGGGGAATATGTGGTGACGTAAACTCGGCATTGATCATTTGTTCTCGACGTTGTCTTAAGAAACCATTTTTTCCGTTGAGCAATTCAACCAGGGTCAAACAGGCTGAAAAGACATCGGCCTTTTCATCCACTTTGTCTTGCCTGGTCTGTTCGGGCGAGGAGAACAACAATGTCGCCTTCTTCCCCTTTTCGCCTGACAAGACCGCTTGCCCAAAATCAATAATTTTGATCGCACCCGTCCTGGCGTCATAAAATATATTCTCCGGCTTGATATCGCCATGGACCATTTTTTCTTCTTTGATTATGATCAAGGCATCACATATTTTTATCGCGATATCCAAAGCTTCATTAAGCGGCAGTCGTTTTCTCTCGCCGATAATCTCATGCAGGGTCCGGCCGCTCGCCCTTTCAAATATCAAATAAACATTCCCGTCGTCACCCTTTTTAACACCGTATGATCTGGTCAGGGGAAAAGAAGTATCGGCAAAATCAACCTTCCTGCCAAGATACGTTAGTTGATAATTAGCTATAGCTTCGGCCTTAAGCGCCTCAAGATTGGTCCTGATCTGTTTGGCAACCAGGCTAATCCCCGTTATTCTGTCGGTAACGCTAAAAACAACTCCATTACCTCCCGAACCGATCTCACCACCCCGGACAAAGCGGCCCCCTATAATAACAGTTCGCCCCGGATTGGATACTGAAATATCCACCGGAGCTAGCGCCCTTCGATCGACTCTTCCTATTTGAACTCCCATCTTATCTATTTATCGCTTAAAACCCCTCTAAACTTGCGCCCTTTCTCCCGCCCTTGCCTTCCACCTTTGCATCTGCCTCTTTCCCCCCTTCCCCCCGCAAGTTTTTTCGCTTATAATCCGATAAATATATAGATGGGAACGCGGTCTTGGCTTGCCTGTTGCTGGGACAGTGTTCAAGTGGCATGAATTAAGTAGTAAGAAATAACAAAGTATTTAACAGGCTTGTTCGTTCCGTCGACAAGTCTGTTTTTTTTAGGAGGAGCAATGGGAGACGCCGAAGTTAGATTGCCAGCCAGCAGAACCAGTCCCGCGAGCGGACCGACCATTTTTGGCCCCGGTGGTCCAGCGCCAACTTTTACCGGCGAGCTCCCCGCGATCTACTCCGTCAATTACGCCGGGACCCTGGCCCAGGGGAATGTTTCGGACCAGGAAAAAGAAGACTGGCAAAAACTCTTTGGCCGGCTCGGCATTACCGCCGCCCTAAACCCGATCATGGGACTGATGGGAAGCGGCGGCATCAACGCCCAGAGCCTGCAAACCTTAAGTCCAATCGACCGCGGCGCCGCGATCGTCTTTCTGCGGACCCTGGCGGGGGACGCCGGCTACACTTCGCGCGTCTACTGCAACTGTTTTGACGATCTGGCCCCAATGCTCTCGGCCCTGAAAGATAACATCAGCAAACTAGAGCCCGGCAAACGGCCGGGTTATTTGACCGCCGTCGATTGGGATCCCAATTCCAACACTATTTCTCTCAATTTAATCCGTTACTTGTTTCTTGAATCGTCAAAGCGAATTTCCTCAACCCGCGCCTTTAACGAGGGGCTCGCCCGCGGCACCCGGGTAATAGTCGACTACTCCTCCCCAAACGCCCCTTTTGTCATTTCCCGCCAGCTTGATCGGGCCGGAAATCCCGGCATTACCTCTGATTTTGTCGATCCGCGGGGACTGGTCCACGAGATTCCCGATCCCGCCTCCCCACTGGGAGGCTTTCTGCGGACCGCGCTGACCGGCGTCGCCGGCGAAACTCTCTCCCCTGAAGCTTTCTCCGCCCGGCTGACCGAATTCGGCGGCCGCGCCTACACCGGACAAATGCAGGAGCTAAACAGCGTTATCGGCCGCCTCCCTGGACCAGGAACCACCCGCGAACAGCAGGTTATCCGCCTCGCCGAAGCGCAGATCAAATTAAAAGACCTGCGCGACCGGGCCGAGGAACTGATGAAGAACGCGACCCTGCAAGCGTCCCTTAGGAGATTTGCCGCCGGCAATTTTACCGACCAGCGGGTCAGGGAAAGTTTTATCTCAACCTTTAATTCGCAGTCAACTTTTGAGAAGCTCTCGTTTCTCCTTCGCTACCTGGCGGAAATTACCGCTCCGGCCGGAGAAGAGACGGGATTGGCCGATGTCTTTGCCAAAATGGCCGCTCTGCGCCAGGAAGTGGTCGCCTTCAGCCAGACCCAGGCCCACAGGATTTACAGCGAAGCGACCGGTAGTGGTTTTACCGTCGAACAATTAAGAAGCCAATTTCACCCTCCTCTCTTTCAAGGACAATTTAGCGGTTTGACCCAGGACTACCAGAGCGAATGGGTTGAGCTCTACGTCGCCGAAAAAATGATCGCCGAAGCTTCAACCAAGCTCCCAGGTAAATTCGAGATCGACTCCGCTAAAGAACAGGCGGCTAAATTTATCCGGACCGCCGGACTGATCCCCAATTCCGGGATCACTCATCCCGCCGCTTTCACCCGCTGGGAATCGCTCACGATCCCAGAAAAGATCGCCGCCCTCCGCCAGGCGCAAACCATGCTCCAGACCGCTTCGCAAAATAATCCAGGCTTCTTCCGCGCTTTCGGCCTATACGCTTATGGGAGCGAAAGTGGTTTGATCGTCGACGGCCAGACTCTTCCCCGCTTTACTGAACTTAAAGTTGGCCTGGAGAACCTGGAAAAAGAACTCAAAGAAGGAAAAGCAGTTTTGACCCGGCTGGAAAAACGGGCATATTACCTGGAACAAAAAGCGGTTACCAGGAACGGCCGCCTGGAAAGCACGGTCCTCGCCGCGGTCGGCGCCGAGATCCCGACCGAGGCCCTCGCTTCGGTCGGCCGCTATGTCACCTCGACCCTGCATTTAGCGATCTTTGATAGTGAAGCGGGACGCTTGAGCCAGGAATTAAATTCCGTTACCTCCCATTTGGGAGGGTCAACCAAGTCTTTAGAAGAGCTGACCAAAGAGTTGGAAAAGATCAGAAAAGAAAAAAAAGATCAGGGGGATCCGAACTGGGAAAGCTGGCTCCCTCCCGGGAACGCGATCGCGGTCAGGATACTTGACCGGGCGCTCCTGGCGGACAAGGCCTTGCGCCAGCGGCTGGGAGACCAGTATGCCCCGCCTGCCGCAGCCACTCCTCTGCTTGAGCGGATCAGCCGGGTATTTAAACAATACCGGGAAGTATTCGCCCACGACCAGGACACAGAAATTAAACCGGACTCGCCAATTAACCAACAGCTTCTCCCCGGGGTCACCTGGGAGAGCCTGGTCAACATCGAGATCGCCATCGATGGGAACAAACCGGCGGAAGCGGCCACCGCTTACTTAAGGTCGGCCGGCACACTTGACCGGCAGACCATCACTACCTTTAACGCTCTCCGGACAGCGCGGACCACCCGCCCCCTTTCCCCCGAAGAGATCGCCAGCCGGCGGCTGGCGACCGAAGCGCCGCTTTTACGCTCATTCCTTGATTCGCAGGAACAGCTCAACAAGATGATGGCACGGGCCTTGTCTGACTACGGGGCTGGCAGCAGGGTCAGCTTGAGCCAGGCTTTATCGATCTACCGCGACTTTGTCGGAGGGAAATATCAGATCGCGGTTTTGCGGGAACAGACCGAGCAATATTTCCTGTTTAACCCGGCCGATGGGAGCCGCCGGGCGCTGACCAACGACTCTCCGGAACTGATCGTCGCTAAAGCGATGATTCGCTTTGCCACGCCAAGCTTTGGCCAGACGACCCGTCCAACCCTCGGTGTTTTTGGCCAGACCTCGTCCGACTCCCTGATCTCCGCCGCAGGGAATCCCGCCATCAGAACCTCGGAAAAAGACCCGGGGGAAGAGGTCGCTTTTAGGATCGCCGACCTCCTCTACTCAAATACCGACGCCAACCAGGAATTTGACGCGTCAAGCCGAGACTACAATGCCGCGGTCGGACAGCTTAAAACCGCGCTGGACGCGGCCCCTTTAAATAAACAATTCGTCCAGGCCCTTCTTTTGGAGCTGGGACAGCGCTCGCAAAGTTCTCCAGCGAGCTTAAGACGCGAAACACTTACCCTGCTCGCCGGTTCTACGGAAGAAGCGTTCAATGAGGTCTTGCGGGACCCGGCCTTGCGGCAAAACCTGCAGGCCAATCTCCCCTCCGCCGTCAATAAGGTCGCGGAAAGGTTCAAGGCGCTTTTGGTTCGAAGACAAACCGCTTTATTGGAAAACATCGTCAGAAACTTTAGAAGCCAGATCGAGGCCCATCCCGAGCTTCGAGATAAACCGGAACTCCAGGCGGTCTTAACAAAACTTAACGCCTTGATCGCCAAAAATAAGGAGATCGTCGAAAAGCAAGCGGACTACATTAAGAACAAACTGACCACCGTCGTCTCCCAGCTTTTTCAAAACCCGAGCCTCCCCATCAGCCAATATTTTGCCCAGGGAGACACTCCGCAACCCCAGCTCCTCGCCAACATCCGGCAGATCGTCAGGGGGATATTAAACCAAGTGGCAACCGGCTATAAGCCCGGTGAATGGAAAAAAGCGGGGGAAGGGGCGGGAAACATCACGCGAAATTGGACGATCATCGGCGCGACGGAGTTTTCCAAAGCGGCGGAGATCGGGATCAACGCCTTTGCATCGATCGAGGCCCCCCGGACCGATGGCCCAGTCGCGGCTGGAAATCTAACTCACATCAGCCAGTACGACGTCAACATCTGGAAAGATTACAACAACTTCGCCGACTTTAACGGCGGCGAACCGATCGCCGCTTACCGGATCGGGATCTATACCCTCCTGCGGCAAAGAGGGCTGACCGCCCACAACCCGGTCGAAGAGGGAGGAGTGGTCCGCGGCCAGATCACCGCCCAGGACCTTGAAGACCAGATCTATATCTCTTCCGCTGAAGCTTTTAATTTCCTCGGGACCAAAAGAAATCTTTCTCCCGACCAGGTCGCCCTTCTCCAGCGGGTCTCTTCTCTCCTCCGGGAGAATAAGACCGCCATCCACTTCCTTGATCTCGATGAACAACGCTTAAGCGACCCTTCATACAGACAGCAGGTACTCTCCCGGATCTTTGTCGCTCCCGGGGTCGATAACGCCGACGCCGTCCGCCAGGATATCCTGGCCACGATCCTCATCTGCCGCGGTTTTGTCAGGACAATCGACAGTATAGCCGAGCAGGTGGAAGACGGCCGAACCCAGCTCATCAGCGTCATCCGGTCCGAAGGGCGGACCGACCTGGATAGCTTTTATGTTTCAACCAGGACCCTTGGCCGAGACCTCTGGAGCCGCCTGGCCGAGTATGAACAGGCTGGAAGCCGGCGGGCGATCAGCAATGTCGACGATTCGCTGATCCTCTCTCTCAAAGAAGAGTTTTATTCCGACGACATCGGCCGCTTGCGGACCAATCCGGCCGAGGTTGGCCAAACCCGGAGCGAGTTCCTCTCTTCGGGACGGATCGACCGCGATTTTCTCCTCCACCTGGTTGACGACTACGGTTTCTTGTTCGGCTCATCGCTGATGCAGATCTCGATCGGCGCCCTCCCCGCCCCGATCGACGCCACCGACCGGACCACCATGATCAACCGGAACCCGCTCCTTAGCGGTTTATTGGGAGATCGCGACCAGCGGCTCGGCGCTTTGCGCCAGTATATCGCCGGCCGGCCCGACGTCAACTGGGGGACGCTCAACGTCACCGCCGCCGACGATCGGGAGACCGCCCTGGTCAAATTCCTGGTCCAGGCAGTTGTCCGCTTTTGCAAACCGGAAAATAAGCGCGAAGGGAGAGGGGCCGTCTCCGATTTTGTTTCCGCCAACGCCGTCCCGTTCCGGCAAGGGAGTATTGAATCGGTCCTCGACCGGGCCGCCCAACCGATGGCCCGGATGATCAAAGCCGACTTGCTCCAGCGGGGAGCGGCAGGGGGCGGGATCGCCTGGCAAGCCGGTGTCACCTTAAACGACACTAAGTTAAACACCGCTATATTGAACAGCGTCGCCAATCTATTTGAGCGCTTTATCACCGAGATGCTGGAAAAAGATCCCGACTCTCCTCAACAGGAAGGGCTCTTTTTGGCAATCAACCAGACCCATTATACCTTCCCGTCCGGGGTTACCACTCCCGACGAAAAGATCGCCCATCTCCGAACGTACATAACCGCTCTGCGACAGCAGGTCAATACCGGACAGGGGATCGACTTCAACCCGGCTATCCCCCGCCTGCGGCGCGACCCGGTCCAGGAAGCGGTCAATGTTTACGCTACCACCGTCCTCCCGCTCATGGGAATGATGTCGAGCGAGACCGGCGAGGGAGGGATCAACTTTGCCCTGGCCATCCGCCAGGCTGTAACCGAAGCCGGAGGCCGATCAAGGACCAGCGGCGAAAAAGTTGAACTGCGGGTCCTCAACTTCTCTTCCGGAGAAGAGACCACCCACGCGACCAGCGCTTTCTCCGGCGTCCCAACCAAGACCGGCGGCATTCTCGACGATATCCTGGACCAGGTGACCGGAGAGACCGGCCGCCCGATCGGCGCCAGGCATCGCTTTATCGGCCGCGACGCCGAGCGCTGGCTGGAGAGAAATCCCTCCGGCACTCGCCTCCTCAACGTCTCCGCCGACGCCGCCGACACCGCCGCCAAGACCGTGCAAACAATGCTCTTTTTCAGAGGGCTTGACGCCGTTCCGGTGATCGGCAAGCCGATCACTCAAGCCTTCCAAAGAGTCCATGCCGGAAAAATCGGCGCCGGCCTATTTACCGCCGGGATGCTAAGTAACAGCCGTCCCGGTGATTATCTCTTGGCGGGAGGTTACGGACTTTCGCTATTAGCCGGGACCTCCGCCCAAAAGATGTCGATCATCTGGCTGACACAGGGGACCGGTTTCTGGACCGGGCTTGGCCGACTGGGGTCCGACGCCCTTGCCGGGGATCCATACCTTGGTGAAAACGCCAGGACTTTTGCTTACAAACAAGCAACCGCGGTCATCGACCTGATCGGCCCATTTTTCCCGCCGGTCTTGCTCGCCCAGGTCCTAAAAAACGTCTACGACGGTAATTACGACGACGCCGTCGCCAACGCCGTCGCCTTCTCCGTCACCGGGATGATGCAGGACTCTTTCGCGGAAACTTACACTTTCTCCAGGGGATTGACCAGGGGAGGAAGCAACGCGGCACTTGACGGCTTTATTAAGGTCTGCCAGTGGCTCAAGCGAAACCCCGGCTCCAACACCGAGGGAGCGGGAGCGTTTCGGCAAGCGCTTTATGAACGCTATCAGATGGCGGAAGCGGCCAAAGAATTTTCCATCAACCCGACCAAGGAAACAATGGGTGAGATCATCCAGCGGGCGGGCCAAAAACCCAACACCCGTTTAGGGCGCATCCTCCGCTCTTCCGGCGGCACCCGGATCGCCGAAGCCTGGAACCGGACCCTCTCTTTCAATTTTGCGAATATGCAGGAGGTCTTGCTTTCTCCCCGCCGCTTCGCCTACCGGGTCGGCCGCGGCATCGTCGAGGTTTATCGGCTCCACAGCGCCGAAAGGTTAACCAGAGCGACCGGCTTGAACGAACCGTTAACTCGATCGCTGATGCACGAACAGGCCGCCTACCTGACCGAGCACACGGTCAATAACCCGACCCAAAGAATAAACCTGGAGATCGAAATCGGCGGTGCCCACCCCACCGCCCAGCGCGGCACCCTCGCATTTGAGGTCCAAGGCCTCAACTTCGAAAGGGTCAACATTGAACTTTATGGCCACGAGTACGCCGCGACTGTGGAAGAGCGGATCAGCTACCAGGAGATGGTCTCTCGCAGTCCTAATGGGACCCACCGCCGGGCTTTCTCTTCGATCGACTCGTTCTATCAACCAAAAGCGGCGGAGCTGGTCAGCCAGATGCGGACCGACCTTAAAGCCGACATTGCCAAACGCTACAACATTCCGCTGGCGGAGATCGACAGTAAGCTGACCGCCGAAGTCGCCCATCACCTGGCTAACCAGGTCGGCGACCAGTCGATCCGCGCCCTCTCATATGGCGAAGGGGCAATTTCCGGCCGGGAAATCAGCCATTTCGGCCGGGCCCGGGTTCATCTCCAGCCAACGACCGGCGCCAGTTGGTTCGGCACCATGGTTTCCGACGTCGGCCGGCTCTCTTCCTTTGCCCGTCTCGAAGACGGAGCGTTCGCCCGGGAAGCGATGAAGCCGGAGAACCGTTCCCTCCTCGATCGGAGCGGCATTCCCGACAGCCTGACCCCATCGGAAGCAAAAGCCGAGATCGTTAGATTATCCCGCCACCACCTAAACAGCGCCGCCCGGACTATGGACGGCCACTCCGATTGGCGGGCTTACTGGGAACAGACCGAAGGGGGGAAGAACCTAAAAGAGGAGATCAAGCAGTTGAACTCCGCTATTGAGGATTTCAACCGCGGTCGGCCTCCCGCGGAGCGGGTCGCTCCGGTCAGCGTCAGGGAGACCGCTTTTGGTCGGACAATTGACAGGATCAGAAGCGCCAGAGGAGCGGCAGTAAAAGGGGGGACCCGCTTCACCGCTGTCATGGTCGCCGCCCTTCTCGCCGAAGAGGTACTAAAGAGCATGGGAGTAGAAAATCCGGCCGCCCTTCAGCTTGGCGGCATCACCACCGCCCAAATGACCGAATGGCGCCTCAAAAGGGGAAGCTTGAGGAGTATTGCCGGGATGACCAGGACTTCGGCCGGACGGACTGAATTGGCCAAAGATTTCCGCGGAACTGCCGCCGCTATCGCCTACACCTACCTTGCCTCCGGTCTCTATAACGGGATCCTCAACGCCGCCGGAGTCAAGGATGATTCAGTTATGCGCGGCCATATCGCCCAACTGGCGGCCGGGCTGGCCGGAGCCCACTTTATTGGGGGGGCAATAACCTCTATGCACGAAGATGCGCTTCTCGGCAGGGCAATGATCCAGGGAGGCCTTAGAGCAACCCCGGGAGCAGTCGCTGGAGTTAGGGCAATGTCTTGGGGCTCCGCTTCGCTGGCCGCGCTCGCTATTTTCCAGGTAGTCAACGACGTCGGCGTCGCTTCGATCTATGGCCAGCAGGAGCTCGGTTTCCGCCTGCAGGTCCACGAAGAAGGGATGAACGCGGTCGCCCGCGCTGTTTTGAACGGCGGCGCCTTTGATAAAGTCGTCGGCTGCGCGGTCCTCGGCTTCCTCTCTCTCCCGATGTTCGATAAGCTCGGCGCGATCGCCGTTTCTGAAGGGGAGGTCAAAGTCAAAGCGGAAGAATATTTAAAAACCATTACTCAAATGCGGGATGGGACTAGGGCCCAGCTCCTGATGCGCTGGATGGGAGGAGAAGACGGCGCGGTCCTGAATTACGACGGCTCTCCGCGCGATGCCGCTTTCTTCCAGGGGGTCGACCTGCCGTTCGACAGCCTGGCTTCCGCCCTGCGGACCAGGGTCGATTTCCCAACCACCTACCGGGTTAGAAGCCACGATCTTTCCGACGGCGCCGGTGGTGTTCCCACCGACCCATCAATGGCGGAGCGGGAACTCCCCTACCCGGAAGGCGATATTCATTTAGATGAAGCCAGAGCATATCAATTCTTGAGGGAAAACGCCGGTAAATTAGAGTTTGCCGGAGACCAGACCAAGTTGACCGCCGCCGTTACCCGGCAATTCCCCCGGATCGATATGCCGGATTTCATGCGGCGTGTCTCGATCAAACAACTTCAGGATGAGGTCGCCTCCCTGGTTTCCAGTGATACCCAGGAAGCCGAAGACATCCTCGGCCGGACCGACAACCACGAGCTTCGCGCCGCTTTCAATAGCGACGGAACCTTAAAAGAAGGAGCTGAAGCCGAAAAAGGTCTGACCGCCTGGCTCTTCAACGGCAAGCCGCAAGAGTTCCAAATGGCGATCGTCCGTGATCGCCAGATGCGCCGCTTCAGCGCTCTGCTGGGAGGGGCGGTCCCAACCGAGGCCGACATCAGCCTGGGGTTTGCCACCGCCGATAAGCAGATCAACACCAGCCATGAGCTCTACCAGCCTTTCCAGGCGCGAATGACCGACGCCATGGGAGAAGTGGTCAGGTTCGCGCAATTAATGGATGGTTCGATCCAGCCGACCCAGGCGGATAAAGATTCCGGTTTCGTTTCAACCAATGGGGAGATCAATCAACGGCATCCGTATTACGTGATGCTTAGCCGGGCGCAACAGATATAAAATTGGGTGGGGATGGCGGAAAACAGGCCCGTCATACCCCGCCCTTTTATTTTTCTTGTTTTTTAGCGCTCTCGGTAATCTCCGATACTTTCTGTTGACAGTTTTTCAACAGCAAAGCATTCCCCTCTTTTGCCGCTTTCCGAGCCATGTCGCTAAAACCAAAAACACTAAGATAATTCATTAGATCGGAGATGTTATGCGGCATTAAAGAGATCAATATATCCAATTTTTTTAAGGCAAGATACGCCTGTTTTCGCGGGGAACCGGCGTACACAGCCGATTTGATCAGGTAGAGCGGCAATAAGACCTCCTCCAGCCTGGGATCAATTTGCATTTTTGAATAGTATCCGTTCACGTGCTGGTTGATCAAGCCGATCACTTTTTCATGGCTCGAAATAAAAGCGAGCTCTTCATACATATTTTGATCGGCAAAAGCGCCGCCGATCGCCTCAAAATATGTTTTCACGAAATGAAAAAGGTCAAAACCAGGCAACCCGGGAAATTGCGCGTCCTCCCAGTCAATAATGCCGGAGATCCGGCCAGCCGCGACAAATATATTGTCGACATGGAAGTCCCCGTGCTGAAAATACAAGGGAAGCCGGATCTCGCTCTGCTTGGAAGCCGCTTCTTGTAAACGTTCAAAAACGTGCTTATTAGCGGCCGCCTTATTTGGAAAAATGGCGGTATATTCTGCAATTATTTTATTGACAAGATCGATTGGCGACAAGCTTTCTGCCGCTCCAAGCGCCTTTTGGGAGCTGGACAACCAGCCAAAAGACCTCTCAAATGAATCGGAAAAAACGCCGAGCAAATCTTCCGAGAAAATATTCCGACCCATTGTTTCCCCTGGTAAAAAGCTGATCACCACAACCTTTGCTTTGTTAATTTCCGCCGCCAGCAGTAGGCGGGGAATATTGGGGAGGGCCGCGGCTTTTCGCAGGTTCGCCTCTTCCAACTGTAAGGTTAGGACCGCTTCCCCGCCGGAGTAGCGAGGGAACCGGACAATAAACAACGGCTTTTGTTCGCTTTTGTACACCCCTTTGACCAAAAAAGTGAGAACGGCTTTTTCCGGGGAGCGGATCAACCGGTCGGCATACTTAATAAACAACAACCGATCTGGCTTCGCGCCGACATTGAAGCTGGACCAATCCGCCAATAGTCGCTCGTTGATAAATGGGATCATTTTGTTTTCCCGCCCAGGACAAAATACGAATCGCACAAAGCCGGCTCAAGATCAAACGTTTTAACAAGACCGGCAACCAATTGGTTCTTAATTTTTGATCCGACTTGCCGTTTAGCTTCCATCGCCTCCACCGGAATTATTCTGGTCGAAAGCGCTCTGTAGTCATCTTCCGGATAATAAAACTCCAACCGGTCAAGTCCGGCCCTGTTTAAAAGCCTCTTTAAGCCCCACAACGAATGGGTATAGGTCCGGTAAGGCCGGCCGAGTTTTTGACGCGTGACCAGATCGGCCAGCAACCTTGGCATAAGGGTCGTATAGGCCAATCTCTTTTCCGGCGCGTAATACAGCAAATGATCGTCCGGCGCGCCGTAGAAATACCGCAGGCCAAACCGGTTCTCGATCCCCAGCCAGATCTCGCCGCCGGGCTTTAGGACCCTGGCGGTCTCTTTTAAACAAGCCGACTGGATCTTTAACGGGTCGCCTTGCGCCAAATACGCGCCAACCCACTCCAATACCCCATTCATGATCACCGCGTCAAAGGCATTATCGGCAAAAGGGAGCCGGGCATAATCCAATGGTTCGATCAGAGCTGGGGTTATATTGCTTATCTTTGATTGCCTGGCCCGCAAACTGATAAACCGCAAAGCTTCGTTGTTGGTGTCCGCCGCGACAATCTCCTTGACCCTTGGACTGATCGCGAAGGTGTATGAGCCCCAGCCGGGTCCCAGGTCTAAAACCCTACTCTCATCAGTTAGAGAAAGGTAAAACGAGCCATCCGCTCGGGATGGGCTATCGGTAAAGGTTAATAACTCTCTGACCTGCTGTTGGTTTGATGAAACGATCGCCTCCCGCCACCCCTTCGCTTCCGCTTCCGCAAGAAAATCTTGAAATAATTCCTGGGGAAGCAGGCTCCAATATGACAGTTTTTCGCTTAGTTTAACGACACCCGCCGAAATTGGCCATTGAGCTCGGCAATTTTGACAATCATAGTGGTCGGTGGAAATTGTTAAAGCGGCGCGGCATTTGGGACAAATGAAGATGCTTTCCATTTGGGGGAATTATAGCATGATTTATTTGCAGCTAGACACTGCTTAACTACTTAACAAGTAATCAAGCGATAGAAGGATCCTGTGGAACAGCTCCACCAGCCGGCCTGGCTCGCCGGGCCTGTTCTTCCAGGTCAGCCACTTGCGCCTTCATGATGCCTAAAGTACGCCGTGCGTCACTACCAGCCGGGGTTAGAGAAACACTGCTGGAATCAAGCTGTTTGAGAAGATTATCAATTCTGGCTTGCATCCGCACAAGTTGAGGAAGAGCTTCTTTTAATCTCTTTTCATCAAGATTTTTCTTAAATTTAGCGAAATCTTGTTCAGCCTGCCTGGTTTGATCTAGGAGGTTCTGCGTTATATCACTACTGGCGTTCAGTAGCTGTTCAATTGCCGCGAAGTTGCTATTCATGGGCTCTTCCATCGGATTAAATCCAAGAGCGCCAAACCCGCCGCCAAAACCTGAAATATCCATATCACCCATATAAAATCCTCCTTTTAAGTCGCTACTTCAACCTTCTTAATTTTATCATAATTCCAAGGAATATTCGACTCTTTCGAGAGCCGGTCCAAGATCTGCAGGGCTGTTTTTCGTTTGTTCCTCAAGTAATTTGAATCTCTCGCTTGCAAGGCGCCATCCATCATATTGACTTCATGTTCAACTTCGGCAAAGACTTTGTCGTTCATTTTATCCCTGATCTCTTTAAGGTCGCTGTCGTCAAGTTCAACCCCAAGCTTTGACAGGTTGCGCAAAATATTTTTTATCTTTTTCTCCGTCATTGACCAGGCCGCCCCTTTAAGCGTCGCGTAAGAAGCCCGCTCGCCAAAGCCTTCTTCAAGCATTTGGACCAGCTTAAGCTTGGCCAGCTGCCGGCCTTCTCTTTCCAGCCTGGAGAAATCTTCCATTTTAATCCCCAATTTAACCAGCCCGTTCCTGGTCCTGATCATTTTAAAGGAGACTTCAAGATTACTACGCCAATCGCCGCTAATCGCTTTCTGCATATAGATGACCCGCATCTGCTCCATCAGCACGTCTTTTTCTTCATCCTGGCTGTACTGGTACTGCTGGCGTTCACCTTGCCCGCCATTCTCATTCATCTGGGCCTGCGCCGCCAGATCATTTCCAAAGATCGGGACCAACCCCTGGTCAACCATCATTTTGGAAGCGGACTGCATAAAACTATTGACGTCAAACCCGCATTTAGCCGCGACTTGCAGCAGGTCATTGATCTCTTTTTCGGCTTTGGCTACCTCACGCCCCTCCGCGACCATTTTTTTAGTCACCGCTCGTGATAACTCATCTTTCATAAAAGTGTTAACTTCTTCTCTCGCTTCAACAGCCGCCTCTTCGGTCGCCGCTTTTAAACCAAAGTGTTTGCCGCCGATCCGGTCATTTAAAAAGGCCCAGTCGGCCACCTTTAAAACACCGTTGCGCGCGATCAATCCTTCAAGCTTCCCCTGGGAGAAGAGTTCTTTCTGAAAAGCTTCCTTGAGCTGCTTAGTCACTTCCTGGCGAACCGATTTGGCAACATCCGCCCGAAGTCTCATCATCTCATTAAGTTTTACTTTACCATTCTCAACCATCGACCGTTCTTGTTTTTCAACCTGCTTTTTTAGCTCATTTCCTCCGTTGACCAGATACTGCGAATAAGTTTTAAGATATTCTTTGACCTCTGTCGGTTGCCGGCCATCCCCTTCATCCCCACCTCTCCCACCATCGATTATTTTACTTTTTTTAACCCATTGGTTTGATGGTTTTACGCTGACCTGGTCGGAATAATTCTCTTGCTCCTCCGGGACCGCTCCTTCCCGCTCAAATTTCCCCAGGATCTTCTCGGTAGAGAAAGAGTCCCCCATTTTGGTCATCAAAGCCGCTAACAGCTGATTTCCCGCCTTGTTTCCAGTGGTGCCGTTCAAGGCCTGCTTGACCAGGCTTTCCGTGGTGTTTACTTTGGTATCACGAGCCTCGCGAAGAACTTCTTCTTTATTGGCTTCCGAGACATTATTAGCCGCCGCCATATTCGCGGCAACCGCTTGTTGCTGGTTATTTTGTTGAATGGGCATTATATTTCTCCTCTAACTTAGCGGCTTCGGCCCGGTAGCGGGCCGCTTTCTCCTGGTCTCCTTTTCTGGCGTACGCGTCAGCCAGAACAACCCGCGGGATAATCTTGTCCCTGATCGGATCAACTGTTTCTCCGGTTTGGTTCAAAGCTTCTTCGAGCATTTCGATCGCCGGTTCAACCTGCCCAACACCAACTAGTAAAGTCGCCAGGACATTCTTAGCCGCGACCGACTGTTCATCGATCTTTAAGACTTCTTTCGCGCAATTCACTGATTCTTTAAACTTGCCGATCTTCAAGCCAATCTCGGCCATTTTTATTAAAGCCTCTTTTTTTATCTTTCCGTCAAAGCCGGCGTGTTCAACCGTTATGCCATATGCGGCGTAAGCTTCAACCAACCGCTTATCTTCTTTCAACAGATCGGCCAGCAAGAAATTGACATATGGATCGGTCGCGTGGTCACGGAGGTGATCATTGTACATCCGGTAATAACGGGCCTTTTTTTCCGTCATCTTTTGCTCGCTCAAAAACCGTCCCCAGTGATAGATCAATATCGGCAATATTTCCCCGTCAACCGCCTTGCCGCTTTGGTCAACCAGCTGCTCATTGATCGTCCGTTCAAAATGGAGCCCCCGCTCTCTCCGGAATACTTTGACCCGGGGATAGCTGCTCCCCCGGACAGTTTGGTTAAAAGGGGATTCTGTGATGATAAGCTGGTAAGCGTCAATGGTCTCGGGGGTCTTTTTTAGCTCTTCGATCAAACCGGCCACGTCTTCTTCTTTGAGGTATTCATCGGCATCAAGCCATAAGATCCAGGGTTGTTTGGCCAGTGAAAGGCTGTAGTTTCTGGCGGCGGCAAAATCACTTATCCATTCAAAATTATAAACTTTAGCGCCCAAATTCTCCGCCACATCAATTGTCTCATCGCTTGACCCGGTATCAACTACGATCACCTCGGCCGCGTGCTTAACCAGCTGCGGCAGGGTCAGTTTCAGATTGGCCGCTTCGTTCTTGACGATCATGCAGACTGAAAGCATCGCTCCTCCTTAAGCCATAGACTTAACTTCCGTTTTGTCAAGGAAGCTAAGCTTGCGGCCATTTTCGGTTATCTTGTACCCTTTGTCAATCAGGCGGGTAAGATCGTCGGTGTATCTCTCGCGCAGGCTTTCCGCCTTGCGAATATAAGAGTGAAGCCTCTCCAGCTTGATCAGCAGGTCTCTTTTATCGGAGCCAAGCATATTCATTTCATATTCCAGGTTGGCCCTCTCCGCGTAAAGTTCGGATAGAATTTTACCAAAGGCCAAAGTCTTCTGTTCAATAAACCAGGCCGGGGTATAATCGTCCTTGATCCCCAACCTCTCTGCCTGGATCATGAGCTGATTCTTTAGCTCATTTACCACCTTGTTTTGCGCTTTGCTTTTCTTTCTCATTTAAGCGATCCCCACTTCCTGATAAGCTTCAGTTTGGACCACTTGCCGCATATTCCCCCGATTTTCACTCCGCATTGCCGTGGTCACTTCAGTTTTGATCTGATCCAGCTTGGTCTGCTCAACCCCCAGGATAGATAAACGGTTAAAGATGTTGTCAATTGACCATTTGGCCATATTCGCCAAAGGGAGGTTCCAATGGAAGGTATTGCGAAATACATCACCGTAGGCATCAAGCAGTTTACCGATCAGCTGTTCCCGGAACTGTTGAAGCTTCCCCTGGCTCTTTAAAACCGAGCCAAGAGGTTGGGAAATAATCGAACTGCTGCGGGAAACGGTGGAGGTAGAAAGGGTCAGTGTATCCGTGATACCGCTGTTAATTGACTGCTCCCCCTTGCTGTCGCTATCCCAAGACAAACCAGTTTCCCGGGTCGCATCCCCAGGCCGCTGTTCCCCGGTTTCACGCGCCGCCAAGGAGCTCAAGGCAGGGTTGCGGAAAGCGGCGGCGTAAAACCGCTCGCTGTTATTTAACTGTGTTCCAATGTTTGGCGAATTGGTCATAATTTTACACTTATCTCCTATTAATATATCGTATTTTAAAGGGGAAAACTTGCGTTATTTTAGCGGATCAATCAGGCTTTTTTTGAGGCTTTTTGGGGCGCCTGGCCGGCTGATTTCTTTTGGGCTTTGGCATTTTCAGCGTGCTTAGCGTCACTCTTTTTGGCCAATGACGCTTCTTCTTGTTTTCTGGTCATTTCCGCTTTTCTCAGCAGAGCCTCGCCCCGTTTTTTCATTTGCTGGTAATTATTCTTAACTTTGTTTTCGTACTTGCCATCCCGGCTTTCCTCATCCTTGATCCGATCCTTTTCTTCTTCAAATTCCGCTTGAGCCCTCTTAAAACGAAACTTTTCAGTCGATTCCCTAAAATTATAAATATTCATTCTCACTTTATCTTTGACTTCGCCATAGCGGATCAGGTTCCCCAGCTGGTAAACCGCCCAACTGTTATTGTACGGGTCAAGGTTGCCGCTCCGGCCCATGATCTCCTGAATATTGAGCCCCCCCATGATCATCCGGTTATAGTTCCGGTGGTTAACATTTTCATTAAATGTATTTGGGTTAAGATAGGCCAAACCATATTTCGCATCCAGCGCCTGATAAACACTTGCCCATTCTGGGCTCCATTCCTGGTATTGCTCGTCATTAGTTTTAATAAAATTATTACTCCGGCAATCATAGCGCCAGTCAAAAAATGGACCGGAAACGCGGTCCCAACCATAGCTCCGGGCCGCCCCCGGATTAGAGATCGCCCAGGGAACCTTTATCCCGTTATATTCCTCATAGCCATTTTCCTCGTTTTTTTTGCTGAAGTCGATCGACGGACCAAAAGTTTCTGATTTTGGCATCTCGTTGTAGCCAGCCAAGACCTTATTAGAGCCAAACCATTGTTCCACCAGCCACTTTGCCGCTTGAAGCTTACCCCCATATCCCTGAAGATTTTCAGGCAAGGGGATATCTTCCGGCCTGGTATGGATATTCATACTCGCCAGGTTACCGCGCAGGAAACCTATCACGTCGGAATTAAGCGTGATCCCCATCGATTCAATAAAGCTAAAAAGCGCCCCCTTGTTGCCGGAAGCGCCGGAATAAAACTCTCCCCCCAGGTCCTTGGAAAATTGTTTGAAAGCGGCCCGGTCCAGAACCCCTGCGGCATAACCGCGGGATTCATCGGTCGCCGAAAACATCGCCATTTCGTTGAGGAATAGATGCTGCATTTGGAAAAGGATCCGGAAGGCGTTGATCCCGTGGGAAACAGCTGAACTATTATGTTGCGTCAACCAGTTGTCAAAAGCGGCCATCATCTGCTGGTCATCCCAAGTCAGGGCGACGCTCCCAAAGATCTTTTCCGAGATTGAATAAACCCGATTGCGGGCTTCGATCATCGCGGCGACCATTAAAAAGAGCTCGCGCGAATTCATGGCTTTATAAGAAGCGCCGACCCGATCAGGTTGGGTCGAATTCATCACCAGCTGGTAAAAGCTCTGGCCACTGAATTTATTTAAGACACTGTTGACTTCCGGCCAACTCGATCCGATCGCCCCCAAAAAGGCATCGGTCAAAAAGAACGATTTATTGACGTCGGTATCAAGCGAGGCGTCTTTGTCGCGCGGCGGGCCATTGGTCAAAAGAGCGGTAAAACTGCCGATAGGCGTCCTCTCTTCCAGGTGGTTCCATTCGCATCCTTCGGCGATAAAATCGACATTTTCCAGCCCTCTCCCTACCGCCTCCCCCCAAAAATACTCCCCATCTTTAGCAAAAAGGCCAACATTAAAATGGTTAAAACCGGCAACCCAGTCGGTATGCCAATCCCAGGGGCCACCGCCAGCAGTTTCATATTTCGCAATTACTTGTTCATTGTTAAGAGGTGTCCAGCTAGTATCCCCATAGTGATCTTTATTGGCATATGAATCGCCGTAAATTCCGGTGTCGGAAATCGAATATTCGTTCAAGGCCTGGATCCATTCTTCAGATAGCTCTATCCCGCCAAGGGTTTGCGCGGTACCGGCATCTTTGTCTTTTTCCGGCGCAAACCGTTTTCCTTCAAACGCCAGTTGCTGCATCTTGGGGAGAAACTTGAACATCTCCATCACAAAATTAAAGTCTTGTGACAATTCCTTGTTTTTGGTGGGGAAATTTAATATGTCCGGCTGGACAATATAGTTACGCCGTGGTTTTGCTAAAAAGTTGGTTGACATTCAGTCTCCTCCGGCCGATTAGCCAAACAGACCGTAAGTCATTTTGTCGAGCTCGGATTTTTTCTTCACGGAATCAAGCAGTGATTCCATCTGTTGCTGGAGTTGGTCCATGGTATAGCTTGATAAAACGCCAAAGGAAGCATCGGACGGCTTAACCTTTTGATTTGGAAACATCGGGAAAACCATTTCGGAGTCGTTGAGCATTGCCGCGGAGATCTCTTCCAATACTTTGACAAAATCACCATATTTTGATTTGATGGTGCTTTTAACATCAGAAGTAACATCAATATTTCCGTTGTATATGATCGGGCTTAAACCTGCCATTTATTTCACTCCTTTTTTCCATTCCCTAATCCAGGAGAAGAACTTTCTCTTGGATTAGGGAGGGGGATCGCTCCCCCTCCCAACACACTTTACTGGATCGCCATCTGCTGAATCCGTTTGGTATTAGCTTCAGCCTTAGTAAAGATTGAAGTACCATGTTCAGCAGCACCGGTTAATTTATTGATCGCGTACTGTAGCTTGATGATACCGCCATCGGTGACTCCACCTTTGGCAACATCGCCAGCTTTAGCCGCGTCAGAAAGATTATCAATGTTGCTAGCCAAACTGTCGATCTGTTCACCGAGAGTTGTTTGAACATTATCAATTGCATCTCCTAAATTATCAACTGCGCCTGCGTATGACATACCTTATTTCACCTCCTGTTTTTTTCGCCCGCCTGTCGAGAGCGGGAACTCAATCAACCCTTGCACTTACTTATCGGGTCCGCCTGCAAAAAACTTGCATGCGATTCAGAACTATTTTCACACGACGCTATTATGGGTCGTCCCGGCTTGCGGCATCGCGAAAAGGTCAGAGATCATCCGCTTGACCGCCTGGGAATCGACGCTGTTAACCGCCTGGTCGTCCTGCTTAATGGCACTGCTGACCCGGTCGCCTAAACTATCGAGCGGGTTGCGGCCTCCGCTTAGCGACGATAATAGATCGCTCTCCCCTCGTTTGAGGTCACTACCAACTGAAGAGCTGTTATATTGACTTGAAATATCCATTCCGTATATTTATCGTGGGAATAGGGGAAAAACTTGCAGGGAAGAGAGGGCAAGAGAAAAGGCTCGGGCAAGGGCAAGACAGAGGGCGGGATTTAGGCCTTAGCTCCCTTGCCGGTCACGCAGATATTCATCTTGGTCGAAGAACTGCCGACGCATGATTTGGCCTGGGCAACGATATTTTTAATAAACAAGTCCTGGATATCTTTCCTGGTTATCTGTTTATTACCGCTATCTTTAGGCGCCTGCGCCGCCGCGTTATAAGAACTACCGACTTTATCAACCGCCATTAAACTCACCTCTCACTTATTTATCGCTCAAACAAGCCAAATACTTGCATCTCCAAACTTAGCCTCAACTGTTTTATAACCGCGCACTTAAGTGCGCGGTTAACGAAAGTCACTTCTTTTCTTGTTCCAGCTTATTCTTAATCATCTTCTTTAGCTTCTTTATGTTCTCTAAGGTCGCTTTTTCTTCGACCTCTTCTTTGTCGTAATACAGGGATTCCTCCATGTCGCGCCAGTTATCAAATTCGAGCCCCTCTTTCCCCCCCTTATTGACCACCTTCTTCTGCGCGGCGGCCGCTATTTCTCCTAAAGAGGCTTTAAAATCTACCCCCTGGGGATTGACCGTTTTCTTCACTTCCGGTTGGTTATTGACCTTATTATTTGGATTGACCCCAAAGATCGTGTGCATTACGAAAGCCCTCCTATCGTCGATCCATGATTTGTTGACGCCAGGACCTTATCCTCTTCTTCCTGTAGCTGGTCAGCTCTATCTTTGTAGCCGTTCCCCTGGCCATTACCACCATTGCCTCGCCCATTCCCCACATTGCCGATCGCTCTAACCACACTGCCTCGCACTCCAGCAGTCGCTGAAGCGCTCTTTTTATCGTCAGCATCAAGCTCTCGTTTCGAGGTCTTCTCCCGCTCTTTTTCCAGCTCTCTTTGGACCTGGGCGATATGCTGGTTGATCTGGGTCAATTGCCCCTTGATCTGGCCGATTTCCTGTTTGACCTGGGCCAGCCTCTGCTCCGCCTGCTGGATCTCCCTCTCCCGCTGGGGCCTGGCCTGTCTTAACATATTGATTTTAGCGTCAATATCCCTGACCTCTTGAGGCGGGATATTGACATCCCTTTTTAACTGCTCAAGAGCGGCTATTTCCTGGTCGATTTCGGTTGTGCTGGTCGTTCTCAACGCCCTTATCTGGGTCTCCAGCCGGTTGACCTCTCTGACTTTATCGTTAAATAACGTGACCAACTGGTCCCTTCTTTGCTTCAGAGCGGTCAACTGCTGCGTCAGGCTGGTATGCTCGCTCCCGGTCGCGTTCGGTATTTTAGCCTGGACAGCCTGAACTTGGGTGTCAACGTCGACCAGCTGGGCACTAATAGCCCGGACATCAACCTGGACCGCGGCAACCTGCGTTGACGTATTACTGGTCCTAACCTGGGCTTGGCTCAATAGCTCATCAGCATGAGCGATCAGGGCCCGACTGCGCGAGGCGGTCGTTGAAGTGTCTTGCTGGTATGGGGTGGCCGGCCTTCCCGGTTGGGCTGGGGCAGGCTGGCTGACCGCCGCGGCCAGGGAAGCCCTGACCTGGTCAATCTGTGGTTTTAGCTCCGGCCGTTCGGTTTCCAGGCGATTGAGAAGTATTGTCGCCCGATCGCGGCTCAATCTCCCCTGGTCAACTTCGGTCTTCACAAAAGCAACCGGGTCGCTATGATCCTTAACGATCGAGTAAGTCTGTTCAACTGTCCCGCTGTTTAAATTAATCCGGCTCCCTTCAGCCAACTCCCCCGGAATGGCAGCCCCTCTTTGGTTTTCCGGCAAAATAATCGATTTATCTTGAGATTTAAGATAAGCGGCGGTCCCCGCCCCCTGCTGGATCCCCGACTGCCAGGTTGAGATCATCTGTTCCGCCCTCTGCAGTGCAATATTAGCGGCTGTCGGAGAAGAATAAGACGAGATCATAACCTCCGACTGCAGGGCGTCAGCTTCGTTCGCCCCGGTCGCCCCATAAATCCCACCGCTATCGGACGACGAACTGGAACTGGTCTGCAGGGCTGAAGATTTTTTGGCGGTTTGGCCGTCCCGGACCACGTCAAGCTTGGAGTTGCTGACGCTCGATTTTTTCTCATCCTGCGCCGGATCAAAAACAAGGACACCACCGTAAAAGTTCCAGAAAGTATTTACCAGAGCGACGGAACCGGAAGCCAACTGATAATTACGGGCTGAATTCGAGAGCGTATCCCGCTGAGCGGCCAATTCCCTCAAATTTTTAGCTTTCTCCGCCGGATCAAGACCTTCAACATTTCTGGCCGGAGGAGTAGGCGTTCCTGGAACTTGAGCACGCCCAACTACCGGTTGTGTTTGAGGATTCTGCCCAGCTGGAGTTGTTGGCGTTCCAGTTTGCGCTGGGGTCCCAGGTTGAACTGGAGTACCGGCCTGGACCGGAGTTCCAACTTTCGCTGGGGTCCCGGGAGTACCTGATGTTTTAGGCTGTCCTTGAACCGGTTGTGCTTGATTGGTTTGGGGTGGCGTGGCCGGTTGAGTTAGCGCCTGGGTCGGCGCCGCCGTAGTTGTATTAGCCGCCGTTTGCGCTTGTTGAGGATTGGCTTCCGACATATTATTGGTTTTCACAATTTCTTTTTGCACTTTTTCAGCATTTGACCCTTTAACGGCGGCAATCGCTCCCAGAGCGACCGACGCGGCGCTTAATACAACACTAACGCTCCCAATGAACTGTTGTCTTTCATACTGCGAGATCTGGTTCTGCCGCTCAAGCAGGGTCTGGACTCCTTGAGTAAGGGAATTGAGGATCTGCTGGGTGACCCGCTCCTGTGGGGAAGCAAGCTCATTGGCGTCGGCGATCGGCCCGCCGCCGACACCGACTTTCCGACGGATCGCCTGGCTGAACTGGTCGCGCGCCGACATCAAAATAAGGAGGCTCTTTCGCAGGTTATTAAGGGCGTGCATCCTGGTGTTAAGTATCCCGGTTATTTCCCCGTTGACCGACCCAACACCGGCATCCATACTCTGGACGATATTTTCCCCCATCTCCTGGAAGACCTGGTCTTCCAAAGCGGCCAGTTTGTCAAAGGTATCCTGTTCGGTTTTCTGCCGGCGGTTCCCCCTGATCTCTTTGACCGACCGGTCGGAACTGTAGTTGTTATAAGCGCCGTAATCATCCCTCGCCCAAAGAGCGTTCATGATCAAGCTTCCGGTCGCGTTGACCAAGCCCATCAATCCAGGAGTAACATTCCTGGAGACATCGGCGGCTGTTTTGCCGATCCCTAAAGCGTTGGGAGAATAACCCATCCCCATACCGACCCCGGCGATAGAGACATTGGCGACCAGGGAAAAAGTCGCCATCCGCGCTTGCTTCTGGGCGTCGCGCGCCCGGTTCTGGACCGCCGATTTATCAGAGAGCATCCTGGTGATCGCCGCGATAATCGCCATCGCTTGGCTCAAGCCGCGCTGGGCGACTATCCCCGACAGATCGGTAGTTTCCGAAGTGCTGATCCCCAGGACCTGGCGGCGGGCCGAAGCGCTAAGCCTGATCTGGGCGTTGCGGAGTTCCATCAAGTACTGTCTGATATTCTGGACATTAAGCATCTGCTGGTAAGCTTTGCCGACCGCCGTATAATTTACTCCCGTGTAGCCGTCGCCGGTCCCAACAGAGCCATTGGCAAGCAATTCTTCATAAGCGGCATTTTCCATCTGATAAAGCTTGTCTTCGGCAATTTTTGCTTCGGTAGCTGTTTTTTTGCGCTCCGCCATCAGACGGTTAAATTCCTCGCTGTGCGATTCGTATTTCATCCCGTAGCCGCTGGATTTTGAATGACTTTCAATGTAATTATAAAGCGAAGATCCGACCGCTGAACCGATCGACATAAAGGCGGGGACCACCGACCAGCCGCCCGCCCCTGGAATCGCCGCCAGAGCGGCACAGCCGACAGCACCGATTATTCCAGCGGTAGAGCTCCAGATCGCTTTGCTCGCCATGATCTCATTTTGACGAGCGATGTTCCGGCCGGTCACTTGTTCCTGGAGCTGGAACTTGATCGCCTGCATCATCATCTGGCGCTGGTGAATGGAATTTTCGATATTGCTCAATAAATAACCTTCGCCGTGATCTTTGATCGCCTTTTCCAGGACGATCCCCAAAACCGCCCGATTCAGGTCGCGCTGAGCCTTTTTTAGGTAGGCGATCATTTTGACCAAATTGTGGAGCGACTGCTGGCGGATCTCAAACGCGGCCAACGCTCTGGAATTTAAATTCCAATAGCCATCTTGTGTTTGCTCCAGAAGTCCCGCCCCTCCCATCTGATTGATGATCTCGTTTTCAGCCTGCTCCGCTTCGTCGATCACTTCTGAAGGTTTTTTGTGTTTGGTCAAATTGATGTTGTCTGAAACCCTAAAATTAGGACTGTTGACGTCATAGCTGTCGTCAACCTGCGACGCCATATAAGACCCCATAGACTGCATCCCCGCCGCCCCCAACCCAGCGATCGCCCCCGCCATTGACCAGGCGGCAACGACCAATGGGGTCGCACCGCCAAAAGTCACCACGGTCGCGACGATAGAAAGCGCTATCGCCACGACTGACAGCACAACCCCCGCTATTTTCCACCCCTGGGCTTCCTTTAGCTTTTCGATATTTTTACAAATCTGGACCTCGGTATTGAAGGCTTTGACCTTCATCTGCAAAGTGTTGTAAGCATTATCAAAGAACATATTCGCCATGCCGAAGAGACCTTCGGAGGCGATCATTCGGTACTGGAGCTTTGAGGCGTGAGGAGAAATCTCAAGGACCGTTTCCCGGACCGAGTCGGAGATCTCCTGCTGGGCCGACTGCATATAGGCCAGCGCCCGGTAAAGGTTCTCGGTCTGGACCATTTTATTCCGGAAATCCATCAGCGAATCATAAAAGAAATCCATGCCGGCGCCGTCATAGTAATCAGAATCGGCGTTTGCCCGCCGACTCATCGCCCCTTCCATGATGTACTTGATCTGCTTCGCCATATTCGAAATCTGCTTACCCATCTGACGCCCTTCGGGGGTGTTCATTTGTTCAAAAACGATAGCCATTGTTTCCAAGGCTTGTTCCAGCGCCCGCATATTGGCCCCGACCGCGTCGCCATACTGTCGGGTCGCTTCCAGTTTTTTCTTTTCGTTGTCAATATCCTGCTGGCCGCCGGAAAAGTAGTTGCCGACATCATCGTACCAGGCGCGATCTTCTTTCTCCTTTTCGATCTCCCGCATCCTTTGCTGGTAAACCTGAAGGTTGTGATTGTATACTTTCTTGTATAGGCTGGAAATATACTGCTGAACGATCTTCAGTTTTTCCTTGGCATTTTTGAACATTTTTTCCCGGGCGCTGGCCGTTGCTTCGTCAGAGCCTTCTTCGGGCTGGATCTCAAAGAGGATTTCATGAAGTTTGTTGGTCAGCTCATCTTGCGAATCCATAACCATCTTTAAGGCTAACTGTGCGTTGGTTAGAAGATTAAGAAAGACTAATAGTTTGGCCAATTTATCGCCATTGACCGATTGGTAACCGTTCCCGGCGTCACTGATATAGTCGCTATCGTTAATTCCGGCAAACATGTCGTCAACGGTCGCTTCGGCGTTATCGAGAGAATCTGTCGCGTGACCGACCGAGTTATTGTACTCGTCGCTGTTCTCGATATAACCGGAGTCATAATCCCCGCTCATCGGGGTTGTGGAACCAGGCTGACTGCTGGAAGAAGAACCGTCAACTGACGCGGCATCGCCGGTTTCTTGAGGAGTTATCGGCTCATCGCCGTTGGGGATGTAGGGAGATTCGCCCGGAACGCCAATATCGTCCCGGCTTTTGATATCTTCAAAATAATTTGGGGTAATTCCTTGAATAGGCATCTCTAATTATATATCGGTTCCAGAGGGAGATAACTTGCGCGGCTGGAGGCTACTTTTTTGGCGTGTTTTTGCCAAGAATCTCATTGATTTTCTTATTTTCTTCGCCCATTTTTTTGAGGAGCTGATTTAAGCTTTTATCGACTTTATCAACCTGTTTTTGGGCGATCTGCTGGTTGATCTTGGCGATGACAAAATACC
This sequence comes from candidate division WOR-1 bacterium RIFOXYB2_FULL_45_9, assembly GCA_001771575.1. GTDB lineage: Bacteria > Margulisbacteria > WOR-1 > O2-12-FULL-45-9 > XYB2-FULL-48-7 > XYB2-FULL-45-9. The sequence goes on along the minus strand of MEUD01000001.1, from coordinate 187,151 downwards.
ATAAATTAAGCCCAATGATAACAAAAGTAATAGTAAGAAAGAATGTCGGCCAGTGGAAATCAATGATCATTTCAAACATGGGTTGAAATTACCACACTTTAACCGTGAATGCAACCACCATTACGGTGTCACTGGACGCGGAGTAATTAGCGGGCGGGCGGGATTTTCTCCCGGGATCGCGACTGGCGTAATATGTTTTCTTAACTCCCCTATTTTTTGCAGGTACAAAGTATGATTGTTCGCGTCAAAAGCGGCCAGCGCCTCATCTAATAGTCCTTCCGACGTACGGTCGGTCAATCTGATCCCCCGCAGGTCATAGGCGGCGCGGTGAAGGGGATCCTGCTCATAATGTTTTTGGACGTCAGTGATCCGGTCGCTCCGCTCTTCTATCTTGTCAAAAGCTTGAGGGGTAAGGGCTTCATTTGTCTCCGCCCAATGGAGCGCTCCTCGTTCAAAAAGGTTGCGGACCAGGGGGTGTTTGGTATTGAGATCGCTCAAGTCGTGGTTTTCCCTGACCGCGTCGCCAAAGCTAAGCATCAATTCAATCGCAAACCAGCGCCAGGTCTGTTCGTTGGGCTCTCCCCCTTCCCGAACTCCGGTATAAGCTTTAGCCCTCTCCCATGCCCCTCGGACCTGGGGATTGGTCGTTAAGCTATTGACCCAGGCGACATCTTTTCCCTTCAATAACTTGGCAAATTCAGCGGTCGGTAAAACATAGATCTTATCCGACTCGCAAACCTGGCCAAAATTATATCCGCGCATCGTGCAAACCCTTTGGTAGGTGGAAAGCGCCTGCTCAAAATCAGCGATCGACATTGACTGACTGCCGCCGGCAAAAGCTTCCCACATCTCGTCGGTCACTTCGTCCACCCCGTAAAATTTCATCAGTTTTTCAAAATTCTCTCTGGTAACCCGGCCGCTGGTGAAGACCTCTTTCCACATCTCGCTAAAGCTTCGATTGCGGCTGAATACGCCAAAGCTGACTTTGTCGGTATCATTGGGGCTTTTGCCGGTCATCGCCGCCAGCATCCCGCGGATCCGTCCTTCCGCCCCCTGCATCTGGTTGGTCGGTAGATGGACTTCCCCAACCGGTTGGCGGCCAGGGATCCTGGCAGTCACGGTCGCTGACGGATTGGCAACAACGGGTGGCATTTAAATATTACACTCCTTGATTATCAACGGATGAACGGGGAGGAGGCGTTGACATCCCCTCAACCACTTCTCCGGGAAGTTTAACTGCTCCCTGCTGTTCGGGAACAACATATGGATTGGCCGGATTTCCCTCTAACACCCTCGCCCCAGCTCCCATCGCTCCGGTAGCACTGCCGCCAAGTTCGTTGGCGTTCTCTCTAACCTCTTCGCGGGAACCTGGTTTTTTCCCAACATACTGTCCTCTTGGATCAGAAACAGTTGAATTAAAACTAATTTCACTAAATGCCATACACTATCCTCCTAGCCATCCTATCGGACTAAACGGCAAAAAACTTGCGTCACTCAACCGGTAAATTCGCCTGCTTGTTTCCGGCTTCGCCGGCAAAGGGAGCGATCGCGATGGAAACGTAATGGACCAACCCTTCGTTTTGGACGCAGGCGTAATCGACGCTAAAACCGCGGTAATTGACCCCCAGCCCGGAAGTCACGCTCTCACTGTTGCGGCCCAGCCTTAAGGCAAGCCCTTCCGACGGCCGCCATTCACAGCCAATCTCTTCCAGGTCGGCGCTCCAAACCAATCCGCCATCAAGCAATTTGCCGGAAGCGCCAAGCAAGACACCCGCCTGGCCGTCTGACGCGGTTAACCCACCGCTCTGGTTGGCCATCTCTCCCCCCATCATATTTTGGACCGACATCCCAAAGGCTAAATTGTCGTTGGGCCTAAACATCGTCGCCAGGTCAACATCGACATTGGTCCCGGCATCCTGGGCCAGCCCCTGCGAAGTGTTGAACTTTCGGCTGGAAAGCTTCAGGTTGACGCCATAGGAGAGGACCCCCAGGCTGGAAGGGGCGCGGATAACTTTATTCAATTCGTTGGCGTATGAAAGATAAACGGTTTGTGAGCTGTAGGAAACGACATTTTCCGAGGTAAACTCACTAAAATCCAGGCTCCCGATCGACGCCTGGTCGGTCGAAGAGAGGTAGGCGATGCCAAAATTTCCAATCGGGGTGTTTTCGACCCCGCCGATAAAGCTCGACTGCCGGTCGGTCGAAACCCTCGTCGCGATCAGGCTCGATTCCCTGTTAATAGAGGTCAAACCAGCTGGATTGACCACAATAGCGTTAACGTCGTCGGCAAGGCCGGTAAAAGCTCCCCCCATCCCCATAGCGCGAGCCCCCAGATCGAGAGCGGAGGAGGGAATAGCGAGGCCGATTAACAGGAAAAAGACCGCGAGTTTTTTTAACATTCGATCACCCCTTCACCCTCTTTATCGGGATCCGGGGGGTAAAACTTGCGTCCTTATAATGATTATACTATTGAGTTCGGTTTAAGGTGGAGGGGGCCCTGAAGCGTGGAGCCGGAGCGGACAACAGAGCGGTTGGCTATCACCGAGCCGGACGGGACCTTGACCTTCTCTCCAACGTAGGAAAAGTTGCCGATCACCGAATCCGAGACCGCTGAACCGGAAGAGACAATGACATCGGACCAAAGGACCGACCCGGTCACTGTAGCCCCATCGCGGATAACGCACTTGTCGCCGATAACGGCGTCCTTGATATAAACATCCCTGCCGATTGAACAGCGGTCCCCAATAATGACCGCCCCTTCAAACCTGGCGCTTGGATCTATCCGCTCCCTCTCCCCTACCCAGGTCGAACTGGCCGCTTTTTTCCCGGGAACCCTGATCTGGACCAATCCTTTCATGGCGTCATAATTGGACTGGATATATTTATCCAGCCCCCCGACATCGCTCCAGTACTCGACCATATTGTACCCATAAACAGGAGCTTTTTTGCCGATCAGTTCAGGAAACAGCTGTTTGCCAAAGTCATAAAAACCGGCCGGGATCATTTTTAAAATCTCCGGCTCAAAGATATAGATACCGGTGTTGACCAGGTCGCTTTTGGCCTCCGCCTGGCTCGGCTTCTCCTGAAAACCGGTAATATGACCTTCTTCGTCGTGCAAAACGACCCCAAAATCGCTGACGCTCCCCACCCTGGCCAGGGCAATAGTCGCCAGCGCCCCTTTGCTTTTATGAAAATCGACCAACCGCTGGAGGTTGATATCGGTCAGAGCGTCGGAAGAGAGGACTAAAAAAGTCTCCCGGGCCTGGGCGACCTCATCGGCCATTTTTTTCACTCCCCCCGCCGTCCCCAAAAGCTCTTCTTCGTATGAATAGGTCAGATTGACCCCCAAATTATACCCATCGCCAAAATAGTTCTCGATCTGTTCCGGGTGGTAGTGGATGTTGGCGGTCAACTCATCAAATCCCCAGCGCTTGAGGAGCTCAATATTGTGCTGCATCGTCGGTAAATTGACGATCGGGGTCATCGGTTTTGGGACCGCTAAGGTGAGCGGCTCCATCCTGGTCCCGTAGCCGGCCGCCATGATCAGGGCTTTCATTGATCTATTTTCCTGATCCGCCGCAGATGCCGCTCGTCCCCGGAGAATTCGGTCTTAAGCCAGGCATCGACAATGGCGAGCGCTTCGGTCGGGGATAAACGCTTCCCCGCCAAACAAAGGACATTGCAGTCCCCATGCTCCCGGCTCTGTTTCGCGGTATAAATGTCCCCCGCGTTGACCGCCCTGATCCCTTTGACCTTGTTGGCGACGATCGTCACCCCGACTCCCGACCCGCAAACAAAGATCCCCCGGTCAAACTCCCCTTTGGCGACCGCCCGGGCGGCAGGATATGCGAAATCGGGATAGTCGACCGATTCTTCCGAATGGGCTCCAAAATCTTTGAATTCGATCCCGTTATCCGCGAGGTGTTTTTTTACCAGCTCTTTCGCGGCAAAGCCGGCGTGGTCCGAAGCTAACGCGATTTTCATTTAATGACTCCCTTCATTTCAGCGGTCGCTTTTTTTAAACCGACAAACATCGCCCTGGCAATGATCGCAAAGCCGATATTCAGCTCCTTCAACCCATCAATCCCGGCGATCTCCCGGACATTCTGGTAATCTAGGCCGTGCCCGGCATTGACCAGCAAGCCTAGTTTGACCGCCTGGCCAGCCGCTTTTTTAAGATTGGCAAATTCTTTGTTGAAACCGGCGGATCTTGCCTTGACGTATGAAGCCTGGGCATAGCGCCCGGTGTGCAGTTCAATAAAATCAGCCCCCAGAGCCGCCGACGCGGCAATCTGCTTCTCCTCCGGATCAACAAAAAGGCTGACCTTGATCCTGGCCCGGCGGAGGGAATGGACAATAGGTTTTAGTTTCCTCGTATATTTGACGATATCAAGCCCCCCCTCGGTGGTGATCTCCACCCTTTTTTCCGGGACCAGGGTAACCATTTCCGGTTTGATCTTGAGGGCAAATGCAAGCATCTCCGCAGTCGGGGCCATTTCGAGGTCAAGCCGGACCTTCATCTTTTTCAGGCCATAAACATCCTTATCCTGGATGTGGCGCCGATCTTCCCTCAAGTGGCAGACTATCCCGTCCGCTCCGCCGGCCAGCGCTTCACGCGCCGCCGCCAAGGGATCCGGGAACGACTCCTTTCGAGCCTCCCGCAGGGTCGCGATATGATCGATGTTTACTCCAAGTTTTATCACTTAATCTCTTTATGCACCAAACAAACCGCGTAGGCTTTGATCCCCTTTTTTGAGCCGGTAAATCCAAGCTTCTCTTCGGTCTTCCCTTTGACGTTGACCGCCGATTCAGGGATCTCCAGTTTAGCGGCGATCACCCGGCGCATCTCCGGGATATGCGGCGCAAAATAAGGTTCTTCCGCCACGATCGTCGAGTCAATATTGGCGATGGAATACCCGCGGGTTCGCAGAAGCTCATTTACAAACTCCAGCAGTTTCAGGCTGGAAATCCCCTTGTACTCTGGATTGCCCGCCGGGAAGTGGGCCCCAATATCCCCTTCTCCCAACGCGCCGATCATCGCGTCAATAATGGCGTGCAAAAGGACATCGGCGTCCGACCAGCCGAGGAGCCCTTTTTCGTGCGGGATCTCCACTCCGCCAATGATCAGCGGCCTCCCTTTGACCAGCTTATGAACATCATACCCAAAACCTATTCTCATGATTAATACCCCTTCATAAAGTAAAAAAAGAGCGAACCGAACTCCCAAAGAACAGCGGAGCTCTCCTCATGCCTCGTCCACCATTTATCGGGATTAAAACTGCTGTTTTTGACCGGATGAACCATGACCTTGATCTTTTCCGGTTCAAAAACTTTGCGAAAGACCCTGGCCGCCCGGCGCGAATGCTGGGGAGAGGTCACCACGATCACCGAATAAGCCTTTTGCTCTTTAACGATCGGCAAACTAAACCGGGCATCCTCGATGGTGGAGAGAGACCGGTCTTGAAGGACGATCGCTTTGGCTGGGACCCCAAGGGCGATCGCTTCGTATTTCATGTTGGCGGCGTAAGTTAACTTCCACGCCACCGGTCCGCCCGACATTAACAGCTTTGGCGCCAATCCTCGGCCGTAAAGCTGGACCGCCTGCTTCACTCTTTCCCCATTGTGATCGCCGGCCAGAACAATGATCAGGTCGGCCTTTTCCAGTTGGTCCTGGACCACCAAAAAATCGGCCATAGCATTGAAGATCAGCGGGTGGGCCAAATATAGACCTCCCCCGATCACGGCAAGCGCGACCAATATGTTCAATAATCTTTTGATCATTTTGGAAACTTCAACAACGACTGCATCAGGAACCTGGGATTTTTAAGCATCCCCATCATCACGGTCCCAACGGTCGAATAGGTCCGCGGGTTGGAGATCAATCCCCAAACGACCGAAGAATGGTTCTCAAAATCACCCATTTTTTCAATAACTTTGGAGTTGTCGCGGACGTAATCAAATACTTTGGCCAGGACCTTCTCGTCCATATTCTCCAGGACGTTCCTGATCAGGAGACAGGTCTTGATCTCCTGACCAAACTCCTCCCCCCAACGGACCTCGTACTGGGAAAGATTCCCCGCTTTGATCGCGTCGGCCAGGAGTTCCGCCGACTTTAACCCGTAATAGATCCCGCCCGAAGTGATCGGCTTGATCTGGCAGGCGGCATCTCCCACCAGCGCCCCCCACTCTTTGACCAATTGGCAGGTCCCGATCGGGATCGCGCCGGCATTTTTCTCGACCAATTCGAATTTGTATCCCTGCCGCTCGACAAAATTGTTCAGATCTTGATAAGGATTGTTGGAGATCGAGCCGATCCTGACCAGGCCATTTTCCCCTTCCGGGATCACCCAATTAAACAAGGAAAAAGGGACGTTGTAGTCGGTCACTACTTGATTTTGAGCGGCCAGCGGCATTTTAACCCGATATTGGTAACCGCGGTACAAACGCATTTCCGAGTGGAACGCGAGGCTTTTTCTGACCCGGGAGTTCGGCCCGTCCGCTCCGACCACGATCTCGGTAAAGTACTCTCCATTGCTCGTTTCCAGGAGATAGCCGTCCTTTATCCGCTTAACCTCATTTAGCCGGGTGTTGTATTCAATGTTCAGTTTATGGCTCAATTCTTTGTCAAAACGTTCGCGGTCGACGATATAGGCAACCTTGGGGCGGTGAAGTTCAAATGACTTGTCCCTGTAAGAAATTATTGAACCGTCAATGACATTTTGGATCGAAGCATGGGAAAGAGGGATCCGCAGGTCCTCGAACAGGCCGCGACCAACGATCCCGGCGCATTGGACCGGTTTCCCCACTTCCGAGTGCTCTTCCAAAATGAGCGGGTCAAACCCTTGTTGTTTGAGCAGTTGCCCCAAATAACAACCGACCGGTCCCGCCCCAACGATCACGATCTTTGATGGTTTTTTCATCATTTTTAGAGATTATAGCTGATTTGCTATACCAAGTAAAGAATGCTAAAATCTGCGCGTGCGGCTAAAATTAGGCTTAATATCGATAATTTTGCTGGTTGGCGGCGCGTTTGCGTCACCCAGGATCACGACTGACCTTTCAGGGAATATTTTGCAAAGCTGGCTCGATGGGAAATCGATAAAAACCGCTCGCTCTCTTGATCTGGGAAGCTCCTTTAGCCAGCCGGAATCTCTGGGGATCTCGGCCGAAGCATATGACCTGACCTCCGACCCATCCGCCCTAAAATACTATCTGGTCTTCCAAACTTCAAGAGAAGTTTTTCTCTCGATCGGTAATAATTTAAACTTTTCTCAAACTCGCTTGCTGGCCAGGGATGGGGAAAGCCCTAAGATCATAACCAGCGGGGGGACGCTTTTCTCCGCCTGGAAAAAAAACGATACTTTATACCTGGCAAGTTCCAGCGATCAAGGGGAAACCTGGCTGGAGCCTGAATTAATCCCCGCCACCGGAGAAGCGATCGGGGATTTCGCGCTTGCCTCAAGCGGCGACAACAATTGCGATCTGGTCTTTACTGCCATGAGCCGATCTCGTTATTCTTTATATTTCTATCGCCGGGAAAACAAATCATTGGTCAAAATTACCAATGGCTTTGACCCGATCACACTGGCAATGATCGCTCCGGGACCGTTTGGCCCGCTTATTCTCTGGCAGCAGCGCTATCTGGACCGAAGCGAAAGCTTCGCGATCGTTTCAATTGACGGGGGGAGCTCTTTCTCTCCGATAATAAAGCTAGAGCTCCCTGAACAACCGGCCAGGCTCTCCTGGGACGGTGAAAAATGGCGCTCCACCGCCTTTGGAAAAGGATCCCCTCCTTTGGCTGTTTCCTCGCTGGTACTGTTTCCAGCGCCGGCGCAAAACAGCGGAGTCTTCCAGGCGACGACCGTCAATTCCTCGCTGGAAATTTTAACCATGGCAAAGCCGGACCAGTCGATCTGGACGCTGGAAATATCTCCCGACCAGGATTTTTTCCCCCCGCGAACGATCTTTTCTCATAAGATAGTCCCGGCCGGAGCCAACAAGCAGATCTTTCCCCTTCCCGGCAATCTTCAAGACGGGAATTATTGGGCCAGGGTCACCGTCAATGACGGCCAGACCTCGACCCTGGTCAACAGCTCGGCCTCGTTTTCTCTTGACCGGACCCCTCCGATCATTACCATTTTAACAAGCCGGGAAACGATCGATAACACCTATCAACTTCAAGGGAAGGTCAACGAACCGGGGATATTGTCGATCGACGGACAAAAGCTCGCTGTTCATTCGAGCGGAACGTTTGAAGCCCGGCTCTCCCTCAAACCTGGGGCTAACTCTTTCATCTTGACCACGACCGATGAAGCGGGAAATATCGCTAAAAACACTTTGACCATAAATTACACTCTGCCGACCACTCTTCAGCTTAAGCTGGTTAAACCGGCCCCGACCGATTGGCTCAAGCCCGGGTCGATCGTTTACTGCGAACTCCTGGTCACCGACCCCAGGAGCGAAGTCGAAGATGAGAGCGAAGCCGAGGTCAAGATCAACGGGAAATTGCTCAACGAAACCCTCTATTATGAAAAATCGGAGCAGAAACTCTCCGGCCTGATCACGATACCTGATCAGATCAGCGACGGCATCGCGGCGCTGACCATTAAATTGCCAGCGATGGAAAAACAGCTCGACATAAAGATCGATTCCACTCCGCCAACTTTGACGACAACTGGTGGAGCAACGGTCTTTGGCAATACCCCCTTCGCGGTCCCTCTCCCTTTAAGCGACGGAGGGAGCGGGCTTGACCCGGCGGGAACGATCGTCATGATCAATGGAATCAGCTGTGAAACTTATAGTTCCGGCGAAGCTCTTACCGCCCGCCTTGCCTTCCCGCTCTCGGATGGAACCTTTGAGGTGACCACACGGCCGCGCGACCTGGTCGGCAATATCAGTCCCCAGATGTCATTTCTCTACTGCCTCGACACGATCGATCCAAGCCTGGCGATAGCGGCGACACCTGAAGTGACCGAGCGACAAACAATTGTCGTTAACGGGACGGTTTCCGACAAAAACCTGCTAACGGTGGTGATCACCCGCAACGGGAAAGAGGTCCATAGTTTTTTCCCAAACCAATCCTTCAGCAAAGAGGTCCCGATCCTTCCAGGGAACAATACTATCGTCGTTGAAGGACGCGACAAAGCGGGAAATCTCTCCTCCCAAACGATCAGTTTTTCTTCCGCCGTTCACGCTTCCGGCGCCCTCCTCTCCGACGTCGGCAACGCCCCCAATCCATTTTCTCCCCGGCTGGACGGACAAACGTATTTTATTTGTCGATTGGCGCCAGGCATCTCCCTGCCGGCGGATATCAGGATCCATATCTTCAACCTGACCGGGGAACTGATCTGGAAAAAAGAATTTATCGGCTCCGGCGCCAACGTTTTTGCCTGGGACGGACGCGATCATTTTGGCAGTCTGGCCGCCAACGGGGTTTATCTTTACACCATCGGGATCTTTAGCTGGGGGCGCAATGAATCTATGAGAGGGAAATTAATTATTTATCAATAAGCCCCTTTGCCGGTCAAAACTACCGGGACCGTCAAGCATAGCAGTTTAAAATCAAGCCAGAGCGACCAATTCTCAATGTAGTAAATATCCAAACGGACCATATCCTCAAAAGGAAGTTTGGATCTCCCCTGGACCTGCCATGGCCCGGTGATCCCCGGCCTGACCCGCAAGCGTTTATTATGCCAAGCGTTGTACCTGGCGACCTCCCTTGGCAGAGGGGGACGTGGGCCAACAATGCTCATTGTCCCAAGAAAGACGTTGAAAAATTGAGGCAATTCGTCAATACTGTAGCGGCGCATGAACCTCCCCAGCGGAGTAATTCTGGGATCGTTCTTCATTTTAAACAGAACGTCGCCGACTTCCGACCGCTCTTTCAATTCGCTGATCTTTTCGTCCGCTTTATCGACCATCGACCTGAATTTAAACATCCTGAACGGCTGGCCATCCCGACCAACCCTTTCCTGGCAATAAAAGACCGGCCCGGGAGACGACGCTTTTATCAGCAGGGAAAAAAGCAAATAGATCGGTAATAACACAATGATCGCCAAAGTCGAAAGCGCAAGATCGACCGATCTTTTTAAAACTGCGTTAAAGCTCTTTAGCCTGATCTCCGAGACCGTCAGGATCGGGATCCCGCCCAGTTCGTCCGCGTCCACCCGGCTGGCAATGATCTCCAGAATCCCGGGGACGATCTTGAACTCCAGGCCAAACCTCTCGCATTCGGTGATAATATCCAGGGTCGTCTCGGCCGGGATCTTGGCGCTGGCGATCACGACATGATCGATCTTCCGCTCAAGAGCGATCCTCTTAACGTCCAGCAAGGGGCCCAGGACCGGGATCCCCTCAACCTTTCGCCCTATCTTCGCGGGATCGTCATCTAATATGCCAATGACCTGATACCCTAACCCCTTGTCAGCGATCATTTTCCGGGCCATGATCTCCCCCATCTGACCGGCGCCCAGAACAATGGTTTTTTTAAGGCCTATGCCACGCGTGTAAAGAAAACGCCTCCCATAAACGAGAAAGATCCGGTTCGCGGCCAGGAGAAGAAAAGCGATCCACCAAACGTTGGCCAGGACCAGACGGGAAAACCAGAGACCCCGGGAGAGAAAAAGGAGACCGACCAAAACAAGACTGGAGGCGATCACCCCCCAGAGCAGAAGGGCAAGTTCGTCTATTAAAGCGGTAAATTTCTTTTGGTCATAAAGGCCGACAAGTCGAAAAACCGCCAGCCAAACGAGAGAAATAAAGATCAGGGAAGAAAGATACTGTCCAAACACAGGGATCGCGCTCGGAGCGATGAACATCAGGACCTTAAAGCGAAAGTAATACGCGAGAATAAACGAAAGATTGATCAGCAGAAGATCGATCAGTACTTTTATCATCGGCCTTCGACTATTCTCCTGGCCTGCGCGTTGCCCGGTTCAACGATCAAGACCTGTTTAAAGAGTTCTTTCGCTTTGGCCGGTTCTCCCCGTTTAAGATAGATCCCTCCTAGCGCCTGGAGAGCGGGACTGTTTTTCGGGTCAAGGAATACGACCTGCTCGAATGTTTCGCGGGCCGGCTCAAGTTTGTTCTGACGCAGGTAGATCTGACCGGCCAAAAGATAAGCAGTCGTCCCCTTCGGCGAGATCCGGCTCATCCGCCTGGCAATATTCAGCGCTTTATCCAGCTCTCCCCGATTATAGTAATATCCGCCGATCTTCTCCAGCACGGTGACATTGTCTTTGTACCGCTCAAACGCCTGGGCAAAGGCTTGGCGTACAAAATCCGGCGGCGCGACCCGCTCCATCGCCTGCATCGCTTCCCCAAGGTTGGGATTGATCATAAAAGTTTTTTGGTACATTTGAGCCGCTTTTATCTTTTCGCCGCGCCGCTCATAAATACCGCCCATTAGCTGATAGATCTCGGCATAATATGGATCAAGCTTCACACCAATCTCACAGAGCCGCATCGCTTCGTCCATTTTTCCCGGCACTCCCTGATCGGACTGGACCAGGGCGACCTTGGCCAGCATTAAATAATTATCGGCGTTATAGGGATCGACTTTGGTCCCATAGATGAGCGCTTTGATCGCTTCGCTGAAATTGTTTTGGTTTAAGTACGCGATCCCCAAATGCGAGATCGCGCTCCCTTCGAACGGATATATTTCCAAAGAGCGACCAAGGTTTAAAGCCGCTTCCGGGGCTCTTTTCATCTCGAGGTAGGTCTTGCCGGTCTTAAAATCCCTGTCTCCCCAGAAAGGGATAAAAGAAAAATATATCAAACCGGCGGCGATAGAAATAATGATCGCCACCGGTAGCCAGGGAATATCCTCCCAGGATATTTTTTTGACCGGTTCCGGCAACAAATTTTCTTCTCCCCGGGCAAGGCTCATCACGATCCCCCAAATAGCCCAAAAAAGCGATGTAATCGCCACGACCCCAAAGCTGAACTGGTTTTGGATCAAATAGGCGAGCGCCGCGGCCAGGGCGCCGGAGAGGAGAAGGTTGCGCGTCCCGGAAGTCCGCCTGGCCTGTTTAATACCGACCATAAACAGGGTCCCCAAAAGCCAGAGGTAAACGAACAATGTGATCAAACCTTTGGTAACGGGAACGTCAAAAGTCTCATTATGACAGCGGTCCTGTTTGACATGAAACGCTTCCAAAAAGCGGAACATCTCGGTTTCGTAGCGCGGGAAAACCATTTTCAACACTTCCGGACCGATGCCGAAAAGTGGATAATCGGTAATTATCTTGGCGGCACTTTTCCAGGTCTCCCCACGGGATCCAGCCGCCCCTTTTAACTCCAGCCGGGCCGAAGCTTCCTGCTGGTCAGAAGATTTATCGTCAAGAGTAAATTCTGTTTTGATCGTCACTTCCGAAGTAAAGCGCTGGAAAGGGGAAAAAGTCGGATCAAAAGCGATCACGCCGGTCACTACCACTATTAAGAGCAAAAGAAAAGAGAGCTTCTTGAGGTTATTAAAGATCCGATGTCGGCCGGCACACAGAGCAAAAAGAACCGCCCCGGTAAAAAATCCCATATATCCGCCACGGCTCTGGGTATAAAGAAGGGCCATGTACATTAAAAGCAGGGAAATGACCAGAGTCGCGTCCCAAATGATCAGCGGCAGGCGCTGATAAGTAAAAGCAAAATATAAAGTCCCCGCTGTCATCAAAATAAAGCCGATAATCCATTGTGGGACATCGTAAGCGCCAAGAGTAAAAATCAAGAAAACAAACAACGCGTTGACAAAAATGAAGGCGGCCAAAGGCAACCAGTTAGTGCGGTTTGGCTCTTCCTGCTGGTCATCCAAAAATAAAGCGAGAGTTAAAAAGAAGGTCATGATCACAAACGCGGCAAAAAAATTCGGTTGTCCGATCAAACCAATTACCCGCATCACGGTTGGAACCCCACCCCAGGCATAAGGATCGATCCCCGCCCGAGCGATGATACCGTATATCGCCTGGATCGTCGCCGCAGGAATGGTCGCCACGATCAAGCGTTTGACCTGGTCAATGGAACGCACATAATTGGTGATCAGAAAAAAGAGAAGCCCATATGCGTACCAGGTGGAAAGCCCTTCAAATCTTCCATAAAACCCGGCCACGCTGGTAATGACGTGGACCGAAGTGAGCGCCGCCACGGTCGTGGTCAGCAAAAAGGTCAGGACCGGCCAATCGAGCGGGGTCCGAACAAAACGATGGCGGCCGGTCACCAGCAGTTTGATCCCCCACAAACTCATGAGAACAACGATCAAATTGCGGAGCCAGGCGACCTTGGTCCCGGAAAAAACGATGCCGATCCGGCGGTCAAAAACGATTGGTATCAAAAAGAGGACAATTAATACCCCGACCTCGAGAAAAAAATCAAACGATAAATAAAACGGTCTTGCTTCAATATTTTTTTCGGACTGTTTAATTTTTGATTGTTTATTATTTTTCATGTTTGAGATATTATATCTCTTTAATTATCTTTGTGAAAGCGGCAACCATGTAATCCAGGTCGTCTTCGGTCAGGTATTGATGACAGCCGACGTAAAAGGCGTTTTTGCCAAGATATTCTGCGTTTGGCAATTGGCCGGCATATTCGTTCATTAGACTCTTAAACGAATCCACTTGGGTCGGGATGCAGGCAAACAATGGCCTGGTCTCAACCCCAGCCGCTTCAAGCGCGCGGCGCAAAATCCTCCTGCTCAACCTCTTATTCTTTTTTAAAATGATCGGATAGGCCAAATAACTGACCTGGTCGGAAAACTCCGGAAGGATAAAAAGATCTCCGTATTCCGCCAGCTTTTCGTTTAAATATTTTACGTTCTTTTGTCTTTGGACAAAGATCCGATCAGCTTTCTCCATTTGGGCGACCCCCAGGGCCGACTGGAACTCCATGGTCTTAAAGTTGGCTCCGATCAAACTGTGCGAGAATCTCGGGTCATAATCAAGCTCTTTATCCCCCCCAGGTTTCACACAGCCGCTGGTCTTTCGGGAACAAACCTCGCAATCGCAATCGCGGCCGTTCGCTTTGATCTTTTTGAGGTTTTTATAAAGCAAGTCGTCGCTGGTGGTCAGCGCCCCCATTTCTCCAGCCTGGATATTGTGCGCGATATAAAAAGAAAAAGCGGCCAGGGTAGCCAAAGAACCGGCTTTTTTCCCATGATAGAGACTGCCGTGCGCCTGGGCCGAGTCCTCAAAGACGACCAAATCGTTCTTGTCCGCCAGGGAATTGATCCTGTCCATGTCGCACATATACCCCATAAGATGGACCGGCAGGACGATCGCGACATTATCTTTGCCCAGCTCTTTCACCTTGGCCTCTATCAGTTCGGGAAGGATCGAGAACCGTAGGGGATCAACATCAACAAAGACCGGTTCCATCCCGGCCAGGACAATGGCGTTCGCGTCCGCGACGTAGGTCAAGGGAGTGGTAATGACCCTGGCCCCTCGCGCCGCTTTTTTAAATCGCTTATCCTGCAGAAGGGCCAAAAAGCCGGCGATCAGGGCGCTGGTCCCCGAATTGACCGCCACGCAGTGTTTCACACCGATATAATCCCTGAACATCCGCTCAAACTGTTGGGTCATCTTCCCTTCGGAGATACGTCCGCTCTCTAAAACCTGGTTGACCAGGCGTTTTTCTTCCTGATCAATGACAAATTCACCGACCGCGATCTGTTTTTTTTGTTTTTCCATGGCTCAACGATATCCTTTATACTTTTGCGCGATATAAGCTTTGATCTGTTCCCTGAATTTGACGCGGTCGTAGCGCAGGGCGTGTTCTCTGATCACTCTCTTATCGAATTTATTAGCGGCAAACTTTTCGACGGCCCGAGTCAACGACTCGACCGTCGGCTGATCAAAAAAGCAACCGGTCTCCGGCTCTTTCACAAACTCCACGGCCGCTCCCCCTTTAAACGCGATGACCGGCCTGCCGCACGACATCGCTTCAAGAGGCGCCAGCCCCCAATCTTCTTCCCCGGGAAAGATAAGCGCCCGGCAACCGGCAATAATCGATAAAAGCTCCGCGTCGGAGATCTTCCCCAGGAACTCGATGTTCCCTTTAGCCAACCCCTGCAATCTCTCCCGGTCCGGGCCATCGCCGACGATCTTCAAACGATGTCCCAGCCGGTTAAACGCTTCAACCACCAAGTCGATCCTTTTATAAGGATTCAGCCTGACAACTTCAAGAAAATAATCGCCGTCTTCTCCGCTCGGCAGGAAATAGTCACAATTGACCGGCGGATATATTATATCCGATCCCCGGCCATAATATCGCCTGATCCTATCGGCAACCGTCCTTGAGATCGCGACAAAAAAATCGACCCGCCTGGCCGTCGCCAGGTCCCAAAGTTTGATCGGATACAGCATTATCGGCAAAAGCATTTTTGTCAGCCGGGAAAACCTTTCTCTTTTCACGTAATCGCGGTAGCGCCAGACAAAGCGCATTGGTGTATAGCAATAACAAATGTGGAGCTGGCCTTTTCTTTTTCTGACCCCTTTGGCAAAAGCTGAACTGGACGACAAAATTACATCATACTTGGACAGGTCAAACAGAGAAAACGCCAGCGGATACAGGAAAAAATATTTCCGGTAATGCTTTAAGATCCCCGGAATATTTTGCATGAACGAAGTAACGATCCTGGCGTCGTTGATCCCCGCCGGCATTTTGTTTCGGTCATATATCGAGGTGTAGATCGGCGCTTCAGGGAAAATATCATGCAGTTCCTGGACCACTCTTTCCGCACCGCCAAATTGGTTCAAATAATCGTGAACGATCGCGATCTTCATTGAGCGGCAACCCCTTTTTCAAGCAGATAAGCCGACAAAGCTTCCGGCCATGGCCGCATGTCGTCTAAGCCAACCGCCCGCAAATGGGCGTTGTCCAGGACCGAATAAGACGGACGTTTGGCCGCTGTCGCGGCATTGAGCTCGGCAAATCTGGACGGTGAAAAATTAATCGTCAGCCCGATCAGTTCAAACGTTTTTACCGCCAGCTCATACCAGGAGCAGGCGCCGTGATTGACGACATGAAATAAGCCGAATTTTTCGGTCCGGGAGAGCTGGCTAATTTTGCGCGCCAGGTCCATCGTATAGGTTGGAGAAAAGAATTGATCGTCGACCACGCTAAATGGCCGCCCCATTTTCCCCTTAGCGATCACGCTGTCGATAAAATTCCCCCCCCCCTTACCCAGACACCCCGCAACCCCGAACAAACCGGATGTCCTGATGATAAAAGATCGATTTAGGGTCCCGGCAACCGCTTCTTCTCCAGCCAGTTTTGACCGGGCATAAACCGATAAAGGTTCTGGACGATCGGATTCTTGATAGGGTGAGTTCTTTTTACCGCTAAAGACATAATCGGTCGAAATATGGACCAAACCGGCCCCTATTTCCCGGGCGGCCTGGGCTAAATTCCTGGCCCCTTCGACGTTGACCGCGAAAGCCCCTTCAGCGTCACTCTCCGCTTCATCAACCCGAGAATACCCCGCGGTATTGACGATCATTTCGGGTTTATGTTTATATACCAGCTCGAAAACTTTGTTCCGATCGGTAATATCAAGATCGGCGGCAGTCAAGGGGAGAACCTCTTCCATCGGAATAACTTTAAGCAGATCCGTCCCGAGCTGACCATCCGCCCCAATAACCATGAACTTCATGAAATAATCTACTTAAAAGTCCGGAAAAAGATCGAGAAATTTTCTTCCGCTTTCTCCCGTAAATGGATCAATACTTTTTCCAGCATCTTTTTGCTGGCGTCCCTAATGGCAAACTGCGCTTCGACCAACTTCTCCAGTCTGGCCCGGTCGACCGTCTCGTCAACCGTCACGCAAGGGGAGCCGACGCTGTCCATGAACGACTTTACCTTGGGGTCGTAGGAGAGCCCAAAAGCCGGAACGATCGATTTGACCGCAAAGATCAAGGCGTGAAGACGCATCCCGATCAGGAAGTCGCACTGGGAAATAACCGATAGCATCTCCTGCGGTGAACAGATCTTATAGATCACATTCGATTTATGGCTCATAAAGTTGATCACTTTGGAGGTTTCTCTCATATCCTCCGGACAATGCAGCAACAGAAAAACGACCTGATGGCCGTTCTTCTCCGCGAACGAGTCAAGCATTTCCGCCAGGGCCCGATAGAACGGGAGCTCTATCCCCTTCTTTTTGGGAAGACCGCGTACTGAAACCCCCAGGAGGGGTTTGTTGGTCGCGACCCCTTCCAGCGCCAGGACCTTCCGCCCTTCAACGGAAGATGGGTTGCTTAAAAGAAAAGTCGGATCGGCGGTGACCGTGATCTTGTTTGGATCGACCCCGATCTCCGACATTTTTTTCTTTGACTCTTCGTCGCGGACCGTAATTACGTTGAGCCTTTTTAAGGCGAGCGCGGCGATCAGCCGGTTGATCCGTCCGGTAAGCGGTCCAAATCCCTGGGCAAAGACCATGACTTTTTTAAACAATAATTTTGCCAGAAGGACCTGTCCGATGTAATACCAAAAGCTCCGATTACTGCTTGAATCCTGGAACAGGGTCCCGCCGCCGCTGATAAAAACGTCCGTTTTGATCATCTCGACCAGGAAGTTGAACCAGGAATAGCGGCCGATCGCTTTGACCTTGTAAAAATGAGCGGTCATCTCGGGAGCCGCGGAAAGGACAGTGATCTTCAGGGTCGGGTCCTGACGGAGAAAGCCGCCGACAATCGCTTCCAGGACCGCTTCGTCCCCAACGTTCCCATAACCATAGTAGCCGGATATCAATACGCGCATTTTTTTATCCACCTTCTTTTGAGGTTTTTATCCGCCAGCCGGCGATCAACGCTGTAATGATACCAAAAAACAGCCCCAGAACCAAACCATTGATGGTACGCACCAGAGAGATCGTCAGCGGCGTGTGAATGTGGCAAAAAGTATTCATCACCGATACCGGCGCGATCGTCCCGATCGCCATCAAGACCCAAAGCCAATCGCGGCTCCTCGCTTTAAGAAAATATACTGCCGCAAAGAACAAGAACGGGTAGCCGACCAGGAACTCTTTTGTCCGCGGCCGGACAAAAAGGACCATCTCCAGCCAATTGCGGAACATTTTTTCCGCGCCGGGGACCGGCAGGACAAAATTTCCGGAACGGGCGAGAAACACGCCCAAAGCAGCCAGCAGAAAAAAGCCGACCAGGACGTTGGCCACGCTGATCCTGGTCGCCAAAAGTTCTTTCCACTTTTGCCAGATGTTCATGTTCCCGTCTTTTAGAAGGAAATACCCCGCCACAATGATCATGGGGAGGACCAGCGCCGCTTTAACCGCCGGAAAGACCGCCGCCCCGGACATATATCGCGAATCAGCCAGCAGACCGACTAAAAAGACGATCCCAACCGCGGTAATGACCATCGTTCTGATAAAAAAGAACAACGCTTGCAGAAAACCAAACCCCCGTCCGCGGTCGAGCTTTCGCGCGGAACTGATGACCGCCAGCGAAGGAAAAACCACCGCCGCCGCGAAGGCAAGGACCTTTTGGAGGACAATGATCTTGGGAGCGAGAAAAAGGAGCGTATTGACCCCCGCCAGGACCAGGATCGCCAAAGCCCATAGCGGAAGAACAATAAAGGCGTTAAGAAGGAGGAGCGCGCCAACCATAACCCCCCAGCCGATCAGGACGATCTGCCAGCTGGTCATGTTAAGGGAGGACGATTCGGTCTCCCCTCCAACCAATATTTTTGCCCCGGCCAGCTTATCTTTTAATTCGGCAAAGAACCTAAGGTTAAAATCAACCGGCATCGCGTCTATCCTTGGGGGAAGAAACGGACGGACATAAATAAGTTTGACCTGACGCTCCCTGACCGCCCGGAGATAGCGGTCAAGCACTTCGGGCTTTTCCAGTTTCTTGAGTTCGTCCTTGGGAACGCTGTGGACCCGAACGACCCGCTCCCGCATAAGGTTTTTGAGCAAAACATCCCCATCCTGCTTAACGATCTCGACAAAACCGTATTTTAGATTGAATTTATTAAGCGCCGCGGCCAGCGAGGCTATCCCTTCCGGATAGCCAAGGATCTCCTCTCCGTCAAAAATAACCGTCTTATAGTTTTTAAGCGCGGAGACTTTCGCCTCGATATTCCCCAAATGATATCGCGAGTCGTTCCAAACCCTGGGGACGATCTTAAAGCCGAGTTTTCCAAGATAGTTCCGCTGTATTTCCGAAATCCCCAGGCCGAGCGTTCGCAGTTCCTCCTCTGCCTCATCAACCTCGATCACTTCCTGTCCGAGAAAACGGACCGCCCTCTCCCCCAGCGCCCAATTAAGCTGATCGTAGATCCGCTTGCGCGGCTCCTTGAACGGGGCAAAAATATAGGTCCGATCGGGCCTGATCTCCTTTAATCGATCGGTAAAGACCGGAGAAAAAGCGGATAATTTTTTGATGCTCCCACCTTTAGCGTAATAGATCTCCCCTTGAGCGTTAGCGTCTGGAAGGGTCTCTTCAAACACCCCCAGCTCGAAGAAGCCGATCTTCTTGACCTGTTTTAAGACCTTATCCAAAGGGACTTTTTCAAAAGCGGCCACTTTTTTGAGGTCGTTAAGGTCAATAACGACCCGGACCGAGCGGGTCTCCTGCTCGCTCAAGTAGCGACCAAGGATCGAATAACATCCGACCAGTACAGAAACGATCAAGCTGATCTTTAAAAGCCCGAAAACAATTTTTTTTATCATTGCTCCACCTAAATTTTAGCGCGCAAAGCCGCTTCAATAAATGGGTCAATCTCACCGTCGACAACTCCCTGCACGTCCCCCACTTCCACCCCCGTTCGATTATCCTTGACCAGAGTGTAAGGCTGAAAAACATATGAACGGATCTGGCTCCCCCATTCGATCTTCCGTTTTTCGCCGGCCAATTCTTCGATCTTCTCTTTCCTTTGCCGGAGCATCATCTCGTGAAGTTTAGCTTTAAGCAGGCGGAGCGCCGTGTCGCGATTGGCGTGCTGGGAGCGGTCGGATTGGCTTTGCGTCACGATCCCGGTCGGAAGATGAGTAATCCGGACCGCCGAACTGACCTTGTTGACGTTTTGCCCCCCCGGTCCGGAAGCGCGATAAGTATCGACCCGTAAATCGTTCGGGTTGATCTCGATCTTGATATCTTCGGTCAGTTCGGGGGTCACTTCGACCGCCACGAACGAGGTATGCCTTTTCCCTTCGGAAGAAAACGGGGAGATCCTGACCAGGCGATGGACCCCGGCCTCATTTTTTAAATAACCGTAAGCGTAAGGTCCGGAGATCATTAAGGTCGCGCTTTTTATTCCGGCTTCTTCGCCGTAAGAAATGTCGGGCAATTCCACGGAAAATCCTTTTTTCTCGCACCAGCGGGTATACATCCGCATAAGGATCTCTCCCCAATCCTGCGCGTCGGTCCCGCCGGCGCCGGCATTAATATAAAGAATGGCGTTATTCTGGTCGTATTCTTCGGTAAAAAGGGTCGCGGTCTCGACTTCAGCCGCCAGGTCATGCAATTTTTTGACTTCCAGGCCCAGCTGGCCAAGCTCCTCTTCGCTCGCCATTTCCAATAACAGAAGCTGTTCGTCGACCCGGTCGCGCAAAGCCTCCCATTGCTTGATCTCTTTCTCCAACAGGCTTTTCTCCTGCATTAGCTTCCTGGCCCGCTCCTGGTCGGCCCAGAGATTGGGATCGGCGCTCCTGGTCTCGATCTCACCGAGAGATTTTTTCTTTTCGTCGATCGAAAGGACCTTCTCAAGCTCCAGGGACTTTTGCTTCAGGACAGCCAATTGCTCTTTTAGCTCTTCATGCAGCATCTTTTATACTTCTTGCCGGACCCGCAGGGACAGGGATCGTTCCGGCCGACTTTTTCCGCCGCTCTAACAGTAGCCGGCTTTTCCATTTTTTCCGGCGCTCCGTAAGTTAAGGCCCGGCGACGCGGGCGATTGACCTCTTCGATCGGCCCTTCCGCTTTCTGGACCCGGAGCATCAGGCTGATGATCTGCGCCCTGACGCCGCGCATCATTTCCTGGAACATCGAATACCCTTCGATCTTGTATTCGACCAGCGGGTCCTTGCCGCCGTAGCCGCGCAAGCCGATCCCTTCGCGCAAGACGTCCATGTTATGGAGTTGTTCGATCCAGGCGGCATCAATTGTTTTGAGCATGACCACCCGCTCCAGCGAGCGGGTCATTTCTTCGCCAAATTCATTCTCCTTCTCCTGATAAGCTTGCTCGAACAAGGCGAGGACCTTTCGCTTAACTTCATTGCGGCTCTTTTCTTCTTTCAGCCGATCCAATCCTTCGATCGCGATCAACTCGCTTATCGCCTTAAAGAGCCCATCCCAATCCCACTCTTCCGGAGCGATCTTATCGACTAAAAAAGCATCAACGGTCTCGCCGACCACTTGTTCCATCATTTCATATATCTTTTGCTTTAAATCTTTCCCTTCCAGGATCCGGCGGCGCAAAGAGTAGATCGACCCGCGCTGTTTGTTCATGACGTCGTCGAATTCCAGGACCTGCTTGCGGATGCCGAAGTGGTATTGCTCAACTTTTTTTTGCGCGTTCTCCAACGCCCGTGAGATCAAATTATGCTCGATCGGCACGTCCTCTTCCAGGCCAAGCCGCTCCATAACCCCGGAGATCCGCTGGGAACCGAATAAGCGCATCAGGTCGTCCTCAAGAGAAACGTAAAATCTGGTGGAGCCGGCGTCACCCTGACGGCCGGAACGGCCGCGGAGCTGGTTGTCGATCCGGCGGCTCTCGTGCCGCTCGGTCCCGATAACGTGCAGTCCTCCCAGATCGGCGACCCCTTCACCTAAAACAATGTCGGTCCCGCGTCCAGCCATGTTTGTTGAGATCGTCACCATCCCTCTCTGTCCCGCTTTGGCAATGATCTCGGCTTCGCGTTCATGCTGTTTAGCGTTAAGAACATGGTGAGAGATACCGCGGCGGCGGAGCATTTCCGAAACCAGTTCTGAATTATCTATCGAGATCGTCCCGACCAGGACCGGCCGGCCTTTTTTATGCCATTCGATTATTTCATTGACCACCGCCCGGAAACGCGCCCGTTTGTTCTTAAAGATCAGGTCCGGGTAATCGAGCCTGACCATCTTGCGATGGGTCGGCACCAACAGGACCTCTAATTTGTAGATCTTCCAGAACTCCCCTTCCTCGGTCTTGGCGGTCCCGGTCATCCCGGCGATCTTATCGTAGAGCCGGAAATAGTTCTGAAAGGTGATCGTCGCCAGGGTCTGCGATTCGTTCTGGACCTCCACCCCTTCTTTGGCTTCGATCGCCTGATGGAGCCCTTCGGAGTAGCGCCGTCCCTGCATCAGGCGACCGGTAAACTCATCAACGATGATCACTTCCCCTTCTTTGACCACGTAATCGACGTCTTTTTCGAAAATATTCCAGGCGACCAGCGACTGGGTGATCTGGTGCGCGATGCCGATGTTGCCGATGTCGTATAAATACTCGACCCCCAGGGTCTTTTCAACCTTCTTGATCCCATGCTCGGTCAGAGAGACGTTGCGGGTTTTTTCATCGACGATAAAATCGGTCGCTTTGGCCAAACGGCGGGCAATGTCGTTGGCTTTTTGGTAATTGGTCGCCGCCTCTTCAAGCATGCCGGAAATGATCAGCGGGGTCCTGGCTTCATCAATTAAAATACTGTCTACCTCGTCGACGATCGCGTAATGGAGCGGACGCTGGACGCAGTCGTCAAGCGAGATCGCCATGTTATCGCGCAGGTAATCGAAACCGAATTCGTTGTTGGTCCCGTAAGTTATATCGGCGGCATACGCGAGGCGGCGCTCCGGCGGCTCCATCGAATGCTGGATCACTCCGACCTCGAGCCCGAGCGCGCGATGGATCGGCCCCATCCAGTCGCTATCCCGTTTGGCGAGATAGTCGTTGACGGTGACGACATGGACCCCTTTGCCGCTTAAAGCGTTAAGGTAGACCGGCAGGGTCGCGACCAGGGTCTTCCCCTCTCCTGTCCGCATCTCGGCGATCTTCCCCTGATGAAGGACGATCCCCCCCAGGAGCTGGACGTCAAAATGGCGCAGACCGATCGTCCGGACCGAGGCTTCGCGGACAGCGGCAAACGCTTCGGGGAGAATCTCGTCCAAAGTCTTGCCTTCGGCCAAAAGCTTTCTGAATTCGGCCGTTTTGCCGCGCAGTTCTTCATCCGAAAGTTTTTTCAGCTCCGGTTCGAGGCTGTTGATCTTCTCGACGATCGGAAGAAGCTCATTGATCTTCTTCTCATCGGAAGAACCGATCAGTTTGGCGATCCATTGTAAGATCATGCGGTTATTATTCTGACGCGGGTATTTCCCGGGAAAGCTGTTTCAGTTTTGTTCCCTGGCGGCGGTGCTCTTTAACGATCATTTCCTTATGTTTTTCCAGCTGGCGTTTGACCTCGTCGGCCGCCAGATCGATCGCGGTGTACATGTCGCGGCCCGCTTCGGTCGCCATGATCATCTTATGTCCGGCCGCCCAAACCCTGAATTCAGCGACCTGCCGCTGATCGGCGTTGGCGTTGGAGCGGGCGTCCAAAACGACTTCTGTTTTTTGAATATTGCCGAAAAACTCTTCAAATTTGGCCGCCTTTTCGTTGACGTAATCCTTCAAAGGCTGGCTCATTTCCAATCCATGTCCGGTGATAGTTAGTTGCATGATTTTCCTCCTGCGGCAATTGTAGCAAATAACAGCCTTAAGCTCAACTTATACTAACATCATAAAGCATAAATACCGCTTGCATTTCCATAATGTTAAAGTAAGCTTTGTCTGGAGGCAAAAAAATGAAAAACATTATTGCAACAATACTCCTCTCTTCTTTGTCCCTAACAATGCCGGCCCTCGCGGTCTCCGAAGTGATCGGAACTGTCTGCGAGACCAAGGCGATCGTCGATTCGCCGGTCAGCTCGACCGCTTCGATCACCTGGTGGGTCACAAGCCCTCCCAAGGTCTGCAACTGGGTCAATGTCGGCAAAGACCCGGACATAAATGTAAACTGGCAAAGCAAAGACGACTCAAGAACAACTGGTTATCCATGCGCGGTCTCTTTCGGTGTTGAGGCCTATAATTTTAGTTCCTGGTCCTGGATACCAGGAGGTGGAGGAAACAGCATCAAGGGGAGTAACACCAGGACCGGCAAGTATAACAATTACGGGACCTGGCGGATCCCTTTGAACCAGCCAATGCCGGTGACAAAATATAAATATAACGCCATGGCCGATACCAAAGGAAAGCCAACCAGGAATGAATCAAGAGAGCTTTACGTTGTCCGGATCCAGCCGGTAGGCGTTCGCAGCACCAATGTCCGCAACGCGGCTCCCGCCTGGATAATTGGCCGATATGAGCGCGCATTAATGCTCCGCTCGCTGGCAAATGAGTACACTAAAATGAAGAACCCAAGTTCATCCGTTGATTTTGACCAGGAGATGGCGAAACTGATCGTCAGTTGCGGCGCCCTATTTGGTCCGACCAGTCCAAGCGATTACGCGCAGGACGCGGGGTTGGGCGCGCTGGAACTGGCCTCCAACACTTTTGGCAACCTGGCAACCAGTGGCCTCCTGACCGGGGTCGGAGCGGTCGCTCAAGCTTACTCCTGGGGAACCTGGGCAAAGAACACGCTAACCGGCGCAGCAGACCAGCTTAAGAACCAATTCAACGCCTGGCACGTTAAAAATGCCTTTACTTACGACCTCGCTCCGTCATTGAACAACCTAGCCGACGCTATGCGCGATGAAGCGAATGAAATGCAAAGGCTGGTCTGGACAGCGCCTAATGATACTAATACTGTCCCTTGGAAAAATCTGCTTCAAACCGAGCTTGATCGGGTGAACAGCGCTTACACCTCTCTTAGCTCGACCTATACCGCGGCCAATCTTTACTTTTCCAGCCTTGGCCCTCTGCCGTCGGTTGCTGCGGCTAACAAAGATACGGTCTATAAATATTTGGACTCGGTGCGGGATTTTCTCCGCTCCGAGCGAGCTATATTGCAAATGGCCTTGACGGGAACTTTTACAAACCCGTAGGATTTACGTGGTTAATTTTTAAGCAGTGGTGAGTCCATATCGTTTATCGCCCTTGAAAGGGTCAGGACTTCAACCCGCCTGGCCCCGGCGATCATCAGGCTCCTGGAACATTCAGCAATCGTCGCCCCGGTAGTATATATATCATCCACCAACAATATTCTTTTATTGTAAACCGACCGCGGCTCCGCCACTTTAAACGCCCCTTTGACGTTCACCAGCCTGGCATCGCGCGGCAGATCGAATTGGGGAGAAGTCTCTTTGACCCGCGCCAGGGCATTAATCGTCGGGGTGTCGTAATATTTAGCTAATGAACCGGCCAAAAGCTCGGCCTGGTTAAAACCGCGCAGTTTATGCCTGCGGGGATGGAGCGGGACCGGGACCAGGGTGTCGATCTCTCTCATGTTAAGGACCGGGGTATGGCTGACATATTTGACCAGCAGGACGCCAAGCGGTTCCGCCAGCCGGCGGCGTTTAGCGAATTTTAACCGTTGAATGGCATGCCTGATGACGCCGGCGTATTTGGTCGCCGAATAGATCCCCAGCGCCGGTTTCATGAAAGAGACCTGGTTAAAACATTCAGGGCAAAGCGCCTCGCTCCCCGCTTTTTTACAGACCTCACAGCGGGGCGGAAAGATCAGATCGAGCAGTGATTGCCAAAACATTGCTTGCGATTATAACATATGGTATTATGCTCTACCATGACCTGGGAAGATATTCTAAGACTCTTGATCCAGGGAGAAGGCCCGTCGGTAGAATTTGAAAAAAATGTCCCGTCAGAGGACGATATCGCCAGAGAACTGGTCGGTTTCTCCAACGCTGACGGCGGGAAGATCATTTACGGTCTCGACGACAAAAGCAAACACCTCCTCGGCGTCGCCCTCCGCGAAGATTTTGACAACTGGATAAAAAACATCGCGAAAACTCACTGCCAGCCACCCATCAACGTCACCGTGGAAGTGGTCGATCGTTTCGAAAAAAAGATCGTCGTCCTGCACGTCCAAGAAGGAGAGGATAAACCATACCGAACGGATGATATCTGCTATATCCGCGACGCCAACATCTCCCGGCCGGCCGAAGAGCAGGAAGTCAGGGCCCTGGCTTCCCCCTGGTCCGGCAAAGGACTAAACAAACGTCAGCTCCGGTCGATGCAGATCATCACCGAGCACGGCAGTATCACCAATCGGGAGTACCGGGAAGCGTTTGACGTGTCACATAAAACCGCCCACATCGAATTAACCCTGCTGGTTAATAAAAACCTGGTCCAAAGCGAAGGGGCCGGGCGGTCGACAAGATATACGCCCCTGCCGATCGAAGCGGTCGTTGATTAACAAGCATTTTACAATCCTTTAACTCTCGGATATAATGGAACAAAACCCGAGAATAAATTCTCGGTTAAAAATAAATATAGGAGCAATTAATCATGCGTAAACCTCTCTTGGCCGGCAACTGGAAAATGAACACTATCTCCCAGGAATCAGTCAAATTAGCAATCGATCTGAAAAATTTAGTCGCGGAGGTTAACGACCGGGATATTTTAGTTTGCCCCCCCTTTACCGCCATCAGCCAGGTGGCCGACACCCTGCGCGACTCGGTCGTCATGGTCGGCGGCCAGGATATGTTCTGGGAAGACAAAGGGGCTTTTACCGGCGAGGTTTCAGGCGGAATGCTGAAATCGGTCGGCGCTACTTACGTGATTATCGGCCATTCGGAACGACGGCAATTTTTCGGGGAAACCGACGCTACAGTCAACAAGAAACTTAATGCCGCTCACAAACATGGGCTTTTGCCTATCGTTTGCGTTGGGGAAACTTTGGCGGAACGCGAAGGAAATAAGACCTTGCAGGTCATTGAAACCCAGATCAAAGGGAGTTTAAATGGGTTGCCGAAAGAACAGATGGGCAAAACAGTCGTCGCCTATGAACCGGTCTGGGCGATCGGAACAGGCAAGACCGCTTCGCCGGAACAGGCCCAGGAAGTCCACGCCTTTATCCGCAAACTGATCGTTGAACTTTTTGATCAGGCAACGGCCGATGAAGTCCGGATCCTTTACGGCGGGTCGGTCACCCCAGATAACATCAAAATCCTGATGTCCCAGGCTGATATTGACGGCGGGCTGGTCGGCGGCGCGAGCTTAAAAGCCGACAATTTCGCCAAGATCGTTAAATATTAGCCAAATTCATCAAGCCTTGAGCTAAAACGGCCGCCGTGTCACTTAACCTTTCCGGCCGGGAAAAATACTCCGGCGACATCGCCATCACACAGGCCGCCGGCCTGATCCGCGACCGCATTAATAATTGGACGGACTGGCTCACCCCAAGAAGCGGATCGCTCGGAAAGAACCCGGCGATCTCCGGAGCCAATTCATCGCCAAATTGCGAGTTCACGCTTCCAAAATAATCCAGATCGAAATCTAAAACAATTTCTTCCTTAAGCCGGCGGGTCCTTTCCTCCAATTCCGCGGCCAGCACTACTTCCAAAACTACAGCCTGCTTTGGCCGGCACGGCAAAGGAATTGATCCCTCCCTGTTAACCGGATAAGGAAAACCGGCTCTTGTCGGAGGGAACAAGTCAGCGGTGATCGGAAAAGGATTATGAGGCAAACCGGCAAAATATTTCAGATATTGGTCCATATTTACTCTATCAACCCCCTGAGGTAAAACCCAAAGATAGCGAGAAACCAACCCATGAAAAAAAAGAGGGTGAATAAAACCGGCGTCATCGTAAGAAGCGGCCAGCGCGGCTTGAGGATCAGAAGGAAACGGCTTGATCCTGGTAAGTCCCATCAGATCATGATGAGCGTCAAAATGAAGCAAGGCCGATCCTGGCTTCAATTTGCCGGCCAAATACGCGAAAGCGAGCTGGCCGAACGCTTCTCCATGGTTGGAGCAGAGAAATATAGGCCGATCCCCCAATTTCGTATTTGGCTGAAGCTCTTTTAGCCGCAAGAAACCGTTCCGGGCCGAGGCCAGGTACTTGCCCGGAACGGCTAACTTATCCGCTCCCGTCAAACGAACAGCCCCCAGAAAAGTCCTGGGCCTGATAAACGCGATCGAATTTGTTGTTACAGGTGCCATTAACTTTTTATCGATCTTTCTCCGCCTGAATTTCACGAGCAATGATCAAGAATCTGGCTCAATTTCATCACTTATGCTAAAATAAACCATCATAATGTTAACAAAGTTAACGAAAGGGGATTTTTATTATGGCAAAGCGTTTATATGAAGAATTAGGATTGGTCAACAGCAAAGAAATGTTCAAAAAAGCGATGGAGGGAAAGTACGCCGTCCCCGCTTATAATTTTAATAATATGGAACAGCTCCAGGCGATCATCGGCGGCTGTGCGGAGAGCAATTCCCCGGTTATTATCCAGGTCAGCAGCGGGGCCAGGAAATACGCCAACCAGACACTCCTCCGCTACATGGCCCAGGGAGCGGTTGAAATGTGCCGAAAGGACCTGAAGAGCAATATTCCGATCTGCCTCCACCTTGACCACGGAGACACTTTTGAACTATGCAAATCATGCATTGACTACGGTTTTTCTTCGGTCATGATCGACGGCTCAAGCCACACTTATGAAGACAACATCAAGCTGACCAAACAAGTTGTCGACTACGCTCATCAGTTCGACGTTACGGTCGAAGGCGAGCTCGGGGTCCTGGCCGGAATTGAAGACGACGTTAAAGCGGAACATCACACCTACACCGACCCCGCCCAAGTCGAAGATTTTGTGAAACGGACCGGCGTCGATTCGCTGGCGATCTCGATCGGTACCTCCCACGGCGCTTATAAGTTCAAGGTCAAACCGGGTGAATCGGTCCCCCCGCTCCGCTTTGATATTTTAGAAGAATGTGAAAAACGCTTACCCGGTTTTCCGATCGTCCTGCACGGCGCTTCTTCCGTCGTTCAGGAATATGTCGCCATGATCAACAAATTCGGCGGCAAGATGGATAACGCGGTCGGCATCCCCGAAGACCAGCTTCGCAAAGCGGCCAAGTCAGCAGTTTGCAAGATCAACATCGACAGCGATGGCCGCCTCGTTATGACCGCGATGATCAGAAAGGTTTTCGCCGAAAGCCCTTCCGAATTCGACCCGCGGAAATACCTGGGACCGGCGCGCGAAGAACTGAAGAAGCTGATCGTCGCCAAGAACACCAATGTGTTGGGGTCGGCGGGTAAAGCTTAAGAAAGGAACGCAGTCACATGAAAGTAAAATATCAGGGAAAAGAAATCAATATTAAGAAGATTGGGATTTTGACCGGCGGGGGCGACTGCGCGGGACACAACGCGGTCATTGTCGGCCTCCTGCGGCGGATCAGCCAGGCCAACCAAACCCTTCCGGCCGGTGAGAAAATGGAACTGGTCGGTCTGCTCGAAGGGTGGAAAGCGCTCACTCGCGACCCGGAAAAAGAGCTTAATAAGATTATCAAACCGCTGGACCTCATTGATATTGAAGAATCGTTCAGCGTTGCCGGGACCATTCTGAGGTCGTCCCGCACCAACATCTTTTCCAAAGCAAACCTCGAAGCCAAAATGCCGGAAACGGCCATGGCCAATATCAAAAAGCTCGGTCTCGATTGCTTGGTCGTTTTAGGCGGCGATGACACCCTTGGCGCGGCCGGAAAGCTAGGCCAGCAATACTCCTTCCCGATGTTTGGCGCACCCAAAACAATGGATAACGACGTTTTTGGGACCGAGATGACCTATGGCTTTGAATCATCGGTCGAAGAATCGGTCCACTTTATCGAAAACTGCCGGACGACCGCCGAATCGCACAACCGCTGTTTCGTCATTGAAGTCATGGGCCGGCACGCCGGTTGGGTCGCCCTCTGGGCCGGAATCGCCGGCGGAGCCGAAGTCACCCTCCTCCCGGAAGAGGTGCTTGATATGGAAACAGTCATTAAACAGGTGGAAAAATCGATCGCCAAGAAACAGCACTGCATCGTCGTCGTCTCCGAAGGGGCACGGCTATTCGATACCCGCTACCCGGACGCCATCAATCAAAAACACCAGAAAATGCTGGAAACTGTGATCGCCGACCCAAAATACGCCATGGTCAAAGCCCGGCACGAAATGCCGAAGAAAAAAGACTCCTTTGGCAACGAACAGCTTGGCGGGATAGGCGAATATGTCCACTCCATCCTGGAAAAGCACACCAAAGGGTTTGAATATCGCTATCAGAACTGCGGCCACGCCATCCGCGGCGGCGTCGCCCACGTCATGGACCGTATCCTCGGCCTGCGCTACGGCGACGCGATCTTCGGCTTTATGCTGGAAGGAAAGTTCGGGGTTTATCCTGGGATGGAAAGCGATCAGATCGTCTCCCGCAATTTATTAGAAGTCAGGGGTGGACGGTTCGTCCCTCAAGACCACCAATTATTCAAAATGCGGAACGCGGTCGATTATTATTAATCGATCTTATCATGTTTAAACGGATCTGTTTTGGAGAAGGTCCGTCCGTTAAATACTTTATCCCTTAAATAAACAAAAACCAAACGGCCAAACGCGCGGTTCTCACGGCTTGCCTCGCGAGCAGTGATCTTTTCAACAAATTCATCGGGATACTGACGATAAACCATAAACGAGCTGGCAAACAATTCGCTTTCGTTCTCCCACGGATGGCCGATCTTATTCCTTTCGATCCGGCCGTAACAGATCTTGAGCTCGCCTCTGTACCTTGAATCTCTGACCAGTTCGAAGTTGTTGGCGGTCAGGGAAAAAGCGTATATCTTCCTCCAAAGTTCATCTTGCGACCTGCCAGTCCGCGGATCGAAATGGGTCAGGACCCTAAAGACAGCATGGCCCATCTCATGAACGATCGTATCCGGACCGTTGGCCCGAACGCCCCCCTCGATTACAACCTGGTGGCTGCTGGTTGAATAGTAGCCGCGGCAATCGCCGGTCCTGTAATCGGCGACAACCGACACCGGCCGTTGTGGGATCAACGCGTTAATTTCATTAACAATAAGATCATATTTTGTCGGTTGTTTCACGCAACCGGCCACCGACATGATCCCGCAAGTCAGGAGTCCGACCCGATAGGCTTTTTGTCCGATTTTATTGAAGATCATCAATTAAATCATCGGCAACAACCGAAGAATATTTCAAGCGGTTTGCAAATTACGACGACAGCATTTCTGCGATCCGGAGCTGTTCCATCTCAACTTTCTTGACCAGGCGGTTAACTTTGTTCAGCGGAACCGGACAAACCTTATCGGACTTGGTCCCGACCAGCTGGCCGTATTTACCATTGATCAACAGCTCGGCCGCGGTCGCGCCTAATTTACCGGCCAACTCCCTGGAAAACGCGCTCGGCGATCCCCCTCGCTGAATATGGCCCAGGACCGAAACCCTAATGTCCATATCCGGCAGACGTTTGGCCAACTTGTCCCTGACAGAAACACCCGATTCCGCGCCTTCAGCAACGACAACGATAAAGCTCTCTTTCCCTCGCTGGCGTCCTTTGCTAATCTTAGCCGCGATCGCGTCAATATTGTGCTTCACTTCCGGAATGATAACGATCTCGGCGCCGCAGACCAGCGCCACGTCGGCGGCGATAAACCCGTTGTGGCGACCCATGACCTCAATGACAAAAAGACGCTCGTGCGAGTCGGCGGTGTCGCGGATCTTATCGATTGCTTCCATCGCGGTATTGACCGCGGTATCAAAGCCGATCGTAAAATCGGTCCCGGGGATATCGTTGTCGATCGAGGCCGGCACAACGTTGATCGGGAACTTAAAATCATCAATTAAAGCCATTGACGCCCTCATGGAACCGTCACCACCGATCACAACCATCCCTTCGATCCCGTACTTCTTAAAATTGGCCAGGGCCTTTTGGCGATTATTTTTATCTTTGAATTCAGGGCACCGTTTGGTATGAAGGAAAGTTCCGCCATGATGAATTATCCCGCTGACCGAATGGGCGGTCAGCTCTCGGATATGATCATTGATCGCCCCAAACCACCCCTTTTCCACGCCGTATGTTTTAACTCCGTAAAAAGCGGCCGTCCTGACCACCGCTCTGATCGCCGGATTCATCCCTGGAGCGTCGCCGCCGGTCGTGATAACCCCAATCGTGTTTAATTTTTTCGCCATGTTAATCCCCTCTTTCGGCAATAGTATACATCATTTAACCGTTATGTTAAAATTAAATATTCAACAAAATGATCATTTTTAACCGTGCAATTAATTGCACGGTTAAACTAGGAGCTGATGTAAAATGACCAGGCAGATCAAGATTTTCGATACCACCTTGCGCGACGGAGAACAATGCCCCGGAGCCTCTCTTAATCCGGAAGAAAAACTTGATATCGCCCGCCAGCTCGCCAAGCTTGGAGTTGACGCCATTGAAGCCGGTTTTGCCATCGCCTCCCCCGGCGATTTTGACTCGATCAAGCAGATCGCCCAACAGATCAAAGGCCCGATCATTTGCAGTCTTGCCCGGGCCAAAAAAGAGGACATAAAAAGCGCCTGGGAAGCGATCAAATATTCTGATCGGCCGCGGATCCACGTTTTTCTGGCGACCTCTCCCATCCATATGGAAAAGAAACTTCGCATGACACCAGTTCAGGTCCTGGCGACTACCAAAGAAATGGTCGCCTACGCGAAATCGCTCTGTAATGATATTGAATTTTCAGCCGAGGATGCCGGCCGCTCGGAACCGGCGTTCCTTTATAAAGTCGTCGCCGCCGCCATTGAGGCGGGCGCTTCGACCATCAACATCCCCGACACTGTCGGCTACAATACCCCCTGGGAATTCGGCAAATTGATCGAGAACGTTATTGCCAATGTCCCGCAGATCAAGACGAATAATGTCACCATCTCGGTCCATTGCCATAATGACCTGGGAATGGCGGCGGTCAATTCCTTGGCGGCGATCAAAGCCGGGGCCAATCAGGTGGAGTGCACGATCAACGGAATTGGCGAGCGGGCGGGTAACGCTTCGCTCGAAGAGGTCGTCATGACCCTAAAAACGCGGCGCGATTATTTTGACTGCTCGACCGGCATCAACACCAAAGAGATCTATCGGACCAGCCGGATGGTCAGCAATTTGACCGGTCTTCTGGTCCAGCCCAATAAAGCGATCGTCGGCGCCAACGCTTTCGCCCATGAATCCGGGATCCACCAGGCGGGTATGCTCCGGGACAAACTAACCTACGAGATCATGCTCCCCGAAGACATCGGACTGACCGAAAGCCGCTTGGTCCTGGGAAAACACTCCGGCCGAAACGCTTTCGCCGACAAATTAAAAGAAATGGGCTATAATCTGACCGAAGATAACCTGGAAAAAGCCTTTACCAGCTTCAAACAATTGGCCGACATGAAGAAAGAGGTCGGAGAAGCGGACCTCGCGGCGATCGTCTCCGAAGAGATCAACATTGTCCCTGAAACTTTCAAGATCGAGTTGATCGAGGTCTGCTCCGGCACGGAGCGGAAACCAAGCGCCAAGGTCAAGCTTCAATATAAGAACAGCACGACTGTTGAGACCGCCGAAGGGGCCGGTCCGGTCGACGCGGTCTACCGGGCGATCGATAAAATAACCAGACTTAAACCAAACCTGGTCGATTACATCATCCAGGCGATTACCGGCGGGACTGATGCCCAGGGGGAAGTGACCGTCAGGTTAAAAGAAGGCGAACAGGTCTATGTGGGGCACGGCGCCTCGACCGATATCATTTTAGCCAGCGCCAAAGCATACGTCGCGGCGATCAATCGGATGATCTTTCTCCAGGCACAAAACCAGGCCAAGGGGCTCGACTAATCGGGTTTTATTCTTCTACTGTTATGCAGGTCAGAGTCCGGGCGACAAAGCCGGTCGACTGAATTTTGCGAACGATCATCTCCCCCATTGTTTTAAGGTCCGATGATTCGACAAAGGCAATAATATCGTAAGGACCGGTAACCAGATGGACCGTTTTTACTCCTTTTAACTCCCTGATTATGTTCGTTAATTCCAAAGCTTTCCCGGGCATGGCTTCAATTAAAATGTAGGCACTGGTCATATTTTTTCCCCCTTATGGAAGGAGTATAGCAAATTGCAAATGACAAGCCAAGATGATACAATTTATCATTATGTGGCAGAAAATAGGCGCTTATTTCTTCAGGGGATTGATCACCCTGCTCCCGGCCCTGATCACGATTTGGCTCCTCTGGTTCATGTTCTCTTTCCTGGATGGAATTCTGGGAAATTTTATCACCCTGCTCCTGGGCCATTCGATCCCCGGCCTGGGACTGATCGTCACCATTCTATTGATCTTTCTCTCCGGTTATTCGGCGACCCACATCTTCGGCGCCAAGCTTTTTCAGCTTGGGGAAGAGATCATTTATAAGATCCCGATCGTCAAGCACATTTACGCCTCGGCCAAACAGATCAACGACGTCCTTTTTGTGCATAAAGGGACCGAAGAGTTTAGGCGCGCCTGCCTGATCGAATACCCAAGAAAAGGGATCTGGTCGATCGGGTTCATCACTTCCGACGCCGCGGCCGAGATCGAAGCCAAAACCAAAGAGAAGATGATCAACGTTTTTATTGCCAACACTCCGACCCCGGCGACCGGGTTCCTGATCATGGTCCCAGCCAAAGAGGTCATCCTGCTCGAAATGAAGATCGACGCCGCTTTCAAATATGTTATTTCCGGCGGGGTGCTCAAGCCCAGTGATCTCCCCAACGAGATGCCGCCTAAAAAAGAGAGTTAAAAACCTTCCGGAACCCAGATTCCAACGCGGCGGCAACTTCATTGAATGAAACTTCCCGCCCAAGCAAATCTTCAACGCTGACCGCATTCACTTCCGCGACCGACGCCTTCAAACAAGAGAGATCGCCCGGTGGTGTTTGGCGAATAAAGATCGACCCCTGCTGGAGAAGGGCTGTTTTTCCTCTTTTCTGCGCGCTCCCGACGATCTTTTTCCCTGCCGCTACTACTTCATATTCGGCTGGATAATTAAAACAAAGCCCCCTC
This sequence comes from candidate division WOR-1 bacterium RIFOXYB2_FULL_45_9, assembly GCA_001771575.1. Classification (GTDB taxonomy): domain Bacteria; phylum Margulisbacteria; class WOR-1; order O2-12-FULL-45-9; family XYB2-FULL-48-7; genus XYB2-FULL-45-9. Next base: position 152,194 of record MEUD01000001.1, on the reverse strand, counting down.
ACCCCGCCTCGCCTGCGCTCGGCACCCCTCTCCATCATAGATGGAGAGGGGGATATTTCTGATTTAATCCCTAGAATAGCCAGCCCGGCAATCAAAGCCGTGGAAATCTTCCTATAAGCTGGAATCAATCCCTTTGGCAACAAAGGGTCATCTTTCCCAATCACTAACGAATAAGTCACTTCCGCTTCATTATGAAAGACGATCCCCCCGCCGGTCGGCCTGACCACGACATCCCAACCAAGCGCTTTTGCCATCTCCAAATCGATCTCGCGGTCGACTTTCTGGGCATAGCCAAGGGAAATAGCTTTGGGCCGCCAGGAGTAGATCCGCAGGACCGGCTGGCCTGGCATTTTCTCAAAATCAGAAAAAAGCTTGAGATCATACGCCATATTATCGGCCCCGGTCATTTCTGGAGCCGCGATCAATCGCCATTTACTCATATGATAATTATACCTTGAAATTAAGCCGATTTTTTGTCGATATTTATGTACCATTATGAGCGTTATGATCAGCTCCATACGAATGCTTGATCAAGCAAGGGCCATTCATCTCTCGCGGCGGAATGGCGGAGTTGATCCGCTGGCGCTGACGCCGGAGATCAGACGGCACGTTGGCGGCTTGCTCCCTGACCATAATCGCGTCTCAACGATCGATCGAGCCCTCCTGCTGTTCCGCTCGGTCATCCCCGCCGGCCAATCCTTTTCTTTTGGTGGGACCAGTTATTCAGGTCTCCCCGCTGAAAGCGGCGGACTTAATGTCTACTGTAATACCGACTGCAATAACCGGTTAAGACGGCAAACAAACGGGCTTCCTCTTCCTACCGATATCATCAACGCGCCAAAGCATGACGCCTCAAGGATCGCTAAATGCGTTGAATATTCATTCCTGTTGATCTCTCTGTTGCGGGCGGCTGATCTTGAGGCCCATCTGGTCAAAGACGGACTGCTCCATACTTACGCCGCGGCCAGGCTGGGGGGGGAATGGTACAAGCTCGACGCTTTCTATATCGATAAAAAGCTCCCCCCAAGGTTTGAACTTCTTCCAGGACCGGTTGAGTATCTATCGGAGCGTTTGACCCTTGGACTATTTCATTCAAACAAAGCCGAGGTACTGAAACAACAGCGTCACCGGGAAAAGGCCCTAATGGAAGTTAAGACCGCGATAGAGATCGCTCCCGACCTCGCCGAGGCCTGGATCAACTATGGAGCGATCCTCCTCGAACTTAACGGACAGGGTTCGGCGAATGAAGCGATGGCCGCGTTTAAAAAAGCTCTGTCCCTGGAGCCGGATAACAGCGTCGCCCTGAACAACGCGGCGGTCCTCTTGATTAAAGAAGGAAAAAGAGATGAGGCCAAAAGAATTTTCAACGAGATACTCGACAGAGAACCAGGGAACGAATCGGCGCGGAGAAACCTGGTAAATTTAAACGGAGGCCCTTTTCTTGCCGGACTACTTAAGGGGCTCTTGTAACCAGCGCAAATTAAGCTCCCTTGCCGCCTTTGCTTCATCAAGCCTTTTCACCGGAGTCGTTTGAGGGGCATTCTTGACCAGCTCAGGGGAAACCTCGCATTCTTTGGCAATGGAGATCATGGCATCGCAAAATTCATCAATGGTCGCGCGCGACTCCGACTCGGTCGGTTCGATCATCAGCGATTCCTCGACGATCAGCGGAAAATATATCGTCGGCGGATGAAACCCATAGTCAATCAATCGTTTGGCAATATCCAAAGCTTTTACCCCATACTTTTCTTTCTGCCACTTGGCCGACAGGACAAATTCGTGCTGGCAGGGGCGATCATATGGGAGCCAGTAATACTCCTTGAGCCTGTTCATCATGTAATTAGCGTTCTCAACCGCCTGCTCCGAAGCTTTTTTTAATCCTTCTCCCCCCAAAGAGCGGATATACGCGTAAGCCTTAATGATCACGTTAATATTGCCGTGGAAAGGATGGACGCGGCCAATCGATTTTGGGGAAACGTTGGAAGAGAATTTATATTTCTTTCCCTTTTTTACGATCCGGGGGGTGGGAAGGAACGGTACCAATTTTTTATTGACCCCTACCGGTCCGGCCCCCGGCCCGCCGCCGCCATGAGGAGTGGAAAAAGTCTTATGAAGATTGAAGTGGGCGACGTCAAAACCAAGATCGGCCGGACGGCAGATCCCGAGATTAGCGTTGGCATTGGCGCCATCGTAATATAAAAGCCCTCCCGCCTTATGGACCAGCTCCGCGACCTCAAGGATATGCTCGTCAAATAAGCCCAGGGTGTTGGGATTGGTCAGCATCAGCGCAGCGGTATCGGTCCCCAGCGCGCTCTTGAGAGCCGCCACGTCGATATTTCCCCGTCCGTTCGATCTAATGACAACCGGTTCATAACCGACGATCGCCACCGACGCCGGATTAGTTCCGTGCGAAGAATCAGGAATTATGACCTTGCTCCGAGCCCCTTTCCCCCTGCTCCGATGATATTCTTTGATCATCATCAAAGCGGTCAATTCACCGTGGGCGCCGGCCGCCGGTTGAAGGGTGAACGCTTCGTAGCCGAATATCGAACAAAGGGAACGCTCAAAATCATAAAGCAGGGCCAAGATCCCCTGGATCTCTTTTTCGTCCTGCAAGGGGTGAATCCCGGTAAATCCGGGAAGGTTGGCCGCTTCTTCGTTCACCTTGGGATTGTATTTCATGGTGCAGGAACCGAGAGGATAAAAATGCGTGTCAACGGAAACATTTTTTTGCGACAACCTGGTAAAATGGCGAACAACGTCAAGTTCGGAAAGCTCCGGCAGGTTAAGATCGGATCTGATCAGCTCGGGGGGGACAAGCTTTTCAATCTCTTCCGGCGGAACATCAAGATCAGGCAGGGAAAACCCGACCGCACCGGGCACTGACTTCTCAAATATCAACTTATCCCTATTCACCTATTTCCCTAATCCCCTATTCTTCCTAAATAATTGCTTTCTGGGTCTCCGGATCGAAGAAATGGATCTTGCGCAGGTCCATAACCAGGTCGAGTTCCGCTCCCGGTTTCGGGTCGGCAAAAGTCCCGATCCGGCCGATCATCTGGTCTTTGCCGGCTTTAACGTAGACATTGATGTCGGAACCCATCATCTCCCGGAAATCAACTTTGACCTTGATGTTGAAGCGATGCTGTTCTTCAAGCCAGGTGGAAGAAGGAACGTCCCAAAGGTCTTCCGGCCTCATCCCAAATATCACTTCCTTGTCGACGTTGGCGGCCAGCAATCCATCAACCTCCGGCGGAACAACAAAAGTGAAGGCCTCGGCCTCAAAACTATATTTACCGGCTTTTTTCCTGATCACCCCTTTGATGAAATTCATCTGGGGAGAGCCAAGGAAACCGGCGACAAAACGATTGGCCGGTTTCTCGTAAATGCTGACCGGATTGTCGACCTGTTGAAGTTCGCCGTTAAGGATAACAGCGACCCTCTGGCCCAGGGTCATCGCTTCGACCTGGTCGTGGGTCACGTAGATTATTGTCGTTTCCAGGCGCTTGTGGAGCCTCTGGAGCTCCGCCCGCATCTGGACCCGCAGTTTGGCGTCCAGATTGGAGAGAGGTTCGTCCATTAAAAAGACTTGTGGATTGCGGACGATCGCCCGGCCAAGGGCGACCCGCTGGCGCTGGCCGCCGGAAAGCTGTTTTGGAAGCCGGTCGAGGAGCTTGGTCAGCTCCAGGCTTTCAGCAGCCTCCTTGACCCGTTCGTCGACCTCTTTTTTCGGCAATCCCCTAAGCTTGAGACCGAACGCCATGTTATCGTAAACTTTCATGTGGGGATAAAGGGCGTAAGATTGGAAGACCATGGCGATGTTTCGGTCCTTGGGAGGAACATCGTTGATCAGCCGGTCGCCGATGTAGATCTTCCCTTCGGAGACTTCTTCCAACCCGGCGATCATGCGCAGGGTGGTCGTTTTGCCGCAGCCCGACGGTCCGACCAGAACGACAAACTCCTTGTCCTTGATCTCCAGATTAACGCTCTTGACCGCGACGACATCGTCGAAATATTTAAATACGTTCTCTAATACGACTTTTGCCACTGGCTTAGATCTCCTTACCCAGGTTTGCCATTTCTATGGCCGCTTGAGCGGCGGCAAAACCCTTGTTTGATTTGACCCCGGAACGCTCCAGCGCCTGCTCCAAACTGTCGGTCGTTAGGACGCCAAAGATCACCGGAACGCCGGTCTGCAGGCTGACCTGGGCGATCCCTTTAGCCGCTTCGGAAGCGACATATTCAAAATGAGGAGTTCCTCCTCTGACCACCGCGCCAAGACAAATAACCGCGTCGTAGTTTTTCGCGAGCTTCTGCGCGATCAGCGGCATCTCAAAAGCGCCCGGCACCCAAACGATCGTCACATTCTCGTCTTTGACCCCGTGGCGTTTCAGGCAGTCTTCCGCACCTCCAACCAAACCTTTCGAGATCATTTCATTGAAGCGGGAAACGACCAGACAAAATTTAAGTTTACTTGCTTCCAGATTTCCGGCGATCATTTTTACCATGTTTACCTACCCCCTCTAATAAATGGCCCAGCTTGCGGGACTTTGTCCGCAAGTATTTCTCGTTAAAAATGTTCGATCCCACTTCCAGCGGCAAGCGCCGGGAGATCTTTAGGCCGTACCCTTCCAGACCGACCACTTTTTTCGGATTGTTGGTCAAAAGCTTGATCGAGGTCAGTCCCAGGTCGCAAAGGATCTGCGCCCCGATCCCGTAATCGCGCAGGTCCGGAGCAAAACCGAGCATTTCGTTCGCTTCAACGGTATCATACCCCTTTTCCTGCAGTTCGTAGGCGCGCAATTTGTCTTTCAGCCCGATCCCCCGCCCCTCCTGCCGCATGTACAGCAAAACCCCCAGGCCGCAAAATTCGATCTTTTCGAGCGCCCGGTCAAGCTGTTCCCCGCAATCACAGCGGAGGGAGCCAAAGACATCGCCGGTCAAACATTCCGAATGGACCCGGACCAGGACATCCTTTTTCCCTTTGACCTTCCCCTTGACCAGGGCGACATGGCATTCGCCGCTAAGAATGTCCTCGTAGCCGATGGCCGAGAATTCCCCGTGTTTGGTGGGGAGCTTTACCGTCGAGATCCGCTTGACCAGTTTTTCGTGCTTCATCCGATAAGAGATCAGGTCGGCGACGGTTATAATTTTAAGTTTGTGCCAGCGAGCAAATTCCATGAGCTGGGGAACGCGAGCCATACTACCGTCCTGATTAATGATCTCGCAAATGACCGCGGCCGGATAAAGTCCGGCCAGTCTGGCCAGGTCAACCGAAGCTTCGGTGTGCCCGGCCCGCCTCAAGACCCCGCCTTCAACGGCGCGGAGGGGAAAAACGTGGCCCGGTTTTACCAGGTCATTGACCCTGGATTTAGGATTGATCAAGACTTCGATAGTTTTCGCCCGGTCGGACGGCGAAATACCGGTCGTCACCCCATGGCGATGATGCGCGTCAACCGAGACCGTAAACGCGGTCCGGAGTTTCTCCCGATTATTGCCGACCATCTGGTCAAGCTCCAACTCGTCCGCCCGCTCTCCCGACAGAGGAACGCAAACCAATCCTTTGGCGTGGGAGATCATGAAATTAACTATTTCCGGGGTGATCTTTTCGGCCGCGACAACCAGGTCCCCTTCGTTCTCCCGATCGGCGTCATCGACAACAACAAGCATCTTGCCGTTTCTGATCTCATCGATGGCTTCCTCAATCTTATTAAATTTTGGCTTTACATTCATTTGGCGGTTGTCATTGGTCATTAATTCTCTATCCACCCCATCGGCAAAAATCCGACCCGCATCATCGGATCGTCAAGCATCTCGGCCCCCTCTTCGCGCCGGAGGTGATGCTCGATGTATTTAGAGAAAATATCGACTTCAATGTTGACCTTGTCCCCGGCGGAGAGCGTCCCGAGAGTGGTCTGCTTTAAAGTCAAAGGGATAACGGAAACACGCAACAGTCCCTGCCGAAAACCAGCCACGGTCAAACTAACTCCGTTAAGTGCGATCGAGCCTTTGGTCACAAAGTAATTCATGAGATCGCTCGGCACGGCAAGGAAGAGATCGATCCCTCCATCAGAACGAACGGTTTCGCGGACCTCGCCAACCCCGTCAATGTGGCCGGTGACGATATGCCCGCCAAGCCGGGCGGTAACCAGCAAAGCCTTTTCTAAATTGACTTTGTCGCTGATCCGAAGCTCATTCAGAGCGGATTTTTTTAGAGTTTCCGGGGAGAGGTCGAATTCAACATAGTCGCGGCGGATGTGGGTAATGGTCAGACAGACGCCGTTAACGGCGATGCTTTCCCCGACCTTGGTCCCTTCAAAATATTTCCGGCTGAACACGACCAGCTTGGCCGCGTTCCCTTGCCTGACAAGAGAAGCCACGCTCCCTACTTGCTCAATAATTCCGGTAAACATAAGGATATTTTACCACGTTTTAGCGTCCTACTCAAGCCGGGGATTTATCGCGAGCGGAGATGAGAGCCAAGGATCCCATTGATAAACTTGGCCGCTTCCTCGGAGCTGTATTTTTTAGCCAGTTCAACCGCCTCATTGACCACAACCGACTGGGGGGTCTCCCCGCTTTTGAGCTCGCTAATGGCCAAACGGAGAATGCTCCGGTCGACCTTCCCAATCCTCTCCAGCGGCCAATCGACCGAAAGAGCGGTTATCACTTTGTCGCTTTCGGCCCGATCGGTCCAGGCTTGTTTAGCAAGCTTTTCGGAAAAATCGATCGTTTCGGCGATGAACTTTTCCGACTCAAACAGGTTCTTGAGCGACTCTTCGACGGTGGAATTGGCTATTTCCGCCTGATAGAGCGCCTGCATCGCCAACCGGCGGGAAGTTGTTCGTTTGCCCATAACTTCAGTATATCATTCAAGTCTGAAATTATCCAACATTTATGACGATAAATAGCAAGGATCATGACATATCTTCAATCATATATTGGTTTTAGCGCGCCAAGCCTATCGGTAACGGCCTGCCGTAGAGCCGGCTTGCCCATTTGGCGCAACCCAGATAATTATAGAATAATTGGTGACACCAATAACAGGCGGCTGGTTGTTCTTGACGTTGAAGGCCGGATCAAACATGGGAACGCTCCCGCTTATCGCGGTTTTTTGATATCGCCTGAAACACCTCTTGGCCATCCTTGTCAGCCTGAACCGATTTTCATCAAATTTCCTCACGGACCTGAAATCGGCCTCTACGAATGGTTGGAAAAAGAAAAAGAGACCTTGACCACCTTAATTGACATCCCCAGAGTACCGCGGTTTTTGGCCGCCGGACAAGCTGACATTATCGAATACCAGCGCTTCGGCCAGGATTGGCATGATTGGCTTAAAAATGGAAATCAACCTCCATATCCTTATAAAATACCGTTTATCGTTATCTCTTCAGTAAATGGAACAGCAATGAACGCCTTTAGCGACCAAACACTCAAATTTGTACCAAGCAGACAAAGGCTCGGTTGGTTGACTGGCACGGTGCTTGCCGGGGCGGCTGAACTGCTGGCCAGGGTCCATGATCACGGCATTATCCATCGAGACCTAAAACCCGCCCATATTCTATACGACCAGGAAGAACAGATTGTTGGCCTGATCGACTTCGGCTCTTCAACCAGGATTGCCGACCGGCCAATAAACGGCCACTTCGGGACATTAGCATTTTTCCCGCCTGAATATGTGTTTGAGCCGCCGGAGAAAGAAGATCCAAGGATCGATGCCTACTCAATAGGAAGCACCGCCTTCACCCTGGCTTCCGGCGGCGGACATATTAATTACGGGGAACGTTTACCGGTCGACACGGTATATAATTTTGTCGAAAATATCTGGGCGTATCGGAGCGCGGGGGTCGCGGAATTGATCAAAGAAAGCAATCTGCCGGCGGAACTAAAAGAGACTTCTTTTGCTCGCTATATTTTTCAATTGATGCATCCTGATATAAATCAACGGCCAATCAACATGCGCGAGATCGCCGATAATTTCAGAAGGATCGGGACGGAGTTGGGCTGATCAGCTCCCGAAATGCTCTTCGATAAACTTGGTGGTCGCTTCCCCTCTTTTGAAAGCTTCATTGCGCAAGACTTTCAGGTGAAAAGGGATCGTGGTGTGAATGCCGACGATAACGTACTCGTCTAAGGCCCGCTCCATCCGCTGGATCGCTTCCGCTCTGGTTTTTCCCCAGGCGATCAGTTTGGCGACAAGCGAATCATAGTGGGGCTGGATAAAATATCCTGAATAAGCATGGCTGTCGACCCGGATCCCAGGTCCTCCCGGCGCGTGATAGGCGCGGATCTCCCCAGGGCTCGGCATAAAATTGCGGGTATGGTCCTCGGCGTTGATCCGGCACTCGATGGCATGCCCCTGATACTTGATATCCCCCTGGCGGAATGTTAGCCTCTCTCCGGCCGCGATCATGATCTGCTCCTTGATAATATCGATGTTGGTGATCATCTCGGTCACCGGATGCTCCACCTGCACACGGGTATTCATTTCCATAAAATAGAAATTACCGCTCTTATCCAACAAGTACTCAATCGTTCCGGCGCTGTGGTAATTGACCGCTTTGGCCGCCCGAACGGAGGCTTCTCCCAGTTTTTTGCGTGTCCGCTCGTCAACCACCGGTGAAAGCGACTCTTCAACTAATTTTTGGTGACGGCGCTGGATCGAGCAGTCGCGCTCCCCAAGATAGACGACATTGCCATATTTATCGGCCAGGATCTGGACCTCAATGTGGCGCGGCTCTTCGATGAACCGCTCCAGGTAGACTTCCGGATTGCCAAAAGCGGCCCCCGCTTCGGTCTTGGCGGTCCGCATTAGATGAAGAAAATCCTTGGGATCAAGACAAATCCGCAAGCCCCTTCCCCCGCCACCGGCAGTCGCCTTGATGGCGATCGGAAACCCGATCTTCTCGGCGGCCCGCTGGGCTTCCCCTTCGTCGGAGATCGTCCCGTCTGAACCGGGAACGACCGGAACATTGGCTTTGGCCATGGTCTTTTTGGCGGTCGCCTTGTCCCCCATCTTGTCCATCGCTTCGGGATCGGGCCCGATAAAGACTATTTTATTGGCGGAGCAGATCTCGGCAAACTTGGAATTTTCCGCGAGAAAGCCGTAGCCGGGATGGATCGCCTCCGCACCGGAGACTTCGGCAACGCTGATAATGCTGGGGATGTTCAGATAGCTTTGGGTCGGCGCGGCCGGCCCGATGCAGTAGGATTCATCGGCGATCTTAACGTGGAGGGACTCTTTGTCCGCTTCTGAATAGACCGCCACGGTCTTAATCCCCATCTCTTTGGCCGCGCGAATGATCCTGACAGCGATCTCTCCGCGATTTGCGATCAATATTTTTTTGAACATTCGCCGAATGTTATCATGGAATTAAAATAAGGTCAAATAGAGCATGATCAATGAAATAATGGAAAAAGAGACGATCGTCAACCAGGCGATGGCGTTGGCCAGCCGACCATTGACGTGCCCCCCCATCAGCTTTTTATCGTTAATCAGGCGCAAAATCACTACAAATATGATCGGTAAAATGACCGTATTAAGCGCTTGCGACGCGACCAGGATGAACATGATCGGCAGTCCCGGCAGGAGGACCAAAAAAGTACAAACAAAAATGCAGAACCCGATGATCAAATAAAAGAGCGGCGCGTCCCGGTAAGAGGCGTTGACCTTCCGCTCCGTCCCCAGGACCTCGGTAATGGCGTAAGCGGTCCCCATGGAAATGACCGAAACACCAAGAAGTGAAGCGTTAAGGAGCCCCCAAGCAAAAAGATGCCTGGCAAAATCGCCAAGCAGAGGCCCCAGGGCCCGGGCCGCGTCAAGAGCAGTCTCGATCCTGATCCCTTTCACATAAAGGGTCGCGGCGGAGGAAATAATTATAAAATAAGCGACCAGATCGGTCCAGATAGCCCCAAAGATCACGTCCAGCCTGGCATTTTTCAGGTGCTTCTTGGTTATCCCTTTGTCAACAAAGTACGATTGAACGAAGAATTGCCCCCAAACGGTCAGGGTGGTCCCGATCAAGGCGGTCGCCATAAAAATGTATTCCCGGTTCATCGGCAAATAAGGGACAAAACTCCCCCTGACCATTTCCGGCAGGTCGGGCCGGGCAATAAAGCCGTTAATTATGTAACCAAAAAATAAAAGGCATGAGGTCAAAAAGATGTTCTGGACCAGGTTAAAGCTTCCTCTAACAATAATATAATAGACCAACACGCTGAAGATCGGTACAAAAATAAAACGCGGCAGATCATAGATATCGGCGACCGAGGCGATACCGGCTACGTCCGCTAAAATGTTTGAAAAATTAGCCAGAAAGACCAGCCCGATCAGGATCAACGCGGTCTTTAACCCAAGCTTTTCCCTGATAAGGTCGGCCAGCCCTTTCCCGGTCACCACCCCAAGCCTCATCCCCATCTCCTGCGTCACGTAAAGCATGACGGTGATCAGGATCAGGATCCAGAGCATCCGGTAGCCGAAATGGGCGCCGACGATCGAATAGGTCGCCACTCCGCCGGCGTCATTGTCCGCGGTCCCGGTGATAATCCCCGGACCGATAACCGATAAAAAAAGAAGCCCCCTCATCCACCAGTAGCGCAGCATTTTAGCCTATCCTTTGCCTTTTGCGGCGGGCGACCGGGGGCAGAATGTAATCGACCACGTCGTCGATCGTCACGATCCCCATGATATTCCGCTCTTCGTCGACGACCGGGACCGCCAGCAAATTATATTTGGAGAAGATCTCGGCAGTCTCCTTTTCCTTCATCTCCGGCTTCAGGGTCACAAAATCCTTGATCATGATGTCGGAAATGAGGCGGTCAGGCGGAGAAATGATCAAATTTCTCAAGCTTAGGATCCCGGTTAAATGCCGCTGGTCGTCGACCACATAAAGGTAATAGATCGTCTCCGCTCCCGGGGCGATCTCACGCAGTTTCGCGATCGTTTCTTCGATCGTCATGTTCTGCGGAAAAGTGATAAATTCGGTGGTCATGAGTCCCCCGGCAGTCTGATCGTGGTGCTTTAATAGTTCGCGGATCTTCCCCGCTTTGCCGACTTTCATCAACCGTAAAAGTTCTTCAGCCTTTTCTTCCGCAAGATCGCCGATAATGTCGGCCGCTTCGTCAACCGGCATTTTCTCCAAAACGCCGAGCGCCTTTTTCGTATCGATGTTGGAGACAATGATCGCGCCAAGCATCGGCTCCAGTTCGTGCAGGGCTTCAGCCGCGGTCTTGTCGGCCAGCGAAGAAAATATCGCGGTCTTTTCGTCAACGTGAAGCTGGGAAATAATTTGGGCGACGTCCGCAGGATGGAGATCGGAGATGGTCTTGCTCGGAATGGCGATCTTACCTCCCGACAACCACTGGACATGGTCCCAGCCGATCAGGCTCTCCTGGATCCGGCGGCGGAATACCGCGGCAAGCCAATTTGCCGCTCCCTCCAACCCCAGGCGGCGCAGCATCCCGCGCACTCCAACGTCGGCGGCGATCAGCCGGACATCCTGGTTCATCTTGGCCAGCTTCAGGTCGTTGACCCGAATGACCCTCGCCCCTTCCAGGTCGACGATCTGTTTATCGACGATATCGCGCATCAGCATGACCTCGCCTTCGCGCCGCGCCGCCAGCGCGACCTGTTCCCTGGGACCGCGGGTAGAGACAAAACGCCGGCCGATCAGATCGATCTCGCCGATCAACAGGACCTTCTCTTCCCCCTCAACCATGTCAATAAGCAGGCCGGAAACTTTCGGGAAAGATTCTCCCAAAGCAATAATAATATCTTTGACTTTGCCGATGTTTTCCTGCACGCGGTCGACAACGGGAATACCGATCAGCTCCGAAGCGAACATTTCGGAAAATAAGACCATGTTGAAGTCCCCCCAACAAATTTGTCGGACTGGGGAATCTAGAGAGGTTTGAGCAAAATCACCAGATCACCTAGCCCTGCGTTGTCATTATAGCACAACGTAATATTGGCCCGGGAGCTGTTGCACCGCTTTCTTCATTTCCAAAGAAAGGAGCAGAGCTGAAAGAGTATATCCGGGGACAGAAAGGTCAGCGGCAAGAACATCCAAATGCTTCGGCTCCCGGCCCAGGAGCACCAGTATCCGCTCCTCCTCTAAAGTTAATTGGGAAACTGCCGGAGGCCTCGTGGAGGCTTCGGTTTTTATTGGGCTCATATTCAATTCAACCAGGACATCGTCGATCGTTTCCACCAGCTTAGCCCCGTCTTTGATCAAAGAATGCGGACCGCGGCTTAATTCCGAATCGATCCGTCCCGGGACCGCCATGACCTCCCGCCCTTGTTCCATCGCCATTCGCGCGGTGATCAGCGCGCCGCTTTTTTCTCCCCCTTCCACCACGATCACCGCCCGGCAAAGTCCGGAAACGATCCGGTTACGCCGCGGAAAGCTCCAGGTCCGCGGCTTTTGCCCCAACGGGTATTCGGAAAGCACCGCCCCACTTTTGCTTATTTCAACCGCCAGGTTGGCGTTGCAATATGGCGTCGGCGCGTCGACTCCACCCCCCAGGACCGCGATTGTCCGGCCGCCGGCCGCCAATGCTCCTTCGTGAGCGGCGGCATCGATCCCCATTGCCAACCCCGAGACAACGGTCAAGCCGCAACCGGCTAATCCGGAAGCCAAACGCCGGGCGCATTCCAAACCGTAAGCGGAAGCTCTCCTGGTCCCGACAATCGCCACCGCCGTCTCTCCCTTAACCAGCTCTCCCCTAAGATAGAGGACCTGCGGCGGGTCATGGATCTGTTTTAGAATTTCCGGGTATTTAGGGTCGGCAAGTTGGAGGATATGGATGTTGTTCTTTTCCGCGGCAGTTATTTGTTGATCGGCCAGGTCGAGAGGGGCTTTAAATTCGGCACAAAGAGACTCAAGCGAATCCCCCCGCTCCAAACGCTGACGCAGTTTGATCGGCCCCACCCCCTCCACCATATTCAACCCCACCCAGTAACGCAGCATATTAAGCGATAGTTGCTTCTCCCACCGGTTCCTCCACGGTTGAAACCTGTTCTTCCGGCAAAACCGACCGGTAATCGACCGGCTCTTCGTTGATGTCGAATGGGAGTGGAGGGAGTTCAGAGAGGTCTTTCAGTCCAAAATGGCGGAGAAAGTCCTCGGTCGTAACATATATATATGGGTGGCCCAGCGCCTCGCTCCGGCCGGCCTCTTTGATCAACCGTTTCGAGATGAGGGTGTCCATAATGTAATCGGAGTTTACCCCGCGGACACGCTCCACTTCTCCCCTGGTCACCGGTTGTTTATAAGCGATCACCGCCAAAGTATCGAGAGCTTGCGGGGAAAGGGTCGTTTCAACCTTGGGGCGGAGGACCTTTTGCACGTAATCGGCGTTCTCGGCGTTTGTCCCCATCAAGTAACCGCCGGCAACCGATAAGATCGTAATCCCTTTCGCCTGATACTCGGCCAGTAATTCATCCAAAACCGGCTGAAAAACATCAGGAGAAAGTTCCAGAACTTCCGCCAGCTGGTCCGGCGACAATGGCTTGCGGGCTACGAATAGGACCGATTCAATTATCCCTTTTATCCTCGACTGGTCAATTGTTTCCATTGCTCTCCCCTCCCGCCCCGGACTGCGCGCCGAGGCTGATCATGATCGTCGCGAAACGGCGGTCCTGTTTGATTTCCAGATTCCCCTGTTTGGCCAGCTCTAAGATCGCCAGGAAAGTGACCACGACTTCCAGCCTGGTCTTGCGAATGAACAGTTCCTCAAAAGGGACCCCGGCCGGCGACCTGGTCAATATCTCCCTGATCTCGACGATCCGCTCTTCCAGGGTGATCTCTTCCGGTTTGATCCGCAGAACGTTCTCCCGCTCGACCGCTTCGTCGTATACTTTTTTAAAGGCGACCACCAGGTCGCGGAGAGAGACATCGACAAGTTTGATCTCTTTCTCGACCTTTTCCCCTTCGTGCCGGGAATAGATCTTGTCAAACCTCTCTTTGCGCTGGCGCAAGTTGATGGCGATCCGCTTATAGGCGGCGTATTCGTGGATGTGCGAGATCAGTGACTCTTCGATCTTCAGGTCGTTTTCCGCCTCATCTTCCGCCTGCCTGACCGGCAATAGCCCTCTCGTCTTAAGTTCGATCAAATAAGCGGCCATATACAGAAAGTCGGACGCGGCAATTAGCCCGGGTTTAAAGTTTTTCCAATATTCAAAATAGGAAGAGATGATGTCCGAGATCGAAACGACCGCGACCTCAAGCTTGCCGTCGTCGATCGCTTTGAGCAGGAGATCGAACGGTCCTGAAAAGACCTCAAGCTTTATCTGGTAATTCTCCCTGTTGAGCAAGGCGCCTTCCGTCATCATAAGCCGACCGCCTGTTTAGCTTCCTTGAGCGTCCTGGAAGCAACCTCCCTGGCCTTGGCCGCGCCGTCGGCTAATATCCTGGCGACCAATGCGTTGTCCTTCCGGTAGTGTTCCTGACGAGTATGGATCGGTGCCAGATATTTTATCAAAATTTCCGCCAGCTCTTTTTTACAAGCGACGCATCCACGTTTGGCCAGGCGGCATTCTTCCGCCACGACAGAGGCAACGTCCTTGCCAAAGACCTGGTAATACGCGTAGACCGGGCAGACTTCAGGATGGCCGGGATCATCTTTTTTAACCCGGGCCGGATCGGTGATCATAGACCCGACCTTTTTCCGAAGCTCTTCCGGGGAGTCGGAAATGGCAATGGTGTTGCCGTAAGATTTGCTCATCTTCCGTCCGTCGATCCCCGGCAGGACCGGAAAATTGGTAAGCGCGTCCTTCGGCTCCGGAAAAGTCTCTTTGTAGAGAAAATTAAAACGCCGCGCGACTTCCCGGGTCAGCTCAAGATGTGGCAATTGGTCTTCGCCGACCGGGACCAGGTCGGCTTTATAGATCAGGATATCAGCCGCCTGAAGAAGAGGATAACCGAGAAAACCGTAGGTCCCCAGGTCCTTCTCTTTCATTTCATCGATCTTCCCCTTATAGGTAGGGACCCGCTCAAGCCAGGAAAGGGGGGTGATCATCGAAAAGATCAGGTGAAGCTCGGCATGCTCCGGCACGTCGGACTGGCGGAAAAGGACCGCCTTCTCGGGATCGATCCCGGCCGATAAAAGATCAATGGTCAACTGCTGAACGCAGGCGTGAAGTTGTTTGGTCTCGGTATAAGCGGTCGTCAGAGCATGAAAATCGGCGATGAAAAAGAAGCAGTCATGTTCTTTTTGCAATTCAACCCAGTTCTCCACCGCCCCGATAAGGTTACCTAGGTGAAGCTTTCCAGTCGGCTGGATCCCCGATAAAACGCGTTTTTTATCCATAATAATTAAAGGTAATTATAACACAAATTACAGCTTCTCTGATCTTCCCCCCAAAAACTGTACCAGCTACAATTAGAGTGCAGGCTCAAAAAGGGGGTACGAAAGGTGGCAAGAATTCGACGCACTACAACATATCCGGCTTAGCGTTCAAATAACGAAGAGTATATTCGGTGACTGTTTTAAACGGCGGAACGGCAACCGTTTCCCCCCAGATCGAGGTTTGCGGCGCGTCGACGATCACCAGCGTGATCACCTCCGGATCGTTTAACGGAGCCAGGCCGATAAAAGAAGTAATGTAGGAATTCTTTAGATATCCCCGCCCTCCCGGCGCCGCTTTTTGCGCGGTCCCGGTCTTGCCGCCAACGGTAAAATAAGCCATGGCCGCTTTCTTGCCGGTCCCGCGCAGGACGACGTTTCGCATCAAAGAGAGGACTTCGCGGGCGGTTTTTTCGGAAACGGCCCGCTTATCGGGCCGCTCGTCAAACGCTTTCACGAAGTTGGCGTCGCTCCCTTCGATCTTTTTAACGACGTGCGGCTTCACCATTTTCCCTTTATTGGCAAAAGCGGAGACCGCCTGAAGAAGCTGAAGCGGCGTCACCGCCAACCCCTGGCCAAAGGTCGACATGCCGATCATCGCTTTAGGCCATTTGCGCCAATCCATGAGAATGCCGCGCGATTCTCCGGCCAGGCCAAAACCGATCGGTTCGCCAAAACCAAAACGCTTGATCCCCTCGTAATACTTTCTCGCCCCCAGCAAAACCCCAACCTGAACGGTCGCGGTATTGATCGATTGCTCAAGCATTTCGGAGATGGAAACGGTTGAGCTTTTCCAGTCGATGCGGTGGGAGTTGGTGACCTTCCGTCCGCCGATCTCGATCAGGTCAAGCGCATTTAATTTGGTATCGAGGTTAATAACTCCCTGCTCGAGCCCGGCTGCCGCCAGGACCAGCTTAAAAGTCGAGCCCGGTTCGTACGGATCGAGAAAACGGGGATGCCAGAGCCGGGACTCCGCTTTCCCAAAATAGTTGGGATTGAAGTCTGGTTTGCTCGCCAGGGCAAGGATCTCCCCGTTCTTGGCGTTCATGACCAGGATCATGCCGGAAACCGCACCGGTCCCCTTGATCTGTTTGGTCAGCTCCCGTTCGGCGATATATTGAATCGCGCTGTCGATCGTCAGGGTAACGTTCATCCCGTCGCCGCTCGGCTCGATCTCGCGGACCGCTCCGTAAAGCTCACGCCCGGTCGGATCACCTTCGGTCACCACTTTCCCCGTTTTACCCTGCAGGTATTTGTCCCAGGAAACCTCGATCCCGGAAAGTCCCTGGTTGTCGACACCGACAAAGCCGAGCAGTTGGGCGCAGAGCCGCTCCTTGGGATAGATCCGTTTCTTTTCTTTGATCATCCGGTATTCTTTGGGATTTTTGGCAAGCGCCCCGGCCGCCTCCGCTTCGGAAACCTTCCGGACGATCCAGGAAAACCCCTTTTTATTGGTAAAGACCGAATACGAATCGATCGTCGTCGCCAAAATGTCGCCGCTCGCGTCCAGGATATCCCCGCGGTTCGTCGAGATCGGAATAATACGCAGGCGCTGGTTCTGTGATTTTTCCAAATAGAATTTATGGTGGATGATCTGGAGATCGACCAGCCGGATAACGACCGCCGCGAACCCGATCAGAAAAAAGAGAAAAACCAGCCTAAGGCGCGTTTTAAGGCGCATCCCTTAAGCCCCGCACAACGCCGTCAGCAGGAGCTCAAAAACGACCGGCGGCGACGCCCCCGACTTAAGCTTTAAGTTCGTCTCGAGCAATAGAGAAATGTTATCCTTTAATTCGCCCAGGGAAAAGCGGTCGATCGTTTCCAGGCATTTCCTGACGTTGAAAGCGTTGCCGCCAATCGCTTTGGCGACATTATAGGGATTTTTGTCCCGTCCGGGAAGCGCTTTGATCTGGAGCATCAGGCGGTATTGGGTCCGCAAAAGACCCAAAAGCGGCAGGAGCGGCGCCCGGTTGTGAAGCAGGTTTTGAAAAAGGGCCAGCGCCTGCGGCAGGTCTTTGTAACGGAGGGCGTCGATCAGGGCAAAGACCTGGACTTCCCCTTGCAAAGCGGCCATTCTAACATCAGTTGAATTGATCTCCGGCTTTTTCCCGACATAGGTGGCAAGCTTGTCGATCTCGCTCGCCAAAAAAGCCAGATCGGTCCCGCAAATCTCGACCAGCAGCCGACCGGCGTCGCCAATTATTTTTTTACCGTTTTTTTTCGCCCGTTCCCAGATCCAGTTCTCGATCTTCTCGGTCTCCCAAGGCGCGAAGGAACGGCATTCTGTCGCTTCCGCCCGGTCGGTCAGGAATTTAAAAAACTTCATTCGTTTGTCGATCGCGGAGAAGCAAAAGACCGCCGTCACTCCAGGGGGAAGATCGCGCAGAGGGGCGATGAAATCGGCCTGATTTTCGGAGGTCACTTCAACGTCCCGGACAATGACGACCTTGTCCCCGCCTAAAAGGGTTTGGGTTTGCAGGGCGGAAGAGAGCGCGGCCGGGGTCACTTTTTCTCCTTCCAGGATCTCCAGGTTAAGGGAGGGGTCGTCAACCGACCGCTTAAACGCGGAGAGCTTCTCTTCGACCAAAAACCTTTCGTCGCCGTAGATCAATTGAAGTTGATTAGCCATTCTTAACGCGCAGGAACTTTCGTTTGCCGACCTTGATCGTCTTCTCCGTATCGAGCGTGACGATCGCCTTTTCGTCGGTGATCGGTTTACCGTCCAGGGAGACCCCCCCCTGCTGGACCAGCCGCTTGGCTTCCGAGCGCGACGGCGCCAGCCCGGATTCAGTAAGCAGGTCAAGGAGCGGCATCTTCGGGTGTCCGGCGGTAAAAAGTTCGACTTCCCGGGGAACTTCCCCTTTCTTAAAAACGGAGGTAAAACTCTCTTCGGCCGCCGCAGCTTCCTTTTTATCATAGAAACGGGCGACCAGCCGGCGAGCCAGCCTTTTTTTTGCTTCCATGGGATGGAGCGCTTTTATCTCTTCAAGCGGCTCGTCGGTCAAAAGCTCATAATAGCGGAGCATCAACGGATCGGAGATCGACATCGTCTTCCCGAAAATCTCGCTCGGCGGATCGGTAATACCAATGTAGTTTCCAAGGGACTTGCTCATCTTCTGAACCCCGTCGGTCCCCTCGAGCAGAGGCATGGTTAAGACCACTTGAGGCGTCTGTCCCGCCTTTTGTTGCAGTGTCCGCCCCATCAACAAATTAAACTTTTGATCTGTTCCACCGATCTCGATATCGGCCTTGAGATGGACTGAATCATGTCCTTGTAAAAGAGGATAAAGGAATTCCAGTATCGAGATATCTTTTTCTCCCTCAAAACGGGCGGCAAAATCTTTTCGCTCCAGCATGCGGGCGACCGTGTACTGTGCGGAAAGCTTAAAAACATCCATCAGGCTCATCTTTTCCAGCCAGTGAGAATTGTAAACGATCTCTGTCTTATGTTTATCAAGTATCTTAAAGATCTGCTCTTTGTATGATCCGGCGTTAGCCTCGACCTGCTCTTTGGAGAGCGGTTTGCGGGTTTCCGATTTGCCGGTCGGATCACCGATCATGGCAGTAAAATCACCGATCAAAAAGATAACATGATGGCCCAGGTCCTGAAACTGACGCAGTTTGTTCAAAACAACGGTATGACCCAGATGGATGTCCGGCGCCGACGGATCGGCACCAAACTTGACCCGGAGCGGCAGGCCAAGCTTCAGCTTTTCGATCAGCTCGCTCTCGGGGATGATCTCCACCGCTCCCCGTCTGATAATTTCCAACTGGTCAGCGTAACTTTTCATTTTGCCCCCAATTCGATCAAGACTTTTTTCACCGCTTGAGCCGGCACGTTATCGCGGATAACGACTTTCCCTAATTTCTCCGGCAGAACAAAATTGACCTTCCCCCCCAGGACTTTTTTATCGATATTTATCCCGGCCATGAGCCTGGCGACCTGAAAGTTTTTTATCTCGGACGGCAGGCCAAGCTTATCAAGGAGCCGGCTAAGCCGCGCCGTGACGTTTGGCTCCAGGATTCCGATCTTTTGCGCAACCAGGGCCGCCGCAACCATCCCGATGGCGACAGCTTCTCCATGGTTATAAGAGCGATAATGGGTCAGCGATTCAATGGCGTGGCCGAAAGTATGCCCAAAGTTTAGGATCATCCTAAGTTTCGCTTCTTTTTCATCCTTCTCCACCACCTCCGCCTTGATCTTGGCCGATTCGGCGACGATCGTCTGCCAAAGTTTCAAGGCGGCCCTCAGGGTGTCCTCTTTTTCAAAAGCCTTGGTATTGAGATGGTGTGCGTTCTCTTCCAGGAACTTAAAGAAACCGGCATCCTTGATCATGCCGTATTTGACGATCTCGGCAAGTCCCGTCCGTAATTCCCTGGCCGGGAGGGAGGTGAGCGTCTTAACGTCGATAAATACGAGCCAGGGCTGATAGAAAGCGCCGATCAGGTTCTTCCCCTTGGGATGATTGACCGCCGTTTTACCGCCGATCGCGGCGTCGACCTGCGCGAGCAAAGTGGTCGGCACCTGGATATAGGGAATGCCGCGCATGTAGTTGGCGGCGACAAAACCGGCCAGGTCTCCCACGACCCCGCCCCCCAGCGCAACGATCAGGCTGTCCCGGTGGGCGCCGTGGCGGACAAGCAGGTCGAACACCCTGGCCGCTTCAGACAGGGTCTTGTGATTTTCTCCCCGCCTGGTCTCGATCAACGTCAGTTTTCCTTTAAATCCTTTTCTGACCCGGTCGCCATAGAGGTCGTTGACGAGCGGATCGGTGATCAAAAAGATCTCTTTCCCCCAGTTGTTGGCCTCAACGATCCCGCCAAGCTCCGCAAGGATATCGGTCCCGATCAAAATATCGTAACTGTGCTCCTTCAAATTAACCCTGATCTTGTTCATATTTGTAATTCCTTGGTTATTTTTTCGACCACTTCCGCCACGGAAAGCCTGGTCGTATCGATCGTCAGATCGGCCACCGCCTGATAGCTTGGCCGCCGCCGCTCCAAAAGCTTGACGATCTCGGCCTGGGGATCGTCAACGTTTAAAAGCGGTCGGTGCTTTTCCCGACCGACCCGTTTATAGATCTCTTCCGGTTCGGCCCAGAGCAGGACCACCTTTCCCAGCTCCTTGAGCAAGTCAACGTTCTCCCGTCTGGTGACAATCCCGCCGCCGGTCGACAAGATAAAACCGTCATAGCTCGCCAGGGTCTTTAACGTGTCGGTCTCCAGCGCTCGAAAATACTCTTCGCCGTTTTCCTCAAAGATCCGGCCGATCTTCTTCTTCTCCGCCCCCTCGATCAGTTCGTCGGTATCAAGGAACTCGAAGTTCAATCTTTTGGCCAGCGCTTTGCCGACCGAAGACTTGCCGGAACCCATAAAACCGATCAATATTATGTTCATACGTAATTTAAAAATGCCCCCGACAGGGATCGAACCTGCGGCCTGCGGTTTAGGAAACCGTCGCTCTATCCAACTGAGCTACGGGGGCACCTATTTCCCGACTTCTTTGATAAATTCGCCAACCGCCCGGCGGACCGCCCCAGCCACGTCGGCCCGTTTTTTCACGAAGCTTGGCGGGTTCTCGTAAAGGCCGATCAGATCGCTGGTCACCAGTACCTGACCGTCAACCTTCTTTCCAGCGCCAATCCCGATCACCGGGACCTTTAATGACCTGGCGGTTTTAGCCGCCAGTCCTTCGGGGACCATTTCCAGCACAACGGCAAAACAACCGGCTTTTTCCAACGCTCTGGCGTCAGCCAGGATCTTCGCGGCCGACCGCCGCTCTTTCCCCTGGACTTTGTAGCCAAGCTGTTTGACCGATTGCGGCGTAAAGCCAAGATGCCCCATAACCGGGATCCCGGCTTCAATTATTTTACGGACCGCGGATAGATGCGCCGCCCCTTCAATTTTAACCGCGTCGGCTCCCGCTTTCACCAAACGGATGGCATTAGCGACAGCCGTTATCGGGTCAGCCTGGAAAGAACCAAAAGGCATATCGGCAACGGTCAGCGCCCGCTTGACCCCCCGGGCAACCGCCCGAACGTGGACCTCCATCTCTTCCATGGTCACCGGAATGGTATTTTTATAGCCAAGCGCGACGTTTCCGAGCGAATCGCCGACCAGAACAATATCGACGTCGGACTCATCCAAAAGCCTGGCGAATTGAAAGTCATAAGCGGTCAGCATGGCCAGCTTATGGTCCGCTTGTTTAATATTGAGCGCGTTTAATTTTGCCATGACCCCAACCAAAAAGATCGAGCCGTGATTTCTCCATTCGATAGATGGAAAAGAGCTTTTCTTCCAGTAGCTCGCTGGTCAAATGCCTGATCAGGTTGCCGTTCTCCGCGACCGAAATGATCCCGGTCTTCTCTGAAACGACGATCACCAGCGCATCCGAGACTTCGGAGAGGCCGACCGCCGCCCGATGCCTTGTCCCCAAACGGTGATCAAGGAGCCGGCTGTCGGAGATCGGGAGGAGACAGCTCGCCGAAATGATCCTCTCACCCTGAACAATGACCGCCCCATCATGGAGCGGCGACCGGGGTTCAAAGATCGAGAGAAGGAGTTCGGTCGAAAGATACGCGTCAAGCCGAACGCCGGACTCCAAATGTTCGGTCATCCCCATCATCCGTTCAATGACGATCAGAGCGCCGATCTTTTCCTCCGCTAACTGCTCGACCGCCCTGACGACGCTTCTGACGTAGTAGCTCCCCTCGCGGACCGGGGCGAGCGAAAAAAGCCCCAGGAGCCGGCCGCGGCCGAAGCGCTCCAGCGTCCGCCGGAGTTCCGGCTGAAACAGAACAACCAGCATGACCGCGATCGCCGGAGCGAATTTTTCAAACAGCCAGTTGATCGTATAAAGCCCGATGAACCGCCCGGTCGCGTAAACAAAGATCAAAAAGATCAGGCCGCGGATCAGGGTCATCGCCCTGGTCCCCTGGAGCCAGAGAAGTGAATAATAAATGAAGACCGTGACCGTGAAAATATCGATCAGGTCGACCCAGCGAAATTCAATCGGCATCATTGATGATCAAGTCCTTGTATTGTTCCCGTTTGACGATTATTTTAGCCTTGCCGCCGCCGACCATAACCATGGCCGGACGAGGGACCCGGTTATAATTTGAAGCCATTGAATAATTGTAGGCGCCGGTACAGGCGATGGCGAGAACATCGCCGACTTTTGCCGGCGGCAGGAGACCGTCCTTGATCACCAGGTCGCCTGATTCGCAAAACCGGCCGCCGATCGTCACCGTTTCGCTTTTTTCCCCTCCCGGGTCCCTGGCCAAAAAGGCCTCATATTTCGCCTGGTACAAAATAAAGCGGGGATTGTCCGACATCCCTCCATCGACGATCAAATATTTTCTCACTCCGGGAATGTCGCGGACCGCGCCAACGGTGTAGAGGGTCATTCCGGCCAGCCCAACTATCGAGCGCCCCGGCTCCAGGATCAGTTTGGCGTTGGTTTTTCCGATCTCGGCCGCGATCTTCCGGGCAAAGTCAGGAATATCCGGCGCTTTTTCGCCGCTCAAGTATGGGATCCCGATCCCTCCCCCCAGGCTTAGTTCTTCCGTCCCGTATTTCCGCGTCAAAGAGACAAGCAGTTTTGCTTCGGCGATGAAAGGCTCAACGTCAAAGATCTGCGAACCGATGTGGGCGTGAAAACCGGCCAGTTTGAGCCGTTTTCGTTTGCCGACCTCTTTTACCAGGTCATCCAGTTGATCGAGCGGCACCCCAAATTTCGAATCGATCCGCCCGGTCTGAATGAACTCATGAGTATGGGCTTCGATCCCGGGATTGATCCTGATCAGGACCGAAACATCCCGGCCCAAACGGTCCGCCGCGTCAGCCAGATTGGCCAGCTCATATTGATTGTCTACGACAAAACGTCCAACCCCGGCCTTGAGCCCTTCTTCGATCTCTTTTATTGATTTATTGTTGCCGTGAAAATAGATCCTGCGCGGATCGGCCTTGGCTTTGAGTACGGTAAATAGCTCCCCACCGGAAGAGACGTCAAAGCCCAATCCTTCAGAGGCGATAACCTTGGCCGCTCCGATCGCGCAAAGAGCTTTGCTGGCAAAAATAATTTCAGAATTAGGATAGTGCTCGCGAAATGAGTTCACGTAAGTCCGGCATTGTCCGCGGATCGTCTCTTCGTCCAAAAGATAAAGCGGCGTCCCAAATTCTTTGGCCAGATCAAGCAGATCGCGGCCACCGATCTCCAAATGGCCGGAAGCGTTGATTTTCGCAGTTTTGGGCATATTTTCAGCTAACATATAATTGAATTATATCACAAAAAATAGATCAAAAATAACTGAAATTTGCGTTGATGGGAGCGGATAACCATGTGTACGGCACAATTAAAATAGGAGTAAACATGAAACTTAACCTGACCCCACCTCGCAAGATCACCAGGTCCCTTGTTCTGGCCGGTGCCACAGCTCTCGCTTCTTGCAGTTCAACCTGTGGAGGACAAAAAACCAATCCCAGCGGTCCTGCCACAACTATTCCATCAGCATCTGCTTCAACAATAATTTCCCCGGCAGTCGGTCCTGCAATCGCCAACTCCCTTTTCACTACCCTGGGGATCGTACCGGTTGAAGTCCACGAGTTTGATCGGGAGGATCAAGGACAATGGGAACGACGCGGTGGCGCCAACGGCGATCCTTTCAATTGCGTCTTCAAACCTGACCAAATTTCTTTCTCTAACGGCCTATTGAAACTCTCTTTAATGAACGGGGAGTGCGCGGAATACCGAACGATCAAAACATATGGCTTTGGTTATTACGAAGTAAGGATGAAGCCTGTTAGCGGCAGCGGTCTCATGGCCGGTTCATTCTTCACTTATACCGGGACCTATGGCCAGCCAAACCATCACGAGATCGATATTGAAGCTCTTGGTAAAAACTGTTCCATTCAATTGAACCACTATGGCCAAGGCCGCGGCAGCCATGAACTGGTCATCGATCAAGGCCGGTTAGGCTTTGACCCCTGCGCCGATTTTCATAATTACGGTTTTGCTTGGCGGCCAGACAGTATTACTTATTTCATAGATGGTGTTGAAGTCCATCGGGTCACTGCGGAAATACCATCACAGCCCGGACAAATTATGACCAACATTTGGGCCGGGACCAAAACGGTCAATGGCTGGCTCGGCGCTTACACGCCGGGTCGATCGTACGCAACTCAATACGACTGGGTAAGATACTCGCCTCAAGCCGTGACCACCCCTCTCCCTCTCGCGCCAAGAAGTCCGATCCCAGCCGCGTCGTCCGCCACGGCGACAACCGCTCTACCAATCAAGACAATTCAACAAAACAATTACGCTTACAATTCAGGCGTTCTGCGGGAAGAAAACGGGGTTTACTACTTTAGCGCCAGCGGCTCCCGCGATCCGGGCTTTGGCATTATTGCCGGAAACGCTCCTCTGGCCGGACGAAAAACCGTCCGTTTTGAAGTTCGAGGCTCGGTCGGGAGCGGGGCCAGATTGATCGCCCAGATCTACAGCGATAAAAATGACCCGAGCCATCCGACGATCAGCTTTGATCCGGTTTCCGTCAGCGCTGATTGGACGGAGGTTGTTATTTACCTCGGGAGCAATGTGGAAAAAGCGCAAAAGCTTCAATGGCAGATAAACAGCGAAAGAGGCTCTTGTCAGATCGAGATCAGGAATATCCGTTTCGAATAAAGCTATCGGGCTTTCATCAGCTTGTATTCAAAGGAATCGGCGAGCGCCAGCCATGAGGCTTCAATAACATTTGTTGAAACTCCGACCGTGTTCCAAACGTCCTTTTCATCGGCCGATTCGATCAAAACCCTGACCCGGGCCGCCGTCCCCGCCTGGCTGTTGAGCACCCTCACTTTATAATCGGTCAACTTGACCGTTTTAATTTCCGGATAAATATTCTCCAGCACTTTGCGCAGAGCGTCATCTAACGCGTTAACCGGCCCATCCCCAACCCCTTTAGCATCATATTGTTTTCCCTTGACCTCTAGTTTGATATAAGCGGTGACGATCGCCCCTTTTTCTTTTTCCTTGTCGGTCTCGATCTTGAACGACTCCAGCACAAAAAACGGCTTGAACGCGCCGATCGTCCGCTTGACCAGAAGCTCGAACGAGCTTTCCCCCTCCTCGAACGAGTAACCGGCATGCTCCAGTTCTTTCAGCATGGTGATCAGTTTTTTGACCTCCGGGGAGTCCTTTTTCAGGTCAACTTTATATTCCTGCGCCTTGACCAGCAGGTTGCTGACGCCCGACAGTTCGGAAACGGTAATTCGCCGTTCATTGCCGACCAGTTCCGGTTTGACATGTTCGTAGGTCCCCGGATGCTTGACCACCGCGCTGACGTGGATTCCTCCCTTATGGGAAAAAGCGGAGCGGCCGACATAGGGCTGGTGCGGCGATTGGGGGAGATTGGCGATCTCGGCGATATGCCGCGAGATCTCGGTCAGTCTTTTTAGCTGATCATCGCTGACGCAATCCGCCCCGATCTTTAATTTGAGCATCGGAATGATCGAACAAAGATTGGCGTTGCCGCAACGCTCCCCCAGTCCGTTCATCGTCCCCTGGACATGGGTGGCGCCGCAATAGACCGCCATGCCGGAGAGGGAGACCGCGCATTCGGAATCGTTATGGGCATGGATGCCAAAAGGGATGCTTAGCTTACTTTTAATCTCGTTCAGGATTCTCTCTCCCTGAAAAGCAAGCGTTCCGCCATTGGTATCGCAAAGGCAAAGAAGATCGGCCCCCGCTTCTTCCGCCGTTTTTAAAACTTTCAGGGCGTACTCCTTGTTTGCTCTGTACCCGTCAAAAAAATGTTCGGCGTCAAAGACCACTTCTTTGCCCGCTTTTTTGGCGTACGCGATCGTCTCTTTGATCATCGCCAGGTTCTCCTCAAGCGTCGTCTTCAGGGCGTCGGTCACGTGGAAATCCCAGGCCTTGCCAAAGATAGAAACGACCGGGGTCTCGGCCGCCAGCAAAGTTTTAATGTTCTGGTCGTCCTCGACTTTGATATTGGCCCGCCTGGTCGAAGAAAAAGCAACGATCTTTGCCTGTTTAAGTTTTATCTCTCTGACCGCTTTAAAATATTCAATATCTTTGGGGTTGGAACCCGGCCATCCCCCCTCAATGTAATGAACCCCCAGCTCGTCCAGAAGCTTCGTTATTTTAAGTTTATCCTCCAGGGAAAAACTGATCCCTTCCGTCTGGGCCCCATCCCGCAAGGTAGTATCAAATAATTTAACGAGCATGACTTTATTATAGCATAAAAAAATCAACGTCCTCATTTAAAACGTGTGAAATTTCCCCTTAAAGTAGCGATAATTAAACAGAGGGAGACGCGCAAGTATGCTAAATAATTATTCGATCGGTCATCATATTTTTATTGCCGGCTTTTCCGGTTTTCTGGGCGGCGCGCTTCAAGCGAGCCTGGCCGGGAAGACTGATAAGTTATACTTGCAAAATCGCGGCGGCATTTTTATTCAGGAAAAAGGAGAAAAAAAACCTCGCCAGATTTCCCGCAACCCCTATGACAAAAAAAGCCTGCAAACCGCTCTTGCTGATTCGCGGACCTGTCTGAATGCTGTTGGTTCCCCCAGCGGCTACGGAGAATTGAGCCCTGAAGCTGTGGCCATGAGTCTGGCCGGCAACCTCCTCCACACCGATCAGCTGGCGCAAACCGCCGCTGAAGCGGGGGTACAAATGTTTGTTTCGTTTTCGAGCATGGCGGTCTATTATCAATTTCTTTCCCCGCAAGTCAAGCTGGCAAATGAAGACTCGCCGCTTGAGCTCCCGACCCAACTGCTTGAAATGGCCGAAGCCGGGATCGCCAGGTTCCGGATCCACCAAACAAGTGAAGCGCTCGTCCGCGGAAATGGCGTTTTCCCCCAGTCTTTGCTGGAAAACATCAAAAGTACTCGCCTCGCCTATTCCCTGGGAAAGTACCTGGCTGAAGCTAGCGTAGCAAAGTGGCTCCCCCCTCAAAACAGAAGGCTCCTCCGGGTAGCCAACCTCTATAACGCTGGGGACAACGGCCCGCGTATTATCCCTTCGTTCATCAGGAAGTTTGCCGCCGGCCAGGATGTGGTTGTTCACCTTCTTTCGCGCAATTTTATTTACTGGGCTGATTTCGAATATTTACTGGGCCGCGTTATCTCCCGGAACGAGGCGCCAGTCGGTCCAATCAATATTTTCGCCCCTGGATGCACGGTCCCTCTCCCCGACCTGGCACGGGAAATAAGTTCGAACTTTCCAGGCTCTCTCTCCCGCGTTATTCTCAATGAAAACATCTCCGAACCGGAAATTGATTTTGCGTCTAGATACCCGGACCTTTACACCGCTAACTTCACATCAATAGCAGAGGGACTTAAAAATGTCATGGCCGCTCAAGGAGGGGAATAAAATGCCGCCAACAATCTTGAAGGGGCAGGAAATAATAAGGCGGTTTGTTCGTCCCGGAGACAATACCCCCATGAATTATGAAAGGCACCTGGTGCAACGGCAATGGCCGCGTGTTATCAAAGCGCTGCAGGGAAAAGTCGTCCCACCATATGAAGTAGAAATCCAGCCTTCAAGCGCTTGCAACATCAGCTGCATCTGGTGCATCGGCGAAAGCATCCAAAACGCCAACCGGGTTATCCGCCTGCCCAACGCCCTAAGAAAACCGCAGGACATGCTCAAGGTCGTCGCCGGGATAGTCGACTACAAAGTCCGTGAGAGTTATACGGAAAATGGAGCGCAAGGCATGCGCGATTACCGCATCGAAACCGTAAAATTTTCCGGTTTTATCGGCGATCCGCTGGTAGCCAAGGAGGCGACCCTGGCGGGCATGCAATATCTCTCGCAAAATTACGTCCGGGTCGGACTTTTTACGAACGGCATCCTGATGGACGAAACGACTTGGGACAGTATCGCCAACGCCGGCTTCCTTCATCTAAGCCTTGATGCCGGCTCGCCAGAAACTTTTGCCTATCTGAAATGTAAACGCGACTTAGCCCTCGGCGAAAAATATTTTGACTTGATAATGCACAATCTGGAAGGGCTGGCGGCCCGCAAAGCAAAATCGTCCGGCGCCGCCGCCGATCTCAATGTCGGCTTTATTCTCAACCCCTACAATTATCGTGAGCTCCCGGCAATCGCTCATCGCCTGAAAGAGCTCGGAGTTAACTATCTGCGGTTAAAAATTGATATTGCCGACCAGCTGACTCTCAGCGTCCCCCAAATCAGGGAAGCCAAAGAACTGATCGGGGAAGTCAGGACCAAACTGGTAAGCCCCGGGTTCAAACTGGTCGAAACCCATCTGCTGGAGGGCCCGCCCGACGAGCGGCGATGTTTTTCGCGCTGTTATACCCATTTCCTTTGGGGAACGGTCGGCTCCGACGGCAATGTGTATCCCTGTGACCATAACACATACCCCGGCGCCCCACACTACGGCAACGCGATCAATAAACCTTTTCAAGAAGTTTGGGAAGGACCGATGCATGCCCTGATCAGCCGTGGACTCCCCAGCATCTGTCCCCCAACCTGCTCTCCCTTTGCCACCCGCGTCAATCCTTTTCTTGAAGCGCTGAAAAGATATCAACGCAAACATGGTCTGGATGGCCTGGAAAATCTAAGGCAAACGATAGTCGGCTAACCCGGTCTATTCCTTGCCTTGCGATTTAGTAAACGCTCTAATCGCTTCCATGATCTCGATCGGAACTGCGAGCACCACTGTGTTTGAGGCGGTCGGACCAAGGCCGTCAATAGTTTGGAGCGTCCTAAGCTGCATTGCCCCCGGGCTCAAGGCCATGGTTTTGGCCGCTTCCGAAAGGTTAAGCGCGGCCATTTTATCCCCTTCCGCTTTGGTAATGTTCGCCCGCTTTTCTCTTTCCGCCGAAGCCTGGCGGGACATCATCTTTTTCAAGTCTTCCGGCATATCGATATCCTGGATCTTGATGTTGGTTATCTCCAGCCCCCAGTTCTTGCTTTCCGCCAGGACGATCTTTTCGATCTCTTCGCCGATCTTCTGCCGCTCCGCCAACAGTTCATCCAGCGTCATGCCTCCCACCACATCGCGCAGGGTGGCTTGAGCATAGTTGGAGACCGCATAGGTATAATCCTGCACTTTGATCACCGCGTCATCAGGGGCGACCACTTTGACGTAAAGCACGGCGTTGATCGAGACCGGAACATTGTCCTTGGTAATGACCTGTTGTTTGGGAATATCGAGGGTCTGGATCCGCGTATCAATCATTGTCACGCTGTCAATGATAGGTATAATGAGAAACAGGCCCGGCCCTTTCAAACCGCGGAACTTACCGAGCCGAAAGAGCAAGCCCTTCTCCCACTGGGCGGCGATCCGGGCGGCGGAAGATATAATTGAGGCCAGGACAAATGAAGCGAAAACGACCAAAGAAAAGACGATCCCGCTTTCAGTCGCCACAAACGCCAGGAAACCAAGGACCAATCCGCCAAGAAATAACAGAAAAAAAATCAGGGTCGCTACTCCGTTAAACATTGTTATCTTCTCCCCCTTGTTAAGGTTTTTTTCGCCGATCTTTTCATTGATCATGTTAATGAGATTTGATTCAATATCAGCCATAATTGTATATTATATCTTAAGTGCCGATCCAAACGCAAACCGACCGTCGCGACTGAAATTTCAGCTATATTATTACGATAATTATTTATGAATATTTGCTCCTCCGCGAGATTAGGCCCAAAAATGGTTTACGGTGTTCGACGCTCCGCGTGGGAAACATATTTCACGCATAGCGGACTTGGCGCGACCCTGCGCGGAATAATACTTTCCCAATTAAAAAGGGAAAAGTCAACTTACCTTCTGGCTAAAGAAGCAGAAAAAAGAGATTTCAGTCTTGAAAAGCTTGCTTCTTTCGCTGAAGTTAAAGCATTATTTGCAGACCGGGATTTTATTGATCGCGTGAAGACCAATCCAATGCTCCGGATATCTTATAAAGAAACCAGCGCTCAAGCAATGCGCGATTATTATTTATCACTGACCTCCTTCGCTCAAGCGTTTCTTGGTCATTCCCTATCCGTGCAACGCCAGCTGATCGTCCAGGAAGCAGCTAACGCGATGTCCACTGAACCGAGCCAGCCAAGCTTGAGCTCCCTCCCCGGAAGCGAGACTCTAACCTACATGATCACCTGCTTAGGCCGAACTCCAAAGAAACCAGCTCAACCCAACACTTGACGCTTCCTTTACGCTTTAGTATAATTATCATATTCAAATGTACAAACCAATATTTAGGATAACGCCTTACTTATTAAACTTAATTGACGAAGCGAGCGCGCTTAAAACCTGGATCGAACTGGCGCCCCTCCAGCTCGCCTGGCTCCCTCTTATGCAGAAAGATACCAGAGCCCGGCAGGCCCACTTCTCGACCTCGATCGAGGGGAACGCCCTGACCCTGCCGGAAGTCAAAGCGGTCGAGCGGGGTGAAACGGTCGGCCATTCCCAAAAGCACGAGGTGGAAGTCACTAATTATTTAAAGGCAATGATCTGGATCTCCCACAACACCAAAGCGCCGATCGATGAAGCTTTGGTCTTCAATCTGCACCAGATCATCACCCACGGGCTCCTCTCCGAAGAAAAAAGCGGCCGCTATAAAACCAAACAGAACTATGTCGTCGACGACCAAAAGATCAGGGTCCATACCCCGACCTCTCCGGCCGAAACGCCGGCCGCGGTCGCCGATCTGCTCGCCTGGGTCAACAGCAAAAAAGCCGGGGAACTCCACAGTATTTTAGTTTGCGCGATCTTCCATCATCGCTTCGTTTCGATCCACCCGTTCAGCGACGGGAACGGCCGGCTGGCCCGCGCCATCAGCACCCTGATCCTCTACCAGCGGGAATTTGACCTTCATCATATTTTCAGCCTCGACGAATTTTTTGCCGGGGACCTCAAGCTCTACTATCAGAAGATCCAGCAGGCCCGCGGCCTGGACTACGATCTGACCCATTGGATCGAATATGTCGCCCAGGGAGTGGTTGAAACCCTGAAGCGGACAAAAAAACGGATCGAAGGGTTGCAGGTGACCGCCAATTACCCGCTCGCCATCTCCCGGCGCCAGGAAGAGACCCTCCGCCTCCTGCGCGACCGGCGCTCGGTCCAGGTCAACGAACTGATGACCGAACTAAAAGTCTCCCGCGCCAGGATCAACCAGCTCATCACCCCGCTGATCAAGGGGGGGGTAATTATCAAGGAAGGGGAAAGCCGGGCGACCCGCTACAAATTAAATTTAAATTAAGTTTAATTTGACCTCATATTATGCAATATTTTCGATATTTGTTACGATATGTATTCACAGGAGATCCTATGCGCTCATCGCCAATCAATCATTCACATTCAATCGCCGCTCATCAGGCGGAACAAACCGGAGGGGTTGTCAGCCCACATCCATTAACCACTCGGTTGATGCAAAATCGCCTGGCCAAGCAGTTTTTTGATAAAGCCCCTGAAAGCGTGCAAGATATCATCAATCAATTTAACAAGATGATGAACAACACCGACCTGATGAAAGTGCTGGCCCCAAATATTGAAGAGATCGAGAAGCTGGGTCCAGCGCAAATTATCGCTCAAGCCAGGATAACCATTAATAATTACCTTGATACGGAGACTGCTTTTACCAGACCCGAGGAACTACCTAACGACAATCTGCTGGTCAACAACTTTTTTGCCATCACGCCAAATGGCAAGGTTGATCTTAGTCAATTTTTATCCCAAAACCTGGTCGCCCTGCAAATGATCGGCGATCCAGCAAAATACGCCAGATATTCAGGCGCGATACTTAGCCGCTTTGAGAAAATATACTATGTTCTACGAGCTGGTGAAATACTTGCCAACGGGAATATTATCCCCATTGCCAGTGCCACTCCTCTGCCGGTCCAAACCGCTGACAGGCTTGATCGGGATCTGACCTATGTTATTACCGAAAATATCAACGTGTCCAAAATTGAGGACGATACCTGGAGAGAAACAATTACATCAATTATTATCACCCCCCATCCTTTGCCGGTAAAAGCCCTTTTGGAAGAGGCAATCAGACAGTTTGCCGCCTTAACCCCGGAAGCAAGAACAGCCGAAGCGCGAAAATATGACCATTCGATCCACCAGCCAGGCCAAGCGGATCTTCCTCATCCCTATGACGCGAGGGAGCTTGAAACACGAGGTTTTAACTGGGCACTGGGTATTTTAACCGCCTTCCGATCCGATCGGACCAGCCTCCCCCCGGCAGATTTAACCGAAGCCTTCCGGACCGCTCTGGTATGGTTAAGCGTAAAGTATGATCCTGCCCTCTTTCTACCTAAAAAAAAGAATTATCTCCCCAAAGGGGCCGAATAGTCGAAATAGCCTGAAATTACCCTCTTTTATTATCGACAAATAACCGGGAGAAACAATGACCAATCGGGTCCAATTTTTATTGCCAAGATTACACCAGTACTCTGAAAGAGAACTGCTATCGGCTTCTCGGGCCGCCTCGGACCTGTTGAGACGCCGCCAGAGCAAGGCCTTGGCCTACGATCCGGCTGGCGAACCAGCTTTTGAGCAGGCAAAAAGAGTGGTCGTCATGAGCCTGGCGGCCCAAAACAAGTTTGATCATATTTTCACGACCCAGGGGCTGGACACCTCCCTGAACGCTTTCGATAATTACCAAAAGTACGCCCAACTGCTGGCCGGATACCCTGATCCCTTAAAAAATCTTCCCGGCGGACTCCAATTCAACCTGGTGGCCGGATTTAATTCCCTGGAAATTGAACAGGTTGGGACCGGCTTGCGGCTGAACGCCATGCAACAGGTCCACCCGATCGATCCTTCGGACGAATTTATTAACCTCAAGGTCCTGGCCTGCGCACAGGCCCTGACTAATTTCATGTATCAATGGTGCATAGATCTTGCAGGAAACCGACCAAGAAATTATCAGGAGGTTTATATTGATCGGCCGGTCGGTTTAGGCTCTGACCAGGTGAGAAAGTTGATGTATCCCTACCAAACAAATCTTGCGTATCATAGCGAATATTTCCCTCCAGTTTTGTATTTCACCACCAATTCCTTGATTGTTAATCCGCCATTAACACTCCCCTTTAGAATTAAAATCCCTTACTAGTTTTTGATTTTCTCCTTTATTGGTGCTAAAATTTTAGACAATGGGATTGCTTATAAACGAACCTGATCTTAGCCAAATGTCTTATAACGAGATCGAACAGCTCGCGCAAACCTGCACCAAATGCCCTCTCTCCAACGGCCGGACCAAAGTTGTTTTCGGCAACGGCCCTGTTCCGTGCAACCTGATGATCATCGGCGAAGCTCCTGGAGCGGACGAGGACGAGCAGGGCTTTCCTTTTGTCGGCCGGGCCGGACAACTATTGACCCAGATCCTTGGCTCAGTCGGGATCAAACGGCCGGACGATGTTTATATCGCCAATACCGTCAAATGCCGCCCGCCAAACAACCGGGCTCCGCTGGCGACCGAACAGGCGGCCTGCGCCCCCTACCTTGCCGCCCAGGTCCGGCTGGTCGACCCAAAGATCATCATTTTGCTCGGCGCGCCGGCAGTCAAAGCGATCTTAAAGCTTGACGAGCCGATGACCTCCATTCGCGGCCGCTGGTTCAAGTTCCCGGGAAACCAGGATATTTCGGTCATGCCGCTCTTCCATCCCGCTTACCTCCTGCGCAATCCTTCAAAAGAAAAAGGGGCGCCAAAATGGATCACCTGGCAGGACATGCAGGAGGTCAAGAACGCGCTGGAATATTTGAAGAAAGTCGAAGAATTGTCCACTGTCAAATGAATGTCTTTTTCTCTTCAGACATCTCAAAAGCCAAAGAAATATTTGAAACTGCCGGTTTCAGCAAGATCATCTTCCAAAACGACGCCGTCGCCCTTAAGATCCATTTTGGTGAACCGGGTAATACCGCCTACCTTAAGCCCGACCGGGTCAGCCCGATCGCCCGGCTGATCAGACAGCTTGGCGGGCTTCCCTTTTGGACCGACGCGAACACCTTATACCAGGGCAAACGGAACGACAACGAGACCCATTTACAAACCGCCCACGAACATGGCTATACGTCAGCAAATACCGGAGCGGAAGCGATCATCGCCGATGAACCGGGAGACCAGTGGGGCCGCGAATTGGCCGTAAATTACCCCCATTTCAAAAAGCTTTACGTCGCCGCCGGAGCGCTGACCGCCGGAACGATGATTGTCTTAACCCACTTCAAAGGCCATGAAACGACCGGCTTCGGCGGCGCCCTGAAAAATATCGGCATGGGACTGGGGAGCAAACTGGGAAAGCTAAAAATGCACCAGGATTGCCTTCATTGCCCCGAGGTCAAGACCTGCCGCAAAAACCAGACCCTTGACGCCTGCTGGTTCGGCTCCCCCGAATTGGTCCAGGAGAAAATCGCCGAATATGCCGCCGGGATCGCCGCTCAATTTAAGGGAAAGATCGCTTATATAAACTTTATCACCGACGTTTCGCCGAATTGCGACTGTTATCCGCACAATGACCCGCCGGTCGTTCCGGACATCGGAATCGCCGCCTCCCTCGACCCGGTCGCTCTCGACCAGGCTTGCGTCGATCTGGTCAACAAAGCGGCCGGCCATGACAAATTCCGCGCTCTCTGGCCAGCCGTCGACTGGAGCGTCCAGCTCTCTCACGCCGAGAAGATCTGCCTGGGTAGCCGGAAGTATGAGCTTGTGGTAAAATAAAAAATCATGGATTTAATCGCCGAGATCTGGAACAAAGCCAAGCGCCTCAATAAAACGATAGTCCTCCCGGAAACCGACGATGCCCGGACCCTGAAAGCAGCGGAGCTGGCCGCCCAAAGCAAGATCGCCAGGATCGTCCTGATCGGCGAAGCCGATAAAATAAAAAAGACCCCCGGCGCCGGCGACGTCGACCTCTCCGGCATGACCATCGTCAATCCGCTGGAGCATCCCAAACTCGATAAATATATCCAGGTGTTAAAAGACAAACGGGCCGCCAAAGGGATGACGATCGAAAAAGCCCGCCAGCTCCTGACCCGTGATTACCCCTACTTTGGAGCGATGCTGATCGACCAGGGAGAAGCCGACGGCATGGTCTCCGGCGCGACCCACACCACCGCCGACACCCTCCGGGCAACAATCGACTGTATCGGCAAAGGAGCCGGACAATCGATCATCTCCAGCTATTTTGTGATGATCATGCCGGACAAAACATTCGGCGAAGAAGGGATCATTTTTTTCGCCGACTGCGGCGTCGTTCCCAACCCGACCGCGGAACAATTAGCCGACATCGCCATCCAGACCGCCGACCAGTTCGTAAAACTCGTCGGCCGCGAACCAAGGGTCGCCATGCTCTCTTTCTCGACCAAAACTTCGGCGGTTCATCCGGACGTCGATAAGGTAATTAACGCGACTAAAATCGCCAAAGAAAAAAAGCCCAATCTTCTCCTTGACGGAGAGCTTCAGCTCGACGCCGCTATTGTCCCGGAGATCGGCTCCCGGAAAGCGCCGGGGAGCATCGTCGCCGGACGGGCAAACGTCCTTATTTTCCCCGACCTTGACGCCGGGAATATCGGCTACAAGCTGACCCAGCGGTTAGCCAAAGCGCAGGCTTTCGGGCCAATTTTGCAGGGGGAAGCGAAACCGGTCAACGATCTTTCCCGGGGTTGCAGCGTGGAAGACATCCTCAATGTTATCGCGATAACCGCAGTGCAGGCGCAGTAAAATAAGTGGCGGGCCCGAAGGGATTTGAACCCTCGATCTCCTGCGTGACAGGCAGGCATGTTAAACCAGGCTACACCACGGGCCCACTTATTTCACAGCGGCAAGCTTTAGTATATCAGATATAATTTTCCTTGAAAAGTAGAAATAATCCAGCTTATATTCTATAATACAAGCATTATGAAAAAACTAATTATCGGTTCTTTGCTGGTCCTCTTTGCCGCTTCGCTCGCCGTCGGGCAGGAAACAAACCAGCAGGCGGACCAGGACTACATTAATAAGCTCTACTACCGGCACAATAAGCTCGAGCTCTTGACCAGGAAGCGGCTGATCGACGAAAAACGGAACTATAACGACGTCGACATTACCTCTTCCACTTATTACGCCGACAATTACACCACCAGAAACACCAACATCACCCAGCAGGGCTTCTCCAAGGCGGAGGTCAAAGAGATCAACGAATGGTATATCTATCTTGGCGGGATCAGCGAGATCTCCGACCTGGAGTTCCTTAGATTGATCGGCGACAACCGGGAGATCGACCGCATCCAGGCGATCGAAGACCAGAAAAACAAAATGCGGTTTATCGGCAACATCTTTATCGGGACCGGACTGACCGTCATGCTTGGCGGGGCCGCTTTCGGCGCCGAATCAAAAGTGGTGACCGGCGGCGCGCTCGGCATGGTCGTCGGCTTCTTCATTGACGCTTTCAACAGCACCCCGGCGCACTACATCAGGCCGGCCTACGCCCAGGCCAAGATCGACGAGTATAACATTGCCATGAAGAAACGTCTCAACCTGCCGCTCAACTTCGAATAATCTTTAATTATGAGCAATATTATTGAGTTCGTTAAAAATTATAATGATATCAGCAGCGATCGCGGCTTCCAGTTCGAGTTCACCTGCAATCGCTGTGGAACCGGTTACCGGACCAGCTTTGAAAGTTGGGCCCCGGGGAACATCGCAGGCGCTCTGCAGGCGGCCGGCAATATTTTTGGCGGGGTCTTCAGCCGCGCCGCGGTGATCGGCGAACAGGTCCGCTCCGCCGCCTGGAAACAAGCCCATGACGGGGCCTTCAGCAAAGCGGTCAATGAGATCAAGCCCAGTTTCATTCAGTGCCCTCGCTGTTCCACCTGGGTCTGCCGCAAGAGCTGTTGGAACGACAAAAAGGGGCTGTGCAAAGAGTGCGCTCCCGACCTTGGGGTCGAAATGGCCGCCGCGCAAGCGAGCAAATCGGTGGAAGAAGTCTGGGCTCACGCCGCCATGGCCGAAGAAGATAAAAAACTGGGGACCGAATATTGGAGAAAGAACATCAAAGCCTCCTGCCCCAAATGCGAAGCGCCGCTGGCGACCAATGCCAAGTTCTGTCCGCAATGCGGAGAAAGCCTCGCCCTATCCGCCTGTCCTAAATGCAAAGCAACCCTGAATCCCGGGGTTAAGTTCTGTCCTGACTGCGGGGAGAAACTTTAAAACTTCCGGCTTTTTAATTCCCGGATCGCGTCACGAGCGATCCATTTCGCCGCCGGCGAATCAACTTTAACGATCTCTTCCCCCAACTTTATCGCCTCTGTCTTAAGAGCTGGGTTCCGCTTGCCGATCTGCCGCAGAGCCCAATTGACCGCTTTTTTTACGAAGTTCCGCTCATCGGTCGAATATTCCTTGATCAGCGGAAAAAAAAGCTTAAACTTCTCATCCGGCGCTTTTTTATCGTGGACCGCCAGGCAGGCCATCATCACAAACCCGGCCCGTCGCACGAATGCTTCCTTCCTAACGGCCCACTTCTTCGCTTTTTCATATGGTAAAGGAGTTTTATCAAAAAGATTGGAACAAACCTGGTCACAAATATCCCAGGAATCAAAATCTTTGACCCACCGCTCCATCTGTTGGTCGGTCACCTGCTTATAATCATCGATGAAACCGGCTAAGAGCCGCGCTTCGTGGATCCCGGTTTGCCACAACTCAACTGCCAACTGGTGATCTTTCCCTATTTTCTTGGCCAAAGCGCGGAGTGTTGGGATATTGATGCCGAGCGTATTTTTAGAATTAATCCCAAAGCGGGCCATCCCAGCGACATTTTTAGCATTGGCATGTTTATTCAGTTCGGCAAGGATTTGTTTTAAATTCATCAGAGAAATTAAATTTTTCCTTCCCGCCCAAGCCGCCAACGCTCTTTAATAGCGGGATCGGAAATCGAATTAAAAAATTGATTAGCTTCTTCCAGCCACTCCAAACGGGCAGCGGCCGAAAGTTTCGCATATTCTCGCAAACGTTCGCCATCAATTTGAAAACTATACCAACCAATCTTCCCGGCCCGATTGTTTTCAATCATTGTCTTGCAACGCCTCCAGCATTTTAATGTCCGCCAAGTCCTGTTCTCTGGCAGAAAGTTTTTTTAAAATAATTAGGTCGGCTAAGGATATAACATCAATGGGCAATTCCCCTGCTCTAACAACCTGCTTCCTGTTATAAGCGTCAGCGAACGAGATCGGTTCGTCGGCAAAAACATCTATAATCTTATAAGCTTGCTGGGAATGAATAAACGAGAAGACCTTCATGTTTTTTTCTTTGATCCAAGTCTTTCTTTTCAAGGGATCGGCAAAATCGATGGCCTCAACTGGCAGTTTTGGCATATAACCAAGGGAAGATAGCACCTTAATAAAACTAAGCAGATTTTCTTTTTTCAAATCAACCATCAAATCAAGGTCAGCGGTTAAGCGCATAACACTGTGCAAAACAACAGCAACCCCGCCAACAACTAAATACTTTACTTTTTCGCGATTTAAAGCCTCAAAGACTTCAGCATAATACATATGAGATTATTATATCATGGGGGAATTAAAACTACGGAGGAGGCGAGATTTTCCGCCGCAGGCGGATGCGCCTCCGGCGCAGAACCTCCTATTATTAAACTCGGAGGAGGCGAAATTTGAACCCACGCTAGGGTTGCCCCTACTAACGGTTTAGCAAACTACCTTCGGAAACTGTTATTATTTTATACTTTTACTCTCAACAAAGTCAAATATTTAAAGTATTTCAGGTTTGATTTTTAGTTAGGAAGGCTGTTCATTTATGTTCATTTGATTTGGTTTTGTTAGAAGCTTGTTAGAAAGAATCATGTATAGTATTGAGGATGACGTTTAGATACCTCTTGATCCCTAAATTAGATTCTGCAGTAGTTACATCATTGTTTTTTTGCGCATACTGGACACCACTTATTGGTATATAAGATACTATCTCCGCGCGTTTCCCAAATATGCCCTTCTTTGCAACGCAATTTAATTTTGCATCTGCAATTCGTATATATATTGGACAAACATTTTCCGCCACGTTTTTTCGCGATCGCCTGAATTTCTTCGATCGAATGTTTTCGGCTATTATTTCGTGCGCAGATAGGGCATCCTGACTTGTTTTTGGCTTTGTTGTAAATAGTTGCTTGCCAACTGTGCCCCTTTACGCAACGCCACCAAACCTTCTTGCCTACATGTGGAGTTAATTCGGAAGGATTGAGGCCAATATTTTTTTCTTGATCCCATTCTTTTAATAATTCCGGATATTTATATGCCAGATTATTAGTTTTCGAAGCAAAACGACCGTAACAGTAGGGACAACCGCTTCCACCTGCTCTACTACTCACTACGGCTTCCCATTCATGTCCTTTGCTACATTGCCACCATACTTTTAGGTTTGATCTCGGCCGAACATCTTCTGGTCGAAGGTCCCCATTCTTTTCAGAATGCCATTCACTTGCCAATCCAGAATTGACCACGGCAAGACTCCTTCCATCTGTGACTTTGATAAAAGGTCGTGGACAATTGGGACAGTTAGTTCCCTGACATACACGGATATTAGGTGTCGTCTTCCAAATATGCCCGTTTTTACAGCGCCACCAAACTTTCTTATTTGCTTGGGGCCAAAAATGTTCAGGTGATAAGGGAGCATTTAGGTCATAAGCCCATTCTTTTGCAATCTCCGGATACTTGTCTGCTAATGACTGACCAGGTGGTGGAGCAGGTAAATTAGCTACCAATTTACGATAAAGCTTTTCGTTAGCAAGTCCTTTCCCTTCAAGATAGTCGTTAAGCTTGGCATATTGTGCCTTAGTTAGTTTTGCGTATTTAAGCAAACTTTTAACAATTCTAGATACAATATGGAACTCATTTTCAGAGTTCTTATATGAAACATCTCGTTCGCTCAGAACCGGCAATCCATATTCCCTTAATCGAAACAGTTGAATCCCCTCGGCTTCAAATGCTGCTGATTTCGCTAACTCCTGTTTTGGCTTTCGACTGTGCCAGTAGACTCCATCGATCTCGATGCCAATCTTGTTATCAGGTAGATATATATCACACTCATAACCTGAAATCTTTTCACGCCAAGTAATATTATCAAATAGTGCAACCAATTCTGAATAGACTGCGATTTCAATCCTGGATGTCTGAAGAGAACATTTTGGACACCCAGTACCTTTAACACGGCTTATGATCATTGCTTGCCATTCGTGACCATGCTTGCATATCCACCAGACTTTTTTACTACCTCCGGCCACAACGTCGTTTGGTGTTAATGGCGCATTCTTGTATGGATGCCAATCTTTGGCAATGTCAGGGCAAACCTGGGCTAGACTATTGTCTTTGCCTAACATTCTATTGCTGCACACTGGACACAGATTCCTCGTGTCACGTGTGCGGTTTGTTATAACCGCTTCCCATGAATGCCCTTTATCACATTTCCACCAAACCTTACTTTGGGAACGAGGAGCAAAGTCCTCCGGTTTCATATGCCCGTTCTTTTCCCAATTCCACTCTTTTACTAGCTCGGGATATTTTGTAGCAAAATTTCGCTCAGCAGTTGGTTTTTGTCCTGCACAGTACGGGCAACCGTATCCTCGCGTGCGGCTGTTGATGACCGTTTTCCATTCATGACCGTGTGAACACCGCCACCACACTTTTTGGCCAGAATGTGGTGTTACCGCATCAGCAGTTAATGTACCGTTCTTGGTTGCGTGCCATTGTTTAGATATTTCTGGGTATTCTGACTGTAGTGAATCTGTTCGCTTAACCAGACCAAGCGCTTGTTCGATAGTACAACCTTGCTTTAGCCGGTTAAATATATGTGTGTAGGATCGACCGTAATATTTTGCCGCTTCTTTGATGTTATTGAACTCGTGACCTTGCACCTTAACTTTAATTCCTGGGGTTGAAGCAGCGTGACTTGGGCAGGGTTCAAAACCGACT
Organism: candidate division WOR-1 bacterium RIFOXYB2_FULL_45_9; assembly: GCA_001771575.1. Lineage (GTDB taxonomy): Bacteria > Margulisbacteria > WOR-1 > O2-12-FULL-45-9 > XYB2-FULL-48-7 > XYB2-FULL-45-9. The sequence continues at coordinate 110,912 of MEUD01000001.1, read as the reverse complement.
GCTTGTTCTGGCGTCCATCCCTTTGAGAGTCGGTAATCAATTGTATTGCGCGAAATGCTATACGCACTCGCCGCACTGCCGATCGACTCATACTCACGACCATTAATTATGATCTTTCTTTTGTTACTTTTCTTAGTCATGTTTATTCCAAAATAGACACCGGAGGCACCTCATTAAATTATAATATCACCAAAGTGGCTAAAGACGATTGATAGCTTTTCTCTGTGACTATAGAAATAATTATGGCGCGATTCTGTTTAGCAAACTAAGGATTTGTTTTAAATTCATAAAAAAATACGGAGGAGGCGAGATTTTCCGCCGCAGGCGGATGCGCCTCCGGCGCAGAACCTTTTATTATTAAACTCGGAGGAGGTGGGATTTGAACCCACGCTGGGGTTGCCCCCACTAACGGTTTAGCAAACCGTCCCCTTGAGCCGCTTGGGTACTCCTCCGCGTTGATTTAATTATACCTTAATCGATTTTAGTTGGGTAGTTTTTTATTGAGGGGATTACCGCTCGAAAATGATCCCGTTATCTTCCAAGTCCCGGTCGTACATCTCTTGAAGTACGGTCCCGATCTCTTTGCCGGCAACTTTTAACCCTCTCGAAGGGACGATCAACCGGGAGAAATATGGTTCAATAAGGCTTAAGAATTGATCAACCTTCACCCCGCTCACCTTCTTTAAATGATGAGGAAGGAACTCCACGACCAGGACCTTGGACTGCTTTAAGATCTCCGGCATCCCCTTCAAGGCAAAATACTCCGATCCTTCAATATCCATAACGATCAGATCAAATTGTTTTTCCGCCAGCTGATCGTCAAGCCGGACCGCCGGGACCTTGATCGTTTCAGGATTATCATAATAATAAGCGTAATCCTTCTTTTGGGGGACCCGCTTGCTCCCACCAGAATTGGAACGGCTGGCAAGCAGTTCCAGGATCCCTTTTTGATCGTTGGCGGCCAGGTTATAAGCCCGGCAGTTCATAACTTTGTTCAAGGAAAGGTTCAGCTCGAGCAGTTCATAGTTCGCCGGATTGGCTTCGATCGCCACGATCTTCTTACAGACCTTGGCCAATGGAATAACTAAAGAACCAATATGGGAACCAACGACTAAAACAGAACTATTAGGATTGATCAGCGGACGAAGCCGGAGGAGCTCATCCTCGCCGTAGTTTCCCTCCTGCCGCAAATGCTTCCCTACCCCGTAATCTTCCGGGTCAACGGCAAAAAGGCCGTTGCTCGTCTTGGTGACCAGGGCAAAAACATACTTTCCCAGGATTTTTTTGATCAGCCGGCCAAACAACGCTTGAAGTTTTAATTTGATTTTTTTCCGCATAAAATATTGGCGGAGGGAGGAGGATTCGAACCTCCGATACGCTTACGCGCATAGTAGTTTTCAAGACTACCGCCATCAACCGCTCGGCCATCCCTCCATGAAATAAACCTTGACTATAATATCATAGTTGCCTTGGAGAAAAAATGAGGGTTTAGTCGAACTTACTGCCGGAGATCAACTCTTCGATCTGCTGTTTGGCGAACGGGGTTTTGGAAATGATCTCCGCCGCTTCGGCGCGGGTCAGAAAACTGTTCGGCAAAAAGTTTTTGCCGCTTAAATATTCAAAGAAACCGGCCAACCGACCGGCCCCGATCGCCGGCGCCGCCCAATGATTGACCGGAACGTCCGGGAAAGGCTTGGCTTCGATCTTCGGCTTAACGAATAACCCGGCAAACCTGGTTATAATAACGGCGGTTTCCGCCCTGGTCAGCCGCTTTTTGGGCTGGAAAGTGTTGTCGGGAAAACCGCTGATGTACTTGCGCTCCACCGCCATAGCGATAAACGGCGCCTCATAGGACTGGGTCAGGACGTCTGAAAATATATTCTTGAAATCTTTGTTGACGCTGAACCCTTTCGCCTTGATCAACAGGACCGCCATTTCGCCCCGGGTCATCTCTTTGTCAGGACGGAATTTATTATCGGCGTCGCCGGGAAAGATCCCCAGAGTCGCCAGATACTGGATCGGCTTCCTAGCCCAAAAGCCGACTGGAACATCGGAGAACGCCTCCAGCGTCGGTTTGGGAACGATCTCGGGAGCAGGGATCACCGGCTTGCGCTTTTCTTCGACCTTGCGCTTCCCTTTTTCCCAGATCTTCTCTATGCCGCGATAACCGAAAGAGAAGAAGTGAGAAGTGTTTTCCGACAGTTCGCCGAACTGGTGATAAGCGTAGTCAAAAGTAAAACCTTCCCATATCGTTCCGACCCCAAAAGTATAATTGCTGTCGACCCCGGTACCAGCTTCCGTCGCTTTTGGCTTTTGGTCGATCCCGGTCCTGATCGCCAGCATTTGCAGCGGCCAATATTCAAAGCCAACATGGTAAACGGCCGGCCAATTTTGGCTGTTGCTCTTTTCGTATTCCAGGGACATGTCGAGTTTTTGATCATTTAGTTGTTGAAGCCCTGACGGACCAAGCAGGGTAAAGCGTCCGGCCAGGTGGGTCACCATCGGGATCCCCTCCACGACTTCCGGATGGCCGCTCCGCTCTTTCCAGACAAATTTCCCTCCCATGTTGATCGGAAGAATGTTCTGGAAGGTCAGGCCGGCGGTCGTCCATTTATTGACGTCCCAAAGAAGCCCCAGGTCCATGTCCATCCCATAGCCGTTGGCGTCTTTCATCGCGTCGCCGCCACCGCTGAAACCCTGGAAAAAGTACTTCAGCGTCGCCCCAAGGCTGATGCCGCTCCCGGCATTGTTGCGCAGGATCCGGCTTAATTTGGTCCCGTATGAAAACAAGATCATGCTGGAGGAATAGTCGGTTTGATCGTAGCGCTGGACCTCCAGGGTTGGACCGGAACCAACTAGCCGGGTCAGAGGAATTGAGCCGACCCCGGCACTGACATAGCCAAGCCCGAACTTGCCGATCAAAAAGCTGTCGCTGATCCCCAGCATTAAGTAATTGGCGTCATTCAGCATAACCCCGCTCATGCTGGTGTAATTTAAACGGTCGCTTAGGCCGAGTCCGGCAGGATTGGTAAAAATAGCGCTGGCATCATCGGCCACGGCAAAGTACGCCTTCCCCATGCCAAGAGGCCGGGCGCCGACCCCGATTTCACTTAAGTCGAGAGCGGCAAAGGCGGGAAGCATAAAGCAATAAGCGATAAGCAAAAACAGTATATGACGGGCGAAGTATTTTAATTTGGTAATTACCATTTCTTTACAAGTTATTATCTCTTTTATTATTTTTAATGTCAACACACTAAATTATTCGCTTTTTGTCATGAGTTCGGGGTTGTGATAAAATGACTTATGCTCTCAAAAATCCGCAACTTCTCGATCATCGCCCATATCGACCACGGCAAGTCGACCCTGGCCGATCGATTGCTCGAATTCACCGGGACAATCTCCAAGCGGGACATGAAGGCGCAGGTCCTCGACACCATGGACTTGGAGCGGGAACGCGGGATAACCATCAAAGCCCAGGCGATCAGGATGAACTATAAAGGTTATATTATTAATTTAATCGACACCCCGGGGCACGTCGACTTTTCCTACGAGGTCTCCCGTTCGCTGGCCGCCTGCGAAGGGGCCCTCCTCCTGATTGACGCTTCCCAGGGGATCGAAGCGCAAACCCTGGCCAACGCTAACCTGGCTACCCAAGCCAAGCTCAAGATCATCCCGGTCATCAACAAGATCGATCTCCCGGCGGCCGAGCCTGACAAGATCATGGAAGAGATCGAAAATATTTTTGCCATCAGCCGCGACGAAGTGATCCTGGCTTCGGCCAAGGAAGGGATCGGCATCAGCGACATTCTTGACGCGGTCATCGAGCGGGTCCCTCCCCCTGCCGGCGACCAAAACGCCCCTCTGCAAGCGCTGATCTTCGATTCGCATTACGATTCTTTTCGCGGGGTCATCGCTTATATCCGGATCGTCAACGGTAGCCTCAAGCAGGGACAAAAGATCATTATGATGGGAGCCGGCGGGGAATTTGAGGTCCAGGAAGTCGGGACCCTGAAACTGGGGCTCATCCCCCAGGAAGAGTTGAATGCCGGCGAGGTCGGCTATATCGTCGCGAATATCAAGGACGTCAAGGAATGCCGGGTCGGCGACACCATCACCAACCTGGTCAAACCGGCCGCCCACATGCTTCCCGGTTACGTGCAGATCAAACCGATGGTCTTCTGCGGTTTCTATCCATTGGCCGGGGAAGACTACGAAAACCTTAAAGACGCCGTCGGCAAGCTTCAGCTCAACGACGCCGCCCTCTTCTTTGAACCGGAAACTTCCGCCGCCCTGGGGTATGGTTTGCGCTGCGGCTTCCTCGGTCTACTGCATTTGGAGATCATTCAAGAACGGCTGGAGCGGGAATTCAACCTTAATATCATCGCCACCGCCCCAAACGTCGTTTACAAAGTTAACCTGATCAACGGCAAAGAGGCTAAATATGTCGACAACCCTTCCCTGATGCCCCCGACCGCCGAGATCGCCTCGGTGGAAGAACCTTATTTGAAATTGACGATCTTTACTCCGTCTGATTACGTCGGTTCGGTCATGGACCTGGCGATCGACAAGCGGGCGACCTTTATAAATATGGAATATCTTGATCAAAAGCGGGTCATGCTGACCTTTGAAATGCCCCTCTCCGAGATCATCTCCGAGTTTCATGACCAGCTCAAATCGGTCACCCGCGGCTACGCTTCCATGGATTACGAATTGATCGGCTATAAAGAGTCAGATCTGGTAAAGCTCGACATCCTGCTCAACGGTGAACCGGTCGACGCGCTGTCGATCATCGTCCATCGGGAAAAAGCATATTATAAAGGAAAAAAACTGGTCGAAAAGCTCAAAGAAGTGATCCCCCGCCACCAGTTCCAGATCCCGATCCAGGCCTCGATCGGCGCCAAGGTCATCGCCCGGGAAAACATCTCCGCCATGGGGAAAAACGTCCTCGCCAAATGTTACGGCGGCGACATCACCCGTAAACGCAAACTTTTGGAAAAACAGAAGGAAGGGAAAAAGCGGATGAAACGGGTCGGACGGGTCGATCTCCCCCAGGAAGCGTTTCTAGCGGTGCTCCGGATCGGAACGTGATAACCCCCTCTTCTTTTCTCCCCCTTGCCAAGGGGGAGAATGTCGAACGAAGGGAGACAAGAGGGGGTGCCGCTCTCTACGTCCATCTCCCTTTCTGCAAACGGAAGTGCAACTATTGCGATTTTGTCTCTTATGCCGGTAAGGAAGAGTTGATCGATCGCTACGTTGAAAAGCTTTGCGAAGAGATCAAGACCCTCACCCCACTCCCGGCGGGAGAGAGACAAACAATCTTTTTCGGTGGCGGTACCCCAACACTATTAGAACCAAAGCATTATGAAAAGATTCTAACAACCCTCACCCCCCATCCCCCTCTCCCAAAGGGAGAGGGGGCGAAAACAATAGAAATCACGATCGAGGCGAATCCCGGCACTGCTGACCGGGCCAAATTAAAAGAGCTCCGCTTGCTCGGCATCAACCGGATCTCGATCGGGATCCAATCTTTTCACGATCGCCACCTGAAAACGCTTGGCCGCATCCATGATTCCGAGACCGCCGAACGGTTTTACGATGACGCCCGCGCCGTCGGCTTTGAGAACATAAACATTGACCTTATTTTTGGGCTCCCCGACCAAAGCCTCCTTGAATGGAAGAAGGACGTTCAGCAAGCAATCGTCATGCAGCCCGAGCATCTCTCGGCCTATCGATTGCAGATCGAAGAAGGGACCCATTTTTACCAACAACAAACAACTAACAACCTCCAACTGCCTACGGAAGAGACCGAAATAGCAATGTACGAATACGCGGTCGATTGTTTTTGGCTGACCGGCTATAAGCATTATGAAATATCCAACTTTGCCAAACCGGGAAGAGAATGCCGCCACAACCTGAATTACTGGCAAATGGGAAATTGGCTTGGCGTTGGGGCCGGCGCCCATTCGCATGTTGACGGGAAACTTTGGGCCAATCCTGACAGCATCGAAACATACCTAAAAACCCCCTCTTCTTTTCCCCCCCTCGCCAAGGGGGAGAATGTCGAACGAAGTGAGACAAGAGGGGGTCAGCATGATTCCCTCTTCATGGGTCTCCGGTTACTAGATGGCCTCCCAACTGAAAAGTTCCAAGGCTTTGAAAGCGAGGTCGCGGAATTGCTGGCCGACGGCCTGCTAAAACAGGAGAATTGTAATTACAAGCTCACCAAAAAAGGGCTTCACCTGGCCAACCTGGTCTTTGAAAAGTTTATTTAAGTTCCCTTCCAACTTATCCCTTACCACTTGATTCTTGTCCTTCTCCCAGTACTTGACACTCCCCTTTTACAATTGCTATAATTAGCACTCAAGGAGCGAGAGTGCTAAGATGATAAAACACTTTGAACTAGACGACCGCAAAAAACAGATCCTGGAGTGCATTGTCAGAGATTACCTGCACACCGCCGAGCCGGTCGGCTCCCGGATGATCTGCCGCTCCCACATGGAAGAGCTTTCGCCCGCAACCATCAGGAACGAAATGGCCGACCTCGAAGAGATGGGCCTGATCGTCCAGCCGCATACTTCGGCCGGCCGGATCCCGACCGATCTGGGGTACCGCTATTACGTCGATCATATGATGAAAACGCGCAAACTGACCCCAAAAGAGGAAGAGATGATCGGCGCCGCTCTCGGCCAGATCAACCAAAACGTTGAAGAAGCGGTCCGCCAAACGTTAAAGGTCCTCTCTCACCTGCTAGAGTACGCGTCGCTGATCGCCACCCTTGGCGAAAAGAAGCAGGTCTTTTCGTCCGGTCTCTCCCGCCTGGTCAAACAGCCGGAATTCGCCGACATCAACACCACCAGACAGCTTCTCTCCGCCCTGGAAGAAGAAGAGCTGATGGTCGACATGGTCAAAGAGTACACTAACGAAAAGGGCCTTAGCATTCACATTGGCAATGAAAACAAATTTAAAGAGGTTAAGAACTACAGCGTGGTCATGAATTCCTATGACATGAAAAACGGCGCCTGCGGCGGGATCGGGATCATCGGCCCGACCCGGATGTCGTACGCCCGGGCCTCCGCTATTCTTGAGGCGCTGGCCCAAAGACTTAACCTTATGGGAGATGAATAATGGCCGAAGAAACGATAGATAACCCGTTGCAACAGGAATTGGACGAAACCAAAAATCGCCTGCTTCGCTGTTTGGCCGACTTTGACAATTTCAAGAAACGGTCGGCCGTTGAGCGGGAACAGTTCGCTCAGTTCGCCAATGAAGCGATCGTCGCCGAGCTTCTACCGGTCCTTGACGGTTTGAGCCGGGCGATCGACGCCGCCGCCAAAGCCAAGATGAGCGAGGACCTGCTCAAAGGGGTCGCCCTGGTCAGAAAACAATTCGAAGATACCCTGGGAAAACATGGGCTCAAAGCGATCGAAGCGATCGGCAAAACCTACGACCCTAACTTTCACGAAGCGATCCTGCAAAAAGAATCTGACGGCCCCGAAGGGATCGTCCTGGAAGAGACGCAACAAGGCTTTATTTTCCGCGGCCGGGTGATCAGGCCGGCAATGGTTATAGTTTCTAAGAAAAAATAATTCACAAGGAGGTTTCATTATGGCTAACGAAAAGATTATCGGTATCGATCTGGGGACTACAAACAGTTGCGTCGCGGTGATGATGGGGGGAGAACCGACCGTGATTCCGAACGCGGAAGGGGGACGGACCACCCCGTCGATCGTTTCGTTCCTGAAAGACGGCTCCCGGGTCGTCGGCCAGGTAGCCAAACGGCAAGCGGTCACCAACCCTGAACACACCCTCTCCTCGATCAAGCGGTTCATCGGCCGGCGCTTTGACGAGGTCGGAGCGGAATTAAAATATGTCCCCTTCCGGGTAATGTCCGGCGGCAAAGGCGAAGTTAAGATCAAGGTTGACGATAAGGATTACACTCCGCCGGAGATCTCCGCCATGGTCCTGCAAAAAATGAAGCAGTCGGCGGAAGATTTTTTGGGCGAAAGCGTCAAGAAAGCGGTCATCACCGTCCCGGCCTATTTTAACGACAGCCAGCGCCAGGCAACCAAGGACGCGGGGACAATTGCCGGTCTGGAAGTCGTCCGGATCATCAACGAACCGACCGCCGCCGCCCTTGCCTACGGCCTCGACAAAAAGAAGAACGAAAAGATCGCCGTCTACGACCTTGGCGGCGGAACTTTTGACATTTCCATCCTGGAGCTTGGCGACGGTGTTTTTGAGGTCAAATCGACCAACGGCGACACCCATCTTGGCGGCGACGACTTTGACCAGACGGTCATCCAGTGGCTCCTCGACGAATTCAAAAAGGACCAGGGGGTCGACCTCGGCAAAGACCGGATGGCAATGCAGAGGCTCAAGGAAGCGGCGGAAAAAGCCAAATGCGAGCTCTCTACCTCTACCGAAAGCGAGATCAACCTTCCATTTATTACCGCCGACCAGAGCGGCCCGAAACATTTGGTCATCAAACTGACCAAAGCAAAACTGGAACAGCTGGTCGCCCCATTGATCGAACGCTCCCTGATCCCCTGCCGCAAAGCCTTGGACGACGCCGGCCTCACGACTAAAGAGATCGACGAAGTGATCCTGGTCGGCGGGCAGACCAGAATGCCGAAGGTCCAGGAGGCGGTCAAATCATTTTTCGGCAAGGAGCCGCACAAAGGGGTCAACCCGGACGAAGTGGTCGCCATCGGCGCCGCTATTCAGGGAGGCGTTTTGGCCGGCGAAGTCAAAGAGATGGTCCTGCTCGACGTCACCCCGCTCACCCTCGGGATCGAGACCCTGGGAGGCGTAATGACCCCGCTGATCGAAAGGAACACCACCATCCCAACCAGTAAGAGCCAGGTCTTCTCGACTGCGGCCGACGGCCAGACCTCGGTCGAGGTCCACGTCCTGCAGGGAGAGAGGCCAATGGCGGCCGACAACCGGAGCCTGGGACGATTTCATCTGGACGGCATCCCCCCGGCGCCGCGCGGCATTCCGCAGGTCGAGGTCACCTTTGACATCGACGCCAACGGGATCTTGAACGTCAAAGCCAAGGACAAAGGGACCAACAAAGAACAAAAGATCACCATCACCGCCTCATCGGGCCTCTCCAAGGACGAGATCGAAAAGATGAAGAAAGAAGCGGCTTCCCACGAAGCGGACGACAAACAGCGCAAGGAAGAGGTTGAGGTCAGGAACCAGGCTGACGGGCTCTGCTACACCGCCGAAAAGACCATCAAAGACGCGGGGGACAAAGTCGACGCGCCGACCAAAGAGAAGATCGAAAAAGCGATCGCCGAGGTCAGAAAAGTTCTGGCGGAAAAAGATCTCCCGGCTATTAAAGCGGCCTTCGAAGCTCTGCAAAAAGAGGTTTATGAAATGTCCGCCAAGCTCTATAAAGAAGCGGCCCCGCCGCAGGGTCCGGATCAGGGCGGAAGCGCGGGCGGAGACAAAGGCCCGGAAGAAGGGAAAACAGTCGACGCCGATTACGAAGTTAAAGAATGAGCCATGATCTCTACGAAGTCCTTGGGATCTCCAAGGGGGCGTCGGCCGACGAAATAAAGCGCGCCTACCGCGGCCTGGCGCGCAAGTATCACCCGGACGTCAACAAAGAGCCGGGTTCGGCCGAAAAGTTTAAGGAGATCAACGAAGCCTACCAGGTCCTCTCCGACCCGAATAAACGCTCCCACTACGACTATTACGGCCAGACCGGCGGTCAGGGGGCCGGGGGCTTTGGCCAGGGAGGATTCAGCGGCGCGGAAAATTTTGGCGATTTTGGAGATCTCTTTGACATGTTCTTTGGCGGACGCGCCCAGCGGACCGGACCGGAACGCGGGGACGATCTCCGCTACGACGTCCGTCTGACCCTGGAAGAAGTGGCCCGAGAGATCGAAAAAGTGATCGAGATCATTCACTTCACCGCCTGCTCCACCTGCAAAGGGAGCGGCGCCAAACCGGGAACCAGCCCGGTCCGCTGTAAGCAATGCAACGGGAGCGGCCAGGTCAAACGGGCGCAAAGGACCCCGCTGGGAAGTTTTATGCAGATCATCACCTGCCCCACCTGTCACGGAAAAGGGACTTCAATCGATTCTCCCTGTCCCACCTGTCACGGCACCGGCAAAGAAAAGAAAAAACACAAGGTTACCGTCAAGATCCCGGCGGGGATCGATTCGGGCTCCCGCTTAAGGGTGCCGGGAGCCGGGAACGCCGGAAACCGTGGGGGTGAGCCGGGAGACCTCTACATTTTTATCACTGTCGATCCCCATCCCCGTTTTAATCGGGACGGGGCCAATCTCTACTACCGGACCAGCGTCTCTTTTGTCCAGGCGATCCTGGGAGACGAGATCACCATTCCGATCATTGACGGCGAAGCCAGGCTAAAGATCCCGGCCGGGACCCAGCCAAACACCAATCTCCGGCTCAAAGAAAAAGGGCTCCCCCATCTTGGCCGCAAAGGGCGCGGCGACCTTTATGTTTTAGTCGAGGTTAAGATCCCCGAAAATATCACCAAAGAGCAGGCGGAATTGCTCAAGAAATACAACGAGGCCAGGTAGTGCATCGGCTGTTCGTTCCCAAAGAGCAATTCCCCAATATCACCGGAAGCGACCTTCATTACGTCAAAGACGTCATCCGCCTCAAACCGGGTGACGATTTGGAACTTTTTGACGGCCACGGTTTTATCTATCGGGTCAAGATCGAACAGATCGGCAAGGAGATCATCACCACGCGGATCACCGAGCGAAAAAGAGCGGAAAGCGAACTAAAGGTCAAAGTTACCCTCGCCCAGGCGCTCGCCAAAGGACAAAAGATGGATTTTATAGTCGAGAAATGCACCGAGCTGGGGGTCGCGTCAATTATTCCAATGCTGACCGAGCGGACGATCCCCAAACAGGCCAAGCTCGACCGCTGGAAGAAGCTCGCCAAAGAAGCGGCGGAACAATCGGGCCGCGGCGCGATCCCGGAAATCTTCCCCCCTCTACCGTTTGAAGAAGTGTTAAAACTCGGACAAGATCATGAGATTTCCCTGATCCCCTGGGAATTAGAAAAATCTTTAACTTTAAAAGATGAATTAAAAGGACTCCCCGCCTCGATCCTCCTGCTGATCGGACCCGAAGGGGGATTCAGCCGTCAAGAAATCGACCTGGCGATAAAAAACGGGTTTAAGCCGATTACTCTGGGAAAAAGGATCCTGCGAAGCGAAACAGCCGGTTTAGCCAGCCTGGCCGCGATCGGCTATGAGCTGGGATAATCTGCATAAGGCGGACATTAGCTCTGGGCTCTCCCCCTCTTTTTTCAACTTAGCCAGGACATCTCTCATAACCATCTCCAGGACCTTGGTCTCCGGATGGGTGCTGTTATTCATATAATGCTCGATCGCCGGTAGAAGCCGACTATGATCGCCCCTCCAGGCTTTGATCCTGGCCATGATCAGCGGCGTGGTCGGCTCGGTCCGGTCATAAGCCAAAGCGGCGGCGGTAAATTTTTCCGCGTTCTCCAAATATTCGGCGACCCCCGTCTCCAGATACTTTTCCAGGCAGGCAAAACCATGGAAACTATTGATCGAACAAAGCCACCTGGCGATAACCGATTGGCTCAACGCCACCGGCACTTTCACTTTTTTGATCGTCTCGGCGTAGCGAAGAGCCTGATCGTATCTTCCCTCGTATAAAAAATGGACCCCGTATTGCAGCCAGATGGTCAACCCCTTCACGCTAAAGGCCATCCCCTTGGCGAGTTCGGCCAAAACGGCCGGTTCATTCCCTTCGTCCAGCAATTTGGCCGCTTTATCGCAGTGGATCCCCGCCAGGACAAAATCAGGCTTTCGGTTATCGGGGATCATTCTTTTGGCCGCCAGCAGACGATCGATCGCCAGGTCGAGTTCGTCCGCTTCAAACGCTTTCTTGGCCTGGTCGTAATAGATCCGCCACATGATCACTCTGCAGAGTTGGCGCTGATTTGGGTTGATTGAATTGACGTTTGCTTCGATCCTGGCCGCGACCTCATCTTCGATCGAGTAGATCACCTCCTGATCGAGCAGGCGGTCCGCCACCCTGATCGAGGTCGCCGGGACCTCTTTTTTTGAATAGGCGCTTTCAAACAGGTCGCTGATCAAGCGATTGGTTAAGCCCCAAAAATATTCCGCGGTATTTTCGCGCCCCATTTCTCTCGCCGCAGTTTCCAGTTTTTCCAGGGAGGTGATCGCGTCTTCCAGGTCAACCGCCGCCTTCAGGGGGTTTCGCCCCACGATCGCGTCGAATTCATCCGTCCGATAAACGACAATGTCGACCAGTTTACGGGCCGCGTTCGGCTCGCGAGCCGCTTCCCGGAAAAGGCGGGCAACATCCCATTTGAACTCGTCAGCTTTCCTTTTTTGATCCTCCCGGTATAAATTCTCAGCTTTCTTGAACTTTTTCTGCGATGGGGCGGGCTTGTCGTTCGTTTTGGCCGCTAATCGATAATTAGCGATCGCCAGATCATACGCGGAGTAGCCGGGATAGCGCGGGTGCTTGGCCGCGCTGAATTCCATCAGCAGGTCGGCATACGCTTCAGCATAATCGCGGGGGGAAAGCCGGGTAAAATATTCATATGCCGTGATCGCCCACAACCTCTCTTCGTTCCGGCTAAGCTCGCGTAAAAATACATAGTTTAAGTCGCGACTGCCGACCTCATTAAGCGTTTCCAATAAGCGGTCAAAAAGATCGACCAGTTCGCCGTCCGGTTCATCAAAGATCCCGGCGATCATGGTAATTTTATCTCTAATGATCGAAGAGAGCCTCTCCGGGGCGATCGCCTGCCGGCAATTGATCAAGGTAGTTATCCCTTCAACGGTCGACCGGTCAATAAGCTCGGCCGTTTGATTGGCGATCTCGTGAGGGGCAAGGAGAGCGACGCTTTTTTTACCGTTCGACCAGATCAATCCGGCAAAGTCGGCCGGATCGGCGGCGATTTCCTGGAGTTGATCATAGCGAAGCTGAAAGCTGATCCTAAGGGACGAGACCCCCTGAAGCGATTGGGTAATTAGCTGTTTACTGGATAGCGGGATCGAAAGGTGCCGAAGAATTTGGGTATTGCCGGAAACGGTTATTCCTTGCTCGCGAAAGAGTTCGCTTAACCAAAACCGATTGCCGGCCCCAAAATTGGGATTTTTGACGCTCTTGTCTACTCCATACGGTTTCATATTCCTTTTTTCGCCGCTATGAAGAGATAATTTCAGTCAATTTATAAAAAAAGAGGAGGCCCCCTCCTCTTTTAAAGTAACCAAGTTCTCTTTAAAATTTTGGGGGCCCCGCTCTTTATAATACAACTGGCTGGCAAATAGACAGTGTGAAACCTTTGGACGACAGCTTCGGTGTAGCACCGTTAGCTCTGATCGCACCCCAACCGATTTCAAACGCAGTCTTACCAAGTCCAAGTCCGAGGTCTGACTTCATGCCATAATAGACCTGAGCGCCATAGGACCCGCTGGTTTGACCTGACCCGTAGACGGTGTAGTTAAGACCTGCACCGACATATGAATCAATACCGCCCATCGCGTCTGCTGGAATGTTGAGTATAACATCGGCAAAGACCGGGATCGCTTTGATCCGGTTACCGTTGATATCAACACCATACAGACCACCTAAACCGAGTTTGTAGTTGACGGCGTTAGCCGACATACCGATCATGGAGCCAAGTGCCATCGGGTCATCGAGAACGATGTCCCCTCTAAGCATTAGACCTCCGCTGATCTTACCTTTACCAGTCATCATGTAGACGCCGGCAACATCGGTGTTAAGTCCCCAACCGAACAATCCAGCCATCGGTGCCGGAGCAGGTTTGACGCTGATCGGCGCTGGTGGTGGTGGCGGTGGCGGCGGTGGTGGTGGTGTAGGAGCCGCTTCCATCTGTGCCTTCAGTTTTTCCCAACGAGCCAGCGTCCCTTTTTTCTCTTTCTGGAGCTGGGTCATTTTGGCTTTGTTCCCCGCCTTCCGGTATTTGATGATTTTGGCATCAACTACTTTCAGGTAGTCGCGGACCGCTTGTTTCTCTTCTTCAAGAGTGCGGCCGAAAGCAACTGTGGCAAATGAAGCGACGAACGCCACGACGAAAAGATAAATAACAAATTTTTTCATTAATATTTCACCCCCTTTTTTGTTTAATTACTGTAAAAATTCTAACAGCCTACGATTTTTTGTCAATAGCCGATTTTTCTTTAATATCCAAGGACTTTTCGCATCCCGACCAGAACGGTCCCCCCTTTGTGGCTTGGCGAAAACCCGGTTCGCAAGATCGAGTAGCCGACCTCACCAAAAACGATGCCGCCAAACCCTTCGCTTTCCACGCCGTAAAATATTTCTCCGCCCACGGTGCCGGCCTTGCCAAGGGTAGTTGAAACAACGTAATTTAACCCGAAACCAATATAGTTATCGGTCCCGGTCAGCCAGCCGGGAGGGAAACAAAAAAGAAAATCAAACGTGGCCGGATAATAACGGGTCCCGGCGTCGCGGCTTTGTGCTAATCCCGCCCCCACCCTGATAGACATTAAGGCCGGGCCAAAAACCACTTTTAGAGGAAACCGGGCCCCTCCAAAGAAACTGGTCGTCCCTCCAAAAAATCCTCCCCCGATCCCAACTGAATGCCTAAACTTCTGACGCTCAATGTTCTCGGCCGTTTCCTGCGGAGCTGTAACAAAATCCTCTGCCTCAAGTGAAATTATTCGGCTGATCCGTTCGGCCTCCATCGTGGCCGCCGGCCTGGCTGGAACGACCTTTTTGGGGTATAACCGGTTTTTGATCGCCGCGGCTTCAGCTTTATATCCCAGGATCTGCTTTGCTATATTATTCTGCTCCGTTTTACTCCTGGCCCGGTCAAATCGTTTGTTCAGACTGGCTATCTCTTTGGTTAAAGCGGCTAAACGTAATTTATCTTTATTGGTCGGCGCCAGAGCCGGCGCTTTTTTGACCGAGGCCAAAGTAGTGGTCGTAGTGGAAGTAGTGGAGGGAGTTGTTGTTGCCGCCGCCCCATCACTCTCTTTTAACTTTCTTTCCAGATCGGATGCCATTAATTCATAAAACTGGATATCTTCGGTAATGTCCTGACGGGCCGCGCTGTCGGTGGTGCCGGTCAATCTTATTTTTAATGTATTGATCTCGGCCCGGATGGTGCTCAATCGGGTTTGAAAACCTTTGATCTCCTCGGGGGTATACCCGAAAGCAAATTGAGTGAGGGTAAAAATGGCCAGGGCGATCAAAAAAGCTCTTTTTATCATTATTAGACTAAAAGATTACCAAATCCGCCAAATAAGTCAACCCCATTCAACCCGAGTGCGGGAGATAGCTATTTATGCTAGAATTTCCATCTAATGGAAATGATCATGATCGTATTGCTGGTCGCGACGCTCGCCCTGCTGGGGCTGGTCGTTTACAAGCTTCAGCCAAAAGCTCCAGAAGATAAGACCCTGGACCTGATGCAAAAGCAAATGGAAGAGATCAGGACCTCGGTCACCCGTCTTTACGCCGACAACCAGACGATCATGCAAAAGGTAAATACCGACCTGACCCAGACCCTGCAAAACGTCGACAAGAACGTCAACGCCCGGCTCGACAACGCGGCCAAGGTCATCAGCGATGTCAGCCGCAAGCTCGGCGAAGTCCATGAAACGACCAAGCGGGTCCAGGAAGTCGGCAAGGACATCGCTTCACTGCAAGAGATCCTGCGGGCGCCGAAATTGCGCGGCGGCATGGGCGAACTTTTCTTGAGCGACTTGCTCAAGCAGGTCCTCCCCCCTTCGCGCTACCAGGAACAGTACCGTTTCAAAAGCGGCGAAAAAGTCGACGCGGTGATCGTCCTCAAGGACGGAATGGTCCCGGTCGATTCCAAGTTCCCGCTGGAAAACTTCAAGCGAGTGATCGAATCGCCGGATGACGCCTCAAAGCTGGCGGCAAAAAAACAGTTCGTCCGCGACGTCAAAAAACACATTGACGATATCCGTCGCAAATACATCCTCCCCGACGAAGGGACCTTTGATTTCGCCCTGATGTACGTTATGGCGGAAAACGTTTATTACGAAATGATCATCAAGGACGAGGACCTGGAAGACGACAAAAGCATCTTCCGCTACGCCATCGAAAATAAAGTTATCCCGGTCTCCCCCAACTCATTCTACGGCTACCTGCAAACGATCCTCCTCGGCCTGCGCGGCATGAAGATCGAGGAACAGGCCAAAGAAATTTTAAAGAACATCTCCCGCCTTCAGGGAGACTTTGAACGGGTGATGAACGATTTTGGGACCATGGGAAAACACTTAAAAGACCTGGCGACAAAATACGAAGACACCGAAAAACGGATCATCAAGTTTAACGATAAGCTCGACGCCCTGGAAGACAAGCACGAGCCCCAACCACTGCAACTTTCTTAAACCGCCGACGCGGAGCAAAGTTCATTATAAGCGCAGTAGCTGCAGGCAATAGGCCCCGGTTTTGGCGGGAAATAAGCCGCCCTAATTCCTTCAGCCACCTTCACCACTTTTTGCCATGCCCCAGCCAGGTTCTTTTCTTCCGGTTCCAGCGAACCGATCAACCCGGTTTCAAGAAAATGGAGCTCAAGCCGATCGGGGAGTATGCCAAACATCTTTTGCCACGCCAGGGCGTAGATCAGAAGCTGGAGGCTCTCTTTGGCTTTCTTGTCCGCTTTTTCCTGGGTCCTAATATCAGACGATTTAAAATCTACGATATAGGTTTTCTCTGCTTTTTTTTCAACTAAATCGTAGCGCCCCCGGACCTGAATATTATCCTGATTGATCGAAAATTCCTCTTCAACAAAAGCGGGCTGGCGTTCGCTTTTTTTCTGGGCGGAGCAGAAAAGTTTAAGAGCTTCTTTTCCCGCGGCAAAGCGCTGTTCTTCATGAGCTCGTGAAATAAACCCTTCCGGCGACCAGTTATGGGCAAAGACCTCAAGGAGTTCTTTTTCACCGAATTTTTGGCCGTGTTTTTTGGCGGTAAAAAACGCCTGGACCGCCTTGTGCAAAGCCGAGCCGTAAATGATCTGCTGATTCGGCAAAAGCGGCACCCGAAGAAGATGGACAAATTTATACTTCAATGGACAGGTCAGATAATCGTCGATCTGGTAATGGGAAAGCTGTACCAGCTCATCCGGCCCATAAACCCGCTCCGGCACCGGGATTTCGGCCATGGGAGTAAATAGCTCCAATTGGGAAAGCAGCGGCCGCTTGATCACGGAAAGATCGGCCTTCGGCAGGTCGAGGGCTTCCAGTATAAATTGCGAAACTTTGCGATCACGTTTGCCGCCGTAATCGACCGCGGAGGTCAGGTAAAGCTCGTTTTTAGCCCTGGTCATGCCGACGTAAAAAAGCCGCCGCTCCTCCATGACGTGCAGGTCGGACGCGGGAAGCTTTTCCTTTAAAATGCCGTCCGGAAGCTCCAGCGGCCGGCGACGGCTCCTGACCGGGAACTTATCGGCGACCAGCGAAACCATAAAAACGACCGGGAACTCCAGCCCTTTTGACTTGTGGACCGTCAGGAGGCTGACGGCGTCGGCGTCGATATCCGGCTGGGAAGATTCCGGGTCGTCCCCTGCCTCTTTAAGAATGTTGAGATATTTAACGAACTCGCTGACCCGGTCGTGGTCGGCGACCTCTTTGAACTCTCTCACCTTGTCAAAAAATCTGGCCAGGTTCTTGATCCGCCCTTCGTTCTCCTGGCTTTGGACCTTGGTCAAAGCGGCCAGGTAGCCGGACCTTTTTAGAAATTGATACAAAACCTCACCGGTCGTCTTGTCCTTGGCAAAATCGACGTAATAATTGATATCTTCCATTATTTTGCCGACTATTTTTCGGCTGCCGCCTTCAACATCGGAGAGGACCTCAAATCCCGATCCGGGGATCCCCGCCTTCTCCAGGTTGGAAAAAACGTGATGCAGGGTATAGTTGCGCCGGCTGGCAAAGGTATTCATTTTTTGCAGGTCGAGGGGGGCTAACTTATAAAGGTCCGATACCGCCAGATGATAAAGGGCCCTGGAATCGGTCAGGTCGCCGATGACCCTTAGAAATGAGACCGCCAAACGGACTTCCGAATGGACATACAATCCACCCCCGCCAGAAAAAACAAAGGGGATACTTAACATGTTGAGCGACTGGCGGAAAAGTTCGGCGTCGGCGTTGGAGCGGGTCAAAACAGCAAAGTCGCGGTATTTATAGGCGTCGGCCTCGAACTTCTCTTTAATTGTGCGCGCCACCCAATCGGCCTCTGAAGAAGCGGTATCAAAGTGAAGGTGCTGGACCGGTTGGCCCGCTTCTTTACTTTCAGCAATAAGCCGTTTATCGATCCCCGCTTTGACTTCGAGCCGTTCGGGGTCGTTGTGTTTGATCAGCCGCCTTGAGGTATCGAGGATCAGCTGGGTCGAGCGGTAATTCCTGGTCAGGACGATCTTTTTGCTCCCTTTATAGTGGGACTCGAAACCAATGACGTTGTTGATCGCCGCGCCGCGAAAGCGGTAGATCGCCTGGTCATCGTCAGCCACGACGGTGAGGTTTGTTTTTTTCGTCGCCAGAAGCTTGAGCTGTTCAAACTGGGCAAAGTTGGTGTCCTGAAATTCGTCGACTAAAATATATTTATAGCGGCCGCGCAATTCTTTGAGAATATCGGGATGTTCCCGGAAAAGCTTAAGAGTCAAGGAGACCTGGTCGCCAAAATCAAGGAACCCTTTTTGCCCCTTTAGCTCCTGGTATTTTTTATAAACCAGCGCGATCTCAAGTTGTTTTTCTCTTTCTAACTTTTCTTCCGCCGTTTCTCCCGTCCCGCGACTAAACGTCGCGGTTATTTTTTTTTCTCCCTTATGCCCCGCCTTAACCCTTGCCTCTGCCTTCTGTCCCGCCTTTGCCTTCGCCTTTTCTCCCGCCCATTCCACATACTCTTCCGGCGTAATATCCTCATCCTTTGCCCGGCTAATCACCCCGATAAGCGCTTCAATGTGCTTGGTCGGGTCTCCCAGAGAGAGAAAATGCTTCAATGGAAAATCAAAGAGGTGTTCGCGAAAAAAGACGATCTGTTCGGCGCGGGAGAGAACCCGGTAATCGGGCCGAAGGCCCAGGTCGAGGGCATGGTCGCGCAGGATCCGGTCGCCAAAGGCGTGAAAGGTCGAAATGGATATATCAATGTAGCCATAAGGAACCAACATGTCGACCCTGGCTTCCATCTCGCTGGCCGCTTTGTCGGTAAAGGTCAACGCCAGGATCTCCCCCGGCTTGGCCAGTTTCTCGGCAATCAGCCAGGCGATCCGGCGGGTAATGACCGTGGTCTTTCCGGTTCCCGCACCCGCTACGATCAGAAGCGGCCCTTTCTTATGGGTCACGGCGGCGGTTTGTTCCGGGTTAAGGCCGGCTAGGATATCGGTAGGCATGGGGATTATTATACTATACGGGAGACGGAGATACGGATATACGGGACGGGGAGCGGAGATTTTGGCAATAAGATTGCTACATCATTTTCATGAGATTATTTATATATGCCAACCTTTAAAGAATTACGAATTTGGCAAGAAGCAAACAAATTGATGGCGGAAATTCATCAATTTGCTCGAACCCTTCCGATTGATGAAAGATTTAGGATCAGAGATCAAATTGAAAGAGCCTCTTTATCTGTCGCTGCCAATATAGCTGAAGGTTATCGCGCCTTTTACTATAAGGATAAGATCAAAATCTTTTACATTGCCAGAAAAGAGGCCAGCGAAATGCAAAGCCATATCGAAGCATTATTCAGCAAGAATTATCTTCCCCGAAACAGGGCCAATGAATGGTCAAATTGTTACGAGAAAGTAATTGCCGGCATCAATAATTTCGTAAAATATATTCGCCAAAAAAACTACCATTAATCATCCCTGCCCTGCCCCGTCCCGTACCCCCGTGTCCCGTATCTCCGTGTCCCGTATCCCCTTGTCCCGTATCCCCTTGTCCCGTATCCCCTTGTCCCGTATCCCCTTGTCCCGTATCCCCTTGTCCCGTATCCCCTTGTCCCGTATCCCCTTGTCCCGTATCCCCTTGTCCCACCCCCTTGCCTTCTCCTCTCCATAGTAGTACCATTCCAGGCAACGGCTCACAAGAAGCTTTATGAAAAGTAATTATTTGAATAATAGCTGGGTTACATTCCCCCTTATCTGTCAAGGCTTTCCCCCTTTTTCGCGCAAGTTTCATACCCCATATCACGATAATATATGTGAGAGTCACCCAGATGGCCTTTCAGTTAGCCTGTTGCTGAAGAGGTTGTTTTTGTCGTTTCTATGCCAAATAACAGGTCCGCCTCTGGCGGACTTTTTAGTTAAAGGGGGGCAAGAATAAGATGGGAATGGATGGCATTAAAAACCAAGCAGACTTAAACAGGTTAATGAGAAAATATGACAAAAATAATGACGGAAAAATTACCAAAGAAGAGGTTACCGAGACCAACCGCAAATCAACCACTGACACTGACCAAATAACTGATGAAAATTTTGACCAAATCGCCGGAAAAGACGGCACCGCGGACAGCATAAGCCTATCAGATGTCGCGTTAACAGCCGAAGTTCATGGCTATCAGCAATCTGCCAACTCCCTTGCCGCGCTTATTGACCGGGGGGCAACCATTGAAGACGGCAATTTTATTTACCGAAAAGAAGACGGCAAATATATTGTCTACAACAAAACTACCGGACAAGAAACAATCTACAATAGCAAGACCGATCTTTTAGCCGCGACCAGACGAAATTTAACCGAAACTCATGGGGCCGATGCTCCGGGCAATGCTAACGCTCCTTATTCCGTATTATCTGCCCTAGGAAGAATTAGAAACTTAATAGGAAAATATGTTAACTTATCCCAGCTGGTTACCACTTGCGGCCGGGATCAAAATAAAATAAGAAGGGAAGTAAACCAAAGCAAAATTGACCAGGCGACAGCCGCTTCCGCCTTAGAAAGCGCGACCGCCTGCGACCAAGCTCTCCGTGCCTACGAAGCGGATTCGTTTAATCCGGCTAAAAAAACCGCCACCGAAAATGCTTTTAAGTACTGGGCAAGCCTGCCTCATAACGCGAACCAAACCAATGAAGTGGCAAATCGGTCTGTCACGAACATGCAGACCAGATTTGGCCATATCTCAACTGCCGCCAATGCTATTACCAGCGCCGCAAACCTGGGTCAGCTCGCCAATGCGGTCAATCAGAACCGGGCGATCATTAATAGCACCTCGGCTTTAAGGGCCCAAATCGAGACCAAAGGGCTTGTTTTCCTTAAAACCGCGTCGACACCTGAAAATCTGTCCGCGGCTCAAAGCATCCTCCCCTATATGAACAAAACGGTTGTTGGACAATCGATATTAAATGGGGAGATCACCAATCCCGAAGTCGCCCGCCTTGTTGCCGACCATATTGACGGCGCCGCGCTTGCCACCGCGATAAAAAGCGGAAAAGTAACCAACCCGGAAGTCATCGCTACTCTTGCCCCCCGGCTAAACAGCGGTCAGGCAAAAGAGGTCATTGCCAGCCGAAAGGTTACCAATGAACTGACCGTGCGTACCTTGGCCTGCCAATGCAACGCGACCGATCTATATTCTTTGCTGACCGGCACTCCGCCAATAAACAGTAATGTTTTAAATTACGTCGAGGCGAATAACCGCCGTCAAGTCGGCCAGCGAGGGGTCAACTTATTGACCAGCGCTTCTCCCAACGCAACCGCCGCTGATCTTGCCGCGGTCAGGGGGCCATTGCGTCCCTTCATCCAGGAGTACCTGCCAACAAACCAACGACTCCTTGCTTTCACTTATCAAGGGAAAAATTACGCGGCTGTGGTTGTTTTTCAAGGTGGAAATTGGCATCTGGCCAAAGGGACCCTACCAAAAGACACCATCATAAAAAATGACGAAGGGGGCGCGATCGACAGCAGAGGACAGCGGCACAATGTCCCCCAGGTTTGTTTGATCCAAACCTATGAAGTCGACCGCGGCAGATCAGCGCATGTTCGGGGAGAAAGCATCGATACCGGGCCGATCATGGTCACCCGGACCAGGACCATTCCAATCACCAGCCTTGAACACGTCGCCGCCCGGGGGCTGGTCCATCCAGCTGGTTTTCTTGAGCCTACCGTTGCAAGTCGGCCAAATCCTCCGGCGGCAATCGTTGACACCCCCGCAAACCCAATCGTTCCCGCCCCGACAATCGAAACACCAAACGCACCGCTTAATCACCCAGCCCCAATTCGTCAGCCCGGGCCAAGCCGCCCCGCGCCAATAAGGCAAACACCAACCGAGCAGAGGCAACCAGCTTTTGATCCCAACCTGCCAATGTCCTGGCTTAGGAGAGGCATTGATACAGTTCGCGGCGCCTACGCCAGGTTCACGAGCTTTACCGCCACTCTTCCTACAAGGCTAACCAGTGTAAACGAACTGGCCACAAATACGGCAATCCATAAGCCGGGGGCTTCTTCCACTCAAGGCAATACCCAGCTCCACACCTTAAACAGGCCCGTCATCGTAACAATCGAGGGAAAAAACTTAACAATTCCCGCTAATTCCGTAGTCACTGTAACCAATGGTAAGGTTAGTCAAATCGCTTTTTTTGAGCCCTTTACAATTACTGCCGGAGGAGAAGAGATAAACTGCCAAAGAGCAGGAAGGGTAAACCTGAACGCCGATGGAACAATAGCCAGCGTTCTTGATCAAAACACAAGAGATGTCTTGCTCGCGGCTTATGTCCAGCCCAGCACCCCCAACACCGCCGTCGCTCAAGGGCCCAGGACTCGCCCATTGGTCAGCCCGCCTGTGACAAGAACGGCTGGAGGAACTGTTTTGGCTCCGGCGCCTGTAAGGATAGCCGCAAACCCTGTAGTTCAGCCGCAGGCTCCAGTGACCCAGGTTGCGCCACCCCCACCACCACCGCCTCCCCTAACCATACAACCATTGGCCTTTAGGGGGACAAACATTGCTCTGCCCGCCGGGACAACACAAGGAACAGATGGAACTTACACTTTTCATAATGCTGGGACGATTACGGTCACATTATCTTCCGGCACGCCTGGAACCAGGACCATAGCCGTTGCCAATGGGGATACTTTAACAAAAGACAGCAAGGGTAATATAACTATTCTCCATAATGCAGATAAAACAAGAGAAACTTGTTATGCCACCAGAGAACCAACTATGCATAACAATAATATCAAGTGGGTTTCATATGAGAAGACAAACGAATCCGGCTCAACAGTTGCAGTTGTTTTAGCCTCTGATCAAAGTATGCCAAGCACAGGCACAGCAAGACGAAGAACCACTCCACCGCCGCCAGCGACAGCACCAGTGGCCGCCTCTTCCCTGCCACCCGGCTTGACCTTTTCCAGCCAAGTACCGGGAACCAGCAGAGGTTTGATTGACAGCCACACGCGTCCCGCCAATGGGACCCACAATGTCACTGCTCAAGGCCGGATCCTGATCTACAACAGCAAAAACGAGGTCGCGGTTTACAATGTCCTGCCAGGCGACAAGCTGACAATTGAATCTGGCAAGGTTGTTAGCTTAACCAGAGGGACTTCAACTTATACCTTTGCCGGCAATGACGCGCTGATCGATACATCAACCCCCGCCCTCTTGCAACCTGGTCAGGCGGCGACACCGACCATTGTCGCCCAACAACCGCCGCAACCAGTAATTCCACCGCCGACGGTACCGCCGACCGTTGTCACTCGACAATCAACTCGTCCCGTGCGGACAACTACACCGGTAACGCCTAGAACTTTGACCACAGCAACGGCAAGTTTTGCCGGTACAGTTACTTCAACTATAAATTTTGGCAATCCTGGAGAACAAAAAACACTCCAGGTAACAATCGATCGCGGCAATAATGTCACACTCCCGTCTGGCTATCAATCTTCACCAGCTGGCTACAATAGGTTCATCACCATCAGCCATATGGCTGGAAGTGTTCATTCTGTTGATTTCCATATTACCGAACCGCTAACCAGCGCGACACCTAACGTCCCCGCTGGTATGATGGCGGTAATAAATAGCAACAACCAGTTGCTCGGCCATATCAATCCTCAATCTGGCGCCTTTACCAGGCTCGCTTCTCCAGTCCTGAACCAGGGCGGTTTATTGGTCCAAGGCCAAAGACAAGAAAAGACTATGACTGTGCGGCTTGGAGGCGTTGATTACCAAGCCACAGTCACTCCGACTTTTACGGGCGCACTGCCTGATGGTTTGAGTTCACTCAAACTCGCCTCCCCAGCGACAATTGCCGGGATTTCCTTACCAACCGGCACGGTAGTTGAATTTGGGAACAATGGGCGACCTACTCAAGCCAGGGTTGACGGCCCAATGACGATTGGCAACGTTACTGTTCCCGCGGCGTCATCGAGCGAGATACGCTTTACCACTGCTTCTCCCCAAAAAATAGGTTCAATCAAAGCGGGAAACTACGGGTTGACCTGCTCAATTAACGGACAAAATGTTTATGTCCCTCCAGGCCTTACCGCTGTATTGGGAAGCAACGGTAGGATAACCCAATTGAGGGTTGATGAGCGCATTACTAGCACTGATCGATTTAATCCACCAGCGTCCGTAAGCTCCGCAGGTGGGAATCCGCCAAGATCAATTTTAAGCGGCATCACCCTAGCCCCCAGTGGATTAATTCCAGGTGAAACCTTCCAGGTTACTCCTCAAGGGATCGCCATTTCCTATGATACTGCCGCTAGAACTTCTTGGAATGAAAGGATCAGAACTTCTGATAGTTCCATCAAGCAATTATTTCGAAATTCTGGCGTTAGCGGCCGATTGAGCCTTACTTTTAAGCCGGATGGAACAATGGCGACTGATCCGCCAATCTCTAATCCACCCAGGCTTACACCATTCCTTACCCCAACGCGTGAGGTTACGATGCAAATAAGCATTCAGCAAAGACGACAATAATATGTCCGATATCTAATATACTAATTATCCGCGGTATTACCTGAAATTCCCTCCCCGCTCTTTCGAAGTAGTTCCGTGGCTATTACTCAACTTTCAAGAAGAACTTTCCTGCTTGGCTCAATGGCGACGCTATCCGGCGCTTGCGCCGCCCCCTATAAAAAAACCGTCGCACCCCGAGCCAATCTCGACACCACTATTGTAACTGTCAGCTATTCCGCTCCCCCCACCGTCCCCCAAATCACTCCGGGCCATTACGAATCGCTAGTCGCGGCGCTGGAAGCGGTCATGGCGACCAGGACCCCGATCATCGCCTTGGGAGAGATCCATAAGTTCGATAACACCAGTCTCCCTTCGACCGCCGAACTGGTCGCTGGAGAACTCTTTCCTATTATGAAAAAACACGGCCGCCGCACCTTAGCGACCGAGCTTCTCCCCTTTGGCCTGCAAAACAACCAAGCGGTAGCGGAATTCAATAGGACCAGGACGGTTCAGCCCGGCTCGCTTCTTGATCACTGGCTCAATGAGGTTATGCTTCCCGACTATTGCGGCACTTTGGGGATGCTGAACGCGGCGGCCGATAATGGAATCACTCTATACGGCACCAATATCAGCACCCCGGAAGAATATTTGGCCTTGCGAATGGCGGGAAGAGAAGATGAGCTCTCAATGACGGTCAACCGAAACACTCTAACCGTTATTAGCGCATTGCGAGACCAAGATTCCACCAGTTTGATCACCACCTACAATGGGGCCAGGCATAACAATGTTATCCCCCTCACTGGTGAAGAAGCTCATAGCTTCGGCCAGCTCTTCCCTGCCGATCGCTACCTTGAGATCGACATCCTGCTGGCCGAACTATTACCAACCGTTCCGGGGAAATACCTGACCGAAGAAATAAGGGGGTCAATCCCCGCGACCGGAATCACCTTGCTTAGGCAAGAAAACAGGGTGACTATTATTCTCCCAAAATCAGACCAGCCGGTTTCTCCTCGCCCCGCAAGCTCTCTCCCGGTCTGTCGCTAAACCAGCTTGACATCAACTAAAATAGTGGGATACTAAGGTCAGATCTTATTTTAGGAGGTTATTACTATGAATGACGCCAGACCTATTCAGCCAACATCAGGAAGCGGAGGACAAACCCCCGGCGCCGGCAGATTATCGATCAATAAAACAGAGATAAAAGGTGATTTTTCCAGCGGACAAATAACCTTCAACCTCCCCGCCAGTGTGCGCGATAATCAGGCCGGGACGATCGGCCAGGACCAGGTTATCGCTTATTTACGCCAACAAGGGGTCCCCGCGAGCGCGTTAAGCGGTTATACTGTCTCTAATTTGGGGATTCAACATCAGGGAAACCGCCGGGCGATAACTATTGCTTTCAACGGACCGGGGATCCCAGCCAGACCAACCGCATCGTCTGTCGGAACCGCCGGTCAACACCCTGCCCCGCTTATTGAATCAGGGGATTCTGCCGGCGGGGCCAGGGGAATTCAAGGGGTTAGGTTAAGTTCTGGAGAGAACCTGCAGGGGGTCAGCGCCGACTGTTCAGCTATTTTCATGGGACCGGACAATACCGCCGGCCAGCGGGTTGGGCTGACCTATGCTTCTGAAATAACGATGAACAGCGGGGGACGCAATATTACTTTTGATGTTCAAGGCAAAGCGGGACATAAAGTCAACGTCTGGCAGGAAAAAGACGGCAGTTGGAGCGCTGAATATTATGTGGAAGGTCAATCCGGCAGGACACAAATCATGAGCCACTCAACTCGACTGCAACCGCCGCCAAAGCCCGCATCATCAACTGGATCGATCGCTTAAACTAAAAGGCCCCGGCAATACTGTTGGGGCCTTTTAAATCTTACTTGATCACTACCCTGTCGATTCCGTCAATCTCCATGATCTCGACCTTGACCTCTTCTTTTTTCGAGGTCGGAATAACTTTACCGGTAAAATCTGGGTGGATCGGGAGCTCGCGATGGCCCCTGTCGATCAGCGCCGCCAGTTGGACCTTGGCCGCCCGACCGTAATCCTTGAGCCCATCAAGAGCCGCCCGGGCGGTCCGGCCGGCATAGATCACGTCATCAACCAGGACCACGACCTTGCCGTCCACTTTGAATGGGATATCGGATTTTTTGACCTCAATATAGGAGCCTTTTTCGGTCAGATCATCGCGATAAAGGGAAACGTCGAGAGAGCCGACGGGAACAGTGTTTTTCTCCTGCGCGGTTATGATCTCGGCCAAACGCTTGGCGATCGGCACCCCCCGCTGGATGACACCGACCAGGATTATATCGTCAACTCCTTTATTGGCTTCAATTATCTGATGGGCGATCCGCTTGAGCGCCCTCCCCATCTCCACCTCATCCATCACGATCTTAACGTTAGGGCTTTTTTTTACCATTGCCAAGCACCCCCGGAAAATATTCAGAAACGGAGGAGGGAGGATTCGAACCCCCGATACCCGTTAAGGTATAATCGTTTTCGAGACGATCGCCTTCAACCACTCGGCCACTCCTCCAAATTCGGAGGGGGAGAGATTCGAACTCTCGGTACGGGTTAACGTACACACGCTTTCCAGGCGTGCTCCTTCAACCACTCGGACACCCCTCCATAAAAAATTGCGCCCAGTGCGACTCGAACGCACGACCCCTTCCTTCGCAGGGAAGTACTCTATCCATCTGAGCTATGGGCGCAAGTCTCTCAATAATAGCATAAAAAAGGGGAGCCGTGAAAGCTACTTAAATAACACCTGATGCAGCCCAACCGCCGCCGGCCCCAGGACTAGGGAAACGATCGACATCAGCTTAAGCAAAATGTTGATCGCCGGGCCGCTGGTATCCTTGAATGGGTCGCCAACCGTATCCCCGACCACCGACGCGGCATGGATCGCCGTCCCCTTCCCCCCCAAATACCCCTCTTCGATCAGCTTCTTGGCGTTATCCCAAACCGCCCCAGAATTTGCCAGCATGATCGCCATCGGAACCCCAACGATCAGGGATCCGGCAAGCATCCCCCCCAACGCCTCACCGCCAAGCAACAAACCAACGACCAACGGAATAACAACCGCCGCGATCCCGGGGACGATCATTTCCCGCAGGGCGGCAGAGGTAGCAATGTCAACGCATTGATCGATTCGCGGTTTCGCCGTCCCCTGGAGAAGCCCTTTGATCTTGCGAAACTGCCGGCGTACCTCTTCAACCATCTTGTAAGCGGCCCGTCCAACCGCCTGCAGGGTCATCGCCGTGAAAATAAAAGGGATCAGCCCCCCTATGAACAAGCCGATCACCACCTGGGGCTTGAGAAGATCGATCGACTGCAAGTTAACGGTCTGGGTGTACGCGGTGAACAGGGCAAGAGCGGTCAGGGCGGCGGAGCCGATCGCGAAACCCTTGCCGATCGCTGCCGTCGTGTTGCCGAGCGAATCAAGCTCATCGGTTATTTTTCTGACTTTGGCCGGCAGATGGGCCATGGTCGCGATCCCTCCGGCATTGTCGGCGATTGGGCCATAAGCGTCAACCGACATGATCACCCCGATCGTCCCAAGCATGCCGACCGCGGAGATGGCGATCCCGTAAAGGCCGCCGAAAGAAAACGAAACGTATATCGCCACGCAAATGGATAACACCGGCAGAACGGTGCTCCTCATTCCCACCGCCAGCCCGCTGATAATATCGGTCGCCGCGCCTGTCTTGCAGGCGTCAGCGATCCCCTTTAAGACTTTGCCGGAAGTGTAAAATTCGCAGATCAAACCGATAACGCTCCCCACCACGATACCGGAGAGGATCGCCCAAAATATCCCCAGCTCACCGACCGTAAACACGGTCAGATAATACGCGGCGGCAACGAACAGGACGCTGGAAACGTAGGTCGCGTTGCGAAGCGCCTTTTGCGGGTCCATCCGATGGAAAAGCTGGATAAAGATCACGCCGATAATCGAGCAGATCGTGCCGACCGCGATCAGCCCCAGCGGGAGGAGCATCCAGCCGGACCTGTTGACCGCCATCAAGGAACCTATCACCACGGTTGCGGCGACCGCGCCAACGTAAGACTCAAAAAGGTCGGCCCCCATCCCGGCCACATCACCGACATTATCCCCCACCTGGTCGGCAATGACCGCCGGATTGCGCGGATCGTCTTCCGGGATGCCGGCCTCAATCTTGCCGACCAGATCGGCTCCGACATCGGCCGACTTGGTGTAAATGCCGCCGCCGACCCGGGCAAAGAGAGCGACCGAAGAGGCCCCCATCGAAAACCCGCTGATAATTATCGCTTGCTCAACCAGTCCATGAACAAAATAAAAGAGGAGACCAAGCCCCAGGACTCCGATCGAAGCAACCGCCATCCCCATGACCGCCCCGCCGGAAAAAGCCACGTCAAGCGCCATTGAGGCTTCTTTTCTCGCCGCCTGAGTCGTCCGAACATTGGCCCTGGTCGCGGCATTCATGCCGATCAATCCGGCCACAATCGAACAAACCCCGCCAAACACATACGCCAGCGCGACCTGAAGGCTAAGCAAAAAAGCCAAAACAAGAAAAATCGCCGCCATAAATATTACGATCGTCAGGTATTGCCGTTTCAGATAAGCCATTGACCCCTGGTGGATCATGGATGAGAGCTCGTTCATCTTCTCGGTGCCGCGAGGCTGGCGCAAGATAAATACAAACAAATAAACGGAAAAAATAAGGCCGACCGCTCCGGCAATTAAGGACCAGGATATATATCCCATGTCATTGCTCCTTTATGATGGTTTTCTGGTCAATCATATTACATGTTATAATTCTTTTCAAATGTTTATTATTACCGAGCGACAGTACGGAATTATCATGAAACAAGCGCAGGATTGCTATCCGGCGGAGACGGGCGGATTTCTCGGCGGGCATGACAATAAGATCCTGGGGGTCCTGCCGATCCCCAACAAAAACCCGGGGGACCAGACTACCCAATTCGCCCTGACCGGAGACGACATTGAGCTCGCATACCGTTTTCTGGTGAAGCATAAACTGGAATACCTCGGCGTCTACCACACCCATCCGCGAGGGGTCCCCTATCCTTCGCCGCAAGACCTCGCCCATAACCAAAAATATCTTTTTATCGTCGGCTTGCGGGACCGGCGCAGTCCGGAGCTTTACGCCTGGCGGGTGGAGAACAAGCAGGTCTTCGCGGAAGACATTAAAATCATCAGCGACTTTGGCGCAACGGTTATCGATATCCACACTGGCCAGCCGAAACTGACCGAAAACTCCGCCAAAGAAGCGGCCGATAAGTTAGCCCAAGATATCGATACGATGATAGCCGGAAAGATGCCCAATTACCCAAAACTTGAACCAGGCGATTGGGACGCCTCCTCGTTCAGCACCTTCGCTTAATAAGTGAAAGCAACGCTTTGACCAGAGTCAGCGGGGTCGGAGGACAGCCGGGAATATGGAGAGTGACCGGCAAAATAGCATTGACCCCCCCAGCAATGTAATAAGAGCTCTTGAAAACCCCACCATTTAAAGCGCAATCCCCGGCCGAGATAACCAGCTTTGGCTCCGGCATCGCGTCATATGTTTTTTTCAGGGCCAGGACCATGTTCTTTGAGACCGGACCGGTCACCAGCATGGCATCGGCGTGGCGGGGAGACGCGACAAAACTGATCCCGAACCGCTGAAGATCATAGAGCGGATTGGTCGCGGAGATAATCTCCGATTCGCAGGCGCCGCACGAGCCGGTATCAACCTCGCGGATAAAGAACGATCTGCTGAATTTCGCGGCGACCAGGTCTTTTAATTCCGCGCCGCTCTTTTCGTATTCGATCGGCCGGGTCACAATCCCCCGGGCCAGCCGGGCGGCAATCACCTTGTCAAAGACGCTCATAGGTCGTTCCCCGCGTAAGAAAGATTAAAGCTCTTGTTGCAGACCGGAAAGTCGGGAACAATATTATCCAGGACCGCGGCGCTTAATCCGGTCCAGTTATGGAAAGAGGGATCAACGATCTTGGCCCTTTCCAATTTTCCATCAGTAAAACGAAGCCAGTACAAGACCGGACCGCGCCAGCTCTCCGCCCATCCCAACGCCTGGCCGCTCCCTACTGTTACTTCATCCCCGGCAATCGCCCCCTCGGGAAGCCTCGCGGCCAGCCGTTCGATCTGCCGGACCGATTCTTCAAACTCGTCGAGGCGGACCTCCAGCCTAGCCAAAACATCCCCCTTTTCTCTGAACACGACCTTCAACCCGTCGTAAACACCGGGAAAAACTTCGCGCAGATCAAGTTTAACTCCGGAAGCCCGACCAGCCAGTCCGATTACGCCAAGGTCTTCCGCCAGCTTTTTGCTCAACGCGCCGGTCGTCTCGACCCGGTCAAGGAACGAGACACTGGCATAGAGTATTTCTCGCAGGCGCCGAAAATCACGAGTGGCCGCGGCCGTTTGGGCCAGCAAATTTTTAACGCTCGCCTGGTCCAGGTCCCGGCTCACCCCGCCGGGCAGATTAATGTGCTTTAAAAAACGACTGCCGGTCAACTCCGCGTTCAAGGCTTGCAGGTTTTCTTTAATGACGGAAGCCTCCGCCGCCGGAAAAGAAAAACCAACATCTAAGGCGATCGTTCCAACGTCGGCAACGTGGTTATAGAGCCTCTCCAGCTCCAAAAAGATCCCCCTTAAATAATCCCCCCGCGTCGGCACCGCGATCCCGCAAGCCCTTTCCACTCCTCTGCAATAGGCCAGACTGTGGGAGAAAGCGGCGTCGCCGGCGACGCATTCCGAAAGTTTGGCCGCGGAGGCCGCGTCCCGTCCCTCGAGCATTTTTTCCACCCCGCGGTGGGTAAAGCCAAACCGGCTCTCCAGGTTGATGATCGGTTCCCCTGCGACGCTAAAACGAAAGTGACCCGGCCCAATGATCCCGGCATGGACCGGGCCGACCGGGACCTCAAAGACCCCCTCGCCTTCAACCGGCATAAAAGGATAGTTTCCGATCGGTCCCGAGACCGCCGACTCAAAGTCTTTTCTTAATGGATAGCCGCCCGACCAGACCTCATCGTGAAGGCGGAGGCGCCGGCCATCCGGATTCCCCTCCGGCTCCAGGCCGAACATCTCTTTGATCTCCCGCTCAAAAAGATTGGCCGAGTAAATCTCTTTGGCGATCGAGCCAAAGGCCGGGCCGGGGACTTTCTGCTCGACAAAAAACCACCGGCGCTGTTTCGTTCCAATAAAGCCGGCCCTGATCGTGAACGTTCCTTCGCTTGAGCGGCGGTCTTCGGCAAACATCAGCATGACCGTTGAGCGGAGCAGTTTGTGCAGGGCCAGACAGGCCGGCTTAAAATCGGCCGGTGAAACCTCCAAATAAACTTCGTTCTCATTGGTCAACCTGACCGGGACGATCCCCAGCCTGGTCAGTTCAAACAGCAACTTTTCCATGGTTAAATCCCCCGCGTAGTATCGACAACTAAAATAAGCAAACGGTCGAGCGGTCCCGGGACCCAGACCCCCAGGACCACGATAATTAATAAAAGAAAAATAAAAGCCAGCTTGCCGGCCAGGTCTTCTTTGGCCGGCGGCACTTCAGGCGGCCGCGGCCCAAAGATCATCTTGCCGGCATGAAAGACCAGCGCGCCAAAGATCACCGTCATAAATAACAAGAGCGATCCGGCGATCAAATACGACCCCCGGCCGAAGGCGGACATTAAGATCATGACCTCGCTCCGAAAAAGGGAGAATGGAGGAAAACCGGCCAGGGCAAACAAGCCGGCCAAAAAGAAGAGCCCA
Source organism: candidate division WOR-1 bacterium RIFOXYB2_FULL_45_9 (assembly GCA_001771575.1). Lineage (GTDB taxonomy): Bacteria > Margulisbacteria > WOR-1 > O2-12-FULL-45-9 > XYB2-FULL-48-7 > XYB2-FULL-45-9. The sequence continues at coordinate 78,253 of MEUD01000001.1, read as the reverse complement.
GTGAACGGCAGAACGCGGATCACCCCCCGGATCGAGTTCATGTTGTGGCGGTCGTAGGCTTGAATAATGTTGCCGGCGCCAAAGAACATCAGCGATTTGGCCGCGGCGTGGCCAAGAAGGTGGAGAAAAGCTCCGTACAGGGCCAGCGGCCCGCCAAGCCCGATCCCCACGGCGATGATCCCGATATGCTCGATACTGCTGTAAGCCAGTAGCCGCTTGAGGTCCTTTTGCGCCAGGACAAAACCGGCCGCTATAAGCAGGGAAAAAAGGCCGAACAATAGCATGAGGTGGCTGAAAAATCCAAAGCCGACGCATTTGACGACGATCAAGCCATAACGGATGATCGCGTAAAGCGCGGTCTTAAGCAGAAGTCCCGAAAGAAGAGCGCTAGCCGGAGAAATCGCCTGACTGTGAGCGTCGGGAAGCCAAGTATGCATGGGAGCCAGCCCCGCTTTTGTGCCGTAGCCGACAATAATAAAGATAAACGCAAATTTTACCAGATCGGGGTCGAACTGGCCGGCGGCGGCGGAAAGGTCGGACCAATTCAGACTGATCCCTCCCGTTAAAGAAAACACGTAAGCGAAAAGAATGGTCCCCAGCAAGGCCAGAATGATCCCGACCGAACAGATGATCAAATACTTCCAGGCCGCTTCGACCGAAAACTTGGTATTGTAAAATCCGACCAAAAAAGCGGAGATCAAGGTCGTCAGTTCGATCGCCACCCAGAGCAAACCAAGGTTGTTGACCATTGTCGCCAGGAGCATCGCCAGGATGAACAGATTAAAAAGAAAATAATAGTACCCGCTCTTTTTATCGGTCACCTTCATCTGCCGCCGCTCGCGCTCCAAAAAACCGATCGAATAAAGAGCGGCCGCGAAAGCGACGATCGTGATGACCAAAACAAAAAATATGGTCAAGGAATCGACAAAAAAAAGCCCTCGGGTAAAAGGCTCGGGACGTTCAAGAAAAGCGGCCGAAAAGAAGAGCCCGCAGGAAAGCTCGGCCAGGTAACCCAAAGCATTGATCGCGCCAAACGACCGGGAGCGTCCGATCAGCAGAGCGGCCAGCGCCAAAAACAAAGGTATTAATAATAGCGAATAGAGTTCCACTGTTATCCTTTCAGCCGGTTCAGCCGGCTGACGTCAATCCCGGTAAACAGCCGGTTGATCCGGTAAACAAAGACTCCCAGGATCATGACGCTGATAAACACGTCTAAAAAAACCGCGATCTCCACCAGAAATGGGAGGCCGCCGGCCAGCGCGATCCCCAGGAGAAAGATCCCGTTCTCCATGACCAGCAGGCCGATGATCTGCGCCAGAGCCTTGAGCCGAAAGATCATGATCTGCGTTCCGACAAGCAATAAAGTAAACGCGGCGGTACCGGAAATCTTAAGCAGAAGATCTTCCCCGGGAAAAATCCGGCCGGAAAACTGCCAGGAAAGATAAGCAAAAAAGACCGACAGGAGGAGAGAAAGCTGCGGCGTTAAAAAAAAGCCCAGGTCTTCGGAGGCGCCAATCTCCTTGAGGATCCTGGAAAGAAAATAAGGGATCACCCCTCCTTTGACGATCAAGAGGAGGACGGCAATAATATAGATCCCAAATCCTCCCCCATGCCAGGCTTCGATAAAAGCCAACGCCGCCAGTAAAACAGCCTGCAGGCGAAAAGTACCGATCAGGGCGTCGAATCTTTTCGCCGCGACCAGCGCGAAAGCGGTCAGCAATATTCCATATAAAATATAAGTCATTTATACCCCCAGGGCGGCCGAAATAACCGCCAGCAGGGCCAGGATACCGGCAAAAAAGAGAAAGTCAACGACCCGGAAAAGTCGCATTTTGGCGAGCGAAACTTCCGTAAAAGCGACGATAACGGCAAGGACCAGCAAAGAGAGAAGGTACCAGCCGATCCGGCTGACCAGGAACGGCCAGAGAACAAGCATGATCAGCGTAAAGAAGATCGCCTGTTTCAGATAAGACGCCAGTTCGATCAAGGCAAGCGAGCGTCCGGAATACTCAAGGACCATCGCCTCGTGGACCATGGTCAGTTCAAGATGGGTCTCCTGGTTATCAACCGGAACTCGGGAGGTCTCCGCCAGCGTCGCCAGAAAAAGGGCTGCCGCCGCCAGGATTGATGAGGCCTCAATCGCTCCGCCGCCGCTCAAAGCCGAGGCAAAAACCGCCAGGAGGATGATCGGCTCAAGAAAACCGGCAAAGAACATTTCCCGGGAAGAGCCAAACCCGCCAAAGGGACTGGCGGGATCAAGTCCGGCCAGGGCCAAAAAGAACCGTCCCAGCGACAAGACAAAGGTCAGGAGGATCAGATCACCGGCCCGCATAAAAACAGCCGCGGACAATACCGATCCCAGGACAATATACGGGGTCACTTTCATCAACCAGGAAGAGTGTTCGGAAAAGCGCTCCTCTTTTTTGAATAATTTAGCGAGATTAAAATATGGCTGGAATATCCCCGGGCCCCGGCGGAGCCGCAGATTGTTTTTTATCCTGGAGATCACTCCGCTGATCAGCGGGGCAGCCGCCAGCATTAATAATATTTTAATGATCTCCCCGTATTCCACGTCGGTTAAAACCTCCCCGCAAAAAACAACAAGACCAAAACCACGATCAAAATATACGCCAAATAGATCTGGATACTCCCCGCCTGGAACCGTTTCATCCCCCTGGCCGTCAAAAACAGCCCGCCAATGAACGGCAGATAAAAGAAATCCCTAAAGATCTTAGCGGTCTCCGACTCATAAGTGAGAGACCTGACGTGATAATGGGAATCTTTTATCTTTTGAGTACTGCGCGAAGGCTGGAGGAAAAAGCTGAAAGCGATCCTGAACGGTTTGGAAAAACCGGTCGCCGAACACTCCTGGCGCGGGGTCAACTGATAATAGCCGCAATCCCAGGTCGGAACAATGACGCGTCTTGGCCGGCCAAAAAACAAATAGGCCGCCGCGACCGTCAAGACGAGCGCCCCAAAAATCGTTGCCGCGATCAGCAAGGGAGACAAGCTGGCTCCCGGCAAGCTTACAATATAATGGTTTAGGGTAAAAGTCTGGACCGGCAGACCGGCGGTGGAAGCGGCGACTTTTGCCAGCAAATCAACGATCGGAGCCGCGCCCAGAGCCAGCCCAATAAGTAAAATGACCAAAAGCCCCATTCCCAATAACATGGTCAAAGGCCCCTCTTTCGCTTGTTCCGCTTTAGCGCTTCTCGTCCGGGCGAGAAAAGTCATCCCGAAAGCCCGGACCATACAAGCGGCGGTCAGTCCGCCGGTCAAAGCAAGAGTGGCGACGCAGAGCCCGAAAATAACTTTCAATCCGGCTGGAGCGGCAAGCGCGCCAAGAAAAAAGACCCGCAGGGTCAACCACTCGCTGATAAAACCGTTAAGCGGCGGCAAAGCCGCGATCGCCAGCGCACCGACCAGAAAAAAGGCGGAGGTCCAGGGGAGCTTGTTTATCAGCCCGCCAAGCTTCTCCAGGTTCTTTGTTCCGGCCGATCGGTAGACGCTCCCCGCCCCCAGGAAAAGGAGGCTTTTAAAAGCAGCGTGGTTAATGAGATGATAAAGGGCGGCAACCAGCGCCAGGCTGGCCAGCGCCGGCTGGCCGAGAGGGACAAAGATCATCGCCGCCCCAAGGCCAAGCATAATGATCCCTATGTTCTCAATACTGGAATACGCCAGCACCGTTTTAAGGTCGTTATCGATCAAGGCATAGATGATCCCGACCAGGCAGGTCAAACAGGCGAGCAGGACCACTACCCCTCCCCACCAAAGCGCCTGGATCCCCAGCGCGAAAAAGACAAAGCGGAGCAGGCCGTAGATCGCCACTTTGATCATCACCCCTGACATCAGGGCGGAAATATGGCTCGGCGCCCGAGGATGAGCGTATGGGAGCCAAAGGTGGAGCGGAACGATCCCCGCTTTGATCCCAAAACCGATCAGAAAAAAGAAGAACAACAGGTCGCCGCTCCCGGCCGGCAAGACCGCCGATCGCAAGACCAAAAGATCGAACGAACCGGTGTAACGGTGAAGGAGAAAGATCCCGGCCGCGATAAAGGCCGCGCCGACGTGGCTCATGACGATATAGATAGTCGCCGCTTTGATCGATTTCTCGTTCTCCGCCTCGAACATGACCAAAAAATAAGACATCAGTGTCATCATTTCCCAGCAGACAAGGAAAGTCAGCGTGTTCCGGACCGAAACTACCAGGAGCATTGAAACGATAAAAGCCAGGGTCAATAGCTGGCCGACAATGATCTTGCGGCGGGAATATTTGCCGGATAAATAACCAAGCGAATAAATAATGACCGGAATGGATATAGTTATAATGATGAAAAGAAATAAAACCGTTAACGGATCAATTAAAAAAGAAAACTCCCAATTGAGCATTTGCGCCTTTTCCATTCTGTCGCCGGCGGCAGAAAAATAGCATTGATAGCCTTGATATTTACTTTACTCCTCTCCTCCCGCCTTGTCAAATTTCAACCCGATGAAGATCAGGTTGACATGTTATAATGAAGTCATGAAATATTTAATTATTTTCATTTTTTTATGGATCCTGCCCATAACCTCGTCCGCTCTATATGGCATTAATAATCCAGCCTTAGTCGCCGGAGACAAGTCCACCTATGAAACCCGCCTGAAAGAGAGCGGCAAATTAGCCGGTAGTTCGGAACGTGAAGTGCAAAAAGCCCGCTATGCCGGCCGCGACTACTTCGTGGTCAAAACGATTGGCCAAGCGGAAATAAACAACGGCGACAAGCTAACCTCTCTGACCACCTCTTATTACCAAATCAATTCGGACGGTTCAATCAACGTCTACTCTCATGAAGGAGAAAGCAAGAAGAATGGCCAGCCTTTCAGTTATGTGAAAATAACATTTGATTGGCCGTCCCGTGTCGCTGGTTTATTGTTTGAAAACCTGGATAAAAAACAGACAAAAACTAAAACAATTGAGCTGACCGATAACACCGTCTACACCTCCGACCTGGCCCCCTACCTTCAAGCCTGCGTACAAAACAAGCGTCAGGCTGGAAAACTCAAGCTGATCATTCCAACAGGCGACACTTACAATATGATCTTCCAGATAAAGTCAGATTCCGACAACTCCTTCCGCGTCGATCTCAAGCCCGATCTGGGGCTACTCTCCGGCATCATCCCGTCGATCACTTTCTGGTTCCAAGGAGAAGCGCCCCATCATTTCATCCGTTATGAAGGGCCGCAGGGCGGTCCTTTCTCGCCAATAGTCGTAGAGAAAAAAATCAAATGAAACTAAATATTCCAATCATATTATTGTGTCTGATCCTTTGTTTTACCGCCGGCTGCGCTCAAGTCAACAGCACCACCACGACCACCCTCCCCGCCGGCGAAACTTATCCGGCGGACAGTTCCTATGACGACGCGGTTGGGATCTACGTCTCCACCGCCGGCAATGATTCGACCGGCAACGGATCGATCGGCAATCCCTACCGGACCATCCAGCACGTCCTCACCAACATTGCCGTTTCCGGCGATATCATCGTCCTGCGCGGCGGTACGTACAATGAAAACATTGATATCAGGGTAGCAAATATCACTATACGCTCCAAGAACGATGAATGGGCGAATATCCAATCGCCGACCGGGGACAGCTCCATCAACCAGACCGTCAGGTTCAACATCGACGCCGGCTGGTCGTCTTCCGGAGGCAAACTTTACCGCCTGGAGATTATCGGCGGATATTATTACGCCGTCAAATTCGAGACCATGTGGGACTGGGGCGGAGCCGATCGGAGCGGCGTTTCCAGCGTGACGATCGAAGCGTGTAAGATCCACGACACCGGCCGCGACTGCGTCAAGGTCACGCCGAACTGCGACGACATCAGAATAATCAACTGCGAGATCTACAATTCCGGCCTGCGCGACAACAGCAACGCCGAAGGGATCGACAACGTCAACGGCGACCGAATGATCGTCGCTGATTGTAAGATCCACGACATCGCCACCAACGGTCTCTATTTTAAGGGGGGAGCAACCGATTGTGTCGCCGAACGGAACACCATTTATAATTGCGGCGGCGCCGGGATCCTGCTCGGCTTTGATACCAGTCCGGAATTCTTTGATCTGGCCGTAAACCCGCAGTACTTTGAAAATATCAATGGGATCGCCCGTAACAACATCGTTTACAACACCCAAAATTCCGGGATCGGCATGTACGCCGCCAAAAACCCGCAGGTACTAAACAATACAATCGTTAACGCCGCGCAAACCTACCACAGCCCCATCTACTTTGGCCTGACCTTTCAGGACTGGGACGCGGACGCCGGCCGACCGGCCAGCGAAGGAGCGGTCATCAAAAACAACATTGCCGTATCCAACAGCCCGGATTCATATGGGGTTTATATCCGCTACGCCAGCGATCTTGGGGGGATGAACGCTTACAGCGGCCTGCCGACTATGGGCCACAACCGTTATTTCAAACTTGGCGGCGGAACGCTGGTTTTTGTCGATCAGCGCCCGGCCAGCACGTTCAGCGGCGGACTCTCCGGCTGGCAAAGCCACATTTCCGGTGATGCTAACAGCGCCGAAGGGGACCCGGACCTTGACGGCGCTTACCATTTGAACACGGGGAGCCCCTGCGTTGACGCCGGCGAAACCATCTCCTCCGTTGCCTACGATATTGATAAACAGGCGAGAAGCTCCCCATACGATATTGGGGCCGACGAAAAGTAGATGACCAAATCTTTAATTGGGTTGCTGGCGGCCGGTTTGATCATGTTCTGCAGCGGTTGTACGGTGGTCAACTCCACCAGCACGACCACCACCACTAGTACCACCACTACCGTTGCTTCCTCTTCCAGCGCGATCAACATTGACCATAACAGCACAGCGCTCTCCGGTATCCCCGCTGACTGGATAACAACGGTAAGAACAAATAATCGGGCGCTTCACTATTGCCGCCGTTCTGACGGCTCTTCTCTCACGATCGGAGCGAAGGACATTGAAACATCCAATCCAACCATTTATCCGGTCAATGTCGAATGGTGCTCATCTCCTGATCCGATCCCCAATCTGCGTGTCTGGAACGGCCAAACAAGCGACGATTGCGTTGAACCGGAGGAGTACTGGAGTACCACAGCCGGACTCAACACAACCCGACAGATATTAACCGACAATACCGATATTAAATATTCAATGTGGGCCTGGTGCGCGGAACTGGATACCTGGACCGCCGGCCAAGTCACCGAGTACTTGAACGCGATCAACAACCTGGAAACGGAATTCCCGGGAGTGACTTTTATTTATATGACCGGTCACGCTCGCACCAACGGCGCGTCCGGCTGGAATCGCCACCAGCGCAATGAGCAGATTAGACTCTATTGCCAGACCAATAACAAGGTTCTCTATGATTTTGCCGATATTGAATGCTGGTACGGAGGAGCTCAAGCGACCGATAGTTACGGCGGAAACACTTTCCCCATCAGGCATTCCCAGTACGGAGCGATCAATACCGATGGCCCGAGTTATGAATGGTCGCACACCAGTCAGGAAAACTGCTATAATAAAGGCGTGGCTCTTTGGTGGCTCATGGCCAGACTGGCTGGCTGGGATGGACATTAATTAAGGAGGAAACGATATGACCGGCATCAACGGCATCAGCGGACCAACCTTCCAAAACACCAACACCGATAACGTCAGCAAACCCAACCAGGCGAGCGAATACCAGCAATATATTGTGGAGACCCAGCAAAAATTCAACACTATGCTCAACGATCTGGTCAGCGGATCGGACGAAAAGGATTCCAGCTCCGATTCAAGCGTTCTCTCTTCTTTGATCAGCGACACAAGCTCCCTTACCGCGTCACAGACTTCGACCATGGATTCCCAACGCCTGGCCGCTCTGGAACAAACCTCTTCACTTTTGGGCCAGGAAGTTATATATTACGATCAAACGACCGGCTCACAGGCAACCGGAACGGTCGATAAGGTGCTGGTCAGCAATTCAGCCGTGCCGACGATCGTTTTAACTGACGGGCGGGAATTGCCGGTCGCTTCCCTGGTCGGGATTAAGCGAAAATAGTCCTTTTGAATTAAGGAGGTGAGAGAAAGTAAAACTTTCCGGTTCCAAATTTTTTCAGGAGGTCCTTCAATGAAAAAGATCGCGTTAACTTTAGTGCTGGCGCTTTGCGCCGCTTCATTAGCTTCGGCGGAACTGCTCGTCACCGCTAATCCTCTGGGCCAGGGCAAAATGGCCGTTTCTGGAGCTTACGTTCTCGATTCAAACTACCAGAATACCAGCGGCATGAGCCTTGGATCGATCGGCGGATATTTCGGTTACGGCTTGACCGATAAACTCGATGCCTACGCTCAATTGGGATCGGCAACCGCATCGGGCCTCCCGGTCGGCATCAGCGGCGCGTCCGCTACCGGCTACGGCGTAAGCCTAAAATACACCATTATTGATGAAGGATCGGACATCCCTGTGTCAGTCGCACTCGGCAGCGGCTACAAGGCCTTCAACAATAAGACCACGGTAACCGGCCTGGGTGACATCACCTCGACCGCTTCGCAGATAATGCTCGGCGTCGGCATCAGCAAGATCATGGCCCCGCTGGTCCCTTACGGCGCGATCGCTTATCGCAGCAACAGCGTGAGCACCGCCAATTCAAACTCCACCCAGATCGACCTGACGATCGGCACCGCCATCGCCTGGTCAATGCAGGGAGCGGTCATGATCGAATACACGATGCAATCGATCACCCCGCAGGCCGGCGGAAGCTATACCGGCTCGGAGATCGCAGCCAGCGTCGCTTACAGAATCTAGTCCCTATTTGATCTTCAAAGGGCCCCGCTCTGGACGAGGGGGTCCTTTTTTAAAGGAGAAAGCTTATGACTGACAATTTAAAGGAAGAATTCAAGGTTTCCGGAGAACAACTGCTTAAAAAGATCAATGAGCTGGTTAAAGAAGGGAATATCAGGCAGATTACCATCAAAGGCAAAGACGGGAACGAGATCTTCTCTTTTCCTTTAACTTTCGGCGTGATCGGCGCGGCCCTGGCCCCGGTCCTGGCGGCTGTCGGCGCGGTCGCCGCGCTGGTCACCGAATGTACCATCTCGGTCGAAAGAAAACAGTAAAAATAGTTGTGCTATAATATTCACGATATGAAGTATAATTTTTTAGCCGTCTTGTTTTTTTCCCTGTTATTCTTCCTGGTCGCCAACACTTTTTTTTCCCAACCCGGGACCACCGTCCAGCTTTTCGAAAAAGACAACGGGGGGGAAGTTTACCTGAACGTCAACGATTATGTCGTGATCACGCTTGAGACAAATCCATCGACTGGATACAACTGGGAGATCAAACGCGTCAACCCGTTAATGCTGAAACAAACCGCTCCGCCGCAGTTAATTACTAAAAACAAGTTGATCGGCTCCCCCGGACAGATCAAATTCACCTTTAAAGCGATCGCTCCGGGAAGCTGTGAACTCGCTTTTGACTATCGCCGCCCCTGGGACCTGCGGACCGATGAGACCAGGGGATACAAACTTTCTTTTTTAATCAAACAATGACCGGGAAATACAAGAAAAAACTGGTCCCGCTCTGTCGGGGTTTCTGAGAAGTCGCAACGTCAATGAACCCCTTGTGCCCCTCGACCGCGGTTTTAACGATCGTCAGACCGATCCCGGTGCCGTTTCTTCCTTTCGTGGTCTCGCCAAAATCAAACATTTTCGGCAGGATATCTTCCGGTATCCCCGATCCGTTATCTTTGACCGTGATTTTTATATAATGACCGGAGGGGATAGTCCCTTGGCTGGTCTCAAGGTCCCGCGGCACCCTGACGTTATCGGCTGATATTTCGATCTCCCCTCTCGTTGTTTCCGGGATGGCGTCAAAAGCGTTGATCAGCAGGTTAAGGACCGCCTGCTTGAACTTTAGTTCGTCAAGCCGGGTCATTGGCCGCTCCGGATTGGAGTTAATGATCACGACGAATTTCCTATCCTCGATATTTTTCAAATGAGTAAAGGTGTAGACCGTTTCCGACAAGAGGTCCAGGACCGGCAAAGGTTTATCGGAAAGCTTGATCGGACGGAACAGATTTTTCATCGTGTCGATCAGGTTTCCCAGCTCTTTCGCCGAATCGTGAATAATATTGAGCCGTTCCCTGACCGCTCCCTCATTGGAAAAGCACGCGCACTTTCCCGTGGACGAGGCCAGATAGATCGCCCCTAAAATGTTTTTCATGTCATGCGAGACCCCGGCCCACTCCTGAATGACCCGGCGATACGCCAGCAAAGGGACCAATTCTTCTTTAGCTTTTAAGGCAAGCAACTCACTTGTCCTGGCACGCTTACGGATATGCCCAAGGCTCACCGCCGGGATGGTCAAAAAGCCAAGATTAAAAACGATCCGTTCCCAATTCCCCCGTTCACTGGTCGTCAGGTCAAGCGCGGCCGAAAGAATGGAAAACGCGAATATTCCAGCCATCAAGCGGTCGTAAAACCGGCTCGCCTTCCTGACCATAAGCTGGAAATTGTCCGGCATTTGGGAAAGTTCGATCATCGTCGTTTCAATCCCGCGAATCCGCCTCTCCAGCCGGTTGACTGCGGCGTCAAGGCGGAGCTGACCCGGCATCAGGTATTGAAGCGTTTGGATCGGATATTTGCTCCATTGGACAAGCTGTATTTCCAAACGATTTCCCGCGCCAAGCTTTTTATCCCAGTGATCGGTCGCCCGGGGTTTCCACCAAGCGCGCGGTTGACCGTTAAAACGACGAACTTCTATCTTCATGCCCAAATTATCGTGGTATATTGGTTAAAATTTCAGGCAAAATACGGGAGAATTAAAAACGATAGCCAACCAACGCGGTAATCCCTGATTGCTCTACTCCTGGCCTGACCGAGCCAAAACCAAACTCAAAGAACAGATTCCCATCACCAAAAGGAGTTTCGCCGCCATAAAATACTTCGCCTCCCAACGACCGTTGACCACCAGCCGATGATAGTAAAGTATAATTAACTCCCAGTCCAGCATAAGATAGCATCCCCACCGTCCCCGGAGGATTAAGATAATAGTAACTGTCGGCAAAAGCAGCTAAAGAACTATTGCCGGCGCCTGATCCATATAAACCACCAAATCTAAAGTTGATGTCATTAAACGACAACTCCCATTCACCCCGCAAAGCGGCCAAACCGGCAAAATATCCTCCGCAAAAAGCAATTTTCCCTGACGAAGCTTTCTCTTGTTTTTGCGTGGGAGCGTTTATTTTAACCGGTTTTGGCTGATGCTTTAACTCGGTCGGCAGTGGCCCGGTAGGGTTGTACTTTATCCGTTCATGTTTTTCAACAACCGGTTGGACCGGTTCATCTTGAGGCTCAAGGATCTGCGCGATAACGGACAGAGGTTCTGTAGTTGGGGAAACGGCAATGACTTCAAGGGTTGCGATCGCTTCGGGGGTCGCTTCAGCTATGGCCGGGGCCTCGGCCTTTGGGATGGTGTATAGAAGATCGAGTTCCGCTTTAATTCTTTCGATCTCCTGCGCCCGCTCCTGCCTGGTCATCTTTTCGGTCAGCCCGATCCCATTTTCCAGGTTAAATAAGCGCGAATTCAAGAACTTGATCATCGCCTGCCGTCCCTCCGGGGTTAGATTGGCGATCCGGGTTTTCATCCGTTCCAAACGGACCTGGTCACCAGGGGCAAGCTCGGCGACCGCCGTCAACGACAAAAAAACCATAAATAAAATAACAGCTAAGAACATTTTCCTCATGTCAGGTTTCATTATACAATCAACACTGAATGAGCTGTCAATATAGTATAATTCTTACATGGACCTGTTTGACGTGAACCTCAAGAGCTACAAGGAAAAGAACGCGCCGCTCCCCCATCGGATGGCGCCGCGCAGCCTTGATGAGATCATTGGACAGGAGCCGATCATCGGAAAAGGGAAGCTCCTGCGCCGCCTGATCGAGACCGACAAGGTCTCTTCGGTCATTCTCTACGGACCGCCGGGAACTGGTAAAACCGCCATCGCCAGAGTGATTGCCAGTTCGACCAGGGGACATTTTGAGTGGCTCAACGCCACCGTCGCCAAGGTCGAGGATATCCGCCGGGTCAGCCTGGAATCGAAAGAGCGGATCAAGCATTACGGCACAAAAACGATCCTTTTTCTCGACGAGATCCACCGTTTCAATAAGCTCCAGCAGGACGCTCTTCTCCCCGACGTCGAGGAAGGGAATTTGATCCTGATCGGCGCGACGACGGAAAACCCGTTATTTTACGTTAATTCAGCTCTCGTCTCCCGCTCGAACATCTTTGAACTAAAACCGTTGACCGCCGACCAGCTCAAGGAAGTGATCAAGTTCGCCTTGACCGACCCCGAACGAGGCCTCGGTCAATTCAAGATCAAAATGGAGCCGGATGCTCTTGACCACCTCGCTCGTCTTTCCGACGGGGACGCCCGGCGCGCCTTGACCGCCCTGGAGCTCGGCGTCCTCTCCACCTCTCCCGGCGAAGACGGGCGGATCTACTTCACCCTGGCGGTCGCCGAAGCGTCGATCCAAAAGAAAGCGGTCGTTTACGATAAAAAGGGGGACCAGCATTACGACACTATTTCCGCCTTCATAAAATCAATGCGCGGCGGCGATATAAATACCGTCCTCTATTATCTGGCCAAGATGATCTATGCCGGGGAAGACCCTCGATTCATCGCCCGGCGGATCGTGATTTGCGCGGCCGAAGACGTCGGCAACGCCGATCCGCTCGCTCTGGTCATTGCCAATTCCGCTATGCAGGCAGCCGAGTTCGTTGGGATGCCGGAAGCGCGCATCCCTCTCGCCCAGGCGGCGATCTACGTCGCGAAAGCGCCGAAAAGCCGGGAAGCAATCGATGGGATCGATAACGCTCTCAAAGAGATCGAAAAGAGCGCGACCATCCCCGTCCCGGACCACCTGAAAAACAGGAGCAATCCATGGTAAGGCTCCTTGGGGCACACATGTCGGTCGCCGGCGGGATAGATAAAGCGATCAATCGGGGCCTCTCGATCGGCTGCAGCGCGATCCAAATTTTCGTCAAGAACAACAACCAATGGTTCGGCAAACCGCTCACCGAAGACGAAATCCAAAGGTTTGTAGCGGAAAAAAAACAAAGCAACCTCTTCGTTTTTGCTCACGCAGGTTATTTGATCAATCTGGCCGCCCCACCATCCGACAACCTCGAGAAATCGCGTCGTTCAATGCTGGAGGAATTGGAACGGTGCGAAGGGCTCAAGCTCCCCTTTATTGTCCTCCACCCAGGATCACATCTTGGAAAAGGCGAAGGCCAAGGCATAGGCCAAGTAACTAATCATCTTAATGAACTGATCGAAAAAACCAAAGGTTTTAAGGTAAAAATCGCTCTGGAAACGACCGCCGGCCAGGGGTCAAATCTCGGGTATAAGTTTTCTAATTTAGCGGAGATCATAGCCGGCATTAAAGCGCCGGAGCGGATCGGGGTCTGCTTTGATACCTGCCATTCTTTTGCCGCGGGGTATGAATTGAACACTAAAGAAGGTTATCTGGCGACCTGGAAAGAATTTGAACGGACAATCGGCCTGGATAAGCTTCTGGCTTTTCATTTGAACGATTCCAAAACCGGTCTCGGCTCCAAAAAAGACCGCCATGAACATATCGGCCGGGGAGAACTGGGGCTGGAGCCGTTCCGCTTCCTGATGAACGATAAACGCTTTGAAAACCTCCCAATGGTTCTGGAAACACCCAAAGGGCCGGAAATGAAAGAAGATATCGAGAACCTTAATATTTTACGGGATTTAATTAAATGAACTACGAAGAACTCGGGTTTGCCAAAGTCGATCACCACCGGATCCACCGGAAAGGCTTCCCCGAAGTGATCTATTGTCCGGGAAAAACACCGGATCAGATCGCCCAAATAGCGTCTAAGATCGCCAAACAAGGCCATGACGTTCTAGCCACCAGAGCGGACAAAAAAGCGTTCACCGCGGTCAAGAAGATTTTACACAAGGCTGTCTATCATGAAACAGCTGGAATTATTACCGTTAATTGTAAGTTGGCAGTCGGAAGTCGGAAGTCAAAAATAGCCATCGTCACCGCCGGGACCGCAGACCTCCCCATCGCCGAAGAGGCCGCCGTCACCGCGGAATACCTTGGCCATAAGGTCGAGCGAATTTATGATGTTGGGGTCGCCGGGATCTATCGCCTGATGAAGAACCTGCCAAAGATAAAAAGATGCCGGGTCGCGATCGTCGTCGCCGGAATGGAAGGAGCCCTCGCCTCGGTCGTTGGCGGATTGATCGACAAGCCGATCATCGCGGTCCCAACTTCCGTCGGTTATGGCGCGAGCTTTAAAGGGCTCTCCGCCCTCCTCACCATGATGAACTCCTGCGCCCCCGGGATCAGCGTGGTAAATATCGACAACGGCTTTGGCGCCGCCGTCTGCGCGCATTATATTGCCGGTAATGAGAAATGAAGATCGCCTATTTTGACTGTTCTTCCGGCCTGGCCGGCAACATGGTACTGGGAGCATTACTTGACGCCGGGCTGGATTATAAAGAGCTCAAAAAAGAGTTAAAACATCTTAAGCTAAAAGCTTACAGCTTAAAGCTTAAAGCTATTAAGAAACACCATATTAATGGAACTTATTTCGAGGTCTTTACCAGCGAACAACATCATCGCAATCTCGCTGACATACTTAAACTCATCAACAAAAGTAAGCTATCGAAAACAGTCAAAACACTTAGTACCAAGATCTTCCGCCGACTGGCCGAGGCGGAAGCTAAGGTCCACGGCGTCCCTGTTAACAAAATCCATTTCCATGAGGTCGGCGCGGTCGACGCGATCATCGATATAGTCGGCGCAGCGATCGCTATTGAAAAGCTGGGGATCGAGGCGATCTATGCCTCGCCAATCCCTCATGGACAAGGCTTTATCCAACACGCGCATGGCATCCTGCCAAACCCGGCTCCAGCGACCGCGGAATTGTTGAAAGGGATCCCAACTTATGGAATTGAGGTTAAAGGGGAGGTCGTCACCCCGACCGGCGCGGCAATAATCAGCACTTTGGCCAGCGGCTTTGGACCGGCGCCGAAAATGGCGGTAGAGAAAATCGGCAACGGCGCCGGCAGTAAATCCTTCCCCACTCTCGGGATGCTCCGGGTCTATATTGGCGAAGCTAATTTGCCGACGGAAAACGAGGCGATCCTCCAAATCGAAACGAATATCGATGACATGGACATAAAATACTTAAATAAGGCGATCGTGACCCTGATGAAAGCGGGTGCCCTCGATGCCTTTATCGAACCGATCCTGATGAAAAAGGAGCGCGCCGCCCATAAGCTGATCATTCTTTGCCGGCTGGAAGATAAAGACCGGCTGTTAGAATTAGTTTATAAACTGACCACAACTCTTGGAGTCAGAATTTTCTTGGCCACCAGGGAAGTTTTACGACGAAAACTCATTAAAGTTAAAACTAAGTATGGAAAAGTAAAAATTAAATTAGGTTTATTAGCCGGTCAGGTTATAACCGCCGCCCCGGAATATGAGGAGTTAAAGAAGCTGGCCAGAAAACACCGTCTCCCTATAAATATTGTCGATCAAAATGTCAAAAGACTAGGCTTTCTCTTTAAATAGCGCCACTTGCTCCGCCAGCCGGTCTACCGCCGCCTTCACAAAACCAGCGAAGAGCGGATGCGGCCGATTGGGTCGGGACTTAAACTCCGGATGATACTGGGTCGCTAAAAAGAACGGGTGGGTCGGCAATTCGATCACTTCCACCAGATCGGCATCAGGATTGATCCCCGAATAGATGAGGCCGCACTCTTCCAGCTGTTTGCGAAAATCGTTGTTGAATTCATAACGGTGGCGGTGCCTCTCCTCAACTTCGTCCCGGTCGTAGAGCTTATGAAGGGTCGTCCCCTTCTTGATCCGGCAGAGATACGCTCCCAGTCTCATCGTCCCACCCTTATCGATCAAGCCGCGCTGTTCCGGGATAAAATCGATGACCGGGTATTTGGTCTCGGGATCGAACTCCGAGGAATTGGCCCCTTTGAGCTTGCAAACGTTGCGGGCGAACTCGATCACCGCGCATTGCATCCCCAGGCATAAACCGAGAAAAGGGATATTGTTCTCTCTGGCGTAGCGGATCGCTTTGATCTTACCTTCAACGCCGCGCGCCCCAAAACCGCCGGGAATGAGCAGCCCCTGCACGTCGCGCAGGACCGCGTCGATATCTTCTTCCTCTTCCAGCTTCTCGGCGTTGATCCACTTAAGCTCGATCTTGGCCTGATTGGCGATCCCGCCGTGCTTGAGCGACTCAACAATGCTAAGGTACGAGTCTTCCAGTTCGGTATATTTGCCGACGATCGCGATCTTGACCGAATGCCGGAGCGAATGCCACTCCCGGACGATCTTTTCCCATTCGGCCAGGTCAACCTTCTTTGATTCCATGTCCAGGTATTTGACGACTATCTCGCCGACGTTCTCCTTCTCGATCGCCAGCGGCACGTCGTAGATCGACGGCATGTCGGGCAAACCGACGACCGCTTCCTTGGCGACGTCGCAAAAAAGCGAGATCTTTTCCTTCATCTCCTGGCTGATCGGATCGCGAGAGCGGCAGACGATGATGTCGGGCTGGATGCCGATCTCCCGCAGTTTCTGGACGCTGTGCTGGGTCGGCTTGGTCTTGAATTCGTGGGTCGTATCAAGGAACGGGATCAGGGTAACGTGCAGGTTGACGCAATTGTCCCGTCCCACCTCTTTGCGGAACTGGCGGATCGCTTCTAAAAACGGCAACCCCTCGATATCGCCGACCGTCCCGCCGATCTCGCAGATCACCACGTCAAAATGCTGGTTCTTGGTCACCTGGCGAATTCGGTCCTTGATCTCGTTGGTGATGTGCGGTACCACCTGGACCGTCCCTCCCAGATAATCGCCGCGGCGCTCCCGGGTAATGACGTTCCAGTAGACCATGCCGGTGGTCACGTTGTTAGATTTGCCAAGATTGACGTCGATGAAGCGCTCGTAGTGCCCCAAATCAAGGTCGGTCTCGGCCCCGTCTTCGGTCACGAAGACTTCTCCATGCTGGTAAGGGTTCATTGTTCCGGGGTCGACATTGATGTAGGGGTCAAGTTTTTGGATGGTAACGGAGATACCGCGGCTCTTTAAGATCCGGCCGAGCGAAGCGGCCACGATCCCTTTCCCTAACGAGGACACAACTCCTCCGGTAACAAAAATATATTTAGTGGTCATCCTCCAACACCTTCTTCCGCTAATTTATCTGGAAATTTCACGATCTTGACCCTGGCAATCCGGCGGCGGTGGACCCGCTCCACGCTGATCAACAGGTTCTCGTAATGCACCGCGTCCCCCACCGAAGGGGCTTTTCCCAGCTGGCTGAAAACAAAACCGCCGACCGTGTCGTAGTCCCCTTCCGGGATCTCGACACCCAACTTTTCGTTGAGGTCGGCGATCGACAATTTACCGTCGATGATAGCCGCGCCGTCCTCGACGTGCTCGTAGCGCTTTTCTTCGCGCTCAAATTCGTCGTGGATCTCCCCAACGATCTCTTCCACCAGGTCTTCCATGGTCACGATACCGGAAGTAACGCCGTATTCATCGACAATGATCGCCAGGTGGGTCCTGGCCGCCTGCATTTCATGCAGGAGGTCGGTCACCTTCTTGGATTCAGGGATGATAAACGGAGGGTGCATCATTTCCCTGATCGTGATCTGGGCTTTATTTCTTTTTAGCAGGTCTTTCGCGTAAACCACTCCAACAACATTGTCCAGGGTCCCTTCATAGACCGGAATCCGGGAATGCCCGCTTTCGATGATCAGCTTAGTCAGCTCCTTGATCGGTTTGTCCACCACGCAAGCGATCATGTCGGGCCTCGGGGTCATGACTTCCCTGGCGATCGTGTCGCCAAATTCGAAGATTGAAGTGATCATCGCCCGCTCTTCTTCTTCAATCAATCCTTCTTTTTCTCCTTCGGCCAGGACCATTTCGATCTCTTCTTCGGTCAAAAAGCCCCCCTTGCCGACTTTCCCACCGCCAAAAATATAGATCAAAGGGCGACTGAATAGATTGGTCAACAAAGCGATCGGATGAAAGACGACTTTCAAAGTAATAATTACCGGCGAGGCCAGGAGAGCGATTTTTTCGGCGTTGTGGATTGCCACGGTCTTCGGGGTGATCTCGCCAAAGACCAGCAAAAGAAAGGTCATAATGCCGGTCGCTATCCCAACGGCATACCCCATTTCACCGGTCCCTGTTCTTTCAAAAAAGTTTATGGTCAACGAGGTCGCCACCGCTGCGGCAGCGGTATTAACAAAATTATTGCCGATCAAGATCGTTGACAGGAAATCCCCAGGTTTTTCCTTTAATTGGCTAAGTGATTTTGAGCCGCGCACTTTCCGTTCAAGTAAGCCTTTGATCTTATGCCGATTGAGGCTGGTGATCGCAGTCTCCGACGCCGAAAAGAAGGCCGACAGCATTAATAATATTATTAATAATAACGCTTCTAACATTTTGACCTCATAAATTGATTATCTTGGGCAAAAATATGATCAAACCGGCGATCGCCGCTCCCCCAGAAACCACCAAAACCGCCGCGGCCGACGCGTTCTTGGCCAGCGCAGCCAGAGGATGAGGCTCCGGCTTGAGCATATTGACCACTTCTTCCATTGCGGTGTTGATCAATTCGAAAGCAAAAACCAGCGAGATCAGGATGATGACGATCAGCCACTCCAGGATGCTGATCCTAAGAGAGACCGCCGCGGTCAGGACCGCGAAGGCCATTATCGAATGGATCCACATATTCCTCTGCGATTGCAGGGCATATTTAATCCCATCCTGGGCGTATTTATAACTGCGAATAAAGCGCTTCGGCATCTCTCATTTTCCTTCCATGGTCATAACATAAAATATGCAGTACGCCGTGAATGACCAGTCGCTTAAACTCCGCTTCATAGCTGACCCCGTATCGTTTGGCGTTCTTCCTGGTCGTCTCTTCGGAAATTATAACATCTCCCAAAAATCCGGTCTCATCGAGCTGAAAAGACAAAACATCGGTCGGTTTGTCGAGCCCTCTGAACTTCTTATTAAGCCCCCTGATCGTCCGGTCATCAACCACCGAAACATCGATCGTCCCTTTAAAGCCTTCCTTTTTTATGATCGCTTTGACCAGGGCGGAAAACTTCATTGGTGATCTTTGATCTCCGCTCCCAGGCCGGTCAGTTTACTGGTTATCTTATCATAACCGCGACGAATATGGTGATCGCGGTCTTCAATGATCGTCTCACCCTCGGCCGCGAGCCCCGCCAGGATCAAAGCAGCCCCGGCCCGCAGGTCGGAAACCCTGACCGGCGCCCCGGAAAGTTTTGGCACTCCGGTAATGATCGCGCTTTGCCCTTCAAGGCGGATATTGGCTCCCATCCTTTTTAATTCATTGACGTGCATAAAACGGTTTTCAAAGACCGTCTCGGTAATGACCGAGGTCCCGTTTGCCAGGGACAAAAGAGAAGCAAATTGCGGCTGCATGTCGGTCGGAAATCCCGGATACGGAAGAGTTTTAATATCAACCGCGTTGATCCCCCGCCGCGCCGTCACCAATATCCCATCAGGTCCGCATTCGATCTCCGCCCCGCACTCCTTAAGCTTGACCAGGGTCGCTTCCATATGGCCTAGCTCCGCTCCTTTGACCAAAACCTTCCCCCCGGTTATCGCTCCAGCCACCAGCAAGGTCCCCGCTTCGATCCGATCGGGAATTATTTTATAATCGACCGGCATCAAGGTGTTGACCCCGGAAACCTTGATCACTTCCGTCCCCGCTCCTTCGATCTTCGCGCCGGCCCGATTAAGGAAATTGGCCAGGTCCAGGATCTCCGGCTCGCGTGCGGCATTTTCAATGATCGAGTCCCCTTCGGCCAGCGCCGCCGCCATCATCACCGTTTCTGTCGCCCCGACCGAAGGAAAATCAAGATAGACCTTGCCGCCGCGCAATTTTTTTGTCTTGGCGATCACAAACCCGTGTTCCAGTTCAACATCGGCCCCCAAAGCGGTCAACCCTTTTATATGAATGTCGACCGGCCGTGAACCGATGGCGCATCCTCCGGGGAGCGGGATCTTCGCCAGGCCTTTGACCGCCAGGATCGGGCCAATAACAAAAAATGAGGCACGCATTTTGGTCACCAGTTCATATGGGGCAACGTGGCGGACCTGGAAATTCCAAACATTGACCGTGTTGGGGCTCGACTGCGAATACTCGGCCCGCAAGCCAAGCGCCCGGAGGACCCGGACTATGGTCGTCACATCGGAGAGGTTGGGTATGTTGCGGATGACGGAGCGCCCGGGAAGCATGATCGCGGCGGCCAGTATGGGGAGAGCGGCATTCTTGGAGCCGGAAACGGTGACTTCCCCTTCAAGCGGCCGACCGCCGGAAACGATCAGTTTATGCATTGAATTCCTCTGGATTGCTGTCGGCCGAGCCAAAATATTTTAGCAGGAAATAGATCGTTCTCGACGCCGCCCGGCCATCGCCGTAAGGATTGACCGCCCTCTGCATCTTGTCGTATTCGCTCTTATCAACCAGGAGCTTGGTAGTTTCATTAACAATGAGCTCTTCATTAGCCCCAACCAGTTTGACCGTCCCGGCCGCGACCGCTTCCGGACGTTCGGTCTTATCCCTCAACACCAGTACCGGTTTGCCCAGCGACGGGGCCTCTTCCTGGACGCCGCCCGAATCGGTTAAGACCAAATAGCTCGCCTTCATAAGGTGAATGAAAGGCTCGTATTCCAATGGTTCGGTCAGGAAGACGTTCGGCAAGCTCCCCAGGAGCTCATTGACCACGTTGGCGACGGTCGGGTTCTTGTGGACGGGAAGAACGACCTCGACCTGATCATGAAAGCGCTCCGCGATCGTTTTCACCGCGGAACAGATCCCGCGCAGCGGCCCACCCCAATTTTCCCGGCGATGGGTAGTGACCAGTATCAGTTTTTTCCCCGGGGTCAATTTGATCCCGGTCTGGGCCAGGTCGTATTTTCGGCCGGCAACGTCCAGCAATGCGTCGATCACGGTATTGCCGGTCAGGCAGATCGTTTCCCGGCTGACCTTTTCGGCCAACAGGTGCTCAAGGGAGATCGTGGTCGGTGGAAAATGGAGATCTGCCAGGGAAGTCAAAAGCTTGCGGTTGATCTCTTCCGGATACGGCTGCCACTTATCGAATGTCCTAAGCCCAGCTTCGATATGGCCCAACGGCACCTTATAATAGAAAGCGGACAAGCCGGCCGCGAACGCCGTCGAGGTGTCCCCCTGGACCAGCAGGATATCGGGCCGCTCGTTCAAAATTATTTCCTCGACCCCGGTCAATGTTTTAGTAACAATGCTGGTCAAGGTCTGGTTCGCTTCCATAATGCCAAGGTCATAGTCGGGTTCGATCTTAAATATCCGCAAGACCTGATCGAGCATCTGGCGATGCTGGCCGGTGACCACTACCAGGGTTTCCAGAAATTCCGGAAATTTACGGCACTCGTTAACGACCGGGGCCATTTTGATCGCTTCCGGCCTGGTCCCAAAAACAAACATCACTTTCTTTCTGTTTGGCATAATCCTTCCTCTTTACCCCCTCTCGTTCTCCCCCTTGCCAAGGGGGAGATGCCGGAACGAAGTGACGGCAGAGTGGGTCATTTTTGCAACGACATGATCAGCGCGGTCGCGCTCAATAAAAAGCAAACAATGTAGATCGACATGACCGCTTCCCTTTGGGTCAAGCCGGCCCGGATCAAAACATGATGAATGTGCCTGTTGTCCGCGGCGAATGGGTTTTTTTTCTCTTTGATCCGGCGCAGGATCGCGAAGGTCGTGTCAAAAATCGGCACCCCCAGGATCAAGAGAGGGACGATCAAGGCGACCACTAAAGTAGTCTTGAACACTCCGATAATTGACGCGGCGGCAACGATAAAACCAAGCAGGTAGCTCCCGGAGTCTCCCAGAAAGATCGAGGCAGGAAAAAAATTGTACCGTAAAAAGCCAAGAGCGGCACCGGCGATCGCGATAATAAAAAGGGCCGCTTCGATCTGGTGGGTCCGCAACGCAACGAAAAACAGGGTCCCGGCCGAGATCGCGATCACCCCGGTCGCCAGGCCATCCAAACCATCGATCAGATTGATGGCGTTGGTCATCCCAACCAGCCAGAGAATAGTTAAAGGGATCGCGATAAAACCAAAGAGCGGGATGATCCCGTTAAAAGGATTGGAAAAAAATGAGATCTCGATCCCAAAATAGATCGCGACAATCGCAGCTAAAGTCTGCCAGGCGAGTTTGGTCAACGGGCGCGATCCCCGCAGGTCATCCTTGAGACCGGAAAGAAAAACGATGGTTCCACCAATCAGGATCCCAATGATCGGGCGGGGGTTAAGATGGACCCCGGTAAAATATCCAAGCGCCAGGCCAAAAACGACAGCGGCAATAAAACCGGCGTAAATCGCTACTCCACCGATCCTGGGAATATCCGTCGAATGGATCTTCCGGTCGTTGGGGTGGTCGACCGCTCCTATTTTAAAGGCTACTTTTCTAGCGACCGGCGTGCAAAAAACGGTAACTAGCAGAGCGATAAGGAAGCTGGGAAAAAAAATATGCATCTTGGAAAAGCATTATATCCTATCGCGGAGTACTGCACAAGCACGGCACGGACTGAGGTCATATATATGTATATTGACACCGCCGGACCAACAATGGGAGAATACCGATACTTTACCAAATGGGTTAAAATGAAAAACATATTTTTTCTGCTAACACTTGTCGCGTTTCTGGGTAGCGCTCTCTCCGGCTGCAATGAACCACTCTGGCACGACCAGACGGATGCTGAATTAAACAAATTGCTCGCCTCCAAATGGGCAAGTTATGGATCGGGCAGGACAAATTTCGGCGGCGGGCTGGCGATGTACATTATTTCCCCCAAGGGCAACTTCTACGCTTCAGCTAACATGCCGGGTGGTACCGAGAACACTCACTTCCGCGGGGCCAGTACCACCAAAAGCTACACCGGCGCCGCGATCATGCTCCTGCACCAGCAGGGAAAACTTAATATTGACGATCTGATTACTGCCGGCATCCCCGGCTCCAGCGAGCCTTATATCCCGAACACCATTGAGTACAACATCCCCAACAAAGGTCAGATCACCATTAAAATGCTGCTCAACCACCGGGCGGGCGTGTGGGATGTATCCAATTCCAATATTCCGTCGGACAAAGCGGTGGCGTATGCCGGGCAAAACTATGTCGAATACATCAAAGCGCTGGCCCCCGAGCACACCTTCACCTGCGAAGAGCTGGCCGGCGTCGTAGCAACCTGTGAATTGAGCTATTTTGCCCCCGATACCTCATATCATTACAGCGATACCGGCTATTCGCTGCTCGGCAAGATCATCGAGCGGGTCTCCGGCCAGCGGTATGACCAGTTCCTGCAAACAAATTTAATGGCCCCAAACACGCTGACCGCAACCACCTTCCCTTATCTGGGGAACGACCGGACCATCCCCTTGCCTTATGAAACCGGCTACCAGTATATTGCCGGCACTTTGACCGACGTGACCGTTGACAACATGTCGCCGCATGTTGCCGAGGGGAACGTCATCACCACCCCGGCGGAGCTGGCGCAATGGATAAGGGCTCTGATCAAGGGGCAAGCCGGCCTGTCCGCGGCCACCGTCGCTCTGATGACCACCGAAGCGACCGTAAGGAATTACGGGCTCGGAATATTTAAAGTGACGGGAATCGGCTTCGGCCATAACGGCGCCCATAACGGCTATGTCACCACCGCCTTCTGCGACCCGGCCCAGGATGTAACGGTCGTCATGTCGGCTTCCGTCATCAACTGGGACGACCTGGGGAGCGAAATAACCTGCCTTTATGATACCAGCCACGCGATCAAAAACCTGCTTGGCTATTCAACCCTGGAGGCAAATTAATATAAAAAAGAGCATAACTTATGTGGTCATTGTTTTTCTGCTCAGCTCCATCGGCTACTATCTGGTGATCAACGCCAAAGCCCTGGGACTGAATCCTCTGTTTTGCATGTTCTATCTGATGTGGTGCCCAGCCCTGTCGGGGATGATTACTTCTTTGGTCTACGAAAAGAGCCTGAAAGGTATCGGCTGGGGATCAGGCAAGCTAAAATGGCTGGCCGCGGCTTATCTACTGCCGCTCGCCTATGCCGGCGCGGCCTATTTAATCATCTGGCTGTTCGGTTGGGGAGCGATCAACCCGGCATATCAATTCAATTTTACCAAGCTGGTCATTTTCGGGACTTTGCTCAATGTCGCTTTTGCCGCGGGCGAAGAGATCGGCTGGCGCGGGTTCCTGGTGCCGCAGCTCTACCAGCGCTTTAATTTTACCGCGACCTGTTTGATCACCGGCATTATCTGGGCGGTCTGGCATTTCCCCCTCATCATCTCCGGCGTCTATCTGGCCAGCATGCCCCTGCCGGCCCAGCTTTTTCTGCTGGTGCTGACCGTGACCGCCATGACCTTTCCGATCAGCTGGTTTAGGCTCAAGTCGGGAAGTGTGTGGGCCGCAGCCTTGCTGCACGCCAGCCACAATCTTTATATCCAGAGGTTTTTCGATCCCCTGACCCTCGAGACCGTGCCGCTCTCAAAGTACATGATCGGCGAATCAGGGATCATTTTATCGGTGATCTTTGTCATGCTGGCGGTCATCTTCTGGGGCTTAAGGCGCCAGCTGCCCAAAAAGGAAGCAACAATATAAGATCGTACTTAGCCACTCCGCTTGTCAACCGGCTTTTTTTTTGCTAAGCTTGTCTGGTTATGTCCTTGGGAATCTTCTCGAAACTAACTACAATCGAAGACAAAGCCGGCCAAATCGTCGCTTCAGCCGAAAAAGAAAAAAACCTCGCCCTGCTCATGGCTAAAAAACAGGCAGATGAGCTTATCGACCAGGCAAGAAAAACCGCTAAAGATGAAGCGGCCGCCATAATCGAAGAGGCAAAATTATCGGGACATAAGGAAAAAGCGGCCCTTGAAGCCGAAACCGGCCGATTACTGGAAGAGCTTCGCCACGGGATCGACTCAAAATTTGAAACGGCAAAAAAACATGTCGTTAGTTAAAATGCGTAAGCTGGCCATTATCGGCCATCAGGATTCCAGAACCACTCTGCTGAATTTTCTCCAGGAAGCCGGTATGCTCCAGATCTCTCCCCTCTCGCTTGGCGAGCCATTGAGCGATAGCAGTGAAAATTACGAACTGTTTTTATCCGAGATCAAGGCGGCGATCACCGTCATTGACGCCGCGGCCGGAGTAAAAAAAAGCTTCATCGAAAGTTTTGCCCCCCACAAAGAAACCATCAAACAGGAAGTTCTATCTCAAACCGTCAGGGAGTTTGATTGGCGGAACGTGATCAATGAGATCAATAAAGTGGACAACGAGCTGGCCAACCTGAAAAACCTGGAAGGGAAATTACTGGCTGATCTTCAGGTCCTGCGTCCCTTTGTCGGACTAAATGTTCCCCTAAAAAGCTTAAACAGCCGAGGGGATATTGCGATCATCGCGGGAAGCTGCCGGACCAAATCCCTTCTTAAGCTCAAAGAGTCGTTCGCGGCCAAAATAGCGGCCGGGGAGATCGTCATTGCCGGGCAAACCGCCGAAAAGAGCCATCTCATTATCGCTCTGGTCTCGACCGAGGCGGCCGCCGCCGGGGCTCTGCTCGATCACTTTAGCTTTGAAAAAATTGTTCTCCCCATGTCCAAACTAACGGCAACCGAGGAAGCAGGCCAAATTGAATCTTTGCTAAAAAAAGTCCAGACGGACCGGAAAACTTTCAAACGGGAGCTTGCCGGGCTGACCAAACATAAAAAACGGTTGACCTATATTTACGACTATTACCTCCAAAAAAACGACGAAAAATCAGCCAAAGAACGGCTCGCCTACACTAAAAAGGCCTTTATTTTGACCGGCTGGGTGGCGCGAAAAAAACTTGCCGGGCTCAAGATCGAACTGGAAAAGCTTGATCCTTCGCTCGCGCTTGAAGAGATCGAACCCGATAAAGGAGAACAGCCCCCTTCCTTGATCGAAAACGCCGGCATTTTCGGCCCCTTCGAGTTGGTCACCAAAATATTTGGGCCTCCTTCTCCGGGAGACATGGACCCCACCGCCCCACTTTCATTCTTTTTCATATTATTCTTTGCCCTTTGCCTTTCAGACGTCGGCTACGGTATACTCCTGGCGGCCGCGGCCATTTATTATAAAAAGACCTTGACCTTAAGCGAAGGAGGAAAAAACCTGCTCAACCTCCTCCTTTGGGGAGGGGTCGCGACCATTTTTGCCGGGATTATTACCGGAAGCTACTTCGCGATCGATCTAAATACCTTGCCGGCCCAATTCAGCATTCCTTTAAAAAAGGTACAGCTGATCGATCCGATCAAAAGCCCTTTAAATATGTTAATCATCTCGCTAATCCTCGGCATTATTCAGATCATTACCGGATTGGCCCTGGGTCTATATTGGAGGGTAAAAAACGGTGAATGGCTTAATGGTCTTTTGGATTTTGGCCTGTGGATAGTTTTTTTACTCGCTCTGGTTTTTTATGGAACTGCCGCCGCCCTTAGCCATCCAGCCACCACAATTTTAGGCAGGCTCTCTATCGCCGGAGCGGTCTCTCTGGTCTTGACCCAAGGCAGACACGAACCAGGCCTGATTAAAAAAGCAGTCTCCGGGATTTTAAGTCTCTACCGGACAACCGGTTTTTTAGGGGACACCCTTTCGTACTCAAGAATTCTAGCCTTGATGATGACCACCTCGATTATTGGGATGGTCATCAACATTATCGCCGACCTGACCAAAGGGAGCGTTCCGATCTTAGGCTATCTCATCATGGCAATCGTGCTGGTTATCGGCCATGTTTTTAACATGGTCATCTCCGTTCTGGGGGCTTTTGTTCATTCGGCCAGGTTGCAGTTGGTCGAGTACTTTGGCAAATTCTATGAGGGAGGAGGAAAACTGTTCAAACCCTTCCGCCGCGAAACTGTCTATACTATAATAGAATCAAAATAAAGGAGGAAAAATCATGTCTATTGGTTTAGCATTGTCCCTTTTTGGTGCGGTTATTGCCGCGTTGTTCGGCGCGATCGGTTCTGCCTGGGGGATCTCGATCGCCGCGGAAGCCGCGGGCGGAGTGTTAAGCGAGGACCCGGAAAAATTCGGAAAAGTCCTGGTTCTTCTCGCTCTTCCTGGTACCCAGGGCTTCTACGGTTTTCTCGGCGCTTTTTACATCATGCTCAAGATCTTTATCGTTGGAGGAGCGGCCGAAATACCTCTCTCTGCCGGCTTGCAGCTTCTTGCCGCCGGTATTCCGGTCGGTTTGGCCGGTTTTTTCTCGGCTTACTACCAGGGAAGGGCTTCCGCTTCCAGTATTTTCTTTATCGCCAAACGTCCGGACGAACTCGGTAAGGCGATCATCCTCCCGGCTATGGTCGAGACTTACGCCGTTCTTGGACTTTTGGCCACCATTCTGATGGTCTCCTGGATCAAGATCTAATGGGTCTTTTGGAAATAGAAGCCAAGATCATTGGCGAAGCCGAAGCAAAGGCCGGAGAAATAAAGACCGGAGCGGACAAGGAAGCGGCGGCGATCATCGCCGCGGCAAAAGCACGGTCAGCAGCGATCCGGGAAGAAATGTTGGGCCAGGCCAGACAACAGGCCGAGGAAGAAAAAAAGGGGATCGTCGTTCCGGCCAGGCTTCTGCTTAAACAGCGCCTGCTGGAAGAAAAACATCGCCAGCTCGATCGGCTCTTTTCCGGTATCGACCCGTCGGTCAGGGAAGAAAAAGAGAGCGAGGTCATTAAAATCCTCTATGGTTAAATTCGCTTACGCGATCGGCCGCATTCGATCGCTGGAAACGCAATTGCTCGATGAAAGCCGTCTGCTCCGCCTGGCAGACGCTCCCGACCTTAACGCCGCTTTTCTCATTTTGCGGGAGATCCCCTTTCACGCCGCCGAGATCGATAAGCTCGAAAACTCCTTCGATTTTGAGTCATTGCTAAAGAATGAACTAGCCGCGACCAAGTCTCTCCTTGACTCTTTAGCCCCGGGAGAAGAGCTCATCGAAGCAATGTGGTTAAAGAACTTTTCCGACATGGCGCTAATCGATTATCTTGAACTATTAGAAAAGGCCTCGGTCCGCTCGGGAAGCCCTCTTTTTGTCAGGTATGCCGGCGCTTTTGCCGCGCTAAACCGCCTGAAACTCGAGGTCTTATCCGGCTCCGGTGACGCCAGCGCCTTGATTGAACGGTTCCGTTTCACCGCTTACGCCCGGCCGGTCGCAATCGGACTGGAAGAATACAAAAAAAGCGGCAGCCTGTTCGCTCTGGAAAGAGAAACGGACAATTATTTAATGTCGATCATGAAACACGCGAAATACTTGACCTTTGGTATTGAACCTCTGCTTGGCTATTTGTTCGCGAGAGAGCTGGAGGTCAAAATGCTCCGCCTGATCCTGACCGGCAAGCATCTTCAGACCAAAGGAGGCCAGCTCAAAGAAAGACTGCGGCTGACCTATGTCTAAGAAGATCGCTTTTCTCGGGCCAAAAGAGATCGCGGAGCCGCTGGCGGCCAGCGGGATCGATATTTTCCCGTGTGATTCCGTCAGCCACACCTGTGAGAAACTTGAAGTTTTACTTGGCAAACGGGAACACGGCATCATTTTTATCACCGAAAGGCTGGCGGCCGAGATGCCGGAAATGATCAAAGAAGCCGAAAAGAAAGAGATCAACGTCGTTTTGCTCCCCGACCACCGGGGAAGCATCGGACTATTTAAAGAACTAGCGGAAGGATTAATAACATGATAAAAAAAGTTGCCGGGCCCCTGGTCATTGCCGAATTAACTGAAGCGAAAAAAGCCGATCTGGTCTTTGTCGGAAAACAGCGGCTGATCGGCGAAGTGATCGAACTTCGCGGTAGCAGCGCCTCGATCCAGGTCTATGAAGAGACCGCCGGCCTCAAGGTCGGCGATCCGGTCGAATCGACCGGCGCCCCGCTTTCGGTCGAGCTTGGCCCCGGCATGATCGGCGCGATCTTTGACGGGATCCAAAGGCCGCTTGATAAGCTAATGCTTCAAGCCGGGGCGTTTATTCCGCGCGGCCTTTACGTCGATCCGCTCTCCCGGACCAAGAAATGGCCCTTTGTCCCACTCGCCGCCATCGGCGATGAGGTTAAGGAAGGGGATATCCTGGGAACCGTCCAGGAGACCGCTCTCGTCAGCCACAAGATCATGGTCCCGCCGGGAATCTCGGGAAAAATAGAAAAGCTTGACAGCGGCGATTTCACGATCGAGGAAACGATCGCCGTCGTCTCCGGCAGACCGGTTGCGATGCTGCAAAAAAGCCCGGTCCGCAGAAGGCGCCGGCTAGGCAAAAAAGAACCGGTCTCGGTCCCGCTCGTCACCGGCCAGCGCGTGGTCGACACCCTCTTCCCGATCGGCAAGGGAGGGGCCGCCTGCGTCCCGGGACCGTTTGGCGCCGGCAAAACAGTTATTCAGCACCAGTTCGCCAAATGGTCGGACGCCGATATCATCGTTTACGTCGGCTGCGGCGAGCGCGGCAACGAGATGACCGACGTTCTCAAGGAATTTCCGGAATTAAAAGATCCCAAATCAGGCCGGCCGCTGATGGAGAGGACCATTCTCATCGCCAACACATCCAACATGCCGATCGCCGCCCGCGAAGCATCGGTTTACACCGGCGCCGCGATCGCCGAATATTTCCGCGACATGGGCTACCACGTCGCCCTTTTTGCCGACTCCACCTCCCGCTGGGCCGAAGCTTTGCGCGAAATGTCAGGCCGTCTTGAAGAAATGCCGGGCGAAGAAGGCTATCCGGCATATCTTGGTTCCCGTCTGGCCGATTTCTACGAACGGGCCGGCGGCGGCCGCTGTCAGGGGAAACCGGAACGCGACGGTTCGCTGACCATTATCGGTTCGGTCTCCCCTCCGGGAGGGGACCTTTCGGAACCGGTCGTGCAAAACACTCTGCGGGTCGCCAAGGTCTTTTGGGGATTGGACGAGACGCTGGCCCACAAACGGCATTTCCCGGCGATCAACTGGCTCCTTTCCTATTCTCTTTACGCGGATAACCTGGGCCGCTATTTCAACGAAAAGGTCTCCGAAAATTTCAGCCGGCTCCGCCAGCAAGCGCTGAAACTCCTGGCCCAGGAGGCCGACCTGGAAGAGATCGTCCGCCTGGTCGGGCTTGAGTCGATCTCCCCGAAAGAACAGCTGGTCCTATTCGTCGCCAAATCGCTTCGCGAAGATTTTCTCTACCAGAGCGCTTTTGACCCGGTCGATCAATATTCCTCCCTTGGCAAACAACATCTGATCCTGCAAACGATCCTGGACCTCTACCAGCTTGGAGAAAAGGCCTTGGGCCTTGGAGTTGAGATCGAATCGATTAGGAAGATCGGGGTCATGGAAAAGATCGCCCGTGCCCGCTTCTCGACCGAAGCGGAGATCCTGGCAATCGGGCCTCTGCTGACCGATGAATTTAATAATTTAAGGAGCGGGAAAAATGGTTAAAGTCAACGAGATCGCCGGACCGCTGGTCCTGGTCCAGGGAGTTAGCGGGGTCGCTTTTGATGAATTGGTCGAAGTCGTTCTGCCGACCGGAGAGGTCAGGTCGGGAAAAGTATTGGAAGTCAGCGACGACAAGGCGCTGATCCAGGTCTTTGAAGGGACGGAAGGGCTGGAGATCAAGAATTTAACTTTTCGTTTCAAAGGCAAAGGACTGGAACTCCCGGTCTCTCGCGACATCTTAGGCCGGATCTTTTCCGGCCTTGGCCGGCCGCTGGACGGTGCGCCGCCGGTCCTGCCGGAAAAAAAGCTCGACGTCAACGGCTCGCCGATCAATCCTTTCGCCCGCGATTATCCGGACGACTTTATCCAGACCGGGATCTCGACCATTGACGGGCTCAACACCTTATCGCGCGGACAAAAGCTCCCCATCTTCTCCGGCTCCGGCCTCCCCCACTCGCGCATCGCCGCGCAGATCGCCCGGCAAGCAAGCGTTAAGAACAAGGACGAAAAGTTCGCAGTGGTTTTCGGCGCGCTGGGTATCACCTACGAAGAATCGGAGTTCTTCATCGCCAACTTCCGCAAGACCGGGGCGATCGAAAATTCCGTCCTTTTCATCAACCTTGCCTCCGACCCGGCGATCGAGAGGATCGCGACCCCTAGGCTGGCGCTGACCGCGGCCGAATATCTCGCTTTTGACCTGGAGATGCACGTCCTGGTCATCATCACCGACATGACCAATTATTGCGAAAGTCTGCGCGAGGTCTCGGCCGCCCGGCGCGAGGTTCCAGGGCGCCGGGGCTATCCGGGCTATCTTTACACCGACATGGCGACCCTCTACGAAAGGGCCGGACGGATCAAGGGAAAGAACGGTTCGATCACCCTCCTGCCGATCCTGACCATGCCGGACGACGACAAAACCCATCCGATCCCCGACCTGACCGGTTATATAACCGAGGGCCAGATCATCCTGGGACGGGACCTGGAACGCAAAGGGATCTACCCGCCGATCGATCCTCTCCCCTCGCTCTCTCGTTTACGCGATAAGGCGATCGGCTCCGGGCGAACTCGCGAAGACCATGCCGGGGTGGCCAACCAGCTCTTTGCCGCTTACGCCCGCGGCCGAGAGGTAAGAGAGCTGGTCGTTATCCTGGGTGAAGCGGCCCTATCCGAGGTCGACAAAAAGTACCTTCATTTCGCCGACGAATTCGAAGATAAGTTTATCCGCCAGAGCGAGAGCGAGAACCGGACCATTGAAACCACGCTTAAACTGGCCTGGTCCCTGCTTAAGATCCTGCCGCGCGAAGAGCTCAAGCGGATCAAGGATGAGATAATCGACAAATATGCGGATCAAGGTTAATCCCACCAGAATGGAGCTCCTCCGCCTCCGGCGGAGGGTCTCTTTGGCAAAACGAGGACACAAACTGCTTAAAGACAAGCTGGACGGGCTGATGCAGCACTTCCTCACGACCAAAAAGAAATATCTCGCTCTCCACGCCGATCTGGAGAAAAAACTTGTCGCCGTTTTCACCAAGGCGATCTTTGCCACCGCCCTCTCCCAGCCGGGCAAGCTCATCTCCAGCCGGCCAACGGCCAGGGTCAAGACGACCGTCAAGAATATGATGGGGGTCAAATTGCCCTCCTACAACTTGAACATCGAAGGAGAAACTCTATACTCCGACCTCAAAACTACGGTAGAATATAAGGAAGCGGCCCAGGGCTTTGCCGGGCTTCTGCCGGACCTGGTCACCTTTGCCGCGCTCCATCAATCCTTGCGGCAATTAGCCGCCCAGGTCAGAGAGACCAGGCGCCGGGTCAACGCGCTGGAATATGTCGTTGTTCCGGAACTGGAAAGAAGCTCCCGCTCCATCGGAATGAAGCTTTCAGAACGGGAAAGAAGCACTCGGGTGGTATTGCTGAAGATCTCCAAAGGAGGGAATTGATTTGAAGGACTTCATTATCGCGGAGTTACATGAAAGCATTGAGGTCAAAAAACAAGCAAGCAAACAGCTGGTCCCGCAGATTGAAGCGGCCGCCAGACTAATGATCTCCGCTCTTAAGGCGGGAAATAAAATACTCATATTCGGCAACGGCGGCTCGGCCGCCGATTCCCAGCACCTGGCGGCCGAATTGATCGGCCGCTACCGCAAGGACCGCCGTTCCCTTCCGGCCATCGCGCTGACCACCGATACTTCGATCATTACGTCGATCTCCAACGACTATAGCTATGAAGTTGTCTTCTCAAAACAAGTTGAAGGCCTGGCGCGGAAAGGAGATGTCGCGGTCGGGCTCTCGACTTCAGGCAACTCCCGCAACGTCTTGGTCGCGCTGGAAAAAGCCAAGGAGCTTGGCTGTGCGACGATCGGCTTTTTAGGAGGTGACGGCGGACAGATCACCGAAGCGGTCGATGTCCCGATCACTATCCCCTCCAAGATCACCGCCCGTGTCCAGGAAAGCCACATCACTATCGGCCACATCATTTGCGGCCTCATCGAGAACGAACTTTTTGGGAGGGAATAAATGAAATTTATCGTTACCGGGGGAGCAGGGTTTATTGGCAGCGCTATGGTTTGGAAGCTGAACCAGGCCGGAGAAAGCGACATCCTGGTCGCCGATCATTTAGGATCATCGGAAAAATGGCAAAACTTGAACGGCAAAGTCTTTGCCGACTATCTGGAAAAAGACATATTCCTCGAGGAATTACTGGCGGGGAAGTTTGGCAGCGTCTTTAAAGCGGTCTTCCACATCGGCGCCTGTTCCTCGACCACCGAAGCTGACGCCACCTATATGATGGAGAATAACTATCATTATTCCAAACGCCTGGCCCAGTGGGCACTGGCCAAGAACATCCCGTTCATCTACGCCAGCTCGGCGGCCACTTACGGCGACGGCTCGCTCGGTTATTCGGACGAAGACGCTGTCTCGCTCAAACTCCAGCCGCTCAACGTTTACGGCTATTCCAAGCTCCTGTTCGACCAATGGCTGATCAGGAACAACCTGGTCCATAAGGTCGTCGGCCTAAAATACTTTAACGTTTTCGGACCGAACGAATACCACAAGGGCGAGATGCGGAGCGTGGTCTTAAAAGGGTACGAACAGATCAAAAAAGACGGCAAGATCAAGCTTTTCAGGTCCTACCGGAACGAATTCGCCGACGGAGAGCAAAAGCGCGACTTTATTTACGTCAAAGACGTCGTCAACCTGATGTACCAGCTTTATCTAAACAATAAGGTCAGGGGGGTCTTCAATCTGGGAAGCGGCGCCGCCCGAAGCTGGAACGACCTGGCAGGCGCGATCTTTAACGCGCTGGGAACCAAGCCGCACGTGGAATACATTGAAATGCCGGATATTTTAAAAGAAAAGTACCAGTATTTCACCGAAGCAAAAATGGACAAATTGGCCACGGCCGGGATTAATTTCACCGCTACCCCTCTTGAAGAAGCGGTCGCCGACTATGTACGGGCGTATCTTGAGCCGGGGATGCGGTATCTATAGCGCATATGAAGATCTTTATTACCGGGATCAGCGGATGCGTCGGACATTATCTCTTCGATGAACTGCGAAGCAACCCGAATTATCATTTTTATCTTTTGGTCAGGGACCCCAAAAAGCTTCGCTTTTCCTATAAAGACGACCCCCGAATTACCATTCTTCCAGGTGAAATGATCAGCGTCTTGACCTACGCCAAACTTCTGGGCGAGATGGACACGGTGATCCATCTCGCCGCCGACTGGGGAGGGAACCAATCCAACTATGAATTTACCGTCGACATGCTGAACGCTCTTGATCAAAATAAATGCAAAAAAGTGATCGTATTTTCGACCGCCAGCATATTGGGGGACGACAACCAGCTCAACCCTCTCGCCGGCGAGATCGGGACCCATTATATTCGGGGAAAATATCAGCTCTTCAAGCGGCTTCCCGATCTGGCGATCTATAATAAGTGCCACACCCTCTTCCCCACCTGGGTCCTGGGTGGAGACTCGCGCCATCCCTATTCTCACGCTTCCAGCGGAATATTAGGACTGGCCAAATGGCTCAAACTTATCAGGTTTTTCACGGTTGACGCGACTTTCCATTTTATTCATGCGCGGGATATCGCCAGGATAACGAAATTTGTCCTTGAAAATGAGGTCAAAGAAAAAGCGCTTGTTTTGGGGAATAAGCCTATCAGCGCCAGCGCTTTTTTAAGAGCTGTCTGCGAACATTATAAAATTCCGGTCTATTTCCAGCTCCCCATTCCCGCCTGGCTCGTCAAAGGAGCGGCCGGGATCTTAGGAAAAAAACTCCATCCCTGGGACCTTTATTGCTTCGAGAAAAAACATTTTATCTATCAAACAATCGACGCGGCCACGTTTGGATTGCCGACCGATCTTCAGGGCCCGGCAGAGGTAATCCGTAGTTTGGCTGGCTCTCAAAATAAGACGATTCGGGCTTGATCTTCTGCATCGGGAGGACTAGCACGCTATTAACCTCTTCGGTAACCGGCGGTCGCTTTTTCAAGGCCAGCGCGTATCGGCCGCTTAAACGAACTAATTCCGAAACAGTAACAAACTTGTATCCCTTCCTTTTGAGCGGCCGGATAATGTAGGAAAGCGAATCGACCGTCTGCTGACTGATATCGTGCAATAGAATAATATCCCCACCATTGATCCGCGACAGGACCCGCTCGGCGATGGAGACCGGGCTCCTGATCCCTGTTTTTGAGTGATAAAAATCGTCCCCGTTGACCGACCACATGACTATCGTATAACCGGCTTTCTGGATCGCCTGGCTCTTGGACTGCGGAAGAAATCCATGGGGGGGGCGGAACAAGGTCGGTTTGACCCTGCCGTTGGTATAACCGCTGATAATATCGCTGGACAGCTTAAGCTCATCAAGCATTTTTCTCTCTGTCACCCAGTTAAGCCGGGAATGATAGTAGGTGTGATTGCCGATCTCCTGCCCGCTGGCGACCAACACGTCCAGGACATGCGGCTTGGCCACGACCTTTTTCCCCACTAAAAAGAAAGTCGCTTTAATTTTTTCTTTCTTCAACTCCTCGATCACCTTGAGGGTATAAGGGTCGGAAGGCCCGTCGTCAAAGGTCAAGGCGATCAGCTTCGGAACGCTCCCTCGAGCGACAATTTTAGCTTCAGGCGCCCCAATAATTAAGTTTAAGACAATAATAGAAGAGACAAGCAAACGCATAGTTTTGATATTTTATCATGTTATACTGATATCATGCTCAAAGAGGCGTTAACTATTTTAAAGTCAGGCGGGGTGATCGCTTTTCCGACCGAAACCGTCTACGGGATCGGCGCGCTGATCGGCAGTCGCAGAGGGATCAACAAGGTCTATAAGCTCAAGAAAAGACCTAAAAACAAGCCACTACAAGTACTCGTTTCCTCATTAGCTGAAGCCAGAAAACTGGCAAAATTCAGTCCCCAGGCGCTCTCGTGCGCAAAAAAATCATGGCCTGGCCCCTTAACCCTGGTACTGCCGACCCTTAAAGGGAAAAAGACAATTGGGATACGAATTCCGAAACACCCTTTAACGCTTAAGCTTTTGAGAAAAACCGGCCCGCTGGCCGCAACCTCGGCTAACGAATCGGGGGAGAAACCGGCTTTAACCGCGCTGGAAGTCGTCGCCTCCCTCCCCACCCTCGATCTGGTGATCGATGGCGGCAAAGCAAAGAAGGGAAAAGCATCCCGGGTAATTGATCTTACCGGCAAAAAGAAGATTATTTTAAGAACATAGTTGAAATATTCCCCTCTGATCGCCGACATATTGACATGAAACACCTTCCTCCTCTTTCGAGCGGTAAACCAATATTAATACGAGCGACCGGCTCGCGGCAAGGAAAGATCAACCTGCCGGCGGTGATCAGCAAACGATTGCGGGAACCGGAAAGCCGCGGCGATTGGGCCATCAATTTAGGAGCAAGATCTTTTCCCCTCCCAAAGGGAGCAACGATCCTGGTCGGGGGGTTAAAGAATTGCGACATTTATTTTCCAACAATGGCCGACAAATCGACCTATCTTGAAATAACCATTGATGAAACTGGAAAAATCGTAACCCCAATCCCCCATTTATTCGAATGTAAAATATCCGACCAGGAAAGCAAATATACTATTGGGATATCCACCTGGGCCACGACAACATCAAATCACGCTCTTTCCCTGGCGACGGTCTCATTGGTCCTAACAAGAACATCGCTCCCCGTTTCTCCCTGGCTAAGAAGCCTCCCATGCTCCGTTTCGCCTTATGTTCCTCCGGCGGAACCGGCCGAAAAAGCGGCCAACATCGATGAGTTACATTTATATTTTGAACAATATTGCCGGCAACGACGGGAACGAATCCAAACAAAAAAATCATTACCGATCATTTACCGCGGCTTGGCAACCGGCACAATTATCAGCGTCTTGCTATATTTTGGGAGCGCTTCGACCGCGCAAACCGTCCTATCCGGAGTTTTATTCGTGTTTTTTACCGGGAGTTTTTTGAATTTTTACCTGTCCGGTACCAATTGGCGGGTGACCGAAGAAGCGCTTTCGTCCCGTCTGGCTGAAGTCGACTGCGAGTCGATCGCCGAAAGCCTCCGCGTCATGGAACGGGCTGAAAGGAAGATCGTTTTAAGGCGGCTTGAAGAGAATTCTCCGGAAAAAGCCTTTGCCGTCAAAGCTTATCTTGACGCTATCAGCAAGGCGATCCTTAATTAATCAGAAACTCAACGAAATTTCGTAATACTGCGCTTCTTCCACTTGCCCGGTCGAAGAATTAAACTGCTTCTTGAAGTGAGTGATCAGACTGGTATTGGCGTTAAGTTTATAAGCGACGTCTGCCCCCATTACCGCCCCCTGCTCGAGAGAGAGCGAGCGGAAATCAACAAAGTTCGGCTGACTGCAATACCCCCTGACAAAGACCTGTTCGTTTAATTTCGCAGTGAGGTCAACCGAAAGAGCGGAGTTGCTGTCGGTATAGCTTTCATAAGCTACGCCAAGCTTGGCCAGGCCAAGAGCGTTCAAGCCAAATTGCGCCAGGAAGCCGTTGCGCGGCTTAGACGCCGCTTCAACGGAAGCAAGGTCGATCGGATTAAATTCATATTCCGAACCGAAATAACCGGGGACAAAACCTTTGTCAAAGATCCGGTATTCAACACTTAACGACGCGTTAGCGACCATCAGGTCATACGCCCAGGAGAGACCGGCCGATACCCCGGAGCCATGATTGAGAATCTGGCCCGCTTCAGCATAACCTTCAAAATTCAAGGGTAAAGGCATCAAGGCATCGAGGCCAACTGCGGAAACAGACGGATACTGTTTGACGCCGCTCCCGCTTAAGCTAATCGTTCGGCCGGTCGTGTCGGTCACGTAGTATTGGCCCAGGGTCAGCATTGGATTGATCCGCTCTTCCACCCTCGCATAATAAAGGTTGGATTTTGTCGCCATCCCGCGGACCACATACCGGTCAAAATCAAGATGTCCCTTAAAGCCCAGTTGGTCGTTATTCAACATGATCGCCGGACCTTTCCGGGTAGTGTAATTCTTCATGATCAAGCCGTGACCAATGGTCACACCGTCAAGGACGCCGTAGCGCAACCCTTTCTGGGTATCATCGTATTCAACATAGCGAAAAACGACGTTCTGGTAATCAGTGGTCTTGTTCGCTCCAAGAGCGACATTGACGTCAAAACCGGTAGACCAAAAACCATATTTAAAGTCCGGCCGCCAGGTCAAAGACATAACATCACTGGTCCCGACCCTGGTATAACTGATGCTGATCCCTCCAATGTCGGAATTAAAGGTGGTCGGGCCAGTGCTGGACGAATTAATTGTCGTAGTCACCGGAATAGTTTGGGCGGAAGAGTAACTAACTACTAATAACAATAATGACCAAAGAATAAGAAGCTTTTTCATATTTCCTTTTTCCTCCTATTAACTCACCCCGCCTCACTTCGTTCGGCACCCCTCTCATAAAAAGAGAGGGGGACAGGGGGTGAGTTCTTAATGCCTAAAGTGTCTCCGTCCGGTAAAGACCATAGCAATTTTATGTTTGTCCGCCATGTCGATCGATTCCTGATCTCGTTTGGCCCCTCCAGGCTGAATGATGGCAGTAATCCCGTTCTTTGCCGCCGCTTCCACCACGTCGGAAAAAGGAAAAAACGCGTCGGACGCCAGAACCGACCCCTTGGCCTTATCTCCCGCTTTTTTGACCGCTATCTCGGTCGAATCGATGCGCGACATCTGTCCCGCGCCGACTCCGACCGTCGCGCCATCTTTGACCAGGACAATGGCGTTGGATTTAACGTATTTGGCCGCTCCCCAGGCAAAAAAGAGATCGTCAAGTTCGGCAACCGTCGGCTGGCGCTTGGTAACCACTTTAACCTCGTTGACCGCCAGCTGGGCCAGGTCGGCGTCTTGCACCAGCAGGCCACCACTGACCCGTTTATAATCAAGCCCCTGGAACGGTTTATTGACCGAACCCGTCCCCATTTCAATTATCCTAAGGTTCGCCTTCACTTTCAGGATGGCAAGGGCCTGCGGGGTATAAGCCGGGGCAATGATCACTTCCACGAACAGCTTGGCGACCTCTTTGGCCGTCGCTTCATCGATCCGGCGATTAGCCGAGATAATCCCGCCAAAAGCCGAGACCGGATCCGACGCCAGAGCGAGCTTATAAGCGTCGACCAAAAGTTTGGCCTTGGCCAAACCGCAGGGATTGCTGTGCTTGACGATGCAAATTGTCGGCTCGACAAAATAATTGGCGGCACTCCAGGCCGACTCCATGTCAACGATGTTATTGAACGAGAGCTCTTTGCCGTGCAGTTGTTTGCCATCCGTCACTCGCCCCTCATCCCTCCCACCCCTCTCCCTGTAGAGCGCCGCCTGCTGGTGAGGGTTCTCCCCGTAGCGGAGGTCCTGGATCTTTTCCAATTGAATTGAAAGCCCTTTGGGGAATTTCTCCTCCCCTTTGGCCCGACCCGATAAATATTGGGCGATCAGCGCGTCATATTGAGCGGTATGTTTGTAAGCTTTAAGCGCCAGGTTTTCTTTGGTCGACAGGGAAAGCACCCCGGTATTCTTTAATTCTTCAATTATTTTCCCATAGTCGGCCGGATCAACGACGATCCCGACGTTCTTATGGTTTTTGGCAGCGCCGCGGACCATCGACGGTCCACCGATATCGATGTTCTCGATCGCTTCGTCATGAGTGAATTTTTTCCTGGAAATAACCTTCTCGAACGGATAAAGGTTGCAGACCACCAGATCAAAAGGATCGATCTTGAATTTCTTAAGCTCCTTTAAATGCTCCGGATTGGTCCGATCGGCCAGGATCCCCCCGTGAATGATCGGATGAAGGGTCTTGACCCGGCCGCCGAGCATATGAGGATATTTGGTCAGTTTGGAGACCTCGGTCGCTTTGATCCCGACGTTCTTCAAGTATTCCGCAGTCCCACCCGAAGAGATTAGCTCAAACCCAAGATCGATCAATTCTTTGGCAAATTTATCAAGCCCTGTCTTTTCCCATACTGAAATTAAAGCGTATCTCTTCTCGCGTATCCCGTTTCTCGTGCCTCGTTTTTTCTTTTTCATTTCAATTTCACTATTCTCCCCTCTATTTTCAATTTATCTTCAGCGATCAGCCTGATCGCTTCCGGATAGATCGCGTGTTCCTGCGCAAGGATCCTTTCCGCCAAAGTATTTTCGTCGTCTTTTTCCATAATTGGCACAGCGGATTGAATAATAATCGGCCCGGTATCGCACCCCTCGTCGACATAATGAACGGTACAGCCGGTGATCAGGACGCCGTGCTCAAGCGCCTGTCGTTGGGCGTGAAG
This sequence comes from candidate division WOR-1 bacterium RIFOXYB2_FULL_45_9, assembly GCA_001771575.1. Taxonomy (GTDB): domain Bacteria; phylum Margulisbacteria; class WOR-1; order O2-12-FULL-45-9; family XYB2-FULL-48-7; genus XYB2-FULL-45-9. The sequence goes on along the minus strand of MEUD01000001.1, from coordinate 37,879 downwards.
TCCGGGAAATGAAGGGAGAAGCGAGGGATGAATATTGATCATTTTGCCGCGGTAGCGCTGGAGCAGGACCTCTCCAACGATCCGCATATAACCGGCCAGGCAGACCAGTTCCACTTCGTGTTGCTGGAGAACTTTCACGATCTCCAATTCGTAGGTATTTCGGTCGGAGTAGCTCCTATGGTCGATCGCGAAAACCGGAATATTGTGTTTTTTGGCTCTCTCCAAACCATGCGCATCTGGGTTGTTGGAGATAACAACAACGACCTTGCCGGGTATCCTGTCGCTTTCGCAAGCGTTAATTATCGCCTGAAGGTTCGAGCCTTCCCCTGAAATTAAAATTCCTAATTTAAGCATTTACTCAATCCTTCTTGACTCCCTCTCGATCTCCCCCTTGCTAAGGGGGAGAAGCCGAAACGAAATGGAGGCAGAGGGGGTTTAAATTATAATAACTTCCTGATTCCCCTTCGAGATCTCACCGATCAAGAACGCTTTTTCCTTTTTCTTCGCCAGGAGATCAAGAAGCTTGTCGGTCTCTTTAGCCGGAACGACCAGGATCATACCGATCCCCATGTTGAAGGTCTTGTACATTTCGGCATGGTCGACCTCACCAAGTTTTTTGATCAGCTTGAAGATCCTGGGAATCTCCCAGGAGTTGAGCTCAATGACCGCCTGTCTTTTGGGCGGAATAACCCGCCCCAGATTCTCCGGGATGCCGCCGCCGGTCACGTGAGCGATCCCTTTGATGGTGAACTTATTGATCAGCTCCAGGATCAGCGCGGCGTAGATCCGGGTCGGGGTCAAAAGGACTTCGCCGATCGACTTGTTAAAGTCATCGATCTTATCGCCCGGGCCAAGACTGGCTTTTTCAAAGATCACTTTCCGGGCCAGAGTATACCCGTTGCTGTGCAGTCCCGACGACGCCAGCCCGATGATCTTATCCCCTTCCCTGATCGTCGATCCGTTGATCACCTTGTTCTTGTCGACCACTCCGACCGCGAAGCCGGCCAGGTCGTATTCTCCCTTATGGTACATGTCGGGAAGTTCGGCCGTTTCGCCGCCGACCAGCTCCACTCCGGATTGGCGGCACCCTTCAACGATCCCCTTCACGATCTTTTCGATCACCCCGGGCTCAACTTTTTGGGTCCCGATGTAGTCCAGGAAAAAAAGAGGTTTTGCCCCCATCGCCACCACGTCGTCAACGTTCATCGCCACCAGGTCAATACCGATCGTATCATGCTTGTTAAGCATGAATGCCAGTTTTAATTTAGTTCCTACTCCGTCCGTCGCTCCAACCAAATACTGCTTGCCGAACGGAAAAAGCCCGCCGAACGAGCCAATCCCTTTAGCCACCTTTTTGATCCGGCGGACGACTTCGTATCCGGCTTCGATATCGACTCCAGCCTGTTTATATGTGATCATTTTAAACCCCTTTATCTGGCCGCTTCCGCCGTCGCTGTTCCGTAGTAGACGTCGCCACCCCGCAGAACAATGAAGAACCGGCACTCTTTATTCGTACAAGCCCAGGCCTTGTACTTGATAGAAACCGCGTTATTACTGAAATCAGACAGTGGGACCAGGACCCCTTTTTCGCATTTTTCGCACCTAGGAAATGTTTGTTCGCTCACCGCCGTCACCTCCTTAAATTATTTAAAAACAAGCTTTAAGCTCTCCAGACGCTCCGGGACTTTGACCGGATATTCCCCATTCAAACAGGCCAGACAAAGCCTTTCCTTTGGTAAATTAACCGCCCTGACCAAGCTGTGAATGCTAAGATATCCCAGACTGTCGGCCTCAATGTATTTGCGGATCCCTTCGACCGACAAATTGGCGGCGATCAGTTCGGACCGGGTCGCCATGTCGACCCCGTAAAAACAAGGACAGGTGATCGGAGGCGACGAGACCCGAAAATGGATCTCCCGCGCGCCGGCATCGCGCAGCAGCCTGACGATCTGCCGCGAGGTTGTCCCCCGAACGATCGAATCGTCGATCACGACCATTTTTCGGCCGCGGATCGCGTCGCGGATCGGGTTGAGCTTCATCTTAACCCCGATCTCCCGCAAGCTCTGGGTCGGCTGGATAAAGGTCCGCCCGATATAGCGGTTCTTGATCAATCCATCGGCAAACGGGATTTTGGCCTCTTTGGAAAAACCGATCGCCGCCGGAATGCCTGAATCGGGAATGGCAATGACCATCTCCGCCTCCGCCGGCTGTTCCTTGGCCAAATATTTTCCAAGATGGACCCGGACGTCATGAAAGCTCCTGCCGTCGATCAAACTGTCCGGCCGGGCAAAATAAATAAACTCAAACACACAGAGGGCCGGGCGTTCGCCGCGGCACCAGGTCTTAGACTGCAGGCCGTTCTGGTCAATGATCACCAGCTCGCCGTTACTGATCTCGCGGACAAACTCGGCCCCAATGACATCTAAACCGCAAGTCTCCGAAGAAATAATATAGGAATCGCCGCGACGACCAAGACAAAGCGGCCGCATCCCCTGCTGGTCACGGAAGCCGTAAAGCTTATCGAGTGTCATGACCACCACTGAAAAAGCACCCCGGCATTTATTGATCGTAGCGAGTAGAGCCTCCTCAAAACTTTTCTCTTCAGAACAAGCGATCAGCCCGGCGATCAGCTCCGAATCGGTCGTCCCTTTGAGCTTATAACCGGACAGTCCACCTTTAAGCTCATCGGTATTGACAAGGTTGCCGTTGTGGGCCAGAGCAAACGGCCCCCATTTGGACTGAACAATTATCGGCTGGGCGTTGCAGAGGGTCGAGGTCCCGGTGGTTGAATAACGGACGTGGCCCAAAGCGATGTGACCGGTGATCTTGCTGATGATCTCTTCGTTAAAAACAACGTTGACCAGTCCCATACCGACGTGGCCGAGAAATTCTTTTCCGTCTGAAGCAAAGATCCCGGCCGATTCCTGCCCTCGATGCTGAAGGGCATACAAGCCGTAATAGACCAGTTTGGCCAGAGGATCACCATTATAGGAATAGATCCCGTAGACGCCGCACGCTTCTTTCAATTTAGCCCCCTATTAACTGAACCAACTTTTCCGAAACCTGATCTAGCGGGACCAGCTCCATCGCACCGGTCCGGCGCTGTTTAACTTCAACTTTCCCTTCTTTCAATCCTTTAGGACCAACAATAACTTTAAAGGGAATGCCGAACAGGTCGATGTCTTTTAACTTTACTCCAATCCGATCGATCCGATCGTCAAGCAAGGGGTCCAAGCCCTTGGCCTGTAATTCATGGTAGATCTTCTCGGCCACCGCTTTTTGCTCCGGTTCTTCCGCGTTAACGGGAACGATTGCCGCTTTAAAAGGAGCGAGCGGGACCGGCCAGATCATTCCGTCCTTATCATTGTTCTGCTCGATCGCCGCGGCAACGGTCCGGGAAACACCGATCCCATAGCATCCCATGATCATGACTTGCTCCTGGTTCTTCTCGTCCAGGTAGACACAGCGCATTTTGTCCGAATATTTGGTCCCCAGCTTAAAGATATGGCCGACTTCAATGCCCCGGGAGACATCAAAAATCCCTTCTCCGCAACGGGGGCAATTGTCATTTTTAACGGCGAAACGGAGGTCTCCGGTCAGATCAGCCTTATAATCCCGGCCGTAAACAATATTTATCAGGTGAAAATCTTCTTTATTGGCGCCGGAGACGGACAAAGGAATTAGCTCGACCGCGTGGTCGGCGACGATCTTGACCCCTTTGAGCCCAACCGGTCCGGCAAATCCGACCGGCGCGCCGGTCACCTTCTTAATGACCGCCTGATCAGCGAGGCGAAGGTCTTCCACCCCAAGGACTTTCTTAAGCTTCGGCTCATTGATCGCGTGATCCCCCCGGACCAGGGCGGCAACCGCCCCCTGTTCTGTTTCATAGATCAATGTCTTGATCATCTGATCAGGTGATATTTTCAGAAAAGCGATTAATTCTTCAATCGTTTTAGCGTTCGGCGTATGGATTTCCGTCACCTTTGCCTCTGCCTGCGCCTTCGCCTGTGCCTTGTATTTCCCCACCCCCGCCGATTCCCGACTCGCCGAATAATTACATTTGTTACAGTGAAAGATCTCCTCTTCACCGGTCTCGGCTAAAACCATGAACTCCTGGGAAAAGCCGCCACCGATCAATCCGGAATCAGCTTCCACCACCCGATATTTCAACCCCATCCGGTCAAATATTCGGCAATAGGTTTGGTACATATTTTGATATTCTTTTTCCAGGCTCTCTTCGCTGGTATGGAAGGAATAGGCGTCTTTCATCAGGAACTCGCGACCGCGCATCAGGCCAAAGCGGGGACGGACTTCGTCCCGGAACTTGGTCTGGATCTGGTAGAGGTTGGCCGGAAGTTGTTTGTAAGAACGGATCGAATCCCGGACCAGGTCAGTTATGACCTCTTCGTGGGTCGGACCAAGGCAAAATTCACGATCGTGGCGGTCTTTGATCCTAAACAGCTCTTTACCATATAAGGGCCAACGGCCTGATTCCTGCCAGAGTTCAGCCGGGATAATGGTCGGCATGCAGACTTCCTGGGCGCCGGAGAGGTCCATTTCTTCCCTTATTATGCCAATAACATTGCGAAGCGCGCGGTAACCAAGAGGTAAAAAGGTGTAGACCCCGGCGGCCAGCTTCTTTATAAAGCCGCCACGGAGCATCAGTTTATGGGATACGACTTCCGCTTCGGATGGGTCCTCACGAAGGGTCGGCGCCACCACCTGCGACATTCTCATTACCATTATTATACCCCAAAAACAAGCTCTTTTCAACCTGATTCAATCGTCAAATAACCATAGTTTTTAGCCTTTTTATAGGTTTTATTGCTAAACATTGAAATTTTCATCAATTACGGTCGAAAATTATTCATGAGTACTATTCGCCGTCATGGCCCGGTTTCTACCTATGCTGTCAGCTCACACTTAAAAAGGCCGGTACGTCTTTATGCCGGGGGGCACAGAAAACTTCAATTAGGCAAAGAGGTAATTAAGACTACTAGCGGTGAATTGCTGGCTTTAGAACATTACTGCAGCTTGCTTGCCGGCACGCAACCTCTTCCCGCGGCGGCCCCGGAAACATTAGGCGGAGATATCAATAGTATAAAAGAAGCGGTCGCTAAAATACGCAGTGAATTCAACAAGCTTGTAAAAATATTTTCCTTAAAACCGGTTGGCGCAAATGTGGAAAAAATGACTGGAAAGATTATTCATGACATAAACAACCACTTTTCCGTTGTCAGCAACACATCGGCTTTTATTGTTGAGGATCTGGGCGTTCCAAACGAAGACTCGCGGGCAATTATTGCCTTCAGCCTGGCTATCCAAAAATCAGGCAGGGCCATTGTCCAAAGCTTGGTTGATCTTCGCGGGATCGTGGTCGCCGAACCGAAGGAAATCACCAAATTATCTAACCCGAACAAGGTCCAGCCGCAAACTATTTTGGTCGTCGACGACGATCATAATAACCGTTTATTGGTCGAAAGAATATTGACCAGGCAAGGCCATACTGTAGCCCTCGCCGCTGGCGCCGAGGAAGCTTTAGCCATGAATTTGACCAGATTTTCCATTGTTATTACCGATATCGACATGGGGGAGATGGACGGCCTGACGTTGGCCGGAAAAATCCGGGACCTTCATGGCGGAGCAATCAAGGTTATTGTCATGAGCGGCATGCTTGATTCGGCCAGGAGGGAAACCGCCAGAGTAAACGGCGCGCAGGTTTGCCTGCCAAAACCATTCTCCGCCAATGAACTGCTGACCGCCATCAAAGAATAAAACTGCGCCCGGCAGGGATCGAACCTGCTACCTATTGCTTCGAAGGCAATCGCTCTATCCAAATGAGCTACGGGCGCATTTCTACTGATTGAGATGAACGACTTTAGCTTTGGGAAATCCGTTAAAATTGGTCGCCGAGGCGATGCTGTAAGCGCCGATATTATCGACGTATAAAAGATCCCCGATCGCCAGGTCGGGGAGCATTTCGCTGGTCGAGACCGTGTCAAAAGCATCGCAGGTCGGCCCGACCACCGCGCAGATCTTTTTCTCTCCTCTTTTCTTGAACGAGTTAAAATGGTACGGACAATGATCAAAGACCACTCCGGACAGGGTCCCGTAAACGCCGTCGTTGACGTAATAGACCGTCTTGCCGTCACGGACCGCTTTGCCGATGATCTTGACCACCAGCTTGGCGGCGGTCGCGACCAAATAACGGCCGGGTTCGGCCACGATCTCCACTTCTTTTGGAAAAAGGCGGTCCAGCTCTTTGCGAAGCTTGCCGGAAAACTCTTCAAAATCGGGAACAGCGTCATCGTAGGGGACAGGGAAACCGCCACCTATGTTTAAGACCTTCATTTGATGGCCGCGAGAGGCGGTCTCTTTAAAGATCTCGGCCGAAGCTTCAAGCGCGGTAATGTAGTTGTCAATATTACAGCACTGGCTCCCAACATGGAAACTGACCCCCTCAACCGACAACCCCAGATCAAAGGCTTGCTCGATCAAATTGGGGGCATCCCCCGGCTCGATCCCAAATTTACTCGACAGCTCGACCATAGAACCGACGTTCTGCACCCTGATCCGGCAGATCAAGCCGGCGTCGGGACAATATTTTTTGATCTTGAGCAGTTCTTCCGCGTTATCGAAAGTCATGAGCGTATTGTAATTCTTGATCTTTTTAAGGGTTTCGACCGGTTTAATGGTATTGGCAACGATTATCCGGTCCCAGATAAAGGAGGACTTCCTCTTGCCCCGGAGTTCCTTTTTGGGCATATTTTCTAAAACAAGATTAAACTCTTCCAGCGAAGCCACATCAAACCCGCAGTCCAAAGGATAAAGGGTCCTGATGATCTCCGGATCGGAATTCGCTTTGATCGCGTAATAAAGACCGACCCGCGGCAGGAAACGCCGCATCCGGCGATAATTTTCTCTGATCACCTCGTGATCAAGGAGAAAGACCGGGGTCCCGTGTTTTTTGGCCAGCTTAAGAAGCTCCTGGCTGTTCAACTACTTCACCAAAAAGGTCTTGAACTGCCAGACATCGGTTTCCTTAGGCAGTTCCATATCGAACTTAGTGAATTTGATGTTCAGGTTCTTAAGCGGGGTCCAATCGACCGGCTTGGAAACGAACGGTTTAATGAACGGTTTGGCGATCTTGAGGATCTCCTCATGATTGATGTCATCGGGCATCAGGAAGCCCCGTTTCGGGTTCTTGATCATCCAGATCGACGCGGCCACGACCGAGATCGCCACCTGCATGGTAGTCGCTTGCTGGTGGGGGATCAGCTTCCGGGAAGTATGAATATCAAGCAGACTGCCGCACCACCATGAATTAAAGTCGTGCCCCATCAGCAGGACCCCCAGCTCGTCCCGACCGGATATGATCTCATCCGACATGATCCGCTGTTTTTCCTGCATCTTGAACTGGCGCATTTCCAATTCGCGCAGTGAAACGATGGCACAATCGCTCGGACAATAGGCGTAATGAACGGTTGGGCGATAGATCGCTTCGCTATTTTCCCAAACGGTCAACCGGTCGGAAATGCTGAACGCTTCCCCATGACGGATAACCATTCCGGTAATTTCACCGCAAGGGACCCAGGAACGGACCCAGGTCCTCATCCCCAAAGTACGGAGGCAGATCTGGTTGCGCGGACCGGTCTCATGAAAGAACGCCCCTTCCGGCACATACTTTTCATGCGTCCCCCAGCCCAGTTCGGCCGGCGCGACCCCTTCTTCATAAAAACCTTCAATGCTCCAGGTGTTGACGAATTCATTGACCTGTTTCGGCTGATCGGTGATCTGGGTGTCCCGCTCCGAAATATGAATAACTTTCACGCCGGTCAGCATCGCCAGGCGGGAGAAATCCTTGACCTGCAGTAGTTCTTTCAATTGCGGAACTCTTTTATCTTTCGGTTTTTCCTCGATGATCTTATTGGCAATATCGATCAACGCGTTCTTGGTAAAATGAGAAACCAACCCCGGGTTGGCGCCATGATCGACGATCGCGGTCGTCCCATTGTTATCCCCCCACCCTTCGATCATTTTGCGGATCTCCATGTGACGGGCGTAGAGAGTATATTTAGTCGGGTCATTCCGCTGTTCATCTTTGTAAGGATCCCATTCTTCAACTGAAGTATTGACGTAAAGGACCTGATTATCGCGGCACCAGGTGGTAATGGCGCGGCAGTCGATGTTCCAGGCGAGATCGATTATCAGGTCCCCCGGGCCGACGTATTTAGCCAGCAATTTTTTGTAATTCTTCTCGGTCACTCTGTCAATAACATACTTGACCCCTTTTTTCAAAGAGTCCTTGACCCTTTTGCGGTTATCGGCAAAGTCCATAATGGTAACATTTTTTGCCGGAACGTCGATCAATTTCAAGACGATCGGGATGGCACATTGGGAAACCGACCCACAGCCAATAATTAATATTTTTCCATTAAACTTAACGTGCTTTTTCATTTTATTACTATCCTCCAACGGTATTTTTATAGACGAAAATTCATCAATAAATACAGAAAATAAACACCTGCCTTAATTTTTCCCATTGTAACAAAAGAAATATTGTTTAGCAATAAATTTTACGAGCTTACAACCGCTGGTTTGATTTAACCGCGCACTTAAGTGCGCGGTTAATTAGAAAGCAATTGTTTCAACTTCTTCAGGGCCAAGCCTCGATGAGATAAGCGGTTTTTCATGGCTGGTGACATTTCCGCGAAGGTTTTTTGATAGCCGCACGGGCGAAAAACCGGGTCGTAGCCGAAACCTTTCCCACCTCTAATTTCCGCAACGATCCGGCCGTGAACGATCCCTTTGACCACTCTGATCCGGCCGTCCGGAAAAGCGACCGCGATCGCGCAGACAAACTTTGCCCCCCGTGCCCGGCAAGCCCTCATCACGTTAAGGAGCTTGCGGCAAAGGTTCTCCGGGGTCGGCGGCGTGGCAAAACGGGCTGATTTGACCCCTGGTTTGCCGTTCAAGCAATTGACCATTAGCCCGGAATCATCGGCAATGGCAATTTCCCCTGGTTTTATCTTGATCGCTTTAACTTTTTTGATCGCGTTCGCTTCAAAGGTCTTCCCGTTTTCCCTTACCCTTATCCCGTGTCCCGTAACCCGTCTCCCCAGAATTTCCCCAATCTCGCGCAGTTTATGCTGGTTAGTCGTCGCAACAATAATTTTTTCGCCCCTCTCCCTCTGAGAGAGGGGTTGGGGGTGAGGGCGTCTACCGTTCATACTTGAGCGCTTTTTTACCGATGTCTTTCCGGTAATGCATTCCTTTAAAGCTGATCAGGTCAACCGCTTGGTAGGCTTTCTTAATCGCGAACTTGATCGAATCGCCCCGCGCGGTCACGCCAAGTACCCGTCCTCCAGCTGAAACAATTTTCCCGCTCTCTTCTTTTGTCCCTGCGTGGAAAACCATCACATTTTCCAGCTGATCGATCCGGTCGAGACCGGTGATCGGGATCCCCTTTTCGTATTTGCCGGGATATCCCCCGGCCGCCAGAACGACGCAAACCGCCGCCTGCTCGTGCCACTCGATCATTTTTCCATCTAATTTCTCATCAATAATCGCTTCCATGATCGGCACCAGGTCGGACTTCATCCGCATCATGATCGGCTGGGTTTCCGGATCACCGAAGCGGCAATTAAATTCCAGGACTTTTGGCCCCTTTTTCGTGACCATGATCCCGGCGTAAATAACCCCTTTATAGCTGATCCCTTCCTGCCGCATCCCGTCGATAAATGGCTTAAGGACCGTTACATCGATCTCCGACATTAAATGATCGGTCACGATCGGCGCCGGCGAATAAGCCCCCATCCCACCGGTGTTCGGCCCCATGTCACCGTCTTGAACCCGTTTATGGTCCTGCGCTGAAGCCAGCGGCAGGATCGATATCCCATCGGTCAAAGCGAGGATCGAAGCCTCCTCACCGTCTAAAAACTCTTCGACTACGACCTGATCGCCGGCGGCGCCAAACTCTTTTTTCTCCATGATCAGCTTAAGCGCTTCGATCGCTTCCTTCTCCGTCCGGCAAACAACGACCCCCTTGCCGGCGGCCAAACCATCAGCTTTAACGACGATCGGCGCCCCCATTTCTTTAACATATGCGACCGCTTCGTCCAAACGGCGGAATGTTCCCGACTGGGCTGTCGGGATGTCGTATTTCGTCATGAAGTTCTTGGAAAAAACCTTGCTCCCTTCGATTTGCGCCCCCTGCCGTCCCGGACCGAAAACTTTCAAACCGGCCGCGGCAAATTCGTCGGCGATCCCGGCGACCAGCGGCACTTCCGGGCCGACCACGGTCAAGCCGATCTTTTTTTCAAGAGCAAACTTTTTTAAGCCGGCAATGTCGTGAGCCGCGAGGGGAACACTTTCGGCAAATTGAGCGGTCCCGGGATTTCCGGGCGCGCAATAGATCTTTTCAGCTAACGGGCTTTGCGCGATCTTCCAGACCAGCGCATGCTCCCGGCCGCCGGAACCAATGACTAAGACTTTCATACTTCTCCTTTAAAATTCGTAGTAAACACCAAGCAATGGAATGACCGCGGACAGGCCGCTATTTTGTTTGACGTAGATCGGGACCTGCAGGCCGCCAAAACAATAGGCATTGCCATCGAGCGAGAAGGTCACTCCGACAAGACTGGAAACGATCGTTTTTTCCGAGCCGCCGGATTGCGTCCCGTTGACGATGTCAGCACCTGAATACCCGGCCAGGAGCTCATAAGAAAGGTTGACCCTGCCGTTTATCGGGTATTCCGCCGCCAGGTTAAACTGAAGCTGGTCTCCGGGATCGATGGTTTGCAAAGTTCCGCTGGAGTAATAGTTGTAAGAAGAAGTGTAGACAAAACCAAGATTGAGATGGGTGATTAACACTCCCATCCGTTTTTCAAGGACCCCCATCACGCCAAACTGGGAATAGCCAACACCCTGGCCCAACTGGTAATTTTGCGAAGGAGACTTGGCCGAAGCGATCAATGAGAGAGATGGCCGGTCGTCATTCTCCTTAAACAATAGATACTGATACTTCACGCCAAAATTAAAAAGCCCGCTATTGGTCGCGATCTGGTTGTCGGTCCCGGCCCCCGGGGTCAAATAATATGGGGCGACGATACGCAGTACCTGATCGTCAAAAAGGCCAAAATAAAATTCCTGGTTCAGCTGGGCATCATAACCGCCATAATTATCGACGATCGATCCGCCGGCGCCGTAACCGCGGGTATATAAAGAAGCCTGGTAGATGCCGTAATACCCGAAATGGTTCTTCGCCGGGAAATTATTTTCTTCAACCAGGATCGTATTAGCCGAAACGATCCCCTGGAACAAGAGGGCCGCGATCAAGACCGTGAATATTTTTTTCATCTCGCACTCTCCTTGGTCTAATTATATCACGCCCTCCGCTTCCCTCATGTCGACAACGCGGAGCTGGGCCGTTTCAAAACCGTTCCATTCATTGCTCTCCAGATTGAAAGCGAGATCGTAGCGTTTGGCGTAATCAAGCTGTTCCGCCAGTCTGCCCAAGCCAAAGCCGATCGCTTCGATCTCGGCCCCGCCGCGATTAAATTTTATCTTAAGGTGCTTGTTCCCTTTTCCCAGCGTCTTGAAATTGGAAACCGCCAGATCCCTCATCATTAAAACCGGGACCGGATTCCCTTCGCCAAAGGGAGCAAGCCTGGCCACTTCCTTGACCAGGGCCAGGGAAAGCTGATCTATTAAAACTTCCGCGTCGATCGCCAGGATGGGGACCAGATCGTCGTCCGTTATCCCCTGGTTAGCTTCTTCGATGAATCGCCGCTCAAAGAGCGGGATATTTTCCACCGCGATCTTAAAACCGGCCGCCCCGGCATGGCCGCCAAAATCAACGAACAGGTCACTGCATTTCGCCAAATAATTATAGATGTTCAGCTTGCCGATCGATCGGGCCGATCCCCGGCCAAATCCGCCGCTGACCCCGATCAAGACCGCCGGCCGGTTATGGGCTTCAGCAACCTGGGAAGCGACAATCCCAATTACACCGGGACTCCAGCCGTCTCCCGACATCACGATCGCTTTCCCTTTTTTCTCATCGGCTAAACGGGAAAAGACCTCCTCTTTGATCCGCGAACCGATATCTTTTCGCCGATCGTTGATCTTGTCGATTTCCGCCGCCAGCTCGCCGGCCCGGGCCGGATCTTCGGTCAACAGCAGATCGACCGATCTTCCCGCGTGTTCCAGCCGCCCGGCCGCGTTCAGCCGCGGCGCCAGTCCAAAGTAGATCTGATCGGCGGCGATCACCCCGTTTAAACCGGCCGCTTCAGCCAGTTTTTTGATCCCCAACCGCTGTCGCTTGTTTATAAGATTTAATCCGGCTGCGGCCAGCACTCTGTTCTCCCCGGTCAACGGCACAACATCGGCCAGGGTCCCCAGCGCGGCCAGATCGAGCAAGGAGGTCAAAAAGAGGCTGTCTTTGAGCCCGGCGGTCCTTAGCAATCCCCAGGCAAACTTGAAAGCGACACCGGCCCCGCACAATTCTCTCGACGGGTGTCCTGGGGGAAGCGACTTGGGATTAACGATCGCGGCCGCTGGCGGCAGAGCCAAAGGCAAATTGTGGTGATCGGTCACCACCACGTCCACTCCCAGCTCCTTCGCGTAAGAGATCTCCTTGAAGTTAGAGATCCCGCAATCAACGGTAATGATCAATTTGATCCCTTCATCCGCCAGCTTTTTTACCGCCGCAAGCGACAAGCCGTATCCTTCGTCGTATCGATGAGGAATGTAATATGAAGTCAAAACGCCAATGGCTTTAAGAGCTTGAGAGGCGATCGCCGTTCCGGTCACTCCATCAACGTCATAATCGCCAAAAACCACGACCTTCTCTTTTCTTTGCCCAGCCATTAGAACGCGTTGAGACGCTTCTTTGATGCCGGAAATATCAAACGGATCTCGAAGAGAAGAGATTTTTGGGGCCAAGAAAGCGGCCGCGCCTTCCAGATCGCTTGTCCCACGGGCAAGGAGGAGTGATCCAATCAAGCGGCTGGTGCCTAGCCGAGTGGATAATTCATCAATTCGCGGCTCATCAAAGCAGCTTAATACCCATTTTTTCATGATCTTGGAGTATAGCCTGATTCCTCTTTAAAAAGCAAAGAGCCCCCTGATCGTCTCAGGGGGCTCTTCAAAAACAGTCAAATATTAGTACGATGAGTAATTGACGTCGTTAATGTAAACCCGGCCGTTCGATGAATCATATTTCCAGCCAGAGTTCGATCCCGTCGGCTCACCTGTACCTACAGTCACTACCCTGCTGTCAGATATCGGTTCGATCGGGATTTGACCGTCAGCAAACATGACAGCCTCAACCGATACCGGGAGAAGCGGAGAAACATTGTTCGCCGCATTCTCGGCATATTGAATGGCTACCGCCGCGCGGATCGCGCCGAGCGAGCCGCGGGAAGCGGCTAACTTTGCCTGATCGGACAAATTAACAAACCTCGGCAGCGCCGTCGCCGCTAAGATACCAAGGATAACAATCACCATTATTAATTCGATTAGTGTAAAACCTTTTCGCATAATAATACTCACCCCCTTGTTTTTATATTTTTGAAGGCTCCGCGCCTTATTGGCTATTTCGCTCCGGAAGCATAGACCAGATAAAATATATATCCGGCCGCGATGATTAACAAGGCCCCGATCAGTTTGCGCATGCCAAGGACAAGTCCATCGACCGGCATGACTACCGTATCAAGAAGTTCGCACAGGCGAGCGAGCGTTCCCGGTAGAAAAAGCAGAAGAAAACAAACAATGACCAGAAAAACACCAGGAACATAGAAAAAAATCAGGTCAGGATAAACGACCGCTTCGGCCAACAAAACGATCGACACGATCAACAGGACCAGACCGCAAATTATCCTGTATTGAAGCGCTTTCTCGTCCAGTACCATAACCGGTTTGTCCAGCTGTTCGATCAATCTTAACAGCCAGCCGTTCCATAGCAATAAAATACCAAAGATCAGACCAATAACGCTAATCGCCAATAACCAAACCATTAAATTGCCCTCCTAAAAACCTAAAATCGATCACGTGCGGTAATTATATTCCACCCTGACCCGTTGTCAATATACTAATTTTTAGAACGATTTCGTGATCCTCACGATATCCCACATCGGCAGGAAGATCCCGAGCGCAAAGATCAACAATACCCCGGCCAGCCCAAAGATCAAGATCGGCTCAATTAAAGGGGTCAAGTTCGCGATCGTATAATTGATCTCTCGGTCAAAGTAATCGGCCATTTTATTGAGCATTTTTTCCAGCGTACCCGACTTTTCCCCGATCGAGATCATCGACGTTACGATCGGCGGAAAGAGATGACTGCTCTTCATCGGCTCGGACAAGCTCTTCCCTTGATTGACCTGCTCGCGAACCTCAAGGATCACTTTGGCGATGACCGCGTTGCCAATGGTCGACGAGACGATCATTAAACCCTCCAGGATCGGGACCCCGGCCGCCAGCATTGCGGAAAAGGTCCTGGCAAAACGGGATAAATATATCTTAATGAACAACGGACCAAAGATCGGCGCCGAAAGCATTAACTTATCAAACTGGTATCTCCCCTTTTCCGTGGAGACATACCGTTTAAAACCAAATGCCAGCAAAACAATGCCGGCCATGACGAACGGCCAATACATCATAATTAACTGGTTAGATAAGATTAAAATTTTAGTCGCCCAGGGGAGCTCAAGCTTAAAAGAAGCGAAAAACGCCGCGAACTTGGGAATAATGGCCATGTTGAGAACGACAAACGCGATCGCCAAAGTAATAATAACGATCATCGGGTAACGGGTCGCCGCTTTGATCTTGTCCAGTGTTTCCGCGTCTTTTTCCAAAAGGTTGGAGATCCGGTCAAGAACGTCCGGTAAAATACCTGCCCGCTCCCCCGCTTTGACCATGTTGATCATTAGAGGAGAAAAGACTCCCTTGTCTCTGGCGAGCGCTTCGGAAAAGGTATCCCCTCCCTCGATTTGCTTGCGAACCCTTTGCAGGGAGAGTCTTAATCTGGGACGAACGATCTGCTCGGAAACCGCCTCTAACCCTTCGATCAGGGGAATACCGGCATCAATAACCGAAGCAAGCTGTCTGGTCAGTGAGATCATGTCGTCGGTCTTGATCTTTTGAAAAGAAGACAACAATGATTCAATTTGCCCGCCAATGTCTACGGCGTGAGGGTCGATAATGCTGATCGGGGTAAGTCCCTGCCCTTCAAGCAGGCGGGCCGCCTGTTTTTCGCTATCGGCCCCGATCTGGCCGGTCACCTGAACCCCGACATGATCACGGCCGATATATTTATACTCAATCAAGCTGGGTCACCCTCAACACCTCGTCAACAGTGGTTTTACCGGCGATCGCTTTTTCCATTCCATCCTCACGCAGGGTCTTCATTCCCCCTTCGATCGCCGCTTTTTTTATCTCGTGGCTCGCCGCTTTTGAAATCACGAAGTCCTTTATCTTATCGTTCATGGTCAGGATCTCATAAATCCCAAAACGCCCTTCATATCCGGTATTGTGGCATGACTTACACCCCTTGCCGTGGAAGAAGGTTTGTCCGGAGTTCACTTCCAGCCCAAGCCTTTGCAAAACTTCGGGCGAAGGGACGAATGGAGTTTTGCAGTGGGTACAGATCAGCCGGACCAAACGTTGGGCAATGATCCCCGCAACCGCCGAAGAGACAAGGAACGGCTCAATTCCCATGTCGGTCAAACGATTGAGCGCGCCGGAAGCATCGTTAGTGTGGAGGGTCGAAAAAACTAGATGGCCGGTCAGCGCCGCCTGGATCGCGATCTTCGCGGTGTCAAGGTCGCGGATCTCGCCGACCAGAATAACGTCCGGGTCCTGCCTCAAAATCGAAGGGAGAGCGCGGGAAAAATCCATCCCCGCTTTGACATTGACCTGCGACTGCCTCGTTCCCGCCAGTTCATATTCCACCGGGTCCTCGATCGTCATGATGTTTTTTTCTGAAGTAATAATATTGTTTAAGGTGGAATAGAGGGTGGTCGTTTTTCCTGATCCGGTCGGCCCGGTCACCAGGATGATCCCGTACGGGCGGTCGACCAGGACTTTATACTGCTCCAGCATTTTTGAGGAAAATCCCAAGTCCTCCAAATTGTACAGCACCTTGCTTTTATCAAGCAAACGCATGACGATCGCTTCGCCGTAAATCGTCGGATAAGACGAAACGCGGACATCGACCGCCTTGGTCTCCATTTTCAGTTCAAAGCGACCGTCCTGGGGAACACGGGATTCGGCAATGTCCATTTTCCCCATGACCTTGATCCTGGTAATGATAAGCGACTGCAGATATGCCGGAGCGGAAGATACGTCGTGCAGTATGCCGTCGATCCGATAGCGGACCCGGACGTTCCGCTCGGTCGGATCAATGTGAATATCGGAAGCTTTCTCCGCGATCGCCCGAAAGATAAGCAAGCTAACAAGCTTGGAGATCGGCCCTTCTTCGTCCTTGACCGCTTTGGGGATCGCGGAGCTGTTTTCCGCTCCCGGATAGATCCCCTTGATCAGGTCATCGACGGAACCGGCAACCCCGTAATACTGGGTAATAGCGGCGTCGATATCCCTGGGGGTCGAGACCATCGGTTCGACGTCACACTTTGTTTTGGACCGAACCTCGTCCAAAGCAACGACATCAAAAGGATCGACCATCGCGATGGTCAGAACGTCGCCGACTTTAAACAGGGGAATAATGTGATATTTTTTGGCGATATTTATCGGCAGAAGGTCAACCGCTTTTTGGTCGACCAGGTATGAGGCAAGGTCGACCTTGGGAAAATCCATCTCTTTTTCAAGAAAAGAGGCGATCAATTCCTCGGCGACCATGTTGTTCTTGAGGATGGTCCGGATCAAAGTTTCGCCGTTGTGCCGGGCGTCTTCAACGGCTTCCTGGATCTGCGCTTCGGTCAGCAGACCGCTTTTAACCAAACTTTCACGAAGTGATTTGCTTCTGTCGACCATTTGATGGTTCCTAATCCTTAGTGATCATGGTTTTTTTTGTACTTTTGCAACGCCCTTTCGATCGCCGACAATAAGTTTTCCGCTTCAAACGGTTTGGTCAGATAGATGTCCGCTCCGGTTTCTATCCCCATTTCCTTGTCTCTATCGGTAACTTTGGCGGTCAGCATGATTATCGGGATATGTTTAAAGTTCTCATCGAATTTCAGCATTCTGGCGACCTTATAACCATCGAGCTTCGGAAGCATGACGTCAAGAAGGATGATATCGGGATGCTCGACCCTTGCTTTTTCCAGCGCTTGCTGTCCGTCGGAAGCGGTAATGACCGAATATCCGTAAGATGTCAACAAGACCTCAAGCAAAGAGAGGACATCCGGTTCGTCGTCAACGACCAAGGCTTTAATTTTTAACTTTTCTTCCGCCATGACTGCGCTGATTATAACATATATGCTAAAATAGGGAATAGTTAAATATTAGGAGAACATTGAAAAAACCATTTTTTAGTCCAAACGAATTCATGCAACCCGTTGAAGAAAAGGCATTTTTGGTCGGGGTCGATTTTCCAAGCGAGCCGATCCCTCTTGAGATCAGCCTGGGGGAACTGGGCGAGTTGGCCAGGACCGCCGGAGCGATGATCGTCGGCTCTCTGGTCCAAAAAAGAGCAAAGGTCGACCCAAAATATTTTATCGGCACCGGCAAGCTGGAAGAACTGACCACCGCGGTCGCCGGCTCCGGGGCAAATCTTGTGATCTTCGATCACGAGCTCTCTCCTTCCCAGGAAAATCATTTGGCCGAAGCGCTCGGGGTCAAGGTCATTGACCGGACCGCGCTGATCCTCGACATTTTCGCCCAGCACGCGAAAAGCAGGGAAGGCAAGCTCCAGGTTGAGCTCGCTCAAGCAACCTTTGGCCTGACCCATCTGGTCGGTCAGGGAGAAACAATGTCCAGGTTGGGAGGCGGGATCGGCACCCGGGGACCGGGAGAATCCAAGCTGGAATACGACCGTCGGGAGATCCGCTCCAAGATCGCCGAGCTAAAAAAACGGATCGTAAAATTACGGGCCGAAAGGCAGCGCAACAGGGAAAAAAGACGGGGGAGCCAGCTCCCGACCGTTGCCCTGGTCGGTTACACTAATTCCGGAAAATCAACCCTGCTCAACGCGCTGACCAGGTCGGACGTTTTGACCGAAGACAAGCTCTTCGCCACGCTCGATCCGACCACCCGCAGGCTCTATCTCCCTTCCGCCCGGACCGTTCTGCTGACCGACACGGTCGGGTTTATCCAAAAGCTCCCCCACTCTCTCGTCACCGCTTTTCAGGCGACGCTGGAAGAGGTGACCGAGGCCGATCTGCTCATCCACGTAGTTGACTCTTCCAGCCCGTATTTTGAAAAGCAGATCAGCGCCGTTTATCAGGTATTGAGAGAGTTGAAAAGCCATGACAAACCGATCTTGACGGTTTTTAACAAAGAAGATAAATTGGCAACCCCGATCAGCGAAGATTTAAAAAATAAGTTTGAACCATCCGTTCAGGCCTCGGCCAGCCGCAAGACCGGGCTCGAGCAGCTAATAGCTAAACTCGACGCCCTACTGCCGAAGCTACCGCCTTCAATTCCGGCATCAGAGAGTTAAACATCTCCGGGGTAAGCGATTGCGGCCCGTCTGACAAAGCCTCGTTCGGGTGGGGATGGACCTCAATGATCAAACCATCGGCTCCGGCGGCGATCGCCGCCTTGGCCATTGGCCCGACCAGGTCCCGCTTGCCGGTCCCATGGCTCGGATCAACGATCACCGGCAGATGGCTAAGTTTTTTGATGACCGGAACGGCCGCCAGGTCCAAAGTATTCCTGGTGTAAGTCTCCAGCGTCCTGATCCCTCTCTCACACAGCATCACCTCACGGTTCCCTTCGGACATAACGTATTCGGCGGACATCAGCAACTCTTCAATAGTAGAGCCGGCTCCCCGCTTAAGCAAGACCGGTTTTCCCGCTTTGCCGACTTCTTTGAGCAGACTGAAGTTTTGCATATTGCGCGCCCCGATCTGGACAATGTCGGCGTAGCGGGCAACCAGTTCAACGTCCCTGGTATCGAGCGCTTCGGTCACGATCGGCAGTCCGGTCTTTTTCCTCGCCTCGGCCAGCAATTTTAATCCTTCTTCTCCCATTCCCTGGAAACTGTAGGGAGAAGTCCTCGGTTTAAAAGCGCCGCCGCGCAATATCGCGGCCCCTCCCCTCTTGACCGCCTCCGCCACTTCCATGATCTCTTCTTTTCCTTCAACCGAACAGGGACCGGCCATGATCGCGATCTTTTCTCCGGCCCCGATCTTAAGTTTGTCTCCGATCCTAATGATCGTGTCCTCCGCTTTAAACTCCCGGCTGACCAGCTTGTACGGTTTGCGGATCGGAACTATCTCCGAAACCCCGGGGAGCATCTGGATCGTTTCCAGTTGAATGGCCGCTTTATCGCCGATCGCTCCGATTACCGTCCGCTCCGTTCCTTTGGAAAGATGGACCCCAAAGCCTTTGTTCTTTAATTTTTCCGCGACCGCGCTGACCTGCGCCTCGGTCGCGTCCTTATTCATTATAATGATCATTGACCAACTACCTCCTAAGGTTAACCGCTTGCTTTAAATAAACATGCCGGATATCTTTTTGCTCTTTATTGGAATTAACGTGCATCAAGACCCGAACGCATTTGGGAAGACTGCCGGGCACCTCGATCTCTTTCGCGCAGATCAGAGGGGTCTCCTGCCAGCCGATCTCCCTGGCCGCGACCGCTGGAAATTCCGCGTTCAAGTCCGCGGTCAGAGTAAAAAGGATCGAGGAGATATCTTCGATCTTCAGGGCGTTAGCCGCGACCATTTCCCGGAGCAATTCTTTGGTCGCCGCCAGGATCTCTTCCCGGGAATTGCTCTCCACCGTCGTCGCGCCGCGGATCCCTCGTGTTGCCATAATGGTTAATTTTATCAAAAATTGCCGATCTTTTCCAGCAGAAGCCGCATGTCATTCGGGTTGAGGCGAAAGCCGAGCCGCTGGGCCGCCAGCGCGTCATCATAAGCCTGGCGATACTCTTCCATATTGTAGCGAGCAACGCTCCGGTTAAAATAGGTCAAGGCCAGCTCGGGCTTGATCTTGAGCGCCGCGGTATAATCGGCGACCGCTAGCTGGTAATCCCGCCTGGCAAGCCAATAATTTCCCCGGTTATGATAAGCTTCGGCGCTCTTCGGGTCGAGCCGAAGGGCTTCGTTTAAGTGCCGCAGAGCCCCGGGATAATCTTCCATTTGGGTCAGGAGATAGCCAAGATTATTGTGCGCGGTGGCATCCTGGGAAGAGATCCTGACCGCCGCCAGAAAATCAGCGCGCGCCGGGCCGGGCTGGCCCATGGAAAAATAAAGGTTCCCCCGGGTATTGTAGGCGGCGGAAAAGTTAGGATTTAGTTTTAGCGCCCGGTCAAGGTCGGCCAGAGCTATCTGGTATTCCCGCCTTTCAAGGCGCGCCTGCGCCCGATGCTGAAAAGCGGCGGGGACCTTTGGATACCAGAGACAAACCTCATCATACAAGCTGATCGTGTCGCGCCAAACGTGACAGCGCTGCCACGTCACCGCTCCAAGCAGGAGGATGACGATCGCGCCGCCGATCATCAACGCCGTTTTCCATCGATCCTCAAAAAACAAGGCGGCGCCCCAGCCGACGATCAAATAGATTCCAAGCGAAGGAAGATACGCGTAACGATCGGCAAATATTCCAGGGACCATCAACATGATCGCCGGAGCGATCGAAACCAAAAAAAAGAACAAGCCAAAAACGACCACCCGGTGTTTCCGGCCCAAATATAATAATAAGCCGAAAAGCAGGAGAAAGACGATGGGCGAAACCAAAAAGATCAGAGGGAGCGGGGTCAGGCTTTCGACCACGTAAGAGCCGAGCGGATAAAGCTGGTTGAATCCAAAGGGAAAAATGGTCCGCGGCAAATAGTAAAAAACTATCCGATAAGCGGCGACAAATATGTTCGCGAAGGTAAAGGGGGGTTCTGGAACGACCAGGACGCCGGTCGCCTGTTTGGCCCAAAGGGAGATCAGGCCAAAGACCGCGGCCAAAATAAAAAAGGACCATTTTTCTTTGACCAGCTTAACCGCCGGTCTTCTCCCCTGATAATAGTCCAGCAGAAGGAGGACAAGAGGCAAAGAAAGGGCCATCGGTTTGGCCAACAAAGCCAGAAAAAAAGCGGCCAGCGCTTTTAACAGATCGGTCCGGTTCCCCTTTAAATAGCGAACATAATAAATAAGCGCCCCTAAATAAAAGAACGCGAACAAGAGATCTTTTCGTTCGGTCACCCAGGCGACCGACTCGACATGGACCGGGTGGATCCCCCACAACATGGCGACAATAAAGGCCGAAAGCCAGCCGCCAACAAGCAAGCGGATAAAAAGAAAAACCAACAAAGAATTGCCGATGTGTAAAAGTAAGTTGTCAAAGTGGAAAACAAACGGGTTTAAGCCGAACAACCGATATTCGACCGCGTATGAAAGCTGGACCAGCGGATGATACATACCGTAATGCGAAGAGACAAACCATTGCCGGACGTTCTCCCAGGAAAAAGAAGCGATCGTCCGGTTATTATAGATCATGACGTCATCGTCCCAATCAATGAATTGGTTGCCGAGCGAAGGGAAATAAGCGGCGCCGATCAGCAGAACAAGCGCCAGCACCGCCGCGATCTTATTTCTCATTTGTCCCCCCCCAGGAACATCGAATAGTAATCGTTCAATTCTTTGATCAGCAACCGCGATAATCGCTTAAGATCATGACTGGTTCCCGTCTCCATTATTAGGGAAGTTGCCTTCCCCCGCAATTCCATTGGGAGAGTCTCCTCGCTCATATTAACGTTGATCCCGATCCCGACGATCAAATATCCGCCCATCCCCTCGACCAATACCCCGGCGATCTTGCGCCCGCGGACCAAAAGATCGTTCGGCCATTTGATCATGATCGGCAGGTCGACCAATCGCGACAGCGCGGACCGGGCGGCCAGAGCGGAGAACAGAGTGATCGGAGCAAGAGCGGGAGGATTGCGATAAGGCTTAAGAAGAGTGGAAAAATATAAATTCCCCTCGGGAGAAAACCAGCCGCTCCCCGGCTTGCCGCGACCGCCGGTCTGGCGGTCGGCAACGATCACAAGCCCTTCCCTCTCTCCCAATTTAACCAACCGACGCGCTTCGTCGCTGGTTGAGTCGATCTCCGGATAATGAACGATCTTTCTGCCGATGATCATGAGAGGTTAAAATCTATACATCAATCCGACCGCGGCCAGGTCGGAGGCGTCGCCAAGCTGCATGTCCTGATGGACACGGTAAGCGGCGTCAAGGTCGATATTGGATGAAAGGCTGTAGACGATCCCCCCTTCCGCGGTAAAGCGGGCCAGGTCGCCGGCATACTTCAAGTCGCTCCCCATCCGGATATCTCCCCGGCCGAAAAGTTTGGCGTTCTCGGCCACCATCTGGACCAGCTTGCCGCCAAAGTTGACGGTCCCGTTCTCCAGCGGACGGTTAAAATTATCGTAACCGGCAAAATCGAAGCGGTCCTGAACAAAGGCCGGACTGATGTATTCGGCGCCAATCTTGGCCGCCTGCACGGTAAAGACCGTCCCGGTATCCCACGGATCGTTCAAAGAGACGCTTCCGGCGACCATCATTTTCTTTCTTTCGGTCCCAAAGCCGACTGATCCGCTGGCGGTCATTTTTTCACCTAACGGCGCGGTGACCGCGACCTTGGCCCGGGCGGTCCGGTCGGCGGAGGTAAAATACCCCGAAGAGAGATAATCGCCGGTCAGTTCCAGCTTAACGACATTAAGATCAAAACCGACCGACCCGGTCAGCAGGCTGGAATTAACTTTTCCGGAAAAATCGTTCCGGGAATAATCGCCGTCGTTAATTTGACGGGAAAAGAACCCTCCTTTGATCTCGGCGCCATACAGTTGGGTTATCGCCATTACCCCGCTGTCAGGCCGGATATAGGTCATTCCAATGTCACTGGGAATAGAACCGGTTGGATCGGCGATCCGCCGCTTTGGCCCCGGACCAAAGAGGACCTTGACCTCGACCGGTTCCAACTTGATCCTTGATTCAACGTCCATAAGCTCCGGCACCAGTTTCCCGTGGCCGGCCGCTCCGGTCCCATCGTCGTAAAATCCATAATCCATCGTGTCAAGGTTGACCTTTATCCCCGCCCCTTCGCTAAACTCGCGGGAGGCGGTCACCACCAGGCGGTAGTTCCCAAGGGTCCCCGGTTTTGCCCCTTTGGTCGCCAGCACGTTCCCCGCTTCCCACCTGCTGGCGTATTGTCCAACGACCTCAACCTCATCTTTTGATCGCGGCCGCCGACGCAATTCGACGATCTGGTCGCGAAGGTTGGCCAGTTCTTTTTCAAAATCCTTCCCTTCCAAAGAGTCGGCGATTTTTGACAGAAAAAGCGCGGTCTCGTAGCGAGTGATCGGTTGGTCTCCACGATAAGTCCCGTCGGGAAAGCCTTTGGTCACGCCAAGCCTAATTAGGTCATAGACCGCCGAGTTGGCCCAATGATCGGCCGGCAGATCTTTGATCTTGACCTCATCGGTTTGCCCCAGCGCGGCGCCGGCCAGCAAGCCTAAAACAATGAAAATTGCAGTTGTTCTTTTATTCATACCAATTTTTCAGTATAGTCGCTTAAAAGACTGTTTTCAACCCTAATTGCGCGATAGAAGAATCGATCGATCCTCCGGCCGATCGGTATTTAAGTTCCAGCATCGAATAAGCCGATATTTTATTCCCCAGGGTCAATTCCGCTATCTGATTGGACCCGGGCCCGACCTGGTCACCGGCCAGCAATAAATAATAATTATTGAACTCGGTCCAATAACGGAACCCGATCTCATACGCTCCGTCGCTAAGGGGATGGCTGAACGCGTCGTAGATCGGGTAATACCCCTTTTCCCGGTGCAGGCCGCCGATCTTTTGTCCGATCAAGACCAGTTTCTCCCAAAAAGTGACCGTGCCTTTTAGATACAAGCCGCGATCAAAATCGGTCAGGCTCCCCGCTCCGGCAAGCAGTTCATAGCGAAAATTGGCAGTCGGAGCGAAGCGGACCGTCAGATCAAGGTGGGCTCCCCGCTCTCCACCGTTAATAAAGATCCTGGGATTTAAACCGACCTTAAAGCCTCGAAAGTTTTGCAGGAGTGGGAAGGAAAGCTCTTCCTCGGAGACCAAACCGGTCGGATCGTCACTCCTTGCCTGGTATTCCACCCCGAACGAGGTGTTGCGCCAGCTCGTGAAAAACCTGGCTCCTCTGGGCGGGCGCCGGTAGACCATGCCGTTTTCCGACGGAAATAACGGGCCGCTAAAATGAACGACATCCCCGGGACCGGAACTCACGGTCAGGGTCGATCCATTGAACTTCATCCACCCTTCAACGGCCAGCATCTCCCGGACCAGGTCCCGCTGGGCGTTGTTAAATCCGGCGTCCATCGTGTCAAAACCGATCTTCAAACCGGAATTTTCGTCAAACCGCTGGTTAAGGTCCAGGGCCAGACGGTAGCTGAACTGGCCGTCGGAGTTTCCATTGGCAAAACCCACCCTGGTCCCGCCGTCAAACACCCCTTTAATCGAAACAGGATTCTCCTTTTTGGGAGTTTTAAGCAGATTAACCTCGGCGCGAAGCTCCGCCAAAAGTTTCTCGTGTTCGGCTTTGACCTTGTCTTCCGAAGTGACAAACTTGGTTAAGAACGCGGCCCCCTCGTAGCGGGAGAGCGACTTATGGCCCTGATAAGTTTCGTCGGGAAAGCCCTTGGTCACGCCAAGATCAAGCAGTTTGGAGACCGCGCCGTAGGCGTAATGTCCGTACGGAACATCCTTAAGACGATAAACTTCGTCATTTTCATAAGCGACCGAAGAAACCGGGAGAAAAACAGCGGCAATAAAAACGATCAGAAATTTTTTGTCCATCACAGATACTTGAAAAGCTCTTTGGCGATCCCCAGCGCCGCGTCCGGCCGGCTGACCCGTTTGATATTTTTTTTCATCGCCTCAAATTCACCGCTCACCCTGATCCGATTGACCAGCTCAACGACTTTTTTCGGGTCCTTGCTGACCTTGCCGACTTTTTCTTTGACAACGTAATCAACATTCCCTTCTTCCTGACCCGGCAGCCAGGAAGTAATGATGATCGGCAAATTTTTTGCCAGCGCTTCGGCAATCGTCCCCGGGCCGGCCTTGGTAATGATCAGGTCGGACCGTCCCATGATCTCCGGCACCTGGTCGGTAAAACCGATCACTTCAAGCTCAAAACTAAAACCAGCGGCCTTTTTTTTCAGCTCCTCTTCCAGGCTCTTGTTCCGCCCGCAGATCGCGATCAGCCGGCCGTCAAAACGCGCCTTGCCGAACTCTTTGATGATCTCCCCCATTTTGCCGGCCCCTTCCCCTCCCCCCATCAATAATATCGTGAATTTATCTTCTTTGGTCCTTTTAGTTTTTTGGGCGATAAGAAATTTCGGGTCGATCGGCATACCGATCACTTTAACTTTTTTCTCCGGCATACCGTAAGAAACGGCGTTCTGCCGCGCTTCTTTTGTCCCGACTATCACCAGGTCGGTCTCCGGCTTGATCCAGGCCCGATGCAGGGTGACCGGATCGGTAATGACCACAACGAACGGGATCTTTAGCCCGCTCGCCCGGATCGCCTGAACGGTCAAATGGTTGACCATGGGATGGACCGAAACGATCAGTTCCGGCCTGCGGGCGGTGATCAGCTTAGTGAGATCCTTCAAGATAAATGGTCGGGAGATCTTTTCCAGCTGGGCGAGCTTCTTTTGATCGTCAAGCCAGTAATACAGCAAACCCCAAAGTTCGGGGGAATATTTGATCACCGGGGCGTAAAGTTTGGCAAAAACATTGAGAAAGCTGGAACACTGGGCGAAAGCATCGACCATCTCCTGATTATAACGCCCCGGCCGCAGGTACTCGACCGCTTTGATAATGGCGTTGGCGGCGGAACGGTGTCCACCGCCGGTATCGGAAAAAAGATAAAGGACCTTCTTTTTCATGACCGGTGGCATTATATCATATGACGACTTGTAATAATAATCAGGCCAAGGTAAAATCCCATGAACAAGAACCTATGCAAAATCAACTCGAAAAGCTTCAAGCTTACATCATTATTAAATGGGGATTGATCCTGATATCAACTCCGGCCCTCTTCTTCGGCTTTTTTATCGGCTCGATCTCGATTGACGAATTATTATTGATCCTGGTTATAGTGTTTTTTAGTTCGGCGATAAATATATACTTCTCCTATTTGAAAAGAGCAAAAAAACACAATCAAGGAGTCTTGCGCCTGGCGCTGTTCATCGATATGTTTTTGATCCTGCTGGCGACCAACTACGCCGGCGGGATCGAGAGCGGCTGGCTCTATCTCCCGGCGATCTTTATCCTGATCGTCAGCATGGTCTTTGATCTTTACACCAGCCTCGCTTACGCGACCTTCGCTTTTATGACTATTGTCGTTTACTTTCTGTTGCTGTTTTTTGGCTTTATTCCGCATCATCTGCTGGTCCCGCACACGGAATTTCCGTGGCGCACCCAGGGATTTTTTATCGATCGGTTCGTCAGCTTTTTCGCTCTGTATTTTTTAACCGCCTTTGCCGGCAGTCTTTTAAGCCATCAGCTGGAAGAAAGCCTGCGAAAAGCCAATCTTGCCCAGCAGGAATCGGACAACTCCCGCCGGGCCCTGATGAATATCGCCAGCGACCTGAAAAACGCCCAGCAGGAACTGGAAGCCCGGGTCAAAGAGAGAACCGCTTCTCTGGAAGAAGCTAAGGCCGATTTGGAAAGCAAAGTCAGGAATCGGACCGCTGATCTGGAAAACAGCCGGAAAGCGATCCTGCACATGATGAAAGACCTGAAAGAAGACATAAAAAAACTCCGCGAGGTCGACCAGATCAAGACCGAGTTCTTCTCCATGATCTCACACGAACTGCGGACCCCTCTTACACTGGTCAAAGGCTATCTCTCCCTTCTTTTTACCGGAAAGATCGGCCCCCTGGCTCCGGAACAGATAAAAACTGTCGGGATCATTACCCGGCAAAGCGATCATCTGCAAACGCTGATCGAAAGCATCCTCGACATTTCCCGACTTGAGGTCGGCAAATCGATCCCCCTCTCCAAAACCCCAATGTCGATCAAGACCGTTCTGGAGAAAACTGTCGAAGCGCTGAAATTGCAGGCTGAAGGAAAAAAGATCGAGCTGGCGGCGAATATCTCCGATTTTCTGCCGACGATAATCGGCGATGAGACCAAGATCAACCGGATCTTCAGCAACATCCTGGGGAACGCACTCAAGTTCACCCCCGAGGGAGGAAAGGTCACGGTCAACGCGTTCGTCGAGGATTCACAGATCAAAGTGGAAGTGATCGACAACGGCATCGGCATCAGCCAGGAAAACCTGGCTAAAGTTTTCAATAAATTCTTTCAGGCGGACAGCTCCATTACCCGCACGGCCGGCGGGATGGGAATGGGAATGGCGATCGCCAAAGAACTGGTCGAACTGCACGGCGGAAAAATCATGGCCGAATCGTCCGGCCTCGGAAAAGGGAGCAAGTTCACCTTTACCCTGCCAATCAACAGTTTATAGAAAGGCCATTGAAAAACAAACAGAGATCAATTATGCTTGCACAATAATTTGTTCATGCGGAAAGGGAAATAATTAATGAGTTCGCTAAATGGGCACCGCGTCGTGGTAACCGGAATCGGAGTCGTCGCCCCAAACGGGATCGGAAAAAGTATTTTTTGGCAAAATCTAAAAAACGGCTTGAATTGCGTTGATAATATCACCTTCTTTGACACCTCTGAACACCCTTCCAAAGTCGCGGCTGAAATAAGGAATTTTAAAGCCGAAGATTATGTCCCGCTCAAAAAAATAAAAAAAATGGACCGTTCCACCCATATGGGAATCGCCGCCAGCCTGGAAGCTGTCGCTGACAGCCGGCTGCCGATCAATCCCCATACGGCCGAGAATATCGGCTGTATTATCGGGACCGGAGCAGGCGGCATGGGGTTTGCCGAACATGAAATGTCCGTTTATTTTAAGGAAGGGTTAAAAAAGGTAAATCCTTACGCGGCAGTTTCCGTCTTCTGCGGGGCGATTCCCGGCGAAATCGCTATCCAGTTGGGAATAAAAGGGCCAAATATCGCCGTTTCCAATGGCTGTACCAGCGCGAACGATGCGATCGGCCTGGCTTTCAACGCCATTAAAAGCGGTAGCATAGACGCCGTTTTAACTGGAGGGGTAGACGCTTGCGTTACGCCGGCAATTGTCGGATCCTTCTGCCGAATCAACGCCCTTTCCACGAAAAAGAACGACAATCCTAAGAAAGCCTCAAGACCATTCAATCTTGACCGCGATGGGTTCGTCATGAGCGAGGGAGCCTGGCTGTTTGTCTTTGAAAACCTTAGTTACGCCCTTAAAAGAGGGGCGCCGATTTACGCCGAAGTCGTCGGTTATGGTTCGACCAGCGACGCTTACCATATGACCGCTCCCGCCCCGGACTCGCTACAAACTGCCCGGGCCATGCAAGTCGCGCTTAGGACAGCCGGTCTGGCACCAGAGCAAATCGATTACATCGTCGCGCATGGCACGTCGACCCCGCTCAACGACCGGAATGAAACCTTGGCCATTAAAAAGGCTTTTGGCAACCACGCCAAAAAACTCGCGATCAGTTCAATTAAATCAATGATCGGCCACGCGGTCGGCGCCGCCGCCGCCGGGAATTTTGCCACAGCAGTCCTAGCCGCAAAAGAAGATTTTATCCCGCCAACCATTAATTACGACAACCCTGACCCGGAATGCGACCTTTACTATACACCCAATAAGGGAGAAACCCGGATCGTTAATTACGCCCTGGTCAACTCCATCGGCTTCGGATCAAAGAACGCATCAACCATTGTAAAAAAATATAAGGAATGATTTAATGAGCTTTATCGAGATTTCATCCCTGATCGCCACAGTCTTCAGCACGTTGCTTGTAATCATAATCATGGTAATTGCGGCCGGGGATAAAACAAAACGCACAACAATCATTTATTCACTGGCCTTATATATTTTAAGCTTAGGTGTCTGGAGTTTTTGCGTCTTCGGCCTCAGTTTACCCCAAGGCATCAACACAGCCTTTATCTGGATAAGATTTCTAAACATCGCGATAATCTCAATCCCGATCCTGTTTGTTCAGGTCGTCTTATTGACCGTCGGCACGACAAAAAGCGACAACTTCTTTTTAGCCACCTCATATTTGATCTCCCTATTCTTTTTTCTCATATCCCCGACCGCGCTTTTCACTAAGGGGTTACGGCTCTTTGATTTTGGCTATTTTGCCATACCCGGCCCACTTTTCCCGGTTTGGCTCATATTTTTTGTCGTTTTAGTCGCCTGGGGACATCTCCGTTTGTTTATCGCTTACAGAGCCCGATCTTCAACCACCCATAAAAAAAATCAAGTTAAATACATTTTACTCGCTTCTTTTGTGGCAACGCTCGGAGGGCTCTCTTCTTTTCCGAATCTTATCGGGATAAAAATCTATCCTTTCTGGACAATCACCAACTCCATTTACGCGCTGATCATCGCTTACGCAATCCTAAAATATCGCTTAATGGAGCTTTCTCTGGTCATCAAAAAAACCACCGCTTACTCGATTATTACCACCGGCATAACGTTCGTTTATCTGGCGATCATCCTGACCTTTGAACTACTTTTCCGGAGCATCATTAACGGGCAGTATTCGATCTGGATGGCCCTGCCGGCCGCGCTGATCATCGCCATCACTTTTATCCCGATGCGCAGCTATTTCCAGGAAATTACCGACCAGATCTTCTTCCGAAAGACCATCGAATACCGAAAGGTCTTAAAAGATGTGACCCATGCCCTCTCCTCGGTCACTGATCTAAAGGTTCTTTTTCGGCTCATTGATCAGACGATCGTCAGGGTGATGTGTATTAAAACCGCTTCGGTCATGCTTCTGGAAGAAAAACAAAACCATTACGTCGTCGAAAAGACCAACGGTCTCCCCAAAACAATTGAGGGGCTCGCCCTGGCAAAAGACAATCCGCTCATCATTCACCTAAGCGAAACCAAAGAACCGGTCCTGCTGGATGAACTGCGGGAACAATTCAGCAACCGCCACGAAAAAGAAGAAAGGGAAAAACTGGCCGAGATCGTCAAAGAACTGGAAGGCCTCTCCGCCGCGATCGCGGTCCCGGCGTTCGTCAAGAACAAACTGGTCGGGATCTTAACACTGGGAGAAAAAATGTCGGAAGAACCGTACAGCCCTGAAGATATCGAGCTCATTTCGACCATGGCCGCCGAAGCCGGGATCGCCATTGAGAACGCCAAGCTCTACCGCGACATCGTTGAAACCAAGGATTATCTCAATTCCATCATCCAAAACAGCGACGACGCGATCTTTACCCTTGATCTGGACGGCGCCCTTCTCACCTGGAACACTGGAGCGGAAAAGATCTTCGGCCATCCCCCGGTTTTCTTAGGCAAAAGCGAGACCCGGGAGTTCGTCGGCCGGATCAGCGCCGGTGAAGAGATCAAGGCGCTGGAGATCGGCATTAACACCAAAGAGAGGGGCCGGGTCGAACTGCTTTTATCCTGCTCCCCGATCAAGGGGGCCGAGGGAAAAATGATCGGCGCCTCCCTGATCCTTAAGGATATCAGCGAGCTCAAGAAGGTCGACCAGACCAAGCGGGAGTTTCTTTCGATCGTCAGCCACGAACTCCGCACCCCGCTTACCCCGATCAAAGGATACGTCGCCATCCTTCTCCAGGGAAATATCGGCCCGCTGGAACCACGGCAAAAGAACGCGCTCGAAACGGTCCTCAAGAACGCCAACCATCTGCAAGACCTGATCGAATCGATCATTGATATCTCCCGCATTGAAGCGGGAAAGCCGCTGGAAACTGAAAAAGAGCCCTTCTTTTTGGAGAAAATGATCAAAGAGAGCGTTGACAACGCCGCTTCTTTGTTTGCCGCCAGGGGGGTCGCTTTTTCTTTTGACCACGGCGACGGCAACATCGCCGTGATCGGCGACCGAAAAAAGCTGGTCCGGGTGATGGACAACCTGCTGGGGAACGCCCTCAAGTTCACGCCGACGGGGGGAAAGGTCAACGTCGTCATGGCCAGAGAAGAGCAATCGGTCAAGATCTCTGTCTCCGATACCGGGATCGGACTGGACGGCAAGAACCTTTTTAAGGTCTTCGAGCGCTTCTTCCAGGTAGACAGTTCATATACCAGGGCGACAGGTGGGATCGGCATGGGACTCGCTATCGCCAAAGAGGTCGTGGAAGCGCACGGGGGAAGGATCTGGGCGGAATCGGAAGGAATGGGGCATGGATCAAAATTTATTTTTACTTTGCCGCTTTCTTAAGCGTAGTACCAGGCGACCGTTCGCCTCAACCCTTCCTTGATATCGCAGTTGGCCTGCCATCCCAGCTCATTTTTCGCCAGGCGGCAATCAAGAACGCTCCGGAAAAGCTCTCCCGCCCGCGACGGCAAGTAGACAGCTTCCTGATCAAATTTAAACAGCTCTTTAAGAATAGCGTAAAGCTGGTTGACCGACGTCCCCTCTCCCGTGCCGACATTAAAAACACGGTTATCCCCTTTGGTCAAAGCGATCAAATTAACATCGGCGACCTCGGCAACGTAGATATAGTCCCTCAACTGCTCGCCGTCCCCATAAATGGTCGGGACCTCTTTCTTCATCAACTTGCCGCAAAAAATAGCGATCACCCCGGCTTCTCCCAAAGGGTCCTGCCGCGGCCCGTAGACATTACCGTAACGAAGGACCGTGTACTTTAATCCATAAAGCTGGAAGTAAGCGTGGAGATACATTTCGACCGAGCGTTTGGTAATGGCGTAAGGGGAGATCGGCTCCATCGGATGATCTTCCGCCGCCCCGCTTGACCCTTTGACCTCGCCGTAAAGCGCGCCGCCGGTCGATGAAAAAATGATCTTATTGACTTTCGCGTCCCGGGCGGCGTTCAGCAGGTTAAGGGTCCCCAGCTCGTTGATCTCCGCGTTGTTGATCGGGTCGGCGACCGACTTTCTAACGTCGATCTGGGCCGCCAGATGAGTAATGATCTCCGGTTTAAAATCGGCGATCAATTTGGTTAAAGAGAGATCGCGCAGGTCGGTCTGAAAAAAAGTCGCTTTCGAATTGAGGTTTTCACGCTTGCCGGTCGAAAGATCGTCCAATACGGCGACCTCATGGCCCGCTTCCAGATAACGATCGACTATGTTGGAGCCGATAAAACCGGCCCCGCCGGTAACCAGTACCCTCATTTACTTTTTTTCGCCAAAAGTTCGTTGTAGATCCCTATGACTTGTTGAACAATGGTCTTCCAGTTGTACTTGGTTTCAACCTGCTGGCGGCCATGGCGCCCCATAGCTTTGGCTTTTTCCGGGTCAGCCAGGATCTGGCAGATCGCGGCGGCCAGCGCCTCCGGGTCCTGTTTCGGCACAAGCAAGCCGGACTGACCGACATCCATAACCGCGTTCGGGCCAGGGATATCAGAAGCGACAATCGCGGTATAATTGGCCATTGCTTCCAATTGGACGATGCCGAAGGCTTCCAACCGATTGATCGATGGGAAAATATAAGCGATGGACGTGTAATAAAGTTCAACCAGTTTATCAAAAGTCGCTGTCCCCAAAAAAGTGATCGACGGACCGATGTTAAATTGGGTCACCAGGTCCAGGATATGGGCCTTCTCTTCCCCATCGCCGCAAATGACCAACTTGGTGTCAGGAAATTTTTCCAACACTTTTGGCATCGCTTTGACCAGATAGTCGCACCCTTTGTTCCCCGCTAACCGGCCAAGGAAAAGGATCTGTCGGGAGTTCTTTTTGTCCGGGGTCAAATTGAGTTTTTTCTGGATCTCGTCGATCTTATCGAAAAAGATCCCGATCGGAATGACCCGGTGGGAAACATTTCTCATGACCGGCGAGGTTGAAGCGTAGGTTTCGGTCGTATTGTAGACCGTGTCCGCTTTGGCCAGCAACATCCTGGCGTAAAGGTTGTTGGCCCCCTCAAATAATGGAACAAGCCATTGCGGGACAGGAACGCCGAAATATTTTTCGGAAACGGTAACGTCGCAATGATAGGTGACGACCAGCGGCTGTTTAATCTTGCCGGCGACCGAACGAAGGAAACTAAACGCCGGGACATGGACATGGACAATGTCATAGCCTTCCAGCATCTTAAGATTGAACTGGGTGCTGACCGGCAAATAACTGAACATGTCGATCGCATCAAGCCGGATGACTTTAATCCCTTCCGGCAAAGTTTCCTTAGCCGGCGCGTTCTTGGCTTTTGGCAGGTTATTGGTGATGACCGTTACCTCGTGACCTTCTTTAATAAGCGCCGTAGAGAGATCCCGGACATATTTTTCGGTACCGCCGGTGTGAGGATAAAAATAAGGGGAAAGCATCACTATCTTCATATATTTGCTCCTTTTCGCCAAGCGTCGAACCTGGAATAAAGATTCAACCAGTAATAGCGATCCGGCATTTGGCTAAAGGATGCTATCATATACGGCCAGCGCATGCAAGACGAGCAGACCGCCTCCCGCCCCTCCACTCCTCCCCTGTTGTAAAAGCAAGGTTTGATCAGCCGGCCGTCCGGCATCGCGGTCAGGGTCGTCTCTTCGGCTTTGCAGCGGGGGAAAACAAGGTTATTCCCCCCCCGTTTAATAAATTCCAGCGCCGCCCTATTGACCAGGACATGTTTCCGTTTGGCAAAATATAGGATGTAAGCGATGGTCGCTTTTTCAAATCCCTGGGTCCCAAAGAAATCATAGACCGGCGATAGATAAAGATAAACACCCAGCCGTTGCGCCAGATCGACCATTTCCGGAAGAAAGCGGACACTGTCCCTGGTCATGGTAAATTGGATGATGACCGTTTCGCCAAGGCCCCTGGCAAATTCTATCGCCGGCACGACCTGGTTAAAGCATTCAACCCCCCGGCTCCGGTCGTGCTCCTCCATGGTCGGATAATCAAGGGAGAAAAAAATGGCGTGCGCCAGCCCTTTGAGCTCCCGCCCAACTTCCTGGTACATGATCCCGTTGGTCATTAAACCGACCCAAAAATTATTCCGCCGCCCCGCGCGAAGGATATCCGGAAGATCGTCCCGGAGAAGAGGTTCTCCACCGGTAATATAAACTTTTCGTCCTCCCCGGATCCGCAGTTCTTTAAAAACTTTTTCGTGGTCGGTCGTTTCCTGGTATTGTTCCTGGTCGGTCCAGACGCGGCAAAATTCGCAGGCATCGTTACAGCGCAGGGTCACGTAATAGTGGCAGGTTTTTGACATCTAATCCAAACAACACTTTTTTTGGCGTTCGATCTTCAGCTTAAGACGGCCAAGTTCGGCGATCGCTTCTTTCTCCCGCAGTTGGATCTCCAGTTTGAGGGCGACCAGCTCCTCCTCCGCCCAGATGTTCCCCCGGCTTTTTTCCCAGGTTTCGCGCCATCGCTCGTTCGCGTCCTTTATTCTTGCCAGCACTCTTCGCCGGAGACACTCAAAAGAAAATTCCAGCTCAGTTATATCCATCAAGCCGGCCTCATTTTGGGAAGCAAAAGCCCGATCACGCCGACGAGAAGCAAAACCCACCCCAGAATCGCCATAGAATTGGTTATCCCCGCCAGATCAGCGATCCAGCCAAAGAGGACGACCGGAAGAGTGAAGGCTGAGTTGACCAGCATATTTTGCACGCCAAAGACCCGCCCTCTGATCTGCCTCGGGATCCGGTGCTGGAGGATCGTTTGGATCGTCGAAGTAATATAAATATTGCCGACCCCAAGGAGGGTGATCAAGACCAGGGCCAGATGAAGGTCCTTGACCAGGGCCAGCCAGACGATCAGTCCGCCGGAAAGAAGAAAGCTCGCCGTCACGATCGTTCCCATCTTTAAGAAATGCCTGATCCGCTCCAGAGTAAACATCCCGATCAGCATGCCGACGCCGACCGCGATGATCAAATAACCAAAATTTCTCTCTCCGATCTTCAGTACGTCCCCGGCGTAGGAGATCGCAAGCAATGAAAGAGTGGCAATGGCTGACGCCGCGGTAAAAAGCTGGATAAGGGAAAAACTGACCACGCCATGGCGGCGAATAAATTCAAAGCCGACCAGCAGGTCTTTTAAAACATGGCTTTTCCCGGTTATCGGCCGGGGACGAATAGGGATCATCAAGATCGCCGCCGAGGAGATAAAATAGAGGGCCGCGGAAACAATAAGGGTGTTCTTCTCGGCAAAGAGATTAACGATCGGCGCCCCAAGGCCAAAACCGACCACCGAAGAGGCCATCCAGGTCATCATGAAGAGCGCGTTGGCGATGATCAGGTTGTGCTTGTCTACCAGCTCCGGTATGGAAGAGGTCTCGGCCGGGGCGAAAAACTGCGCCATGGTATAAAGCAGGAGACTGATCAAAAAAATGACCTGCAGAGGGGCGGTCAAAAACGGAATAATCAGCAGGGTTAAAAGCCCGCGCGCGACCGCGGTCACGACCAGAATCCCTTTCCGGTCCAGCCGATCAACTAAAACACCCGCCCAAGGACCGACCAAAACTGACGGAATACCAAACGCCAGAAGAGGGAGAGAAACCCCAAGGTTGGAGCGCGTCTGCTGGTAAATGATGATCATCAGGACATAAACAAAGATCCGGTCGGCCAGCTGGGAAGTGAGCTGGCCAAGCCATAAAAGCATGAAGCCCAGATTTGAAAAGATGACGCCAAACCCTGTTTTTACCATTCTCTGATATCTCTCCCCACGTGGTCGCTGATGCAATATTTTGGATCAAACCCTTCCCGATAGATCCCTTCGATCCGCAGGAAAGCTTTTTCAAATTCTACCACAACCTTGGGCGCGTCGGTCTTTTCTTTTAATCGGCAGAGGCCGGTCAGGAGCAGATCGAACAATTCCGGGTTCGGCTGGCCCTCGGCGGTTGCCGCGTCGATCAAACGAAGAAAGTAGATCCCGGCCTTTAAACCGGCCGGATCGTCCCGGACGATCTGGAACGATTCCAAAACTTCGCATTGCGAAACGATATCAAGGGACCGCCCTTTGGCCAAAAAGTAATCGGCGTAGCTAAAAGTTTCGACCCGTCCGCCAAAACGGGACGGGATCCGTCTGGCCCCTTTGGCCAGCACTCTGATCTTGCCGTGGTCGCGGGAAAAAAGGGTCACCAGTTTGTCCGCCTCGGCAAACGGCTTGTTCCTTATACTTATCGCTTTTGTTTTATAGGCAGGCATATTTTAAAAGTTGTCCCCTCTCCCGGGCGGCTGGTCACGCCGATCTCGCCGCCGTGCTCTTGAACGATCCGATAAGTAACCGCCAAACCCAGACCGGTCCCCCGCCCTTTGGTGGTAAAGAACGGATCAAAAATAAGGGCCAGTTTATCGGCCGGAATGCCGATGCCGGTATCGGCGATCTCAATTACCGCCTTTTCTCCGGCAACCATTAAATTGATCTTCAACGTCCCCCCATCCGGCATCGCCTGGATGGCGTTCAGGCAAATGTTCAAAAAAGCCTGGCCAAAACGTTCGGCATCAAGATCAACCGTTAAATCAGGAAGCGGCTCCAGCTCAATCTTGATCCGCTGGTTTTGGCACTCTCTGGCCAGAAGCTTAAGTGTCCCATTTATCAGCCGGCCAAGGCCGGTCCCGCGAAAGACCATTTTACCAGGCCGGCCAAAGGCGAGCAAATCATCGACTATTTTATTGATCCGGTCAAGCTGGCGGGGAACTATCTCGCTGTAATCGGCAATAAACCGCCGGTCGCTTAAATTTTCCGGCAGGACCTGCGTCAACCCTTTGATCGCCGCGAGAGGGTTTTTAATCTCGTGGGCCATCCCAGCCGCCATCGTCCCAAGTGCGGCCAATTTATCGTTTTCCGCCGACAGGTCATTGATCTTTTTTATATAGTAATATTCCCCCCTAAAAAACAAGCGGTCAATGAATTTCTGGACCAGGTCCCGGAGCGGCTGGAAAATAATGACCGAAGCAAAAACTATCCCTCCCAGCGCGAGCCAATTATTGAGATGAATAACATTGGCGAATAAACGGTTGAGCAGGATCAGAGCCAACAGATAAAACCCGGTAAAAAGAAAAGTCAGAAAAGAATAGACCAGCCCCTCAAACAGGACGATGTTGATATCGAGCAGTTTATGGCGCACGACGGCGTAAAGGATCAGAGCGAGATAAAGGGGCATAAAGTAATGGCTGATGACCGGAAGATCGAGTCCCAGGATCGGGAAAAACGCGGTCATCCCTCCTAAAAAACCGATCAGCGAAGCGAGCAGGACATACTTCACCTGGTTCCGCGCCTCGCCGACAGTAACCTGAAGTTGTTTGACCAGCTTGGTGAATCCGATCGCGAACAAGACAATCACGTATATGCCAAAATATGGATAAACAATCCCCGCGACCGGATAATAACGGAGCCCAAAGATTGGCGCGACATCAGCGACAAAATAACGGGTCAGGTCGAAGAGTAAAAAAGCGGCCGCCAGCAGGAGCGCGGCGCCAATGAGACTTTTTTCTTTCGGCAATTTGCCGGTAAAAGCAACGGAAAAACAAAGGAAAAAAAACGGGATCAGGACCGCACCGCCAATATTCAGTCTGGTCCAAAAAAGGACCTCCTCCCGGCCGGGGACAATCGCTCCCATAAACTGCCCAAAACACCAGACCCCGATAGAGAGCGATAGCATGGCCAGAGTAAGATTTACCACTTTTTCTTTGCCAAAAAACAGCGCGGCTAAACCAAGTAAAAAAGAACTAAGCGCTACAACGAGGATCGAAATAGTGTTGAATTCCAT